>CALRKN020000005.1:0-196674 GCA_943368005.1 Bradyrhizobium ivorense | reverse complement strand
GCCTTCGCCGCCACCTCCTCCTGGCTCGGCACCGTGCCCCCGGCACGCATCGTCAGCTCCTGCTCCAGCTCCTCCAGCGCCACCAGCTCCTGCACCTGGCGACCCAGCGTGATCTCCTGCTCGTGCGTCAGCAACGGCACCCGGCCGATATCCCGCAGGTAGCTGCGCACCAGATCCCCGCCGCCGAGATGGGAGCCGTCCGAGGCTGCAACAGGCAAGGCGGGCATGACGGGCGGTTACGAAACGTTCCTGTTTCGTAAACCTATCATCCTTTTCCGGTCCCTCCCCCTGGCCAGGATGGGCCGATGGCTGCTGAACGGCTGCAGAAACTGATCGCCGCCGCCGGCCTCTGCTCCCGCCGCCGGGCTGAGGATCTGCTCCGCCAGGGCCGGGTGCGGGTGAACGGCGCTCCGGCCCAGCTGGGCGATCGCGCCGACCCCAGCTTCGACGCCATCGCGGTGGATGGCCGCCCCCTGCAAGCCGCCGCGGCACCGCTGTTACTGCTGCTCAACAAACCGGCCGGCGTGGTGTGCAGCTGCCACGACCCCCAGGGGCGCACCACGGTGCTCGACCTGCTGCCACCGGTGCTGCGCCAGGGGCAGGGCATCCACCCGGTGGGCCGCCTGGATAGCGACAGCCGCGGCGCCCTGCTGCTCACCAACCAGGGGGGCCTCACCCTGCAGCTCACCCACCCCCGCTACGGCCACCGCAAGACCTACCGGGTGTGGGTGGCGGGCCAGCCCGGCGACGAACAACTGCGCCGCTGGGCTGCGGGGGTGCCCCTGGAGGAGGGACCCAGCCAGCCGGTCAGGGTGAACCTGCTGCGCCGCCGGCGCGACCGCAGCCTGCTGGAGCTGGAGATGGGGGAGGGCCGCAACCGCCAGATCCGTCGCACCGCGGCCCTGCTGGGCCACCCCGTGCTCGACCTGCAGCGCGTGGCGATCGGATCACTGGCCCTGGAGGATCTGGCGGAAGGGCACTGGCGGCACCTGGAGCGCCAAGAATGGAACGATCTGGCCACCGCCCCCTGAGCCGTTCCGCCACGCCATTGCGCACACGCCTGAGTCGCCTCTGGCGACGGGGCCAACGGCAGGCAACCCCCCTGCCCAGCGGGGAGCCGGCGGCCGATCCACTGCTGCTGGCCGGCCAGGTGCTGCGCCAGGCCCGGGAGAATCGCGGGCTGGGCCTGCGCCAGCTGGCCCTCGAAACCCGCATCAGCACGCCCGTGCTGGAGGCCCTGGAGCGGGGCTGGCGGGATCGGCTGCCCGAGCCGGCCTATCTGCGCACCATGCTGCCGCTGATCGAGCGCCACCTGGAGCTGGAGCCGGACAGTCTCCAGAAGCTGCTGCCCCAGGGGCCGCTGCCAAGCCAGCGGCTGCGACAGGGCAACCTGCTGCGCCGCTTCACCCCCGGCTCGATCGATGTGTTCACCACCTGGCAGGGCACCCTCCTCTACGGGGCGCTCACCCTGGGCCTGATCTACGCGCTCAACCTGCAGCAGCAGCGGCTGGCCAGCAACGGCTGGCGGGCCGTGGCCCCCCTCCCCCTGCCCGTCGCTTCCGGTCCGGCCGACCAGCTCCAGCAGGACCGGGGCGCCGAGTTGCTGCTGGAGCTCTACCCGGAGCTGGGGGCGCTGGAGCTCGCCCGCCAGGGTCAGGCGCTGCGGCTGTGGCGCCGGGCCAGTTCTCCGTAGCCCTGCAGCGGACCGCTCACGTCTGCCATGGCGCCCTCCAGCCGCCAGGTCCAGTTGGCACCCAGGGTGCCCGGGGTGTTGAAGCGCGCCTCGTCGCCCAGCTCCAGCAGATCCTGCAACGGCACCACCGCCAGCTCGGCCGGGCTGGCCAGGGCCAGCTCCAGCAACTGCCAGCCGGGCGCCGTCACCGGAGCATCCAGCTGCCGTTCCAGCCGCTGGCGGCTGTCGTGGTCGAGATCCCGCCACCAGCCGATCGCCGTGGCGTTGTCGTGGGTGCCGGTGTACACCACCCAGCGGGAACCCTGAATGTTCGCCGGCAGATAGGGGTTGCCCTCGTTGCCGTCGAAGGCGAACTGCAGGATCTTCATCCCCGGCAAAGCAAAGCGATCGCGCAGCTGCTCCACCGCCGGGGTGATCACTCCGAGGTCCTCCGCCACCAGCGGCAGACGACCCTGCTGCAGCCGACCCCGCAGGGCCTGGTGCAGCCACAGCAGGGTGAGCAGGGCGCCCCCGGGGGAGCGTCGCCAGCTGCCGTTCTCGGCCGTACTGTCCCCACCGGGCACCCGCCAGTAGGCCTCCAGGGCGCGGAAGTGGTCGAGGCGCAGCAGGTCGAACAGCTGCAGCTGGCGGCTGAGCCGACCGAGCCACCAGGAGAAGCCACTCAGGCCGTGGCGAGCCCAGCGATACACCGGGGTGCCCCAGAGCTGGCCGGTGGCGGAGAAATAGTCGGGCGGAACCCCGCTCTGGGCCTCCAACTCGCCGCCGCTGGCCAGGGAGAACAGGCCCGGATGGCTCCACACGTCAGCGCTGTCGTGGGCCACATAGAAGGGCAGGTCGCCGAACAGACCGATGCCCAGGCCCTGGGCCTGGCGGCGCAGGGCCTGCCATTGGCTCTGCAGGTGCCACTGCAGCAGCTGCTCCTCCAGCAGCAGCGGCGCCTGCTGGCGATCGAACTGGGCCAGGGCACGGCGCTGGCGACGGGCCAGGGGCTCGGGCCACTGCCACCAGGGCTGGCCGTCATGGAGGCGCCGCAACACCATGAACCGGCAGTGGTCGCGCAGCCAGAACGACTGGCGGCGGCACCAGGATCGGAAGGCGCGCTCCCGGCTGTGGTCCTGGTCGGGCCAGGCCAGCCGCAGGGCCTCACCCAGGGCCTGGCTGCGGCGCTGCTGGACGGCGGGATCCAGCCTGCCGCCATCCTGCCCCGGCAGAGCGGCGGCGGCGGCGGCGCTGAGGAAGCCCCGCTGCACCAGCCGCTCGGCATCCAGCAGCCAGGGGTTGAGCGCCGAGCCGCTGGGGGAGCTGTAGGGGGAGCCGGTGCCGTCAGGGGGCGCCAGGGGCAGCAACTGCCAGACACCGATGCCATGGCGGCCCAGCAGGGTGAGCCATTCGGCGGCGGCCTGGCCGAAGCTGCCGCAGCCGCCCGGGCCGGGCAGGGCGGTGGGGTGGAGCAGCACGCCTGCCCGGCGAGGGGAACCGCTCACGGGGCCGGCAGCCGGTAACGGCTGATGATCCGCTGGGCAAAGGCTGGGATGTGGGCGGCCGCCTTGCCAGGGTGGTTGCGCCGCAGCCAGAGGGCGTTGCGGGTGAAGTGGGAGTCGATCGAGAAGCGGCCGTACTCCAGGCCCTTCGGGCCGAGCCGCTGCACGACCACACCGATCAGGTTGGCCAGCCAGAGGGGCAGTTTCACCGCCTTGTCGTAGGCCTCGATGCCCTGCTGCACCGCCGCCCGGCGGTCGCCGCTCGAGCTCACCGGCGCCACCTCCAGTTCACTCTCCACCAGGTCCAGCAGCACCTGGCCCTTCGGGTTGCGCACCGTGAGCCACTGGTGGCCGAAGCGCGCCCCCATGTAGCCCACCACCAGATCGGCGCCGGCGTTGGTGTAATCGAAGCAGCTGAGGCAGCTGGGGGCGAACACATCCTTGAGCTTCGGCGTGTCCAGCCCGAAGAACGGCACGGTTTCGGTGCGGCCGTCGCTGTGGCGGAAGTGGATGCGGAAGTCCTGCATGAACTCGTAGTGCACCACCGTGTCCGGTGAACTCACGGTGCTCTCCAGAAAGGTCTGCAGGCCGGCCCGGCTCACGTTATCGACGCAGGGAAGCCCCAGCACATAGAGCGCATCCAGCGGCAGGGTGGCCTGCACCGCTCGCAGGGCCTGGATCTGGCAGCCCACGCCGATCGCCAGCAGCCTACGGATGCCGCTGCCCGGCAGCTGCTCCAGCACCTCCAGGTTGGGGGAGAGGGTGGGCTTGTTCACCCGGGCGCTGAGCACCTCCTCAGGCGTGCGAGCCAGCCGGGGCACCGGGGTGAAGCGGTCGGTGTCGCTCTGGCCCACGCACAGCACCGCATCCACCAGGCCGGTCTCGAGGGCGCGCACCCCGATCCGGCTCACGATCCCCGTCCACTGGGCGCCTTCGATCGGCCGATGCAGGCGGGCGGTGAGCATGCGCTGCTGCACGCCGAAATAGAGCTCGTCGTCGTTGTCGAGGTCGCGGCTGCGGCCATGGACCTGCTGCTCCATGGCCTCGAAGCGCTGCTCCAGGAAGGCGCAACTCGTCTTCACATAGGCCACCCAGCGGCTGTCACACAGGCCGCATTGGCTGCAGAGGTCCTTGGCGGGGTAGACGCTGCCCTTGGCCAGGGGCCGGGCCTTCTCATGGGGAGCCGGCAAGGGCGGGCCGATCGCTGGGAACAACCTATCGGCTGCTTGCCCCAACAGGGTCGTGGCGAAGGGTGTGGGTCAGAGTGGGGCTGTTTGAAGTACGGGTGCCCAGGGACCCGACCACGCCGCGATGCCGCCCCGCGCCCGCAGACCGCCCGCCCCAGGCCCCAACCCCACGCCCCGCAGGCTGCCCCGCATCAGTGGCCGGCAATGGCTCAGCTGCGGCCTGGCCGGCGCCGCCGCCATCGCCACCGCCACCGCCATCGACCTGGTCTGGCCCCTGGACACCCCCCAACGGGCGGGCGATGCGTCCAACCTCAATGCCCTGGCCAAGCCCGCCAACCGGGCGGTGACGGTGCTGGTGATCGGCCTGGACAGCGACAAGCTCAGTGGCGACGCCAACCAGGCCGCCCCGGCCGGTGCTGCCAACGCCGACGCCCTGCTGCTGCTCCGCCTCAATCCGGGCGGCCCGGTGCAGGTGCTGCAGATCCCGGCCAACCTGGCCGTGCAGCTGCCCGGCGAGTCGAAACCGCGGTCGCTCGGCAGCCTCTACCGCACCGGTGGGCCGGCCCTCACCGCCGACGCCGTGCGCGAACTCGCCGACTTGCCCAGCGGCAAGCCGGACCGCTACCTGGTGATCAGCCGCAACGGCCTGCGCCTGCTGGCGGGCCGTCTCGGCGGAGTGGAGGCCAACCCCAGCCGCACGATGCGCCACGCCGACACCAGCCAGAACCTCAAGATCGACCTGCAGAGCGGCCTGCAGCGGCTCAATCCCACCCAGATCGAACATCTGGCCCGCTGGCGCGATCCGAAGAAGCCGGAGGAGAGCCGCCTGGCCAACCTGCAGGAGGTGGCCCGCAGCCTGCACCGCGAACTGGGGGTTCGGCAGGCCCAGCTGTCCCTGCCGAACCTGGTGGCTGCCCTGCAGGACGAGGTGCAGACCAACCTCAGCCGCAACGAAACCCTCAGCCTGCTGGTCACGGCGCTGCAGCCGGACACGTCGATGCAGTTCACCACCCTGCCCCTCGATCCCCCCCGCGGCCCGGAGGGCGCCGCGGCAGCCAGCCCGCTGCGCGAGCGGGTGCGCACCCTGCCCGATCCCTTCTGGATCGAGCCGAAGCCGCCTGCCCAGCCGTCCTAGGCCACCCATTGGCGCTGCAGAAGCGACCAGCGAGCGGCGCAGGCACGCCTCAGGGTGAAGGCCTCCTCTCCCTCGGCCTCGGGACCGGGGCCCAGCACCCCCAGCCAGGGCAGGCCCTCCAGCCGGCGCTGCTGGGGCTCCCAGGGCCCGCCCCACTGCACCAGGCCCAGGCAAGGCACCCGCCATTGGTCGAGCAGGGCGGTCAGGGCCGCCGGCAGGCCCGTCTGCAGCTGGTGGGGGGCCAGCACCAGCAGCGCCGGCTGGCGCCAGGCGCCCAAGGCGGAGGCCCAGTGGCGACCATCCTGAAGGGGCAGACCGGGATCCCGGGGCAGGGGCACCAGAGCCCCCCGAGCCAAGCCCTGGGCGGCCAGGGTGGCCAGGGCGGCATCGGGGGCGACGGGCTCGAGGGGCTCCAGCAGCGGCAGCCCCAGGGCGGTGGCCAGGGCTGGGCCAGCCTGGAGCTGCAGCTCGACCACCGCCGCATCCGGGCCAGCCGCCAGCAACACCAGCACCGGAGGGAGGGTGGCCCCCAGGGGCGGCCGGGCGCCGGCGGAAAACGTCATGGTTGTTTGCACTCGCAAGGCCGACACGCTTCTACCATCGGTGTCCGCCGACGCGCCCGCGCCCGCCGTGACCAGTTTCCTCACCGCCGATCGGCTGGCTCAGGCAGGCCAATCAGCGGACCACGCGGCTGGATCCGGCCATGACACCCGCCGGTTGCGCCTGTTCAGCGGCACCTCCAACCAGGAACTGGCCCGGGAGATCGGTGCCTACCTGGGGGTGCCGGATGGCCCGCGGGTGATCAAGCGCTTCGCCGACGGCGAGACCTACATCCAGATCCAGGAATCGATCCGCGGCTGCGATGTGTTCCTGATCCAGCCCACCTGCGCTCCGGTGAACGACCACCTGATGGAGCTGCTGATCATGGTGGACGCCTGCAAGCGGGCCTCGGCCCGCCAGGTGACCGCCGTGATCCCTTACTACGGCTATGCCCGCGCCGACCGCAAGACCGCGGGCCGGGAGTCGATCACCGCCAAACTGGTGGCCAACCTGCTCACCAAGAGCGGCGTGGACCGGGTGCTGGCCATGGACCTTCACTCCTCCCAGATCCAGGGCTACTTCGACATTCCCTGCGACCACATCTATGGCTCTCCCGTGCTGGTGGATTACCTCAGCACCCGTGACCTGGGGGAGGTGGTCGTGGTGTCCCCGGACGTGGGAGGTGTGGCCCGGGCCCGGGCCTTTGCCAAGCAGATGCACGACGCTCCCCTGGCGATCATCGACAAGCGGCGTGCCGGTCATAACGTGGCCGAAAGCCTCACGGTGATCGGCGATGTCACCGGCAAAACCGCTGTGTTGATCGACGACATGATCGACACCGGCGGCACCATCTCCCAGGGTGCCAAGCTGCTGCAACGCCGCGGCGCCGCCCGGGTGCTCTGTTGCGCCACCCACGCGGTGTTCTCGCCACCGGCGGTGGAGCGACTCTCCGAACCCGGACTGTTCGAAGAGGTGGTGGTCACCAATTCAATCCCCCTGGCCGAGGAACGGCGGTTCCCCCAGCTGCGGGTGCTGTCGGTGGCGAACATGCTGGGCGAGGCCATCTGGCGCATCCATGAAGAGAGCTCGGTGAGCTCGATGTTTCGTTAAGCCCAGTACCGCTGCGCGATCCACTGCCCATGACAACCCCCCTGCCGCTGCGTCGCGGCGCCCGGCTCAAGGCCCTGCTGCCGGCGAGCGTGACCGGTCTGCTGGCGGCGCTGCTGATGTCCGCTCTGCCGTCCGCAGCCCCAGCCCAGCCGGCGCGCCGCATCGGCGTGTGGCTCACCAACAGCCCCAGCCCTCTCTACTACGACGGCGCCCGCATCGACCGGGCTGTGGCCGAGCTGGCCGGGGCGGGCTTCACCACCCTCTACCCCAACGTGTGGAGCCGCGGCACCACCTTCCACCGCAGCCGCTGGGCGCCGATGGAACCGGCGCTGGAAAAGGCCAACCCCAACCTGGATCCGATCTGCCGGATGACCAAGGCCGCCCAGCGCCGCGGCCTGGAGGTGATCCCCTGGTTCGAGTACGGCCTGATGGAGCCGGCCAGCGCCGCAGTGGTGCGCCAGCGGCCGGAGTGGGTGCTGGCCAAGCGCGACGGCAGCACAACCATGGATATGCACGGCACCGCAATGGTGTGGCTCAACCCGGCCCACCCCGGTGTGCGCGAGCGCTTCATCGGGCTGATCAGCGAAGTGGTGCGGCGTTGCGGCGTGAACGGCATCCAGCTCGATGACCACTTCGCCTGGCCGGTGGAGCTGGGCTACGACGCGTACACCCTTGCCCTCTACCGCCAGGCCACCGGCAGCGAGCCACCCGCCAACCACAACGACCGCTTCTGGATGCGCTGGCGCCGCCAGCAGCTCACCGACCTGCTGCGCGAGCTGCGGGCCAGCCTGCGCCAGCTGGACCAGCAGGCCGCCAATGCCGCCGCCCGTCAGGGCAAGCCGCGGCCGCCGGTCACGGTGGTGAGTCTCTCGCCTGGCCCCTTCCGCTTCGCTTACAACACCTGGCTGCAGGACTGGGAGCTGTGGGCCGTGGGCGGTCTGGTGGACGATCTGATCGTGCAGAACTATGCCTTCTCGGTGAAGGGCTTCGAGAAGGACCTCAACCAGCCCGCCCTGGTGAAGGCCAGCAGCTGGGGCATGCCGGTGGAGATCGGCATCCTGGCCGGCTTCGGGGGCCGCACGCCGGACATGGCCACCCTGACCGAGAAGGTGCGGCTGGCCACTGCCCGTGGTCATGGGGTGATCTACTTCTACTGGGAGGGCCTCTGGGGCCGCCACGCCGGACGGGAGGGTGGGGCCGAGCGCCAAGCCGCCTTCCGGCGCCTGCACCAGAGCGTCAGCACCCAGCCCGCACCCCCTCCCCCACTGCCCCAGGGCCGCCGGCCCTGAGGGCTCAGCCCTTGCCCAGGCACAACCCCACCACCTCGCGGGTATTGGTGGAGAGGTCGCCGGCCGCCAGCCGCCGCAGGGCCGCTTCCATGGCCGCCGAGCGCCGGGGGCCGTAGCTGCGCCAGCGGCTGAACACCTTCGTCAGGCGTGAGGCCGTGATCGGGTTGCGCCGATCCAGCGCCGCGATCTGCCCTGCCATGAAGCGATAGCCCGAGCCATCGGCGGCATGGAACACCGGCGCATTGCCCGCCAGGCCGCCCAGCACCGCCCGCACCGAATTGGGAGCCATCGGGTCGTAGCGGGGATGCTCCAGCAGTCGGGCCACCCGCTCCAGGCCATCCGGCAAGGGGGCGGCAGCCTCCATGGCGAACCAGGCGTCGAGGATCACCGGCCGGTGCTGCCAGCGGGCATAGAAAGCCGCCATCGCCGTGTCCCGCTCCGGGATCGCCAACGGCTGCAGGGCCCGCAGGCCGGCGCGGGCCAGGGTCATCGAGGGACCCTCCACGGCGGCCAGGGCGGCGGCGATCACGGCGCCATCCCCGGCGGCGGCCCGCCAGCTCCAGATCACGGCGGTGAGCCGGCGGGCGCCATCGCCGTCGGGCCACAGCCGCGCCCAGTCGTGGCCGCAGCGCGCCAGCGCGGCGCCGAGAGGCTGGGCCAGCCGATCCCCCAGATGGCGTTGCAGGGCCAGTTGGGCGGCGAACAGGGCGGGCGGATCAGGCTCCACCCCGCTGGCCACTGCCCCATCCTCCAGCTCGGCCAGACCGGGCAAGGTGAGCAGGGCACTGCGGCTGGCATCGGAGAGGGAAGGGTCGGCCAGGATGCGCGCACAGGCATCGACCAGCTCTTCATCCAGCAACCCCGCTGTCGCGCGGGCCAGCAGGGCCTGCCGCCACAGCTCCTGGCCCGCATCCCAGCGGGCAAAGGGATCCCGGTCGGTCGCGAGCAGGTGCACCAGTTCCGCCGTGGGCCGGCCCAGCACCAGCTTCACCGGGGCCGAGAAGTGGCGCAGCAGCGAAAGGGCCGGCGGGTGGTGCTGGCGCGGCAGGCCCACCAGCCGCAGTCGGTGCTCGGCCTGGTCGATCACCAGCAGGCGGGTGCCGCTGGGATCGCCCATCGCTGGGCCGGCATCCCCCTCCAGCTGCACCGGCAGGGGCTCACCGGCCTGGTCCACCAGCCCCAGGGCCAGGGGAATCACCAGGGGCTGCTTCTGCAGCTGGCCAGGGGTGGGGGGCGCGTGCTGGCGGATCTGCAGCTCCAGCACACCGGCCTGGCCATCCCAATGGCGTTGCACCTGCAGCACGGGCGTGCCGGCCTGGTGGTACCAGCGGCGGAACTGCTCGAAGTCGAAGCGGGGCCGGGCAGCGGCCCCGGCACGGTCGCCCGACTCCCCTGCCCAAGCCGCTGCCGCCGCATCCGCCATGGCCCGCACGAAATCAGCACAGGTGGCCGCCGATCCATCGTGGCGTTCCACGTAGAGAGCCATGCCCTGCATGAAGGTCTCCTCCCCTAGCAGGGTATGGAGCATCCGGATCACTTCCGAGCCCTTTTCGTAGATGGTCGTGGTGTAAAAATTATCGATTGCCTCATAGGAATCCGGCTGCACCGGATGGGCCGTTGGCCCGGAATCCTCCCGGAATTGGGTATTGCGCAGTAGGGCTACGTTCTCGATGCGATTCAGGGCTGCCCCATGCAGGTCTTCCGAGAAGCTCTGATCACGAAACACGGTGAGGCCTTCCTTCAACGACAACTGGAACCAGTCGCGACACGTGATGCGGTTGCCGGTCCAGTTGTGGAAGTACTCATGGGCGATCACACTCTCGATGCGCTCGAGTTCGCCATCGGTGGCGGTTTCCGCATCGGCGAGCACTAGCTTGGAGTTGAAGATGTTGAGACTCTTGTTCTCCATCGCGCCCATGTTGAAATGACGTACAGCCACGATGTTGTATTCATCGAGGTCGTATTCCAGGCCATACCGCTGCTCATCCCAGGCCATGGCGCGCTTCAGGGATGCCATCGCATGGGCCGTGTAGGGAGCGTCCCCCGGTTCCACGTGGATGCGCAGGGCCACCTGGCGGCCGCTGGCGGTGGTGAATCGGTCGCGCACCTCCTCCAGCTGGCCCGCCACCAGGGCGAACAGGTAGGAGGGCTTGGGGAAGGGGTCGTCCCACACGGCAAAGTGGCGCGCCGTGGGCGGGGCGCCGGCGGCGTCGGGGCCCGGTGGCAACGCCCCCGTCTCGATGCAGTTGCCGTTGGAGAGGAGCACGGGGCAGCGCCCGCGGTCGGCCTCGATGCGCACGCGGAAGCGGCTGAGCAGATCCGGCCGGTCCGGGTGCAGGGTGATCCGCCGAAAGCCCTCGGCCTCGCACTGGCTGGTCACCATTCCGCCGCTGCTGTACAGCCCCTCCAGGGTGGTGTTGGTTTCCGGGTGGATCCGCACCCGGCTCTCCAGGTGAAACGGGCCCGTAGGCGGGTGCGGCAGCCACACCCCTTCTGCGTCTCGGCCATAGGCCGAGGGCTCCAGGAGTTGGCCATCGAGG
Organism: Bradyrhizobium ivorense; assembly: GCA_943368005.1. Classification (GTDB taxonomy): domain Bacteria; phylum Cyanobacteriota; class Cyanobacteriia; order PCC-6307; family Cyanobiaceae; genus NIES-981. Next base: position 185,699 of record CALRKN020000005.1, on the reverse strand, counting down.
CGCAGCTCCAGCAGGTCCAGATCCAGGCCCCACAGCCGCAACGGGCCCGGCGGCGCGGCGGGATTGGGCACGAAGGCCAGCCGCGCCTGCACCTCGGTTTGGTCGGCATGGATGCGCACCGTCAGGTCGGTGCGCTCCAGCAGCTGGGCGGCGGGACGGTAGTCGGCGAGGCGCACCGGGCTCATGGAGAAGGACAGGGGGAGAGTGGGTCCGGGTCCCGGCTCAGCGACCAGGGCCGGACGCGGCTGGGGTGGGGGTGGTCTGGCGGGGGCTGGTCTGGCCTGGGGTGGCCTCGCGCGGACTGCCCTGGCGCAGGGTGGCCTGCACCGACTGGAGCACATCGGCCGGCACCTGCTGGGGACAGATCTCCACGGCACCCAGCACCGCCGCGTTCATCGCCCCCCGGCGCAGCTCGTCGAGGCTGAGGGGCTGGCTGCCCACCAGGCTGATCACGCTGCCGTGCTGGCCCTGGATCAGCTGGGCGATGGTCTCACCGGCGATCGCTACAGCCTGATCGAAGCCCACCCCGGCGCTGCGGGCAATGCACACGTTCACTGCCGCAATGCCGCTGTAGAGGGTCATCTCCGCCTCCCCCGCCGGCTTGGGGGGAGACGCCGCTCCCCTTGGCGTCGCTGGCCCCGGCGTCGCAGGCCCCGGGGCGGCGGCCAGGGGTGGTGGGCACACCAGCAACAGGCCCAGCAGCAGCAGAGGGGAGCGCAGCAGGACTGTCAAGGCATGGGACACGGCCATCAGCCCATGCTGCTGCATCAGGACAACAGTGGCGTGCCGGCCCCCTCCACGCGGATCTCATGGTGGGTTTCCGTCAGCTCCAGCTCGCCGTCCTTCCAGGAGTAGATCGAGCGAGCCCGGTAGCGGTCCTGGTCCACCAGGCGGATGTGCTCCAGGATGTCCCACTCCTGATAGTGGGACTCGAACACCACCTCGTGTTCGTCCACCTGGCGGATCTGAGTCTTGGTGGGGCTGCCGCAGAGGTAGCTGCGGCTGCGGCGCAGTTGGTGGCCGCAGAGGTAGGCCTCCATCGTGCCGTTGGCCACGTAGCGGGGCTTGCGCTCAAAGAACTCATAGTCCTGCTCAGGCCACCAGGTGAAGCGGTAGGCCGCCTCCCCCTCGATCGGCTCGCTGAAGGTTTCCACCCGCAGCATCATGTCCACCCGCAGGGCTTCACCGTCGGCGAAGAAATACAACCGGCGCGACCGCCACAGGCCCAGATTGCGCGAAAACCAGCGGCGCAGGCTGCTATCAAGCTGGATGCGACTGGCAAGCATCAGACCGGGAAGGGGAGGGCTAGGGGAGGGCAAGGCGAAGGGATGGCAAGGAGAGGGGAGCAGTTCAGGCCACCACACCTTCATAGCCACGCTCCTCGGATCTGCCCAATTGCCCATAACCTGGCTCCGTGATCGCCCTCTCCTCCCCCTCCGGAGCCGAAGACCCTGGCCAGGGCCATGATCGGCAGGGGCTGCAGCTGCTGCTGGTGGCAGCCAACCACCACTTGGCCAGTGCCGATCTGCGCAACCTGCTGCAGATGCTGAAAAGCGAAGACGTGGGCTTCGCGGTGAACCTGGAACTGGCCGATCCGGCCCAGCAGCCCGAACTGCTGGAGTTGCACCGGCTGGTGGCCACCCCGGCCCTGGTGAAGCTCTCCCCCCTGCCGCGGCAGGTGTTCGCCGGCAACGCCATCACCCAGAAGCTGCGCACCTGGCTGCCCCGCTGGCAGCAGCAGCTGGTGGTGACCGACCTGGGCATGAGCCTGGAGCCGGTGGAGATCGACGGCAGCCGCAGCCGCCGCGAGCTGCAGCTGGAGGACCAGCTGCTGGTGCTCCGCCAGGAAAACGAGACGCTGATCGAGCGACTGGGGGTGCAGGAGCGGCTGTTGCGCATGGTTGCCCATGAGCTGCGCACGCCGCTCACCGCCGCCAAGCTGGCGCTGCAGAGCCACGGGCTGGGCCAGATCGATGCACACCGCTTCCAGGACGTTCTCAGACGACGGCTGAACGACATCGAGGCCCTGTCCCAGGACCTGCTGGAGGTGGGCACCACCCGCTGGGAGGCCCTGTTCAACCCCCAGCGCCTCAACCTCGGCACCGTGGCCGCCGAGACGATCCTCGAACTCGAGAAGCTGTGGGTGGGACGGCAGCTGCGGCTGATCACCGACATCCCCGCCGACCTGCCGGATGTGTACGCCGATGGCCGGCGCATGCGCCAGGTGCTGCTCAACCTGCTGGAGAACGCCCTGAAGTACACCCCAGACCATGGCGAGGTGAGCCTGGCCCTGCTGCACCGGACCAGCCAGTGGGTGCAGGTGAGCGTCTGCGACAGCGGGCCTGGGATACCGGCATCGGAGCAGCAGCGCATCTTCCAGGACCGGGTGCGCCTGCCCCAGACCTCCCAGACCACGTCCGGCTACGGGGTGGGGCTCTCGGTGTGTCGCCGCATCGCCGAAGTGCACGGCGGACGCATCTGGGTGGTGTCCGAACCGGGGGAAGGGGCCTGCTTCCACGTGACCGTGCCGGTGTGGCAGGGCCAGGAGCGGCCCGCCTTGACGAACGGTCACCCCGACCCGTAACGTCCACTCATCGGCACAACGGGCCAGATCATTGATCTGGCGCGGGATCTCTCCCAGGATCTTCACCCGGAACATCTCGAATCACCCGCCAGAGGCTCTCGGCCGCATCGGGTATCTGAGGTTCTGATGTGAAGCACTGCTCAAGGAGACACAAGCCGTGGCCTCGCCCCCATCGTCTAGAGGCCTAGGACACCTCCCTTTCACGGAGGCGACAGGGGTTCGAATCCCCTTGGGGGTATCAATGTCAGGTTCAACCCCTTCGGGGTAGACCTGTATGTCGAATTGGGACCAGTCCCAAGCTTGACTTCAAGATTGATCGCACACCCAACCTGCGCTGCCTTTGGGCGGGGCGGACTGCTCAGTCCAATGGGCCGCCGGCCCTCTGCATCGCCTCGGTCTGCACACCGCGCAGATTGCTGGCCAGATCCTGCTGCAGGCGCTGCTCGATCAGGCCGATCGGCATGCCCGGTTTGCCCTGCACGGTAAGGGAATAGAGGAGGCGCGTACTCACGGAATCACGGTCCACCCGCCACAGGCCCTCGAAGCGACGGAAATCGCCGCCCTTCATCTGGAAGCGCAATTCACCGGAGTCCTGATCCTCCTCGATCTCCAGTTCCACCCGGGCCGAAAAGCGCAGGCCGCAGAACTGCTGGCAGCCCACCTGCTCCAGTCCCACCCGGTTGCCGCGGCGCCAGAGCTGGCGGGAACTGGTGAGGTTGGGGATGTAGCGGCTGAGGTTGTTGTAGTCGGTGAGCACGCCCCAGATCCACTGGGGATCGAGGGGCAGGCGCAACTGCACCGCCAAGCGTCGGGCCCCCTGCTCCAGGCGCTCCATTTCCTGCTGGATCGTGTCGAGGCTGCAACTGGGCTCCGGAGCTACCGGGCCGGGCTCCTCGGCGGGATCGCCAGCGACAGGTGCGGCCGTGGTGCCCGCAGCGGGGGGCGCTGCAGCGGTGGCGGGGGAAAAGAGCGCAAGCGGCACCAAGCGGATCCAACCCTGTGATCTGGGCGACAACCTAACCGCAGTGAGCAGGTTGCGGGCTCAACGGTGAGGGTCCCTATGATCTGCCGGATTTTGAAGCCCTCCCACCATGCGTGTTGCCACCGGTCGAACCAGCAAGTCCGACAGTCGCATGTTCTGTGTGGTGGTGGAGGGTTTCGGCATCGGCCAGCAGCGCCAGGCCGAGCGTCGCTTCACGGTGCCGTTCAGCCAGTTGCAGCGGACGATGCAGACGATCGCCCTGCAGGGTGGTCGAATCAAGACCGTGGCCGCCGTTGACGGTGTCGCCCCGGAGGCAGCTCCCCAGGCTCCCACCCCTGAACCGGCTGCTGCCCCACCCGCCGCCGAAAGCCCTGCCCCTGTCCAGCCCGCCGCCAAACCTGCCGTGCACCACGCCGCCGTACCGGTCAACACCTACAAGCCGAAGGATCCCTTCATCGGCACCGTGGTGGAGAACTACAGCCTGGTGGGCGAGGGGGCGATCGGCCGGGTGAACCACATCACCTTCGACCTGGCCGGCGGTGATCCCCTGCTCCAGTACGTGGAAGGCCAGAGCATCGGCATCATTCCCGCAGGAACCGATGCCAACGGCAAGCCCCACAAGCTGCGCCTGTATTCGATCGCCAGCACCCGCCATGGCGACGACATGGCCGACCACACCGTTTCCCTGTGCGTGCGCCAGCTCCAGTACGAGAAGGACGGCGAAACCATCAACGGGGTGTGCTCCACCTACCTCTGCGACATCGAACCGGGCGCCCAGGTGAAGATCACCGGCCCGGTGGGCAAGGAGATGCTCCTGCCCGACGACGAGGAGGCCAATGTGATCATGTTGGCCACCGGCACTGGCATCGCCCCCATGCGTGCCTACCTGCGGCGCATGTTCGAGCCCACCGAGCGGGAACAGAACGGCTGGCACTTCCGCGGCAAGGCCTGGCTGTTCATGGGTGTGCCCAAAACCCCCAACCTCCTCTACGACGCCGATTTCGGGCAGTACCTGGGCGATTTCCCCGAGAACTTCCGCTACACCAAGGCGATCAGCCGCGAGCAGGAGAACAGCAAGGGCGGCCGCATGTACATCCAGGACCGGGTACTGGAGCACGCCGATGAGATCTTTGCCCTGATTGAAGATCCCAAGACCCACGTGTACATGTGTGGCCTCAAGGGCATGGAGCCGGGCATCGATGAGGCCATGACCGCCGCCGCTGCCGCCAAGGGTCTGGATTGGACCGAGCTGCGCCCCGCCCTGAAGAAGGCCGGCCGCTGGCACGTGGAAACCTACTGAGTTCAGCCCTTCAGGCTGGCCGGTCATTCCTGGGAATCAGCCCGCCTTTGGCGGGCTTTTTTTTGTTTCCCACACACAACGATCACAAACGGCCCCAGCCCATCGGCGCCGGCCCGCGGGCTGGTTAAACCAGTGACATCAGCAACCCTTCCATGCAAGCCGTACTCACCAACCCGCTGCGGGTGGGCCTGCGGCAGGAGCGGGTGATTCCACCCCAGTGCATCGTGATCTTCGGGGCAAGCGGTGACCTCACCCACCGCAAGCTGATCCCCGCCCTGTTCGAGCTCTACCGCCAGCGGCGTCTGCCCAGTGAATTCGCCGTGCTGGGCTGCGCCCGGCGCCCCTGGAGCGACGAGGAGTTTCGCCGCCGCATGGGCGAGGCCCTCGCCGACACAATCGCCAGCGACCCCCAGGCCTGGGCGAGTTTCGCTGCCGCCCTCTACTACGAACCCGCCGACCTCTCCGACCCGGCCTCGATCGTGCGGCTGGGCGAACGGCTCGACCACCTCGACCGCCAGCGCGCCACCCGGGGCAATCGCACCTTCTACCTGTCGGTGTCACCCGCCTTCTACGGCAGCGGCTGCCGCGCCCTGGCCGCCGCGGGCCTGCTCAGCGACAGCGAGCGCAGCCGGGTGGTGATCGAGAAGCCCTTCGGCACCGACTACGCCAGTGCCCAGGCCCTCAACAAGGTGGTGCAGGCCTGCGCCAAGGAAAACCAGATCTTCCGCATCGATCACTATCTCGGCAAGGAGACAGTGCAGAACATCCTGGTGCTGCGCTTCGCCAACACGATCTTCGAACCGGTGTGGAATCGCAACTACATCTCCAACGTGCAGATCACCGCCGCCGAAACGGTGGGCGTGGAGGAGCGGGCCGGTTACTACGAAAGCAGCGGTGCCCTGCGCGACATGGTGCAAAACCACCTCACCCAGATCCTGGCGCTCACGGCGATGGAACCGCCCGGCCGCTTCGACGCCGAGGCGATCCGCAACGAGAAGGCCAAGGTGCTGCAGGCCGCCCGGCTGGCCAACGACAACGAGCCCTGGACCTGCTGCGTGCGGGGCCAGTACACCACCGGCGGCAGCAGCAGCCGGCCGATCCCCGGCTACCGCCAGGAACCGGGGGTGGATCCCAACAGCACCACGGAAACCTATGTGGCCACCAAGTTGTTCGTGGACAACTGGCGCTGGCAGGGGGTGCCCTTCTACATCCGCACCGGCAAGCGCCTGCCCAAGCGCCTCAGCGAGGTGGTGCTCACCTTCCGCAAGGCGCCGGTGAGCCTGTTCGACGCCGCCGGTGGCGCCCCCACCCCCAACCAGCTGATCCTGCGGATCCAGCCCGATGAGGGCGCCAACATCCGCTTCGAAGTGAAGGCGCCGGGATCGGGCATGCGCAGCCGGCCCGTGGACATGGCCTTCAGCTACGACGAGAGCTTCGGGGAGCCGAGCGATGAGGGCTACGTGCGCCTTCTGGCCGACGCCATGCTGGGCGATCCCACCCTGTTCACCCGCAGTGACGAGGTGGAAGCGGCCTGGCGGCTGTACACCCCGCTGCTGGAGCTGATCGAGGACGCCCCCTGGCAGCTGCCGGTGCAGCCCTACGAAGCCCGCACCTGGGGGCCCGCCGCCGCCGATTCCATGCTGGCCGATGACGGGCTGGTGTGGCGCCGCCCCTGAGAGCCCCAGGCCCCCTGGCCACTGTCCCGCCCTTCCTGTCTGCGCCAGCCCGCGCTCCCCACCCATGTCAGCCCAGCTCACCCTGCAGGCCCCCACAGCCCTGCCCCCCAGCGAGGTCTCCAGCTACCTGGAGCGCCTCTGGGGCGAAGACCTGCAGCACTCAAACGGCGCCGCCACGTTCACCCTGGTGGTGTACGAGGCGTCGTGGCTGCAGCAGCACCTGATCCGCATCGGCCGGGTGGAGGGACCGCTCACCGGGTTGCTGGAACCGGCCCTGATCGAGGTGGCCAAACAGACCGTGCCCGCCCTGGGGATGCCCCTGAGCACGGCCGTGATGGACCAGCGGCTGGCCTGGCAGCTGGGCCAGCTGCCGGGAGATGCCAAGGCGGAGGACCAGCGGGGCCAGTTCGTGGATGCGGCGATCAGCGCCCACATGCCGCGGCGCCTGATCACCCTGGCCCCCACCCTCGATGCCGGCCAGCCGCTGCAGACCCTCGTGGCGGCCTACTGCCCCCTGCCCGAGGAGCGGGGTGGCGGCCCCGCCTGTGGTGATGTGGTAGTGCTGCGGGGCGGGCGGGACGCCCTGCAGGCGAATCTGGAGCTGGTGCAACCCCTGATCCCCACCGACCTGCCCTGCTGGGTGTGGTGGAACAGCAGTCTCGACGAGGCCCCCGAGCTGCTCGAGGCCCTGGCGCCGGCGCCGCGGCGGCTGGTGGTGGACAGCTCCCTGGGCCAGCCCCGCCGCTGCATTGACCTGCTGGTGGACCGCATCGCCGCCGGCCAGGCGGTGAACGACCTCAACTGGCTGCGGCTGCGCACCTGGCGGGAGTCGCTGGCGATGGTGTTCGACCCCCCGGCGCGGCGCAACGCCCTCGATCACGTGGTGCAGCTCGACGTCGATGTAGAGGGCGACCACCCGCTCAAGGGGCTGCTGCTGGCCGCCTGGATCGCCGACCGGCTGGGCTGGCAGCCCCAGGAGTCGTACCCGGTGGAGGGCGATGGCCTCGGTCCGGGCATCGGCGCCAGCTTCCTGCGGCCCGATGGGGCGGCGGTGCAGTTCCGGCTGATGCCGGTGCCGGTGGGCAGTCCCAAGATCCACCCCGGCGCCCTGGTAGGGCTGCGGCTGATCTGCGCCCCGGAAGGGCGTCCGCCGCTGTGCGTGATCCTCTGCTCCGAATCGGGCGGCTGCATGCGGCTGGAGGCCGGTGGCATGGCGGCGATGGAACTGGCGGAGGATGTGGTGCCGCTGCCCAACGAGAGCGAGGAGAAGGAGCTGGCCCGGCTGCTCTCCGGCGGCCACGACACCACCAATCCGCTGATGGCCTCAGCCGCCCGTCTGGCGGCCCAGCTGCTGCCCCAGTGAGTCACCACCCGGGGGGAGCCGCCGGGCCTGGCAAGCTGCCCCGATGCCCTGCCTGATCGCCGCGCCCTGCAGTGGCAGCGGCAAGACCCTGGTGAGCCTCAGCCTCGCCGCCCTGGCCCAGCGGCGGGGGCTGCGCCTGCAGCCCTTCAAGGTGGGGCCCGACTACCTCGACCCCCAGCTGCTCAGCCGGGTGAGCGGCCTGGCCTGCCGCAACCTCGATCCGCTGCTCTGCGGCGAAAGCTGGGTGGAACACTGCTTCCACTGGCACGGCAGCCGCGCCGACCTGGCCCTGGTGGAGGGGGTGATGGGTCTCTTCGACGGCCGCGGCGCCGGCAGCGAGGGCAGCTCGGCTGCGGTGGCGGTCCAGCTGGGGTTGCCGGTGGTGCTGGTGGTGGAAGCCTCTCGCCAGGCGGGCTCCCTGGCGGCGCTGGTGCGCGGTTTCCGCGACCACGGGCCGCCGCAGGTGAAACTCGCCGGCGTGGTGCTCAACCGGGTGGGCAGCGAGCGGCACCGGGCCCTGCTGGCCGAGGCCCTGGCGGCGATCGAGGTGCCCCTGCTGGGCGTGCTGCCCAGCGCTCCAGCCCTGGATCTGCCCTCGCGCCATCTGGGGCTGCTGCCCCCCGGCGAGATCGCCGACCTGGACCACCGTTGCCAGGCCTGGGCCGACCTGGCGGAGCGCCATCTTGAAGTGGAGCGGATCTGGCCCCTGCTGCAGCCCCCCGCGCCCCGGCCCGGTGCCGATCCGATCACCTCCCTGCTGGTGGCCACCGGAGCCGCGCCAGCGCCCCCGGCCCTCCCCGCCGCCGCCGGATCAGGGCCCCTGCCGCTGGCCGTGGCCAGCGATGCCGCTTTCCACTTCCGCTATCCGGAGGCGGCCGAACTGCTGCGGGCCTGTGGCCTCGACCCCAGGCCCTGGAGTCCCCTGGCCGACCAGCCCCTGCCGCCGGACTGCGCCGGCGTGCTGTTGCCCGGCGGCTACCCGGAGCTGCATGCCAGCCAGCTGGCCGCCAGCCAGCGCAGCCTGGCGGCCCTGCGCCGGGCCGCCGCTGACGGACTGCCGATCGTGGCGGAATGTGGCGGCCTGCTGCTGCTGGGCCGGGAACTCTGCGATGCCGAGGGCCTCCCCCAGCCAATGGCGGGCGTGCTGCCGTTCCGGGCCGCCCGGGGGGAGCTGAGCCTCGGCTACCGCCACACCACAGCCCTGGCCGACAGCCTGCTGCTGCGCCGGGGCGAGCAGCTCTGGGGCCATGAGTTCCACCGCTGGCAGCTGGGCGATGTGGCCGATCCAGCGCCGCTGTGGCAGGTTGAAGGCTGGGGTTGCAGGCCGAGGCTGGAAGGATGGACAACGCCGAACGTGCACGCCAGCTGGCTGCATTTCCACTGGGCTGGATGCCCGGCGATTCCCTTGCGCCTGGCCGCCGCAGCAGGGCGCGCCGCACGGCGGCGAATGAACGGCGCTTTCTCCAACCCGGAGACTCCCGGTCATCCGGCAGCGCCGTGAACAGCTGCGAACGCTGGCGGCTGATCGTGCGCGGCAAGGTGCAGGGGGTGGGCTATCGGGCCGCCTGCTGCGGCCGGGCCCGTGAACTGGGACTGGGGGGCTGGGTGCGCAATCTGGACGATGGCTCGGTGGAGGTGCAGGCGGAGGGCCCCAGGCACCAGCTCACGGAACTGCGCATCTGGTGCGAGCGCGGTCCTGCCGGTGCCCGCGTGGCCGCCGTTGCCGCGAGCAGCCTGGGGAGCTCGGGTCAGGACTGGTTTGAGGTGCGCAGCTGATGGCTGCACTGCTGGCTGAGCAGGCGGCTTTCGCCCTGGCCGTTGGCTTCTCGCCGCTGCACATCGCCCTGCTGCTGCTGCTTCTTCTCGGCCCCCAGCCCCTGCGTCGCGCCGGCTGGTTCGTGGCGGGCTGGCTGTTCACCACCGCCGCGGCGGTGGGCCTGCTGCTGAGCGTGGGCCACGGCTTGGTGCTCACGATGGAGAAGGGCAGCGGCCACCGCACCGGTCTCGACCTGCTGGCGGCCGGCGCCCTGCTGGGCCTGGGTCTCAAGGAACTGCTTGGCGCTCAGGAGGACGGCCAACCTCCGGGTTGGACCAGCCGGCTGGAACAGTTCTGCGCCATGCCCCTAGCCCTGCTGCTGGGGGTGAGTGCCGGCCTGGAACTGGCCAGTCCCGACGACATCTTTCTCCTGGCCAAAACGGCTGGCAATCTGCTGCAGGCCGGACTTGGCCCCGGCGCCGAGCTTCTCGCCACGGCGGTGTTCACGCTGGTGAGCTCCCTGCTGCTGCTGCTGCCCTTGCTGGCGGTGGTGGTGCTGGGTACCGAGCGGGTGCAACCGTTGCTGCGCAGCGGCAAGCAGTGGATCTTCTCCAGGGGCGACCTGTTGGTGGGCCTGGTGGGCATCAGCCTGGCCCTGTATCTGGGCTGGCAGGGGATCGAGGGCCTGCGGCTCGGTCTCAACGCTTGACATCAATACCTGACATCAACACCTGTCGTCAGCGGTGGCCGATCCCGATGCAGACAGTTCCCGAGAGGGATCGCGGTAGTCCGGGAGCCATGGCCAAAGCGGTCCCCTGGCCCGAATCAGGCGCAGACCATCGAGATCCAGATCGAAACTGAGAAGCTGAACCGGCGCGGAGTCGTTGGCAAATCGCGATTTGAACGTCCAGAACCCGTTCCCGGCCGCACGGGATGTGGATGGCTGTCCACCCCACCAAAGGGGACTGTCCCGGCAGAGATCCAGGGCCGAATCAAACAACAGATGCATACCAAAGTGAAGCCGGGCTTCCCCCGAACAGAGGGCGCTATGGGCATGCCAGCCCGGGGGATCATCAGAGCGAAGCAACACCAGCGCTCCGCAGGCCGCATCGGTCAGCCGATCCCTCAGCGTCACAACAGAGATGTGCGGCCGATGGGTGAATGCGAGCGTCTCAAGAGACAGGAAATGATGCAGATCAGGGCATGAAATCCGCTTGACTGAATGATCACAGGATCGTGCATTTTAGCTCGATTGCGGTGGCTTCCTGCAGCACTTAGGGATTTTCGTCCAACCGGGGTGCCTCTGGGGTGCTGTCCCGATCGGTGAGCCAGTGCTGCCAGAGCTGCTGCTGCCTGGCGCTGCCGCTGTTGCTGCCCGCCAGCAGGGTCACGGCACTGCGGGCCCGGCTCACCGCCACGTACACCAGCTGACGGCGCAGGAGCGGATCCCTGGGCCAGAACACGTCCGCATCCACGAACACCTCCCCGAACGTGCTGCCCTGGCTGCGATGCACCGTGAGCACGGCAGCCGGCCCCAGGGAAGCGAAGGCGTCGCGCAGCAGAAAGAAGCGCCGCCAGAGGGCCTTCGCGGCGCCCTTGTCCTGGCTGCGCGCCGCAGAGCGCAGGCGGGCCAGCACATCGTCGAGGCTGGCGCGGGCGGGGGAACCGAGCGGTGGCAGCAGGCGCAGCTGCAGGGTGCCTTCGCCCACCTCCACCGTGGCGGTGAGGGTGTCGATCACGGGCACCGCCATCGGCGGCAGCAGCAGGTCGCCGGCCAGGTCGCCGGCGCCCAGGCCGAAATCGGCCAGGTCGCAGCGATCCGGGGTCACGTCGCGCACCACCAGCTCCCGGTTGGAGCCGAGCACCATGTCGGGTTCCTCGGCCATCTCCTCGCCCTGGCGACAGGCGGGCGCCATCACCGCCGCCCGGGTGATCAGCACCTCGCCGGGCAGCACCGCCAGCTGGTCGGCCATGGCACCGTGCAGGGCCCGACGGGCGATCGGCACCAGCTGCTCCAGGGAGCGGTTGGTGTAACAGAGAATCCGGGCCAGGTCGGGGTTGTCGGTGTCGGCGCTTCGGCGCAGGGCGGCCTGGGCCTGCTCCAGCCACTGGCGCCGCGGCAGCACGGCCACCTGGCCGGCCGCCGCCCGCACCGGGGGCAGGGGAGGCGGGGGCAGGCAGGGCAGGGCCTGCTCCCGAATGCCCTGGGCCAGGCGCAGCACCGGGCCCTGGTGGCGCACCACCTCGCGCAGCTCCGCCGTGACCGCCCGACCCAGGCCGAACACCGGACTGTGGGCTTCCCCCACCGGCGGCAGCTGGGCCGGATCCCCCACGAACACCAGCCGGGTGCGGAAGGGGTGGGCACAGCGCAGGCTGATCTCCAGCAGCTGGGAATCCACCATCGAGGCCTCATCCACCAACACCAGGCCCAGGTGTTCAAGGGCCAGGGCGGTCTGCTCCGTCTCCTCACACAGCTCCCGATCCCCCTGGCGCCGCAGCTTCAACCGCAGCAACCGGTGGATCGTGGAGGGGTGCCAGGTGGGCGTGAGGCCGGCACTGGCCAGTTGGCGGCGGAGCACGCCAACCGCCTTGTGGGTAGGGGCCACCACGGTCCAGCAGAGGCCAGCGGCTTCCACCTGGCCGAGCAGGCGGGCGGACAGGAAGGTCTTGCCCGTGCCGGCATAGCCGCTGAGCACGAAGGGGCGACCGTCGGCCGGAGCCAGCAACCAGTCGGCGAAGGCGGCGGCGGCGGCCTGCTGGTGGGCGGTGAGTGGGGAAGGGACAGGAAGGGAAAGAATCGTTCAGGGCCTCCTGCAGGGCCAGTTCCCCACGTAGCTTGCCGGTCTGCCTGCCCGCTGCCGATGGCTTCCGATCGCTGGGACGCGCTGCTGGTTGGGTCGATCTGGTGTGGGCCGGCAGCCAATCTGCTCGCCTACCGGCTCGATGCTGACAGTCGCGAGCAACCCATCCCTGCCGCCGACCAGACCATCTGGTCGATCGCGGCAGCCGACAACGGCCGATTCAGTGGCGAGTCGGTGGCCAAGATCGTCGATGCCAGCGGATCCGTGACCCGCTCGCGGGCCTCGATGGAGGGGTGGTGACCCGCAGCGGCCAGGTGCGCATTCAGTTCACCACGGCAGGCAGCATCACGATCATCGGCATTGGCCAGGTGCGGCGGGTGAACGGGCAGGAGGCGATGCAGATGATCACCGGCGGCAACGGCGCCTTCACCACCCACTGGGCCTACATGCTGCCCCTTACGGCAGCCACGGAGCCGCCCGATCCCCGCACGGCCGACGGCAACCAGCGCGCCTAGCGCTCGGGGCACTACCGCTAGCTGCGGAACACCAGCTGGAGCCTGGCTCCCCAGGACGGGAGCAGCAAGAAAGCGAAGGGACGCTTCCAGATCGAGGGCTATCGCAACGGCTACTTCTGGGGCGAGGGCAACCGGGGTCCGACCAACCGTCCCTTCGAGGTGCTGGGGTCGGTCACCCCCGAGGGGAATCTGTTGTTCAACACGATCGACACCAGCAGCTTCCAGCTGCGCATCTCCCAGGGTGGTCTGCTGAAAGGGCCCCGGAACGAGGCCGAGACCAGGCTGCGTCCCTACAGCGATGCGACCGGGCAGCTGAATCAGCCCCTCACCCTGGCGCGCCTCTCTCGCGGGCCCATCGGCCAAGGCGGCCAGGCAAGACCGGCGCACGGGAATCGCCGCGGAATCCACTTCTTCCCGATCCAGTGGCAAACGGGATCCCCGCTCAGCCTCCCCGACCAGACCAACCCGAGCGGGACCAGTCGGGCCATGGGAGGGGAGCGGTGGGCTCCCGACGCGGTGGGAGCCTTCGCGGCGCAGGACCCGGGCCGCGACTTTGGGGTGGCCCAGGATGGGTGCCCCGTCGGGCCGACGGCCAGCGACAACGAGGCAGTGCTGGCGGCACTCGGCAGCGCAGCCGGGCAGCCGCTTCTGATCTGCTAGCTCGCGATCCAGCCCCACCCCTGGGCCAGCTGCCAGGGTGTACCCACCAGCACCAGGCCGGGCAGGGCCACGAGCGGACCGATCACCGCGCCGATCAGCACCTGCAGGCGCGTGTGGCCGAGGTTCTGCTTGAGGGGCCGGGGGGGCAGATGGCCCCCCACGAGCCCACCGGCGTCGGCCACCAGGCCATTCACCCGCTCCGCGGTGAGCCCGGCGGCCTGCCGCACCCCCGCGGCGTCATAGAGCACCACAAAGCACAACACGGCCGCTAGGGCAAACAGGGGATCGCTGAAGCCGAGCTCCCAGCCCAGAGCCGCGCTGGTGCCGGTCATCAGGGCCGAATGGCTGGAAGGCATTCCCCCCGTTTCCACCAGCACCCGCGGGTTCCAGCGTCGCTCCGTCACCAGCTCCACCAACAATTTGGAGAGTTGGGCCACCCCGCAGGCGGCCAGTCCCCACCACAGCGACCCGTTGTCGAACAGGTCACGGGTCATCAGCAGCACGTGGCCGGAATCCGGGGAAGCAAGGGTGCTCATCGATCGCGGCTGGTGATGTAGTCGGCCAGGGCCAGCAGTGGCGCCGCCCGCAGCGAACCATCCTCCCCCGCGGCAAAGGGTGCCAGGGCGGCCTTCGCCTCCGCCACCAGGGCATCGGCCCGCTGGCGCGACTCCTCCAGGCCCAGGAGTTTGGGATAGGTGGTCTTGTCGGCGGTGAGGTCCTTGCCCGCTGTCTTGCCCAGCACCTCGCTGCTGGCCGTCACATCGAGGATGTCGTCAATGATCTGAAAGGCCAGACCGATGCCGCGGGCATACACCCCCAGGGCCGCCAGCAGGGCCTCGGAGGCACCGGCGATCAGGGCGCCACCGATCACGCAGGCCCGCAACAGGGCCCCGGTCTTGTGCAGGTGGATGTACTCGAGCGTGTCCAGGTCCACATCCTTGCCCTCGCACTCCAGATCCACCACCTGCCCCCCCACCAGGCCGGGGGCGCCGGAGGCCAGGCTCAGCTCGCCCACCACCGCCAGGAGTCGCTCGGCCGGCACGCCCGGGCTGCGCAGGGCCACCATCTCGAAGGCGCGGGTGAGCAGGGCATCGCCGGCCAGGATGGCGTTGGCCTCGCCGTACACCTTGTGGTTGGTGGGCCGGCCGCGGCGCAGGTCGTCGTTGTCCATCGCCGGCAGGTCGTCGTGGATCAGCGACATGGTGTGGATCATCTCCAGCGCCACCGCCGTGGGCATGGCCTGTTCGCTGGTCCCGCCGGCGAGCTCGCAGGCCGCCAGGCAGAGGATCGGCCGCAACCGCTTGCCGCCGGCCAGCAGGGAGTAGCGCATCGCCTCCCGCAGGCTCTCCGGCCGTTCTGGACCCAGCGATCCATCGAGGGCCGCCTCAACCTTCAGGCGAGCAGCCTCCAGGTAGGCGGCGAAATCAAACGTCGTCGTCACCGCCGCGGTCATGGGGGCTGGGCCTGGGGCCATTGCTGGGCGGGATTCTCTCAGGCGAGCCGCCAATCGGGCGCCAAAGAACCCCAAGCGAGCGCAGAATTTTGCCTGCCGCCGGTTCCTGGCTCCCCTCGGCTGCGATCACACCACCAGGTCGTCCAGACCGTGCTCCAGCCCATGGCGGCGACACCAGGCCACCACGGTGTTCACCAACAGCATGGTCACGGTCATGGGGCCCACGCCGCCGGGCACCGGGCTGATGGCCCCCGCGATCGGCTCCACCTCCTCAAAGCGCACGTCCCCACACAGACCGCCCTCCCGGCGGTGGATGCCCACATCCACCACCACGGCACCGGGTTTCACGTGCTCGGCGCCCAGCATGCGAGGCCGGCCGGCCGCGACCACCAGCACGTCGGCCTGCCGGGTGAGCGCCGCCAGATCGACGGTGCGGGAGTGGGCCACGCTCACCGTGGCATCGGCGGCCTGCAGCATCAGCGCCATCGGCTGGCCCACCAGGATGCTGCGGCCCACCACCACTGCCCGCTTGCCGGCCAGCTCGATGCCGGCGGCAGCCAGCAGGGCCATCACCCCGGCGGGGGTGCAGCTGCGCGGTCCGGGTTCCCCCTTCAGCAAGCGGCCCAGGTTCAGGGTGTGCAGGCCGTCGGCATCCTTGTCTGGATCGATCGCCAACAGCAGGGGGCCCTCGTCCAGACCGGCGGGCAGGGGCAGCTGCAGCAGGATGCCGTCGCAGGCGGGGTCGGCGTTGAGACGCCGCACGGCCGCCAGCACCCCGGCGGGCGGGGCGTCGGCGGCCAGATGGGCCCCCAGGCTGGTGATGCCCACCCGGGCGCAGGCCTTTTCCTTGTTGGCCACATACACCCCGCTGGCGGGGTCATTGCCAATGCGCAGCACCGCCAGGCCGGGCGGGCGCCCCACCGCCTCAAGCCCGCGGGCGATGGCGTCGGCGAGGCGGACTTCGATCGCGGCGGCGAGCTGCTTGCCGTCGAGGCGGAGAGCCATGCGGGATGGAAGGGTTGCTCTCCAGCTTGCCCTGCGCTGAAGCGGCTAGCGTTGTGGCATGAGGTGGCGTCGGCTGCGAACCCGGTGGCGGCACCTGCTGCGGGTTGAGCGGCCGCGGCAGAGCCTGGTGTGGTGGCGGCCGCAGGACACGGCCGCGGTACTGCTGGTGTGCAGCCTGGTGGCGCTGCTGGCCAGCTGGCCCTGGCTGGTGGAGCCCAACCTGCGGGCCGGGATGGTGGCGCCGTTCACAGTGCGGGCACCGCGGAACGCGCAGGTGGTGGACAGCACGGCCCTGGAACAGCGCCGCCAGCAGATGCTGCCCCGCACCACGGTGCAGGTGGTGGATGAGGACGCGAGCGCCGTGTTGCTGGAGCGCCTGGATCAGGCCCTGCTCAGCGTTGAGGCACAGGTGGGAAGCCCGGATTCCCTGCTAAAGCCGGTGGCGCTCAGCAAGGTTGAGCGCACCTGGTTGCGCCAGCTGCCCAACCCCCAGCGCTCGGCCTGGGAGCGGGAGGTGCGCCAGGCCCAGCTGCGCATGCTCAGCCAGGGCCTGGCGCCGGGTGTGGCCGAGGGCCAGCTGCTGCAGGCCGCCACCCTCCAGCTGGAGGCCCAGGGCGAACCGGGTCGGGCCCTGGGGGCCCGGCTGCTGGTGCACGCGCTGCAGGGGCAGTCCAACCTGCGCAGCGACCCCGGCCTCAGCCAGCGGCGGATCGAGGCCCTGATCAGCCAGGAGGGCATCCCCACGATCACGGTGCGGCAGAACGACCTGGTGGTGCGCCAGGGGGAGCGGATCACCCCCCAGTCGTTCGACGTGCTCGACCACTTCGGCCTGGTGAATCGCCGCCCCACGCCCCTGGCCTGGTTCGGCCACTTTCTGGAGGCCCTGGCCGTGAGCGGGATGCTGATCCTGCTGCTGCGGCGCTGGCGGCCTAGCCTGGAGCCACGCCAGGCCCTGCTGGCCCTCACCACCCTGCTGGTGGTGCCGGGCGTGACGCTGTGGCTTGGCCCCCTGGCCAGCCCCCTGCTGCTGCTGGTTCCGCCGGCGCTGCTGCTCGCCCAGGGCCTGGGGGCCAGCTGTGGCCTGGCCTGGCTGGCGGCCGCCAGCCTGCTC
This sequence comes from Bradyrhizobium ivorense, assembly GCA_943368005.1. GTDB lineage: Bacteria > Cyanobacteriota > Cyanobacteriia > PCC-6307 > Cyanobiaceae > NIES-981. Next base: position 168,493 of record CALRKN020000005.1, on the reverse strand, counting down.
TGGCCGTTGCCGATCACCGGCGATGTGTGCATGCGGCTGCTGCTGGCGGTGGCCACCGGTGCGGTGGCCGCCATGGCCGCCGACCGGCAGCGCAGCCGGGCCGGCCTGCTGCAGCTGGCGGTGCTGCTGCCTGCAGGGGCCGTGCTGCTGCAGTGGCTGCTGTTCCAGGGCCGCGGCCTGCCGGGCCAGATCGATCTGGTGGGCGAGGGGCTGATGCTGGCCGGTCTGCTGATGCTGGGGCTGCTGTTGGCGCCGCTGGTGGAAACCTCCTTCGGCCTGGTCACCAAGGCCCGGCTGCTGGAGCTGGCCGACCTGGAGCGGCCCCTGCTGCGACGGTTGTCCTGCGAGGCGCCGGGCACCTTCGAACACACGCTGATGATCGCCGGCCTGGCTGAAGAGGGGGCCCGCTGTCTGGGGGCGGACGTGGACCTGGTGCGCACCGGAGCCCTATATCACGATGTGGGCAAACTGCATGGTCCCCAGTGGTTCATCGAGAACCAGGAGGGAGATCACAACCCGCACGACAGCCTCAACGATCCCCATGCCAGCGCCGCGATCCTGCAGGCCCACGTGGATGAGGGTCTGCGGTTGGCCCGTCGCTACCGACTGCCCCGCCCCCTGGCCGACTTCATCCCCGAGCACCAGGGCACGCTGAAGATGGGTTACTTCCTGCACCAGGCCCAGGAGCTGGATCCGGAGGTGCCCGAGCAGAGGTTCCGCTACCGCGGGCCCACGCCCCGTCGTCCCGAAACGGCGATCCTGATGCTGGCGGACGGCTGCGAGGCGGCCCTTCGTTCCCTGCCGCCGGGCACCACCGAACAGGAGGCCCGCCAAATGGTGCGCCGCATCCTGGAGGCCCGCCAGCGGGATGGCCAGCTGGCCGCCAGCGGCATCAGCCGGGGCGAACTCGAACTCCTGATCGGTGCCTTCGTGCGGGTGTGGAAGCGCATGCGCCACCGCCGCATCCCCTACCCGATCCCGGCCCGCAAGGCCTTCAGCGCCTGAGCCGGATGGCACCTCTCAGCTTTCGCAGCCTGCAGGACCAGCTGCAACCGCAGTGGGGAAGGCTCAACCCCAGCGTGGGGTCGGATGTGGATGTGCTGCTGGTGCCGTCGCTGTCGCTCGACCGCAACCAGATGGAGCTGGTGACGGGGTCCCACCACTACGAGGAGCGCCAGCTGTTTTCCCTGGTGCGGCTGCGACATCCCGGAGTGCGGATGGTGTATGCCACCAGCAAGCCCCTGGCGGAGCTGGTGGTGGATGCGGTACTGGAACTGCTGCCGGGGGTGCCCACCTCCCACGCCCGCCGCCGGCTGCACCTGTTCGACACCGACGATGCCTCCGACCGTCCACTCACGGCCAAGCTGCTGGAGCGGCCGGCCCTGCTCAGCCGCATTGCCGAACTGCTGCGGCCGGGCCGCAGCTTCATCAGCTGCTTCGTGGTGAGCGATCTGGAACGGCAGCTCAGCGAGCGGCTGCAGGTGCCTCTGCTGGGCTGCGATCCGGCCCTGGGCCACTGGGGCAGCAAGGCCGGCAGCCGCGAGCTGTTCGCCGCCTGCGGCGTGCCCCATCCGGCCGGCAGTCCGCTGGTGACCAGCCTTGACGACCTGGCCGAGGTCTGCGTGGAGCTGTGGGAGAACCAGCCGCAGCTGCACCAGCTGGTGGTGAAGTTGAACGAAGGCTTCAGCGGCGAAGGGAATGCCCTGCTGCCCCTGGCGCCGCTGCAGCTGGCCACGGTATCGGCGGCGCAGCGGCGCCGGCTGGTGCGCCGGGCACTCGACAACCTGCCGATGCCGACACCGCGCTGGCGCGAGCTGGTGGGCGAGCAGGGAGCCCTGGCGGAGGAGTGGCTGGAGGGGGGCGAAGCACGCAGCTCGCCGAGTGTGCAGGGCACGATCCATCCCAGCGGCAACGGCGGGCCGGGCACGGTGGAACTGCTCTCCAGCCACGAGCAGGTGCTGGGCGGGCCCGGCGGCCACACCTATCTGGGCTGCAGCTTCCCCGCCGCCAGCCCCTACCGGGCCGAGCTGCTGCGCCATGGCCAGGCGGTGGGCCGGGCCCTGGCCGCCGCCGGTGCCCTGGAGCGCTATGCGGTGGACTTCGTCGCGCGTCGCTTCGGCGACCGCTGGGACCTCCAGGCGATCGAGGTGAACCTGCGCCAGGGGGGCACCACCCACCCGTTCATCGCCCTGGGGGCGATCACCGGCGGCGCCAGTGATGGGGAAGACGGCCTCTACCGGGCCCCCACCGGCACCCCCCTTTACTACCGCGCCACCGACACCCTGGAGCACCCCTACCTGCGCGGCCTGCTGCCGGTGGACCTGATCGACATCGTGGCTGAAGCCGGGCTCCACTTCGACCCGGCCCAGCTGCGCGGCAGCGTGTTCCACCTGCTGGGCTGCCTCTCGGAATTCGGCAAGCTGGGCATGACCTGCATCGGCCGCAGTGCCACCGAGGCCGAGGCGGTGTACACGGCCACCGAGCGGCAACTGCTGCAGGGGGCAGCGCGACTGGCGGGCCGGGCGCCCTAGGTTCCGGCCCAGCTGCGCTGATGCCAACGCCAGGCATCCGCCAGCACGGTGGTGAGCTCGGAGCGCTGCGGCTGCCAACCCAGCTCACGGCACGCGAGGCTGGCATCTGCCACCAGCTCCGCCGGATCGCCGGGCCGGCGGGGGGCATCCAGCACCTGCAGGTCGCAACCGGTCACGGCGCGGGCCGCCTCGATCACCTGCTGCACCGAGTAGCCGCTGCCGGTACCCAGGTTGTAGATCCACTGGCCAGGACTGGAGCGCAGCCGTTCCAGGCCGAGCACATGGGCAGCGGCCAGGTCGTCCACGTGGATGTAGTCGCGGATGCAGGTGCCGTCGGCGGTGGGATAGTCGCGTCCATACACCTGAATGGCCTCACGGCGGCCGGCCAGGGCCTCCAGCACCAGGGGGATCAGGTGGGTTTCCGGGTCGTGGTCCTCGCCCAGGTCGCCGGCGGGGTCGGCGCCGGCGGCGTTGAAGTAGCGGAAGATCACGCTGGGCTGGCCGTAGGCGGCGCCGAAGTCGGCCAGCAACTGCTCCACCATCCACTTGCTGCGGCCGTAGGGGTTGATCGGCTGCTGGGGGGTGCTTTCCCGGATCGGAATGTGCTCGGCGGCGGGGATGCCGTAGGTGGCGCAGGTGGAGCTGAACACCAGCGGAATGGCGCTTCCCCGGCGCTGGCTCTCCTCGCGCAGGGCCTCCAGCAGTACCAGGGTGTCACCCAGGTTGTTGCGGTAGTACTTGGCCGGGTCGCTGACGCTCTCCCCCACATAGGCATAGGCGGCGAAGTGCAGCACGGCCTGCACCGGTCCCGCAGGCAGCTGGGGATGGTGGCCCTGCAACAGGGCATCGAGCAGGCCACGGTCCCCCAGCTGGCCCACCACCAGCGGCACCTGCAACACCGTCTCGGCGATCTGCCGATGGCCATACACCAGGTTGTCGAGCACCAGCACCGCCTGGCCGGCCCGCTGCAGCGCCCGCACGGTGTGGCTGCCGATGTAGCCGGCGCCACCGGTGACCAGAATCGTCATAGGGAGAGAGAGATGGTGCGGGGTGAGTGGCGGTTCACAGGCTCCGGAGCAGCACCCTGGAGCTGGGCTGGTTCAGCATTTGCGTCGTGAAGGTGGCTCCCAGAGCTGCCATCCTCTGGCGCTGGAATGCGCTGGTCATGGGAAGCACGGGCCCGGAAGGGGAGAACCGCAAACAACGGCCTGGCTGCAGGCTAATGGCCCCCAGACGGGCGGCCCATCGATCCGGCCGAACAGCCAGCCAGGAGGTGGGGCGTAGGGGGGCGCCGGCACCGAGGCAGAACCGAGCGTTCTTCCATGCTTAGATCAGTGCCTGCACGCTTCAATCACGTCCGGAGCGTCCCTAGCTGACGGCACAGCAACTAGATGGAATCGACTTCGACAAAGACAGCCCTGATCACCGGGATCACGGGCCAGGACGGCAGCTATCTGGCCGAACTGCTGCTGGAGAAGGGCTATGCGGTGCATGGCATCAAGCGGAGGGCCAGCAGCTTCAACACCACGCGGATTGATCACCTGTACCAGGATCCCCACGAGCAGGATCATCGGCTGACGCTGCACTACGGCGATCTGACGGACAGCACCAACCTGATCCGGATCATTCAGCAGGTGCAGCCCGATGAGATCTACAACCTGGGTGCCCAGAGCCACGTGGCGGTGAGCTTCGAGGCACCGGAATACACCGCCAACAGCGATGCCCTGGGCACCCTGCGCATCCTCGAGGCCGTGCGCATGCTCGGCCTCACCGCCAAAACTCGCATCTACCAGGCCAGCACATCGGAGCTCTACGGCCTGGTGCAGGAGATCCCCCAAAAGGAGAGCACTCCATTCTACCCGCGCAGCCCCTATGGGGTGGCCAAGCTCTATGCCTACTGGATCACGGTGAATTACCGCGAGGCCTATGGGATGTATGCCTGCAATGGCATCCTGTTCAACCACGAATCACCACGGCGCGGCGAAACCTTCGTGACCCGCAAGATCACCCGCGGCCTGGCGCGGATCGATGCCGGCCTCGAAGATTGCCTGTACATGGGCAACCTCGATTCCCTGCGCGACTGGGGCCATGCCAGGGATTACGTGGAGATGCAATGGCGGATGCTGCAGCAGGAGGGACCACCGGAAGACTTTGTGATTGCCACCGGTCGGCAGGAATCGGTGCGGCGGTTCATCGAGCTCAGCGCGCAGGAGCTGGGCTGGGGAGCCATCCAGTGGGAAGGCGAAGGAATGAAGGAAACGGGCCGGCGCAGCAGCGGCGCGGTGGTGGTGCGGATCGACCCGCGCTACTTCCGCCCGGCCGAGGTGGAAACGCTGCTGGGGGATCCCGGCAGAGCACGCGAGAAGCTGGGCTGGACGCCCACCACCACGCTGGAGGAGCTGGTGGCGGAGATGGTGGCGCACGACAAAGAGGAGGCACGCAAGGAAGCCCTGCTGCGGCAGCAGGGCTTCAAGGTGGTGGGCTCGATGGAGAACCCGCCCACCAACCCGGTGGCGGTCGAGCAGGCGCGTGGGAGGCTGGCTTGATGGCAGGTCCGGCTTTTTTCCCTTCTCCCACGGCGACCGCCCCTGCCCCCGCCGGCCTGATCAACCCCGCTGATCGGATCTTTGTGGCCGGCCATCGGGGGATGGCAGGCAGCGCCATCTGCCGAGCCCTGCGGCGCGGTGGCTACGGCGATCCCGCCCGGGGAGGTGCCCTGCTCACGGCGTCGCGCGCAGATCTCGACCTACTGGACGAAATTGCGGTGCAGCGCTGGTTTGGGGAGCAGCAGCCCAGCGTGGTGGTGCTGGCGGCGGCCAAGGTGGGCGGCATTCAAGCCAACCACAGCTATCCCGCCGATTTCCTGCTGGACAACATCAAGATTCAGACCCATGTGATCGAAACGGCCTGGCGCAGCGGCGTGCGGCGGTTGCTGTTCCTCGGCAGCAGCTGCATCTACCCCAAGTTCGCCGAACAGCCGATCCGGGAGGAGGCCCTGCTGGCGGGGAGCCTGGAGCCCACCAATGCCTGGTATGCGATCGCCAAGATCACCGGAATCAAGCTTTGTGAGGCCCTGCGCAGTCAGCACGGCTTCGATGCCATCAGCCTGATGCCCACCAACCTCTACGGCCCCGGTGACAACTACCACCCCACCAACAGCCACGTGTTGCCGGCCCTGATCCGCCGCTTCCACGAGGCGGCCGAAGGTCAAGCGGCCAGCGTGACCTGCTGGGGCAGCGGTACACCCCTGCGGGAATTCCTCCACGCCGACGACCTCGGTGAAGCCTGTCTGTTCGCCCTTCAGTACTGGGACCCCATCGCGTCCGATGCACCCCGCGGAGTCGGAGCGGATGGGCAGGATCAAGGCCCCCTGAGTTATCTCAATGTTGGTACCGGAGTGGATCTGAGCATCCGCGAGCTGGCCGAAGCCGTGGCAACGGCCACGGGCTATGGCGGCTCGATCGTCTGGGATCGCAGCAAACCGGACGGCACCCCCAAAAAGCAGCTCGACGTCAGCCGACTGGCGGCCCTGGGCTGGCGAGCCCGCATTCCCCTGGCCCAGGGATTGGCAGAAGCGGTGGCGGCCTACAAGAGCGAGCTGGCGGCTGGAACTGTGCGCAGCTGATGGCCCAGAGGCTCCCGGATTCCCTGGAGCCCAGCCAGTCAGGTCCGGTGGGGCGAGCCCGCACCGTGGGCATCGCCGCCCTGGTGATCGCCGTGGTGGTGGGCGTCCAGCTCGGCCGGATCCCCCTTCGCTACCGACGCCAGATCTGGATGTTGCAGGGATTTCTGGCGGGCGGCCTGGTGGGCTACGTGGTGGGACGGCTGGGTGGAGCCGCGGCAGCGGCGGACAACCGCCCGGGACGACCTCCCCACCGGCCAGGGCCCTGAACCCCTGCCAGCCGGAGTGGGATCGGGCAGGATGAGCCCTGTGGCCGCACCCGTGATGGATCCCCTCGCCATGGCTCCGAAATCCTCCGGATCCGGGGCAAACTCCGGCTCCCTGCCCCAGCCACCCGACTGGGTGGCCTGGCTCCAGGTGGGCATGAGCGCCCTGCTGGCGGTGCTGTTCCTGGTGATGCTCAGCAAGGCCCGCCAGCAGGGCAGCCGCATCCAGGAACTGCAGGATCGGGTCGAGGGCCTGGAGAACACCCGGGCCCTGGAGCGCACCACCGGCCTGGAGGAGCAGTTGCGCACCACCGTGGAGCGGCTGCAGGAAGTGGAGCGGGCCACTGCCCGCATCAATGTGCTCAGTGCCGACAATGAAGCCCTGCGCGGCGAGCTGAACCAGCTGCGTCGCAGTGCCAGCCAGCGAACCCGACCGGAACCCACCCCCAAGAACGAGGGGCCATCGGTGCCGCCGACAACGCCGGAAGCGGCCCCCCAGACTGGGCCGGCAGCAGTGCCGCCGTCGCCGCCCACCCCCTGATCACCCCTGCCTCATCCCTTCACCGCATCGCCACTGGCGCTGGGCAGGATGTAGCGCTGCAGGCCTAGGAATAGGGCCAGCACCGGCAGGATCGAGATCACCGAGCCCGCTGCCACCAGCCGCCAGTCGAGCGAGAAACTGCTGGCCAGCTGCTGCAGGCCCAGGGGCAGGGTGTAGAGCTCGGGCTCGTCGAGGATCACCAGTGGCCACAGGAAGTCGCTCCAGGTGCCGATGAACACGAACATCGCCAGGGTGATCAGGTCGGCCCGGGCGGCCGGGATCATTACGTTCCACCACTCGCCGAGCGGCGTGCAGCCGTCGCTGCGGGCCGCCTCCTCCAGCTCCACGGGCACCCCCAGGAAGCTCTGGCGCAGCAGAAAGATGCCGAAGGCCGTGGCCGCCTGGGGAATGATCAGGGCCCAGAGGGTGTTGCGCAGGCCGATCTGCACCATCAGCAGATAGAGCGGGATCATCACCACCTGGAAGGGAATCAGGATCGTGGCCACCACCAGCGCCAGCACCAGCCCCCGGCCGGCGAAGCGCATCCGCGCCAGCGGATACGCCGCAAGGGAGCAGAACAGCAGGTTGGCCAGCACCGCCAGGCCGCTCACGATGGCGCTGTTGCGCAGATAGAGCAGCATCGGCTGGTCGGCGAACAGCCGCCCGTAGGCCTCCAGGCTCGGCTGGGCGGGCAGCAGGGCCGGCGGGCTGGTGAAGATGTCCTCGGCCGGTCCCTTGAGCGAAGTGCTCACCAGCCAGAGCAGCGGCAGCAGCATGGCCAGGGCCACCAGCAACAGGGCCACCAGCTGCAGCACCGCCGCCGCGGCCGGGCGCTGGGAACCGGAGAAGCGGCTCATACCCGCGGCCGCTCGGCCAGGGGCAGATCGCCCACCGCCGGCAGCGGTGCCTTCTGGGGGTGCAGGGGCACGCTGCGGTTGCCGGCGATCAGCCGGTTGAGGGCATTCACGAAGGCATGGGCGGCGGCCACCACGATGTCGGTGTCGGCAGCATGGCCGGAGTAGAGCACACCACCCTGGCGCAGGCGGATGGTCACTTCACCCATGGCATCGATGCCTTCGGTCACCGATTTCACGGAGAACTCCACCAGCTCGTTGGGCACGTTGGCCAGGCGATTGAGGGCCTGGCACACCGCATCCACCGGACCGGTGCCGATCGCCGCCTCGCTGAGTTCGGCGCCATCGGCGTCCACCAGGGTGACGGTGGCGGTGGGCTGCAGGCCAGTGCCGCAGCTCACCTGCACACTCTTCAGGGTGTAGCTGTTGTCGTCCTGCTGCTGCACCTGCTCGCTCACGATCGCCTCCAGATCCCGGTCGGTGATCTCCCGCTTGCGGTCGGCCAGCTCCTTGAAGCGGGCGAAGGCGTCGTCGAGGTCCTCGCGGCTGAGTTCGTAGCCCAGCTCTTCCAGACGGGCACGGAAGGCGCTGCGGCCACTCAGCTTGCCCAGGGAGATGCGGTTGTCGGTGAGGCCCACGGTGCGGGCGTCGATGATCTCGTAGGTGAGGCGGTGCTTGAGCACGCCGTCCTGGTGGATGCCCGATTCATGGGCAAAGGCGTTGGCGCCCACGATGGCTTTGTTGGGCTGCACCGCCATGCCGGTGAGGTTGCTCACCAGGCGCGAGGTCTTGGTGATCTCCTCGGTGCGCACGCCGGTGAGCGGCTCGGTGGAGGCGGCCGGCCGGCCCAGGAAGGGGTTGAAGTAGCTGCGGCGCACGTGCAGCGCCATCACCAGCTCTTCCAGCGAGGCGTTGCCGGCCCGCTCGCCGATGCCGTTGATGGTGCACTCCAGCTGGCGGGCGCCGTTCTTCACGGCCTCCAGGAAGTTGGCCACCGCCAGCCCCAGGTCGTTGTGGCCGTGCACCGAGATCACGGCCTGGTTGATGTTGGGCACGTGGGCGTTGATGCCGGCGATCAGGTCGCCGAACTCGGCCGGGGTGGTGTAGCCCACCGTGTCGGGGATGTTGATCGTGGTGGCACCGGCGTTGATCGCCGCCTCAATCACCTCGTACATGAACTCCGGATCCGAGCGGCCGGCGTCCTCGCAGGAGAACTCCACGTCGTCCACCAGCGAGCGGGCGTAGTCCACCATCTCGGCGGTGATCGCCAGCACCTCGGCGCGGGTCTTGCGCAGCTTGTGCTCCAGGTGGATGTCGCTGGTGGCGATGAAGGTATGGATCCGCCGGTTGGCCGCCGGGGCCACCGCATCGGCGCAGGCCTTGATGTCACCGGCGGCCGCCCGGGCCAGGCCGCAGATCACAGGACCATCGGGCGTGCCCACGGTGTCGGCGATGCGCTGCACGGCGTTGAAGTCGCCGGAGCTGGCGAAGGGGAAGCCGGCCTCGATGATGTCCACCCCCAGGCGGGCCAGCTGCTGGGCGATCGCCAGCTTCTCCTCCAGGTTGAGGCTGGCGCCGGGCGACTGCTCGCCGTCGCGCAAGGTGGTGTCGAAGATCAACACCCGGCCGGGATCGCGGGCCATCGAAGGGCTCCTTATGCGGAATAGCTATGAGTTAGCCCCATTGTAAGCGGCGGCCCGGCCCCCTGATCACCGTTGGAGCCTGGCCCCGTACCTGGCCATAGAATCCCCGCAACCGTGTGGGTTGATGCTCTCCGTGGCGCACCGACCACCCGCTGGGCAAACCGTTGAACCTCCCTGGGCCGCTGATGGCCCCAGCTGATTCCCCTACCGGGCAACCCTCCAGTGGCGGCGATCTCGCCCTGGTGTTGCATGCCCACCTTCCCTACGTGCGCTCCAGCGAGCCCGGGTCCCTGGGGGAAGACTGGTATTTCCAGGCGCTGCAGGAGTGCTATCTGCCCCTGTTGGCCGTGCTCGAGGCCGCCGACGAGGACGGCACCCAGCAGGCCCGCCTCACCCTCGGGCTCTCGCCCACCCTGCTGAGCCTGCTGGCCGACCGCCGTCTCAACGCCCGCTTCCTGCCCTGGCTGGTGCAGCGCCAGCAACTCCTGGAGCGGGCCCCCGCCGACTTCAGCGAGGCCGCCGCCCACCTCGGCCAGCAGCTGCAGCAGGTGGCCCAGCAGTGGCTGGCCTACGAGGGGCAGCTGGTGCCCCGCTTCCGGCGCCTACAGCAGCGGGGGGTGGTGGACCTGATCACCTGTGGTGCCACCCATGGCTACCTGCCGCTGCTGCGCGAGGTGCCCGAGGCCGTGCGGGCCCAGCTGGTGAATGCCGTGCGCGAGCACGAGCGCCAGCTGGGGGAGCGGCCGCTGGGCATCTGGCTGCCAGAGTGCGCCTACTACGAGGGTCTCGACCAACAGCTGGCGGAGGTGGGCCTGCGCTACTCGGTGCTGGATGGCCATGGCCTGCTGCACGCCCTGCCCCGCCCCCGCTACGGCGTGTTCGCGCCGATCTGCTCGCCGGCCGGTGTGGCGTTCTTCGGCCGCGACGGCAACGCCACCCTGCCGGTGTGGAGCGCCCGCGAGGGCTATCCGGGGGACGGTGCCTACCGGGAATTCCACCGCGACATGGGCTGGGATCTGCCGGAGGAGGAACTGCAACGGCTGGGGATCCGCAGCCGCCGGCCCCTGGGCCTGAAACTGCACCGGGTCACCGCCCAGGGCTGCCCGCTGCACGAGAAGCAGCCCTACCGGCCAGAGGTGGCAGCTGCTCGCCTGGTCGAGCACGGCACCGCCTACCTCGAGGGCCGGGCCCGGGAGCTGCGACAGCTGGCCGGGAGCATGGAGCAACGGCCCCTGCTGGTGGCCCCCTTCGACGCCGAGCTGTTCGGCCACTGGTGGTTTGAGGGGCCCCGCTTCCTGGCCACCCTGTTCCAGGAGGCACCGGCGGCCGGGGTGCGCCTGGTCACCCTGCGGGAAGTGCTGCAGCAGCCCCACAGCCTGCAGGTGTGCTGTCCCTCCCCCAGCAGCTGGGGCCAGGGCGGCTACCACGACTATTGGCTCAACGACAGCAATGCCTGGGTGATTCCCGAGTGGCAGCGGGCGGCCCGGGCCATGGTGCGGCGGGTGAACCGCGGCGTGGCCAACCCCGCCCAGCGGGATCTGCTCAGCCAGGCGGGCCGCGAACTGCTGCTGGCCCAGAGTTCCGACTGGAGTTTCATCCTGCGGGCCGGCACCACCACCGAACTGGCCCGTGAGCGGATCGAGCGCCACCTCGACCGCTTCTGGCGCCTGATCGACGCAATCGAGACCAACACCCTTCCGCCCCCGCAGTGGCTGGAGGCGCTGCAGCACGAGGACGGCCTCTTTCCCCGTCTCAATGCCGCCGACTGGGTGAGCCAGCCCGGCAGTCCCACCAGGGACTGATCCTCGCTCCAGGCGCCCAGGGCCCCATCACCCCGCGGCCGGCCAGAGCAGTCGCAGCCCCAACGCCGCCTCGCGCCCCTGCATTCCCACCAGGCCGGCCTTCACACTCCAGGGAGCCGTGGCGAAAAGCCGCAGCATGGCCGCCAGCAGCTCCGGCACGCTGGCGGTATTGGCCAGAAAGCCAAACCACTGGGCCTCGGGCAGGGCGAAAAAGGTGGTGAAGTGGGCGCGCAGCTGGGGATCGGAAAAGCGCATCAGCTTCTCCAGGCCGAATCGATAGAGAGCGTGCTTGCGGCGCAGCTCCGGCGGCCACAGTGCCTGCCAGCCCGCCCGTGCCAACCGGGCCGAACCGATCTGGGGATCGGCCCGCAGCCGGGCCGCCACCCGCTCTGCCACGGCCGGGGCCCGGCGCAGCAGCGAACCCACCATGTAGCCGGAGGCGGGGTGCACCATTGAGGCCGCTCCGCCGAAACCCAGCACCGGCTGGTGGAGATCCGGCAGCGGCAGGTTCATCGGAAACAGGCAGAACTCCTCGTGCTCCCGCGTGAGCACCCGCACGCCCCGCTGGGCCAGGCGGCGCTCCAACCGCTGCTGCAGCACGGCATAGGACACTGGCGGCGCCAGGGCAAGGGAGGTCTCCTCCACGAAGAACCGCCCCTCGCCGAGATCCATCGCGTAGAGAAAAGTGGGCGGCTCGCTGCGTTCCTCAGGGCTGAGGTGGTGGCTGCGGTAGTCCATCAGCACGAATTGTCCCGGCTGCACCGGTGGCGCCGAGAAGCGCCCCACGATCCCGTAGGCCGCCTGGCCGGCCACCGGCCCCTGATCGGGACGGCGTACGAACAGGGGCTGGTGGCCCGTGGCATCCACCAGCAGCCGGGTGCGCTGGCTGCTGCCGTCGGCGCAGCGCAGCAGCGTGCAGCCTTCACCGGTGCCGCCTCCCGATTCCTCCAGTTCGAAGGCTGTGGCCTGGCCCTGCAGAACCGTCACGCCCCCCCGGCCACAGGCGTCGAGCCAGTGGGCCTGCAGGGCCCCACGGTTGAACAGGCCATAGTCGCGCCGGTGGTGCGTGGCCCCGTTGGCGGGATCGGCCGGGTCGCTCGCGCCGGCCCCGAAATAACTCACCGTGTTGCTCCAGCGGTGCTCCAGCAGGTGGCCCAGGCCGAGAGCATCCACCTCCTCCCCCCAGATGCCGTAGGTGTTGGGCCAGGGGGCGCGCGGATCGTGGGGGGCCAGCAGCGCCACCCGCAACCCCTCGTCGGCCAGGGCGGCCGCCATGCAGAGGGCCGCCGGGCCACCGCCCAGCACCAGTGCGTCCCAGGGGGGTGGGGCCGTCACAGCTCCACCTCCAGCAGCTGGCGGTTGTTGGCCTGCAGCTCCTCACGCTCCAGGATCTCGAGCTGGGGGTCGGCAATCACCTCGAGCCGGTGGCGGCCCGGCGCCAGCTCCAGCGGCACGCTGAACCGTTCCTCCTGGCCGGCCGCCAGCCAGGGCAGCCGCAGGTAGCGGTGGCTGCTGTAGCGATCGTCGGTCACGAGCGCCACGCCCACATCGCTCACATCGAGGGCACCGCGGTTGTACACCCGGAACCGCACCGTGGCGTCGCCGTAACGCAGCTGGTCCACCCCCAGATCACTGGCGAGGCTGTGGATCCGCTGCAGTGGGTAGAGCACCAGTCGCTCCAGCCAGGCCAGCTCGGATTCGCGGTGCTCGTGGTGCAGGTGGCCCCCGTAGCGCAGGTCCGTGCTGCAGCCATGCAGGTGCAGATGGGCCCCCTCCTGGGGCACCGTCACGCGCCCTTTCTGGGGCTCGGTGTCGTAGAAGCCACAGCACTCCCACTGGAGGGAACGGCCTAGGTAGCGGATCGGATCGGCAGGATCGCCCGGATCCTCCGGTGCCAGGCGGTAGTGCTGGAGCAGCTGATAGATGCTCTTCTCCGCCGTGGCTTCGCTCACCGCGCTGCTGGCAATGGTGGTGTTGCGGCGCTGCTGGCCCATGCACAGCTTGGAGGCCACGGTGATCACCAGCCGCTGCCAGCGGCTCAGCAGCCGCAGGCCATAGATCGGCGCTGCCGGCAGGGTGCCATCCCGAACCAGCAGGCCGATCGCTTCCCCCACCAGATCCTGCAGGGGCCGGCCCGAGCTGTCCCCGAGGGCCGCGAGATCCACGGGGGTGCGCAGCCCCGTGACATCGCCGCTGAAGCACACATAGGGGAAATGGTCGCTGCCGTCGCCCCTGCGCAGAGGGCGGATGCCGCCGCTGCTGGCCTCACACTTCCAGATGGTGGTGTCGGCATCCTGCTGCTGCTGCAGGAAGGTGAGTTCCCCGTTATCGAGGCTGGTGGTGGTGCCGAGCCCCAGCACATCCCCCTGCAGGGGAATGCGTTCCAGGGGCAGGTGCTCGCGCACATCCCCCTGGATCAGATCCGTCACTGTGTTGGCGATCCAGAGATCCGCCGGCATCGGGCTCAGCTGCCCCCAGGGGTCTCGGAGCCACCGTCCTCGCCCGGAACGGTTTCTGGGCCCGGATCGGTGCCGGCATCGGCTGCCGGATCGGCTTCGGTCTCTTCCTCCTCTGCGGCTGGGGGCACCAGCACCACCTCCGCCAGCCGATCGCCGCTGTCGAGTTTCTGCAGCCGCACCCCCGTGGCCGCCCGCGACTGCTGGGGAACCGCATCGGCCTGGGTGCGCACGATCACGCCCTTCTCACTCACCAGCAGCAACTCCTCACCCGCTCCGAGCACCTTCAGGCCCACGAGCACGTCGTGCTTGTGGCGGAACTTGATGGCCCGCAGGCCCATGCCGGCCCGCTTCTGCAGCCGGAACTGGTCCACCGGCACCCGCTTGCCGAGGCCGCTGGCCGTGGCCACCAGTACCCAGGGCCCATCGCTGGGGGCCGTGTCCTCGCCCTCGGCTTCCTCGCTCTCCTCGTCACCGCCATCCTCGGCGCTGGAGGCCACCCGGTCGGCCAGCTCGGCCGGCAGCACGTCCATGCTCACCAACCGGTCACCGTCGCGCAGGTTCATCGCCCGCACACCCCGGGCGGTCCGACCCAGGGGCCGCAGTTCCTCGTCGGTGAGGCGGAAGTGGATCGTCATCCCCTGGCGGGAGCCGATCAGGATGCTGTCGCCGGGCAGGGCCATGCGCACCCAGGTGAGGGCATCGCCCTCCACCAGATCAATGGCGATCAGGCCGTTGGAGCGGATGTTGGCAAAGGCCGAAAGGCGGGTGCGCTTGATCGTGCCGCCGCTGGTGAGCATCACCAGCACGCCATCCTCGGTGAACTCACTCACCGCTAGCAGAGAGGTGATCTGCTCCTCGCGGGGAATCGGCAGCAGCTGCACGATCGGGGTGCCCTTGGCGGCCCGGCTGCCCACCGGTACCCGGTAGGCCGGCACGGTGTACACCACACCGCGATCGGAGAACAGCAGCAGGTGGTCGTGGTCGTTGCAGCTGATGAACAGCCGCACCGCCTCCTCGGCCTGGCTGCGAGTGCCGGCCTTGCCGCGAGTGCCGCGGCTGGTGGCCTCGAATTCGCTCACCGGCATCCGCTTGAGATAGCCGTTCTCGGTGAGCAGCACCACCGAGCGCTCGTTGGCGATCAGGTCGATGTCATCGAGCCCGCCCTCCACGTCGAGAATCTCGGTGCGGCGGGGCGAGGCGTAGCGGCTGCGGATCGTGGCCAGCTCCTCGCTGATGATCACGAGCACCCGTTCGCGCCGGGCCAGGATGTCCTTGTAATCGGTGATCTTGGCGAGCAGGTCCTCGTGCTCCAGCCGGATCTTGTCGGCCTCCAGGGCCGTGAGCCGGCGCAGCTGCATCTGCAGGATGGCGTCGGCCTGCAGCTCGCTCAGCCCAAATGTGTCCATCAGGCCACTGCGGGCCGTGGCGGTGTCGGCCGCTGAGCGGATCAGGGCAATGATCGCGTCGAGATTCTCGAGGGCAATCAGCAGACCCAGTAGGATGTGGTCGCGTTCCTCGGCCTTGCGCAGCAGATAGCGGGTGCGGCGCTCAATTGTCTCGATGCGGAAGTCGAGGAACACCTCCAACATGCGGCGCAGGTTGAGCAGCACCGGCTCACTGCCCACCAGCGACAGCATGTAAGCATTGAAATTGCTCTGCAGCGGGGTGAGCTTGAACAGATTGTTCAGCACCACCTGGGGATAGGCATCGCGGCGCAGTTCGATCACGATCCGCATACCGTCGCGATCCGACTCATCGCGGATGTCGGAGATACCCTCCAGCTTTTTGTCGTTCACCAGCTCGGCGATCCGCTCAATCATCGCCGCCTTGTTGGTCTGATACGGCAGCTCGGTGATGATCACCGCATCCCGATCGGGCCGTCCCGGCACCTCCAGGGTCTCGATGGCGGCCACGCCGCGCATGGTCACCGAGCCGCGACCGGTGCTGTAGATCTCGCGGATGCCACTGCGGCCCAGGATCTGACCGCCGGTGGGAAAATCCGGCCCTGGGATCAGGGCCTGCAGCTCCCGGTCGCTGATCTCCGGGTTGTCGATCAGGGCCAAAAGGCCATCCAGCAGTTCGCCCAGGTTGTGGGGTGGGATGTTGGTGGCCATGCCCACGGCAATGCCGGAGGAGCCATTGAGCAGCAGCTGGGGGATGCGTGCCGGCATCACGGTGGGTTCTTGCTGGCTGCCGTCGAAGTTGTCGACGAAATCAACCGTCTCGCACTCGATGTCCTCCAGCAGGGCATCGGTGGTGAGCGCCTGCAGCCGCGACTCCGTGTAGCGCATGGCGGCGGGAGGGTCGTTGTCGACCGAACCGAAGTTGCCGTGACCGTCGATCAGGGGCATGCGCAGGGAGAAGTCCTGCGCCATCCGCACCAGGGCGTCGTACACGGCCGTGTCGCCGTGGGGGTGATACTTACCAAGCACCTCACCAACCACACGGGCGCACTTGCGGTAGGGCCGGTCGCTGGTGAGGCCAAGCTCGTACATCGCATAGAGGATGCGGCGATGCACAGGTTTGAGGCCATCACGGGCATCGGGCAGGGCCCGGCCCACGATCACACTCATCGCATACTCCAGATAGGAGCGCGACATCTCGTTGCGGAGGTCGGTCTGGATGATCCGCAAATCGCCGTCAGATCCGGAATCGCCGGGATTGACCGGTCCCGTGGGATCCGCCATGCATGACCGCCTTCAACCTGGGCATTGTATCGACATCGCCCCGGGCGGTCTGAATCGACCATGGCAGGGGCCATGACGCACCGACGCGGCGGGGGGCTGCCCCCCCGCACGGAGCTGGAACTGCGGCAACGGCAGGAGCAGGGCCTGCTGCGGGTGCGCTCCGCCGCTGTCTACCGCCAGCTGGTGCAGGAGGTGGGGTTGGCCGAAGCCTATGCCGTCACCGATGTGGTGGCGGCGGCCGATGCGTGCTTCAGCGACCAGGCCAGCCTGCACCTCAGCCTGGGGCCCACCGACCCGCCGATCCGGCTGCGGGACGGCCAGCTGGGCGGCGTGGCGGGCCTGGCCAGCGGCGGCCCGGGCGAGCTGGTGCTGCCGATCGGCGGTGGCGGCGCCCAGGTGATGGAGAGCCTGCTGCGGGGCGAGTCCCTCCCCTTCGCCGCCAGCGGCGAGGCCACCGCCCAACACCCGCGCCGGGAGCTGCACACCAACCTCGCCCTCCCCCGGATCGGCCTGGCCCGTCTGCTGCTGCACCGGGCGATCGTGGAGAACGGGATCGTGGCCTGCAGCGGCGCCCCCGGCCTCTGCGCCAGCCCCTGGGGGCCCCTGCTCGGCCCGTATCGCACGGCGCTCCACAGCTGCGGCGGCGCCGGCAGCATCGGACTCACCATGCCTCGCCTGGCCCAGCTGGGCCCTGGCTCGCCGGTGCTGGTGGCGGGCGCCCTGGGCTGGGTGCTGGGAGCGGGGAGTGGCCACCAGCCCGGCGTGCGCCGGCTGCCCAGTGGCCATGCCACCAGCCCAGGGGCCGTGGCGGCGGTGGCGGTGGAGCTGGCGGAGATCGATCGGCGCTGGCTGCGTGCCTGTGTTCTCGAGGGCCATGGCAGCGCCCTGCTGGTGGCGATCGCAGCGCCGGTGCTGCTGCTGGATGGCGCCAGCGCCCGCCAGGCCGCCGCCACCGCCGAGCAACTGCAGGCCCCGGTGCTGGACCTGGCCATCCCGCGGCGGATCAAGCCTTCCCTGGGCACGGTGAGCTACGCCGAGCTGGCCAGTGGTCGCCTGGAGGTGGGGGAGCGGCAGCTGCGCTGCGCTCCGGCCCACAGCCCGCGCCTGGCAGCGGAGATCAGTGCCGAGCTGGTGACGCGGCTGGAGCAGAACCGCTTCCCCCTGCGCCTGCCGCCGCTACCCCTCTCCACGCACGGCAGCCTGCAGCCGCTCGACCCTTGATTCAGGCAGGGACGGTCCCCTTAAGCTCAGCTGAAACCGCTGCGCCCCTGCCCAGCCATGGCCGACGACCTGTCCGAGGATTCCCTGTCGAGCGCGCCGGAAGCGGCAGCTGAACAGCCTGTTCTCCCCCTGGCCGGGACCACCGACGCGGAGGCCGCAGCGGACAGCGGGGTGGTCCCCGTGGTGGCACCGGAACCTCCGGCTCCTGAGCCGGCACCAGCGCCGGAGCCGGCACCCGAACCCGAGCCCGCACCGGTGGCCCTGGCTGAAGCCCAACCTGTGACGGCACCCCAAGCCGTACCCCTGGACCTCTTCGCCCCCGATCCCACCCCCGGCCCGGCCGCCGTGTCCAGCCCCATTCCGGAGCTCGAGAGCACCACCCTGATCCCGGCCAGCGGCGACCCGAGCGGCACCGATGCCTCTGGCGAGGGCGGCGGCGAGTGGGAGCTGCTCCTCGGCAAAGTTCGCCAGTGGCTGGACACCGGCAAGCTGCAGGCCCTCTGGGCCCAGGCCCGTACCCCGATCAGTCTCACCCTGGCGGCCGCCGCCCTCCTGATGGTGCTGCGGGTGTACACCGCCCTGCTGTCGGCCATCGAGAGCCTGCCCCTGATCCCAGGACTGCTGGAGCTGGTGGGGGTGGTCTGGGCAGTACGTTTCGGGGTGCCCAGGCTGCTGCAGCGCAGCCAGCGCCAGGAGCTGTTCGGCTCCCTGCAGGAGCGCTGGAACAGCTTCCGCGGCCGCGGCTGAGGGCAGCGCCCAGCACCGTTGTGACGGCGGCCCGGTTGATACGGTGCTCCGAATATCCGTTTGTTTCCGGTGGACATCCAGCTTGGCCGCTCCCGTACCGTCCGGCGCGCCTACGGCATCGATGAAATCGCCCTGGTGCCGGGCGGCCGCACGGTCGATCCGGCCGTCACCGACAGCAGCTGGACGCTGGGGGGCATCCACCGCGAGATCCCGATCATCGCCAGCGCCATGGATGGGGTGGTGGACGTGGGCATGGCGGTGGAACTCACCAGACAAGGTGCCCTGGGGGTGCTCAACCTGGAGGGGGTGCAGTGCCGCTATGACGACCCCAATCCGGTACTCGATCGCATCGCGGCGGTGGGGAAGGAGGAGTTCGTCCCCCTGATGCAGGAGCTCTACAGCCAGCCGGTGCGGGAAGACCTGATCCGCCAGCGTATCGCCGAGATCAAGGCGGGTGGGGGCATCGCCGCCGTGAGCGCGACGCCGGTGGCTGCCCTCCGGTTCGGCAAGGCGATCGCCGAGGCCGGCGCCGACCTCTTCTTTGTGCAGGCCACGGTGGTGAGCACCGAGCACATCGGTCCTGAGGGCCAGGAGAGCCTGGATCTGGAGGCCCTCTGCCGCGATTTCGGCGTGCCGGTGATCATCGGCAACTGCGTCACCTACGACGTGGCCCTCAAGCTGATGCGTGCCGGCACCGCCGGCGTGATGGTGGGCATCGGTCCGGGAGCCGCCTGCACCAGCCGGGGCGTGCTCGGCATCGGCATTCCCCAGGCCACCTCGGTCGCCGACTGCGCCGCCGCCCGCGACGACTACGAGCGGGAGAGCGGTCGCTACGTGCCGATCGTGGCCGACGGCGGCATCGTCACCGGTGGCGACATCTGCAAGTGCCTGGCCTGCGGTGCCGACGCCGTGATGATCGGCTCGCCGATCGCCCGCTCCGCCGAAGCCCCTGGTCGGGGCTTCCACTGGGGCATGGCCACCCCCAGCCCGGTGCTGCCCCGCGGCACCCGCATCAAGGTGGGCACCACCGGCAGCCTGGAGAAGATCCTGCGCGGCCCCGCTTCCCTCGACGACGGCACCCAGAACCTGCTGGGCTGCATCCGCACCTCCATGGGCACCCTGGGCGCCCGCACCCTCCGGGAGATGCAGCAGGTGGAGGTGGTGGTGGCCCCCTCCTTGCTCACCGAGGGCAAGGTGTACCAGAAGGCCCAGCAACTGGGGATGGGCAAGTAAGCCGCAGGAATGCCGCTCCGCCCGGTCTATCTTGAAACCGTGGGGGCTTTACGGCTCACACACTCCTCACACCTCTGGCCCGGCGCGTCCGGGCCTTCATTCCTTCTCCGGCTGGCCTGCGGGGCGATGCTCCGGCCGCAGCCAGCCCGGTTCACGCCTTGCAACGGCCTTGCAACGCTTGCTGTCCTCGTTGGGGCTGCGCTGGCAACCGTTGCTAGATTCCCCGTACATTGACCACCCCTAAGGATGTCCAGCGCAGCCGCTGTCACCGACGCCTCGTTTGAGCAAGACGTGCTCAAGAGTGATGTGCCCGTGCTGGTGGATTTCTGGGCTCCCTGGTGCGGCCCCTGCCGGATGGTGGCACCGATCGTCGATGAAATCGCCAAGGAATTCGAGGGTCAGATCAAGGTGTTCAAGCTCAACACCGACGAAAACCCCAACGTGGCCAGTCAGTACGGCATCCGCAGCATTCCCACCCTGATGGTGTTCAAGGGCGGCCAGAAGGTCGACACCGTGGTGGGTGCCGTGCCCAAGAACACCCTCTCCGGCACGATCAGCAAGTACCTCTGAGCCCCTCTCCGCCCCCACCCCTCGGCAGCAGCAGGGGCATCAGCCCGTTGCAGGCCCTGGCCCAGGTGATCGAAGGTCACCCCCAGCGCCGCACCGTGGAGCGCGCAGTGGTGTCTTTGCTGCAGATCTGCCGTCAGGAGACAGAGCCTGAGGCATGGCGGATCATCAGCGGTACCCTGGCCGACATCGAGGAGGCCCTCAGCGTGTTCCGCCCCTCCCGCCCGGTGCGCAAGGTGGCGGTGTTCGGCTCGGCGCGCACCACCGCCGACCAGCCCGCCTACGCCCAGGCGCGCGAGCTGGCCAACGCTGCCGTGGCCGCCGGCTTTGAGGTGATCACCGGCGCCGGCGGCGGCATCATGGAGGCCGCCAATGAGGGTGCGGGCTGCCAGGCCAGCTACGGCCTGAATGTGGACCTGCCGTTTGAGCAGCATCCCAACCCGATCGTGAACAGCTGCGAGGGGCGACTGCTGCACTTCCGCTACTTCTTCACCCGCAAGTTGTTCTTCCTGCGCGAGAGCGACGCCGTGGTGGTGTTGCCCGGTGGTTTCGGCACGCTCGATGAGCTGTTTGAGTGCCTCACCCTGGTGCAGACCGGCCGCACCCCCCCGGTGCCGCTGGTGCTGCTGGCCCCCGAGGGGGATCGCTTCTGGTCGGGCTGGCAGGTGGAAGTGCAGAGACAGATGACCCGGCGCGGCCTGATCTCTCCAGAGGACCGCTCGCTGGTGTTCCAGGCCGACAGTGCCGCTGCGGCCCTCGCCTACATCTGCCGCTTCTACCGGGTGTTCCATGCCGCCGAACTGCATGGGGATCGGGTGGAGCTCCAGCTCAACCTGGCCGTGCCCGCCGCCGAGCTGAGCCAGCTCAACCGCCGCTTCGACGACCTGGTGGACCAGGGCGTGATCGTGGCCGGAGAAACCAGCGATGAGGAGGGGCTGCTGCGGCCCTGCCTGCGCTTCCACTTCAACAATCGCCGCATGGGACGGCTCTACCAGCTGATCGAGGCGCTCAACCAGTTGGAGCTGCCGGCCTGTTCAGCCCTGGAGCAACCTGGGCAGCGACACTGCGTGCTGCCATGACCCGGCTGGGGCTGATCGACTACGGCATGGGCAATCTGCATTCGGTGCAGAGGGCCTTTGCGCGGCTCGGGGCCACCGTGGAGCCGGTGGTTGGCCAGGGCGCCGGGGGCAGCGGCGCCGAGCTGCCGCACTGCGATGCGCTCATCCTGCCGGGGGTGGGCGCTTTCGACCCGGCCATGGAGCGGCTGCGCAGCACGGGCCTCGATCGCAGTTTGATCCGGTGGTGTGGAGAGGGACGGCCCCTGCTGGGCATCTGTCTCGGCCTGCAGCTGCTGTTCGACGCCAGTGATGAAGGCGACAGCCCGGGGCTGGGACTGTTGGCCGGTCGGGTGCGGGCCCTGCCCCGGTGCGCGGGCCACCCGATCCCCCACATGGGCTGGGCACCGCTGGTCGCCGCCTGTCCCAGTCCCCTGCTGCCCCCCGACGCCCCGGCCAGCTGGGTGTATTTCGTGCACTCCTTCGCCGCAGATCCCACGGATCCCGGCGTCACCGCCGCCGAGGTGAGCTTTGCCGGCTCCCCCGTGGCCGCCGCCGTCTGGCAGGGGGCCATCGGGGCCTGCCAGTTCCACCCCGAGAAATCCGGCCCCCATGGCGAGGCGATCCTGCGGCGCTGGTTGCACTGGCTGCGGCACGGAGCGCCCACCCCATGAGCCTACGGCTGAGCGGCGGGAGGCGACTGCGGAGCCCAAGCGGCCAGACGGCCAGGCCCACCCCCGCCCGGGTGCGCCTGGCCCTGATGAACATGCTGGCCTCCGACCTGCCCGGCTGCCGCTGGCTGGACCTCTGCAGCGGCAGTGGGGTGATGGCCTGTGAAGCCCTGCAACGGGGGGCCAGCGCGGTGGTGGCCGTGGAACAGGACCGCATGCATGCTGCCGTGGCTCGGGCCAACCTGGAGGCGGTGTGCTCCGGCCTGGCCGCCCGGCCCAGCGTGCAGGTGCACTGTTGTGAGGTGGGCCGCTGGCTCCGGCGGGGTTGCCCGGCCGGCCCCAGCAATGGCAGCAGTGATCTGGGCGACCCGGAGGCCATCCAGCCCGCCGACGCTCCAGCGGGGTTCGGGCTGATTTACGCCGACCCGCCCTACGCAGCCGGGCTCTACGGAACGATCTGTGCCGGGGTGGCCGAAGGGAACTGGCTCCTGAGCAACGGCACCCTGGTGCTGGAGTGTGCCACCAGCGCTATCCCGGGCATGGTGAACCTGCCGGGCGACTGGAGCCTGCGCGATCAGCGCACCTACGGGAGCACCACGGTGCTGCTGTTGCAGCGGCCACAACTCAGCTGTCCAGCAGGGAGCCGCGGCGGTACTGATTCCAGGCAGCCACGAACAGACCCATCAGGGTGACAGGAATCAGACCGAGCACGATGCCGCAGAGCAGGGGTTCGATCATGGGAGAGGCCGATGCGTCGGTCAGGGCACAATTGTTCCACGTCATCGCCCAGCCGCCACGCCTGCTTTTCCATCCGTGACCGCCCCCTCCAGCCCCAGCAGCGCCGCCCTGGTCCCAGCCGAAACCCCGGCCGTGACCCAGGCGCCCGTGCTCGCGCGCGGCCTGGTGGCGGCCCTTGTGCTGGCTGCCGCTGCCGCCTGCATCGTGGCGGTGCTGCTTGTGCTGCCTGGGGCCCGCAACGATCCCTACACGCGCCAGACCCTGGGCCTGCAGGGATCGGTGGAACATGGAGCCCTGCTGTTCCGGCTCAACTGCGCGGGCTGCCACGGCATCGCCGCCCAGGGGCTGGTGGGTCCCGACCTGCACGGCGTGGCCGAGCGCAAGAACCAGCGGCAACTGATTCAGCAGGTGGTGAGCGGCCGCACACCGCCCATGCCCCGCTTCCAGCCTGACCCGCAGGCCATGGCCGACCTGCTGGCCTATCTCAACGGGCTGGTGTGAGCGGCCCCCTCCCCGGCCCCAGCCTGGTGGTGGTGCTGGTGGAGCCGGCGGGTCCCCGCAATGTGGGCAGCGTGGCGCGCCTCTGCGCCAATTTCGGGGTGGCCGAACTCCGGCTCGTCGCCCCCCGCTGTGATCCGCTTGGGGAGGAGGCGCGGCAGATGGCCGTGCACGGCGCCACCGTGCTGGAGCAGGCCCCGCTGTTCACCAGCCTGGCCGATGCCCTCGCCGACTGCAGCCGGGTGGTGGCCAGCAGCGGTCGGCGCTGCGGTGAGCCGCTGGAGCTGCACGACCCGGCCAGCGCCCTGGGCTGGCTGCTCACCCCTTCACCTCCGCCCACAGGTGCTCCCCTGGCCCTGGTGTTCGGGCGCGAAGACCGGGGCCTGAGCAACGCCGAACTGCTACAGGCAGGCCGCTTGCTCTGCATCGACACCGACGGCAGCTACGGATCCCTCAACCTGGCCCAGGCCGCGGCAATCGTGCTGCACCAGTGGCAGCAGCTCAGCAGGCCAGCCCAGCGGTCGGCCGGGTTCCAGGGGTCCGAGCTCCCGCAGCTCGCCGGGCCCGAACCCTGCGCCCGCGGTCCCCTTGAGGCGATGCTCCGCGATGCCGAGGACCTGCTGCTCGACGTGGGATTTCTCTATCCGCACACCGCCGAGGCCCGCATGGCCAAGCTCAGGGCCCTGCTGCAACGGGCCCAACCGGGCAGCGACGAGGTGGCTCTTTTGCGGGGAATGGTGCGCCAGCTGCGCTGGGCCAGCCGCCTGCCTACCGCGGACACCCCCCGGGCCGACTCCGGCAAGACCCCTTAGGTTCTGTCCACCTCCACCCCTGGTGCCTTGACCACCGGTCGACCATCCCGCCAGCCCCAAAGCAGTTGGTGGCAGCCGCTTCGCCTGTTGCTTCGCCTGATCGTGATGGGGGTGGGCCTGGGCGTGATCACCGGCACGGCACTGCGTCTGCTGGCCCCCCAGCTCAGTGAGGGCAGCATCAAACTCCCCGGCGCCAGCGCCGGGATCAAGCCCAATGCCAGCCCATCCCCGGGTCTCAAGCCGGGCCGGTTCGAGCCGCGCAGCGAGCTCACTGCCCTGAGCCAGCAATGGCAGAAGCTGGCGGCGGCCCAGAAAGATCTGCAGGCCACGGCCTTCCTGCTTGTGCTGGACGACGGCCGCTTCGCCCAGCTCAATGCCGACCGGCCGATGCCGGCGGCCAGCTCGATCAAGACGCCGATCCTGCTGGTGGCCCTCGATGACGTGGACCAGGGCAAGTTGCGCTGGAACCAGCCTCTGCAGCTCACAAAGCAGCTGGTGGGTGGCGGCGCCGGCTGGATGGCCAGCAAACCGATCGGCACCCGCTTTCCCTTCTTCGAGGCCGCCACGGAGATGATCCGGGTGAGCGACAACAGCGCCACCAACCTGGTGATTCAGCAACTGGGAGGCAAGCAGGCTGTCAACGGGCGCTTCCAGGCCAAGGGACTCACGGCCACGGTGTTGAACAACTGGCTGCCCGATCTGGATGGCACCAACACCACCAGCAGCCGTGACCTGGCGCGGTCCATCGCCCTGGTCGACACCGGCGAGCTGCTGAGCCCCCACGCCCGCGACCTGTTTCGCGAAATCATGGCCACCTCCCAGACCGATACCTTGATTCCGGCGGGCCTGCTCAAGGGCCTCGGCAAGAGCAGCAGCGATCCGGATACCGAACTGCTCAGTCAGGGCATCACCGTTTACAACAAAACGGGGGACATCGGCACGGCCTATGCCGACGCGGCACTGATTCAGCTGCCCACCGGCCAGAGGGCCGTGGCGGCCTTCATGGTGAAGGGCCCCTTCAACGACCCCCGCTCCGGCGAGCTGATCCGGGCCATGGCCGGCGGCGTCTCCAAAACCTTGGTGGGTCAGAAATGAAGTCACCCATCCGCCTGGCCACCCTGCTGCTGTGCGGAGCAGCCCTGATCCTCGGGGCAGGTGCCGCTCCGGGCCAGGCCAGAACCCAGGCCAAGCCTGCAGCCACGCCGGCAGCCACTCCAGCCCCATCCGTGCTGCGTCGTCAGACCGTGGCGCCGCTGCCCGGCGGCCTCGATTCGGTGCTGTTGATCAATGACAACAACCCCGAACTGATCAGTGGCCCGGGAATCCTGATCTCCACGTTCTCCGGCCAGGGGCGCGGCAGGCCGGAGGCCCACCTCGATGTGCCCCTCGACGGCCGCTTCGATCTGTTCAGCCACCACGTGTTCGCCGGCAAGCCGGAAACCCTCGACTCCACCCTCTGGCTGGCGGTGGTGGCCCAGCCCCGCGGTGATCGGCCCGTGACCTTGCGGGTGCTGGCGGGCTCCACCGCCCTCTCCCAGTCGCTGGATCCGGCCATGGCCGGGGCCCCCTTTCTGCCCCTGCCACCCCTGCTGGCGGAGAGCACCAGCCCGGCCTGGGCCGGCCCGGGCAGCCGGGTGGCAACCGAACTGCTGATGCGCCGCCCCAGTCCGGAGATCCCCAGGAGCTGGACCCTGCCCCCCGGCTCGCCCAGCACCCTGCTGGTGCTGCCCCTGCCGGTGCGCGGCCTCGATCCCCTGCTCAATGGCCGCAACCTGCAACTGCGGCTCGAGAGTGACGGGCCGGTGGACCTGGCCACCCTGGCGGCCTTCGGTGCCGGCAACCAGCCGCCCCCGGCCGCCAGCTGGGCCCAGCTGCTGGACGGGCCGCTCAGCCCCAAGGAACACCAGCCCACCCCCCGCGGAGCGCCGGGCCGCATCATCTATTCCCGCGTCAGTGGCGTGCAGACCGGCAGCGTCTGGCGCGGCACGATCACCGATCCGGGCCGGAGCTGGCTCAGCGCCAGCTCCGCGCCGATCTCCTGGCCGATCGCCTCCCTGGAGCGGGGCACCCTGGGCACCGGGCAGGTGCAGACGGCCGAACTCAAGGCCTTCTATCCCGGCACCGCCTGGGCTGCCCACGGCAACTACGGCGTGGAATACGACCTCACCATCCCCCTGCACAACACGGGCAGCGAGACGGTGCAGCTGGACCTGGCCCTGGAATCCCCGATCAAGGGGGACCAGGCCCAGGGCGGCCTGCGCTTCAACGTCACCCCGTCGCGGGCCGTGATGTATCGGGGCCCGGTGGAGGTGAGCGGCCTCGATGGCCCCGCCGGCCGGCCCTCGGCGCGGCGGCGCTTCCACCTGGTGCAGCGCGCCGGCGACCGCAGCCCCGCCCTGGGCAGGGTCACCCTCGCCCCCGGCGCCAGCCGCAACCTGAGGGTGCGGCTGATCTACCCCGCCGACGCCAGCCCGCCGCAGGTGCTGAGCCTGCTGCCCGCCACGGAAGCGAAGGCTCCCACCCAGCTGTGAAACAATCGCCCCCACAGCCCGCCCCCTCCCTCTGATGCCAGCCCGCCAGCGCAGGGTCTATCCCTTCACCGCGATCGTGGGGCAGGAGGAGATGAAGCTGGCCCTGCTGCTCAACGTGATCGACCCGCGCATCGGCGGCGTGATGATCATGGGCGACCGGGGCACCGGCAAGAGCACCACGATCCGCGCCCTGGCCGACCTGCTGCCTGAGATCGATGTGGTGGCCGGGGATCCCTACAACAGCTCCCCCAGCGATCCCGACCTGCAGAGCGCCGAGGTGAGCCAGCGCCTGGAGCAGGGCGAACCCCTGCCCATCGAGCAGCGCCAGGTGCCGATGGTGGACCTGCCCCTGGGCGCCACGGAAGATCGCCTCTGCGGCACCATCGACATCGAGAAGGCCCTGAGCGAGGGCGTGCGTGCCTTCGAGCCCGGCCTGCTGGCCAAGGCCAACCGCGGCCTGCTCTACGTGGACGAGGTGAACCTGCTCGACGACCACCTGGTGGACGTGCTGCTGGATTCGGCCGCGTCGGGTTGGAACACCGTGGAGCGGGAGGGTGTGAGCGTGCGCCACCCGGCCCGCTTCGTGCTGATCGGTTCCGGCAACCCGGAGGAGGGCGAACTGAGACCCCAGCTGCTCGACCGCTTCGGCATGAGCGTGGAGGTGCGCACCGTGCGGGACCCCGAGCTGCGGGTGCAGGTGGTGGACCAGCGCACGGCCTTCGACAACGATCCCGACGGCTTCAACACGGCCGTGCAGCCCAACCAGAACGCCCTCCAGGCCCGGGTGGTGGAGGCCCAGCAGCGGCTGGGCCAGGTACAGATCGACGACGACCTGCGCATCCGCATCTCCGCCATCTGCGGCGAGCTGGATGTGGATGGCCTGCGCGGCGACATCGTGACCAACCGGGCAGCCCGCGCCCTGGCGGCCTTCGAAGGCCGCACGGAGGTGACGGAGGAGGACGTGGCCCGGGTGGTGGCCTGCTGCCTGCGCCACCGCCTGCGCAAGGACCCGCTGGAACAGATCGACTCCGGCGACCGGGTGGTGAAGGTGTTCTGCAAGGTGTTCGAGCGGGGCGAGCCGGCCGACCGCTCCGCCTTCGAGCTGGCCCTGGCGGCCTGATGGTGCGCGTGGGGCGGATGGGGTTCCCCTGATGCGCATCCTCGGCATCGATCCCGGTCTGGCCCGGGTGGGTTACGGCGTGATCGAGATCGAGCCGGCGTCCGGGGCCCAGCGGCTGCTGGACTGCGGCATCATCCGCACCGATGCCGGCCAGGGCGAAGGGGCACGCATGGTGGAGATCGCCCGCGACCTGCGGGTGCTGTTGCGCAGCTGGCGGCCTGAGCTGGCGGTGGTGGAGAAGTTTTTCTTCTATCGCTCCAGCACCACCATCGCCGTGGTCCAGGCCCGCGGCGTGCTGCTGATGACCCTGGCCCGCTTCGACATCGAGATCGCCGAGTATCCGCCGATGCAGATCAAGCAGGCCCTCACCGGCAATGGCCATGCCGACAAGGAGGAGGTGCTGGCGGCGGTGATGCGCGAACTCGATCTCAGCCAGCCGCCCCGGCCCGACGATGCCGCCGATGCCCTGGCGGCGGCCCTCACCGGCTGGTTCCAGAGGTAGGGGCCTGCCCCGGCAGGCCCAGGGGCGCCAGAGTGCGGTGCCACCTCCGCAGGACCTCTGCAGGCCCCGCGCCGCCCCGGTGAATCCCCACAAAGCACAGCTGCGCTCCCATTTCCGCCAGCTCAGACGCCTTCACACACCGGCTCTGCAGCGCTGGCTCGAGCAGGCCGGGCCCGGACTGCAGCCGTCCCTGCGGCGGGTCCTGGCCCTCGCCGGTCCGGGCGAGCGGCATGTGGGGCTGGCCTGGCCCCTGCCGGGGGAGCCCGACCTGCGCCCCTGGCTCCTGTCCAGTGGCCTGCCCCTGGCCCTGCCGGCGGTGGTCGGCAACCACCTCCTCTTCCGGCCCTGGCGGGACGGCCAGCTGCTCGCACCCGATGCCTGCGGCATTCCCGCGCCGACCGCCAGGGCCGGCCAGCTGCAGCCCCACCACATGGGCGTGTTGTTGATCCCGGCCCTGGCCATCGATCGGCGGGGTGTGCGGCTGGGCTATGGCGGCGGCTGGTACGACCGGCTCCGCGCCGATCCGGGCTGGCGCCGGCTGCCGGCCCTGGCGGTGCTGCCCCAGGCCTGTGTGGTGCCCGAACTGCCCTGCGATCCCTGGGATGTGCCCCTGGATGGCTGGATCAGCGAACAGGGCTGGCAGGAGCTGCAGCCCGCGCCGTGAACAAGCCCATCAACAACCGTTGCGTCGGCCCCGGCTCCATGGTTCATTTGCGAGGATTCCGTTCTGCTGCGCCGCTCCAGCCTTGAACCTGCCCGCACTTCGGCAAGCCCAGGCCCCCACCGCTGCCGAGAGGGTGCTGGCGGCAGAACTGCAGGTCCGGGGCGACTCCCACGACGCCCTCTCCCTGATGGTGAGCAGCATGCTGCACATGGTGCAGGCCGGCAAATCCCGCGAGAGCCGCTGGCAGGACAGCTGATCCCCCTCCACAGCCACGCCATGCGCCTGCCCCAATCGCCGGTCCACCTGCCCCTTTCCCTGGCAGCCATTGCGCTGCCTGCCGTGGGGCTGATGACCCTGTTCCACGCCACGCCGGCCCAGAGCCACGCCATCGAGACCAGCCTGGAGCGGCTTGTCAATCTGAATGCGCCATCCCTGGAACTGGAGAGCCGCTTCAGCAGCGGCGAACCGGCCAAGGAAGCCAAGGTGCGGCTGCTGTCCCCGGATGGTGAGGCCATCGAGCTGGGCCAGACCGACGCCGACGGCAAACTGCTGTTCAAGCTGCCCAGTCAGGCCCGGGACGACTGGGAACTGCAGGTGGATGCCGGTCCGGGACACCGCGACTATCTCCAGCTCGCCGAGGGGATCTCCGAGCAGGCCCCAAGCTCGGTGCCGGTGGCCCTCACCCGGAACCAGCCCAGGCAGTGGCTGAGCCAAAGGCAGTGGCTGAGTCAGAGGCCCTACCTGCTGGCGGGCCTGGCCGGTGGCTTCACGGCAGCAGGCCTGCTGGCATTCTACCGCCGGCGTCACTGAATGGCCGATCCAGCCCAGCTGGCCACCGGCAGTCCCGCGCTCGACCAGATCGTGCAGCGGCTTGCCGGCACCGCAGATCCCAGGCGCCGCTATGAGTACGTGCTCTGGTTGGCCAAGAAGCTCGACCCCCTGCCCGAGGAGTTCCGCAACGACGCCTTCAAGGTGAAGGGCTGCGTGTCCCAGGTGTATGTGGTGGGCCAGCTGCAGGACGGCAGGCTCCACTGGCAGGGCGACTCCGACGCGGCTATCACCAAGGGACTGCTGGCCCTGCTGATCCAGGGCCTGGAGGGACTCACCCCTGAACAGGCCGCCGCCCTCGATCCCGGCTTCATCGCCGCCACCGGCCTGCAGGCCAGCCTCACCCCCTCCCGCGCCAACGGCTTTCTCAACATCCTGCGCATGATGCAGAGCCAGGCCCAGGCGTTGGCGGCCTGATTTCTAGGATCGTTGTTTCTGCGAACCTCCAGCGCATGACCATCGGTATCGGCTTGCTCGGCCTCGGCACGGTGGGGGCGGGCGTGGCCGACATCCTGGCCACGCCGCAGGGTCGCCACCCCCTGGTGGGCGAGCTGGAACTGCGCAGGGTGGCCGTGCGCGACCTGCACCGACCCAGACCCGTGCAACTGGCCCCCCACCTGCTCGGCACCGACCCGGAAGCGGTGGTTGACGATCCGGCCGTGGACATCGTGGTGGAGGTGATGGGGGGGCTCGAGCCGGCCCGCTCCCTGATCCTGCGGGCCATCGCCGCCGGCAAGCCCGTGGTCACCGCGAACAAGGCCGTGATCGCCCGCCATGGCGAGGAGATCGCCGCCGCCGCCGCCGCCCGTGGCGTCTACGTGTTGCTGGAGGCGGCCGTGGGCGGCGGCATCCCGATCATCGAGCCGCTGAAGCAATCGCTCGGGGCCAACCGCATCCAGCGGGTGAGCGGCATCATCAACGGCACCACCAACTACATCCTCAGCCGCATGGCGGCTGAAGGGGCCGACTACGGCGCCGTGCTGGCCGATGCCCAGCGGCTGGGTTACGCCGAGGCCGACCCCGCCGCCGATGTGCAGGGCGGAGACGCCGCCGACAAGATCGCCATTCTCACCGGCCTGGCCTACGGGGGCTCCGTGCCCCGCGAGGCCATCCCCACCGAGGGCATCGACCAGCTCGATGCCCGCGATGTTGCCTATGCCAACCAGCTCGGCTTCGTGGTGAAACTCCTGGCCGTGTCGCAGCGCATCGATGCCGGCGCGGCGGCAGCCGATCCGGGGGATGGCAGCCAGTGGCTGGATGTGCGTGTCCACCCCACCCTGGTGCCCAGTAGCCATCCGCTGGCCGGGGTGAACGGGGTGAACAACGCCATCCTGGTGGAAGGGGAACCGGTGGGCCAGGTGATGTTCTTCGGGCCGGGGGCCGGAGCCGGCCCCACTGCCTCCGCCGTGGTGGCCGACATCCTCAACATCGCCGGCATCCGTCAGGCCTGCGGCCAAGCCGAGGGCGCCGGTCTGGATCCCCTGCTGGCGGCCGGCAGCTGGCGCCAGTGCAGGCTGGTGGACGGCGAGCGCACGACCCACCGCAACTACGTGCGACTGAGCACCAGTGACGAGGCCGG
This sequence comes from Bradyrhizobium ivorense, assembly GCA_943368005.1. Classification (GTDB taxonomy): domain Bacteria; phylum Cyanobacteriota; class Cyanobacteriia; order PCC-6307; family Cyanobiaceae; genus NIES-981. The sequence goes on along the minus strand of CALRKN020000005.1, from coordinate 137,322 downwards.
CGTGATCGGCCACATCGGCACCTGCTTCGGGGAGGCGGCCGTCTCGATCCAGTCGATCGTGCAATTCGAGGCCGACAGCGAAGCCGCCGAGATCGTGGTGATCACCCATGAGGTGCTGGAGGCCAACTTCCGCCGGGCCCTGGCCCAGATTGAGGCCCTGCCGGAAGTGAACCGGGTGGCGGCCTGTCTCCGCACCCTCTGAGGTCGGCGCTGATCGCCCCGATCAGATGGCCAAATCGGCACCGGCTAGCGCTCGGGGCAGGGGACGAGGCACACTGAAGCAACGGCGAAAGAAAGTCTTAAGACCTGTTCTCCGCCATCCCTTCCTCCCGCTGCCGATCGCCCCAGCCCAGAGCCAAGCTCCCAGGCCCCCGCACCCGGACTCCCGCTTCGCGCGTGCAGCCGGCCAGTGCCCCGCCGCCGGACCTGTGACGATCCCCAGACCCACCCCATCTTCCGTATCCGAGCGAACATTTTCTCCCCAATTGGGCCCGCACCATTGGCGCTGAGCTGTGCACACCTGCAGGCTTACCGGCCAAGCCCCGCGTCGGCCCCTTCCCACCCTTCACCCCCTCTGCCCCGGTCCCGCCCATCCCGTTCCATCTGAGATCCACTTGCATGACAGCCCTTTCCTGCGCCAGCCCCAGCCAGCACCTGCCCAGCCAGGGTGAATGTGTGCGGCTGCACGCCGACGAGCAGCTCTACCAGGTGATCGGTGTGGACGACAGGCACAACCGTTGCTGGGTGCGGCGCTGGCCCCTGGCGCGCCAGGGTTCCGAGGTGTTTGAAATTTCCCTGCAGCAGGTGAGGCCGGAGCGCCCCCATCGCCCTTGAATGGCGGCCAGATTCCCTCTCCCTCCCCATTGCCCAGGTTCGTGCGGCTCTTCTCCAGGCTGGCCGCAGGCCTGATCGGCGCATCCGCTCTCCTTCTGCCCCTGCTGCAGGGCTGCCAGCCCCAGCGCAGCAGCCAGCGCCTGGTGGTGGCCACCAGCGCCCGGGTGGGGTCGGTGGACCCGGTGCGTGCCTCCACCTTCGGCGCCACCCAGCTGCTCAGTGCCATCGGCGACCCGCTCTACAGGCTTGGCGCCGGCGGTGAACTGGAGCCCGCCCTGGCCACCGCCCTGCCCCGGGTGAGCGGCGACGGACTCACCGTGCGCATCCCCCTGCGCCAGGGGGTGATCTTCCATGACGGCACCCCCTTCGACGCCGCGGCGATGGTGTTCAGCCTGGAGCGCTTCCTGGCGATCGGCACCCTCAGCTACCTGCTCGACGACCGCATCTCCTCCGTGCGGGCCAGCGGCAGCCACGAGCTTGAACTGCGGCTGAAGCGGCCCACCACCGTGCTGCCCGAGCTGCTCAGCACGATCAACCTCACCCCCGTCTCCCCCACCGCCTACCGCGACCATGCCGACAAGGCGCTGATCGACCGCTTCGTGGGCACGGGCCCCTACCGGCTCACCGCCTTCAGCGACCAGCAGCAGCGGCTGGAGCCCTTCGCCGACTACTGGGGACCCCGACCCCTCAACCGTGGCATCGACCTGATCAGCCTGGGCAACTCCACCGCCCTGTTCGGCGCCATGCGCAGCGGTGAGGTGGACGTGCTGCTCTCCACGGGCCTGCATGAGGACCACCAGCAGGCGCTGGAGCAGCAGGCCGGCCGGGGGGGCCTGCGCCAGGGGGAAGGGCCGGCGCTGGAGATCGGCTACATCACCCTGCACACCGACCAGCCCCCGTTCAACGACGCCCGGCTGCGCCGGGCCCTGGCCCACAGCCTCGACCGCGCCCGCATCAGCGAGAGGGTGAGCCAGGGTCTGCGGCCGCCCCTGCGCAATCTGGTGCCGCCGGCTGTGAGCGGCAGCAGCGACGATCTCTGGCCCGCCTACGCCCCGGCCACGGCCCGCCAGCTGTTCCGCGAGGCCGGCTACTGCAACGGCCGCCGCCTGGAGCTGCCGCTCACCTTCCGTTCCAACATCCCCTCCGACCGGCTGATGGTGCTCACCTGGCAGGCCCAGCTGGCCCGCGATCTCGACGACTGCATCGTGCTCCAGCCCAACGGGATGGAATCCACCACTGTGTACCGCCAGCTGGGCGAGGGGGCCTTTGCCGCCGTGATGCTCGACTGGCGCGGATCCGTTCCCGATCCGGAGGCCTACCTGTTTCCGCTGATCAGCTGCACGGAGGCCCAGGGCAGCCGCTGCCTCAAGGGGGAGAGTGCCCTGAGCGGCAGCTTCTGGACCGAGCCGGGACTGCAGCAGCAACTGCTGCGCAGCGAAGGGCTGGTGGGCAGCGAGCGGCGCCGGCTGCTCGCGGAGATTGAGCAGCGCACCGCCCGGGCTGTGCCCTACCTGCCGCTCTGGCTGGTCACGCCGCGGGCCTGGGCCCAGCTGGGACTAGCGGCCCCCCGCTTCGACGGCAACGGCCGCCTGCTGCTCCAGGAGCTGGAGCGCCAGCCATGAGCCGACGCCGCGCCCTCGTCCGCTACCTGGGGGCCCGCCTGGCCCTGGTGCCGGTGATGCTCTGGCTGATCGCCAGCCTGGTGTTTCTGATGCTGCGGGTGGCTCCCGGCGATCCGGTGGATGCGGTGCTGGGCACCAGGGCGCCCGAGGCCGCCCGGGCCGCCCTGCGCAGCCAGCTGGGCCTCGACCGCAGCCTGTTGGAGCAGTACGGCCAGTTCCTGGCCCATCTGCTGCGCGGCGACCTGGGCGAATCGCTCAACAGCCAGGAGCCGGTGGCCCGGATCATCGGCCAGAGTCTGCCGGCTAGCCTGGAACTGGGCGTCACCGCCCTGCTGCTGGCGGCCCTGGTGGGGCTGGCGGTGGGCTTCTCCGGCATCGCCCGGCCGGAGAGCAGGATCGACCTGGCGGGCCGCCTCTATGGCGTGGGCACCTACGCCCTGCCTCCCTTCTGGGCGGCCATGCTGGTGCAACTGGTGTTTGCCGTCTGGCTGGGCTGGCTGCCGGTGGGCGGCCGCTTTCCCCCCACCCTGGTGCCCCCCACCGGCAGCGGCTTCTACCTCCTCGACAGCCTGCGCCAGGGCCTGGGCAACGGCGACTGGCAGGCCCTGGCCGGCAGCCTGCGGCACCTCACCCTGCCGGCCTGCACCCTGGCCTTGCTGCTGAGCGGCATCTTCACCAACGCCCTGCGCCTCAACCTGCGCCGGGCCCTGGGTTCCGACTATGTGGAGGCCGCCCGCAGCCGCGGCATCGGCGAGCGCCAGGTGGTTCTGCGGCACGCCCTGCCCAACGCCCTGCTGCCCGTGCTCACGATCACCGGCATCACCGTGGCCTCCCTGATCGGCGGAGCCCTGCTGATCGAGGTCACCTTCTCCTGGCCGGGGATCGCCTTCCGCCTGCAGGAGGCGATCGCCCAGCGCGACTACCCCCTGGTGCAGGGGATCGTGGTGGTGGTGGCGGCCCTGGTGGTGCTGGTCACAGTCACCGTGGACCTGCTGGTGGCCCTGCTCGACCCTCGCGTGCGCTTCTGAGCGGGGGTGTCGGCAGGCCCGAGCGCCAGCGCCGGGCCGCGATCCCGTCGAGCACGTAGGCGCTCACCCCGCCGTGCTCCCGGCGCTGGGCACTGAGCAGGGACGGATGCCGATTGGATTCCAGAAACTCCAGCGTGAGTTGCAACAGCAGGGCCTGGACCAGCTCCGGCTTCTCCCCCACCAGCTCCTGGCCCAGCCTGAACAGCGCCTGCCGCTCAGGATCCAGGCGCACGGGCGAGAAGTGGCTGGCCCCATCCACCAGCACCAGGCGGCTGCCTGGATGGCCGCTGCTGGCCAGCAGCTCGAGCTGCTCCTGCACCGGTGGGGTGATCAGATCCAAACTCCCCCCCACCATCAACACGGGCACGGGCAACGGCGCCAGACCCCGCCGGGGCCAGAGCAGGCTGCCGAACCCGTTGAAGGTCACCACAGCGCGCAGGGGCATGCCCTCGAGCAGGGGCACATCCGCACCACCCGGATCGGGGGCGGAACGGGCCGGGCTGCCGTCCCCGGTGATCGCGGGCAGCTGGCATTGCAGCAACTGCGAGAGATTGGTGAACGGCAGGGCCACCAGGGCCTGCTCACAGCGCTGACCCAGGCCGGCCTCCGGCACCAGGCCGGCGGCCATCAGCGCCGCCAGGCCCCCCAGCGAATGGCCGATCAGCACCACCCCGTCCTCGGGACGCACGTCGTCGCCCAGCCCCAGGCGCCCCTCGCTGCGAGCGGTGAGCACGGCCTGCAGATCGGCCAGGCGGATCGGCAACGTTTCCGCGCCGGGCGGCGGGGCCTCCCCCTCCAGGGACGCCTTCACCGCCTCCTCATCGCTGCCAGGATGCTCTACCACCAGCGCCGGCCAGCCGCGCTGGGCCAGCGCCCCTGCCAGCCAGCTGAGCTGGCTGGAACTGCCACCCAAGCCGGGCATCAGTACCAGCAGAGGGCGGCGCTCCGCCCGGGGCTGGGCCGGCCACAGCTCCAGCGGCAGGGGCGCCGCCCGGTGGGCCACTGGCAACAGCAGCTGCCGCTGGCCCGTGCCCGGTCGCTGCCAGCTCGCCAGCAGCGAGCGGGAGCGACGCAACGGCAAGGGTTGGCGACGCAGGGCTGCGATCGCCGCCGCCTGAAAGCGAAGCTGATCGCGCAGCGTGCCGGCCAGATCGAGCAGGCCATCCACCCGCAGCACCAGGCGCTCGCCGGGCAGAGCCCGCAACAGATCGAGGCTAGACACCTGGCTCTGGCGATCGAGAAGCTGCTGCAGGGTGGCCAGCAGCTGCGGAGCCAGGTTCGCCCCGTCTTCTGCCTGCAACAGCCCCCCCACCTCGCGCAACAAGGGTTCACCGGTCCAGCTCTTGAGCAGCTCCCGGCCAAAACTGCGATCGAGCAGCAGCGGTGCCCGCAGCAAGCGGCTCACCCCCTGGCGGGCCGGGGCATCGAGCAGGTTGAGCCACACCACCTGGCTGCCGCGCTGCTGGTCGGGCTCACGGCTCCAGGCCTCCAGCTCCTCCAGGTCGATGGGGATCTCCAGTCCCTCGATCTGCACCAGCAGTTCCTCTGCGGCACGTGCGGCAGGCCACCCGCCCCAGGGCAGCAGCACCAGCAAACTGGCGCACAGGGCAGACAGGCGGGGGCGGTTTGGCAACGGCAGCGAAAGGGTTGGCAGGCCGGCGGGAGGAGGGACGGGCCTGGTGGCTCCAGTTTCCCGCGCCCCTGCGGGTGGTGGCGAGCCTCCGCCTGATCGGTTCCATCGGTGCCGGTGCCGTGCTCTACCTCACCCCCCTGGTGTTCCACCAGGAGGCCTTCAGCGCCTCGAGCGTCACCCTCGGCCTGGCGATCGCTGCCCTGGCCGGCACCCTGGGACGGTTCCTCAGCGGCCTGCTGCTCGATCGCGGCGTGAACTGCGGCGTGCCGGTGCTGCTGGCCTGCTTCGCCGCGCTGGCGGCCGACAGCACCCTGATCGGGGCGCGCAGTTTTCCGGCCTATGCCCAGGGCCAGGTGCTGATGGGCGTCGCCATGGGTCTCTACTGGCCCGCCATCGAGCTGGCCGTACCGCTGGGCTGCAGCGGCGTCAGCCAGCCCATCCCCTCGGCCCGGGGGTTTGCCCTGGCCCGTAGCGCCGATGCCACCGGCATTGCCCTGGGCGCCCTGATCGGCGCCCTGCTGGCCACCCGCAACCTGTTGCGGGGCATCTACCTGCTCGACATGGTGTGCCTCTGCGCCATGGTGCTGGTGCTGCTGCTACGCCGGCTGCCCGATCCACCGGCCCGTCGCCGCGATGGCGACACCACCACGACCTGGCGGCAGTGGTTGCCCCCGCTGCTGCCGGTGCTGCTGATCACCCTGCTGGCCACCGCCCTGCCGGCCCTGATGCAGAGTGCGCTGCCGCTAGACCTGGTACGTGGTGGCCTGGAGCGGGCCGCCATCCCGGCCAGCCTCGGAGCCCTGCTGGTCGGCCTGCATCTGGGCCTGCTGCTGCTGCTGCAGTGGCCGGTGGGGCAGTGGCTGGCCCGACGGCCGGTGGCCACCGGCCTCAGCCTGAGCCTGGCCAGCTTTGCCCTGGGCACGGCGGCACTGGCCTTTTCAGCACTCTCCAGTCAGGGACTCTGGCTGGTGGCGCTGGCCCAGGTACCCCTGGCCCTGGGCCTCGCGGCCTTCCTGCCCACCGCCACAGAGGCGGTGATCGAACTCACCCCCGACGAACACCAGGGGGTTGCAATGGCCCTGTTCTCCCAGTGCTTCGCCCTCAGCAGCCTGCTGGCTCCGCCGCTGGCGGGGCTCGCCCTCGATCGCCAGGGGCACGGCGGCGGCCTGTGGATCCTGGTCACGCTGTTCTGTCTGGCCGGCTTCAACCGGGCCAAGCGACTCAGTCCGCAGCGGACTGGGTGCTGATCCAGGCCTCGTGGGGCAAGGGCTCGGTGCCGTATTCCCAGTCGTCGTAGTCGGGGTCGTTGCGGATTTGCTGGTGCAGTTCCTTCTGCACGTCGAAATCGTGGGGATGGTCGGCGGCCAGCGGCGAGCCAGCAGAGGGCGCGGCCGGATCCGGGGAGGGTTGGTGGGCAGTCATCGCGGCTGGGTCTCTGCGCTGATTCTGGGGCACCTGCTCACACGTTGAACAGGAACTCCATCACGTCGCCCTCCACCACCACGTACTCCTTGCCCTCAACCCGCAGCCAGCCCTTTTTCATGGCCTCCGTCAGGGAGCCGGCCTCCAGCAGCTGTTTGTAGCCGATGGTCTGGGCGCGAATGAAGCCACGCTCAAAGTCGGTGTGGATCACGCCGGCTGCCTGAGGGGCCGTCATGCCGGCCTGGATGGTCCAGGCGCGGGTTTCTTTCACGCCGGTGGTGAAGTAGGTGCGCAGGCCCAGCAGGGCGTAGGTGGCGCGGATCAGGCTGTGCAGGCCGCCCTCCTCAACCCCAAGCCCGGCCAGGAATTCAGCGCGGTCGTCTTCCGGCAGCTCAATCAACTCGGCCTCCACCTGGGCCGAGATCCTCACGGTGGCGGCACCCTCCTTCTCCGCCAGGGCTGCAACTTCCTCGCAGTAGGCGTTGCCGCTGGCCAGATCGTCTTCGCTCACGTTGGTGGCATAGATGACCGGCTTGGCGGTGAGCAGCCCCAGGGGCTTCACCATCAGTGCCTCCTCGGCGCTGAGCTCCACACTGCGGGCCGCACCACCGGCCTCGAGCACCGCCTGGATGCGCTCCAGAGCCGCATCTTCAGCCTGGGCCTCCTTGCTGGTGCGCACCTGCCTCTTGAGCCGCTCGCGCCGCTTCTCCACCTGGGCCAGGTCGGCCAGGCCCAGCTCGAGGTTGATCACCTCGGCATCGCGGGCCGGCCCCACCGAGCCGCTCACATGGATCACGTCGTCGTTCTCGAAGCAGCGCACCACGTGCACGATTGCGTCCACTTCGCGGATGTTGGCCAGGAACTTGTTGCCCAGGCCCTCGCCCTGGCTGGCACCCTTGACCAGGCCGGCGATGTCCACGAATTCCACCTTGGTGGGGACGATCTCCCGACTGGAGCTGAGGGCGGCCAGCTGCTGCAGCCGGGGATCGGGCACCGACACGATGCCCGAGTTGGGCTCGATCGTGCAGAAGGGGTAGTTGGCGGCTTCGGCCTGAGCGTTGGCCACCAGGGCGTTGAACAAGGTCGACTTGCCCACGTTGGGCAGTCCGACTATTCCGGCTTTGAGCATTGCTCAAATCTATGGGCACGCCGGGCTGTCACCTGGGATGGCCGCAGTCCCGGGGCACGGGCGCGAGACTGGAGGCAGTGGCATCCAGGCCGATTCCCAGCCGCACCCCTGCCAAAATCAGCCCTCATCGCCCGCCCACGCCGCTACCCGGCGGCAATGGCCTTCCCGGCGGTGGCCGTCCCGACGGCCCCGGCGACGCCTCCACGGGTCTGCAGCCGAGGCCCCTCTGGCGGCAGCGGCGGTTCTGGGCGGGCGCCCTCGCCGCCGGCCTGCTGCTGGGTGGTGGCGGAATCTGGTTGCGGCAACGCACCACCGCCCAGGCCGACCTCTCGGCCTACACGGTGTTGGTGCGCTCCGGCGACCTGCCCGGGGTGGTGAACGCCGCCGCCGAGCTGGAGGCCCAGCAGCGCGTGAACGTGAGCCCGAAGCGCCAGGGCATCCTCAATGAACTGTTCGTGGAGGAGGGAGACCGGGTGGAGGCCGGCCAGCCCCTGGCCCGCATGGATGCGGGTGATCTGCAGGAGCGGTTGCAGGAATTGAAGGCCCAGCTGGTCTCCGCCGAGGCCCAGCTTGAGCGCAGCCGCAGCGAATTGGAGCGCAATGAGCGGCTCTTCCGCCAGAGCGCCATCAGCCTGAGCGACTACAACACCGTGCGCAGCACCTTCCTGGTGGAGCAGGCGGCGGTGAACGCAGCCCGAGATCGGCTGGAGGCCCGGCGAGTGGAAGAGGACGATCTGATCGTGCGCGCCCCCTTCAGCGGCGTGGTCACCCAGCGCTTCGCCGACCCCGGCGCCTTCGTGACGCCCACCACCACCGCCGCTGCCGTGGAGGGGGCCACCAGTTCTTCGATCGTGGAGCTCTCCCAGGGGCTGGAGGTGGTGGCCAAGGTGCCCGAGAGCGACATCGGCCGGGTCCGCAAGGGCCAGCAGGCCAGCGTGCGGGTGGATGCCTTCCCCGATCGCCGCTTCGCCGCCCGGGTGAAGCGGATCACACCGCGGGCCGTGAAGCTGAACAACGTCACCTCCTTCGACGTGTATCTGACCTTCGTGGAGCCCACCCCGGAGCTGCGCATCGGCATGACCGCCGATGTGGGCTTCCAGACCGGCCTGCTGCAGGCCCGCACCCTCGTGCCCACGGTGGCGATCGTCACGGAAAACGGCCGGCCGGGGGTGCTTCTGGTGGGCGCAGACCAACAACCCAGCTTCCAGCCCGTGGAGCTGGGCAGCAGCGGTGGCAAGGACACGGAGATCATCTCCGGCCTGGAACCAGGCACGCGGGTGTTCATCGACCTGCCGCCCGGGGCCCGGCGCCGCGACTGAGCCAGACCCCGGATCAGACCCCCAGAAACGCCCGCGCCGCGGCCACGATCCGCCCGCTGGCCTGGCCATCGCCGAAGGGATTGATCGCCCGCGCCATCGCCTCATAGGCCTGGGAGTCGCTGAGCAGTGCACTGGCCTCGGCCAGGATGTCGGCACTGGCAGTGCCGATCAGCCGGGCTGTGCCGGCGTCCACTGCCTCCGGTCGTTCGGTGGTGCGGCGCAGCACCAGCACCGGCTTGCCGAGGGCCGGAGCCTCCTCCTGCAGGCCGCCGGAATCGGTGAGCACCAGGGTGCAGCCGCCCATGGCCGCCACCAGCTGGTCGTAGTCGAGCGGCTCGGTGAGGAAGGCGCGGGGATGGTTGCCCAGCAGTGCCTGCAGGGGTTCCCGCACGGTGGGGTTGCGGTGCAGGGGCAGCAGCAGGGCCGTGTCGGGGAACCGCTCCAGCACCCCCAGGAAGCCGGTGCCGATCTCCTCCAGGCGCTCGCCCCAGTTCTCCCGTCGGTGCACCGTGGCCAGGATCACGCGCTGCCCCTGCCAGTCGAGCCCGGGCAGATCGAGGCGCGGCGCCTGCTCGGCCATCTGCAGCAGGGCGTCGATCACCGTGTTGCCCGTGACCAGCACCTCCCCCACCACCCCCGAGGCGCGGCAGTTCGCCGCCGAGCGCTCGGTGGGAGCGAAGTGCAGCTGGGCCAGCTGGGAAATCAGCCGGCGGTTGGCCTCCTCCGGGAAGGGATCGAGCAGGTTGTCGGTGCGCAGGCCCGCCTCCACATGGCCCACCGGAATCTGCTCGTAGAAGGCGGCCAGGGCCGAGGCGAAGGCGGTGGTGGTGTCGCCCTGCACCAGCACCAGGTCGGGCCGATGGGCAGCGAACTCCTCCTTCAGGCCGCTGAGGGCGGCACAAGTGATGTGGGTGAGGGTTTGCTTCGGCGCCATCAGGGCCAGGTCGTGGTCGGCCTGCAGGCCGAACAGCTCCATCACCTGGCTCACCATCTCGCGGTGCTGGCCGGTGAGCACCACCCGGGTGCGGAACTCCCGGGCCTGCAGAAAGGCCCGGATCACCGGTGCCAGCTTGATCGCCTCCGGCCTGGTGCCAAGCACGATCGTGACCAGGGGCAGCGACACCAGCGACAGAAGCGGTTGTAGGCCGATCCTACGAATCTCAGCCTGGGCAAACAAAAGTTCTCCAGCCATGAAGCCAGACTGGAGCAGAACCGGCGACTGAACGATGACCACCTCGCCCTTTCCTCCGTCCCCGTTTCCGGCATCCCCCTTCGCCGCCTCTCCCCCCCCCCTTGCCGCCGCCCCGGCCCCGGCAGCCGCGACAGGGCCCGCCGGGGTGAAGGGGCAGCCGCAGACCCTGGCCGGGATCGTGGAGCTGGCCTTCCAGCAGAACCATTCCGACGTGCATGTGGGCGTGGGAGAAGAACCCCGCTTCCGCAACAGGGGCGACATCGTGCGCACCGGGTGGCCCGTGACCGACCAGGCCACCTTCATCGGCTGGGTGCGGGAAATGCTTGGCCCCGCCGAACTCGACAGCTTCCTGCGCGACCTGGAGTACGACGGCTCCTATGCCTTCCCCTTCGTGCGGGTGCGCATCAATCTGATGATGACCCTGCGCGGGCCGGGGATGGTGCTGCGCCTGATCCCCCAGAAAATCGCCACCCTGGCCGATCTCAACCTGCCGCCCGTGCTCGAAGAGCTCTGCTCGCGGCCGAAGGGACTGGTGCTGGTCACCGGCCCGACAGGCTCCGGCAAGAGCACCACCCTCGCCGCGATGATCGACTGGATCAACGACAACATGAGCCGCCACATCCTCACGATCGAGGATCCGGTGGAATTCGTGCATGACAGCCGTCGGTCCCTGATCCGGCACCGGGGGGTGGGGGAGCACACCAAGGTGTTCCACAACGCCCTGCGGGCCGCCCTGCGGGAAGACCCCGACGTGATCCTGATCGGTGAGATCCGCGACCGGGAAACCCTCACCACCGCCCTGGAGGCCTCCCAGACCGGTCACCTGGTGTTCGGCACCCTCCACACCAATTCGGCCGTGAGGACCATCGAGAGGGTGTTGGGGATGTTCCCTCCCAACGAACAGGACAGCGTGCGCCGTGCCGTGTCGGAAGCCCTGCTCGGGGTGATCTCCCAGGGGCTGCTCAAGACCACCGATGGCAAGCGCTGCGCCTTTCACGACATCCTGATCAACACGGATGCGTGCCGGGATTACATCCTCAAGGGTGACCTCGATGAAATCGAGGACATCATGGGCCGCAGTGGCTTCGATGGCATGCAGACATCGAACCAGTCGTTGCAGAAACTGGTGGAGGAAGGCCGGGTGGTCGCCGAAGATGCCCTGGCCCAGAGCCTCAGGCCCAACGAGCTGGCCCAGGCGCTGCGAGGCCGCACCTGAGGCGGGCGCTTCAGCCGAAGGTGAGCCGGGCGATCAGCAGCACCGTCAATCCGAGGGAGAGGCCGAGCATCGCCAGCCGGCCATTCCAGATCTCGGCCTGGGGGGTGAAACCCCGCCGCCAGGCGTTGAGTTCGTGGGAACTCACCGGTTCAGCCTGGGGCCCAGCTCCAGGCTCAGCCTGGTCGGCTGCCGCCGGCTCTGCCTGGGAGGTCTTCGCAGAGGCCATGGCGGCGCGAGCGAGAAATCGGTCAAGGACCAGCGTAGGCGTATTAAAACGCTGCCTGTGTTTCGTAAAGACAATCCGCCCGTTCCAGGGGGAGCCGCGCCGCCACCCCCAATTCCGCGTTGCTGACCTGGCCGGCGGCCAGGCGCTGGCAGGCTGCCACCCCGATCATGGCCGCGTTGTCGGTGCAGAACGCCAGCGGTGCGAGGCGCCACTGCAGCCCATCGCGGTGGCAGCAGTGCTCGAGCAACTGGCGCAGGCGCCGGTTGGCCGCCACCCCCCCCACCAGCACCAGCGTGCCGAGGCCGTGGTCGTTCGCACAGCGGCAGCTGCGCTCCACCAGCACCTCCGCCACCACCTGCTCGAAACTCGCCGCCAGATCCGCCACCGGCAGCGACGCCCCCCCCTCCCCGGCCACCTGCTCCAGCGCCCGCACCTGGCGCAGCATGGCGGTCTTGAGGCCGCTGAAGCTGAAGTCGTAGGGATGGAAGCCCCCCTGGGGCAGGGAGATGCGGCCCTTGGGCAGCTGGAAGCGGCCCGGATCACCGGCCTGGGCCGCCGCCTGAATGGCGGGGCCGCCGGGGTAGCCCAGCCCCAGCAGCCGCGCCACCTTGTCAAAGGCCTCGCCCGCGGCGTCATCGTGGCTGCGGCCCAGCCGGCTGAAAACACCCGGACCATCCACCCGCACCAGCTCGGTGTGACCGCCGCTCACCAGCAGCACCAGGTAGGGCCCTGCCGGCAGGGGCTCGCCCAGTTGCACCGAGGCCAGGTGGCCCTCGAGATGATGAATGCCGAGAAAGGGTTTGCCGTGCAGCCGGGCCAGGGCACGCGCCGTGACCGAGGCCACCACCAGGGCCCCCACCAGTCCGGGTGCCACGGTCGCCGCCACCGCATCCACGGCCGTCACCGGCACGCCGCTGTCGCGGCACACCTGTTCCAGCATCAAGGGCAGGGCCTCCACGTGGCGCCGTGAGGCGATCTCGGGCACCACGCCGCCCCAGCGGGCGTGTTCCTCCACCTGGGAGGCCACGGCACTGGCGAGCACCCGGCCGTCCCGCACGATCGCCGCCGCCGACTCGTCACAACTTGTTTCGAGCGCCAGAACCGTTGCCATTGCACCCCCTCAACGCCCTTACTGTCCGCGGGTGACATCCTGCACCGCGATGCGCCGTCTTCTTCCCCGCCTGTGCGCGGTTCTGCTCTCCGCCTTCCTGCTATTCGGCTTTGCCCCCGTCGCCAAGGCAGACGCATCCGTTGCCGGCCTCACCCCCTGCGCCGATAGCCCCCGCTTCCAGCAACGGGCCGCCGGCGCCAAAACCGACCAGGCCAAGGCCCGTTTCCAGATGTACAGCCAGGCCCTCTGCGGCACCGATGGCCTGCCCCACCTGATCGTGGACGGCCGCTGGAGCCATGCCGGCGACTTCCTGATCCCCGGCATTTCCTTCCTGTACATCGCCGGCTGCATCGGCTGGGCCGGTCGCACCTATCTGATGGCGATCCGCGGCAGCAAGGACGCCACCATGCGCGAGATCCAGATTGACGTGCCCCTGGCCTTCAAGAGCACCCTGGCCGCAGCCACCTGGCCCCTGGCCGCCTTCGGCGAGCTCACCGGCAAGAAGCTCACCGAATCGAACGACAAGATCACCGTCTCCCCCCGCTGAGCCGGCCCCACACCGTTCCCATCCACCCAGCCCCAGACGATGAAAAAATTCCTCACCACCGCTCCGGTGTTCTCCGCCATCTGGTTCACCATCACGGCCGGGATCCTGATCGAGTTCAACCGCTTCTTCCCCGACCTGCTCTTCCACCCCCTCTGAGGGACACGGTCGAGAGATCCGTCCTGCTTGCGGCCCCCTCCGGGGCCGCATTTTGTTGTGCTGCCCACCGCGGAGGAACTCCGTGCTTCAACCCAGCTGCATGAACCGCTCGAGCTCCGCCAGGGCCTGGTCCAGATCGCCGTTCACCAGGGTGGCATCGAACTCGGCCTCGGCCGCCAGCTCCACCCGGGCACGGGCCAGACGCCGCTGGATCGCCTCCTCGGCGTCCGTGCCCCGGCCACGGATGCGCCGCTCCAGCTCCTCCAGGCTGGGGGGTTGGATCAGCAGCTGAAAGCCGGCAGGAAAACTGTGGCGCACCTGGCGCGCCCCCTCCAGCTCGATTTCCAGCAGCACCGGCCTGTCGGCGGCCAGGTGCTGCTCCACCGGCTGGCGGGGCGTGCCGTAGAGGTTGCCGGCGAACTCCGCCCACTCCAGAAATCCCCCATCCGCCACCTGCTGCTCAAAGCGCTCGCGGCTGAGGAAGAAGTAGCTCTGGCCCTCCACCTCGCCGGGCCGGGGAGCCCGGGTGGTGGCCGACACCGACAGCCAGATGCGGGGATGGCGGCTCAGCAACCGGCCCACAAGCGTGCCCTTGCCCACCCCGCTAGGACCGGTGATCACGGTGAGTCGGGCCATTGCTGCTGCAGGGGAGGCCTGCAGAGTAGGGGGAACCCCCAGGCGCTCCGAGGAGGCGATGGCGAGGCTGCAACCGATGGACCTCACCAGCCTGCGGGCTGTGCTGAGCGAATGGCGGGGCCTGCTCCTGCCCAGCCGTTTCGAAAAAGCCCAGCAGGCCACCAGCCAGAGCCTGCAGCTGGGCCTGCGCCACCTGGGCGGCATCCAGTGGCTGGAGCTCTGCTGGCAGGCCGAAGCGGCCCGGGTGCATGCCATTGCCCCGCCCCCCCGCCAGGGGGATGGCAGCACCCTGGCCCAACAGCTCCAGCACGGCCTGCGCGGCCTGGCCCTCACCAGCCTCGAGCAACCGGGCTGGGAGCGGGTGGTGAGCCTCGGCTTCGCCCGGCGGCCGGGTGAGCCGCTGGAGAAGCGCCTGGTGATCGAGCTGATGGGTCGCCACAGCAACCTGTTTCTGCTCGACGGCGACGACCGCGTGGTGGCCGTGGCGCGGCAGGTGAAACCGGGACAGTCGCGCCTGCGGCCGATCGGCACCGGCGACACTTACCAGCCGCCACCTCCCGCCGCCGGGGAACCCGCCAGCGCAGCCACCTCGTTTGCGGCATGGCAACGCCGCCTGCTGCTGCTGCCCCTGCCCCTGGAGCAGGGGTTGCGCGATGCCTTCCAGGGGATCAGTCCGGCCCTGGCCCGCCAACTGGTCCCCGAGGCCTGGCTGGAGCAGCCCGTGCAGAGCCTGAGCGAGTCGCAGTGGCAGCAGCTCTGGCAGGCCTGGCAGGGCTGGCTGGAGGCCCTGGAGACAGAACGGTTTCACTGGCAGCCCACGGCCACGGGCTACCGCTGCTGGGCCCCTGCGGCCCCGAGCCCGGACAGGTCGGCCAGCCTGGCGATCAATCGGGCCCTGGCCGGCTACTACGCGGGGCAGCTGGCAGAACGGCAGTTGCGGGACACCCGGCAGCAACTGCGGCACCAGCTGGGCAAGCTGGCCGAGCAGCAGGAGCGGCAGGCCAGCGACCAGGAGGCCCTGCTGGCGGCCGCGGCAGGCAGCGAAGCCCTGCAGCAGGAGGCCGATGCCCTGCTCAGCCAGCGGCAGCCCAGTCGCCAGTGCATCGACGATGCCCAGAAGCTCTACCGCCGGGCCCGCAAGCTGCGGCGCTCAGTGGCGGCCATCACGCCGCGGCTGGAGCAGCACCGCCAGCGGCTGGCGGCAATCGAGGCCAGTCTCACGTTCCTCGAGCAGGCGGAGAGCGTGGAGCAGCTGGAGGCCCTGCGCGATGAGCTGGAGGAGCTGCTGGGCCGCTCCAGCCGGCCAGCCCGGCGGAGGCGGGCCGCGGAGACGGGTTCCACGGCCCCCAGCCCCCTGGAAGTGCGCACCGGCTCCGGCCTGCTGGTGCAGGTGGGCCGCAACCACCGGCAGAACGAGTGGATCTCCTTCCGCCAGGCCCGCCGCGGCGACCTCTGGTTCCATGCCCAGGAACTGCCCGGCAGCCATGTGGTGCTGAAGGGGTCGACCACGGCCGTGGCCGACACGGATCTGCAGTCCGCGGCCGATCTGGCGGCCCACTTCAGCCGCGGCCGGGCCAATGGCCGGGTACCGGTGGTGATGGTGCCGGTGGATGCGCTGCAGCGCATCCCCGGTGCCGCCCCGGGCACCGTGCGGCACCGGGGCGGCAGCGTGCTCTGGGGGGTCCCGGAACGGGCCCTTAGCCTGCTGGCAACACGGCAGCCATGACCCCGACCCCCACCGACCCCACCGCTGCCTCCGCTGCGGCCTCCACTGCTGTCTCCGGTGCTGCGCCTCCACCACCCATTCGGGTGCCGGTGACCCCCTCTGGCCCTCCGGGGGATGACTTCCCCGGGGAAGTGGAGATGAGCCTGGTGGATCACCTGGAGGAACTGCGCCGCCGCATCCTGCGCAGCCTCCTGGCCGTGGTGGTGGCGGCAGCCGGCTGTCTGGTGTTCGTCAAACCCCTGGTGCTCCTGCTGGAGATGCCAGCCGACGGCATCCGCTTCCTGCAGCTGGCGCCCGGCGAGTTCCTGTTCGTGTCGCTGAAGGTGGCCGGCTATGCCGGCCTCAGCCTGGCCCTGCCCTGGGTGCTCCACGAGATCCTGGCCTTCGTGCTGCCGGGGCTGAACCGGCGGGAGCGCCGCCTGGTGGCGCCCGCGGTGGCGGGCTCCGCGGTGCTGTTCGCCGCTGGACTGGCCTTCGCCTGGTGGGCCCTGGTGCCGGCGGCCCTGCGCTTTCTGGTGAGCTACGGCGCCGACGTGGTGGAACCGAGCTGGTCGATCGAGCGCTACCTCGACTTCGTGCTGCTGCTGATGGTGGCCACGGCCCTGGCCTTCCAGCTGCCGGTGCTGCAACTGATTCTCGGCGCCCTGGGCCTGATCCGGGCCCGCACGATGCTGGCGGCCTGGCGCTGGGTGCTCCTTACCTCTGCGGTCGCCGGGGCCGTGCTCACCCCCTCCACCGATCCCGTCACCATGCTGCTGTTGGGAGGCGCCATCACCGCCCTCTACCTGGTGGGGGTGGCGCTGGTGGCCCTGAGCGAGCGGATCCGTCCGGCCCCGGCCTCCGCCTCCATCCCGGGCGACGTCGGCTAGAGGCGTTTTCGGCAGAGGCGATTGCGGCTAGATCAGGTACTCACCCAGCCTCTCGGGTGGCAGGTCGAGTGCCAGCGCCATGGCGCGTCCCAGCCGCGGCTTCTCTGGGGTGGTGCTCAACCAGTGGCGCACCTGGGCCGCAACGCCCATGCCATTGAGCAGCCCCGCCACCTCCTCCAGCTTGGTGGCATAGGCCTCCGCCGAGAGCCGGAACGACTGCTGCTCCAGATGGGCCCACATCACCTGCAGGTAGAGCCGGCCCCGGCGCTGCACCAGCAGCAGGTCGTAGGAGGCCTGCCAGCGCTGGCGCAGCAGGGCCAGCAGCTCGGCTCCCGTGAGCGGGGGGGCGGGTGAAAACTGGGGGGAAGGGGGCTGCAAGGCTCGGAACCGGGCAGGACGACGTCGGGGAGCTGGCTGGACCTGGCGACCCGGAACGCCCGGGCAGCCTGGCGCACAACAGCTTGTTGCAGTGGCGCCCGCCGACCCAGCCGCTCCAGCGGCGCGGGTTGGGCAGGCTTTAATGTGGCCGCCACGTTGCACCGGATACACCGGCACGTCGTACATGACCCAGATCCCAGCCAGCGCGAGCGGTGATGTGCCCGGAATGGGTCGTCGGCAGTTCATGAACCTGCTCACCTTCGGATCGGTGACGGGCGTGGCCCTCGGGGCCCTGTATCCGGTGGTGAATTACTTCATTCCGCCCAAGGCGGCCGGTTCCGGTGGCGGCACCGCCGCCAAGGACGAACTGGGGAACGCCGTGACCGCCACCGGCTGGCTGTCCACCCACAAGGAGGGCGACCGCAGCCTGGTGCAGGGCCTCAAGGGCGACCCCACCTACCTGATCGTGGAAGGGGAAGACGCCATCGGCAGCTACGGCATCAACGCCATCTGCACCCACCTCGGTTGCGTGGTGCCCTGGAACAGCGGCGCCAACAAGTTCATCTGCCCCTGCCACGGCTCCCAGTACGACGCCGCCGGCAAGGTGGTGCGGGGCCCGGCTCCCCTGTCCCTGGCCCTGGCCCACGTGACGGTGGAGAACGACAATGTGTTCGTGAGCCAGTGGACCGAGACCGACTTCCGCACCGGCGACAAGCCCTGGTGGGCCTGACGCGACAGTTCTCTCCCCTCCCGTCGACCCGTTCCCACCTCCGATGCGCCGTCCCTTCTCTTCCCTGATCGCTTCCCTGATCGGCTCCAGCCTGGCTCTGGCCGTGATCCTGGGGGCCGCCAGCCCCAGTTGGGCCTACCCCTTCTGGGCCCAGCAGAATTACGCCAATCCCCGCGAGGCGACCGGCAAGATTGTCTGCGCCAACTGCCACCTGGCCAAGAAAGCCACCCGGGTGGAGGTACCCCAGGCGGTGTTCCCCGACACGGTGTTCAAGGCCGTGGTGGAGATTCCCTACGACACCGCCGTGCAGCAGCTGGCCGGAGATGGCAGCACCACGGGCCTGAACGTGGGTGCGGTGGTGATGCTGCCCGACGGCTTCACCCTCGCCCCCCAGGACCGCCTCAGCGAGGAGCTCAAGGAAGAGACCGCCGGGATCTATTACACCCAGTACTCCGACGACCAGCCCAACATCCTGCTGGTGGGTCCCTTGCCGGGCGATGACCACCAGGAGATCGTGTTCCCGCTGCTCTCTCCCGACCCTGCCACCGACAGCAGCATTCACTTCGGCAAGTACCAGCTGCATGTGGGCGGCAACCGCGGCCGCGGCCAGGTGTACCCCACCGGTGAGAAGAGCAATAACACCGTTTACAACGCCCCTGCGGCAGGCAGCGTGACAGCCATCACGGCCGGGGATGGCGGTGCCACGGTGGTGGAGATCACCGCCGAGGATGGCAGCACGGTCAGCGAAACCGTCCCGGCAGGCCCCAGCGTGCTCGTGGCGGTGGGTGACAGCGTCGCCGCCGGTGCCCCACTCACCAATGACCCCAATGTGGGAGGCTTCGGCCAGATCGACGCCGAAATCGTTCTGCAGAACCCGGTTCGCATCTACGGTCTGCTCGCGTTCTTCGCTGCCATCGCCCTGGCCCAGATCATGCTGGTGCTCAAGAAGCGTCAGGTGGAGAAAGTCCAGGCCGCCGAAGGCATCGTGTGATCACGGCCCAACCCAAGCCTGTGAGGCTGATCTTCCTGATCCAAGCGATTTGACTCCCCCATTTGCCTTGACATCCCCGGGGCCCCTGGTCTTCCAGCTGGGCCCCTTTGCACTGCGCTGGTATGGGTTGCTGATTGCCCTGGCGGTCCTCGCCGGCCTGGCCCTGGCCACGCGGCTAGGGAAGGCCAGCGGCATCGAGGCTGCCCTGATCGCCGATCTGTTGCCCCTGCTGGTGCTGGGTGCCGTGATCGGTGCCAGGGTCTACTACGTGGCCCTGGAATGGCGCCAGTACGCCTCCAATCCGATCGAGGTGCTGGCAATCTGGCGCGGCGGCATCGCAATCCACGGCGCTCTGATCGGTGGGACTCTCACCACGATCCTCTATTGCCGGTGGCGGCGCCAGCCCTTCTGGACCCTGCTCGATGTGCTCGTGCCGGCTGTGGCCCTGGGCCAGGCCATCGGCCGCTGGGGCAACTTCTTCAACTCCGAGGCCTTCGGTGTGCCCACCGATCTACCCTGGAAACTGAGGATACCGGCCGCCAGCCGGCCGCCAGAGTTTCTGGAGCACCTCTACTTCCACCCCACCTTTCTCTACGAATCCCTCTGGAATGTCGGGGTCTGTTTGCTGTTGCTGGTGTTGTTCCGCCAGGCCAGCAGGAGCCGGATCCAGCTGCCGGCCGGTGCCCTCAGCTGCGTGTATCTGATGGCCTACAGCAGCGGCCGGGTGTGGATCGAAGGCCTGCGCATCGACCCCCTCTGCCTGTTCGCCGAGCCGCCCTTCTGTGAAGGCGGCCTGCGCATGGCCCAACTGGTGAGTTTGCTGCTGATCGCCATGGGGGGCCTGGGCCTGTGGTGGCTGCTGGGGCGACGTCGCGCTCTGCCCGACCCGGCTGGAGTGGTTCGTTGAGCACCTCCCGCCTCTGGATCGTGGGTGCCGGACCCGGTGCACCGGACCTGCTCACCCTCAGGGCGGCCCGCCTGATTGAGCAGGCCGAAGTGCTGGTGTACACCGACTCCCTGGTGAATCCCCAGATCGCCGCGCTGGCCCCCGAAGGCTGCGAGCGGATCCGCACCAGCACCCTCACCCTCGAGGAGGTGCTGGCGGTGGTTCAGGAGCGCACTGCTGCCGGCAAACGGGTGGTGCGCCTTCACGATGGCGACCCGTGCCTCTACGGCGCCCTGGCCGAGCAGATCTGCCGCCTGGCCGATGCGGGCATCGGCGTGGAGGTGGTGCCCGGCATCAGCGCCTACCAAGCCACCGCCGCTGCCCTCGGCGCCGAACTCACCATCCCCGGGCTGGTGCAGACGATCGTGCTCAGCCGCGCCGGCGGCCGCACCGGCGTGCCGGAAACCGAGTCGCTGGAGCGGCTAGCCGCCCTGCGCGCCTCCCTCTGCTTGTACCTCTCCGCGCGCCACGTCGAGGACGTGCAGGCCGAGCTGCTGCGCCACTACCCCGGCGAGACCCCTGTAGCGATCGGCTACCGGGTGAGCTGGCCGGACCAGTGGATCACGGTGGTGCCCCTGAGACAGATGGCCCAGGTGAGCCAAGAACGCAATCTGATCCGTACCACCCTCTATGTGGTAAGCCCGGCCCTGGCTGCCCCCGAGCAGGCCCGCTCCAAGCTCTACTCGGCCAGCCACAGCCACCTGTTCAGGGGTGGTGTGCCGGACAGCCCCGATCGGTAACGCCGGGGGCAAAAAAAGAGGTTGGCCAGCAAGTCCGGGGACCAGGCCAACCCACCTACCATCCCATCACCATCAAGCAAGCGACCCAGGAAGCTCACTGAGCCGCTTGCCAGATTTGGCCAGCTCGCCAGTTTGTCTGGAACGCTTCCTCAATCTACGGCTCCAGCCAAAGGCCGCGGAAACCGCCAGCACTGGCAAGGGCCCAGGCACTGAAGCGGCCTCCATCGCATCGATGTTTTCAGTGTTTATAGCAAAACCTTGATCCGAAAAATACGACTGGAGATTGAAGTCCGTATTCCATGTCTTACCACCGAATGACAGGAAACTGGCAGGACCACTGCCCGACCAATCCCAGATCTCACCGCCGTCAAATCCAGCAATAGGCTGAATACTAAAGAGCAAACTGTCGCCGTTGACCATCAACGCATCAAGATCGATCACGCCTTCCAGATCGGGCCTGCCAATGGCGTTGGCAATCGCAAGTCGACTATACTTAACCTGAACACTGCCATCACCCATGCGTTTGACAACTGAAGCGGAAGACGAGCCGTCGGGAAGAACGTCCGCCTCCAGTGAGAACATGTTGCCATCGGCCACCTGATCAGGCCCCCAGATCTCTAGCGCATCCAGGTCGAACGCGTTTGGCGGAGGACTCTTGATCGTGTCATTAGTGGCCCAGACAGATATGTTGCCAGTAGGATCAATTGCGTAGATCGAACGCTCGCCAAAATCGCCCTGAAACGAAAGCAGTAAATTCGTGGTGTTTTGCCTTACGGCATCAAAGAGAGCGTCAAATTCATTGGCGAGAGCATCGAGCTGACGAGTGGCCGAATATTGAATCGCATTAGCAGTTCCCCCCAGGCCATCCCAGAACAGAGACTGGCCTGGCTTAGGCGTAGCATTTGTATCCAAATCAGACCGAGTCGAAAACTCCTTGCCTGGTACATTGCGTGGTTGGGGCAGCTCCAAACCAGGCAAAGGGTCAACGAAAGGTCCAGGTGGTGTTGGCACCCCATAAGCCGTGTTTCCCGAAGCCAACGCTGCACCCCCGGGAACAAGTGCAACACTCGAGACCAGGGCAGAGATCGCAAGCTTTAACTTCATGGTGAAACGAGAATCAGGACCGACCGCCACACTCTCTTCTCCTCTGCCAGTGACGGCAACCAATCTCTGCCGATCCGAAGAAAATGCGCTGCAAATCTGCTGCGTGCAACTATTCAGGTGTCTTGATTCAGACAATCAAATGCATGATTGCAATCATCCGCGCAATGGCATAGCAGGTATCAGCACGCCCTCACTGCAGCATCCTGCTACAGATGTAAAGGATCTCGGATCTCACCAAACAGCTCACAGTCCAGCTGATCACTCAGCACCTGACAGCCCAGCCTGGCCGCAATCGACTCCAGATCACGCAGGGCATTGCCCAGGCAGCAAGTGCCGCCCGGCGAGGGAGTGACGTTGAACACCAGGCCCGGCAGGGCGGGGATGCTGGCCTCGCCGAGCATCAGTTTTCTGTTGGCCTTGTCGATCAGCTGGGGGCGAACGCCGCCGTAGCCCTCGGCGAAGCGCAGATCGCCCAGCTGCATGCCGGGCACAATCTTGCGGGCATCGGCCAAAAACAGGCGCCGCCGCAGCCAGGGCACCTCGAACAGCAGATTCTTGAGGATGTAATTGCGGATGTCGGCGATGCGGAACAGCTGCCAGAAAACCGCCAGCACCGCCCAATCCAGCCGTAGCACCTTGAGAAACTCCCAGAAGGACGCTGGCTTGTAGCGCTCCAGCAGCGGCAGCAGCAGGGCCGTGGGGCCGAAACGGGTCTTGCCGGGGGCGCGCACGTCAGGGTCGCCGTGGATGGCGGCGAAGGGCAGCTTGTCGTTCTGCACCGTGTACACCTTTCCCTGGAGCAGATCTGGCGTGAAGTAGAAGCTGCCAGCCACCGGCAGGCAGGAGTACTCCAGGCCGAAGCCCATCCGCTGGGCCATTAGCAGGCTGTGGGCCCCGGCGTTCACCACCACGTGGCGGGCCAGGATCTCCCGGGGGGCCATTGCCATGCGGTCGGCAGTCCTCCCGGCGCTGGAGCCGGGGGTGGGGGCCAGGATCACCCGGTAGAGGTCGCCTTCCGGCACGATCTCCCGCACGGTGGTGCCTAGACACAGGTCCAGGCGGCGGCATCCAGTGCCGCCATCCTCATCGCCTGTGGTGGCATTGCTGACGGCAATCGCCGCACGGGCCTGATCCACAAACGACTGGGAGAGCGCCTCGTAATCCACTGCGGTGTAGGTGCTGCGGATGCCGATGGCCAGCAGTTCCTCGGGGCGCAGCTGGCCATCGACCAGTGCCACTGCCGGCTCCCACGAGGCGATCTGCTCCTTCTCCAGCAGCTCCATGGCCGGAAAGTGAGGGGAAAAGCGTTCAAAGCGCTCCCGCAGGAAGGCGCACTCCTGCTCGCCCACGGCCAGCACCATCTTGGGGGTGCGGAACACGCAGCGCTCGCGCACCGCCGGATCCAGCAGTTCGGCATAGTGCACGATCATCTCGGCCGTGCGCTTCACCTTCAAGGCCTTCTCGAGGGTGTAGTTGGTCTCGATGTCACCGCAGTGGATGGTCTGGCTGTTGTTGGTGGCCCTGGAGTTCACCCGAGCCAGCTCGTCATAGCGCTCCACCAGGGCGAGGTGGGCCAGATCCGTGTAGCGGGCCAACTCGAACAGCAGCGCCGTGCCGCACACGCCTCCACCCACGATCAGCACGTCCACCTGTTGGCTGGCCTGGCCGTGCGCCTGCCCTTCCCCGGGGCGATCCCCCTGGAGCAGTGGCGAACCATCGGCGACTGACTGGGCCATGCTCACGGGGTGGGCGCTGAAGCAACAGGGCTGAGGCTGCCATGGTGACTGATCACACCTCCCCAAGCTCCAGGCTTCGCCACCGAGGGCACGCCTGGGGAGGGGGCCATGTTTTAAGGTAGTCCCACAACGCAACCGGCCGGCTGACAACTGGCCATTAAACTGCGCTGTCCTTGGCTCCAGGTTTCCAGACCGCCAAGGCACAATCGGGCGATTAGCACAGCGGTAGCGCACTTCCTTCACACGGAAGGGGTCACTGGTTCGAATCCAGTATCGCCCATTGATTGTTCCAGGGTTTTGTGATTGATCCCCATTTTTCACTCCTGACTTGATTCAGCCAGACTAATCGAGCTAGCTTGATTGAATCAATCCGATCCAGCAATTCTGGCATCCGTCCATTGCTCTAATTGGGTCACTGGATGTTCTGATAGGTCTGATTGGGCCTGTGGATTGTTCAGGCCTGCGACCTGATGCTGGCCAGGCTCCTCAGTTTGTGGATCGTGCCCAGCCCCCCCCGTCGGGCGCGTTGCGACTGGGGTCGGCGAGATGTCGATGTTGCACAAGGTGTTGCACAACATTTGTGGTGTGCAGGAATTCCCGCGACCGTTGCGGGACAGCGTCACAATGCCGGCAGAAAGCACCAGCCGTGCCAGTTGACTGAGTCCTGCCCGTGAGCGCCGAGCTGATTCCCCAGTTGCAACGCCTTGGCCAGCGCCTGGCCCAGACCCGCCAGGCCCGGGGCATTAGTTTGGACGAGCTGGCCGAACGCCTGCACATGGGACCTGAGCAACTGCGGGCCCTGGAGGATGGCAACCGGGAGGAACTTCCCGAGCCCGTGTTCGTGGTGGCCCAAGCCCGCAGGGTGGCGGCAAGCCTTGGCGTCAACATCGACGAGGACATCGCCGCCCTGCGCGCCAATCAGGCCTTCCAGTCCCGCGCGCCCCAGCCCGGTCCCGCGGCATCGGCCGCTCCGCCCCTGGGCCCTGCGGTACAGGCCGATGCACCTCCCGACTCCACCCCCTCGCGTCCACCGCTCCAGCTTCTCGTGCTTGGTGCTGCCCTGATCGCCACTGCGGGACTGGCCTGGGGTTTGCAGCGCAGCCTCAGCGGCCGCCGGCCCAGCCCTCCGCTCCAGCCCCCCGCCTCGTCCGACCAGACCAGCCGGGCTGCGCAGCCCCAGGGCGAGCTGGTGCTGCGCAGCGCCGAACCCAGCTGGGTGGAGGTGCGCTCCGCCAGCGGCGAGGTGCTCCTGCGCGGCACCCTAAAGGGCGAGCGCCACTTCCCCCTCAGCAGCGAGCTGCGGGTGCTAGCCGGTCGCCCTGATCTGGTGAGCGCCGCAAGTAGAGGATCTCCGGCCAGGCCGCTCGGCCCAATCGAAGCCGTGACCTGGTATCGCTTTAGCCCCGAGCTCAGCCCTGCAGGACAGGCGGTTCCGACACCATGAGCTCCACGCCACTGGCCTCCAGCACCACCTCTGCGCAGGCGCGCAGGCTCCAGCGCTCCAGGCTTAGGTCCGGCGCAGGCTCCCCGCTCCCCGACTGGCGGGGCTGCAGCTCCACCTCCAGCACCTGGGCGTCTGCGCCACCCTCCGGTCGCACGCGAATGGCCTCGATCACGGCGGCGGGGCGACGGTCGAGGGCGGCGGCCAGGCGCAGCAGCAGAGACATGCTGGCCACACAGCGGCGCTGCTCCCGGCCAGTGATCAGCTGCCACGACTCGTGCCGCTTCTTGGGCAGGCTGCGGCGGTGATAACGGGCGATAGCCGCCACCATCAGATGCTCGGTCTGGGAATAGCCGAGCAGCTCACCGTTGCGGATCAGGTACCAGGTGTGCTTGTGATATGCAGAGATGTTGATGCTCTTGCCGCAGGTGTGCAGCTGGGCCGCCGCCCAGAGCAGCTGGCGTCCCTCGCCGCCGTCGTCGTCATGGAGCACACCCCGGGTCTGGTCGTAGAGGCTGAGGGCATGGCCGGCCACCCGGTCCGCCCGCTCCAGATCCACGCCGAACTGGCGGGCCAGGTGCAGCACGGTGCGCTCGCGAATCGAGCTCTGAAAGGAGAAGCGGTCGCCGAGCAGCTGGTTGCGCAGCATCCAGTCCACGATCAGCCCCTCGCGCAGGGCCCTGTCGCACACCAGCAGATCGCGGGCGCCGAGCATGGCCATGGTGGTCTGCAGGATCAAGGCGCCGGGCACGATGATCTCGGCGCGCCGCTCGTTGATCGCCGTCAGGCCGCGGCGCTGCTCCGGGGTCATTGCCACCAGCCGGGCCACCAGGTGGTCGATCCGCTCCTTGCTGAGGCGGTAGCCCTGCAGCTTCAACGGCGGGGTGGGATCTTCGGCTGCCGCCAACGCAGCCAGGGCCATGGCCGTGCCACTGGTGCCCACCAGTTGGGCCGTTTCCCCGGGCCTGAGGGCCTTCTTCAGCTCGGCCACCGCCGGATCCATGGCCCCCTGGATGTACGCCTGCAGGAAACCGCGGCGGCTGGCCGGCAGCGGGTCGAGATGGCAGAACTCCCGCTGTAGCCGCACGGCACCGATGCGTGTGCTGGTGAGCACCCGGGCGTCGGATCCATCGGCCAGCACCAGCTCGGTGGACCCGCCGCCGATGTCGATGATTGAGTGGGGGCGATCGCCGAAAGCCATACCCGACAGCACCCCGAGGTAGATCAGGCGCGCCTCCTCCGGGCCGCTCACCAGATCCACCTCCAGGGAGAGCTGGTCCAGCAGCGTCTGCAGGAACTGGCCGCCGTTGGGGGCCTCCCGCACGGCGCTGGTGGCGGCGGTCACGATCTGCTCCACGCCGTAGCTCTCGGCCAGCTGGCAGTCGTGGCGAAGGGTGCGGAAGGCCCGCTCCATCGCCTCGGAGCTGAGATCGCCACTCACGGGATCGCGCTCGCCGAGACGGGTGGTGGCCTTCTCGGCCAGCAGAACGGAAAAGCTGGGCAGCTGCTCATCCACCTCGGCGATCAGCAGGTGGATCGAGTTGGTGCCGATGTCGATGGCCGCCACCCGCCGCCGGCCGGCCTGCAGGGGAGTGGGGGCCTGGGCCATGGAAACGGCAGGAAGCCTGGCGGCGCCACTTTGCCACCCCTGGAGCCCCCTAGCCTGGGTCGTGATGGGATGCAGGAATGCAGGGCACAGCACGCAGGCCAGTGCAATCGGGCCGCTGGCGCGCCTGGCTGGAACTGGTGCGCTGGCATAAACCCAGTGGGCGGCTGATCCTGCTGATTCCCGCCGGCTGGAGCCTGTGGCTGCTACCCCAGAGCCCGCCACCGGCGGACCTGGTGGGCTGGATCGTGCTGGGCGGCCTGGCGGTGAGCGCTGCGGGCTGCATCGCCAACGACCTCTGGGACCGGCGTATCGATCCTCGGGTGGAACGCACCAGCAGTCGCCCCCTGGCCAGCGGCCGCCTGGGGGTGGGCGAAGCGGTGGTGCTGCTGCTGCTCTGCCTACTGGCCGCCTTGGCGGTGGTGCTGTTCGGCCTGCCCGCGGCCCAGCGAGGGCTCTGCCTGCTGCTGGCCATGGCCTGCCTGCCGCTGGTGCTGCTCTACCCCTCGGCCAAGCGCTGGTTCGGCTATCCCCAGCTGGTGCTGGCCCTGTGCTGGGGCTTCGCCGTGCTGATTCCCTGGGCGGCGGCCCGGGGCGATCTGGCCGGCGGCTGGCCCCTGCTGCTCACCTGGCTGGCCACCGTGCTCTGGACCTTCGGCTTCGACACGGTGTATGCCATGGCCGACCGCGGTGACGACCGCCGCATCGGCGTGCGCAGCAGCGCCCTAAGCCTCGGCCGCCGGGCGCCGCTGGTGGTGACCCTCTGCTACGCGGGTACCGCCATCTGCCTCGCCCTGGCCGCCGGTCTGCGCGGCCTGCACCCTCTCGGCTGGCTACTTGGGCTGCTGGCGGCCGTCGGCATGGTGCGCCAGGGCTGGCTGCTGCGCCAGCTGCAGCCCCCAGCGCAAACCCCGGCCGGGATCTACGGCCGCCACTTCAGTCGCCAGGTGCAGCTCGGCGGCCTGCTGCTGCTGGCCCTGGTGGTGGGTCGCTGGCCATGACCAGTCCCCTGGCCTGGCCCCAGCCGCTGCAACCCGGCGACCGGGTGCGCCTCGCGGCGGCCAGTTCCGCCCTCGACGAACCGGCCACCCTGGAGCGGTTGCGGGCGGGCCGGGCCGTGCTGGAGCGCTGGGGCCTGGAGCTGGACAGCCGGCCCCTGCACGGCCGCAGCTGGGGCTACCTGGCCGGCCGGGATGAGGAGCGACGCGACGACCTGCTGGGGGCTGACCGCGATGGGGCGTCCCTGGTGGCCTGCGTGCGCGGCGGCTGGGGCTCAGCCCGGCTGCTGGAACGCCCCCTGGCCCTGCCGCCGCGCTGGTTGCTGGGCTTCAGCGATGTGACCTCCCTGCTCTGGGCCCAGCTGGCCCAGGGCCATGGGGGTGGCCTGCATGGCCCCCTGCTCACCACGTTGGCCGCGGAGCCGGCCTGGAGCCAGGAGCGACTGCGCCAGCTGCTGTTCGGCGAGCCGCCGCCGGCCCTGGAGGGGGAGGGCTGGCGCAGCGGGGTGGCCGAGGGCCCCCTGCTGGTGGCCAACCTCACCGTGGCCACCCACCTGCTGGGCACGCCCCATCTGCCCGCCCTGGCGGGCGCCATCCTGGTGCTGGAGGACGTGGGCGAGGCCCCCTACCGAATCGACCGCATGCTCACCCACTGGCGGCTGAGCGGCGCCCTGGGCCAGCTGGCCGGCATCGCCTTCGGCGCCTTCAGCGACTGTGACGACGACGCTGGGGAGGAGGACGGCGGCGGGGAGGCCAGGCCCGGGGGAGGCGACCATCGTCGGCTCGAACAGGTGCTGCAGGAGCGCACCAGCGATCTCGGCATTCCCGTGATGGCGAGCCTGCCCCTGGGACACCGCTGCGGCAACGCCGCCCTGCCCCTGGGCGCCCCGGCCAGGCTGGATGGCGAGACCGGCCGGCTCGAGCTGCTGGCCTGGCCACCCACGGGACGCTGAGGCGCCCCCGCAGGGCTGGCTGTTCAGGCCGCGTCGCTGCGGCCGCGGGCGGCCAGCACCGCCGCCGCCACGGTGAGATCAAACGGCGTGGTGAGCTTGATGTTCGACGCCGGTGCCTCCAGCACCTGCACCGGCCAGCCCAGCCGCTCGAACAGGGCGGCATCGTCGGTGACGCTCCAGCCCTCGGCGCTGGCTTGGGCATGGGCCTGGCGCAGCCGGTCCACCGGGAATCCCTGGGGGGTCTGGGCTGCCCAGAGCTGGCGGCGATCGGGGGTGGCCGTGATCGTGCCCGCCCCATCCACCTGCTTGATCGTGTCGGTCACCGGGGTGGCGGCAATCACGGCGTGGCCGGCGGCCACGGCTTCGGCGCAGCGGCCGAACAGGCTCGGATCCACCAGACAGCGGGCGCCGTCATGGATCAGCACGCCCTCCGCCCCGGCCGGCAGCGCCGCCAGGCCGCAGCGCACGGAGTCCTGCCGGGTCTCTCCACCGAGGATCCAGCGCACCGGCTTGGTTGGACGGGCAGCCGCCACCAGGGCAGCCACCGGTTCGGCGTCCACCGGTTGTCCCACGATGCCGATCCACTGGATCGCCCCACTGGCCAATGCCGCCTCCAGGGTCCAGGCCAGAACGGGACGGCCGGCCACCTCGAGCAGCAGCTTGTTTCCCGCCGCCCCCATGCGGCGGCCGCTGCCGGCAGCTGCGATCAGCAGATGCACAAAGAAACCTCCGAAGCGGGTGCGATGGAACGGGCTCCATACAATCAGGCCGCCGTGCCTGAGCCATCGAGATGCGCGCCCTGTTCCTGATCCCGGGCGAGAGCAGCCAACAGCTCCAGGCCTTTGCGGCCGTGGCTGCTGTGGCCGAGCAACTCCGGGCCACGGTGCAGGTGGTGTGCCCCCCGGCCGCCGCGCCGTTGTGGGCCCTCCACCCCGCGGGGGTGCGCCCCATCCCCTTCCCCTTCGCCGCGGC
This sequence comes from Bradyrhizobium ivorense, assembly GCA_943368005.1. Lineage (GTDB taxonomy): Bacteria > Cyanobacteriota > Cyanobacteriia > PCC-6307 > Cyanobiaceae > NIES-981. The sequence continues at coordinate 108,061 of CALRKN020000005.1, read as the reverse complement.
CACCCTGGCCGACTGGGCCAACCTGCTCGGCTCGGTGCGCGAACCCGACTTCCAGCTCTGCATCAGTCGCGCCACCGGTCGACCGGTGGATCTGGTGCTGTCGATGAGTCACATTACCACCCGAATCGCCACAGCCGGGTTCTCCGCCACCCAAACCGTGCAGCCGCCCACGGGCCAGTGGGGGGCCCAGGCCTGGCAGGCCTTTCTCCAGCCGATCGGCGTGCAGCTCGACGCCGACGCCTTCCGCCTCGGCCTGGCCAGGGCCGACCTCGAGGCGGCGGCGGCCGAGCTGCCCGGCGGCGATGGCCCGCTGCTGCTGCTGGCGCCGGCCGGTGGGTCGGGCGACTGGCCCCAGCCCTGCTGGCAAGCCCTGCCGGAGCGGATCCGGCAGCGGTTGCCCGGGCTGCGCACCCTGGCGGTGGGGGATGGCGCCCCGCGCCAGCAGGCCGCCAGGCTCGCCTCGGCCGACGTGGTGCTCGCCAGCGACAGCGCCTGCATCGAGCTGGCCCTGATGCTGGGCCTGCCCCTGGTGGCCCTGGGCCGCGCTGCCGCCGACCTGCCCCGTCGCGAAGGCGTGCGGGGCGTCGGCAGCCCGGAGCAGTTGGCCGGCCTGGATGGGGACGCCGTGCTGCAGGCCCTGGGGCTGGGCTGAGACCCCGCGGGCCATACGATCACAGCCCTCCCGCCACCGCATTGATGGCTTCAGCACCTCCCCTCGCCGGACAGGTCGCCCTGGTGACAGGCGCCAGCCGGGGCATCGGTGCCGCGATCGCCCAGGAGCTCGCCGGCGCCGGCGCCACCGTGGTGGTGAATTACGCCAGTTCCGCCGCCGCTGCCGAGGCCGTGGTGGCCGCGATCCAGGCGTCCGGCGGCCAGGCCTGGGCCCATCGGGCCAACGTGGCCGAGGAGGCCGAGGTGGAGGCCCTGGTGAAGGCGGTGCTGGAGAGGGAGGGTCGGCTCGATGTGCTGGTGAACAACGCCGGCATCACCCGCGACGGCCTGCTGATGCGGATGAAGACGACCGACTGGCAGGGCGTGATCGACCTGAACCTCACCGGCGTGTTCCTCTGCACCCGCGCCGTGAGCCGCACCATGCTCAAGGCCCGCAGCGGCCGCATCGTGAACATCACCTCGGTGGTGGGTCTGATGGGCAACCCGGGGCAGGCCAACTACAGCGCCGCCAAGGCCGGCGTGATCGGCCTCACCCGCAGCAGCGCCGCTGAATTCGCCAGCCGCGGCGTCACGGTGAACGCGGTGGCGCCGGGCTTCATCGAGAGCGACATGACCGCCGATCTCGACAAGGAGCCGATCCTGAAGGCGATTCCCCTGGGCCGCATGGGCCAGCCGGCAGAGGTGGCCAGCGCCGTTCGCTTTCTGGCCGCCGACCCCGCCGCCGCCTACATGACAGGCCAGGTGCTGCAGGTGGACGGGGGCATGGTGATGCGCTGAGACAGCCGCGGCTCAGGAGGTCCCCACCGGCTTGCCCAGCTCTTCGCGCAGCTGGCGGATCCGCTGCAACAGCCGCAAGCGGCGGCTGCGGGCCGTGAGGGTGAGGAAGAGGCGCAGGGGCACGTAGATCAGCGCCATCACCACGCCCAGCAGGGTGATGAGCACAAACACCATGGCGTTGGCGCTGGTGGTGGGGTCCAGCAGCACCGCATCGGCTGGCATCTCCAGGGCCGTCTCCAGCACAGTCGGCAGCAGATCGTCCATCGGCAGCCGTGGGGCCCTTGCGCTGTTGGCCGAACCCTATCGGGGCCCGATCGATTCGGCTTTCCCCATCGCGCTCCGTAGGGCCTCCATGGGAACCTGGAAGCCCAGAGATTTGCATCGCCGATGGCCAAGCTGGTCAGCTTTTCCGACGAGTCCCGCGCAGCCCTGGAGCGTGGCGTGAACGCCCTGGCCAACGCCGTGAAGGTGACCATCGGCCCCAAGGGGCGCAACGTGGTGCTGGAGCGGTCCTTCGGGGCCCCGGACATCGTCAACGACGGCGTGGCGATCGCCAAGGAGATCGAACTGGAGGACCCGTTCGAAAACGTGGGCGCCAAGTTGATTCAACAGGTGGCGATCAAGACCAAGGACACCGCCGGTGACGGCACCACCACCGCCACCGTGCTGGCCCAGGCGCTGGTGCAGCAGGGGCTGCGCAATGTGGCCGCCGGCGCCAACCCCGTGGGTCTGCGACGCGGCATGGACAAGGCAACGGCCCAGGTGGTGGCCGGCATTGCTGCCCGTGCCCAGGCGGTGGGTGGCGATGCCATCCGCCAGGTGGCCACGGTGAGCGCGGGCAACGACGAGGAGATCGGCCGGATGATCGCCGAGGCCATGGATCGGGTGAGCGCCGACGGCGTGATCACCGTGGAGGAATCCACATCCCTGGCCACCGAGCTGGAGATCACCGAAGGCATGGCCTTCGATCGGGGCTATGTCTCCCCTTACTTCATCACCGACCAGGAGAGGAGGGAATGTATCTTCGACAATGCCCTGATCCTGGTTACCGATCGCAAGATCAGCTCCATCACGGATCTCGTGCCCGTTCTCGAGACCGTGAGCAAGGCGGGCCGGGCCCTGTTGATCATCGCCGAGGACGTGGATGGAGAGGCCCTGGCCACCCTGGTGGTGAACAAGAACCGCGGGGTGCTGCAGGTGGCAGCCGTGAAGGCGCCCGGCTTCGGCGACCGCCGCAAGGCCAGCCTGCAGGACATTGCCATCCTCACCGGAGCCACCCTGGTGAGCGAGGACCAGGCCATGGCCCTGGAGAAGGTGGGGCTGGCCGACCTGGGCACGGCCCGGCGGATCACCATCACCAAGGACGACACCACGATCGTGGCCAACGGTGACCACCAGCAGGCCGTGGCCGACCGGGTGGCGTCCATCCGGCGTGAACTCGATCGCACCGACTCCGACTACGACCGCGAGAAGCTGCAGGAGCGCATCGCCAAGCTGGCCGGTGGCGTGGCGGTGATCAAAGTGGGTGCTCCCACCGAAACCGAGCTCAAGAACCGCAAGCTGCGCATCGAGGATGCCCTGAACGCCACCCGGGCAGCGGTGGAGGAGGGCATCGTGGCCGGCGGCGGCACCACCCTGCTGGAGCTGGCCGAGGGGCTCACGGCCCTGGCCAGCGACTGCGAGGGCGATGAACGCACCGGCGTGGAGATCGTGCAGCGGGCCCTGGCCGCACCTGTGCAGCAGATCGCTGCCAACGCCGGCGCCAACGGTGCCGTGGTGAGTGCCGAGATCCTCCGCCAGGGCAAGGGTTTCAACGCCCTCAGCGGTGTGTATGAAGACCTGCTGGCCGCCGGGATTCTCGATGCCGCCAAGGTCACCCGGCTCGCCCTCCAGGATGCCGTGTCAATTGCGGCGATGCTGGTCACCACCGAGGCGGTGATCGCCGACAAGCCGGAACCCCCCGCCCCCGCCGGCGGCGGCGGCATGGATGGCATGGGAGGAATGGGCGGCATGGGTGGCATGGGCATGCCCGGCATGATGTGATCCGCCCAGGCTGGGCAGCTCAGAGGGAGCGCATCAACGCGGCGTGAATCCGACACACGCTCAGGGCTTCGCGGGGCGGGTTCGAACAGAGCCTGCCCAGCTCCTTGTTGAGGGCCTGGATCTGATGGAGATGAACGCTGGACAGGGGCATCCCCAGGAGCATGGTGCTCATCAACACCAATCCGGATCGGGGCATCGTTCCTCCCTGCCGCTGCTCTGTATCCAGTGTGAAGACGCCGCGCAGCCATTCCCGGCCTGCTTCTGAAAAAGTTCAGCTGGAGCCCCCCAACCGGGCCGGCCGCTGGCCGGCTCAGCCCAGGGCTCGGCAATAGGCGGCCACCTGCAGGTCGATGCCAGTGATCGCCGTGCCCACCACCACGGCCTGCGCCCCCAGCTTGAGGGCCTGGCAGGCCTGGTCGGGTGAAGCCACCCCCCCCTCACAGATCAGGGCCACGCCCGCGGGCAGATCACGGCGCAGATCCTCAAGCAACGACCAGGCCGGCGGGCTCTGCCCGGCCGTGGCTTCTGTGTAGCCGTAGAGCGTGGTGCCCACCCAGGCGCAGCCGAGCTGGGCCGCCCGCAGGCCATTGGCCAGGCTGTCCACATCGGCCATCAGCTCCGCCCCCAGCTGGGTGCGGGCCCGATCCACCAGCTCGTCCAGCTGGGCTCCGCCGGGGCGGGGCCGGGCCGTGGCATCGATCGCCACCACATCGGCTCCCGCGGCCCAGACGGCGCGGATCTCCTCCCAGCCCGGCGTGATGTACACGGCGCTGTCGGCAAAACTGCGCTTCCACAGCCCCACAATCAGGGCGTCCGGGCAACGGCAACGCACCGCGCCGATGTGCTCCGGGCTCTCCAGCCGCACACCGCTGGCTCCGTTGCGCAGGCTTGCCTCAGCCATGGCGGCGATCACCTGGGGATCGCGCAGCGGCGACCCCTCCGGGGCCTGCACCGAGACAATCAGGCCGCTGGGGGTGGGCAGGGACATGGCGAACGGAAAGCAGGGGAGCTCAGCTGAGCTTCCGATCCAGCATGGGCCGGATCAGCAGGAACAACCCCACGGCCAGCAGGGCCAGCAGCAGCAGGCAGCTGCCGGTCGTGAGCTGCCCATAGGGGGCTTCCAGCACCACGCCGGAGAGGGAAACGTTTCCGGCATAGGCCGCACGGATCGGCTCAATCGCCAGGGTGAGGGGGTTGAGGGACGCCAGCCAGCCCAGCCAGGTGGGCATGAACGCAAGCGGAGCCAGAGCCGTGCTGGCGAAGAGCAGCGGCAGGTTGGCCACGAAGATCACGGCGATCAGCTCGATGTGGCCGGGCAGGGCAAAGGCCAGTCCGAGGCTGAGGGCGGTGACGGCGAACACCAGCAACAACAGGGTGACGAACACCAGCAGCAGGCCGGCTGGGCCGGGCCAGCCATAGCCCAGCAGGGCGGCGGTGACCATGATCGCCAGGCTCTGGATCAGGCTGATGACGGTGATGTAGAGCACCGTGGCCAGCACGATCGAACTGCGGGAGCGCAGCGGTGCCACCAGCAGCCGGTTGAGAAAACCGAATTCCCGGTCAAACATCACCGGCAGCCCGGCATTGAGGGCCCCGCTGAAGGCAGTGAACACGATCACCCCGGCACCCAGAAAGCGGCCGTAGCTGATGCCGCCGGGCAACAGCCCGGCGGGGGCCTTGGCAAACAGCGCCCCGAACAGCACCAGCCAGATCAGGGGCTGGAGCACCCCGGCCACCAGGGTGGAGGGGCGACGCTGCAGCTGCACAAACAGGCGCCGGGTGAGCGCCAGGGTCTCCTGGCTGATCTCGGCGAACGCGGAGGGGGCCGGCACCGGCAGGTGGGGAACGCCGGAGCTGGCGGTGGACGCGGATGTCATGGCAGCAGGGTGGCGGACAGCGGAAGCTCGAAGTGGAAGGGTGGGAGGGCGGATCAGCGCATGCTCTGCTTGCGCTCCGCCTTGGCATCACGGCTGCCGGCCACGGCCAGCTCCGCATCCATCAGCGTGCGCCCCGTGGCCTGGAGATACACATCATCGAGGCTGGGGCGGCTCTGGGCGAGGGCGAACACCGGCAGGTCGGCACCGGCCAGCTGGTGGCGCAGCCGCTCCACCGCCCCGGCGTCCTCCACCACCAGATTGAGGGAGTAGCCCTGGGTCTGGTTCACCACCACCTGGCGCACGCCTGGGCAGGCCTGCAGCAGCCGCTGGACCCGCCCGGCCTCCTCCGCATCGCTGAACTCACGCACCCGCAGGGTGACGCGGTCGCCGCCCAGGGCGTTCTTGAGCGCATCGGGGGATCCCTCGGCAATCACCCGGCCGGCATCGATGATCGCCAGTCGATCCGCCAGGGCATCCACCTCCTCCAGGTAATGGCTGCTGAGCAGCACCGTGGTGCCGGCATCGCACAGCTGGCGCAACACCCGCCAGATGGCGGCCCGGCTCTCGATGTCGAGCCCCACGGTGGGCTCATCCAGCACCAGCAGCCTGGGGCTGTGCAACAGCCCGCAGGCCAGGTCGAGGCGGCGGCGCATGCCACCCGAGTAGCCGCCGCAACGGCGGTCGATCCAGTCGGCCATGCCCAGCAGCTCCACCAGTTCGGCGATGCGCTGCTCTCGCAGGTCGCGGTGAAGGTGGTAGAGGTCGCCCTGGAGCTGCAGCAGCTCACGGCCGGTGAGGATCTTGTCGATCGCCACCTCCTGGGCCACGTAGCCCAGCAGGGCCCGCACCTGGCGCGGGTCGGCCATCACATCCACGCCGGCCACCCGCACCTTGCCGGCATCGGGGGCGAGCAGGGTGCAGAGGATCCGCAGGGTGGTGGTCTTGCCGGCACCGTTTGGACCCAGCAGGCCATAGAGACAGCCGGTGGGCACCGACAGGTCGACCCCCGCGAGGGCCTCAACCATGCTCTCGCCGCGACCGTAGCTCTTGCGCAGATCGTCGATCTGGATCAGTGGCTCGCCCATCTGAGCCGTCGCCCCAGGTTTCAGGCGGCCAATGTAGGCAGAGCTGCGGGCGGCAGCGCCATCGCCTGGGCGAGGGGCAGCCGTGCCAGCAGCAGCAGCAGACAGATGCCGAACAGATAGAGGATCGACCAACGGAACATGGCCTTGGCGCGCTGGGGACTGTGGGGATCGGCGGCCAGGGCGGAGCTCAGCTGCAGCAACCTGCCGTTGAACGGCAGCACCAGCAGGCCATAGAAGAGGCCTCCGGCCGGGAGCACCAGCGGCGCGAGCTGGCTGAGCAGCACCGTGGCCCAGGCATAGCGGCTGATCGCCCGACCGGTAAACGCCACACCCTTGACCACGGGCAGCATGGGAATGCCCACGGCGCGGTAGTCATCACGGAGCAGCAGGGCCAGCGCCCAGAAGTGGGCAGGCGTCCACACCATCACCAGGGCAAACAGCCACCAGCCGCCCCAGCCCAGCTGGCCCGTGGCGGCGGCGGCCCCCACCAGGGGAGGAATGGCCCCCGCCACCCCGCCGATCACGATGTTCTGGGAGGTGCGCGGCTTCAGCAGGGCGGTGTAGAGCAGAACGTAACTGCACAGACCCAGCAGGGCCAGGCTGGCCGCCAGGGGATTCACGCCGAGCACCAGCACCAGCACCGAACCCGCCGTGAGCAGGGCCGCCAGGGTGAGGGCCTGGCCCTGGTCCAGCCGACCCGAAGGCAGGGCCCGCCGGCTGGTGCGCAGCATGCGGCCATCCAGGTCTTGTTCCCAGACGCAATTGAGCACACCTGCCGCCGCCGCGGCCAGGCTGCCGCCCACCAGGGTGGCCAGCACCGTGGCCCCCTCCAGCGGAGCAGCGCCAACTGGATCGCTCACGGCCATGCCGGCCAGGGTGGTTGCCAGCAGCAGGGGAATCAGGCGGGGCTTGGCCACCTCCAGCCAGGCCGGCAGCCGCACCGAGGGGCGCACGTCCTGGGATTGGATCGGCAGCAGGGGAGTCGCAGCCGGGGATGTTGCACTAACCATGGCTGAGCTCCGAAGTGGTGGGGCGAAACGGGAGGCCCAGACTGCGGCCGAGACTGGCGCCCAGCACGGCCACGAGCAGGGCGGCCACGGCCTGGTGGCCGATGGTGACCGCAGGAACCGTGAGGCCGAGGCGCAAGGTGGTGATGCCCAGGGCCACCTGGGCAGCCACCAGCAGGGCGGCCGCCAGGCAGGCCCAGCGCTGCCAGCGCTGCGGGGCCGGCAGTGCCCAGCTGGCAGGAAGCAACAGCAGCACGAGCAGGGCAGCCGGTGCGGCAAGGAAGCGGTGGCGTGCCAGCAGCTGGCAGCCCTCCCCCGCGGCCAGACAGCGCTCGGCTGCCCAGCCGCTGGCCATGGCTCCACCCAGCAGGCACTGGGCGAGCACCATCAACAGGGCGGGCACCAGGAACAGCAGCCACCAGCGGGGTGAAACCTGCAGGGGTGTGGATGCCACCAGCAGGGCCTGGTGCACCCCGCTGAGCAGGATCACCAGGGCCAGGGCGGTGGCCAGGTGGGCGGTGACCAGGGGAGCCGCCAGCAGGCGGGTCACGGTGAGGGCCCCCAGCGCCCCTTGGACAGCCACGAGCATCAGGGCAGCCAGGGCAGCGAGCGGAAGCCAGACCGGCAGCCGGCGGCGGGCAACGACGCTGGCCCCGGCCAGCACCAGCAGGGCCACACCCACCACGAAGGCGTCGAGCCGGTGAAACCACTCCAGAAACACCTGGAGATTCAGCTGACCGCCCGGCAGCAGGGAGCCGTAACAGAGGGGCCAGTCGGGGCAGGCCAGACCCGCCTGCATCACCCGGGTGGCGCCGCCGATCACCACCAGCGCGACGAGGGCCACCACCAGGTGGGCGGTGAGGGTGGCGAGTCGATCCTGGATCGCAGACGGAGAGGGCACGGAGGAAAGGGGCCGGTCCCCCGACGCCCCCTCCGGTGCCCCATCAGCTGAGAAAGGGACGGGAATGACTGCCGGCGCCGGTCGTGCCACGTGACCCCTGAACGTGAAAAGCACCGTAGCCAGGTTGTACGGAAGCGAGAGGAGTCGTTACGGAGCAGCGATCTTGATTTCAAGACACGCATTCACGGCCGGCGTGATTGTGCGGCGATTCACATCCAAAGCTTTCACGCCTTCGCGGGACCGCAGCGCTGCCCATAGGGTGGGTCAACGCGATGTCAGATCCGTGCAGATTCGCACCGCTGCCACCACCGCCCTGGCCACCACAGCCATCGTGCTCACTGGTCTGGCCGTCGGCACCCAGGTCAACCTGTTGCCCTTGGATGCCAGCAGCAATGCCGCTGCCTACGACAGCCTCACTCAGGTTCTGTTCAGCATCGGCACGATGCTATTCATCGGCATTCTGATCATTCTGGTTTACAGCCTGGTGCGCTTCCGTCGCCGGCCAGGTGAGTTGGCCGACGGTCCGGCAATCGAGGGCAACCTGCCCCTGGAGATCGTGTGGACGGCTATCCCAGCGATCGTGATCTTGTTCGTTGGCATCTACAGCTACGACATCTACGACCGCATGGGTGGGATGGCGCCACTCGACCACGGCGGCATGGATCACAGTTCGATGGACCACGCCAGGGCTCCCCTCAGCACTCCGCGCGTGTGGGGCGGCATCGGGCCGGCGGCGGTGTTGAACAGCCCCGACCCGTCCCAGGCCCTTCCCCCGCTGGCGGTGGACCTCACCGCCATGCAGTTTGCCTTCATCTTCCATTACCCGGAAGCAGGCATCACCACGGGTGAGCTGCATGTGCCCGTGGGCCAGCAGGTGGAGCTGCACATGGAGGCGAGGGACGTAATTCATGCCTTCTGGGTGCCCCAGTTCCGGCTCAAGCAGGACGTGATTCCCGGCCAGCCCACCCTGCTCTCGTTCACGGCCACCCGCGCCGGCACCTATCCGCTGATCTGCGCTGAGCTGTGCGGCCCGTATCACGGCGGCATGCGCACCAATGTGGTGGTGCATGACGCCGATGGCTACAGCGCCTGGCTGGCCCAGAACAGTCCCGTCGCCACGGCCTGAATTCTCCTGACCATGCAGCGAATCTTCCTCCTTCAGCCATGACCGTTGCCTCCCCCCAGGACCTGGAGCCGCAGGCGCAGGAACCCCTGCAGCCTTCAGGTTGGCTGCGCTATTTCAGTTTCAGCCTCGATCACAAGGTGATCGGCCTGCAATATCTGGTGTGCGGGTTCCTCTTTTATCTGGTGGGAGGGCTGCTGGCCGGTGCCATCCGCACGGAGCTGGTCACCCCGCTGTCCGACTTCATGCCCCGGGACACCTACAACGAGGTGTTGACGCTCCACGGCACCGTCATGATCTTTTTGTGGATCGTGCCCGTGGTGAACGGTGGATTCGGCAACTACCTGATTCCCTTCTACGTCGGCGCCCGGGACATGGCGTTTCCCCGGCTCAACGCAGTGGCCTTCTGGATGATCCCCCCCGCCGGGCTGCTGCTGATCAGCAGCTATTTTCTGGCCGGTGCTGCAGCCCAGTCGGGCTGGACCGCCTATCCACCCCTGAGCCTCACCACTCCGGCTGCTGGCCAGGTGGTGTGGATCCTCAGCGTGCTGCTGCTGGGGGGAAGTTCGATCTTCGGAGCGGTGAACTTCATCGCCACGGTGCTCAAACTGCGCCGCCCCGGCCTGAAGCTCATGCAACTGCCCATGTACTGCTGGGCGATGCTCGGCACCAGCCTGCTGGTGGTGCTGTCCACCCCCGTGCTGGCGGGAGTGCTGATTCTGCTGAGCTTCGACATCATCGCCCACACCGGCTTCTTCAACCCCGCCCTGGGCGGCAACGTGGTGGTGTACCAGCACCTGTTCTGGTTCTATTCCCACCCTGCGGTGTACATCATGGTGCTGCCGGCCTTCGGCCTGGTGAGCGAGATCCTGCCGGTGCACTCCCGCAAGCCCCTGTTCGGCTACACCACGATGGTGTATTCGATCATGGGCATTGTGTTTCTTGGCCTGATCGTGTGGGCCCACCACATGTTCACCAGCGGCACGCCCCCCTGGATGCGACTGTTCTTCACAATCGCCACCTCGTTCATCGCAGTGCCAACCGGCATCAAGTTCTTCAACTGGCTGGCCACCCTGTGGGGCGGCAAGATCGCCCTCAATTCAGCCATGCTGTTCTCCTGCGGCTTCATCCTCAACTTCGTGTTCGGTGGCATCACCGGCATCACGCTGGCCCAGGTTCCCTTCGACATTCATGTGCACGACACCTACTACGTGGTGGGCCACTTCCACTACATCGTGTATGGGGGGACGGTGTTCGTGATCTTCGCCTCCCTCTACCACTGGTATCCGAAATTCACCGGCAGACTCCTGAATGAAGACCTGGGCCGGTTGCACTTCCTGCTCACCTTCATCGGTTTCAATCTCTGCTTCCTGCCCCAGCACTGGCTGGGCCTCAACGGCATGCCCCGCCGCGTAGCGGAATACGATCCCACCTTCACCACCCTCAACCAGGTGAGTAGCGTGGGAGCTCTGATCATGGCGATCAGCACCCTGCCGCTGCTGATCAACGTGGTGGTCACGGCCATCAACGGCAAGGAGGCAGGCGACAACCCCTGGAATGCCCTCACCCCCGAGTGGCTCACCAGTTCGCCTCCCCCGGTGGAGAACTGGCATGGCGAGGCTCCGCTGGTGACCGAGCCCTATGGCTATGGCAAGGCGACCGAACAGCCCCCCACCGCGCGCCTGGAGATCGTCCGATGACCAGTACCACCCCGGCACCGGCCAGCGCCACCACCGTGGCCCCAGCGACCGACCACCACCACCCCGATCTGCGCATGTTCGGCTTGGCCACCTTCCTGGTGGCCGACGGCATGACCTTCGCCGGCTTCTTCGCCGCCTACCTCACCTTCAAGGCGGTGAATCCCTTGCCGGAGGGCAGCAGCTATGAACTCGAGCTGGTGCTTCCCACGATCAACACCGTGCTGCTGCTCATCAGCAGTTTCACCTTCCATCGAGCCGGCAAGGAGTGTCGGGCGAACCACCTGGCTGCAGCCCGCAACTGGCTGCTGCTCACCATGGCGCTCGGTGTGGCCTTCCTCGGCGGCCAGATGGTGGAGTACTTCACCCTTCCTTTCGGGCTCACCGACAACCTGTTCGCCAGCACGTTCTATGCGCTAACCGGCTTCCACGGCCTGCACGTGACCCTGGGGGCCATCTGCATCGGCATCGTGGCCCTGCAGACCCGGCCCGGCGGGGTCATCACCGCCGAACGCCACTTCGGTCTGGAGGCTGCAGAGCTCTACTGGCATTTCGTGGACGGCATCTGGGTGGTGCTCTACGGGATCATCTACCTGCTCTAACCACCCCCGCACTCCCAATTGAATCGGGCGGGACGCTGCCCTGGCACCACTTGGATTGTGGCCCAATCTGGTGCCCTTCTAGCCCCTTCCATCAATGGAAGCGGGAGGCTCTCGGGGCCTTCCATCTGTGTGTGATTCTCTGCATGATCGAGGCCCTATGCCCAAGTCGCTTGCCGATCACCCGGCGCAATGGGCACAATTCGGCCAGGCACGCACTGCGGAACCCTCGACCATGGCCTCAGGCAACGGTCCGGCACAGGCTGAAATGCTGGAAGGCAAGGCCCTGCTGGACAGGGCCCGAGCCCTGAGCAATCGCCCGGAGGAACAGATTGCCCGGGCCTGCGGTTACGTGGGCCCCAGTGGCCGGGTCTTGCGCAAGAGCTTTTATCGGGCTCTGGTGGCGGCCAAGGGCTACGCCCTGCCCTCCTCGGCGGTGGCACCACACCCGGGCATCAAGGGCCGCCAGGCCGAATTCCGCACCCGGGTGCATGGCAACGGCAACCTGCTGATCGGCAGTGCCTACACCAAGAAAATGGGCCTGGAACCCGGCCAGGAGTTCCGCATCGAGCTGCATCCGGAAACCGGGTCGATCTGGCTCCTGCCCCTGGACGACCACCAGACCGAGCCGGCGGGGGAGTGAGCTGGGGGCTGCCGCTCAATCGTCGTGAAAGCTGGCGCTGAAGCTGAGCAGATCGATGCCACTGAACAGAAAACTCACGCCCACCAGGATGCCGATCACACTGAGCAGCCCTGCCTTGCCCATGCCCAGGATCACCACTCCCAGCACCAGGGTCACCAGGCCGTTGAGCAGCCCCCAGCCCCAGCCGCGAACCTGGCGGTGGGTCAGCGACACCCCCAGGGCCACCAGCCCCTCCAGCACGAAGACCATGCCAATGGCCAGGGCCAGGCCCGCCACGGGCAGGCTTGCTCCAGCCAGCCCCGAGCCCAGCTGCTGAATCATGCTGGTGCCGGCCACCAGGAACAGGGTGGACACCACCAGCCGCCAGAACACCAGCCATCGGCCCAGCAGCCGGGCCCGCATCAGGTTGTTGATCCAGCCCACAAGGCCGCCCACCAGGAAGGCCACCGCCACCATGGCCGTGGCCCACACCGAGGCCAGCACCGGAAAGATCAGGGCCAGCATCCCCAGAACCAGCATGAGCACGCCTTCAAACAGCGTGAAGGAGCGCAGGCTCGATGTCCTCGATGCCCTGGCCACAGACCGTTTCCATCGCTGATCGAACCCTAGTCAGACCATCCGTGTTCGGCCAACCAGGAACGGTCGAGGGGCGCCGCCACCGGGGCTTTCGCCGGTGAGCCAGGGCCGCTGGCCAGCAGCCGCTCGGTGTACTTGGCGAGCAGGTCGGCCTCAAGGTTCACCGCATCGCCGGGCCGCAGCCGATGCAGGGTGGTTTCCGCCCAGGTATGGGGGATCACGGCGATCCAGAAGCGACTGCCATCGGCCGTGCAACCGGCCACCGTGAGGCTGATGCCATCCACGGCGATGCTGGCCTTCTCGCACACGTAGCGCCCGTAGGCGGCATCGCTCCAGGCCAGCTCCAGGCGCCAGCTCTCGCCATCGCGGACTGCCGCCCCCACCTCCCCCTGCCCATCCACGTGGCCGCTCACCAGATGGCCGCCAAGCCGGTCGGCGAGCCGCAGGGCCGGCTCGAGATTCACGGCAGCGCGGTGCCGGGCCTTGGCCGCCAGGGTGCTGCGAGCGAGGGTTTCGCCACTCACGTCAGCGCGGAAGCCATCGGCCAACACATCCGCCACGGTGAGGCACACCCCGTCCACCGCCACGCTTTCGCCCAGGGTCACGTGCGCCGGCCCCCAGCTGTGGCCCGCCCAGCGCAGCCGCACCCCGCCGGCCGCAGGCTCGATCGTGCCGATGGCCCGTACCAACCCGGTGAACATCCACTCCTCCGATCGGTTCAGCAGCCCTTGGCTCTGGCCATAATCGGGCAAAGGGCTTCGCCACACCATGGTGGAAATGCGCGTTGCCGGCATCGCCCTCGATGCGGCCAGCCGCAGTCCGATCGTGCTGCTGCGCGATCCGGCCAGCCGGCGGCAGGTGCCCATCTGGATCGACCAGGGCCAGGCCCAAAACATTCTGGCCGGCCTGGGTGCTGAGACTCCGCCCCGGCCCCTCAGCCACGATCTGATGGTGGCCCTGCTGGAGGCGGGCGATCTCCACCTCGACCGCGTGATCATCCATGCGATCGAGGAGAGCACCTTCCGGGCCGTGCTCAAACTCAGCCGGGGTGAGGGCAGGCCCGGCGTGGAGCTCGATGCCCGCCCCAGCGACGCCATCGCCCTGGCCGTGCGCACCGGCAGCACGATCTGGATGCTGGAAGAGGTGGTGTCCGATGCCTCCATGCCGGTGGATGCCGAGGCCGACGCCGAGGACGCCGCCGACTTCCGCCGTTTTCTTGATTCGGTGAGCCCGGCGGAGCTGGTGCGCCACCTCGGCAAAGCCCAGCCCGAGCCCGAGCCCCCGGGGGACAGCCCCAGTGAACCCCCGGCTTGATCGCCCGTTCGGCGCCGGCCCGCCGGTGTCGGCCTTCAGCCTGGGCACGATGCGGGCCCTGGGCAGTCCGCACCAGATGGAGCGCGTGCTGCGCGCCGCCCTGGCGGCAGGCATCAACCATCTGGAAACGGCTCCCGCCTATGGCCCCGCCGAGAGCTTCCTGGGCCAGGCCCTGGCCAGCCTCGCCCAGGAGGACCTGGAGCCCGCAGGCGGCTGGCGGATCACCAGCAAGCTGCTGCCTGGCCCCGACCTTCCCACGGCCCAGGAGCAGCTGAGGGCGATCCTGGCCCGGCTCGGCGTGGCCCGGCTCACCACCCTGGCGGTGCATGGCCTCAACCGGCCCGAGCACCTGGAATGGGCCAGCAACGGCCCCGGCGCCGACCTGCTGGCCTGGGCCCTGGGGGAGGGTCTGGTGGGCCAGGTGGGCTTCAGCAGCCACGGCAGCCTGGAGCTGATCGAGGCCGCCCTGGCCACGGGCCGCTTCACGGCCTGCAGCCTGCACTTGCACCTGTTCGACCAGACCCGCCTGCCCCTGGCCCGCGCCGCCCTGGCGGGCGGAATCGGCGTGCTGGCCATCTCCCCGGCCGACAAGGGCGGCCGCCTCTACGACCCGCCCCCCGAGCTGCTGGCCGACTGCGCCCCGTTCCATCCCCTGGAGCTGGCCTACCGCTTCCTGCTGGATCAGGGGATCTCCACCCTGAGCCTGGGGGCCGAGCAGCCAGGGGATCTGGCCTGGGCCTCCGCCCTCGCCGGTCCCTCGGCGGCCCACCACGGGTGCGGCCACACCAGCCCAGCGAACCGGCAGCAGCCCAGCTGGCTCAGCCCCGAGCACCGCGCCAGTCTCGAACGGCTGACGACCGCAGGGCGCGAGCGGCTGGGGGTCGAGCGCTGCGGCCAGTGCCGCGCCTGTCTGCCCTGCCCCAACGGAGTGCCGATCCCCGAGCTGCTGCGCCTGCGCAACCTGGCCGTGGGGCACGGCATGGGCGGGTTCGCGGCGGAGCGATACAACCTGATCGGCCGGGCGGGCCACTGGTGGGAGGAGCTGAACGCCGAGGCCTGCGGCAGCTGCGGTGCCTGCCTGCCCCGCTGCCCGCTCCAGCTGCCGATCCCCCACCTGCTGGCCGACACCCACCGTCGCCTGGCCGCCGCACCGCGACGGCGGCTGTGGGGCTAGTTCGGCAGACCGCTGGCATCCCAGACCGTCTGCAGGGCCAGGCGCTGGGGCGTGGTGAGGGGCGGCAGACTCCAGCAGCGCTCCAACACCTCCTGGCCGGGCAGCAGCAAGGCGGCCAGGGGTTCGGGAAAGAGCCGCACCAAGGGCTCAAGCAGGGCATCGGGCAGGGGTGGCACCCAGCCGGCCTGCAGCAGGGTGCCCAGCAAGGGAGGCTCCATGGCGGCGGTGATCCAGGCGGAGGGCAGGTCCGCCGTGGCGCCCGCAGGTCTGAGCAGCAACTGCCAGCTCAGGGGCGCGCCGCTGGCGGGGAACACCACCTGGAGACGCTGATCCCGGCGCAGCAGGGGAATCAGGCGGCGCAGGGGCGCCACGGCTGCCTCCGCCTCCCCGCTCAGCAGCAGGTTGAGGCCATCGCGGTCGTCATAGGCCAGGGCCTGGCTGCGCAGGGCTTTAATGCGATCGAAACTTCGCCCCATCAGCTCCATGCACAGCCTGGGGCTGGAGGGCAGCACCAGCTTGCCCTTCAGGCTGGGGTCCAGCAGCAGATCCCAGCCCTCCGCGCTGCGAGCGGCCAGCGCCGGTCGCGAGCGCAGCACCAGCACCCAGGGGCTGAAGGCCCAGGGGAAGGCCAGGGCCGGCGCATTCGCCGGAGCGAACAGACGGCTGATCGGCAGTGCCCAGGGAGCCAGTCGTCCCAGCAGCGCCGGGGCTTGCAGGGGCCGCCAGCGGCTCGTGGGCAGGCTGGTGGCCCAGCCATCGCCCAGGCTCACCAGATCGGTGGGGGGTGGGCCCGGCTCCTGCAGCTGCACCAGCAGGGCGGCGGAATCCACCAGGTCGCGGCCCCGCCAGGGGGAGGGCAGCTGGCGCAGCCACGCGGAGGGAACTTCGCCGCCCACGTAGCGCAGCTGGGCCCCAGCTGGGGCCCGACAGCCCGCCAACAGGGCGGAGGCACCCACGCCCAGCTGCAGCAACTGGCGCCGGCGCAGAGGGGGAGCGGAGCGGATCATCCAGCGACCCTAGGCACCGGCCCCGGGTCGGTCCGGGCTTCCGCCTGGAGCAGCTGGCAGGCCCGGTCACAGGCCTGGGCCAGCTGCTCCGCATCCCGGCCGCAGCGCTGCCAGAGCCAGGCCAGCCCCCCCGCCCCGACCCCCTCCTTGACATAACCGCGCTCGTAGTCGCGCAGTGCCGGGCTGAGGCAGCGGTCGAACCGCAGGCCGGCCACCTCCAGCCGGGGCCGCACCTGCCAGCGGCTGCCGATCAGGGCGAGCAGCCGCTCCAGATCACTGCCGGCCTCCTGCACCACCCAGGCCGTGGTGGCGATCCGTACCCGGGCGGCCAGCCCGGGCCGCTCGGCGGCCGGCGCCAGGGCCAGGGCCAGGGCCAGCACCGCAGCCATCTGGCTGCCCCCCGCCAGCAGCAGGGGCACTCCCCGCGCCGCCGCAGCGAGCACAATCCCGGCCGCCAGCACCTGCATCGGATCCCCCACGGCAGCCAGCACCTGCCGGGCCGAGCCGCCGCCGGCCGGCAGGGCCGCCGCCGCCAACCCCCGGCCCACCAGGTCTGCCTTGAGACCATGGGCACTCTCCCGGAGGCTGCCGCTCACCAGGCCGTCGGCGGGCAGGCCGAGGCCGCGCAGCACGGCCAGGGCGGTGGTGGTGCCGCCTGGCACGCATTCAGCCAGCACCAGCGGTAGGGCCGGATCACACCGCTGGCCCCAGGACTGGCCGCGGCGCAGCAGGGCCTCCACCCGGGCATCAGTCATGGCCCGCCCCGAGCTGAGGCAGCGGGCAGGCCCGCCGCCCTCCAGGGCGGGCAGGCGCAGGTGGGG
This sequence comes from Bradyrhizobium ivorense, assembly GCA_943368005.1. Lineage (GTDB taxonomy): Bacteria > Cyanobacteriota > Cyanobacteriia > PCC-6307 > Cyanobiaceae > NIES-981. The sequence goes on along the minus strand of CALRKN020000005.1, from coordinate 90,745 downwards.
CACCGCCGGTGCCACGGCACAGCCCAGATCCACCACCAGCACCCGCTCCAGCCAGCCCAGCTGGCGCAGCACCACATGGCTGATCAGGGCCGGACTCACCCCCGCGGGCAAGGGGGGCAGGGCATGGGGTCGCCGGGCCCCCGGGCCGGCCAGCAACAGCTCGGCATCGGCGGCGGCGGTGGCCCGGCGGGACGCCGGGGTGGCGCCAGCGGCAGAGATGCCAGGCACGGCGGCCGTGTCGGTGGCGGCCAACAGCAGCAGCAGCCGACTGCTCTGCCAGGCGATGGGATCCACTGTGCCAACCGTGGCCATCACCCCGGCCATCCGGATCAGAGCGGATCCACCGCCACCAGCGCCCGCAGCAGCGGCGGCGGCTCGCTGATCGGCGCCTTGAGGCGGGGGAAGATCCAGTAGGCCACGGCATGCAGGGCCAACACCACGATCAGGTTCTGGAACCACACCAGCACAACGGCCGCCACCTGCACCTGACCCAGCTCCACGGCCGCGGCCAGGCCCACCAGCCCGGCCAGCCGTTCCAGCAGCCCGGCGGCGGCCGTGGTGATCACCACCCAGAGGTTTTCTCCCACCATCAGCGAGAGCACGGCCACCCGCACCAGGAAACCCAGGGCACCGATCACGCTGCCGATACCCCAGCTGAGCCACCAGCTGCAGCGGCGGCGCCAGCACCAGCCCAGCCAGAGGGCCAGCAAGCCATAGGGGAACACCACGAGGGGACCGCGGATCGGCCCCATCAACACCGTGAGCAGCAGGGCTGTGACCACCATCCCCTCCCAGGCGCAGCGCCAGCCGTGGCGCAGTTGGAGCAGGGCCAGGGGGAGGGGCAGGGCCAGGCGAAACAGGGGGCTGCCCACCGGCAGGTAGTACAGCGCCACCCAGAGCAGGCCGGTGGCGGCGGCCAGATAGGCGGTGTCCATCAGCTGGCGCGTCTGGCGAGGGCTGAGTTCACCGCCGCGGCGGCGGGGGATGGATGGCGGCGCCATCAGCGGGGCGCCGGCGCCGGCTGGGCGGCCGGTGCGGCCGGGGCGACCGCCGGTGCCGGCGTGGCAACCGGCGGCTGGGCGGGCGCGACGGCGGCGGGCATCCGCTCGATGGTCTCCACCTCAAAGCTCAGGCCCGCTGCCCGCAGGGCTTCCGTCACCGCCTCGGCGGGGGCGGCAGGGTCGGCGGCAGGCAGGCGCAACACCAGGCGATAGGGCGCCGGCGGCAGGGTCGCCGGCCGTTGGGCCGGCACCACCGGGGCTGTCGGCGCCGGACCGGCGGCGGGCTGGGGGCCCGTCGCCGGTGCCGCAGTGCCTCGAGCAGTGCCCCCAGCAGCACCCTCCCCAGCGGCGCCGGCAGCGGGAGCCGGCCTGGGAGCGGCTGCGGTGTCCCCAGAGGGAGGCTGGGGAAAGCTCTCGCCCAGCCGCTCACCAATCGGTGTGCCACTGCAGGCCGCCAGGGGCAGGGCCAGCACCAGGGCCACACCGGCACGCACGGGAAGGAGGGGGGCCATCAGCTGTCGGCGGCCTTGATCACCCGCACAGCGCTGGCGCGCAGACGACCGGACTTGGTGGTGGTAGGGGCCTTGCGAGCCGCGGGTTTGGCGGCGGCTGACTTGGCCGCACCCGCCTTGGCCGTGCTGGCCTTAGCAGGGCTTGCCTTAGCAGGGCTTGCCTTGGCCGTGCTGCTGTTGGCAGCGCCCCTGCGGCCCTTGGCCTTGCCGGAGGCGGCCTTGGCGGCCAGCAGCTCCACGGCCTGCTCCAGGGTGATGGTGTCGGCGGTGGTGCCTTCCGGCAGCGACGCGTTCACCTTGCCCTGCTTCACATAGAGGCCGTAGGGACCGTCGAACAGCTGGATCGCCTCGTCACCGCCCTCGGGGGTGCCCAGATCCTTCAGCGCTGTGCGGCCACCGCGGCCCTTCTTGGGCATGGCCAGCAGCTCCAGGGCGCGGCTGAGGCCCACCGCCAGCACCTCGTCCTCCGCCTTGAGGGAGCGGTAGTCCTTCTCGCCCTTGCCCTTGTGGTGCACCACGTAGGGGCCGAAGCGACCCAGGCCGGCCTCGATCTTGCCCCCGTCAGGGTGCTCTCCCAGCTGGCGGGGCAGACGCAGCAGGCCCAGGGCGTCCTCCAGGGTGAGTTCCTCGGGCTTGACGCCCTTGGGCAGGGAAGCCCGCTTGGGCTTGGGGTTCTCCTCGCTCACCTGGCCCCGCTGCAGATACGGGCCGTACTGGCCGAAGAGCAGGTAGATCAGCTCGCCGGTCTCGGGGTCCTCCCCGAGCGCTTCAGGGCCCTCCGACTTCTGCCGGAGGATCAGCTCGGCCTTATCGGCGTCCAGGTCGGCTGGAGTGATCTCCTGGGGCAGGGTGGCCTTGAGCAGTTCCTCGCTGCCGTCGTCGGCCACCCGCTTGGTTTCCAGGTAGGCGCCGAAGCGGCCGATGCGCACCACACAGGGCAGCCCCTCCAGTTCCACGGTGCGGGACACTCCCGGATCGATGTCGCCCTCCCGCTGTTGCACCTGGGTTTCCAGACCCTTTTCGCCCCGGTAGAAGCTCTCCAGGTAGGGCAGCCACTGCACCTGACCGTGGGAGATCTCGTCGAGGGTGTTCTCCATCCGGGCCGTGAAGCTGGTGTCCACCAGGTCGGGGAAGTGCTCCTCCAGCAGGGCCGTTACCGCAAAGGCCGTGAAGCTCGGCGTGAGGGCGTTGTTGGCCAGGGTGGCGTAGCCGCGGTCGACGATTGTGCCGATGATCGAGGCGTAGGTGGAGGGACGGCCGATGCCCTCCTTCTCCAGCATCTTTACCAGGGCCGCCTCGCTGTAGCGGGCCGGTGGCTGGGTCTGGTGTCCGAGGGCCTCCACTGCTTTGCAGGCAGGCTTGTCGCCCTGCCTGAGGGAGGGCAACAGCACCTCCTGGCCCTCCAGGGCTGCGTCAGGGTCGTCGGAGCCCTCCACGTAGGCGCGGAAGAAGCCGGGAAAGTCGATGCGCTTACCGCTGGCACGGAAGCTGGCCACCCCCAGCTCACCGCCGTCCACCTCCAGGTCCACCGCCAGCATGGTGAGCTTGGCGTCGGCCATCTGGGACGCAACCGTGCGCTTCCAGATCAACTCGTAGAGGGCCAGATCACGGCCGTCGAGGCCGGTGGCCGAGGGGTCGCGGAAGCTCTCGCCGGCGGGTCGGATCGCCTCGTGGGCCTCCTGGGCGTTGCGGGCCTTGGTGGAGAACTGGCGCGGGCTGGGGCTGAGGTAGTCCTGCCCGTATTTGGCCCCCACGCAGCTGCGGGCGGCGCTGATCGCCTGCTCGCTGAGGTGCACCGAGTCGGTGCGCATATAGGTGATGAAACCGCGCTCGTACAGCCCCTGGGCCGTGCGCATGGTTTCCCGGGCCGAGAGCCGCAGCTTGCGGTTGGCCTCCTGCTGCAGGGTGCTGGTGGTGAAGGGGGCCACCGGCTTGCGCACCGTGGGCTTCTCTTCAACCGCCGCCACCCGCCAGGGGGCGGACAGCACGGCTTCCCGGAGCTGGCGCGCCTCGGCCTCGGTGAGCAGGCGCACCTTGCTGCCGGCCTTGAGGGCGCCGGTGCTCTCATCGAAATCACTGCCGCCGGCGATCTTCACGCCACCCAGCTGGCTGAGCTTGGCCTCAAAGCCGCTGCCGGCCTGCTCCAGCCGGGCCTTGAGGTCCCAGTAGCTGCCGCTGCGGAAGGCGCGGCGGGCCCGCTCGCGCTGCACGAGCAGGCGCACCGCCACCGACTGCACGCGGCCGGCGCTCAGCCCCCAGGCCACCTTCTTCCACAGCAGGGGCGAGAGCGTGTAGCCCACCAGCCGATCGAGGATCCGGCGGGTTTCCTGGGCGTGCACCAGCTCCATGTCGAGCTCGCGGGTCTGCTCCAGGGCGCGGCCGATCGCCTCCTTGGTGATCTCGTGAAACACCATCCGCTTCACCGGCACCTTGGGGCTGAGCAGCTGCAGCAGGTGCCAGCTGATCGATTCCCCCTCCCGGTCCTCGTCCGTGGCCAGCAGCAGCTGGTCGGCGCCCTTGAGGGCGTCCTTGAGTTCCTTCACCACCTTTTTCTTGTCCTTCGGCACCACGTAGAGGGGTTCGAAGTTGTTGGCGGTGTTCACGCCCAGGTTGGCCCACTTCTCGCCCTTGTGGGCGGCGGGGATCTCACTGGCGTTGTTGGGCAGGTCGCGCACATGCCCCATGGACGCCTCCACCCGGAAATCCTTGGGCAGGAAGCCGCGGATGGTGCGGGCCTTGGTGGGGCTCTCGACAATGACCAGGGTGTGACCCACAGGCAGGTGGACGACCGCTTCCCTCTTTATCGCACCGGCTGTCCAGGGGGTGGGAACAACGCGGCTACAGTCACCCCCAGCAAACCTGGCTCGAGAGCCGCCGTGATGTTCCTGCCTGGTGCCCTGCTCACCGCGGTCAACCCCGCGGCTGACGCCATTGGCAGCGGTGCGGGCGTGGCCAGCCTGGCCAGCCAGCTCAACGCCGGCACAATTGCGCCGGAAGCAGCGGTGCTGCTGGCCTTGCTGGCCTGCCTGCTGGTGGACCTGGCCGGCGAGAAGGCCGCCAGCCGCTGGGTACCCCCGTTCAGCTACGCCGGTCTGGGCACCGCCCTGGTGCTCCTGGCCCTGCAGTGGAACAGCCCCGATCTGCAGCCCTCCTTCCTGGGCAGTTTCCTGGCCGACAACCTGGCCATCGCCTTCCGCGCGGTGGTGGCCGCCTCCACCCTGATCACCCTGATGCTCAGCTGGCGCTATGTGGAGCAGAGCGGCACGCCGGTGGGGGAATACGCCGCCATCCTGCTGGCGGCCACCCTCGGGGCGATGTTCCTCTGCGGCTCCACCGACCTGGTGAGCATCTTCGTGTCGCTGGAAACCCTCTCGGTGGCCAGCTATCTGCTGTCGGGCTACATGAAGCGTGACGCCCGCAGTTCCGAGGCGGCCCTGAAATATCTGCTGGTGGGCTCCGCCGCCGCGGCCGTGTTCCTCTACGGCGCCTCCCTGCTCTACGGACTCACAGGGGGTTCCACGAGTCTCGATGCGGTGGGCACCGCCCTGCAGACCAGCGCCAGCCCGATTGCCGCCCTGGCCCTGGTGTTCGTGCTGGCCACGGTGGCCTTCAAGATCGCGGCGGTGCCCTTCCACCAGTGGACCCCTGACGTCTACGAGGGCTCCCCCACCCCGGTGGTGGCCTTCCTCTCGGTGGGCTCGAAGGCGGCCGGTTTTGCCCTGGCCCTGCGCATCCTGGTGGGCTGCTTCGACACGTTCGACACCCAGTGGAAGCTGCTGTTCACGGTGCTGGCTGTGCTCAGCATGGTGCTCGGCAACGTGGTGGCCCTGGCCCAGACCTCGATGAAGCGGATGCTGGCCTACAGCTCCATCGGCCAGGCCGGCTTTGTGATGATCGGCCTGGTGTGCGGCACCGAGGACGGCTACGCCGCCATGGTGCTCTACATGGCGGCCTACCTGTTCATGAACCTGGGAGCCTTCGCCTGCATCATTCTCTTCTCCCTGCGCACCGGCAGCGACCGCATCAGCGATTACGCCGGTCTCTACCAGAAGGATCCCCTGATCACCCTGGGGCTCAGCCTCTGCCTGCTTTCGCTGGGTGGCATTCCGCCGATGCTGGGCTTCTTCGGCAAGATCTACCTGTTCTTCGCCGGCTGGGCCGACGGCCAGTACCTGTTGGTGGTGGTGGGCCTGGTCACCTCCGTGGTGTCGATCTACTACTACATCTCCGTGATCAAGATGATGGTGGTGAAGGAACCCCAGGAAGCTTCCGACGTGGTGAAGGCCTATCCGGCGATCAGCTGGAGCCTGCCCGGTCTGCCCTCCCTGCGCGCCGCCCTGGTGGGCTGTGTGATCGTCACCGCCGTGGGGGGCATCCTCTCCAGTCCCCTGTTCACCTGGGCCAGCCAGACCGTGGTGGGCACACCGATGCTGCAGCTGGCCCTGGGTTGATGGCAGCTGGGGCCCCACCGGTGGCCGAGCTGATCGGTGTGGAGAAGGTGTACGGCAGCGGCGACGCCGAGGTGCGGGCGCTCGACGGCCTCAACCTCACCGTCCAGGCGGGCGACTACCTGGCGGTGATGGGTGCCTCCGGCTCGGGCAAGAGCACCGCCATGAACATCCTCGGCTGTCTCGATCGGCCCACGGGAGGCAGCTACCGGCTCAATGGCGTGCCGGTGGAATCGCTCGACGACGACGCCCTGGCCGACCTGCGCAACCAGCAGCTGGGCTTTGTGTTCCAGCAATTCCATCTGCTGCCGCAGCTCACGGCGATGGAGAACGTGATGCTGCCGATGGTGTATGCGGGCGTGCCGGCAGCGGAGCGGCGGCAGCGGGCCCAGGAGGCCCTGGTGCGGGTGGGGCTCGGCCAGCGCCTCTCCAACAAACCCAACCAGCTCTCCGGCGGCCAGCAGCAGCGGGTGGCCATCGCCCGGGCGATCATCAACCACCCCGCCATGCTGCTGGCCGATGAGCCCACCGGCGCCCTCGATTCCCGCACCACCGAAGAAGTGCTGGAGATCTTCGACGAATTGCACCGCAGTGGCATCACCCTGGTGATGGTGACCCATGAAAACGAAGTGGCCGCCCGGGCCGAGCAGGTGGTGCAGTTCCGCGACGGACGGATGATCAGTCGGGAGGCGCGCTGACAGGCCCCGCTGCGGTTCCGGGAAGGACCGGAGCCTGGGCCTGCGCCTGGGGACGCTCCAGCCGCTGCAGCAATTGACCCATCAACAGGGCAATGGCATCGTTGCCGAGCCCGATACCGGCCGGGCCCGGATCGAGATCACCCGGATCCACCGCCACCCAGCCACCATCCTGGGGCAGCCGCAGCTCGAAGTGGAGATGGGGGCCGGTGCTCAGGCCGGTGTTGCCCACGCGGCCGATCACCTCGCCCTGCCGAACCCGGTCGCCGGGTTTGACGAACAGTTCGCTGAGGTGGGCATAGAGGGTGCGGCGTTTGGGGTTGTCATGTTCGACCTCAATGGTGAGGCCGTAGCCGCCGGCCATGCCGCTGCTCACCACCCGGCCGCCGAGGGCAGCCACCACCGGAGTCCCTTCAGGGGCGGCAAAATCCTTGCCCGCATGCATCAACCAGCTGCCCAGCACGGGGTGCAGCCGGTAGCCGAAACCACTGGAAAGTGCGGCGGGCCCGACCAACGGCAACAGCAGCCGCCGGTTGCCATTGCCCGCCACCGGTGCCGGGCGGGGGGTGAGGGAAAACACACTGGAGAGGCTGAAATTGCCGTCCACCCCGGCCATCAGGGCCGAGACCGGCACGGTGAGAGGGGTGGTGAGGGGCTGGGCTCCGGCCTCACCGAAGCCCATCGCCGCCAGTTCCCCGGCCGAGGGCATGGGGGCTTGGGATTCCCCCTGCTGCAGCAGCTGGGGGGCGTTGCCATCACTGGTGCCGCGCCAGCGCACCACCACTCCGGAGCTGCACTCCTGCTCCGAGAGCGCACCACTGCGGCAGGCCTGCTGGTGGGCTGGTGACTGGCGGGTCGTGGTGGTGGCACCGGTGCGGATCCGCTCCCGCTCGGCGGGGCTGACAACCCCCTGACGCACCAAATCGTCGAGTGACTGGTCGAAGCGCAGCGGTGCGGGCGAAACGGGCTGGGCCGGGCGCGCCAGCGGTGCTGCCGGAGGGATCGGTTGCGGCTCCACCGCCGCAGGTGCTGGCCGCAGGGGCACCGCCTCCAGGGCCGGAGGTGGTGGCGTTGGCGCGGGGGCAGGGGTGGGCTGTTCGAGCGAATCCAACCCGGCTATGCCGGGCAGGGCGGCCACAAGAGAAGCCACAATCGCCAGGGAAATGCCTGGCATCGACGGACGGACGGGACGGGGGGCCACTCGGGAACCGAAAAGGAAGGGCGGGCGGGGGAGGAAAACGATCGACCGCTGCGGTCGAAAAAGCTGTCGATGAAGCAGGTGAATGAGCTGGGGTGGACGCTTCGGGGACGGGCTGGCCTGGAGAAAAGCCTGGAGATGGCCTGCCTGGAGAAGATTTGCCTTGGTCAAGACCTGGGCAGGCAGCTGGGGCCGGCCTGGCCTGTTACGCGGAAGTATAAAAACCAACTGAACCGGTTTCCGCCGTGCGCCTCAGAAGCGGCGGAGCAGCCGCGTCCGCAGGGCACCGCTGTGCAGCCGCAGCCGGCCATCCAGCTCAACCCCCTCCACCCACCAGCGGCGGCCGTCATGCTCAATTCCCTGGCTCGGTCGCCAGAGGCGGGCATCGGCCAGACCACGGACGGCCTCCGGCTCCGCGGCCCAGGCCATCCCCCAGTCCAGGGCCGCCAGCACCCGAGGTTCCAGGCGATGGGGGACGGCCTGGGGGTGCCAGGCCCGCCCCAGGGCCGCCGCCAGGCTGATCGCCCCCGGCGGCACCCGGTTCAGCCCATTCAGGCCGATGCCCAGCTGGGCCCAGCGCACCCGGGCACCCCGGTAGCGCAGCCGCGGCAGCAGCCCGGCCAGCTTGTTCCCATCCAGCAGCAGATCGTTGGGCCACTTGATGCAGGGCCGCAGCCCCAGCTGTTCCAGCTGCAACGCCAGGCCCACGGCCACCGCCAGGCCCAGGGCCGCCGTGCCGGGCTGGGAGGGCCAGGCAAAGGCGGCACTCAGCCAGAGTCCGCCCGGGGGCGATTGCCACGGCCGCCCCTGCTGGCCCCGACCAAAGCGCTGCATTCCCGCCCGCACCGCCAGGGCGGTGCCCTCCGCCGGCAGGGGCCGTCCCGAAGCTTCCCGGGCCAGCAACCAGCGCCCCAGCTCGATCTCGGTGCTGGCACACACGCGCAGGTGCCGCCGCTGCCAGCCCAGGGCGGGCTGCGGCGGCCCGCTCAGAGACGGGCCAGCCACCGCCCGATCCGCTCCGCTCCGGCCTCCAGCTCCGACTCGGGGTGCACCAGTGCCAGCCGCAGCCAGCCCTCGCCACCGGGACCGAAGCCGTTGCCAGGGGTGAGGGCCACTCCGGTGGCGTCCAGCAAGGCGGCGCAGAAGCTCTCCGAGTCCATCGCGCGGGCCTGCGGCGGCAGCTGCAGCCACAGGTAGAGCGCCATCGAAGGTCGCCGCACGGGCCAGCCCACCTGTTCGAGGGCCGCAGCCATCGTGTCGCGGCGACGGCGGTACACCCGGCGCAACTGGTCTGGCCACTCCGGCGCCTGCTCGAGGGCTGCGATCGCCCCGGCCTGCAGGGCGAGGGACTGGTTGAAGTCCACCACCCCCTTGAGCTGGCGGAGGGCCGTGATCAACCATTCGGCCCCGATCGCGAAGGCCAGCCGGAAGCCCCCCAGGCACCAGCTCTTGGACAGCGAGAAGAATTCGATGCCGCACTGCCGCCAGGCGGGATTGCGCAGCAGGGCCGGCGCCTCCCCCTCCAGGGCCAGGTCCACGTAGGGATTGTCGTGGGCCAGCACGATGTCGTAGTGGAGTGCCTTGGCCACCGCCCCATCCAGCCAGGTCTGCTGGCCGGTGGTGGCCGTGGGGTTGTGGGGGAAGCCCAGCACCATCAGCCGCAGTTGCTGCCACTGGGCTGGGGTGATCCGCTCGAAATCCGGCTGCCAGCCCTCGGCCGCCTCAAGGCGCAGCAAGTGGGGGGATGCCGAGGCCAGCCGCAGGCCACCCATGTGGGAGGGGTAGTAGGGATCGAGCAACAGGGCCCCATCTCCGGGATTGAGCACCGCCAGGGGCAGGTGGGCCGTGCCTTCCTGGGAGCCCACCAGCAGCAGCACCTCCGTCTCCGCGTCCACCTCCACGCCGAAGCGCCGTCGGGCCCAGCCAGCCACGGCGCAGCGCAGGGGCGCGGTGGCGGCATGGAGGCAGTAGGCCGCGCTTTCGGGATGGGACAGCCGGGCTGCCATCGCCTCAATCGCCACGGGCGGAGGCGGAAGATCGGTGGATCCCAGAGAGAGGTCCAGCAGCGGCGCTAATCCGGAGCCCAGCGCGGCGGCGCGGCTCCCATAGGCGCCCTTGCGGCGGTCATTGCGGGCAAAAACGCCGTTACCGAGCTGGGACAGCCGGTCAGAGATGGGCATCCAGGAAGGCCTGCAGCTGGGCCTGGGCCATCGCGCCCTCGTGCCGGGCCACCTCCTCGCCGTGCTTGAACAGCACCAGGGCCGGCAGGCCCTGCACCTTGAGCCGGTCACGGCTCTGGGGATTGGGGTCGGCTTCCAGCTTGCCCACCGCCAGCCGACCGGCGTAGACGCTGGCAGCCCAGTCCATCAGCGGCGCCATCAGGCGGCAGGGGCCGCACCAGGCGGCCCACACATCCACCAGCACGGGCGTGGTGGCCAGAAGCACCTCGCTCTCGAAGTTGGCGTCTGTGAGCTGGGCGACGGACACGGTGGTGACAGCGCTAAGGGGGGATTGTATGGAGGGAGGCGGATTGAGCGGGCTCGGCGCTGGGGCTGGCCTCAGAGCTTGTCGATCGAGCGCTTCAGCTCTTCCAGTTCGGCATCCACCTCGGCCACCTTCACCGGTTCCAGCTGGGGGGCCGGCCCGTTCTCGGCGGGCAGGGCAATCGGCTCCTGGCCAGGGTTGAGCTGGTTGTTTTCGATCCGGCTGCGCAGGGCCGCCAGTTCATCGTCCACGTCGCTGCTCTGGAGGGCGGCGAACTGGCTCTCCAGGTCTGCACCGGCCAGCTCGGCCGCCGCCTGGCTGCGGGCTTCGAGGGTCTGCACCTTCTCCTCCATGCGCTCGAACGCCGCCATGGCGTTGTCGGTGCCGAGGCCGGTCACCGCGCTCTGCAGCTGCTCCTGGGCCTGGGCCGCCTGGGCGCGGGCCTTGAGCATGTCCTTCTTGGTCTTGGCCTCGGAGATCTTGCTCTCCAGCTGCAGCAGACTCTTCTTGAGCTGCTCCACCTGGCTGGACTGGCTCTGGAACTGGTTGTTCAGCGCCGTGGCGGTGTCCTGGTAGGTCTTGCGGCGGGAGAGGGCCTCGCGGGCCAGGTCCTCCTCCCCTTTCTTGAGAGCCAGTTCGGCCCGCTCATACCAGGTTTTCGACTGGCTTTCGGCCTGTTCCGCCTGGTTCTGGATCCGCTTCTGGCTGGCGATGGCGGTGGCCACCGCCTGGCGCAACTTCACCAGATCCCGCTGCATGTCCTCCACCGACTGGTCGAGGATCTTGGCCGGATCCTCCATGCTGCTGATCACCGCGTTGGCGTTGGCGCGGAACAGGCGGGAGATGCGTTCGAAGAAGCCCATCGTGGATAGCGGGTACGCGAAAACCGGAGCGATGCTGGGAGGCTAACCACTACCAGCAACAGCCACTGCATCGGCTGGTCCAGGATGCCCGCCCATTCGCCCCAGCCCGCCCCGACGGAGCCACGCCGCATCGGCAACCTCTCGTTGCTGTTGCCCGCCCAGAGGCCGCCCGCCGTTCCCCTGCAGCAGTGCCTGCAGAGCCTGGAGCAGGACTGGCACAAACAGGGGAATCTGGCGGCCCTGTGGCAGCGCTGGCCCAGCCTGGCCGGTGCCCAGCTCGCCCCCCACTGCCGGCCCCTGCGGCTGCAGGGCTCCCGGCTCACGGTGGGGGCAGCCCCGGGGCCCTGGCTGCAGGCTCTCCAGTACAACCGTCACCAGCTGCTGGGCGCCCTGCGGGCTGCCGGCTTCCCGGTGCGGGACCTGCGGGTGGAGCAGTACCATCCCGGCCCCCTGGCCCGCCCTGGCCTGGAGGAGGAGCAAGCGGTCTGGGCCTGCCACCCCAGCCGGGCCGACGTGCACGGCATGGGCCGTTGCCCCAGCTGCGGCAGCCCGGCACCGGCCGGTGAGATGGCCCGCTGGGGGCACTGCAGCTTCTGCCGGCGCCAGCAGCTGGGGGCGCTGGCAGCCGCCGGCGGGCGGCCTCAGTAACGCTCGGGGCGGGGTTGGCGCCAGTCGGGCTGCCAGCCTGCGGCCCGCAGCGCTTCTGCCCGCTGCTCCAGGCGGCGCCGGTCCAGGCGCCAGAGGCGGTAGATGCCCGCCTGGTCGAGCTGTTCTGGGTTCAGGCCCTGCCAGTGGGACTGGGCCGCTGTCTCGGCATCGATCACCAACAGAAATTCGCTGCGGCCATCGGCCGGCGCCGGGGATTGCCCCACCCGGCGCTCGGCCGCCAGGCGGTCGCTGAGGTTCACCACGCCCCGCGGGCCTGCCTCCTCGTACACCACCACCTGGCCGCTGTAGAAGTGCAGGGAGGGCTTCAACAGTCCCACCATTGCCAGATGGGACGGCACAGCGGGGCGTTGCAACTGTTGTGCGCTGGCGGCCATGCGGCGCACCGGCTCGGCCCGCAGGCGATCTCCCAGCTGGGCCAGGGGCAGCAACACCACGAGAACGAACAGCACCAATGGCAGCTGGGCAGCCACCAGGGCGGCGGGATTGCCCCGTCGCCAGCCCGCCAGCCCGAGTGCCGCGGCCAGGGCAAAGCAGGCCGCCGCCAGGGGCAGCCGGCCACTGGCCAGCAACTCCCCAGGCATGGTGGGCATCTCCGGGGTCACGATCGCCGGCACCCACAGGGGCGCCAGGGCAAACCCCAGAGCGAGCAGGGCAGCCAGCAGCAGCGTCAGCCGCCAGGCAAGCCACGCCCCCCGCTGGGCAGCCAGGGCAATCAAGAGGCCCGCCGCCGGCGTGGCCGGCAGCCAGTAGCTGGGCAGCTTCGTGGCCGCTGCGGTGAAAAACAGCAGCACCGCCAGCAGCCAGCAGGCGGCGAAGCGCTGCAGCGACAGCTGCGGTGCCAGGGGCCGGCCCCGCAGGCCCCGCACCAGGCCCAGCAGCAGCAGCGGGGTGGACGGCAGGCTGGCCAGCACCAGGATCAAACCGAAGAACCACCACGGCGCCGCGTGGTTGTTCACCACGCTGCTGAAGCGCTGCAGGTTGTGATAGCCGAAGAAACTGCGCCAGAAGGGCTCCCCCTCCTGCAGCAGGGCCAGGCCATACCAGGGGGTGGCCACCGCCGCCGCCACCAGAGCGCCGCGCAGGGGCCGGAGGCTGCGGGCCAGCCCGGCCAGGTCCCTCTGCAGCCAGCCGAAGCCCACCAGGGTGAGGCTGAGCAGCACCACCGCCACAGGCCCCTTGGTGAGCACGGCCAGGCCCAGCAGCAGCCAGCCCGCCCACCAGCGCCGACCGCCGCTGGCATAGCTGCTCCAGCACAGCAGCAGGCTGATCGCCAAGCAGCCACTGAACAGGGCATCGCTCACGGCAATCCGACTCCACAGCAGCACCAGCGGCGAGAGGGCGAAGGCCAGGGCGGCGCTGAGGGCGGTGAGGGCGGGGCGGCGCTGGGCCTGGGGCCAGCGCAGCAGGGTGAGCACCAGGGCCTGCATCACCGCCACCGAGGGAAGTGCCGATGGCAGGCGGGCTGCCCAGGTGCCCAGCGGATCCCAGCTGGCGTGGCCGGGGAGGGCGTACAGCAGCCCCATGGCCCAGTACACCAGCGGCGGCTTGTCGTAGCGGGGCAAACCGTTGACCCAGGGAATCAGCCAGTTGCCCGTCTGGGCCATCCCCCGGGCCGAGGCGGCGAACAGGGGCGGCGTTTCATCCACCAGACCCGTGCTGCCCAGCTGCCAGACGAACAACAGCAGGCCGAGCAGCAGGCTGGCCAGCCACACCCACCGACTGGGTGCGGGACCGGAGGGGAGGGCTGCAGGCGGCACGGAGGACCGAATCGGAAACGGACGGGGGCTCGAACCCTATCGGCGCTCAGCCCAGCTTTCACGCACGGCATCGAACCACTGCTCGAGGCGCGCGGCGAAGGCTGCGCTGGAGCAGTGCTGCTCCACCCAGGCACGGCAGGCCTGGCGCGACACGAGCCGGGCCCTCTGCACGGCCGCCAGCAGCCCGTCGAGGTCGTCCGCCGGCGCCAGTGCCCCGGTGCGCCCCTCCTGCACCAGCTCGCCGGGCCCACCCCGGGCGTAGGCCGCCACCGGCACGCCGCAGGCCAGGGCTTCCACCACCACGTTGCCGAAGGCCTCGTTCCACTTGGGCGTGTTCAGCAGCACGGCACAGCGGCCCAGCTCGGCCTGCAGCTGCTCTGTGGGCAGAAATCCGCGCCACTGCAGGGTGCCGGGCGGCACCGATCGCTCCACCCGGCGGGCATAGGCCGGATCCTCCCGCAGGCCCCACACCGCTAGGGGTACCCCCAGCCTGGCCGCCACCAGGGCCGCGTCCTCCAGTCCCTTCTCGGGTGCCACCCGGCCAGCCCAGCCCAGCAGGGGATCAGGTTGTGCGCACAGCTGGTACCGCTCCAGTGCGAAGCCGTTGCCCACCAGGCGCGGCGGGGCCGACAGCTGGAAATCGGCGGCCTGGGCGGCGGTGTGGAAGGCCAGATGGTCGGGGTGGGTGCGGCCGATCTCGGCGATCACGGCGTCCATGGCCTCCGCCACCGAGCCCATGCTCACCAGGTGGGCCAGGGGGGTGCTGGTGTGGGGCGTGAGCCACAGGGGCAACCAGTCGTAGCCCAGATTCACGATCACATCGAAGCAAGCCTGCTCGGCCAGGGCCCGGCGCCAGAACCGGCCCAGCAGGGCCTCCGCGGGGATCTGTACCGAACCCTCCCTGGGCTGGTGCTGCCAGCTGGGCTGGTCCTGGCCGGACTCGCACCAGAGCTGGGCGGCCGCGCAAGCCGACGGCAAAACCGACCCGGCGGCGGCCAACACCGTGATGGTGTGGCCCCGCTGCAACAGGCCGGCCACCAGGGCGGCGGCCGTGAGCTCCACGCCGCCCCCCCGGCCACTGCCCAGGGAGCCCACCGGCGTACTCACCACCAGGATCCGCATCAGGGCGCCTCCGCGGCAGCGGGCGGACTCCCACCCTGCCAGAGCTGGGCGCGACGGTTGATCAGCAGCACCGAGAGCAGGGCCAGTGCCGCCCCCAGCCACTGCAGCGGGCGCAGCTGCTCCTCCAGCCACAGCACACCACAGCCCAGGGCGAACACCGGCGTGAGGAAGGTGAGCGCAGTGAAGCCGGTGAGGTCGCCACTGCTGGCGAACCAGAAGAACAGCCCATAGGCCAGGGCGCTGCCGAAGAGGGTGGCGTAGGCCATCAGCCCCCACTCGCCAGCACTCCAGGCCGGCAACCAGGCAGCCCCTGCCCGAACCGGCAGCTCCGCCAGCAGGGCCAGGGGGAGACCACCCAGCAGCATGTGCCAGCCGGTGATCGCCAGCGGGTCGCTGTGGCGACTGGCATACCGGCAGAGCACCGTTCCCACCGCCATGGCGGCGGCGGCGGCCAGCATCCACAGTTCTCCGTGGCTCCAGGCCCGCACGCCCATGGCGGCCGGTCCCTCCAGCCACCAGTGCCCCAACAGGGCAGGGGGCAGCCCCAGGCAGAGAATCCCCGCCAGCCCGAGCATCAGCCCCAGCCAGCCCACGGGGTTGATCGCCTCACCGAACAGCGTGCGGGCCAGCAGGGCCACCAGCAGCGGCTGGGAGTCGATCAGCACCGACCCCAGGCCGGCGCCGGTCTGCCCCAGCCCACGGGCCAGCAGCCCCTGGAACAGGCTGCCGTCCACCAGGGCAAAGGCCAGCAGCCAGGGCCAGTCGCGGCGGTCCACCCGCAGCCGCCGGCCCAGCCCCAGGG
This sequence comes from Bradyrhizobium ivorense, assembly GCA_943368005.1. Classification (GTDB taxonomy): domain Bacteria; phylum Cyanobacteriota; class Cyanobacteriia; order PCC-6307; family Cyanobiaceae; genus NIES-981. The sequence goes on along the minus strand of CALRKN020000005.1, from coordinate 75,194 downwards.
CCACCAGCAGCAGCACCAGGCCAGCGGGCAGCAGGCGCAGCCAGGCCACCTGAAGGGGTGAAGCCTCCTGCAGCAGGGGCTTCATCGCCGCCATCGCCGTGCCCCACAGGGCGAAGGGCAGGAGCAGCAGCAGGGGACGCAGGCAGGACCAGCGCAGGGCCTGGAGCATGGAGGCCGGGGCCGGATCGGGGCTTCTTTTTAAGATCCAGCCATCTCAACCGTTGCCGCATGCTCTGGCCCTGGCGCCGCAAGTCCCGTCGCACCCTGGCCCGGATCGCGATGGAAGGACCGATTGCCGGCGGAACCCGCAAGCGGGTGCTCAAGGCCCTGCGCCAGGTGGAGCAACGGGAGTGCCCGGCCCTGCTCCTGCGCATCGACAGCCCCGGTGGCACGGTGGGCGACAGCCAGGAGATCCATGCGGCCCTGCTGCGCCTGCGCCAGAAGGGCTGCCGGGTGGTGGCCAGCTTCGGCAACATCTCCGCCTCCGGCGGGGTGTACGTGGGCGTGGCCGCCGAGAGGATCGTGGCCAATCCAGGCACCATCACTGGCTCCATCGGCGTGATCCTGCGGGGGAACAACCTCTCCAAGCTGCTGGAGAGGGTGGGCATCAGCTTCGAAACGGTGAAAAGCGGGCCCTACAAGGACATCCTTTCTCCCGACCGGGGCCTCACCGAGGCAGAGAGGGAGCTGCTGCAAAGCCTGATCGATTCGAGCTACAGCCAGTTCGTGGCTGCCGTGGCGGAAGGCCGGGGACTGGAGCAGGAGCAGGTGCGCAGCTTTGCCGATGGCCGGGTGTTCAGCGGTGCCCAGGCGCTCGAACTGGGGCTGGTGGACGAACTGGGCGATGAGGAGCGGGCCCGCGAACTGGCCGCCACCCTGGCCGGCCTCGACCCCGAGAAGACCAGACCCACGGAGTTTGGCGCGGCCCCCCGCCGCTTTGCAGGCCTGCTCCCGGGCCGATCCGCCCTGCGGGCCCTGGGTCAGGCCCTGAGCCTGGAACTGGCCTGGGCCGGCCAACCCCTGTGGCTCTGGCGACCATGAGCGACGGCCTGCACCTGCGGGCCCTGCGGGGGGCCACCACGGCAGAGTCCAACACCGCCGAGGCGATCGGCAGCGCCGTGGCCGAACTGGTGGATGCCCTGGTGGAGCGCAACGGTCTGCAGGGAGACCGGGTGGTGTCGGTGACCTTTTCGGTCACGGCCGACCTCGATGCGGTGTTCCCGGCGGCGATCGCCAGACGGCGCAATGGCTGGGACCATGTGGCCCTGCTCGACTGCCAACAGATGGCGGTGGCGGGAGACCTTCCCCGCTGCATCCGTCTGCTGGCCCATGCCTGGCTGGACAGCCAGCGCCAGCCCTGCCACCCCTACCTGCGCGACGCCAGCCGCCTGCGCCCCGATCGCGCCAGCTAGCGGTCCGACCACTGCCTTCACCAGGCTTGCGTCCGGGCTGCTGAGAATTGCGCGATGACAGACAGACGCCCGATGGCCATCCCCCCCCTGCCGCGCCTGGGCAAGCACCTGGCGGGCCTGGCCGCTGCCGCGGGGCTCGGCGCCGCGGGGTTGGTGGGCCTGGCCACCGTGGGCCGCGGTCCCCTGATTCAACCGGCTTCCGCCCAGGGAACTCCTGGCCTGATTGAGTTCCGCTGGGACAACAACCGCGACTTCCGCAAGCTGTACTTCTATCTCACCAACACCCAGCGGCTGAGAAGGGCGGATTACTTCCTGATGCTCCGGCCGCGGGACCGCAAGACCGCCATCCTCAAGCTGAGCATCACGATCCCTGAATCGTTCGACGCCACCATCGACACCAAACGGGTGCGGCTCTGTCGCATGAGTGAGGGGGGGATGATGGCGCGCACCCGCTGCCTGGAGGAGATTCCGGCCACGATCGAGCTGGCGGCGGACGGCCGGGCCCTGGAGGTCTTCCCAGACACCCCCGTGCCGGACACGGAAACGATCGGGGTGCACATGCGCCTGTTCAATCCCTTCAACGCCGGGATGTACCAGTTCAATGCCCTCGCCCAGGCCCCCGGTGATGTGCCGATCTCCGGCTATCTAGGCAGCTGGGTGATCCAGATCGAGCCATCGAACATCTGATCGGCTCCGGCAGTCCTCAACCGGCACCCTCGCCTGATAGGTTGGCCCTTCAGCCCCATTCCGACGAGCAGAGAGGAGCGAATCACCGGCCATGACCAAGCGCACCCTTGAAGGAACCAGCCGCAAGCGCAAGCGGGTCTCCGGGTTTCGTGTCCGCATGCGCACCCACACCGGCCGGCGCGTAATCCGTGCCCGGCGCCGCCGGGGCAGGGCCCGTCTGGCCGTCTGATACACCTGAGCGCCCATGGTTCTGCCACAGCGGCACCGCCTCAAGGGCCAGCGTGTGTTCGACCGCCTGTATCGCAGGGGCCGTGCCAGCCACGGCCCTTTTTTGTTGCTCCGCTGGCTGCCGGCCCAGGCCGGGCTGCTCCCCCCCGAGCAACAGCGCCACACCGTCAGTGCCTGGAGATGTGGCGTGGTGGTGAGCAGCAAGGTGCACAAGCGGGCCGTGCGGCGCAACCGCCTGAGGCGCCTGCTGCACGCCCACCTGGCCCAACTGCCGATCGGCCGGCCGGAGGGGCCGGTGTGGCTGCTGTTGAGCTGCAAGCCGGGAAGCGCCGAACGCGATCCAGCCAGTCTCCTGGGAGAATGCGATGAGCTTCTGCAGCGTGCAGGTCTGAGTTGATGGGCAAGTCTTCCTCTGCGTCAGCCGGCGCCCCGATCCAGGAAACCGTGTTCTACGAAGGGGGGCCGGCGAAAGGAGACCTGATCCTCAACCTGCTGTTCGGCCTCACCCTGATCGGCATTCCCTTTGCCGTGGGCGCAGTCGTGCGGGCCCTGTGGTTGCGCTTCCGCATCACCAGCCGCCGCATTGAGGTGAATGGCGGCTGGCTGGGGCGGGACCGCAGCCAGGTGGTGTACAGCCAGATCCGCGAGGTGCGCAGTGTGCCCCGCGGCTTCGGTGCATGGGGTGACATGGTGCTGGTGCTCAGCGACGGCGCCCGCCTGGAGATGCGCTCCGTGCCCCGCTTCCGCGAGCTTGAGACCTACATCGAGGAGCGGCGCCAGGCTGGTCAGGCGGCCAAGCCCAAGGGGATCGCCGCCTGACCCCCGACCCACCCATCACCCCCGTTCAGGCACACTGAGCCACGCTGACCCGTCCACCCCAGCACCCCCTGCGCCGTGATCGGCTACATCTCCGACAACCTGCTGATTCCCATCCTCGATTTCTTCTACGGATTGGTACCCAGCTATGGCCTGGCGATCGTCGCCCTCACCGTGGTGATCCGCCTGGCCCTGTTCCCCCTCAGCGCCGGCTCGATCCGCAATGCCCGCCGCATGCGCATCGCCCAGCCGGTGATGCAGCAGCGCCAGGCCGAAATCCGCAGCAAGCACGCCAACAACCCCCAGAAGCAGCAGGAGGAACTGGGCAAGCTGATGCAGGAGTTCGGCAGCCCCCTGGCCGGCTGTCTGCCCCTGCTGGTGCAGATGCCGATCCTGTTCGCCCTCTTCGCCACCCTGCGGGGCTCACCCTTTGCAGACGTGCCCTACACGTTCAATGTGAAGGTGCTCCCGGCTGAGCAGATCGCCACCGTTGAACCGAAGCCGTTTAACAGCCCCAGCCACTCGATCTTCCTAAGCAGCAGCAATCACCTCCCGGTGATCGGCACCCTGGAGAAGGGCACCAAGCTGGGGGTGGGCGAAACGGAAACCGTGAGTCTGCATACCCGAGATGGGGTCAGTTTCGCCAGTGTGCTCGCCGATTCCGACGACGGCAGCCGCTTCCAACCCAGCTGGACCGTTACCAAGGGTGACGGGGTGGTGCGCGTGGACCAGAACGGCACAATCACAGCCCTGGCCCCGGGCGATGCCACGGTGGAGGCCAAGGTGCCCGGCCTTGCAGCCCGCACCGGTTTCCTGTTCATCCAGGCCCTGGGCCAGGTGGGCTTCATGGGCGATGGGGGCGTGAACTGGGACATCGCCGTGCTGGTGGCCGCCTTCGGCGCCAGCCTGTTCATCTCCCAGATCCTCTCGGGGATGGGCATGCCGGCGAACCCCCAGCAGTCCACGGCCAACAAGATCACCCCCGTGATGATCACGGCGATGTTCCTCTTCTTCCCTCTGCCGGCCGGCGTTCTGCTCTACATGGTGGTCGCCAACATCTTCCAGGCGCTGCAGACCTACCTACTCAGCCGGGAGGCCCTGCCCGAGAACCTGCAGAAAATCCTCGACCAGCAGCGGGCCCAGCAGGCTGTGACGGTAACGGCGGGGGGCGGCGATGCCGGCAGACTGCCCTTTGAGCCCAAGGGCAAGAAGTGAACCCACTGCGGCCCGTCGCGATCCAGGAGCTCAGTGGCCTGGCCGCAGGCCGCCGCTGGGAGCTCGACCAACATCTCCCCCAGCTGGAGAGCCTCACCCCCGTGCGAGGCCATGTGCAGGCGATTCACCACGGCACCGTGCTGGAGGTTGAGGGCAAGGCCACCACAATCGTGACCCTCTGCTGCGACCGCTGCCTGCAGCACTTCAACCACCCGCTCAGCGCCCAGAGCCATGAGCTGCTCTGGCTGGGGGAACAGGCCCGCCAGCAGGGGCTGGAGAGCAGCCTGATCGAAGGGGGCGAAACCGTGCTCGATCTCGATCCAGACGCCCTCAGCGAAAGCCTGGATCCCCATGGCGTGTTTGATCCGGCCCACTGGATCTTCGAGCAGCTCAGCCTGCAGCTGCCGGCCGTGAACCGCTGCGGACCCTCCTGCCCGGGGCCAGCCAGCTGGGGCACCGGCGATGGGGCGATCGATCCCCGCTGGGCTGCCCTCCAGGCCCTGCAGGACCGGGGTTCCCAGGCACCATGAGCGCCTCCGGCAGCTGGGCCGATCAGCTCGATCTGCTGATCCGCTCGCGCACACCGATCCTGTGGATCCGCAGTCTGGAGGAGGAGCGGGTGGAGAGCCTGCTGGAGCAGGCCGCCCGGCGGCTGGGGAACCGTCCGCTGCTGCGCTGGGATTTCGTGGAGGGACTCAGCGGCGCGCCGAACCGCGAGGGGGAAGCGGCCCGCAACCCCATGGCCGCCCTGGCTGCCCTGGATTCCCTGCCAGCAGACCAGGAGGCGATCCTGCTGCTGCGCGACTTTCACCGCTACTGCGAGGACGCCGGGATCTGCCGGCGCCTGCGCAATCTCACCAGTGCCCTGCGCCAGGCTGCCCGCACCCTGGTGATCACCGCCCCAAACTGGCAGCTGCCAGCCGAGCTGGACGACAGCATCACCCTGCTGGAACTGCCCCTGCCCGATGCCCGGGACATCGGCCAGCTGCTCGATGCCATCGCCCAGGCCAGTGGTGACCCCCTGCCGGCCGCCGTGCTCAACCAGCTCACCACCGCCTGCCATGGCCTGAGCGAGCAGCGGGTGCGCCAACTCGCCGCCCGGGCCCTGGCCCGCCGAGGTCGGTTGAGCGCCGAAGACCTGGCGGAGGTGCTCGAGGAGAAGCGCCAGGCCATCGCCAAGAGTGAACTGCTCGAGTACTGCCCCAGCGAGGCCACCCCCGCCGACATCGGCGGGTTGGAGGCCCTGAAGCACTGGCTGGAACAACGGCGCCTGGCCTTCAGTGAGGAGGCCAGGCGCTACGGCCTGCCGCTGCCCCGCGGAGTTCTGCTGGTGGGCCCCCAGGGCACCGGCAAATCGCTCACCGCCAAGGCCATTGCCCACAGCTGGGGCATGCCGTTGCTCCGTCTGGATGTGGGCCGCCTGTTTGCGGGTCTGGTGGGGGCCTCGGAAGCGCGCACCCGCGAAATGATCCAACGGGTGGAGGCGATGGCCCCCTGCGTGCTCTGGATCGATGAGATCGACAAGGGCTTCGGTGGCGACAGCCGCAGCGACGGTGGCACCAGCCAGCGGGTGCTCGGCACGGTGCTCACCTGGATGGCGGAGAAGACCAGCGCCGTGTTTGTGGTGGCCACGGCCAATGCCGTGGAGCGGCTGCCCGGTGAACTGGTGCGCAAGGGTCGCTTTGACGAGATCTTCCTGCTCGACCTGCCCTGCGCCGAAGAACGCAGAACCATCCTCGATCTGCAGCTGCGCCGGCGCCGCCCCCAGCACCGGATTCCCCTGGATGTGCTGATGGATCGCACGGCGGGCTTTTCCGGCGCCGAACTGGAGCAGACCGTGATTGAGGCGATGCATCTGGCCTTCGCCGAAGCCCGCGAATTCACCGAGGCCGACCTGGTGGCCGCCGCCAGCCAGGTGGTGCCCCTCTCCCGCACGGCCCGGGAACAACTGGAGCAGTTGCAGCATTGGGCCCAGGGCGGCCGGGCACGGCCGGCTTCGAGATTGCGGGGTATGACGAACTCCGACGGGGCGTAACAAGCCGGGAGCGTCGCGCTGGCCGTACCGGTCTTCACCCCTACGGTCCACTGCAACCGCACCCCCGCCGTGACCCCCAGCCCCAGCCCCCGCGACCACCGTGATCTGCTCAACCAGTTGGCGGTGGCCTGCATCGGCGCAGGCGTGGTGACCAGCCTGGCCGTCGCCCAGGGACAGAATCCGCTCACCGCCCTGGGCATCACCCTGTTCTCGGCCGTGGCTGCCGTGATGGTCGGCCACCTGGTCTGAAGCCGGCACCCGGATGAACAAGCCGACGCACTCCTGGGCAGGTTCGTTTACCCAAGCCCAGGAGCCCACTAGGGTGAAAGCATGCAGTTCGGCCCAGTCCGCTCCCACTCAGATATGGCAAGGATCTCCCGGCGCAGCCACTCCCTGAGTGCCCTTGCGGCAGCTCTGGTGCTCACCACCAGCTCCGCCCTGCCGGCGATGGCCTCCCTTCCCCAACCCCAGCGCTTTTCGGCTGATCGGGTCCTTTCCGCCCCAGCTGATGCCTGGCTGGCCGAAGAGGATCGGGAGAAAAAGAAAAAGAAAGACAAAGAGAAGAAGAAGAAGCAGTCCCAACCCCATCAGACCGAGCAGAAGAAATCAACGCAAAAGCAGAGCGACTACCCAAGCAAAAAGACTGACACCAAAGATAAGGAGCAGAAAAAAAACAAGGTAAGCGACAAAAAGCGCGAAAAAATCTATGAAGAAGGACGTCAGGACGGCCTGACGAAAGGCAAGGAGAAGGGGAAGGAGAAAGGCAAGGAGAAGGGGTACGACAAGGGGTATGAAGCTGGCAAGAAGAAAGGCAAAGACAAGGCCTATCGCCAGGCTCAGCGCGACGAATGGAAGTCTTGGAACAAGAATCAGTGGAACCAGTACAACAAATCACGTCGCAACATCTGGGTCTCACCCGTTCAATACAATCGTCCCTTCTACGGCAATCCGGGCTGGGCTCAGAATTCCAACTGGGGCAATAACCGTCCCTGGGATGGGGGCTGGTACAACTCGGGCTCTTCAAACTGGAGCTGGTGGGGCGGCCAGGCACTGGGCTGGGGGATTAATGCCCTCACCACCGCGCTGATCGTGAACAACGCCGTGAACAATTCGATCCGCCAGCAACAGCCCACTGTGGTGGTGCCTAATTCCTCCATGAAGCTCTACTACGGGTCGGTTGAAGCCCAAGACGATACCGAAGTCACCTTCATGGTGTCGAACGGCAATTACACTTATCAGATGGCGGCCGACTGTCAAGATGGTCTGCTCGATGGCGAGGTGCCCACCTCCCTCGCGGAAGCCGAGCTGGTGAACGCGGCCTGCCAAGTGGCCTTCGGCGCCGTCTGAACCGCAAGGCCGCTCGGATCGGTCAACCTCCTCGGTCAACCGATCCCCCAGAGCGACTTCAGGGCCTGGAGGTCCGTGGTGGTGAATGCTGAACCGCCCCGGCCCGATGGGTTGTAGGACATCACCGTGTCTGAGCTGTCATACCGGGAGGAGAAAGGCTTGCCGTAGGGATGGTCGAGTCCGAGGCCATGGCCGATTTCATGGAGGATGGTCCATTGCTCACTGCGGGTGAGCCGCTGCCCTCCCCGGTCGGCCCAGGTGATTTCGTAGAAACTGGGATACATCGTGATTTCACCGAGCTGACCTCTGGCTCCGGGGCCATAGCCACCCACTCGGTAAAAATCCAGCACCGAGCGAGATCGGCTGCCAAGCTCCACCAGCTCCAGCCCCGTGAGGCGGTCCACCTCAGCGAGAGTGGTCCGGATGAAACTGGCTTCTGCTGCGGAGATGGCCCCCACCCTGGTGCCGTCGCGCAAGGTACGCGCTTTGCCGTTGATCCAGTAGCGCACCGGACCATCGGCGGAGAAACGCTCCAACTGCCGGGCCCAGCGCCGGTTGATGATGGCCTGGATCGGTAGGGTCAAGGATTCCGTAAATCAAGGATCCCAACCTATCGGTGTGGCAATGGTTCGGTGTTGTGATGGGGTCCGTCGGGAGCCCCTGCTCCGCGACACCCTGGCCGCAGGCCTGCAGCACCCAGGCAAGGTTGGTAGACACAACGGATCACGCCATGCACCAGCAGCTCCGGGCGACGATGCCAGCCCTTCAGAACAAGGTCTATTTCAACTACGGGGGACAGGGCCCCCTGCCCACGCCCTCACTCCAGGCAATCCTCACCTGTTGGCAGGCCATCCAGGAGCTGGGTCCCTTCACCACGTCGGTGTGGCCCCTGGTTGAAGATCACACCGGCCGGCTGCGCCAGCGCCTCGGTCAATGGCTCGGGGTGCCCCCCCGGCGGTTGGCGTTCACCGAAAACGTCACCTCCGGGTGTGTACTGCCCCTTTGGGGCCTGCCCTGGCAGCCAGGGGATGGGCTGCTGCTGAGCGACTGCGAGCACCCCGGCGTGGTGGCGGCCTGCCAGGAACTGGCCCGGCGCCACGGGCTGCAGGTGCAGAGCTTCCGGGTCAGCGATCTCCGCAGCAGTGGCGAGCACACCGAACAGCTGCTGCTGCAACGGCTGGAGCGGGCCCTGCAACCCCACATCCGGCTGGTGGTGCTCTCCCACCTGCTGTGGAACACCGGCCAGCTGGTTCCGATCGAGCGGGTGGCGGCATATCTCGACAGTCACCCGAACCAGCCCTGGCTGCTGGTGGATGGGGCCCAGAGCCTGGGGTCGGTGCCGGTGGCTGCAGCCGCCGGCGCCGCGGACATCTACGCCTGCACCGGCCACAAGTGGTGCTGCGGGCCTGAGGGACTTGGGGTGGTGTCCCTCTCCGAGCGGCTGCTGGACGAGGCACGCCCCACCCTGATCGGCTGGCGTGGGCTGGTGTCGGAGCAGGTCGGTGCTGAGGCCCCCCAGGTTGACCCATGGCCCTTCCATGCCGACGGGCGGCGTTTTGAAGTGGCCACCTCGTGCATTCCGCTGTTTGCTGGGCTGGACTGCTCCCTGCAGCTGCTGGAGGCCGAGGGCACGGCGGAGCGGCGCCTGGAGCGGATCCAGAGCAGGGCAACCCAGCTCTGGCAAGGCCTCCGGCAGCTGGACTTCACCGAGCCATTGCTGGAGACCTCACCACCGGCAGGCCTGGTGAGTTTCCGACTGCGGCGGGTTGATGGGGAGATGGTCAACCCTGAGGAGGTCGTGGCGGTCCTGGGTGAGCAGGCCATCTGGCTGCGCTCGCTGCCCCACCCGGCCTGCGTGCGCGCCTGCACCCACCTCACCACCACAGAAGAAGAGGTGGAGCTGCTGTTGGATGCCCTGGCGCGGCTCTAGCCCCCTGAGCTGCCACCAGCTCAGATCGGTTCGGCGGGAATCACCCCATTCACCGCAGGTTCATGGGTGAGCAGGTTGCGGTAGACCCAACCGGCCAGCAGGGCACCGGCGATCGGTGCAACCCAGAACAGCCACAGCTGGCCCATGGCCTCACCACCGGCCCAAACCGCCACACCGGTGCTGCGGGCGGGATTCACGGACGTGTTGGTCACGGGAATGCTGATCAGGTGAATCAGGGTGAGGGAGAGGCCGATCGGCACCCCAGCGAAACCGGAGGGGGCCAGACGGTCTGTGGCGCCCATGATCACGATCAGGAAGAAGAAGGTGAGCACCACCTCGATCAGCAGGGCTGCGAAGAAGCCATAGCCCCCGGGGGAGTGGGCGAGGAAACCATTGGTGGCCAGGGGGTTGCTGCCGGTGAGGGAGAAGCCTTCACGGCCGCTGGCCACCAGAAAGATGAAGCCACCGGCAATGATGGCGCCCAGCACCTGGGCCACAACGTAGGTGAGGAGCTGGGAGCCGGGAAAGCGGCCGCCGGCCCAGAGCCCGAAACTCACGGCGGGGTTGATATGACAGCCGGAGATGTGGCCGATGGCGTAGGCCATGGTGAGCACGGTGAGGCCAAAGGCCAGCGACACCCCAAGAAAACCGAGGCCCAGCGGATTGGCTGCAGCGTCGTTGTAGGGGAAGGCGGCGGCGAGCACGGCGCTGCCACATCCGCCGAGCACCAGCCAGAAGGTGCCGAACAATTCAGCAAGAAACTTTTTGGAGAGCGAGGGAGAAGACGCCATTGGCGGTCGGCAAGGACCGAGGAAGTTTGCCAGTTTAGTCTGCGACTTTGCCACCTCTTCTCAGGCAAAACCGCAAAATCTCTCGCTTTACGCACAACCATCCAGGCCTGTTCCGTTGCTCCATGAGCGGCCTGGCACTCTTCCCTTGGAAGTGGTAGGCAAGGGACTCCGTGGACAACGCCCTGGGGCACTCCCCCTTAAGGCACTGGTTGCGCAGGCGAAAAAAAACTGCAGCTTTCGGAGAATGTGTTGCCATCCGAATTGCTTTGTATACGGTGCAAGTGCGAGAGGTCCCTCGTGGCAGCACCCATGGCGCGGATCTGTGGATCCTGCACCAAAGCCAGGACGCTGAAGAATTCCTGATCTCGCCCCCCACCTAATCCCCTGCTTGCGTGCTCATGAACCCGGCCACTTCTCAGCCCCTGCGCTGGCCATTGCTGGCCGTTGGCGTGGCCGTGCTGGCCGCCGGCGGCAGCTCCTGGGCCAGCGTTCCCGACGAGATGCTCAAGAAAGCTGAAGCCGCCTGTCTGGAAAAGGCCGCCAGCGAGGGCTGGCGCGCCGATCAGTCCAGCGTGGTGTCGCGCGAGGCGATCGACGATGAACAGGTGAAGATCGTGCTCGACCTCAGCAAGGACGGAGTGAGCAAGGCCAGACTCACCTGCCCCTACAGCACCCGCACCGGCGTGGTTGGCCAGATGGGTGCCCTCGGTGAAGCCCTCCAGGCTGGCGCGAACCGCAAAGACTTCGGCCAGGATTTCGTGCGCTCGATGGCGACAGCCTCCAACCCAGCGGAGGCCGTGAATCGTTCCGATGCCTGGTGGCTGCTGCTGCCGATCGGTCTAGCCGGGATCATCTGGACCGCTCTGCGGGGCAGCGAAGGCTAGGCCGATTCCCGGGCCTAGCCCCTGGCACATTGACTGGCCAGGATCTCCGGGGCAGGTCCCCGGCGTCAGACGGCTGTCCGCTGGCGCAGGGCCTTTTCCGCCTCCTCCCGATCGTCGAAGCGCACCTTGTTGGTACCGAGGATCTGGTAGTCCTCGTGACCCTTGCCGGCGATCAGCACCAGGTCGTCAGGGCACGCATCGGCGATCGCCGAAGCGATGGCCCGGGCCCGATCCCCCTCCACCTGCAGGGTGGTGCCTTTGGGGATGCCAGCGACAACGTCGTCGAGAATGCGCTGGGGGTCCTCCGTGCGGGGGTTGTCGGAGGTCACCACCACCGCATCCGCCAGCCGCGCGGCGATGGCCCCCATCTGGGGCCTCTTGCTGCGGTCGCGATCACCGCCGCAGCCAAACACACAGATCAGCCGACCCCGGGTGAACGGCCGGCAGGCCTGCAGGGCATTGTCCAGGCCATCGGGGGTGTGGGCGTAGTCCACCAACACCGCCGGCAGCTCGCCGCCGGCTTCAGCCCACACCCGCTCCATGCGGCCGGGCACCCCACGGAAGTCGGCCAGGCCCGCCAGCACCTGCGTCAGGGGCAGGCCCTGCTGCAGCAGTGCCCCCACCGCCTGCAGCAGGTTCATCAGATTGAAGCGGCCCACCAGGGGCGAGCGGAAGCTCCCGCTGCCGCCAGGACTATGCAGGGTGCCACGCACCCCGTGCTGGTCGATCGCCAGGCCGTCGATGAACAGCTCGGCGGAGGGATCCTCCAGGGAACTGCGCCAGCAGCGCCCGCCCAGCCGCTCCACCAGCCAGGCACCCCAGGGGTCGTCGCCGTTGACCACGGCCCTGGCCCCATCCCCTGCCAACAGGGGTTCAGCGAACAACAGGGACTTGGCCTCGAAGTAGGCCTCCATCGAAGGGTGGTAGTCGAGGTGGTCCTGGGTGAGGTTGGTGAACACCGCCCCGGCGAAACGGCAGCCAGCCACCCTCTGCTGATCGAGAGCATGGGAGCTCACCTCCATGGCGGCGATCTGGGCACCCGCCTCGGCAGCCATCGCCAGCTGGCATTGCAGCAGGTCGGAGAAGGCCGTGGTGTGCTGAGCGGTGACGCTGTGGCCGGGCCAGCGGTTCACCAGCGTGCCGAAGAGGGCGGAAGGCCGGGCGGCGTGCTGGGCGAGATGCTCGATCAGGTGGGTGGTGGTGGTCTTGCCGTTGGTGCCGGTGACACCGATCAACGCCATCCGCTGGCTGGGCTGACCCCAGTAGGCAGCGGCCAGCAGGCCGGCCCAGCGGGCCACCGGGTCGGGCACCACCAGCACGGGATCCTCGGCTCCCGGGGGCTCAGCGGCAGCGGCCTCGGCACCGATCAGGGCCACCGCCGCGCCGGCCTGTAGGGCCTGGCGCCAGAACCGGCCGCCATCGGCCTGGGTGCCGGGCAGGCCCACGAACAAACTGCCTGGGCCCAGGCGGCGGGAATCGCAGCTCACCAGCCGCACTTCAGGATTTGCCAAGGCTGGGGGCACCTGCAGACCCACCTCGCGCAAAAGAGCATGGAGCAGGCAAGTCATCGCTGGATGCTGCGGATGGGCACCGTTCTAAGTGGGATCCCAGCGCGAACCGTTCGCCGCCAACCAAAGAGTGGAGTGGGCCATGGTTCAGCTGATCACCACACCCTGCTGGCCCAGCCAGCGCCGCAGCTGCTCCCCCGCCAGCCGGGGCGGCACCCGCGGCAGCAGCCGTTCGCCGCCGGGGAGCAGCTGGGCCAGCACCGGCACCTCCAGCCCGAAACGCCGCTGCAGGGCCGGGTCGCCGTCCACGTCGATCAGGCGCAGCCGGGGCGGGATGGGCAGAGCCATCAGTTTTTCAGCCAGGCCCTCGCACAGGCAGCAGCCCTGGCGGGTGTATAGCAGCAGATCGGCCATCTATTCGGGCACCGGGTCGCAGCCACAGGGGCTGAAGGGATGGCAGCGCAGCAGGCGCTTGAAGGTGAGCCAGCCGCCCCGCCAGGGGCCATGGCGCTGAATCGCCTCTAACCCGTAGGCGCTGCAACTGGGAATGAAGCGGCAGCGCGGGGCCAGCAAGGGCGAGAGCCAGCGGCGGTAGGCGGTGATCAGCAGCACGAGCAGCCCGGCCACAGCCCGGGCGATCGGCCCGCCGAAGACGGCGGGCGACACCTGACCCGGCATTGGGACTGGCCTGGGGAAGAAGCCAAGGGCTTCGGGGCCAACCGATAGGATCGATCGTTCGCGCTGCACAAAGGGCCGGCTGGAGCGATGTCCAGCATGGCCCATGTGCCCGCGCCCCTGTCCTTCGTACATCCACCATGTCTCGCTACCGCGGCCCTCGTCTGAGGATCACGCGGCGCTTGGGAGACCTCCCCGGTCTCACCCGGAAGGCCGCAAAGCGGTCCTATCCCCCCGGTCAGCACGGCCAAGCCCGTCGCAAGCGCTCCGAATACGCCATCCGCCTCGAAGAGAAGCAGAAGCTTCGCTTCAACTACGGCATCTCCGAGCGTCAGCTCGTGCGCTACGTGAAGAAGGCGCGCGCCCAGGAGGGTTCCACCGGAACCAACCTGCTCAAGCTGCTCGAGAACCGTCTCGACAACATGTGTTTCCGCCTCGGCTTCGGGCCCACCGTGCCCGGCGCCCGCCAGCTGGTGAACCACGGCCACGTCACCGTGAACGGACGGGTGGTGGATATCCCCAGCTACCAGTGCAAGGCCGGCGATGTGATCGCGATCCGCGAGCGCAAGGCTTCGAAGCAACTGGCCGAAGGCAACCTGGAGTTCCCCGGTCTGTCCAACATCCCGCCCCACCTGGACTTCGACAAGAACAAGCTCACCGCCAAGGTGATCGGCAAGTGCGAGCGCGAATGGGTCGCCCTCGAGATCAACGAACTGCTGGTGGTGGAGTTCTATTCCCGCAAGGTCTGAGTCGATCCTGCCGCTCTCTCCCCCAACCTGCCGCCGCTTTCGGTGGCAGGTTTTTTTGTGTCGATGGACCCGGTGAAGCAGGGCGGGCGTCCGGCTCAGCGGCCGGGGATGCTGGCAGCCGGCCGCCACCGCAGGTCGTGCAGGAGTCCGGCAGCCACCCGGCGCAGGGCCCGTTTGCCCAATCCCCGGAACGACAGCTCGCCGCCCAGCAGGCCCACAGCCACCGGAGTGGCTCCGGGATGGGTGATGGCATGGCGATAGGCGAGGCGGGGCAGCGCATAAAACACCCTGGCCAGGCGCCGGGCGGCCTCGAAATCGTCGGCGAGCAACCCGTGCACCCGGGCTGTATGGGTATCGGGCTGACCCTCTAGCAGGGCCTCCGCGGCCAGGCGACCGCTGCGGATGGCGTGGAAGAGGCCATCGCCGAACAGGGGGTTGATCAGCCCGGCGGCATCGCCCACCAGCAGCACCCGGCCATCGGCACTGTGCAGGGGCTCGGGGCCATCCCAGAAGGGCAGGGGGTGGGCATAGCTGCGCAGACCCTCCAGGCGCTCGGGCGCCACCCCCAGAGCGGTGGCGGTGACAGTGATCCCAGAGCGAATCCGCTGCCGGGCCTGGGGATCCCGGCGCACATCCCTGCGGCGGCCATGGAACAGCCCCGCGCCGATGTTGAGGTGGTCGGCCTTGGGGAAGAGCCAGGCGTAACCGCGGCGCAGCACGCCGTAGTCGAGGTGGAGCAGGTCGGGACGCAGGAGCGGATCGGCCGGGTCCCAGCGGTGGGGCACCTCCAGCTCGATCGCCAGGGCGATGCGGGCGGAGCGCCGCAGCCCCACACTGGCCGCCACCCCTCCGGCGGCCCCATCCGCCCCGATCAGATGCCGGGCCCGCAGCTCGAGCTGGCGGCCCTCCCCATGGGCGTCCGCACAGCGGAGCTGCAGGGTGAGCCCATCCGCGTCCCGCTGGAGACCCTGAAAACAATGGCCCTCCAGCACCTCAGCTCCGGCGGCGGCGGCGGCCTGCACCAGGGCCTGGTCGAAACGGGGCCGCTGCACCATCCACAGGCCGCGAGAGTGCGCCTCCGGTGTGCCGGGGGGATCCACCGCGGCCTCCACAGCCTGCTGGAACCGCCAGCTATGGCGCATGCTCCGCACCCGGGTATCCACCACAGCTTCGGGAACGAGGTGGAGCAGTTCCCGCCGCACCGGGATCGGCATGCCACCACCGCAGGGCTTGTGGCGCGGTAGCCGGCGCTTCTCCAGCAGCGCCACCCGCAGGCCACCGCGGGCCGCCGTGGCGGCGGCCACGGCCCCAGCGGGACCGGCGCCAACCACCACCACGTCGAACGGTGCGGATCGCCCGGCGGCAGCGGGACCGGCCGATGCAACCGCCCCCATCTCAGCCACCGATCAGGGTCTCGAGCGCCACCGTCACATCCGGTTGACGCATCAGGGATTCGCCCACCAGCACCGCGTCGGCACCGGCCGACTGCACCCGATCGAGGTCGTCGCGGGTGAACAGGCCGGACTCACTCACCAGCAGGCACCCCTTGGCGCGGATCTGCTCGCCGTAGAGGGCGGTGAGCTGCTCGGTGGTAGCCAGGTCGGTGTGGAAGCTGGCCAGGTCGCGGTTGTTGATGCCGATCAGGTCCACCCCCGCCAGGGCCAGCACCCGCTCCAGTTCGGCGCCATCGTGCACTTCCACCAGGGCGGCAAGGCCGAGGCTGCGGGCCACCTTGAGCAGGTAGGTCATGTCCTGATCGCTGAGGATCGCGGCGATCAGCAGGGCCGCATCGGCTCCGGCCGCCCGGGCCTGGTACAGCTGGTAGGGGCTGAGGATGAAGTCCTTGCAGAGCAGGGGCAGGTCCACCACCTGGCGCACCTGCACCAGCACCTCAAACCCGCCCTGGAAGAACTGCCTGTCGGTGAGCACGGAGAGGCAGCTCGCACCGCCCGCCGCGTAGCCCCGGGCAATTGCCTCAGGGTCGAAGTCTGATCGGATCACCCCCTTGCTGGGGCTGGCCTTCTTCACCTCGGCGATCACCGCAGGCTTGCGGCAACTGGCGCGCAGGGCAGCGACAAAGTCGCGGGTGGGAGGCAGATCGGCCACCTGCTCCTGCAGTTTCTGCAGGCTCAAGCGCTCCCGGGCCGTGGCCACTTCGCGGTCCTTCTCCCAGACGATCTTTTCCAGGATGTGGCGCGGCTCGCCCTGGTCGTGGGGGATGGCGTACTCCAGGTGCGCCACCTTCACGGATGGATTGGGGGGCCGGCGGCGAATCTCCAACGGGCTGTCGGGCAAGGTTGGCTGGCCCGATCGTAGGTGTCACGTCCCGGCAAGGCCCCCTGGGATTGCCGCCCTTGCGAAGATGCTCGGCATTCAGAGGTGGGCTGCCCCCACAATCCCTGCCGCCATGCAGCTCAAGGGCCGCCCCCGTGTCGTCCTCCACACTCCTGCCAGCCTGCAG
Organism: Bradyrhizobium ivorense; assembly: GCA_943368005.1. Lineage (GTDB taxonomy): Bacteria > Cyanobacteriota > Cyanobacteriia > PCC-6307 > Cyanobiaceae > NIES-981. The sequence continues at coordinate 58,456 of CALRKN020000005.1, read as the reverse complement.
CTCGGCCAGCGATCGGAGCAACCGGGAGCCTGCGTCCACGGACCGGTGCTCAGCCTGCGGGCCCCGGCGCCCTGGCCAGCCAGTCGCCCCGACCAGTTGCTGCTCTGCTGGCAGGAACAGGCCGATGGTCAGCCCACCTCCCTGACCTATCACCCGCCGGGCTGGCAGGAAGCCGCGGCGCCCCCATGCTGGAGCCTCCAGATTCCGCTGGAGCAGCTGGTGCTGGCCGCCGATCGCCGCGGTCTGGCCCCGCACCTGCCCCTCGATGTCCAGTGCCGGCAGGCGGCCGTCACCACCACCAACAAAATCAACAGCACCACCACCAGGCTGCTGGGGGCGATCGCCCAGCTGCGGCGCCTGGCCGAACAGGGTATGAGCGTCGAGTGGCTGACCCTCGAACCCCAGCTGCTCGACCTGCTGGTCGACGCCTTGCTGGCCAGTGGCGGTGCTTCTCTGTCCCGCCTGGACCGGGGTTGGCTCCACGTGATCGAGAGCCTGCGCTGCATGGACCAGGGGCTCCAGGAGGAGCTGAGCCTGGCTGACCTCTCCCGGGCGACGGGCGTCTCGCCCCGGGCCCTGCAGATGGCCTTCAGGCGCCACCTGCAGAAGCGCCCCCTGCAGAGCATGCGGGAACTCCGCCTGGCCCGGCTGCGCCATCTGCTGCTCCAGGGGGAGCGCCACTGCACCATGGCAGCGGCCCTGTGGAGCTGCGGCCTGCCGGGCAATGGCACCACGGCCAGGCACTATGGCGAGCGCTACGGCGAGAAGCCCTCCCAGACCCGCATCTAGTCGACGGGGGTCTGCTGGGCTGGGTGGGCACCGGCCTCGGGGCTGCGCAACAAGCCCAGTGCGCTAGGCGACAGCCATGGCAGCCTGTTTGTAGGCCACCTCCACCACCTCGCTGAGGGTGGGGTGAGTGTGCACCTCGCTGGCCAGTTGGGTGACGCTCTGGCGCCGGGCCACGGCGTTGGCGATCTCCTGGATCAGGTCGGCGGCGTGCAAACCGTAGATGTGGGCGCCGAGCACCTCGCCTGAGGCCTTGTTGAACAGCAGCTTCATCAGGCCATCGCTCTCCAGCTCGGCCAGGGCCTTGGAGTTGGCCTTGAAGTAGCTGCGCACCAGGCCCAGCTCGAAGCCCTCCTTCTCCGCCAAGGCCCTGGCATCGGCCTCGCTCAGCCCCACCGAACTGATCTCCGGGTGGGTGAAGGTGGCGGCCGGAATCGAGCGGTAATCGATCGCGCGGGCTTGACCCAGGATGTTGTCGATGGCCACCGTGCCCTGGGCGGCAGCGGTGTGGGCCAGCATCATCTTGCCGGTCACGTCGCCCACGGCCCACAGATGGGGCACGGGTTCGCCCCCCGCCAGCACGTGCATGTGGTCGTCCACGGGGATGAAGCCGCGCTCGGTCTCCACCCCCACCGCCGCCAGGTTGAGGGAGGCGCTGCTGGGCACCCGGCCGGTGGCCACCAGCACCGCATCCACCTCCAGGGTTTCCACCAGCTCCTTGGTGGCCATGTCGGCCAGCTCGATTTTCACCGGGCAACCGGGGGTCACCTTGCGGGCCAGCAGGCCGGCGCGGGCGTCGATGTCACGGCCATCGATCAATTTGCGGGCGGCCAGCTTGGCGATGTCGGGATCGAAAGTGGGCATCACCCGGTCGAGGGCCTCGATCATCGTGACCTCGCAGCCCAGGGCCGTGTACACATCGGCGAACTCCAGGCCGATGTAGCCGCTGCCGATGATCGCCAGCCAGCGGGGCAGCCACTCCAGGCTCACCGCCTCGTCGCTGGTGAACACGGTGCGGCCGTCGGTCTCGATGCCGCGGGGCACGAACGGCTCCGACCCGGTGGCCAGGATCACGTCGCGGGCGCTGTAGGTGCGCTCCACACCGGAGCCGCTCTCCCGCACCGTGACCTGCTGGTGGCCGGCCAGGCGTCCCGTGCCCCGCAGGATCGTGGCGCCGGCGCGCTCCAGGGTCTTGGTGAGATTGGTGCGGATCGTGGCCACCAGCTGGTTGGCATGATCGGCGATCTTCTGGCGCTCGAAGCGCACCGGCGCGGCATGGATGCCGAAGCCGGCCAGGTGCTCGGCGTCGGCCAGCTCCCGCACCCGGCCGCTGGCCGCCAGGAGCGCCTTGGAGGGCACGCAGCCGCGGTTCACACAGGTGCCACCCATGTCGCGCGATTCCACGATGGCCACGCGCAGCCCATGCTCAGCAGCGTGCTTGGCGGCGTCGAAGCCGCCGTAGCCGGCCCCGATCACAACCACGTCGAAGTCAAACCCGGTTGCGGAGCCGGAAGGGGAAGGAAGGGCGACGCTCACCGGGCCAGTGTTCAGCTGGCGGGCATTCTCTCCTGTCGCTCAGCCTCTCCTGTCGCTCAGCTGTTGCCACCGCCGGCCAGCAGCGCCTGCCGCTGCCGCTCGAGCAGCAGGGGCGCCGCCGCCACCGCCACATTCAGCGACTCCACCGCCGCGCTATGGGGAATCGTGACCCGATGGCTGGCCAGACACGCCAGGTCGGCGGCCAGTCCCGCCCCCTCACTGCCCAACAGCAACGCGGTGGGGGCGGTCCAGTCGAGCTGCCAGTAGGGCTGGCTGGCCTGGGCCGGCGGCAGGCTGGCCACCAGCTGCACTCCCTGCCGCTGGCGCAGCGTTTGCAGGCGCTCCACCAGCTCGGCCCGGCCGCCACGCCAAAGCGGCAACGCCAGGGCAGCGCCCGCGGAGGCGCGCAGCACTTTGGGCTGGAAGGGATCAGCCCCATCCGCCAGCCAGAGGGCCTGCACCCCCGCCGCCAGGGCCGTGCGCATCAACGTGCCGAGGTTGCCCGGGTCCTGGATCGTGTCGAGAACGAGCCAGAACCCCCCACTCCGCTCCTCGGCTGGTAGCGGGGAGGCCGGCGGAGGCTCCAGGGTGATCACCACCCCATCGGGGTGCTGGGTGGTGGCCACCGCCTGCAACACCTCCGGGGTCACCTGGTGGAGCTGGCATTCCGGCGCCAGTGCCGCCAGCAGCGGGGCATGGTTGTGGAGCCACTCCTCGGTGGCCAGCAGATGGCGTGGGCTGTGTCCGAGTCGGATCACCTCCTGCAGCAGGTGGGTGCCTTCGAGAAGCAGCAGACCCTGCTCGCGACGGCCGCGGGGTTCGTGGAGCTGGCGCAGCTGCCGAACCAGTGGATTGCGGCGACTGCTGATCTGGGCTGCTGGCTCAGAAGTGTTCGTGGCGGCGCACCTTGGCGGACTCATCGAAGATCACCTGTTTTTCATGGAGATCAATGCCGCGCACGGCAGCCACCTCTCCCTTGAGTCCCTCCGCCCGGAGGTTCTCGATCAACTTGGCGATCACAATGTCTTCCACCGTGCTCTGGTCGAGAGCATCGGGGGTGAGGCGCTCCAGAAACTTGCCGATCTTGGAGGCAACCAATTCGGAAGCGTTGGAGATATTGAGCAGAATCATGGGCTCTATAAGTGCGGATGGGGAGACTTGAACTCCCACGACATTGCTGCCACTAGTACCTGAAACTAGCGCGTCTACCAATTCCGCCACATCCGCGTGGCTGTCACCGCAGTGACCTTCAAACTTTACGACACGACCTGCTCCCCCCTCCTCGGCAAGACGGGGCCGCCGGGGCCGTGTCAGCCACTTCTGACGGCGGCCTTCTAGACGAAGGGCATTTTTGTTGTCATCATTCGTGAGCAATTTCTGGGACAGCCCTCACGTGAAGCTCTCCGCTGTCCCCCTCTCCCCTGCTGCGGCAGCCCATATCGGCACCGCACCTGTCGGCGGGGCTGGGACTGCGGCAGGCCTGATCGGCCAGTCCATGGCTGAATCCCACGAAGGGTCGGTCCACGGATCGGTGCTGGATGTGCCCCGTCCCCACCTGCTGGTCACCGGTGGCCGGCGCCTCAGCGGCGAAGTCAGGGTGAGTGGCGCCAAGAATTCGGCCCTGGTGCTGATGGCCGCCTGCCTGCTCACCCGCGACCAGATTCTTCTGCGCAACGTGCCACCCCTCACGGACATCGTGGGCATGGGTGACATGTTGGTGAGCCTCGGCGGCAAGGTGCGCCGTTCGGCCGACACCCTGGAACTCGACGGTGCCGACATCAATTGCTCCACCGCCCCCTACGAGCTGGTGAACAGCCTGCGGGCGAGCTTCTTCTGCATCGGCCCCCTGCTGGCCCGGATGGGCATGGCCAAGGTTCCCCTCCCCGGCGGCTGCCAGATCGGCACCCGTCCGGTGGTGGAGCATGTCAAGGGCCTCAAGGCCATGGGAGCCCAGGTCACGATTGAGCATGGTGTCGTCACGGCCGTTGTGCCCGGCCCCAACCGTCGCCTCAGCGGGGCCCGCATCCACCTCGACTGCCCCAGCGTTGGTGCCACCGAGACCCTGATGATGGCCGCTGCTCTCGCGAACGGCGAGACGGTGATCGACAACGCAGCTCAGGAGCCCGAGGTGGTGGATCTGGCCAACCTGCTGCGGGCCATGGGTGCCAGCATCCGCGGTGCAGGAACACCCGCCATCACCATCGACGGCGTGGAGCGGCTCCACGGTGCTGACTACAGCGTGATCCCGGATCGCATCGAGGCCGGCACCTTCCTGCTGGCCGCTGCAATCACCCGCTCCGCCCTGCGGGTGACTCCGGTGATCCCCGAGCACCTCGGTGCCGTGCTCACCAAACTGGAGGAAGCCGGTTGCCGCATCCAGCACGACGGTGACGGTCTCACCCTGGAGGCCTCCACAATCCGGGCGGTGGACCTGCGCACCCAGCCCTTCCCCGGCTTCCCCACCGATCTGCAGGCCCCGTTCATGAGCCTGCTGGCCACGGCCGAGGGCACCAGCCTCGTGTGCGAGAAGATCTTTGAAAATCGTCTGCAGCATGTGGCTGAGCTGCAGCGGATGGGTGCCTCGATCCGCACCGAGGGCAACACGGCTTTCGTGGACGGGGTCGCCCGCCTCAGTGCCGCCCCGGTGAAGGGCACCGACCTGAGAGCATCCGCCGCCATGGTGCTGGCCGGTCTGGCTGCGGAAGGGGTGAGTGAGGTGTACGGGCTGGAGTTCCTCGACCGGGGCTATGCCGGTCTGGAGCACAAGCTCAATGCCGTGGGAGCCAGCATTCAACGCATTGATCCGGTCTCCACTCTCCACGGCGACCTCGCCGAGCGGGAGATCGCCGCGTAAGCTCCAGCCATCGGGAGCGTGCCGGAATTGGTAGACGGACTCGACTCAAAATCGAGCGCCTTCGGGCTTGTGGGTTCGAGTCCCACCGCTCCCATCACCCCAGCGCCGGATCCCGACAACCCGGTGATGGACACCTACGCCCGCTTCCCGGTGGAGCTGGTGAAGGGCAAGGGGGTTTGGGTTTGGGATCGGCAGGGTCGCCGCTATCTCGACTGCGTGGCCGGCATCGCCGTCTGCACCCTTGGTCACAGCGATCGGCAGCTTCGCAGGGCCCTCAACCGCCAGCTGGGCCGGCTCCAGCATGTGTCCAACCTCTATCGGATCCCCGAGCAACAGGAGCTGGCGGCGGCGATCACCGCCCGAAGCTGCTTCGACCGGGTGTTCTTCTGCAACTCCGGCGCGGAGGCCAACGAGGCCGCCATCAAGCTGGCCCGCAAGCACGGCAACCTGGTGCGCGGCATCAGCGACCAGGAAGGTCCGCTGATCCTCACCGCCCAAGCCAGCTTCCATGGCCGCACCCTGGCGGCGGTCACCGCCACCGGCCAGCCGAAGTACCACGAGGGGTTCGCGCCGATGGTGCAGGGCTTCCGGTACTTCCCCTACAACGACATCGCCGCATTCGAGGCGCTGTTGGGCGACTGTGAGGCCAACGGCCCCCGGGTGGCGGCCGTGCTGCTGGAGCCCCTGCAGGGCGAGGGGGGAGTCCACCCCGGAGAGCGGGCGTTCTTCCAACGGGTGCGGCAGCTCTGCGATGCCCACAACATCCTGCTGCTCTTCGATGAGGTGCAGATCGGTGTGGGTCGCAGCGGCGAACTGTGGGGTTACCAGAAGCTGGGGGTGGAACCGGATGGCTTCACCCTGGCCAAGGGCCTGGGCGGTGGCATTCCGATCGGCGCCCTGGCGGTGAAACGCCATTGCGACCACTTCCGCCCCGGTGACCACGCCAGCACCTTCGGTGGCAATCCCTTCGCCTGCCGGGCCGGCCTCACCGTGCTGGCCGAACTCGAGCGTCGCGACCTCCTGGCCCGGGTGCGGCGGCAGGGCGAGGTGCTGGGCCAGGAGCTGGCTGCCCTGACCCAGCGCCACCCCGATTGGCTTGAGGGCAGCCGCGGCTGGGGCCTGCTGCAGGGCCTGGTGCTGAAGCCCGCCGCCCCCGCCGCGCCGGCGGTGGTGAAGGCCGCCCTCGACCAGGGCCTGCTGGTGGTGCCCGCCGGCGCCAACGTGGTGCGCTTCGTTCCACCGCTCACGATCAAGTCCCGCCAGATCCGCCAGGCCGTGCAGCGGCTGGAGCAGGCCCTGCTCAGCCTGGCCTGAGCAGTTCCGCCGTGGTGCCAGACCCCTTCGCCGACCTGATCGAGCCCTTCAGCCGGCGCGGCGTGGACCTGGGCCTGGAGCGCCTGCAGGCCGCCCTGGCCGAACTGGGCCACCCCGAGCGGCGCTTCGCCGCGGTGCAGGTGGCCGGCACCAACGGCAAGGGCTCGATCTGCACCCTGGTGCACCAGAGCCTGCTGGCGGCGGGCATCGAGGCCGGGCTCTACACCTCCCCCCATCTGGTGAGCTGGACAGAACGCATCCAGCTCGGTCGGGAACCGATCGGGCCGGCCACCCTCCGCCGCCACCTGCTGAGCGCCCAGCCAGTGGCCCAGGCCCACGCCCTCACCCCGTTTGAACTGGTCACGGCCGCCGCCTTCCTGGCCTTTGCGGAGGCCCAGCTGCCCCTGGTGGTGCTGGAGGTGGGCCTGGGCGGCCGGCTCGATGCTACCAGCTGCCATCCCGACCGCGGCGTGATCGGCTTTGCCACGCTGGGCCTCGACCACTGCGAGTTCCTCGGGCCTGACCTGGCCAGCATCGCCACCGAGAAGGCCGGGGTGCTGCGGCCGGGGGCCGTGGCGATCAGTGGTCCGCAGCAGGCCACGGCATCAGCGGTGCTGGAGCGGCAGGCGAGGGTCACGGCGGCAGAACTACGCTGGCGCAGCCCCCTGCGCCAGGCGCCCGATGGCCGCCTGGAGATCCACGGCACCTTCTGCCCCTGCGGCCTGGCGGGAAGCCTGCAGGCCACGAACGGGGCCGTGGCGCTGGGCATGCTGGAGGCCCTGGCCGAACGGGGCTGGCCGATCGACACGGCCGCCATCCGCCAGGGGTTTGCCCAGGCCCGCTGGCCCGGCCGGCTGCAGCAGCTGCACTGGCGGGGCGTGCCCCTTCTGGTGGACGGTGCCCACAATCCGCCGGCTGCGGCGGCACTGCGGGCCGAGCTGGACGCCCATCCGGCCCGCCATGGCCTGGGGACAGGACAGCGCCACTGGCTGCTGGGCATGCTGGCCAACAAGCAGGGGCCGGAGCTGCTGACCGCCCTGCTGGCCCCGGATGACCGGGCCTGGATCGTGCCGGTGCCGGGCCATGCCAGCTGGAGTTGTGCCGAGCTCGCCGCCGCTGTGCCCCAACGGGCCGGTCAGCTGCAGCAGGCCGCCGATCTGGCGCAGGGTGTGGCGCGGGCCCACCGGACCGCCGGGGGGGATCGGCTGATCCTGGCCGGGTCGCTCTACCTGATCGGCGATCTGCTGGCCGCAGCACCCTTCTGACGGGTCGCCAATCCCTGACCAGAGTGGGGGCGTTCCTGCCGCAGACGCCCAGCCCATGACCCTGGACCTGAGCCAAGCCGAGCGCAGCACGCTGATGGGTGCCCCCCTGGCTGCCGCCCTGGCCGTGATGACGGTGGATCTGGGGGTGTTCTCCAGCGCCCAGGAAGCCCTGGCCCTGGGGCGGGAGCTGGCCAGTGCAGCCGAGCGTTATCCCGACAACCCGCTGATCACCGGGCTGTTCAGCCAGGAAGCCCTCCAGCAGGGCGTGCGGCCGGAGCGGCTGCAGATCAAACCCGAAGATGTGCGCGGCGGCCACGTGCTCGACCGTGCCCTCGAGGAGGTGGATGTCGCCCTGGAGCTGGCGCGCCGGAAAGGGGATGCAGCCACCGTGCAGCAGTACTGCCAACTGATCGTGGATGGCTGCGTGGCCGTGGCGGAAGCGGCGGGCAAGGGCCTGTTCGGCTCCGGCGAGAAGGTGTCTGCCGAGGAACGGGCTGCCCTGGATCGCATCCGCACCCACCTGGGGCTGCCCGTCACGCCAGAGTGAATGGGTCCCGTCCGGCGCCGCCATCCATGCCCCCAGCCCCGCTGTTCCTGCCGCCAAGGAGCGTGACCCTGCTGCTGGGGCTGGTGTTCAGCCTGTTGGTGCTGCTGCTGTCGGCCGGTGGGGCCCAGGCGGAATTCTCGGGCGTGGACTACACCCTCACCAACCAGAACGAGGCGGATTTCAGCGGCCAGGAGCTGGCCAACACCTCCTTCGCCGGGGCCTCCGGCCGCCATGCCAACTTCGCCGGCGCCAACCTGCATGGCGCGATCCTCACCCAGGCCGCCTTCCCGGACGCCAGCTTCCGCGGTGCCGACCTCAGCGGTGTGCTGATGGACAAGGTGGATTTCAGTGGGGCTGACTTCACCGATGCCCGCCTCAGCGGCGCGATCGCGTCGGGCAGCAGTTTCGCCGGTGCCACGGTGACCAACGCCGACTTCAGCGACGCCCTGATCGACCGGGTTGACCAGCGGGCCCTTTGCCGCGAGGCCGAGGGCAGCAATCCGGTCACGGGTGTGGACACGCGCCTGAGTTTGGGGTGCTGAACGAGTTGGGGTGCTGGATCGGGTAAGCCGGTGCTGCGGCGAGCGTCAGCGCTCCAGCCAACCCCGCAGCTTGCCCGGGTTGAGCAGGCCGGCCGGGTCGTAGGCGGCCTTGGCCGCCACCTGGTCGGCGTCGATCACCCCCAGTCCCCCTTCCTCCACCGTGATCACATGGGGATTGAAGATCACCGCCCCTGCCTGGCGCAGCTGGGCCATCAGCTGCTGCAGAGGCGCTTCCCCCTGCCAACGAAGTAGGGGGATGGCCGCAAAGCGCACGGCCCCCTGCTGGCGCACCGCCTCCAAGTGCCAGTGCAGGGCATCGCCCCACTGGCGGCTGAGCTGCTCCAGCAGGGGTAGCTCCGGCTGGGGCAGCAGCACTTGCAGGTAGGTCCAGCCCGGCACCTGGGCTCGCCAGTGCAGGGTGGTGTGGTTCCAGCTGAGCTCTCGCAGGGGCAGGCCCCGGCTCTGCCCCTGGGGGGCCTGCCACACCACCGCCCCGCCGCGGGCCGCCAGCCAGGCCGGCAGCATCTCCAGGGCATCGGGCGCGGCCAGCAGCAGCAGGCGATGCTCCCCGCGCGCGGCCTCCGGACAGCCCTGGGGCCAGGGAGAGCGACCCGCGATCGGGGCCTCCAGCAGGGTGAGTCCATTCAGCAGCAGGGCCGAGGCCCCCAGGGCCTGCGCCGTCTCCATCGCCTGGGCCCAGCTGGTGAAACCCACCACCAGCTGCTGCCAAGCCACGGCCGGGCAGGTGGGCAGGCGCAGGGCGGTGATGATGCCGTTGCAGCCGTAGGCATGGTTGAGCGGCTCACTGGCGGCCGCATCCAGCCGCAGCAGCCGCGGTTCGGGTTCCACCGTGACCACCTCCAGCCCCAGCAGGTTGCCGGGATCCCGCAGGAACCCCCAGCGCAGGGAGCCGATGCCCCCGGACCCGCCAGCGATGAAGCCGCCGATGCTGGCGCTGCGGTAGGTGCTGGGCACCAGCCGCAGCGCCCGGCCGTGGGGGGCCAGCTGGTGATCCAGGGCCGCCATCACGGCGCCGGCCTCCACCTCGATCACACCGCTGTCGGCCTCCAGATCGCGCAGCCGATCCAGGCCGCTCAGCTCCAGCACCACCCCGCCGGCCAGGGGCACGCACTGGCCGTAGTTGCCGGTGCCGGCCCCCCGCAGGGTGAGCGGCACGCCAGCCCGGGCGCAGGCCCCCGCCACCAGCTGCACCTGGGCCACCGTGGTGGCGCGCACCGCCAGCTGGGCCCGCTGGCCTCGGAACAGGGGCACCAGCAGGGGGGAGTAATCGTGGAAGTCATGGGACAGCCGCTCCAGCTCGGCCGTCTCGGCGCTGGTGACCAGCCGCAGCTCCCCATCCAGCTGCCCCAGCTCATCCGCCAGCCGATCGATCATGGCCTGGCTGGGGCGCGGCGGCAGAGACAACACGGAGCTCACGACGGCTCAGCCCATGCTGGCGTCCCACAGGGGCGGGGGGAGTTGCTGCTGGGTTGGTGGCAGCCATCGGCCTGCGCGCAGCACCCGCCGCTGCGGAGTGCGGGCCAGCACCTCACTCCAGCTGCTGGCAGCCAGCAGCACCAGGTCGGCCGGTGCTCCCTCGCGCACTATTCCGTCCCAGGCCAGGCCGAGCAACCGGGCCGGGGCCGTGGTGAGGGGGGCGAGACCCTGGCGCTGGGCAGGCCAGAGATGACTGGTGAGCGGGGTGAGCCGCAGCAGCTCGATCGGATCGAAATCCCCCCCGGGGTACCAGGGATCCTGCACGTTGTCGCCGCCCAGAGCCACCGTCACCCCGGACCGCTGCAGGGTGCGGATCGGCGCCTGTACCCGCAGCAGGGGAGTGCGGCCGGCCCGGCGGCCCAGCAGCCAGAGGTTGGTGAGCGGCAGGGCCACCACCGCCACCTCGGCATCGGCCAGCTGCTCGGCCAGCCGCTCCTGCCGCTTCTCGCCCAGCAGGGCCAGGCTGGCTGCGTGGCTGCAGGTGAGCGGCACGGCACTGCGCAGCTGCCGCTGCACCGCAAGCAGCGACCGCACGCCGCGGGCGGGCTGGGAATCGGCCTCGTCCACGTGCAGATCCACGGCCGTACCCAGGCGTTCGGCCAGGGCCACCAGGGCGGTCAGGGCATCGTGGTCGCCGCGGCCGTGGCCATAGGGCGGTCCCAGCACGCCGCCGAGCAGCCCCCCCTGGCCCACCACCCAGCGGGCCAGCTCCTCGCCCTCGCCGGTGGCCCAGTAGGCCACCGGCACCAGGGCCACCAACTGCAGCTCCACCCGGCCGGCCCAGCGCTGGCGGAGCCGCAGCAGAGCCTCCCAGCTGGGACAGGCCCCGGCCCCGCCGCTGTCCACGTGGCTGCGCACGGCCCGCAGCCCATGGCGCCAGGCCCGCTCCAGGGCCTGTTCGCCGCGGGCCAGCACCAGCTCCATCGTGCGCCCCTCCGCCTCCCGCCGGTTCTGGGCCAGGGCACCGGCCACGGTGCCGCTGCGGTTGGGGAAGGCCTCGGCAGTGAAGCATTTGTCGAGGTGGGCATGGGGCTCCACCAGGGGCGTGAGGGCCAGGGGCAGGCTGCCGGGGGCGGCGGCCACCGGCCGCAGTGTGGTGATCCGGCCCTGGTGGTAGCCCAGCTCCAGCGGCACCAGGCCGTCCTCTTCCCCCACCGCCAGCCCGGCCAGGGCGGGATCGAGCAGGCAGCGGGGCAGCCGCAGGCGCAGCCGGCCTGACGGCTCCCCCTCGGGCCCGGGACATGCGGCAGTAGCTGGGACGGGCATCGCCCCAGGATGGGCGTCAGGAGGGCTCCTCGTCGAGGCCGGCCTGGAGGATCACCAGCTGCCCGGCTGCTCCCACCACGGTGGCGGAAAACCGGGGCAGGCTCCAGCCCAGCAACACCGTGCCGCCGAACTCGGTGCGATACACGCTCAGCACGCCCAGGTTGGTGCGGCGGGTGTGGCTACCGAGGAAGGCACCAATGGCGCCGCGCTGGGCCTGGATCAGCCGGGGGCAATCGCGCAGGGCCATGCGCACCAGGGTGGGCAGCACATCTCCCTGACACACCTCGGTCTGGATCACATCCACCAACTGGTCGGCGGCAAAGCTCTCGAAATCACTGGGCCGGGGATTGCTGAGGGCCAGGACACCGCCGAGCAGCGAGATTCCCAGCAGCACGCCGCACCAGCGGGATCGGAGAGCAGCGGGCAAACAGAAAGGGGGGCGGGGTGCATTGGTACATTGGCATCGCTCCACGGCGGGCGTCGCCAAGTGGTTAAGGCAGCGGCTTGTGGCGCCGCTATTCGGGGGTTCGAATCCCCTCGCTCGCCCTCTCTTCTCTCCCCGGTCCTGCAGGCACGATTTCCGTGTCAGGCCAGCAGCGCCTGGAGGAGCAGATTTGCCCCGCTCCGCACCCCATCGGCGCAGGGGAGTCCGGTCTGGGCGGCCACCTCGGCACAGGCAACGGCCGCGGCCGCCTGATCCAGGTGGCCCGTGTTGAGCGCCACCGCCTTCACCCGCGGCCGCTGGCCATCCGGCCGCCCCAGGGCCGCCAGGGCCTCCACTGCGCCGATCAGCTCCGGCAGGGGCGGAATCGGCAGATGGGGAAGCCCCTTGATGTGGGCCTGACCGGCGCGATGCACCAGCAGCAGGTCGGTGGGCTGGCTGCCGCGGATCAGCGGCAGGGTGGCGGTGGAACCGGGGTGGGCCAGCGAGCCCTGGCCTTCCACCAGCACCAGGCCCTCGGGTCCCAAGCCCGCCGCCGCCGCCAGCACCGCCGCCTCCACAGCACCGGCCGCATAGTCGACCCGCACCGCATCGAGGGCCACACCGCTGCCGCTGATCAGGATGCCGGCCTGGCCGGTCCCCACGAAACGGGCCGGAAGGGCCAGCGCCTGGGCCGCCGCAGCCAGTTCCAGACAGGCGCTCATCTTGCCCACGGCCATGTCGGTGCCCACCGCCAGCACACGCCGGCAGGGCAGGGCCGCCGCCCGGGCCGCCGCCACCACCAGCCCCTCGGGCTCGCGCCGCAGGTCCCAGATCCAGGCCGGGTCGCGCCGCAGCGCCGCCAGCTCCGGGTCCTCCCCGATCCGACTGTGCAAGCCGCTGGCCACGCTCAGGCCGGCCGCCAGGGCTGCCGCCAGATCACGGCGCACCGGCTCGGGCAGCCGCCCGCCGGACGGGGCCAGCCCCACCACCGCCACCTCGGGGCCGTAGGGCAGGGCCTCGGCCAGGCAGGCCACCACCGGCACGTCCCGGTCGATCCCGCTCACCTGCCGCAGCGGCCGCCCCGCCTGCTGGGGATCCACCACAGCCACGATCGGCCCGGGGCGGTAGCGCAGCATCGCCAGTCCGGTCTTGCCGGAGAGGTCCGCCAGGCCACCGTGCTGCAGCAGCACCAGCCGGTGCTCGGGCCTCAGCATCCCGCCACCTCCGCCGCCAGGGCGGCCCCGGGCAGCACGCCGATGCCCGGTCCGGACGGCGGCACCAGCCCATCGCCGCGGCACTCCAGCCCCTCGAACGGATCGTCCACCAGGTTGAGGTGGCTGTCGAGGTCGGGCCAGCGCACCAGCGGCAGCAGCTGGGCTGCCGCGCCATTGAGCAGCGAGCCATCGGAGTAGCAGCCGAGCATCACCCCCACCCCCAGCCGCCGTGCCGCCTGGGCCATCAGCAGCGCCTCGCCCAGGCCGCCACTCTTGAGCAGCTTGATGTTGATGCCATCCACGTGGGGCGCCAGCCGCAGCAGGTCGGCCAGATCCCAGCAACTCTCATCGGCCACCAGCGGCAGGGGACAGAGCGGCCGCAGGGCCGCGAACCCCGCCGTGTCGGCCACGGGATCCCGCTGGGGCGCCAGCGGCTGCTCCAGCAGCACCACGCCGGCCTGCGCCAGCGGCTCCAGCATCGCCTCGGCGGCGGCGAGATCCCAGCCGCCGTTGGCATCCACCTGCAGCTCGCAGGGCGCGCCCGTCGCCTGGCGCCTCTGCTCCAGCGCCGCTGCCACCGCCTCCAGCAGCAGCCGATCGTGGGCGATGCCAGCGGGACTGCCCAGCTTGAGCTTGATCCGGGTGGCCGGCAACTGCTGCCACCAGCGCTCGAGCCGCGCCAGCACCGCCGTGGGCTCCCCCAGCCCCAGGGTCACGCTGGTGGCGACACAGGCTCCGGGATCCAGGCTCCAGAGCCGGTGCAGGGGCTGGCGGCAGCGCTGGCCCCACCAGTCGCGCAGGGCCAGATCGAGGCCGCAGCGCGCCGGCGGGCTGAGGCGGGCCAGCAGCGGTTCGAGGGCCTGGAGCGGTTCGGGAGACAGCCCCGTCAGCTGGGGGGCGAGGGTCTCCAGTTCCGCCGCAATGTCGTCGGTGACGTAGGCGCGATGGCCGGTGTCGAGGCCGCCGGTTTCGCCGTAACCGATAAGCCCATCGTGTTCGATCGCCACCAGCAGGTGCTCCACGGCGCTGGTGCTGCCCCGGCTGATCGCCAGGGGCACGGCCTTGGTGAGGGGAAAGCGACGCAGGCGCAGGCGCATGGGGCGGGGGACAGGCAGGATGGAGCCCTCTGCGCTCAAGCTGGCACAGCGCTGCCGGCGCGTCAGCCCGGTCGCGCCGCGGCCGGGCCATGGTCGAAACTGACACCATGACGGCGACCCTCTCCCAACCCGGCGCAGCGGCGCCCCCGGTGTCCAGCCCTCGCGGCAGCTACTGGATCACCACCTTCGGCTGCCAGATGAACAAGGCGGATTCCGAGCGCATGGCCGGGATCCTGGAATCGATGGGCTATCGGCCCGGCGAGGATGAACACAGCGCCGATCTGGTGCTGTACAATACCTGCACGATCCGCGACAACGCGGAACAGAAGGTGTACAGCTACCTCGGGCGCCAGGCCCAGCGCAAGCGCACCAATCCCCGCCTCACCCTAGTTGTGGCGGGCTGCGTGGCCCAGCAGGAGGGCGAAGCGCTGCTGCGGCGGGTGCCGGAGCTCGACCTGGTGATGGGTCCCCAGCACGCCAACCGGCTGGACACCCTGCTGGCCCAGGTGGAACAGGGCCAGCAGGTGGTGGCCACGGCCGAGCACCACATCCTGGAGGACATCACCACCGCCCGCCGTGACAGCCAGGTGTGCGGCTGGGTGAACGTGATCTACGGCTGCAACGAGCGCTGCACCTACTGCGTTGTGCCCTCGGTGCGCGGCAAGGAGCAATCCCGCCTGCCCGAGGCGATCCGGCTGGAGATGGAGGGGCTGGCCGCCCGGGGGTTCCGGGAGATCACCCTGCTGGGCCAGAACATCGACGCCTATGGCCGCGACCTGCCCGGCATCACCCCCGAAGGTCGGCGCCAGCACACCCTCACCGACCTGCTGCAGTTCGTGCACGACGTGGAGGGCATCGAGCGGATCCGCTTCGCCACCAGCCACCCCCGCTACTTCACCGAGCGCCTGATCGATGCCTGCGCCGATCTGCCCAAGGTGTGTGAGCACTTCCACATCCCCTTCCAGAGCGGCGACGACGCCGTGCTCAAGGCGATGGCCCGCGGCTACACGGTGGACCGCTACCGCCGCATCGTCGATCGCATCCGCGAGCGCATGCCCGACGCGGCGATCAGCGCCGATGTGATCGTGGCCTTCCCGGGGGAAACCGACGCCCAGTACCGCCGCACCCTGGCGTTGATCGAGGAGATCGGCTTCGACCAGGTGAACACCGCCGCCTACTCGCCCCGGCCCAACACCCCTGCCGCCGACTGGCCGGACCAGCTGCCGGAGGCGGTGAAGGTGGAGCGGCTGCGGGAACTCAACGACCTGGTGGAGCGCAAGGCGAAGGAGCGCAGCGGCCGCTATGCCGGCCGCACAGAACAGGTGCTGGTGGAGGGCACCAACCCCAGGGACCCCGCCCAGGTGATGGGGCGCACCCGCACCAACCGGCTCACGTTCTTCCCCGGCGAGCGGCCCGACGGCACGCCCATCTCCCCGGGTGAGCTTGTGAACGTGCGGATCAAGGAGGTGCGCGCCTTCTCCCTGAGCGGCAAACTGGCCTGAGTTTTGCCTGGACCGTCCCAACGACGGTTCTCCGTACGGCCCGATGCCCCAGGTTCCCAGCCCCGCCCCGGCCAGTCCCGATCCAGCCGGCAGTTCGCCGGCCGCCCCGCTGCGGGTGGGCCTGGTGTTCGGTGGGGCCTCCGGCGAGCATCCGGTATCGATCCGCTCGGCGGCCACCGTGCTGAGGGGCCTGCGCAGCGGTGCCAACGCCAGCCGCTACAGCGTGCACTGCTTCTACATCGACACCGCGGGCCGCTGGTGGGGACCTGAACTGGCAGACCAGGTGCTGGCCCAGGCCACGCCCGCCAGCGCCGACCAGCTCGGTATCGCCCTCGATCAGGCCGGGCTGGCCCCGGAGAGCCGGGGCCTGGGCCGCTTCCCCCCCGGCGCCCTGGAGATGCAGGTGTGGTTTCCGGTGCTGCACGGCCCCAACGGCGAGGACGGCACGATCCAGGGCCTGTTCACGCTGATGGGGGTGCCCTATGTGGGCTCGGGAGTGCTGGGGTCGGCCGTGGGGATGGACAAGCAGGCGATGAAGGCGGCCTTCGCCGCCGCCGGCCTGCCCCAGGTTCCCTATGCCTGCGTGCACGCCAGCGCCCTCCAGCCGGAACGGGGGGGCAATCCCGACGACCTGGCCGCCCGCCTGGAGCAGCAGCTCGGTTACCCCTGCTTCGTGAAGCCCGCCAACCTGGGCTCCTCGGTGGGAATCAGCAAGGCCACCGACCGCGCCGGGCTGCTGGCCGGCCTGCGCACCGCCGCCGCCCTCGATCCGCGCATCGTGGTGGAACAGGGGGTGACGGCCCGCGAGCTGGAATGCGCGGTGAAGGGCGGCGATGGCATGCCGCTGCAGGCCTCGGTGCTGGGAGAGATCTGCTTCGATGCCGACTGGTACGACTACGACACCAAGTACAGCGAGGGCAAGAGCCACACCGTGATTCCGGCCGAAGTGCCGGACGCGGTGAGCACCCGGGCCCGGGCGATGGCCATTGAGGCCTGCCAGGCCGTGAACGCCCACGGTCTGGCCCGGGTGGACTTCTTCTACGCCGAGGAGAGCGGCGCGCTCTGGCTGAACGAGATCAACACCCTGCCCGGCTTCACCAGCCAGAGCATGTACCCGATGCTCTGGGGGGCCTCCGGCGTCAGCCTTGAGCAGCTGGTGGCGGAATTGATCGAAGGGGCGAGACAATGGCAACCCCAGAATCCTGAACGGGAGCCGGCGGCATGACTCATGGCCTGCTGTGGTTGCCACTGCTGTTGGTGTTCGTGCTGCTCACGGCCCTTGGCTGGCTGGAGCGCCGCCGCCAGCGGCTGTTCCGGGAGTGGGCCGCCGGCTCGGAGCTAGCCAAGCTCGACAGCTGTGGCGCGGCCAAGCTGGTGGACGGGGTGCTGAGCTGGAGCAGCTTCGAGGCGGGTCAGCTCAAGCCGGAGGGTGACTTTGTGATCAAGCAGCTGGAACTGGTGGAATTGCTGGCCCTGCGCTCCGGGGAGGCCCCGCTCACCGAGGAGGCCCAGGGGGCCTGCAGGCTGCGGCTGGTGGGCAATGGCCTGCAGAAGGACCTGCCCTTCGCCGATGCGGAACGGGCACGCCGCTGGATGGGGGAGCTGATGGCCAGCTCCCGCTGTGAACTGTGAGCCAGGCCCGTCCCCTCTCCCCCGGCGCCGAACGGCGGCGACAACTGCGTCAGCAGCAGCGGCGGGAGCGGCTGCGCAACGGCTGGCGCGTGGTGGTGCTGCTGGGCCTGGCCGCTGGCCTGGGCTACGGCCTGCTCCGGCTGGGCTGGACCCTGAGCGGGCCCGAGCAGGTGGAAGTGGTGGGCAGCCGACAGGTGGGCACCAGGGAAGTGATTGAGGCCGCCGGCATCCGCTTCCCCCAGCCCCTGCTGAGCCTCGATCCGCGCAGCATCGCCACCAGCCTGGCCGGGGCTCTGCCGGTGGAGGACGTGCGGGTGAGCCGCCTGATGGCGCCCCCCCGGCTGCGAGTGGTGGTGGTGGATCGCCAACCTGTGGCCAGGGCCGAACGGATCGGCCCCCAGGGGCCGGAGCAGGGCTATGTGGATCGGCTGGGCAACTGGATGACCGTGCGCCAGGGTCAGGGACTGCGCACCGCGGCCACCGATAAACTGGTAGTGAAGGGTTGGCAGCCCCGCCATCGTCCGGCCATGAGCGAAGTGCTGCGCTCCCGCAACAACCTCAGCGACGAGCTCAGGGCGCTCCGCTTCGATCCCGCCGGCACCATCTGGGTGGACAGTGCCAGCCTGGGCGCTGTGCGGCTGGGCCCCAGTGACGGGCAACTGGCGCAACGGCTGCGGGTACTGGAGCATCTCGTGGCCACCCTGCCCGCCCAGCTCAGGGGCAAGCGACTGCAGAGCATCGATCTCACCGATCCCGACCAACCCGAGCTGGCCCTGGTGCCTGGCCCCCAACCCCCCAAGCCGGCGGTCACCAATCCCTGAGGCACCAGGGATGGTGTGCTCAAACCCGCAAACGTGTGAGAATCGGAAGATAAAAGTGCTCAAGGGCCTACATAATGCACGCGCAGATCAGCGGAGATCGCGCCATGGGCACTGACGGCCCCACTGCCAACGGTGCCTCACCGAACACCATCGCCATGAGCCTCAGCCCCAACCCAGGCATCGTGCCCAGCCAATCGGCCCGCATCGAAGTGATCGGTGTGGGAGGGGGTGGCAGCAACGCGGTGAACCGCATGATTGCCTCCGACCTGCAGGGGGTGGGCTACCGGGTGCTCAACACCGATGCGCAGGCCTTGCTCCAGTCGGCTGCACAGAACCGCACCCAGCTGGGCCAGAAGCTCACCCGCGGCCTGGGGGCCGGTGGCAATCCCGTGATCGGCCAGAAGGCGGCGGAGGAATCCCGCAACGAACTGCAGGAATCCCTCCAGGGCGCCGACCTGGTGTTCATCGCCGCCGGCATGGGTGGCGGCACCGGCACCGGTGCGGCACCGATCCTGGCGGAGGTGGCCAAGGAGGTGGGCGCGCTCACCGTGGGCATCGTCACCAAGCCCTTCGGCTTCGAGGGACGCAAGCGCCTGCGCCAGGCCGAAGAGGGCATCGCCCGGCTGGCCGAGCATGTGGACACCCTGATCGTGATCCCCAACGACCGGCTGCGCGATGCGATCGCCGGAGCCCCCCTGAACGAGGCATTCCGCACCGCCGATGACGTGCTGCGGATGGGCGTGAAGGGCATCACCGACATCATCACCCGTCCAGGTCTGGTGAACGTTGACTTTGCCGACGTGCGCTCGGTGATGGCCGATGCCGGTACGGCTCTGCTGGGCATCGGAGTGGGCTCCGGCCGCAGCCGCGCCACCGAGGCCGCCCATGCGGCCATGTCCAGTCCCCTGCTCGAATCGGCCCGCATTGACGGCGCCAAGGGGGTGGTGATCAACATCAGCGGTGGCAAGGACATGACCCTGGAGGACATGACCACCGCCTCTGAAGTGATCTACGACGTGGTGGATCCCGACGCCAACATCATCGTGGGGGCGGTGGTGGACGAGCGCCTCGAGGGCGAGATCCACGTCACCGTGATTGCCACCGGCTTCGAGAGCGGCGCCGCCTACCGCCAGGAGAGGCCGACCATGAGCTTCGCCTCCGGCACCGCCTTCTCCCCGGAACCTCCCGCACCGTCCAGCAGCAACGACGACGAGCGGGGCGCCAAGATCCCTCCGTTTCTCCTCAACCGCCAGTCGCGCAGCGACGACACCTGATCCGGACCTGTCGCCGACCCCTGCCTAAAGCTGCGGGGGTGGGCTTCTTCGTGTCAGGAACCGGAGGAGGCCTAACCCGGCTGCGGGAAAGATAGGCAGCGGGCAGATTTTGCCGCGGTGATAAGGGTGACCCGGAATCCACGCCTGCCTTGAGCATCCCGTGTGGCTGCTCCCTTCCGGTCCTGACCAGATTTGGGCGTCAGGGCCGCGTGGGTCCGAGTCGGTTGGATGCTAGCAATGCCCTCTCCCCGTGCTCCGCGCCGTGCCCATGCGCCCCGCCGATCTGGCCCGTCGCAAGCAGGCAGGCCTGCCGATCAGCGTGCTCACCGCCTGGGACGCCCTCTCTGGCGCCGTGGTGGCCGAGGCCGGCGCCGATGCGGTGCTGGTGGGTGACTCCCTGGCCATGGTGGTGCTCGGCCACCCCACCACCCTGCCGGTCACCCTGGACGAGATGCTGCACCACTGCCGCGCCACGGCCCGGGGCATGGCCAGCGTCTGCGCTCCGGGCCAGGAGCCGCTGCTGATCCTTGACCTGCCCTTCCTCAGCTACCAGTGCAGCGCCGATGCCGCCGTGGCGGCCGCGGGCAGGGTGCTGAAGGAGAGTCCGGCGGCGGCGGTGAAACTGGAGGGGGCCGAGCCGGAGACCCTGGCCGTGATCGACCGGCTGGTGCGCAGCGGCATTCCGGTGATGGGCCACATCGGCCTCACCCCCCAGTCGGTGCATCAGCTCGGCTACCGCCGCCAGGGCAACGACCCGGCCAGTCGCCAGCGGCTGGAGCAGGAGGCCGCCGCCCTGACGGCGGCTGGCTGCTTTGCCCTGGTGCTGGAGCACGTGCCCGACGCGCTGGCCGCAGCCCTCTCGAGCCAGCTCCCCATTCCCGTGATCGGCATCGGCGCCGGCAGCGGCTGCGACGGCCAGGTGCGGGTCACCGCCGACCTGCTCGGACTCACCGCCCGCCATCCCCCCTTCAGCCCGCCACTGCTGCAGGGCCGCCAGCTCGCGGTGGAGGCGCTGCGCCAGTGGATCGCCCAGCAGCGTGCTGCCGCGCCTCCCACCAGGCCAGCAGCCGACCCAGCACCCCATTGCTAACCGCCAGGCCGGCCGGATCACTCAGCCGCCAGCGCCCTCCCTCCTCCAGCAGCAGGCCCCGTTCCCGCCAGGGGGCCAGCTGCCCGCGCAGCTCCGCCAAGGCGGCAGCCACGCCGGCAGCATCCAGCCCCTCCCTGGCCAGCAGGGCCGCCAGGCGTACCCCTTCCCGCCTCCGCAACCCCACCAGCATCCGCTCATCCAGCGGCATGCCTGCCCCGGGGGCGGTGGGCTCGGCAGGCGGCCAGGCCGTGCGCAGCCAGCCGGCATAGGCGTCGCGGGTGCGGGGGCGCGCCTGGCGCTCACCCCAGGGGGCACCGGTGGCGCCGAGGCCGAACCCCCACCAGCCACCGCCCCCCCAGTACACGCGATTGTGACGGGAGGCATGGCCGGGCAGGGCGTAGTTGGAAATCTCGTAGTGGCCGTAGCCGACAGCGTGGAGCTCGGCCCAGGTGAGCTCCATCAGGTCGGCCGCCAGGTCGTCGTCGGGGAGATCGAGCTGGCCCCGTTCGGCCCGGCGAGCAAACACCGTGCCCGGCTCGATGCTGAGGTCGTAGACCGACAGGTGGGGGGCGCCGCTGGCCACCGCCTGCCGCAGCTGCTGCCGCCAGGCCGAGCGGGTCTGCCCCGGCACCGCCTGGATCAGATCGAGGCTCCAGCTGCGCAGGTCCCCCCCGGAGCGCGCCTGGGCCAGCCAGCTGGAGGCCTGGAGCAGGTCGGCGGCGCGGTGGCGCCGGCCCAGATCCGCCAGCACCCCGTCATCGAAGCTCTGCCCCCCCAGGCTCACCCGGTTCACCCCGGCGGCCAGGTACCCGGCCAGGCGCTGCCGGTCAAAGCTGGCCGGATCCAGCTCCAGGCTCACCTCCGCCCCCGGGGCCAGTCCATAGCGGTGGCCCAGGGCCTGCAACAGGCCTGCCACCTGGGCCGGTGTGAGCAACGAGGGGGTGCCGCCGCCCAGGTACACCGTGCTCAGGGGCGGGCCGGCGGGGGCCAGGGCGATCTCCCGCTGCAGCAGTTCGAGATAGGCCGCGATCGAGGCGGCCCCCGGGGATCCGGCCTCACCGGCCGCCCGGTCCCCCAGGGGCACCACCGCGAAGTCGCAGTAGTAGCAGCGGCGGTGGCAGAAGGGAATGTGCAGGTAGGCGCTGCGCGGCGGCCAGGGGAAGGGGGGGGACACGATCAAGGGCGGTTACCCAGGCAGGCCAGTCGCCCCGGTTTCAGGCATGCTGCCTGCGTGCATGCGAACGGTTCCAGGGGCAGCGGGAATGGTCGACTCCCTCATCCTGGTGCTGTTCCTGATTTCTGGGGCCGCGGCCGGCTGGCTGGGCGTGGATCTGCTGCCGGAAGCCCTGCTGGTGCAAGTGGACAACCCCGAGGGGCTGCGCACGGTGCTGGGGGGCTTCGGCGCCTTCTTCGGGCTGCTGGCGGGGTTCTTCTTCGGCCAGCTGCGCCGACGGTTGATGGCGCAGGTGCGGGCGATGCCCACCGACCTGCTGATCAGTCGCGCCGTGGGGCTGATCCTGGGGCTGCTGGTGGCGAACCTGCTGCTGGCGCCGATCCTGCTGCTGCCCCTGCCCTGGGAGGTGGTGTTTGTGAAGCCGCTGGCGGCGGTGCTCAGCAATGTGTTCTTCGGTGTGACGGGCTACAACCTGGCCGAGGTGCATGGCCGCACCCTGCTTCGCCTGTTTTCCCCCAGCAACGCCGAGGCGCTGCTGGTGGCCGAGGGGGTGCTGCAGCCCGCCAGCGCCAAGATCCTCGACACCAGCGTGATCATTGACGGCCGCATCCGCGGCCTGCTGGATTCGGGGCTGCTGGAGGGCCAGGTGATCGTGGCCCAGTGCGTGATCGATGAGCTGCAGGCCCTGGCCGATTCCGGCAACGCCGACAAGCGCGGCCGCGGCCGCCGCGGCCTCAAGTTGCTCAGTGAGCTGCGCGAGCAGTACGGCCGCCGGCTGGTGGTGAACAGCACCCGTTACGAAGGCAAGGGGGTGGACGACAAGCTGCAGGCCCTCACCGCCGACACCGGCGGCACCCTGCTCACCACCGACTACAACCTGGCCAAGGTGGCCGAGGTGAAGGGGCTGAGGGTGCTCAACCTCAGCGAGCTGGTGATCGCCCTGCGGCCGGAGGTGCAGCCGGGCGATGGGCTGCAGCTGAAGATCGTGCGCGACGGCAAGGAGGCAGAGCAGGGCGTGGGTTACCTCGACGACGGCACGATGGTGGTGGTGGAGGGCGCCAGCGGCCGCCAGGGAGAGCGGCTGGCAGTGTTGATCACCGGCGCCCTGCAGAACCCCACCGGCCGCATCGTGTTTGCCCGGCTGGACGGAGACAGCAACGGCAACCTGGCCGACAGCCCCCCGGGGGCCAGCCGGAGTGAGCGCCCCCAGGGGCGCTCCCGCTAGGCTCCACATCAGTGCCAGCCAAAGGTTTGCGGATGTCGGTGTCAGCTCCCTATTACGGCGACTCCGCCGTGATGCGCACCCCGCCGCCGGATCTGCCCAGCCTGCTGCTCAAGGAACGGATCGTGTACCTGGGCCTGCCGCTGTTCAGCGACGACGACGCCAAGCGCCAGATGGGTATCGACGTGACCGAGTTGATCATTGCCCAGCTCCTCTACCTGGAGTTCGACAACCCGGAGAAGCCGATCTTCTTCTACATCAACTCCACCGGCACCTCCTGGTTCACCGGCGACGCCATCGGTTTCGAGACCGAGGCCTTCGCCATCGCCGACACGCTTCGCTATGTGAAACCGCCGGTTCACACCATCTGCATCGGCCAGGCAATGGGCACCGCGGCGATGATCCTCAGTGCCGGCACCAAGGGTCAGCGCGCCGCCCTGCCCCACGCTTCGATCGTGCTGCACCAGCCCCGCAGCGGCGCCCGCGGCCAGGCCAGCGACATCCAGATCCGGGCCCAGGAGGTGCTGCACAACAAGCGCACCATGCTGGAGATGCTGGCAGAGAACACCGGCAAGAGCGTGGAGCAGCTCTCGCGCGACTCCGACCGCATGACCTATCTCACCGCCGAAGAGGCCAAGGAGTACGGCCTGATCGACCGGGTGCTCAGCAGCCGCAAGGAGCTGCCCGGCGGCGTTCCGGCCGGCATCGGCTGAATCCGACCCACGCATTCCTTCCCCCACCTCCCCACCAACTCCCACCCTCAGAACCATGCCCATCGGCACCCCGAGCGTTCCCTACCGCCTGCCTGGCAGCCAGTACGAGCGCTGGGTGGACATCTACACCCGCCTGGGGGTGGAGCGGATCCTGTTCCTGGGCTCGGAGGTGAACGACGCCGTGGCCAACGCCCTGGTGGCCCAGATGCTCTACCTCGACTCGGATGACAGCTCCAAGCCGATCTACCTCTACATCAACTCCCCCGGTGGATCGGTGACCGCTGGCCTGGCGATCTACGACACGATGCAATATGTGAAGAGCGACGTGGTGACCATCTGCGTGGGTCTGGCCGCGTCCATGGGTGCTTTCCTGCTGGCGGCCGGCACCAAGGGCAAACGGCTGGCCCTGCCCCACAGCCGGATCATGATCCACCAGCCCCTCGGTGGCACCAGCCAGCGCCAGGCCTCCGATATCGAGATTGAGGCCCGGGAGATCCTGCGCATCAAGGACATGCTCAACCATGCCATGGCGGACATGACCGGCCAACCCTTCGCCAAGATCGAGAAGGACACAGACCGCGACTACTTCCTCAGCGCGGCCGATGCCAAGGACTATGGCCTGATCGACCGGGTCATCTCCCACCCCAGCGAGGCCTGATCCGGCCGATGGTCCAGCCCCAAGGTGATGCACTTTCCCGCTTCGCCAGCGAAAACAATCTCGATCACAGCATTCTGCTGGGCCAGCCCTACGCGAGCAGCTTCAGCCGCGAAGGGTTCAGCACCGACCGCTACACCATTGAAGCGGGCGGGTTGCAGCACTGGCATGCCAGCCCCAGGCTCAGCCACTCCATAACCGGCATCCGGCTCACCAGCTTCAAGCGGTTTGCCAACAGCCTGCTCCAACTCACCCATGCCTGCATGGTTGGCCGATCGCTCGGCGTGAAGCGGCTGCACATCCCGGGTTTCTGGTACCTGCGGGAAGGCATTCATTCCAGCAGCAACGGCCTGGAAATCCGAAACACAGAGCAACCCGACCTCGGCGCCGACGAGTTGGTCCTGGCCGGAAGTTTCCTGAAGATGAAGGCCCTCAAACCCCTGTGCCGCCGCCGGGTCAACCCCAGGAGAGCGCTGCGCAGTCTGCGGCCACTGATCAACCTGGACCTCAACGCCGCTGCCGATCAGAAAGACGACCTGGTGATTCATATTCGCTCCGGCGACATCTTCATCACCCCCCATCCCGGTTACGGCCAGCCGCCACTTGCCTTCTATCAGAAGGTTGTGCGCTCCAAGCCATGGAACACGGTACGGGTTGTGTTCGAGGATCGCCTCAACCCGGTGATCACACCATTGCTGGATTGGTTACCTCACCATTGCGGCCAGGTTGAAGTAGTGAGCGGCAGCTTGAACGATGATCTCGAGGTGTTGCTCCGCGCCCGCGCCATCGTGTGTGGCAGGGGCACATTCATTCGCGGGATTTCTGCCCTGTCACGAAACCTGAAAAAGGTTTATCATTGGCATGACGAATCCTTCAACGCATGGGGGAATCACAAGCTGAAGGTGTTCAGGGTCGTCGACGGTACGGGCACCTACGCCAAGGCGATCTGCCAGGGAAACTGGCAGAACACTGCGGAGCAGCAACAGCTCATGGTGACGTATCCAATGGAAGGATTGAGCATTCAGCGTCCGCTGCCGAAGGCCTGAGCGCCCATCTCAGTGGCGCCCAACCCCCGTTGCCGGCAGCCCCCTCAGCCCCCCTCTCATCCAGTGGAGGCGGACCAGCACCGCAATGCGCCTGATCCAGGGCGTATCCAAGGGCTGGTGGGGTGCCGGAGGGCGCTTGCGTAAGCTCGCTCCTTGCCCCCTGCCCCAGTGCCAGCCCGGATGGCCCAGCTCTTCTACGACTCCGACGCCGACCTCTCCCTGCTGAGCGGCAAGACCGTGGCAATCATCGGCTACGGCTCCCAGGGCCATGCCCATGCCCTCAACCTCAAGGACAGCGGCATCGACGTGGTGGTGGGCCTCTACGAGGGCAGCCGCTCGGCCGAGAAAGCCAGGGCCGACGGCCTGGAGGTGCTGAGCGTGGCCGACGCCTGCGCCAAGGCCGACTGGATCATGGTGCTCCTCCCCGACGAGGCGCAGAAGGCGGTGTATGAGAAGGAAATCGCCCCCCACCTGGGCGCCGGCAAGGTGCTGAGCTTTGCCCACGGCTTCAACATCCGCTTCGGCCTGATCAAGCCCCCCGCCGATGTGGATGTGGTGATGATCGCCCCCAAGGGCCCCGGCCACACCGTGCGCTGGGAATACCAAAACGGCATGGGTGTGCCGGCCCTGTTCGCCATCCATCAGGACGCCAGCGGCAAGGCCCGCGAGCTGGCCATGGCTTACGCCAAGGGCATCGGTGGCACCCGCGCCGGCATCCTGGAAACCAACTTCAAGGAAGAAACCGAAACCGACCTGTTCGGCGAGCAGGCCGTGCTCTGTGGCGGCCTCAGCGAATTGGTGAAGGCCGGCTTTGAAACCCTGGTGGAAGCCGGTTACCAGCCCGAACTGGCCTACTTCGAGTGCCTGCACGAGGTGAAGTTGATCGTGGATCTGATGGTGAAGGGCGGCCTCACCGCCATGCGCGATTCGA
This sequence comes from Bradyrhizobium ivorense, assembly GCA_943368005.1. GTDB lineage: Bacteria > Cyanobacteriota > Cyanobacteriia > PCC-6307 > Cyanobiaceae > NIES-981. The sequence goes on along the minus strand of CALRKN020000005.1, from coordinate 32,054 downwards.
TCTCCAACACCGCCGAGTACGGCGACTACGTGAGCGGCCCTCGGCTGATCACCGCCGACACCAAGGCCGAGATGAAGCGCATCCTGGCCGACATCCAGGACGGCACCTTCGCCCGCAACTTCGTGGCCGAGTGCGAGGCCGGCAAGCCGGAGATGGCGAGGATCCGCGAGCGCGACAGCCAGCACCCGATCGAGCAGGTGGGCAAGGGACTGCGCTCGATGTTCTCCTGGCTCAAGAGCGCCTGATCCCGGCCACGGCACGGAGCTGATGGCCCTGCCGGCTGAACTGCTGGCCCACGGGGTGGGGGCCCTGGCCCTCGGCCTCGATGGGCTGGTGGGGGATCCGAGGCCGTGGCCCCACCCGGTTGTGCTGATGGGTTGGTGGATCGCCCGTTTGCGAAAGCTGGCGGAAGCCTGGGCCGGCGATCGGCCCTGGGCCCTGCGCCTCGCCGGCGGTCTGATCACTCTGGTGCTGGTCACTGGCAGCGTGTTGGCCGGTTGGGGGATGGAGCGGCTGGCCCTGGCCCACCCTGCAGCGGGGCTGGGTCAGGTGCTGCTGGTGGTCGGCCTGGCCAGCGCCCTGGCCGGTCGCAGCCTCAGCCAGGCCGTGGAGGCCGTGCTGGCCGTTCTGCCCAGCGACCCCGGGGCCAGCGGTGCCCTGCTGGAGCCAGCCCGCCAGCAGCTCGGCTGGATCGTGGGCCGCGATACGGCCGGCCTGCATCGGGCCGAGATCCTGCGGGCCCTGGCCGAGACCGCCAGCGAAAATGGGGTGGACGGCCTGTTCGCCCCCCTGTTCTGGCTGCTGGTGGGTGCCGCCCTCTGGGGGGCGGGCTGGTGGATCGCGCCGGGGCCGCTCGCCCTGGCCTGGGGGTTCAAGGCGGCCAGCACCCTCGATTCGATGCTGGGCTATCGCCGTGGCCGGCTGCAGTGGTTGGGCAGCGCCGGCGCCCGGCTGGATGACGTGTTGGTGTGGCTCCCGTGCCGGCTGGTGCTGCTGAGCCTGCCGGGGGCCGCCGGCGTTGCCCCTGGCCACTGGCCGGCGCTGGTGCGCCGGGCCCTGCGGGATGGCCGGGCGGACCCATCCCCCAACGCCGGAGTGTCCCAGGCGATCTACGCCCATGTGGTGGGGGTGCAGTTGGGTGGGCCCAATCGCTATGCCGGCCAGCTGCGGGCCAAACCCCTGCTGGCTGCCGGCTGTCCGCCCCCGGATGCTGCCGCTGTGCGGCGGATGCTCCGCTGCAACGACCGGCTCAGCTGGCTGTGGGTTGCCGCTGCAGCACTCCCGGCGGCGTGGTTGTTCGTCACGAAACCTCTCAGCTGATTGCAGGCGCAGCAGGGCATGACGAAGCTTCGGGCATCTCTCGGGAACCATGCCGATTCGCGAACTGCTCGAAGCCGCCCTGAGCGAACCGGAAATCGGAAGCACCCGGCAATTCCGCTGGCATGCCACGCCCGTGGGCATCGCGGCCCTGTGGAGCGCCGGTGCACCTCCCACCGCTCCGCCCTACGACGCGGCACTGCAGGAAGGCCTGCAGGTGGGGCTCGATCTGAGCCGCGAGGAGAGGGAGTTTCACCAGCTCACTTCAGGTCTGGTGCTGCTGTTCCATTCCTGAGGCCCGGATCGGCGAACACCAGCTGCCAGGCGTGCAGCGTCCAGCGGACGCAGCCCTGCTCGATCAACGGATCCCTGCGCACCAGCGCCTCGGCCTCGGCCCAGTCGGCAGCCTGGAACAGCAGCATGCCGCCGGCCCCATCCCGCCCCACCCGGTCGCCCCAGTAGCCGCTGCTGGGGCGGTGACCGGCCTGCTCCAGGCTGGCCAGCCAACGCAGATGGGCCGGCACCGCGGCGTCGAAGCGGGCCTTGTCCACCACACCCTCTTCCCATTTCACAAACCAGGCCATCGGCCGACTCCCCTCCATTCGTTGCCAGGCTTCCCATCCTGCGGCCAAGGGGCTGCCTGCACGATCACTACGCCATCTTCGGCCGAAGCGGCCCAGGGCGGGTCGGGAATGGGCAGGCTTCAGGGATAGGCGTGCAGGCGGGCCGTCTGCACCGGCACCTCCCGATCGCTGAGGCGCCACTGTTCCACCCCCCAGCCCAGCACCACCACCAGGGAGCTGGCCAGAGCCCCAAGAGCGAGGCCCGGCAGGTCGCAAGGGGGGGAACGGCGCGGGAGTGACCGATGCATCAGCCGTGAAGTCGCACAGGGGGACCGTACCGACTTCTGCGGGAAAAGCCATCCCTCCCACCGCCTGAACCCTGCCCACCCAACCAGGCTGCCCCGACGGGGCGGAGGGAAGCAGCAGCCATCTCCGGGTTATGCGCGTATACTCATACAAATGTTTGGCTGACTAGTCATGGCTGCTGCGCCGGCGCCCGTCGACTCCCTCGCCGCCGCTGCCGGCGGCGGCACCCTGCTGTTCCGCCAGTTCTTCGACGCCGACACCGGCACCTTCACCTACCTGCTGGTGGACGTGCCCAGCCGCCAGGGGGTGCTGATCGACTCGGTGTTCGAACAGCACGGCCGCGACCTCTCCCTGATCCGGGAGCTGGGGGTGGAGCTGGTGGTCTCGCTCGACACCCATGCCCACGCCGACCACGTGACCGGCAGCTGGTTGATGCACGAGGCCACCGGCTGCGCCATCGGCCTGGCCGCCGCGGCCCGGGCCGAGAACGTGACCCTGCCGCTGCAGCACGGCCACCGGGTGGCCTTCGGCGGCCGCAGCCTGGAGGTGCGCAGCACCCCGGGGCACACCAATGGCTGCATCAGCTTCGTGCTGGACGACCAGAGCATGGCCTTCACCGGCGATGCCCTGCTGGTGCGGGGCTGCGGCCGCTGCGACTTCCAGCAGGGCAATGCCCACAGCCTGTGGGCCTCGATCACTGGGCAGATCTTCAGCTTGCCCGACGCCTGTCTGCTCTACCCCGGTCACGACTACACCGGCCGCACCGTGACCTCCGTGGCCGAGGAGAAGGCCTTCAACGCCCGCCTGGGCGGTGCCGCCACCGAGCGCGACTTCGTGGGTCACATGCAGAACAAGAAGCTGCCCCACCCCCACCGCATCGCCGAGGCCCTGCCCGGCAACCTGCGCTCGGGGAAACCCCGCCGCCAGCCGGAAGCGGCCCCCCCAGCCCCAAGCTGGGCGCCGCTGCTGCGCAGCTACGCCGGTCTGCCGGAGCTGATGCCGGCCTGGGTGGCCGCCCACCGCACCGAACTCACCGTGCTGGATGTGCGCTCGGCCGAGGAGTTCGCCGGCCCCGACGGCCGGGTCGCCGGCAGTGTGCTGATTCCGCTGCCCGAGCTGGAGTCCCGCGCCGGCGAGATCCCCGCTGGTAGGCCGGTGGTGGTGGTGTGTCACTCCGGCAGCCGCTCGGCCCTGGCCACCCAGCAGCTGCTCAAGGCGGGCAGCCAGCAGGTGGCCAACCTGCACGGCGGCCTCAGCCGCTGGGCGGACGAGGGCTACCCGCTCGAGGTGGTGGCCGAGCCCTGAGCGCAGCTCCTGGCCCCTGCCGATCGCTCCCCGATTTGCTTCCCACTCCCTTCGCCAGACCCCCCACCCGCCATGACCACCACCCTCCCCAAACGCCTCAGCGCCCATGACCTGGCCGACCAGCTGGCCGAGCAGCGCGTGCGGGTGATCGACGTGCGCGAACCGATGGAATACGCCGCCGGCCACATCGCCGGCAGCCTGAACGTGCCCCTGGGCCGCATCACCGATGCCGACCTGCCCGATGGGCCTCTGGTGCTGGTATGTCACAGCGGCAACCGCAGTGGCCAGGCCCTCACCCGGCTGCTGCAGAAGGGCCACCCCCACCCCCTGGCCGACCTGGAAGGGGGCATCCCCGCCTGGCAGGAGGCCGGCATGCCCGTGCGCACCCTCCGCAACGCCCCCCTGCCGCTGATGCGCCAGGTGCAGATCGCGGCCGGTTCGCTGGTGCTGCTGGGGCTGATCCTGGGCACCTGGGTGGCTCCGGGCTGGATCGCCCTGAGCTGGTTCGTGGGGGCTGGCCTGGTTTTCGCCGGCGTGAGCGGCTTCTGCGGCATGGCCCGCCTGCTGGCCGTGATGCCCTGGAACCGGGTGCGGATCTGATGGACGGTGCCAGCTTCCTGCTGCTCGAGGGCGGCGGAGTCCTGATCGGCTTCCTGCTCTCGCTGCTCGGCGCCGGCGGTTCGATCCTGCTGCTGCCGCTGCTGGTGAGCGGCGCCGCCCTGCCCACCCGCGAGGCGGTGCCCCTCTCGCTGCTGGTGGTGCTGCTGCTGGCCCTGGCCAACCTGGGGCCCTATCTGCGCCGCGGCCAGTTCGCCCCGGGCCCCGCCCTGATCCTGGGCCTGCCGGCCCTGGCGGGCAGCTGGATCGGCGGTGGCTGGGTGAAGGCCGGTCTGGTGCCGGAACCGGTGCAGCTGGGGGTTTTTGCGGCCGCGGCCCTGCTGGCCTCCTGGCTGCTCACCCGACGCGGTGCCCCGGGCCCTGGCATCGGCAGCACCATCCCGGTTCGCAGCCAGCCGGTGTTGCTGGCGATCCAGGGGGTGCTGGTGGGCCTGCTCACCGGCATCGCCGGAGTGGGCGGCGGCTTCGCCATCGTGCCGGCCCTGGTGCTGCTGGCCGGATTGCCGATGGCCGTGGCCAGCGGCACCAGCCTGCTGCTGATTGCCGTGAATGCGCTGGTGGCGCTGGAGGCCCTGGGGCACTGGCCCGCCGCCAGCCTGCCACTGATGCTGCCCCTGCTGATCGGCGGCGCCATCGGTGCCGCGGTGGGGCAGCGGCTTGCCCCCCGCATCAACGACCGCCGCCTGCGTCAGGGCTTCTCCGTGTTGCTGGTGGGGTCGGCCCTGCTCAGCGGGATGGAGGCCTGGCGGCGCCATGACGCCCTGGGGCCGAGCCGTCCAGGCGCACCCTTCTCACCCGCACCCCTCGTCCCCGCCAACCCACCGCTGCCGAGACCGAGCCAACCATGACCACCCGCACCTTTCCCTTCCGGCTGCGCAGCCGTCACCTGCCGCCCGAGCGCGACACCAGTGATCTGCAGGTGGACCTGCGCAACGGATCGGGCCAGTGGGAGCCCCAGCAGCTGAGCTTCGCCACCCCCGGGTTTCGGATCTTTCTGCTCTCGCTGCTGCTCTGTCAGCACTTTTACCTGGTGACCAAAGCCCAGGAGCGGGGCATACCGCTGGGGCACGTGGAGGGCCAGCTCGTGGTGACAACCAGCTCCAGCGGGCCGATGGGGATGCGATCGCCGCCGTACAGGAGCGGATGAAGCTCTGCCCGGTGTCCTGCAACCTGTCCGCCGGGGTGCACAAGCGCATCGACCTCAGCGTGGCGCCGGCCTGATCGTTGGGGGCAGACACAACAAAAGCCCGGGGCGCTGGCTCCGGGCTTTGTCTGCTGGGTACGGCACCCCTCACAGGACAGGGTGCCGGCAAGCGAGGTTGATGCGCAACGACCGCAGGGGTCGTTGAACTGGGGGAATAAATTGTGGTTTAAACCGGATGATGAACTGTTGAGAAGAACTAGAATGCTGGACTAGAAAATCGAACCAGGCGAACTTGAATTAAGTTGTCGAATCAAGCGATTGGGCAGTGGAACTGGTCCTTGAAGCTGGACTGTCAAAGAAATTGTTTTTGCTGTTGTTGGATGCTGTGTTTATTGGGTGAAAAAAGAAAGGCAACAGATGCCTAGAAAAGGCAGACAGGGGGCGGAGCTGCTGGCGCTGGCACCTGGGGCCAGAGGTGCAGTGGGACGTTCCGTTCAATCCGGGGCACCTGGACCCGACCCGAGAACGCGGCACCATCAACCGATGGCGGGAATCAGGTGGGTTGTGGGCGGTGCAGTGGATGGCGTGCGTGGATGGCGTGATCCGCCGGGAACGTCAGCGATCCGTTGAGAGAGTGGAGCAGGGGCCGGATCGTCAGCGGGCTCCTGGGGGCTGCTGCGGGGGGGTGTCGTCCGTCAAGGGAGCCTCCGAGTGCCGATGACATCACCATCAGTCCGCCGGATCGAATCGGCAAGGGCAGGCGCTGTTGCGGATACGGCTCTTCATCCATGGCAATGGATCTTCATCAAGCCCTGGAACAGTCCGATCCGGGCAGGCTGCCAAAATGCTCCCGGGCCAGCGCCAGCAGGACTCCCTCACTCGGGTGGGCCTGGTCAAGGGTCACCACCCCCACGATTCGACCGAGCAACTCGCGGTGGTGGGTCTCCAGGTCAGTGAGCAATACCTGGCGCATGTCGCTGGCGCCGGTGCCATGGCCCAGCAGCAGCACCGCATCGGCCTGGGCCATGGCCACGGCGATGCGGTCGAGATAGGCGTGATCAAGGGGCGCCCGCTGACCGGCGATGTCCCCATCGTGGCGGTGGCCGAGACTCTGGCCGCTGCCCCAGAGGCCGTGGGGCCGCAGCACGGCGTGTTCCTCCGTGTCGCCATCCAACAGGAAGGCATCGGTATGGGTGTGGGTGAGGTACAGAACCAACCAGCGGGCCTGGTCACCACGGGACCGGTGCGGGTAGGCCACAGGACGGTCCGGACTCATCCCGGTCGCCTGGAGCAGATGGCACAGGTGGTAGCGCTGCGTCCGTTATGGCGGGCGCAACTGTGGCTGGTTGAAGTGGCCGGGGATGGGGCAGCTCAGTGGCAGAAAATCGGTGGACGCCCCAGGGAATGGATGGCGCCGGCCATCGAGGGCTGGTTGCGACGAATCCGCACCCGATAGGTGCAGTGGGCCGATCCGAAGTGCTCGATCAGGGCCTCCCGGGCCTCGTGCTGCAACTCTTCGAGGGTGGGCGCGGCAATGCGCACCGGAAAGTCATCGGCCTGGGCCTCAAGGAGGCCTGGCCGCTCCACCAAAAGCCGGAACACAATCTCTCGCATCGCGGTATCGCTTTCAATCCGCATCCATCCTTGTCCGAAGCAAAGCAGACCGGGGGTGCCCCGTGATACGGGGAACCGGCATGGCCGCCACATGTCCCCAGAGGGCATGGGTAGTTTTGATGGGCAAAGGTTCAGCAGATCAGTGCCGAGGTGATCTGCACAGCTATGGAACCGAAACAGGTGTGACGTTTCAGTCCATCTCAACACTTAACGTCCGGGCACGACAGCCGGAAGCAGCCCTTAACAGCTTCACCCGAAACCAGGAAAGGGAAGCGATGCCAACACCAGGCAACGGCCAACAATGAATTTGTTCGCCAAAACTAAATCGATCAACAGTTCAATAGAGTTGCCGACTGATAATTTGGCCGGGTGACTCCACCAGGCAGATATAGCCCTATACCTACTGGGCAACGCCACGAGCTTCGTCGAGACAGGCATCCAGCAATTAACAATACAGACTCCTTGTCGCCCTGCCGATATACAATGCGAGAGTCGATTCAAACGAGACCTCAACCGTCACTTCATCCTGTCGGTCGACGATGGCACTCACTGGGCCATCACATTGAACCCCTTTATCGCTTAGCCAAGCCTGCCCGCGATCGCTCCCGCACGGGGGATGATCCCAGGCGAGGAGACAAAGCTCAGGCTGCTCATTGATGAAAGCAATGAGGTCAGGACTTCACAGCAATAGCTTTATGTAGTGCTGACCATGTTGACACTTACTGAAGAGCCTCTCGCTTCGCAACCACGATCTCATCCTTCAGAACAAGAAGCGTCAGGTTCCCGGATCAGAGAGCTCGGCATTCCCATCGATCGCTGTCGCCCAGCCATGGTGGAGATGTCTTGCAGGATCCCCGATGGCTGATGCTCCCTATCTCGTTGCCCTGGCGCTGGTGGAGCAGAACGGCCGCAGGGTACTGCCCCTCAGCGGCAGATCCCAGCCAACCGCTGCAGCAGCGGCTACCGATCCGGGCGAGAAGGGCCGCGCCCTGGCCCTGGAATTGCTGGTGCGTCTGTGGCAACGCAGCGACGAGGGCCCCCTGAGGCGCGTGGCGGGGCAGGACAGCCTGCTGCTGGTGGAACTGCCCCTGGACGTGTTGCACGCCCAGCTGCCGGTTCTCAAGGCCGCCTGGATCTGCAGCGGAGACACCTCGGCACTGCTCGCCAGCCTGCAGGGACTGATGATCCGGGGCTGGCGGATTGCCTTCACCAAATACGAGCCGGTGTCGTTCCCCTGCTGGCCGTGATCGCCGCCGGGGTGTCGCCCCAGTAGCCAACGGATCAGCTGTACTCCCCGGGAATGTCCTGCTTGGTGACGGTGACCCGGCCCACCTTCTGGCCGGAGATCCGCAGCAATTCATCGCCGGAAAACTCGTAACCCAGTGCGGCGCCGATCTGGGCCACATCGTCAGCGGTGGCGGCGGCCAGCACCGACTGACGCAGCCCCTCCTCCCGCTGCATCCGGGTGAGAAAAGCCTTCAGCTGATTGAGCGACATGGCTGGCGAGTGCGGGGGTGATGGCGCTCCGCCGCCCCATCCTCAGGCACCCCGCAAGGTGCAGCTGATCCGGGGCGGCACCGCTGCGGCGCGGAGAGGACTGAAGGACGACGGCCTGTTCCTGTTGCCCAGGATCGGCTTCGGCTACCGCTGTCCGAGCCACCACGGCGATCCCTGGATCGACAGCCTCCTGTTGCCGAAGGGGCATCTGCCGCCACCCAGGGATTCACGGCCTCGCATGAGATTGGACAGGGCGATTCGATTAGCAAGGTGATGGCCCACAGGTTGCCTTGGGCAACCGATTGGACGGGAAGGCGTTCACCAGTGCCCTTTTCATGAAAGGGTGGATGGGTTCGGGTGGCGGCCGGTAGCGCGATGGAGCAACCTCTCTGGCTGCTGGTGCCCTGGGCGGTGTTCGCCCTGGCCCTTGGCTTCAAGTTCTGGCGCATCACCGCCCTGGTGCGCCAGCACCTGCTGGCCGGCCCCTCCGGCACCGAACAGGTGCGGCAACAGCTGGAGCGGATCTGGCTGAAGGATCCGGCGTCAGCCGGGGAGCGTGGCTGGCGCAACGAACGGACAACCTGACGCGGCATGGTGAGCACAACGCCACAGGCGGACCACACCAGCGCCCTGCCCCATAGCCTGAGGCCAGCACCCCAGACCCGATGAAGCGTCTTCTGCTCCTCGTCCTCAGCTCGGCCGCCCTGCTGGTCGGCACCGGCGCCCAGGCCCACTGCGACGGGAACCATGGGCATCAGGGGGCGTCCCAGAGCGAGCTGGGGGGGAACCGGCAGCAGGGCCAGTAGGGCAGCAAGCCGGTGAGCCGGCCCGGAAAAACGGAGAGGGTGTCCTCTGAACCGGCTTTAAGAATGCCTGCGAACACTGGCTTGTAGGCGAGGGAGCTCGGCAAATACACCACCTTTTGCACCACCACTTTGCCGGGCTTGTGGGGGATGGGCTGGGACTTCGGGGGACGACAAGCCGGATCAATTCTCCCGACCTTGTTCAACGCATGGGGCCGGTAATGCGAGGAACCTGGAGCGCATTCAGCCCGGGTGACGGTCCGACGGGGGCCTGTGAATTTGCACCGGATTGCTTGCAACGGACGCTTGAGGGAGGCGGGCTGGGTGATGCGCTCCCTTGCTGTCAGGCGTCGTCCCTTCAGCCGGCGTCGAGCTCGCGCTGCAGGCTCTCCCAGTCCTCCGGCAGCTCGCCGCGCTGCACCAGGCGCGAGAACACGGCGTAGCAGTCGTTGCGGTCTCCGTCCTTGCGGGGGAAGCCCAGCCAGAGGATCAGCAGTAGGCGCCGGCCGTCTGCTTCAAAGGGGCGGAAGAACAGGCGGTAGCGATCCGGCAGGCCCAGGCCCTTGAGGCGGCCATAGCGGCGCAGCGGGCCTGTGAGAGCAAAGCGGCTGGCGTAGGGATCGGCGGCGATCCGCTCCTTGATCCCCTCCATCACCGCCGCCAGCAGCTTCACCTGGGGGTGCTGAACAAACGACTGGGGATCGAGCTCCTGCTTGAGCCGTTTCACCTCGGCCTTGAGCTCGGCGTATTGCCGCGCGAAGAGCTGGGGCTGGAAGGCGATCGTCCAGCCATGGCGCACCAGCGGAGGGCTCATCCCCTACTCAGCTCGTCTGCGGCGTCAACCGTCACGCCGGCCAGCAGTTCGTCGTCGTCTGCCGCCATGGCTTCCGTGTAAAGCACAGGGCCCTGATCGCTTGTGAGTGCCTGTCGGCTGAGGAAATCGAGGAACAGCCCGAGCATCAGGGTGTCTTCTTCTGCCTCCCCCTGCTGCTGCTCTTCTGGCTCCAGGCGCAGCAACAGCGTGCTGTCGTCCAGCACCTCCACCTGGCCGGCAGCACCGGCGAACTGGGGATGGTCCCGGTAGAAGGCTGCCGGCAGCCGCAGGCCAGAGGAGTTACCGATCCGGGCCGGTGTGACGCGGTAAGGGCTGACGGCCATGGCAAGCGGCACCGCACGGCAGGACTTACGTCATGTTAGTCCGTCTCGCTGTGGTTCTGGCCGCCGCCTTGTCATCGAGCCCCAGCTGCTGGCGCTGCTCGGCGCCGTCGATCACCCCCCGCTCATGCAGCACCAGCGACTCCTGCGCTGAGGGCTGGGAGTTGCGCTGTGGTCGCGGCGACACCAGCGGGCAGATCTCCACGCTGTAGACCGCTGTGGGACCTGCTTGAGACCCGGAACGGAGGGCTCAGGGGAGAAGGCTGAGCCGGTGCTGGTTGGGGCTGAGAGCTGATCCGCAGCCAGACTGATGAGCACCATCGCTGCATCTGCCGATGCAGCGAAATCACGCGACAGCAAGGGGCTGAGCAGATCCCTGTCATGGGCGACCGACTGATCATTTCTGACAATTGTGAGGACCCGGGCAACCCGCTGGTGCTCGACGGTGAGGCCATTGACGCAGCGGCACGGGACCCACTGGCGATCGGGAAGCTGATGGTGGATCAGGTGTGGGCAGAGGGGACCGACCCCACCGGTGGAGGCCTGTACTACGAGCGCAACAGCAACCAGCACCGCCGGCTGCAGGTCTTTGAAACAGGCAGCGAGGACTTCATGACCGGCGGCTGGGTACGGGTGCTGGCCAGCGCCGAGCAGGTGCGCAAGGAGCGTCCTGGCATGGAGCGTGCTGCCAAGGCGGGACTGGTGAGGATCCATGGCACCCACCGGGGCGTGCTGCTGGTGGAGTTCCTCGACGTTCCCTGGGGCTGAGCAACCGCCGCAGGGCTCCGGTCGGATTCGCTGAGCGCACCTCCCGGTGCGACGACGGCCGTCCTTCAGCGTGCCACGGCTGCGCCGTGGCGTGCATCGGCCAGCCGCCGCCGCCCCCGCTCCGGGGCTGGTGTGGGGGTGGGCAGGCATGGCTGCTCTCCCGCGGCTGCGGTGCCCGGGCAGTTGCCCCGTGCACGGGGCTGGGGGTGATGCCCCTGATTTCCTCGCGCGGCTGCGCGGCCAGCTGGGCATTCAGGGCTGAATCTGGTGGCCTTGCTTATCAGCTCGCCGATCCATCAGCGGCTAGCTCTGCTTTGCGTAGATCCATTGCCCCGCAGCCACTCTGCCCGCTTTTCAGTGCGTTTGTACTGGTAGAATAAGAGCTGCGCCAAAGGCCACGAGCCCATCGCCTGCGGCAACGAAATCCTCGGACAACTTGCCCCGTTCGTTTGCTCTGTAGCCCATGAGCTTGTTCTCTGCTGCAGTGGCCCAGGCCGCTGCATTGCCTTCCCTTGGCCTCCTGCCGCCGCCGGCGTTGGCCCATCGCTCGGTTGTCATCGTTGCCGCTGGTGGCCGTGATCTCGTCTGGCCCCAGGAGCGCATCGCCTCTGCTCTCCTCCAGCGCTCTGGCGGCCGGCCTGTCCATCTGTTGCTGCATGGCGGTGCCCGTGGTGCCGATCGCGCCATCGGCCGTGCCGCCCAGCAGCTCGGCTGGCGGGTTCAGTCCCTCGCCGCTGATTGGCGCCGCCATGGCCGCGCTGCCGGTCCGATCCGCAATCGCCTTCTGCTGGAGCAGGCCCTGGTCGAGGCCCAGGCCCACACCTCCCCAGCATTCAGCGCCTCAGTGCTGGTGATCGCCTTTCCGGGTGGGGCAGGCACGGCCTCGCTGGTGCAGCAGGCCCGTCGTTGCGCCTCCCGTTCGCCGGTGCCGGTGGTGGTGATGGAAGTGCCGCCGCCCTTCTCGCCGGAGCCCCTCGCCGCCTGAGCGCTATCCGCCGCCCCGTTCTTCTCGTCCTCCTCCTTCTCGCACGTTCAAGCCATGTCCGTTCTCACTGCCCCCGTCGCTCCCCTCTCCCCAGCTCTCCCGCAGACCGCCGGGCCTTCCTGCTCCCTGCAGCGTTCCGGCTCGCTCTGGCAGCTGGGCATCGAGGCCCAGGAGCTCACCACCGCCATCGGCCAGCTCGCCGAGCAGCTGGAAGCCGATGACGACGACAGCCGCGCCCAGGCCCTCGCCGAGCTGGAGGCTGCCCTGCTCGCGGAAGAAGGCAACAAGCAGGCCCTCGCCGCCAAAGCCGATGCCACCTGCTGGGTGATCGAGCACCTCCGCGGCCAGGCCGCCTACCGCCAGCAGCAGGCCAAGCGGCTTACGGAGCTGTCCCGCTCTGATGCCTCCCGCGCCGATGCCCTGGAGGACTCCCTCGTCCTGGTGCTCACCCGCCTGCAGCCCACAGCCACCCGCTTCTCGTTCCCGAGTCACGAGCTGACTTCCCGTAAGTCCCAGGCGGTCGAGATCGCCGACGAAGACGCCCTCGATCCCCAGTGGCTGAGCTTCTCCACGACCAGCAAGCCGGACAAGGCCGCCATCAAGGAAGCCCTCAAAGCAGGCACGGAGATCACAGGTGCCCAGCTGATCTCCCGCCGCTCCTGGCGCATCCACTGAGGGGGCACAGGCCCCATGCAACTGGGGTCCTGGCTGAGCAGCCGGGGCCGCCTCCCCTCCTCACACCCTTTCGCTTCCATCGCCATGACCGTCGTCGCCGCTCCTTCCGCCAACGGGGCCAGCACCACCAGCCGGCCCGCTGCTCCACGTCCCGTCCAGAGGCCTCCCTCGGCTCTGGAGCTGATCCGCTCCGTCGATCGCGCCGTGGAGGCTCCAGCACCCACCTCAACACCGGAAGCCCCCCAGGCTCCGCCTGCCGGCTTCTCCCCCGAACAGCTCGCGGCCCTCTCTGCCCCCCTGGATCGGGCCAACGTCCGCCAGCGGGAGCAAGGCCGCAGCCGCGTGAGCTACCTGGAGGGGTGGCAGGTGATCGCGGAAGCGAACCGCATCTTTGGTTTCGATGGCTGGCAGCGCCAGACCATCGCCGTCCGCTGCGTCGCTCAGGCCGAACGCTTGATCGGTGCCAGAGGCACGAGCCGAGACCAGAAGCCCGGTTGGGGCGTCACCTACACCGCCCGGGTACGCGTCACCGTCACCGCCGGTGGCCTGACACCCCTGGTTCGCGAGGGCAGCGGTGCCGGCCACGGCATCGACGTCGACCTGGGCCAGGCCCATGAGTCCGCCCTCAAGGAAGCCGAGACCGACGCGATGAAGCGTGCGCTGATGACCTTCGGGAATCCGTTTGGGCTTGCTCTCTATGACAAGGCGCAGCGGCAGGTGACCAGCTCAGCGGCACCAGAACGCCCAATGGCTCGCCCGCGGCAGGGCCAGCCAGCTCCCCAGCACCAGGCAAGGGCATCGACACCGGCAGAGCCCCCGGCTCAGGCTGCTGTCCCTGCAGCCCAGCAGGATCCGGGGCTGCTCCCCCTCGATGCGGCCACGATCCGCACGTTGCACGGCGCCATCCGCCAGCTCCCTCGCCCCCTGCTGGAGGCCCTCACCCAGGGCTTCCGCAAGCGCTTCTCCATCCCTGAGGAGGCCACGACGATCGCTGATCGGATCCTGCAGAAGCGACACCACGACTGGATCGAGGCATTTCTGGCCCAGCACTCGGGCTCGACGGGCTGAAAGCAGGCCTGCCACTACGAAACATCTTTGGCCGTTTGCAGCTGCCTGAGCTCGCGCAGGTCGTCCACGATCAGCTCGGCCGCCCGTTCGGCAGCATCAAGAAACGGCAACAGGGTGCGATGGGCACCGAGCCACTCCAGCTTCACCACCTCGGTCTCGTCGTGGGCGGTGGCAATGAAGTGCCCCCGGAAGCCCGCAGATTCCAGGCCATGGCGGATCGCCGCGTTGCTCTCCAGCGAGGGCAGGGTGCTCACCACCACCGTGGCCGAGGACAACGGCAAGGAGGCCGTGAACTCAGGGTCCTCCGAATCGCCGTACTGCACCGGCAGCCCCTGGGCAGCGGCCAGCCGCAGGGCCTGGGGGTCGAAGTCGATACCAAGGATTGATAGATCGTGGGCGCGCAGCTGGCGCACAATCGCGCTGCCGTAGCGGCCCAGACCCAGCAGCACCACATCCACCCGGGCGGGTCCACTGAGGCTGTCTTTCAGCTCACTGAACGGTGTGGCCCGCTGAAAGATGCGCAGTGGTCCTTCCAGCCAGGCATAGAGCCGTTCGGATCCCAGGATCATGTAGGTGGAGAGAGCAATCGTGATCACACCCACCAACGTGACCAGGCTCACTTCCGCCTCGCCGATCTGACCGAGCCGCATCCCCAGTGCCGCCAGGATCAGCGAAAACTCCGAGATCTGGGCCACGGTGAGCCCGGCCAGGAAGCCGGTGCGCCGCCGGTAGCCCATCACGCCCATAATCGCCACGACGATCAAGGGATTGCCCACCAGCACAAAGAGCGACAGCACAACGGCGGGCCCGAGCTGCAGTCCCGCTGCTGACAGGTTGAGACCTGAGCCCAGGTCAATGAAGAAGAACAGCAGCAGGAAATCGCGCAGGCCGGTGAGCCGTGAGGCGATCGCCTCCCGATAGGCGGTGGAGGCAATCGACACCCCGCCGAGGAAGGCTCCCACCTCCTTGCTGAACCCAACGCCATCGGCCAGGGCCGCCAGCCCGACTGCCCAGGCCACGGCAAACAGCACCAGCAGTTCCTGATTCTGAGCCAACCGACCCAGCAGGGGCGGCATCACCCAGCGCATCGTGGCAACGGTGCCCAGCACAAACGCCGCACCCACCAGCAGCAGCCGGATCGCCTGGGCGAGAAAGCCACCGCCGCCCTGCTCCGGGTTGAAGGACGTGAGCAGGATCATCGCCAGGATCACGGCGATGTCCTGCACCACCAGGAAACCCACGGCGATGCGGCCATGCAGGGAATCGATCTCCCGCTTATCGGAGAGCAGCTTGACAATGATGATCGTGCTGGAGAAGGTGAGGCACACAGCGATGTAGATCGCCTTCACGGGGGCAAAACCAAGGCCGAGGCTGAGCAGAAAGCCGAACAGCGCTGTGAACACGATCTGCCCCAAGCCCGTGGCCAACGCCACCGGCCCCACCGAGCGAATCAGGCCCACATCGAGCTTGAGGCCCACCACAAACAGCAGCACGGCGATGCCGATGCTGGAGAGCAGCTTGATCTCACTGCCGCCGGAGGCCCAGCCCAGTACAGCAGGACCGGCCACGATGCCGGTGACGATGTAGCTGATGATCAGCGGCTGGCGCAGCTTCAAGGCCAGCACACCGATCACCCCGGCAATCACCAGGATCGCGGCCAGCTCGTGAAACACGGTGCTGAAGGTCATGCGTGCTGCCCAGGCTGGGGTCATGGTGCGCTGTTTCACCCCTGTCCCGTGGGGTTTTGCAAGGAAGCGATGCGTCCTGGTCAGCGTGTTCGCACCCTGGGACGAAAGGTCTGTATGAACGGAGAAGGGTTGACCCTCAATGTCGCCAGCCCTGAGCTGGCAAGGCCCATGCACGACCACGTCATCCTCATCGGTTACGGCCGCATCGGCCGCAAGACCGCGGCGAAGGTCTCCCGAGCGGGGATCGATGTGCTGGTGGTGGACACCGATCCAACGTGCTGCGACGCAGCGGAAGCTGCTGGCCTGCCGGTGTTAAGGGCTGATCCCAGCTGCGATGCCACTCTTCAGCAGGCGGCGCTTCCGCGCAGCCGTTCCCTGGTGGCAGCCCTGCCGAGCAACCTCGACAACCTCTACGTGGTCTTCAGTGCCAGGGCGATGGACCGCGACAGCCGGCTGATTGCTCTGGCCGAAAGCGAGGAGGAGGCCCGCAAGCTCTTCCTGGCCGGCGCCAATGAAGCAGTGCAGCCCCAGCCTGGCATTGGCCAGAAGGTGGCGGCACTCGCACTGCAACCTCCAGGCGGCAGTCTTGCAGCAATCCTGAGCCATCCCGATTGCGTGGTGAGAGAGTTCCGGCTCACCTCCAAGAAAGCACGTGTTGGAGTCCTCAGTGGCGCCACACTTGGTGGGTTGCGGCTCGGCGCCCAGACCGGTGCGATGGTGCTGGCTATCCGATCCCCGAGACGGCTCGATGCCTTGTCTGACTTGGGTAAGGGCAGCAAACCAGGAGCAACGGAGTTCGTGATGGCTAACCCCATTGATGAGGTCCGACTCGAACCTGGCCAGACGCTGGTGGTCCTGGGCAGCCGGAGTCAGTTACAGCAAGTACAGGAGCTGCTGGGACCCTTGGTTGAATGATCCGATTTCGAAGACCCCGAGTCGCTCAGACGTACAGCTCCTCACGGGGATAGCCGACACGGGGCTGGGGGCGGTTGCCATAGAGCGCTGAGAGCAGCAGCAGAATGCCCAGCCTTCCCACAAACATGCCCACCATCAACACCAGTTGCCCCCAACGGTTGAGCTGGTGGATCACACCCAGATCAAGGCCGACGGTGGAGAAGGCGGACATGCAGGTGAACAGCTTTTCCAGAAAGCTGAATGTGGTGCCGCTCGGCGCTCCGCTCGTGGTTGGGCCCAGGCCAAGCAGCAGAGCCATCAGCAGCACAAAGAGCACGGAGGCAATGGTGACGCCAATCACGCGCAGCACGGTTTTTGCGGGGATCTGGCGCTGATGGATCACCACTTCCTCTCGGCCCTGCAGCGTGGAGCGGGTGGCACCCATGAGTACCGAGAAGGTGGTTGTTTTGATGCCACCGCCGGTGCCCCCGGGGCTGGCTCCGATGAACATCAGCACCATGACCAGCAATAGTCCTGCATCAGAGAGGGTCTGCACAGAAAAGGGCACCGTGTTGAAGCCGGCACTGCGGGTGATGATCGACTGGAACAGCGTGACCTGCAACTTCTGCCAGATATTGAGGGATTGAATGGCTCCGCCGGTTGCGAAATGCTCGGTGAACAGCAAGCCCAGGCAGCCGATCACGATCAACAGCGCCGAGCTGCGGATCACCAGGCGGCTGTGGAGGCTGAGACGCCGCAACCGGTTCAGCTTGAAGCGATTGACCCAGAGATCATTGGTCACACGCCAGCCGATACCGCCAATCACCACCAGGCTCGCAATCACTGCATTGACCACGCTGTTGTCGCGGTAGTCCACCAGGTTGGTGCTCCAGAGACTGAAGCCGGCGTTGTTGTAAGCGCTGATGCTGTGAAAGAGCGCGGCCCAGAGCCTCTCGCCCTGGTTGTGGATGTCGTTGAAGCCAAAGGCATAGAGCAGCAGCGTGCCGATTCCGATCAGACAGCCAGCCCAGATAGCGATGCGATGGAAGGTGGGGCCAATACCACCGATCCCGAATTCATCCAGCGATCGACCCCGATCGAGCCTGTGGCGTAAGCCCGATCGCCCCTGCATGAAGCCCTGCAGGAACGTGGTGATGGCCATCAGACCCAGGCCACCGGTGAGCATCAGCCCCGCCAGGAGCACCTGCCCAAGGGCTGTGAGCTCATTGCTGATGTTGATCACCGACAGGCCCGTCAAGGTGATGGCCGAGGTGACGGTGAACAGGGCTTCCCACAGATCCACGCTGCTTGTGGAGCAGAGCGGTGTGGCCATCACCAGGGTGCCGAGCACGATCACCACCAGGCCGGTGATCACGGTGAACTGGGGCACAGTGAGATGTTTGCGCCGCTGCTGCAGGGCGCTCAGACCTCTCAGGAGATCAACGGGGCTGGCGAGGCCTCTGGCCTGGGGGCTGCGGTGCATCCTCGGCAGGGGAGTGCTGTCTCGCCAGTCATTGGCGTCTCCATCCTGCCGCGGGGTGGATCAGGCCATCTCGCGGCCAGGACCGGGATCATTCTTTTAAAACAGAACCTGGAGAGCACAGAGCGGAATGCCATGGCCACACCTCACTGGCTTCCCCTGCCCCAGCCCCACGCCGAGCCCGTCGCCGGGGTTGTGGAGGCACTGGGCAGCGATCTTGAGCAGGGCCTGAGCGAGGCGGAGGCCCACCGGCGGCTCCAGGCCCACGGTGCCAATAGCATCACTAGCCGCGGCGGCAAGCCGGGTTGGCTGAAGTTTCTGCTGCAGTTCAACAACCCGCTGCTGATCACCCTGTTGCTGGTGGGCGGCGTCAAGCTGGCCCTGGGCAAGCCCCGCGATGCCCTGGTGATCTGGAGCGTCACGGTGATCAATGCCGTGATCGGCTTCGTGCAGGAGAGCAAGGCCGAAAGCGCCATCGCCGCGCTGGCGCGCTCGGTGCAGACCGAGGTGGAGGTGGTACGTGAGGGGGTGCGCAGGCGGCTGTCATCCCAGCAGCTGGTGCCTGGCGACCTGGTGCGTCTGGAGGCCGGCGCCAGGGTGCCCGCTGATCTGCGTTTGGTGCAAAGCCGCAATCTGCACACCGATGAGTCGGCGCTCACGGGGGAGTCGCTGCCTGTGGGCAAAGGCACGACGGCTGTCGAGGCTGAGGCGCCGTTGGCCGAGCGGATCGGCATGGCCTACGCAGGCAGTTTCGTTACGGCCGGTCAGGGCCTGGGCCTGGTGGTGGCCACCGGTGATGGCACCGAGGTGGGCTGCATCTCCACGTCCCTGCAGGAGCAGGTGGATCTCACCACGCCGCTGACGCGCAAGTTCGGGCGCTTCAGCCGCACCCTGCTGAAGGCGATCCTGGTGGTGGCAACCCTCACCTTTGTGGCGGGAGTCCTGCGGGGACGCGGTGCTGAGGAGATGTTCGATGGCGCTGTGGCGCTGGCGGTGGGGGCGATCCCTGAGGAGCTGCCGGCGATCGTGACGATCACCCTGGCGATCGGTGTGAATCGCATGGCGCGGCGGCGGGCGATCATCCGCAAGCTGCCGGCGGTGGAGGCCCTGGGCAGCACCACGGTGATCTGCTCCGACAAGACCGGCACCCTCACCCAGAACCGGATGACGGTGCAGCACCTCTACGGCGGTGGTGAGCTTCTGGCGATTGAAGAGCTATGGCCTGCCAATGGCGCGTTCAGCAATGTGGCCCTGCAGGAAACGGTGCTGGCTGGATTGCTCTGCAACGACGCCCGCCCCAGCAGCCAGGAGGGCCTGGTGGGTGATCCCACCGAAACGGCATTGCTGGTGGCGGCCCGTTCGGTGGGCCTTGATCGCCAGGAGGCCCTGGAGCGGCACCCGCGCCGCGATGCGATTCCGTTTGAATCCGAGCAGCAGTTCATGGCCACCCTGCATGGCAGCGAGCGGATCCTGCTGAAGGGTTCGGTGGAGGCGGTGCTGCAGCGCTGCAGCCGCCAGCTCGATGCCAGCGGCCGGCCCCAGCCCCTCGATCGCGGCGCCATCGAGGCAGCCGTGGCGGCGATGGCGGCCCAGGGTGAGCGGGTGCTGGCCTTCGCGATCGGCCAGGCGGATTCGGCTCTCGACCAGCTGGAGCATCACCATGTGGCGGCTGATCTGGATTTCCTGGGTCTGCAGGGGATGCTCGATCCGCCGCGCCCGGAGGCGATCCGGGCCGTGGCCGCCTGCCAGGCCGCCGGCATCCGCGTCAAGATGATCACCGGCGATCACCTGGAAACCGCCCGGGCGATCGCCCGCCAGATGGGCATCGGCAGAGGCGCCACTGCAGCCGATCGATCGGACGAGCTGCCGGCTGTGGATGGCCGCCAGCTGGCTGCACTTGCCCCTGATGCGATCGCCGCCCTGGTCGACCGGGTGGATGTGTTCGCCCGCGTTGCGCCAGCCCAGAAGCTGCAGCTGGTGCAGGCCCTGCAGGCGAACGGCGAGGTGGTGGCGATGACCGGCGACGGCGTCAACGATGCGCCTGCCCTGAAGCAGGCCGACATCGGCATCGCCATGGGTGAGGGCGGCACCGAGGTGGCGCGCCAGGCGGCCGACATACTGCTCACCGACGACAACTTCGCCACGATCGAGGCGGCGGTGGAGGAGGGCCGAACGGTGTACCTCAACCTGCGCAAGACGCTGGCCTTTGTGCTGCCGGTGAACGGCGGCGCCTCGATGACGATCCTGCTGTCGGCGGTGCTGGGTGCACCGCTGCCGATCACCGCGCTGCAGGTGCTTTGGCTGAACATGATCACCTCACTGACCATGTCGATCGCGTTGGCGTTCGAGCCGATTGCACCGCAGCTGATGCAACAACCGCCCCGCCCGCCTGCGCAGCCATTGCTGACAGGCTCCCTGGTCCGGCGGGTGCTGGTGGTGTCGCTGTTCAACTGGCTGGTGATCTACGGGCTGTTCTTCTGGGGTCAGCAGCACAGCGGCGATCTGGCCCTGGCCCGCACCATGGCGATCCAGGGCCTGGTGCTGGCTCACCTGGTGTATCTGGCCAGCATCAGCCAGCTGCGCTCTGGTCTTGTTGCTTTGCCCCGGAAGGGGTGGCGGGCCCTTGGCCATGCGCCCGCCGCCTTGTTGGCCATTGCCGCAACCGTGCTCGTCCAGGCCCTGTTCAGTCAGACACAGGCGATGAACAGCTTTTTCAGCACGGCGCCCCTGAATCTCGAGCAGCTGCTGATCTGCGCCCTGCCCATGCTGCTCATGCTGCCGGTGGCCTGGCTCGGTGAGCGCCTCGATCCCACCACGGGGACGTCAGCTCCGGCAATCTCCAGTCATTCTCGGTAGCGCATCCACAGGGTCAGCGTGTCGATCAATGCAGGCCTGCTGCTGGCAGGCGCTCTTCTACTGCTGGGCATCGCCTCCAGCAAGTTCTCGGCCCGGCTGGGCGTGCCCGTGCTGGTGCTGTTCCTGTCGGTGGGGATGCTGGCCGGCTCGGAGGGCGTGGGCCGGATTCCGTTTGAGAACTACGGGCTGGCCAACAGCATCGGCAGCGTTGCCCTGGCCCTGATCCTGTTCGACGGCGGCCTGCGCACCTCGATCGCCTCGGTGCAGAAGGTGTGGAAGCCAGCGTTGGCGCTCTCCACCCTTGGGGTGCTGCTCACCTCGCTGATCACCGGCCTGGCGGCCGCCTGGGTGCTCAAGCTGCCACTGCTGCAGGGGCTGCTGGTGGGCAGCATCGTCGGCTCCACCGATGCGGCCGCGGTGTTCTCGGTGCTGCGCAGCAGTGGCCTGAAGTTGCCTGAACGGCTCACCGCCACGCTCGAAGTGGAGAGCGGCTCGAACGATCCGATGGCGATCTTCCTCACGCTCGGCCTGATCGGCGTGATCACCGGCAGCGCCGATTCACCCCAGGCGCTGCTGTGGCTGTTCGTGGGCCAGTTCGGGGTGGGTGCCCTGGGCGGGCTGGTCACGGGGCGCCTGGCCACCTGGGCCATCAACCGCATCAACCTCGACTACCCGGGCCTCTACCCGCTCTTGGCGCTGGCCTTCGGGTTGGTGGCCTTCGGGCTGGCGGCGGTGCTGGGCGGCAGCGGCTTTCTGGCCGTGTACATCGCCGGGATCGTGCTGGGCAGCAGCTCGCTGGTGTTCCGCCGCGGCATCTTCTCCTTTCACGACGCCACTGCCTGGCTGGGGCAGATCGTGCTGTTCGTGATGCTGGGGCTGCTCAGCTTCCCCAGCCGCCTGGCTGCGGTGGCCTGGGAGGGCCTGCTGATCGCCCTGGTGCTGATCCTGGTGGCGCGCCCGGTCGCCGTGGTGCTCTCGGCGCTGCCGTTCCGGTTCCGCCGCCGCGAGCTCACCTTCCTCTCCTGGGTGGGGCTCAAGGGCGCCGTGCCGATCACCCTGGCCACCTTCCCGCTGCTGGCGGGGGTGTCCAAGAGCGGCCAGATCTTCAATGCGGTGTTCTTCGTGGTGCTGCTCTCAGCACTCACCCAGGGCTGGTCGCTGCCGCTGGTGGCCCGTTGGCTGCAGATCGGCCGTCCCGCGGATCCCTTCCCTGCGCTGACGGTGGAGATCAATGCGCTGCGCCGGGTGGATGGCGAGATCCTCGATTACACCGTCAAGTCGCGCACCCACGTTGCCGGTCAGAGGCTGCGGGATTTAGCCTTGCCCGATGGTGTCGTCGTCTCGCTGATCGTTCGTGGGCGCGAGGTGGTGATGCCGCGTGGCACCACGGTGCTGATGCCAGGCGACCACGTGTTCGTGGCGATGCGGATCCAGCTGGAGCCGCTGATCAACCGGCTGTTTGAGGTCGACCCCGAGCCTCCCGAGTTCCCTAGCGATCTTGTGCTCAGCTTCCATTCGGCCACCACCGTGGAGCAGCTGCTCGGCTTCTACGGATTGCCCCTGCCGACGGGGCTGGCTGGTGCAGCGGCTTCTCAGAGCTTGGACGCTCTGTTGGCGTCGAGCACGTCGCCTGAAGGCTTGAGCATCGGTTCACTGCAGATCAAGGCTGGAATCGATCCAGAGCACATCACGGTGAGCAGCATCGGGGAGCAGGCCTGAGCTTCAGCGCTGCAACAGCCAGCGCAGCAACGACAAGCCGATGATCAGGCCGATGCCGGCGTTCCAGAGCCAGGAGGGGCGTTCGGCCAACTGCTGCAACGAGGGAGGCAGCTGATCGCGCCACTGCTCCAGCGCCAGCACCGCCAGGAGCAACACCAGCAGGGGGATGCCGATGGCCAGCACGAGTTCGCGGAGCATCGCCACCTCTCCCCTGCCTGAACCGTATTCAGCTCAAGGGCCCCCGGCAGCCAAGCACCAAGACAACCTTGCTAGTACAGGTGTGCGCATCTGGAGCGGTTCATGGGTGTCCCCTCGCACCGGCCCGCGGCCCTGGCCGCCCGGCTTGAAACCCCTGTTGAGGAGTGGTCCTATCTCGACGAGGGCGTGCTGCTCAAGACCCGTAGCCGCAAGGTCTGCATGACCTGCCATTGGTTTCGCCACCACGCGGGAGTGAACTGCATCCCGGTGCTCACCTGCCAGCTGCATCAGGGTCTGATCGCCCATGGCGAGCACCTCACCAGCCACTGCCAGGGTTGGACCGACGACCAGGTCCGCCAGAAGGGCTGGGCGCCGGAGGTGGCCTGAGCGGCCCATGCACGTCGGTGACCGGAAGCGACCGCCGCTCTCGCCCCAGGAAGGCTGGCTGAGCGACGGCCGCCAGGTGCTGCACTTCAAGCCAAGGCGTTACGACCGTTGGAGTCAGAGCCTGGAGGTGACCTTCGGGGAGGTGATGGCCGGCGGTGAGCCGCCGCTGCTCTAGGCACAGCCTTCCGCGCAGCGGTAGAAACGCAGGGAGCTGACGCGTGAGCAGGCGATCAAGCTCTGGGCCCAGAAGCGCCAGCAAGGCTGCAAGCCTTGCCCGCCCCAGTGGAAATTTATGCGCGAAGACAAGCGATACCACTCACCCACACGGTCACGCTTTTCACATGATTCCATTCTTGTCTCACACCGGAGCAGCAAGCCCTCGGAACAGACCCGATCGCTACGCGCCAGTGCGGCAACAACATGTCATGGACGGGGTGGCGAGCATCGGCAAAATGGATGCAACCTAAAGAGAGACGAGAGCAGCCCGGCCCATGACCCTTGCAGTCGCGATTGTAGACAACAATAGAGAGATTATTCTAGCTTCGGATTCGCGAATTACCACACTTGACGGGTGCCACTCGGACACGCAGCTAAAGCTAATGCCTCTCCGCATTAGGATTTACGAACCAAGCGAGCCAAATCAAGAGCCCAGTCAGATCCACTTTGAGAGAGATTACGGGATGGCTTTTTCCGGCAACTCCCTATGTATTCTCCAGGTTAAATCCTATCTGGAGATCGCGCTGCGCAACCTTCAGTATTATCCATTTTTTGACATTAGCTTTGCAGATATTTGCGATCTCATCGCATCGTTGTATCAGGAAATTAGCTGCAACCTGATTAAAGATACAACGCTGGGCGATATCGAGTTTTTTCTCTGCGGCGTTGACCCCGGCAATGCGTCTGCACAAAGGCTCGCAAGATTCGGTCTCTTTGAGGATGCCGGCGGGTCTGCCTTGGTGGCCAAGTATTCCCTCTTGGGCACAGAAAAGCCCACTGTTTACGAAATTGGAACTGGAGTTGATGCCTTTCGCGCCCGCATGGATGCCTTTTTCGATTCGGGCTCAGAAATTGAGCGATCCCTGCGCTGCCTTGCCGGCGTTATCGAGGACGCAAGGGTGCCTTCTGTTGGGGGAAATATGCAGATTGGAAAGACGAATAGTAACGGCGACTTTGATGTGCTGGGCGAAAGGCGTGGCGTCCTGCGCTACATGCTGGGAGCAATAGATATCAATTCTTGCAAGGTCTCTACAAAAAGAGGAAATCTGATTATCTGCTCAAGGTTCCTCGATACAGGCAGAAGTAGCGAAGGCGGTTGCGAGAGATTTTCTGACTAGTTTTCCAAAAACATATGTTCAAGATGGATTGTTTCGTTCATGTCAATTGAGGCGACTTGCGTATCGATTGATTAGATGTAGTTTGAATGAAGAGTCTGCGAATCGCGTTCTGCTGGGTTTGTGACCTCCGTTCAATTTGAAAATCGCCAGAAGGGCTGGCAGCATTACTGGCCCCAGTGGCTGCCGCCTCCCTCCCAAGCTGACCGCTGAGCTGCTTCAGAAGCGCGAGCCCGGCGTCTGCGGGAAGGCCAGCTCTTCAACGCTCGACACCCGTCCCAGAACCGTGTTGCGGTGAGAGAAGCGGCCAAAGCGGGCGATCACATCCCGGTGGCGGCGTGCGAAGTCGGCGGTGCGTGGATCGCTGAACCGCTCGAACCGCGGCAGGGCCGCCTCCTGCACCGGCAGGTCTTCCGCGTGCATCAACGGCATCAGCCAGAACTGCCGCCGCGCCTGCTCGGGCTCCGCCTCCAGCCAGCCCAGCTCCACCGCCTTCAGGCTCAGCGCCAGGGCCTGGGGATCGCCCGCGAAGGCCATGGCGGTGTCGCGCCAGATCTGACGCGGGAACTGATCCAGCAGCAACAACAGCGCCAGGCCCCCGCTCGGCTCTGCAGCCCAGGCATCGAGCTCACCGGCGATCGCCCGCCGCGTCAGGCCCAGGAATCGTTCCCCCAGAAGGGCATCAAAGGTGGAGTCCTTGGCGAACCACTGACGCGGCCGGCTCTGCACGAACCAGAACGCCAGAACCTCCGCCGCTTGTTCCCCGTGGCCTGGCATCAGAGCAGGGCCTGCACGCTGGCCACCTTGTCCTCCAGGGTCTGGTCCTTGTCGTTGCGCGTGTTGATCTTCACGGTGTTGAAGACGCGGTAGCAGCCCAATACTTGTAGTGGCATACCTGGCCGCCCCAAACATCGGATCAAGTTTTCTCTTAAATAGTAGGGGCCTGATTATTAGGCCATGGCCCCGCCTGCTTTTATTCACGGATGTCCGCAGTCTTCCGCAGCATGAAAGCTGCCTTCGGCCATTAGGTCAACTCAATCTCGTCAGTAATCATTGGCCTTGCGAGCGAAAGGGCCTCGCTCGGGCACTTGCCATTTTCCAGAAGGGCCGCCCAGAAGCCCTTGTCAAACATGCCATGGAGGGACATGTACCTGCAAGCTCGAATAAGCTTACATCTCTGCCAGTTTGTTGACGACTGGGCTGATCCTCGGACGCCAAAAGCATTTTCGACTTCGTAGAAAGATATGCTTTTCTTGGCCGTCCAAGCCTCGTCGAGGAGCTTGGACAACTCATCTACCTCATCCATTGAGACCGCGAACTGTCCAGAGAAGGGAGTGTGAAACTGTGCGGCTTCATCAAACAGGGGAAAAACACTGGACTGCCATGCATAGACATAGGCGGGATGCATGGGCCATGCATCGCCGGCATTTTTTGCCGCAGAAAGAATATTGAAGCGCATCAGCTGAAAAAGTGCTTCAGTGCTCATGGATACCTTTTCTCAGATTTTGCCTGTAGGTTAGGGAGGCTCTGGAAAACCCGAGCCATCCGCGTGAAAATACACGTGTAATCGCAGGTGCGGACTGGGTTCATGGGCAGCAAGCAGCTCGGATTCGGTGATTACGAGCAATCCACTGCCAAAAAACGCACCAGGCGGGAGCGATTTCTGGGCGAGATGGAAAATGTGGTGCCGTGGAAAGCGCTGATTGATCTGATCGAGCCCCACTATCCCAAGACCAGCTCCAAGGGTGGTCGCCCGCCCTATCCGCTCGCGACCATGCTGCGTATTCATCTACTGCAGCAGTGGTACGACCTCAGCGATCCAGCGATGGAGGATGCGCTGATCGAGGTTCCCACGATGCGCCGTTTCGCTGGGATCGACATGATCAGCGATCGTATCCCTGATGAGACCACGATCCTGACCTTCCGCCATCTGCTGGAGAAGCATGATCTGGGCCAGCAGATCTTTGAGGTGGTCAAAGCCCATCTCAAGGACAACGGCATGGCCATGAAGCAGGGCACGATTATCGATGCCACTTTGATCGCCGCTCCCAGTTCCACCAAGAACAAGACCAATGAACGGGATCCTGAGATGCACCAGACCAAGAAAGGCAACCAGTGGTACTTCGGGATGAAGGTCCACATCGGCGTGGATAGCGAGAGCGGCCTCATCCACTCAGTGGAAACCACGGCTGCCCATGTACATGACCTCACCCCAGCCGCTGATCTCCTGCACGGCGAGGAAACCGTGGTCTATGCGGATGCTGGCTACCAGGGAATTGAGAAGCGAGAAGAGATGCAAGGGCGGGGGATCGGCTTCCGCGTTGCCATGCGACCAGGGAAGCGTCGAGTATTGCCTGACACGCCGGAGGGCCGATTGGATGATCTGGTAGAAACCGCCAAAGCGCATATCCGCGCCAAAGGAGAGCATCCGTTTCGGGTGATCAAACAGCAGTTCGGCTTTCAGAAGACCCGTCTGCGGGGAATGCTCAAGAACAGCTGCAAAGTGAATGTGCTGGCCGCCCTCTCGAACCTATTCATGGCACGTCGCAGGTTGCTATGCAGTTCGTGATCGGAGGATTGGTGTGCCCATTGCGGGCAAGAATTCCCCCAAATAAACCAAATTTAGTTGCCGTGAAGGTGAAATCAGGCCTATCAAGCCTCAGATCCCCCAGAAATTGTTCATTCCGAGCAAATCGCAAGCTTGGACCCTCTTTGAGGGCTCGTTGCCCAGAGGTTCCTTAGCGACTACCTCTTCATGTTACGGGTGGAAAACCGAACAACTGATGCACGAGTGCGCTCGGAATCTCTAGATGGACTGATCAATCGCGAACCCTTTTGGAGGAATCACTTTCGTCAGAGAGGAGTATCCAGGGCATGTGTGAAGCTCACGCCGATCGGCACCACCCACAGATCCACGATCACCTCCATGCTCAGCCTCGGCAGATTCCCCCCATCGTGGAAGCAGCTGCCCTGTCCCTGCCGTGTCTGTGTTTCCGCTGCTGGTGATCGTCCATGCCCTCGCCGCCACGGTCTGGACCGGCGGGCATCTGGTGCTGGATCTGGGGGTGCTGCCCAGGGCGCTGCGGGCGGAGAGTGCAGCCCAGATCCGCGCCTTTGAGGAGGTCTTCGAACCCTTAGGGCTCACGGCCCTGGCGATCCAGGTGCTCACCGGCCTATGGATGGGCTGGATCTACCTGCCGGGCTTCCGGGGCCTGTTCAGCACCGCCAACCCGATCGGGATGCTCGTGGGCGTGAAGCTGCTGCTGCTGGCCGGCACCGCCGCCTTGGCGATCCATGCCCGGCTGCGGCTGATCCCCAACCTCACCGACGCGAACCTCAACGGCCTGGCCTGGCACATCCGCGGCATCACCGCCCTGGCGATCGCCTTCGTGGTGGTGGGCGGACTCATTCGCCTGGGTGGCCTGGGCTGATGTGTCCACCCGCAACAACAAAGCCCGGAGCGTTGGCCCCGGGCATTTGTCTGCTCAGCCGTGGTGCCGTCCCAAGGGGGTCGGGCATAGCTGCGCGAGGTTTTTGCTTGGCAACAGCCGTGATCGTTGTCAGATCCGGTGGTTTTCAGTTGTGGGTGGAGCTGCTGACGCTGGCACCTGGGGCCAGGTGACAATTGGGGCTTCCCGTTGGGTCCGGGGCACCTAGGGCGGTGCAATGGACGGCGACGGCGTCACACGCCAGGGAAACCAGTGATCCGTTGAGAGTGTTGGAGCAGGAGCCGGATCGTCAGCTCACTCCTATCTTCTGCTCAGGTGGGGTGTCTTCCATGCTCTGGAGCCTCCCGGGTGTCGATGGAGTCACGATCGGACGGCTGGCGTCTCAGGGCAAGAGCTGGAGCGCGAACGAAACCGCTCTTCACCAAGGGCAATGGGGCTTCATGAAGGGGACTTCACGGTGCTGTCATCACCAGCAGCAGCAGCCGGTTGCCCTCCGGATCCAGCAGCCAGGCTTCTGCGCCAAAGGATTCCTCGCGTGGCGGTTCCTGCAGCGAGGCGCCCAGGCCCAGTGCTGCGGTGATCCAGGTGTTGAGCACGGCAACGGCGCCGGTCCCATCCGAATGGTGTTGCAGGCACAGAGCTAGGCGTCCCAGCTGCTGCGGCTGGGGACGGCTGCGCGATGGCGCGTAGATCTCCAGCCAACCACCGGCCGGCCAGGGCACCCGCCAGTGGGTAGCACTCAGCCCCGGCTGCGGCTGCGGCTCCACCTCCAGCAATGCGCCGTAGAAGCGGGCCAGGCCGGCCGGATCATCGGCGGCCAGCACGATAGAGGCGCTCATCCCCATGGCCGCCACCAAGGCCTGCGGAGCCGGGCGGCATGGCGGCCGTCGCAGAGGGGATAGCGGTGCGAACGGCCGCAGCGGCACATCAGCATCGTGGCCGCCTCGCTCAGGCGCAGCTCGTAGGACACCCGGCCGCTTCCCAGATGGGCGCCATCGCAGAGCCAGCCCTGACGGCTGCGACCACAGCTGCACAGCTGATGCACCCCTGCGGGCAGTTCCAGCGGCTCCGGACCTGGGGTGGCGGCAGTGGGCTCAGGCATCAGTTCAGCCCTCCCATTGAGGCCTGAGCCCAGTGTGGGGCACCAGCTCAATCCTCCACAGTGAAGTCAGATAACGCGCTGGTAAAGAGAGGAGGTCCATCCCCTGGTGCTCACCGGCCATAGGCCATGAGGCCAAATCTCGCGTCTCGTCACGGCCCATGCTGGCGACCACCCGAGGCCCCACGGCGCCGAATGAACGTCCATACCTGCTGTGGCCAATGCTTGGGGCGGTCGCCGCTGCGCAGGTTCAAGGTCAACATCGAGCGAAGCAGGGGCCAGCCACCGTTGAGGCTGAGGACCATCAGATGCCCGACTACAGCGAGGGTCAGCACCACCCAGCTGGTGAGATGAAGGACGTACCAGAACTGATTGAGATCTCCGTCCGTCAGCCAGTCGTCTTCCATCGGCAGGCCACTGAGCACAGCAGCTGCCAAGCTCAGCAGGGCCGCCGTATTGGTCAGGCGCTGCCAGGCCGGCAGAGATCCCACCATCCGGCCCAGATCGGCCGGACGGAACAGACGGCGGACACCGAGGGTGAGTGAGTAAAGGGCAAATGGAACCAGCACCCACTGCAGAAGACCGCCTACATCACCGTGCAGGTCGATCACCTGCTCCGATCCCCCGAGTGGCAGGCGACCAAACCGGCCGTCGTAGTGGTTGTAAATGAGAAAGCCGGTGAACGAGGCTACCCCGGCTACTGCAGCGGCCACGCCATGCAGCAGACGGAGCAGAGAGGGCTGATAGGGAGTCGCCAACGTCACTCATCAACTCGCCACAGTATCGCCAACGTTGGGAATGGGAAGTCTCCGTTCATCTCAAAACGCCACAACCTCCGAGCCGTCACGGGCCTGGCGCGCGCGGTCAATTCGCGATGACTGGTGGACACGAACAAGAGCGAATGGACACGCTCCAGAAACAACTCCCTGTATGGATGGTATGCCACGCAACTTCACCGACAGGGGATCGGCTATGGCGTGGCGAATGGTGATTCTTCCTGTTCCTCATCCTTGCTCCAACCCAGGATCATGCCGGTCACGGGAATGGCCAGGAACACCCCCAGCAGGCCCGCCAGCCGCTCACCCACGAACAGGGCAAAGAACAGCACCACCGGTCGGATCTCAAGAGCCCGTCCCATCACCCTCGGATGGATCAGATTGTCCTGGATTTGCTGAAGAACCACCGAGGCGATCACCACCTGCAGGGCCAGCCACTGGCCCTGGGTAAGGAACACCAAGGTGGCAGCTACGATTACCCCGAGGGTGGCACCGATGCCTGGGATGGCATCCAGCACGCCCACCACAATGGCCAGCACCAAGGAGAACTTAACACCCAGTACAGCGAAGACCAGGAGACTGGCCAGGCTCAGAAAGATCATCAGCGTGATCTGCCCACGCAGAAAGCCCAGCACGTTTTTCTGAACGCTTCGGTCAAAGCGGCCGCGCACGTCATTCGGCAACAGGCGCAAGAGCTGGCGCCAAGTGGCTCCATTGTCGAGGAGCATGTAGACCACGATCACGACCAGAAAAACGCTGCCAAATACGCTGGTAAAGGCTCCACCGACCATTCCTAGGCCCTTGCCGAGACTGTCGCGCAAAAGCTCAATCAGCTCAGAGGGCCCAATCGTTTTCAGGAAACTGTGAAAGGGCAGATCTGGACTCTGAAAGGCCAGAACCAGATCATTGAGCAGGCCGGTACATTGGTTAACCAACTGGAAGCCAAGCACCCTCGCAAACAGGCTAACCACACCGATGGACCCCAGCACGGTGAGCAGGATCGCCAGGCTTCTGCCGCAACCCAGGCGCACCAACCGACGTACTGGGAAGTCCAGCAGCACTGCCAGCATCGCCGCTGCAATGAACAGGGTGAGCACCGCTTGGAAATAGTCGATCAACTTCACCACACCCCAGCCACAGGCAAGCAGCAACAGGAAGCGCAGCAGGGCAGAGTGGCTCAGCCGTTGCCAGACCGGACCGTTGTAGTCGTTCATGGAAGTTGCCAGTGAGCGGCGCTGGTGGCAGTCATGATCCTGAGCAGAGTCGGTGAATCACAAGACTCACTGAGCCGAGACAACAGCGGCTCAAAAACTTGCGAATTGACATAAAAATCCCAGACCATTGAACCCATAGCTTCAGCCAGGCCTGGCTACATGGAGGGTTTCCGCCCGACAGCGCCGCAGCAACCATCCCAGCTCGCCCTTGGCGACATTGACATGCAGCGGGCCCAGGCGGGGGATCGGCGGAAGTGGAATCCCATGGCGATCACCGATCAGCCTTGAAGCCGCCGCAGTCTTGCCAGCTGTCCAGCAGGCGAGCCAGCTCATTCTTCATGGCAACGAGCTCTGAGACGCGCAGGTTTATTGATTCCATCCTGCCCGCAATACTGTCTTTCAGGACAGAGCAGTTGCAGACACCAGCTCGCCGGACCTCCAGAATCTTCGCCAACTCGGGAATCGATACATCCATCGCTCGCAGCGCCCGAATGATTGTCAACTCAGCAAGATTCTCCTGATCAAACAACCTGTATCCAGCTGCGGAGCGAGTCCTGGGCTGGAGCAGTCCCTCGTCGCAGTAGTAGCGAATCGTCTTCACCGGGAGGCCTGTACGCCTGGCCACTTCGCCGATGCGCAGGCTGGGAGCAGGCGACGATGACAGCGATCCCTGGCGAGCCACGGCGGAAACCCTCCATTCGATGGAGCCTTGCAAGCTTAGGCATCGGCAGGCGACGAGGCGCACAAATCACTACTCTCCACTAAATGTGCTCTGCTGGAGGCTTTTGGTAAGCTTGGTGTTCAGCAGCTATCCCTGCGCTCGCTCCGCCCCCCTGTTCCATGTCGAGCCTTTCCAGTCCATGGGCAGCCCGGACGGCAGCCGCGATCGGCGCCAACCTCTTGCTCTCAGCCGCTGGCCTTGCCGCTCCAGCCACCGGTTCCGGCGGCGTGCCAGCGCTCTATCCAACCCAGGCAGAAGCGGAGAAGGCGGCCAAACTCCACTTCAACTGCACAGGCGCCCACAAGATGGGCAACCAGTGGATGCCGTGTGCCAAGCACGGTGACGGCCACGGCTCCGGGACCTCCCACTGACATCAGGCTCTCCCATGACCCAGTGCGGTGAGAAGCCCAAACGGATCGCCTTC
>CALRKN020000004.1:0-198014 GCA_943368005.1 Bradyrhizobium ivorense | reverse complement strand
TCTTCACCGCCGTCCAAGATCTCGTTGGGACCGCCAAAGTTCTGAACCAACACATCATTGCCAGCCCCACCGCGAAGAGTATCCGTTCCATCGCCGCCATCCAGCGTGTCGTTACCGGCCTGGCCGTCCAGTACGTTGTCGAGACCGTTCCCAATGATCGAGTCGCTGAGCTGACCCCCAACCACGTTTTCGATCGAAATTAGCTCTGCAAAGACTGTTGAGCCGATCGTCGCCGTGCCGTCAACAAGACTAATTGTCCAGCTGTCGGACGTGCTGTACGACCAGTCACCGGTGTCGTTGTCTTCACCGCCGTCCAAGATCTCGTTGGGACCGCCAAAGTTCTGAACCAACACATCATTGCCAGCCCCACCGCGAAGAGTATCCGTTCCATTACCGCCATCCAGCGTATCGTTACCACCGCCCGCATCAATGAGGTCGTCGCCGCCCTGCCCATTGATGACGTTGTTGCCGGAGCCAATGACGGTGAGGACGTTGTTGTCCTCGCTGCCATTCACCGTGGCGTCACCGCCGACAGTCAGGTTCTCGATGCTGATCAACTGATCACGGTTGCCGCCAAACGTTGAGAAACCAGCGGTCAGGTCGAAGGTGACTGAGCTGACCCAGTTCAGGTTGTGTACCAGGGTGTCGATGCCGTTGCCGCCGTCGTAAACGTCGTCGTCGAACGAGCCCATGCCCTCGGTGTCGGTGATGACGTCGTCACCGTCGCCCGCCAGGACTGAGTCATTGCCTGCGCCGGCATTGATGGTGTCGTTGCCGATGCCCGAAGAGATCGTGTCGTTGCCCTCTAGCGTTGAGATCGTGTTGTTGTGGAAGGATCCGGTGTCGGTGATGGTGACGACATTGGCCGCAATCGTGCCGGTCACGTCCGCTGCGCCGCCTGCCGTCAGGTTCTCGAAATTCAGGATCGTGTCGTAGGTGGTGCCTTCCGGGCCGGGGAATCGCATCCAGCCGGCAGTCAGGTCATAGGTGACACCGGGGTTCCAGGTGAAGTCGGCGATCAGCGTATCGACACCCTCGCCACCGTCGAAGAAGTCACCGATACCACTGTTGGCATCGATGACGGTATCGTCACCCGTGCCGGCGTTGATCGTGTCAATTCCGCCGCCGCCATCCAGCGTGTCGTTGCCGCGCATGCCAAACAGTTGGTTGTTGCCGATGCTGCCGACGATGATGTCGCTGCCGTCGCCGCCAATGGCGTTCTCGATGTTGCTGAACGTGGTGCCGATGCCGTCGATGGCGCCGACCCCCCCGTCCAACCGGATGACCGAGCCCGTGGTAACTGCAGAGGCATTGACCGTATCCGTGCCGCCATTGGAATCCGTGACAGCCGTCACATGGCCGAAGAGACCGGCGTAATCCGAGTATTCGTTGGTATAGACATAACGATCATTGAATGTGAAGGCACCATAGGTGCGGATCACGATGTCGGAGACCGTGAGTACATCTCCACCTTCGTCGTCTACCACCCGCACGCTCCAGGCACCTCCTGCACGCTCGCCCCGGAAGGCCTGGCTTTCAAAGATCCAGGTGCCGTTGAAATCGGCACTGAACGCCACGTCGTCGATCAGCTCACTGACCGTGCCGTCGGGCGAGATCAGGTAAAGCTCCAAGTCGGCCAGAAAAGTGGTCGAGAATGTCATCGAAACGGTGACCCGTTCCACGATGTCATCGAAACCTGCGTTTCCAGAGAACGTCGTGCCTGTCGCGTTGCCGTCGGGAATCACAACGGAGGCGTTCAGAACATCGATGGTATTTGTAAATTGGTTGCCCGATGTCGCTGCCGCAGTTCCGGTCAGAAGCCAGGTCTCCGCCAAACGCACGGCTGCATGGCCATCAACCAGGCCATAGCCGTAGTCATTGCTAAAATGCTGGCCGCCGCCGTTCCAGGTGCTGGCGGAGTTGAACTGCCAGCCATAGCGTTCAGACCCGGCCGTGCCTGCGCCGACCTCGCTGCCGACCTGCCGGGCCGAGACGCCGAGGATGGTCTGCACGTCACGCCATCCGAGGGCGGCGTTGGCGTCATACATCAAGGCGACGACTCCGCTGACCATCGGCGCGGCGGCGGAGGTGCCGTTGAAGGAACTGGTGAAATCAGTGCTGTTATAGCCTGCGGCACCGGTACGGTCGGTGGTGACAACTTGGCCCGGAGTGCCGAAGCCGGAGACAAGAAGCGCTGCACCGTAGCTGGAATAGGACGAGACGAAGCCGTTCTGATTGACGGCAGCCACTACCACCTGGCGGGTGTCATTCGTCCAGTCATCAGCGTTGACATCGTAGTTAGCAGACCGCGAGTTGCCGGCCGACTTGATGATCGTCATCCCAAGCCCGCCGCGGCCGTTGTTGACGGCGGTGCCGATCGACGTTTCGATCTCGTCAAAGCGAATCGCGTTGTAGCCGGCGCCGTATTCGCTGTTGGTGTCATTGGCGATGCCCTGGCTGATGTTGGCCAGATCAGCGCCTGCACTCATGGCGGCGTGGTGGATCGTGTCGCGGATATTCTGCAGCCAGAAGTCGCTGATAAAGCCGTTTGTGCGATAACCGACGAGGCTGGTGCCATAGGCCACGCCGACCGCGCCGGTCCCATCGGCCGCGGCGCCGATGATGCCGGCCACGGCGGTGCCATGGGCATCGGAGGCGGTCCCGAAGGGATCAAGATCCGACCCGTCAAAGTCGAAATCCAGACTCTGATCGTAATTGTCGAAATCCTGATGGTTGTAGTCGAAGCCGTCGTCGATCACAACAGTCCTGGTGCCGGCGCCGGTATAGGCGGGGCCTTCGGTCGGGCTCCAGACGCTTCGCACGTTGAGATCCAGCAACCCTCCCGTATTGCCCAAGTGCCATTGTTGCGACAGCAAGGGATCAGTCGGAATCGACTGACTGACCGACTTGCCGTAGCCTAAATAAGATGCGCTGGTGCTATTAGTATAATTAGATTTTTCTAAAGTCGAAAAAGTAGGTCCGTCCGTGCCAACTGGAGGGTTGACGCTACCTTTGGGGACAAGGGCAGTCAAGATCTCGCTTGCTGCTTCTCTGGCTGCTTCAGGCTGATGATGCCCCGCCTGGCTGGCATCGCTCTTTGCTTCTTGGGAAGCATTGAAGGCCCCGGTGGATTGCCCCGAAACGGATTGTGCTATTGGCCATGCTAGGTCGCCTCCGCTTAATTCCTCGCCTACTGGCTTCTCCGAGTTTACGAGGGAGGGCTCAACTACATCTTCACCGGCATTCTGAATCTCAATATCATCTCCGATGGCAAAGGTATTGGCATCATCCAGACGCCCAAGATGCTCCTGGGAGCCTGCAGCACTGGAGGCCAATGATGAGTTCTGGAGGCCTAGTTGCCAGGCGTCGAACCAGTCCAGGATATTCTTGGCCATGGTAGGAGTTTGGCTATAACTACATGTATGCTAAGACTCCTTCTGATTTTTGCAAGCTGTACAGCTTAGGCCACATATCTCGTAATACTGTTCCCTTGCGCCCTTGCTGAGGGCATGTGGTGTCCGGCTATCTGGGATGCCTCTGGTAATGGCAAATCAGCCAATCCCTGCTCAATTTCTCTTAAAGTTGGGTTCAGGCCGCCGCTGCGCCATCGCAGGAAGCGCCGTGATGTCATCCCACGGTGCCTGTGTTTCGGCGAGGATCGATCAAGTCCGCTCTGCCGCAGAAGAGTGGGGCCTCCTGTGCGCAGGGTTGCCAGCGCTTCCAAGTCGACGTTCTGGTAGGGGTGGCCGCCTGCCTGGAGCTGGCTGTACCGGACCCCACTCCAGCCTCCATGCTTCAGCGTTCCCACGCCTGTTGCACCTGCACTCCTAGCATGGGGCCCTGGCGTTATGGATGTGCATTGGTGATTCAATTGCTCGCAGTTCAGTGACAGGACTGACCTGCGAGCAGGAGTGGAGGGCCGCTACGGGTTGAGGCGCGACGTTCGCCAGAGCGTTCAGCGGCCTGGGCTGGGGCGACTCAGGACCCTGGAACCGAAACCACCAGTGCAGTGATACGAGGGGCAGCGATACGAGGGGGAGCGACCAGGCGAGCAAATCCAAGGGGATATCAGATCGCTGGCCAGGTTCCTCGTCAGGTCGGACACCGGAGCGGCGCTGATCGGCAACAGGGCCGCTCCTAGGGCGTCGGCTGCGGCAGGGTCCATGGAGCCGTCGACGATGCCCATCGCCTCGCGTACGAGGAAGCGCTGTTCGATGAGCAGAAGCCAACGGTGATCGGCGTTCTTAGCCGTGCGATCGCCTGGTTCAACGGCCAGGGGAACGTGTGCCGGCGGGAGATGAGCGATCACGGCCCCGCCTACGTCTCCAAGGCGTTCGCCAAGGCCTGCCGCAGGGATGGGGCAAAGGCACAGGCCAGGCTCTCGATTGCGGCATCTGGCGCAAAGTCAGGACATGCCCCTGCTTCGCGTTGAATCGAGGCATCGCTCTGGCCAAAGCAGCCCTGGTGCCCATGTTGTGGCCATGGGGGCAGCGGGCTGAGCGCCGGTCAGGCCCAGGCTCTTGCCGTTACTGTGGGCGGGGGCGGTTCCACCTGTGATGCAACAACAGGCAACCAAACCTACAACGGAAACCTCGTGAGATTCAATACTGCAGCCAATGGTGGCCTGATGCCTTGGTGGGATAATCCTTCCGTGGCCAATGACTTCAGCAAAGTCATTCGCGCTCAGTTTGGCACCCTCACCCCCCCTGGCTGGACAGGTTTCCCTTGACCCTTGCTTGGCAGTGCGGTTCACACTGCTATTCCCCTGCTTAGGTAATTGGCGGATTGTACTGGTATTCATCGTCCCAATCTTTACACCCCTGCCATTGTGACTAATGTCTCTGCTGTATGGGCGCAAGCCACCCCTGCAGGTGCTACCCCAGTCCCGGCCCCCCTGCCGATCATCGGGATCGCCGCAGCTTTCCGCGCCAGTCACCAGCTGAGGAAGTGAATCGAGGCGAGCAAATTACCTGCTTCTGCTGATGTTAGCTAGCTGCTTCTCCAATTTAATTTAATTCAGCCACTTTGCGGGACTTTTGCATGGTTGCAGTGGAAGGGTTTGCTGTCTGGAGGCATTGGCTGCCGCCAAGGCATGAGGGCTCTATCTGGGCAGCAACCGCCCTGGAACCATCCAGCAAAAGAATGCAGCCCACGCGATGACCAACTGCCCGCCCATCCCCCTACCCGTACTGGGGACCCATTGGGGCCGTCTCAGGCGGCTGGATTCCGAGAGAGCATTGGGCTGGCCTGGGATGGGCCCGGCAACTGACCAGGACAATTCACCTGCCCGCCGATCGCTCCTAGGTCGTCCCTATGGAACGAGAGGAGTTCACCCAATGAGCTGTCATCAGTGTCCACGAAATCGGGTGAATCTCAGCGCCGTGGCTGGGAGGAACATCTCTGCATGGGGTCTCTGCTGTGGCCGGTGCTTGTTCCTCCCGCTTGGGGTTGGCGATGGGCTTGGCTCAATCAATGCACTTCGCTACGGCGTAGCGGCGTATCGGCCGACTCGATCATCCAGCTGTGGTGAATTCCACTGCTTGTGTTCACGTGCAATCTCGCCTCTGACCCTCAGCCCTCGGGCTGCTTTTTCACTCCCCAGGCATGCAGCCCTTCCAGCACGGGCACCAGCTCACGCCCCAGCGCTGTGAGCGCGTACTCCACCCGGGCCGGCACCTCCGGATACACCGTGCGCTCCACCACCCCATCGGCCTCCAGCTCCCGCAGCTGGGCCGTGAGCACTTTCTGACTCACCCCCTGCTGCACGTCGGCCAGGGCCCGTTGCAGATCGGAGAAGCGGCGCACGCCTTCGAGGAGCTCCCTCAGGATCAACAGCTTCCAGCGTCCCTGGATCACCTTCAGGGCCAGCTCCGCCTTGCAGTTGCTGTGCTGAAGGCTGCCCTGAAAACCGCTGCCCTGATCCATGGCTTACGTCTCCGTAACCACCCCACTTTGAAGTGCGTACTTGTGTTTCTGCAGGCTCCCAGCGCACGATCAGATGGCCGTTCACGCCCCCCCCCCCAGAGCACCGCATCCCATCCCGCTGCCCACGATCGGTGTCTACTGCGCCGGCCGCTCTCCACCAGCTTCCAACCCGTTTCTCGCCGCTTCTCCGCCATGACCAACCTGTTCTCGCCCCTGCGCCTCGGCTCCCTGGAGTTGCCCAACCGCGTATGGATGGCGCCCCTCACCCGCTGCCGCGCCGAGGCAGGCCATGTGCCGGGGCCGCTCATGGCGGAGTACTACGGCCAGCGGGCCAGCGCCGGCCTGATCGTGGCCGAGGCCACCATGGTGCTGGAAGGGAATTCCGCCTTCTGGCATGAGCCCGGCATCTACAGCCCTGCCCAGATCGAGGGCTGGCGGCTCAGCACCGAGGCGGTGCACCGCGCCGGCGGCCGCATTGTGCTGCAGCTCTGGCATGGCGGCCGCGCCTGCCACCCCCTCCTCAATGGGGGTGCCCAGCCCGTTGCCCCCAGCCCGATCGCCATCACCGGCGATGAGGTGCACACGCCTGAGGGCAAACAGCCCTATGTGGTGCCCCGCGCCCTGGGCGACGACGAACTGCCCACCATCGTGGAGGGCTTCCGCCAAGCGGCCCGCGCAGCCATGGCCGCCGGCTTTGATGGTGTCGAGGTCCACGGCGCCAATGGCTACCTGCTGGATTCCTTCCTGCGCGATGGCAGCAACCGTCGCTCTGGCCCCTATGGCGGCCCGATCGAGAATCGCGCCCGTCTGCTGCTGGAGGTGCTCGAGGCGGTCTGCCAGGAAACGCCGTTGATGGGCCTGCGGCTCTCGCCCCTGAATGGCTACAACGCCATGGCCGACAGCGATCCGATCAGGCTCACCACCTGGCTGGCCCAGCGGCTCAACGATCTGCCCCTGGCCTACCTGCACCTGATGCGTGGCGATTTTCTGGGCCAGCAGCACGGCGATCTGCTCACTCCGGTGCGCCAGCACTTCCGCGGTGTGCTGGTGGCCAACATGGGCTACACCGCCGAGGAGGCCAACGCCGCCATCGGCTCCGGTGCCCTGGATGCGGTGGCCTTTGGTACCGCGTTTCTCGCCAACCCCGATCTGCCGGAGCGCTTGCGCCGCGGGGCATCCCTCAATGCTCCCGATCCCGCCCGTTTCTACAGCCCCGGCCCGGCCGGCTACACCGACTACCCAACTCTGGAGCCCCAGCCATGACACTCACCACCACCTCCAGCGCTCCCGGCCCAACGGCCACCAGCAGCGCCCACAGCCTGGTGTTCCGCCCCGCCGCCGAGCGCTTCCACAGCCAGCTCGACTGGCTGGACAGCTGGCATACGTTTTCGTTCTCCTCCCACTACGACCCGGCCTGGATGGGCTTTGGGCCCCTGCGGGTGATCAACGACGACACCATCGCCGCCGGCCGCGGTTTCGGCATGCACCCCCATCGCGACATGGAGATCGTGACGGTGATGGTGGAGGGCCAGCTCAACCACCGGGACTCGATGGGCCATACCGAGGTGTTGCGGGCCGGCGAGGTGCAGCGGATGAGTGCCGGCACGGGCGTGGTGCACAGCGAGATCAATGGGGGCGATCAGCCCTGCCGGCTGCTGCAGATCTGGATCGAGCCCAGTAGCGCCGGCATTGCCCCGGCCTATGGGCAGAAGCCCTTCGTGATCGGCTCTGGCTGGACGCCCCTGCTCGATCCCCACCAGGCTGGTGGCGCCCTGTCCATCCATCGGCCGGTGCGGCTGTGGCGGGCTCAACCCACTGCCGGCGAGGGGCTGAGCCTGGCGATCAGCAGCGGCAGCCAGGGCTGGATCCAGCTGATTGATGGTGCTGGGGAGGCCGATGGCCATGCCCTGCAGAGGGGGGATGGCCTGGGCTTCGAGGCAGGCGATCTTCACACCTTCACGGCAGGGGCCAACGGAGCTGACCTGCTGCTCTTTGAGTTGGGTTGAACCACGTCGTGGGTGCGGGGGAAGGTGCTCTCGGGGCGGGGCACCTTCATTGATCACCGGGCAGATCCAGGCAGTTCGGGTGTCGCACCACCGCAGTGGGGTCGTCCGCCCTGCGGTGGTGCAGGCCGAATCGCGCGGTTCGGCTCACCCCTCCCCCGCGTCTGGATGGCCCGGCGACAGTGAACGCACCGGGGGCGAACGACGACCCCGCCACTCCAACCTTCGCCATCACCTTCACCATCCGAACCATGCGCAGCCTGCGTTCCCCTTCTCCCTTTGATCTGTTTGATCGGCTGGAGCAGCAGCTCAGCCAGCAACTGCACAGCGCCGAACGCGTGCCCGCCGCCGAGGTGCACGAGAGCGCCGAGGCCTATGAAGTGGTGCTCGAACTGCCTGGCGTGGACAGGGTCGCCATCGAGGTGAAAGCCACAGAGCGCACCCTGCTGATCACTGCCGAGCGCCGCAACCAGCGCCAGCAGCCCGCCAGCGTCGAGGGCACAGCCGATGCTGAGGCAGGGACCGGCAACGCTGCTCCCGCGCCGCTGCTGCGTGAGTTCCGCTACGGCACCTGGAGCCGCAGCTTCCGTTTCCCCCAGTCGATCGAGCGCGATCAGCTTGAGGCGGTGTACCGCGATGGGTTGCTCACCGTCTCAGCGCCCAAGGCCCCCACGGTGAGCACGGTCACCGTGCAGGTGGAGGGTTGCTGAACGGATGGGGTGCCCGGGCTCAGGCCCTGCTCATGAGAACGCCTGCCCCCGGCTGCTGCCGGGGGCTTTTTATGCGCTGTGAAACCCCCTAGATGAGCAGCGATTCCGGGAGTGACGAGAGGCGCCGCATCGGCCTGCTGGCTTGCTCGTCCGGGCTGACAGATTCCGGCCAGATTCCGGCCAGATCCGTCGTGGATGCAGCGGGATTCGCAGGCTCCACCGATGCAAGCCTCCCCTTGGGTTGGCACCACGGCTGGGCAAACCAATGCCCGGGGGACCTCACCCGGACTTTGATGGGCGCTGGGATGGGCTCAGGTTCCAGCCGGCCCACGCTTCTGGGTGGTGTAGAGCGCTGCCCCGCCGGCCGCCAGCACCAGGCCACCGCTGACGGCCAGGAACACAAGGGTCTGCACCAGCAGCAGGAAGATGCCCAGGGCCGAGAAAGCCGTGATCCGGATCTTCGCTTTGATCAGCAGGGTGAGCAGCAGCAGCACCGTGGCCTTCAGGGCCAGCACCTTGGCTGTGGTGAACGGGCAGAGGGGATTCGGAATCACGACGCTGGTTCTGGTGTCCCCATGCTGGCGGCGGAGCCGCGGGCCCGAGGGTTGGCGCCAGGGGAGGTTCAGTAGTAGCGCTGTGGGTTCTGCCGGATCGCCAGTTGCACCTCCAGCAGGAAGAACACCAGGCCAAGGATCAGGAACACCATGGCCATCACGAACACCGGCACCACGATCACCGCCAGATCCAGGGCGGCCACCGCACTGATGAAGAGCACGGCTACCACGCCAGCTACCAGCAGCGCCGTGATTCCGGTGCAGAGAATGGCGCGGTTGATCAGAAAGGTGCGGCGGTGTTGCACCGTCAAGGCGTGGGCCAGCGAGTCCGCCAGGGATGGATCCACCCGATCCTGGGCCTGCTGAAGAACACGCACGCGATCGATGATGCGCGAGAGCCGGCCGGTGAAGATGTTGAGCAGGCCTGAGATACCGGTGAGCAGGAACACCGGGGCCACGGAGAGCTGAATGGCGCTGGCCAGGCCGATGACGGAATCGTTCGGATTCACTGCTCACCTCCATCACGATGCTCACTGTCCCACAGCTGCGCTGGCGTCTGCAGACGGCGCCTGGCGCCCACCTTGGCAGCCGGGCAAGGCCCGTTAGGGTCCGTCGGTGCGCTCTCGAACGCGATGGGCCTGCTGGTGGATGGGGTCTGGACCGATCAGTGGTATGACACCGCCAGCACCGGCGGGCGGTTCGAGCGTTCCCGCGCCGCCTTCCGCAACTGGATCACGCCGGACGGTGCGGCGGGGCCCAGTGGTGCGGGCGGCTTTGCGGCGGAACCCGGCCGCTATCACCTCTACGTGTCGCTGGCCTGCCCCTGGGCCCACCGCACCCTGATCGTGCGGGTCCTCAAGGGTCTGGAAGGGCTGATCGGGGTGTCTGTGGTGCACTGGTTGATGGGGGCTGACGGCTGGACCTTCCGCCCGGGGGAGGGGGTGGTGCCGGATCCCAACGAGGGGGTGGAGGCGCTGCACCAGCTCTATACCCGAGCCGATCCCGCGTACACCGGCCGGGTCACGGTGCCGGTGCTGTGGGACAAGGCGCAGCGCACGATCGTGAGCAATGAATCATCCGAGATCATCCGGATGTTCAACAGCGCCTTCGATCACCTGGGCGCCCGGCCAGGAGACCTCTATCCACCGGCGCTGCGCGAGGAGATCGATACCCTGAATGGGTGGATCTACAGCACGGTGAACAACGGTGTGTACCGGTGTGGGTTCGCCACCACCCAGCAGGCCTACGAGGAGGCCCTGGATCCGCTGTTCGCCAGCCTCGATGCCCTGGAGGAGCGCCTGGCCGGCCGGCGCTATCTGCTTGGTTCGGTGCTCACCGAGGCGGACTGGCGCCTGTTCACCACCCTGGTGCGCTTTGATCCGGTGTATGTGGGGCACTTCAAGTGCAACCTCCGGCGCCTGGTGGACCATCCCCATCTCTATGCCTACACCCGCGATCTCTATCAGGTGCCAGGGGTGGCTGAAACGGTGAACTTCGATCACATCAAGCGGCACTACTACCAGAGCCACGTTTCCATCAATCCCAGCGGTGTGGTGCCGGTGGGGCCGCGGATCGACTTCCTCACCCCCCATGGCCGGGAGCCACGGGCAGCAGCGGCTGATTGAGCGGTTCGGTTTGATCGAAGC
Source organism: Bradyrhizobium ivorense (assembly GCA_943368005.1). Classification (GTDB taxonomy): domain Bacteria; phylum Cyanobacteriota; class Cyanobacteriia; order PCC-6307; family Cyanobiaceae; genus NIES-981. The sequence continues at coordinate 187,176 of CALRKN020000004.1, read as the reverse complement.
GGCTGAAATCCAGGCAGATGCCGTCGGCATCGTCCAGTTGCACCATGTCGCAGAAGCGCTCCGCAAAGCGCAGGTCATCGGCGCCGTAGCTGCAGCGGAAGTGCACCGGTGCCAGCAGGATCTCGTCGATTCCCTGGAAGGCCACCAGCACCTCGGCGTGGCGCTGCTCCAGTTCCTCCCGGCCCAGACCGTGGAGGGGGCTGTTCGCATCGATGCGGTGCATCACCGTCCACATCAGCTGAAGGCTGATCGACTGGTCCCGCACCAGCGGCAAGGGCACGATGCGACGCATGGTTCGCCCGTCGTCGCACTGCTCCTGGATGGCGAGTGATGCCTTGATGCGGCCGTCCACCAGGCTGGTTTGCCGCACGCTGGCCACACGGAAGGTGAGGGTGGGGCAGCCCTGCCATGGCTCAATGGTGGCCAGGCGACTGAACTGCAGCCGAGCCCGGCTGCGGGAGAAGCGGGCGAAGGCCAACCCGGTGGTGATGGCGATGAACAACAGCCCGATGAAGGCTTCCACCGTCACCACCAGATTCACCCAGAGGCTGGTGGGATGGAGCACGCCGTAGCCGATCGTGCCGAGGGTCTGCACGCTGAAGAAGAAAGCATCGAGCAGCGTGAGCTTCTGCCCCATCGGCGCGCCGCCGATGCCGCCCAGATCCAGGGCATAGAGCAGGGTGAAGGCCAGATTCACCAGCAGGTAGCTGGCGCCGATGGCCAGCAGAAAACCTGGCCAGGGGATCGCCAGCATGAAGCGGTAGGGCTCACGCCAGTGGCGGTGCCAGCGCTGCAGGTGCTCCGCCCGGATCACCCCGCCCTGGCGGCGCAGCCGCACGGAGCGGATCTGCCCACGGCGCTTTGCCGGATGATCCATCCCCTGTCAGCGGTGGCGGGAACCATCGTGGCACCGCGGAGCGCGGATCAGATGCGACGACCACTGATCAAACGCAGCAGAATCGCGACCACGGCGATCACCAGCAGGATGTGGATCAGGCCGCCCAATGTATAGGAGGTAAACAGACCAAGCAGCCACAGAATGATCAGCAGAACCGCAATCGTTTCCAGCATGGTTTTGGCTCCGCGTGATGGGATGGGGGAAAGGACGTCACCTGAGGTGATGAGGTCCGCAGGAGGCAAGTGGGCCGGTAGGTTTATTGATGATTGCTTGTTGATTTCAATCGGAATTGATTTCAACGGTATTGATTTCAACGGTATTGATTTCAACGGTATTGAGTTTAATCAGTATTGATATCAGTCAGTAGCCGCGGCAATTTTCTTGCCCGCTGAGCGGGCGCCATCCTTCACATCTTCTGCGACGGACTGGGCGGAACCCTGAACCTGTTTGGCCTTGCCCTTGATCTGGTGGCCTGTGTCACCCGTGAGCTCCCCATAGGCAGATTCCAGCTTTCCTTCGGTCTGCTTGGCACGGGCGTCCAGTTTGTTTCCCATGCCTCCCAATACGTGGGAAGGGAGAATGGCATGGTTAGCCATCGCTGGCTGAACAGCCACGGTTTGCGCATGGACGGTTTGCGCATGGACGGGGTGCGCATGGACGGGGTGCGCGCCCTGCAGGAGTGAGACCAGGATGGCGATTGGTGCCAGCAAGGCAATCGAAGCGGCCTTCAGCCTGCGAACGAGTGTGGGGATCGGCAGATGCATTGTGAGGATTCCAGGAGGCGACAATCGGAACCTAGCGATCTCATGCCGGATTGAAACGCGGCAGCCGCCTGCTGGCGTTGATCCCATGCATGGCGAACCCAGAAAGCCACTGGTATCAGGGTTTGCGAGATTGATCAAGAATTATTAGCTCTCGGTGCGTATTTGCTGCAATTTACTGCATCTGAACCGCCTAGACTATGTCCAGGATTGGTGGGACCTTCGTGATCGAAGTTGTGATCGAAAAGCCAGTCCTCCAGGGCATGGGACCCATGCTCAGTGCCGATGGGGTTGCTTTTCGCGTCTGGGCGCCCCACGCGCATCAGGCATCGGTGGTTGGCACGTTCAACAACTGGGATGGATTGGCCCATCCAATGCAGTCAGAGCAGAACGGAAATTGGTATGTCGAGATCAGTGGAGCTAAGGTTGGAGATCAATACAAGTACCAATTCACCACGGACCAAGGCGTGCTGATGCGCATTGATCCCTATGCGCGTGAGGTGACTAGTTCTGTGGGCAATGCCATCGTTCATGATCCCAACTTCAATTGGGAAGACGATGATTTCCGCATGCCGAGTTGGAACCGGCTGGCCATCTATGAGTTGCATGTTGGCACATTCAACGATGACGATCCCTATCGACCAGGACACTTCATCTCGATCACGGCCCGGCTCGGGCACCTCAAGCAGCTTGGCATCAACGCCATTCAAATCATGCCGGTGGGCCAATTCGCCGGCATGCGCTCATGGGGATACAATCCCTCCCATCTCTTTGCCGTTGATTCTGACTACGGCGGCTCGATCGGTCTCAAGCGATTCATCAAACGGGCCCATCAGGTGGGGATCGCTCTGATCCTCGATGTGGTCTATAACCACCTGGGCCCCAGCGATCTCGACCTCTGGCAGTTTGATGGTTGGTCGGAGAACGGCAGGGGTGGGATTTATTTTTACAATGATGACCGTGCCGTGACCCCGTGGGGTGAAACCCGGCCTGATTACGGGCGTGGTGAGGTCCGTAGCTATATTCTTGATAACGTGAAAATGTGGTTGGAGGAATACCACATCGATGGCCTTCGCTTTGATAGCACTCTCTACATTCGCAATCGGGGCGAAGATAGGGCGTCCGAGATTCCAGAAGGCTGGAGTTTGCTGCAGGCGATCAACGAAACGGTAGCCAGGCAGACTGGGAACCAAATCACAATCGCCGAGGATCTGCAGAGCAATGTGTGGATCACCAAGGATGTTGGCGCAGGCGGAGCGGGTTTTGGATCACAGTGGGACCCCCATTTTGTTCGGCCGATCCGCGCAGCTGTGATTGCTTCGCAAGACCAGAATCGCTCATTAAGCAGCATTCGGGATGCCATTCTCTATCGCTATAACGATGATGCTTTTGAGCGGGTGATCTATAGCGAGTCCCATGATGATGTTGCCAATGGCCAGGCGCGGGTGCCACAGGAGGTGAGTCCGGATGATCCCACGGGTTGGTATGCCCAGAAGCGTTCAACCATGGCTGCTGTGATGGTGTTCACCGCTCCCGGCATTCCCATGCTGTTCCAGGGCCAGGAGTTTCTGGAAGGTGAATGGTTTCGCGATACAGTGCCTGTTGATTGGCACCAGCAGGAACAATTTCGCGGCATTATCCGCATGTACCGCGACTTGATCAAACTTCGACTCAACGAAGCCGATTTCACCCGGGGCCTGTGTGGACAATTCACCCAGGTTTACCATCTGAATGAGGAGTGCAAAGTTCTGGCGTTTCATCGGTGGGACCGGGGCGGACCCGCAGACGATGTGGTTGTGATTGCCAACTTCTCCCACCAACCCCAGCAGGACTACATTGTGGGCTTCCCTGCCGCTGGCCACTGGACCTTGCGCTTCAACAGCGATTGGCAGGGCTACAGCGAGCTGTTCGATGGCCATCCCAGCGGAGACATCGAGGCTGGGCCGACGGGTCGCGACACACTCCCCTTTCAGGCGTCGGTGTCGCTGGCTCCCTACAGCGCCCTGATCTATTCGCAGTAGGTGATGGGCAACGGCCCACCACGGCATGGATCCGCTATCACGACGAAGCAGCTTGCGTGATCAATTCCCTGGTGTAGCCGGCATCTTGGGTGCCGCAGACCCGGTCCCAGAAGGTGAAGTAGAGGCCGAAGTGCACCGCAGGTCGGCTGTGGTGCAGGGAGTGGTGCGCCGGTCCGATCACCCAGCGGCCCAGCAGGTGGTGGGGGAACCGGCGCGGCAGGCTGGCGGGATCGAGGTGGTTCACGATCGCCCATACGGTCATGGTGCTGAGTACGGCCAGGAGGGTGATCAGGTGCAGGGGGATCAGCATCACAATTCCCGCCAGGAACAGTGCCTGCACCAGGGCCTCCGGTGGATCGAACGCAAAGGAGGTCCAGGGTGTGGGCTGGCGCGAGCGATGGTGGCCCCGGTGGAACGTGGCATACAGCGCGGGGTGATGGAAGAGGCGGTGGGTGGCGTAGAACAGCGCGTCCTGCAGGATCAGCACGACCAGGTAGCTCACCCCCAGATACCACCAGTTGCGGGAATCCACCCCGGTGTACAGCCGGGTGAGGCCGTGGGCCTGCAGCCACAGCACCGCTGCTGCGGCCACGGCGAACACCGCCGCCGAGAGCACCGACAGGCGGATGTCATGGCGGATTCCGTCGCGGATCCGGCGGCCCTGCGGCTCCGATGCCGCCGGCACGGCCTGGGGCCGGCAGAGACGCACCAAGTACCAGCAGCCTCCGGCGGCGAGGAAATAGCGCGCCAGAATGATCAGAAACAAGACCAGGCTGTCGGTGCCGAACGAATGGCCTGGCCACAACTGCCCAATGGATGCCAAGTGAGGATGGGGCAGCGGGGGTGGTTGGATGAATCCGATGGGTCTACTGAGCTCGGTATGGAGAAGATTGTGGATCTGGTTGTGTATATGAATGTGACTACGGATTTGGTTGTGAATTGGGATGGGGGTTTGGGTGTTGATTTCGCTAGGGTTGCCGGCGATGCCGGTGCAGATCTCGCTCTCTGCCGCTTCGGTTGCTTCAGGCTAATGGCAACCAGCCCCACCGAGTGGCCGTAGCGATGCAGCGTTACCGGATTCGCCACTACACCACGTACAGCTACGACGCAGAGGTGTGGCTCGATGCCCACGTCCTGCGACTGCGGCCGAGGGAGAGCCATGAGCTGCGGATTGAAGCATCTTGGCTGCACATTTCACCAACGGCGACGCTGCGTTGGCACCGGGATGCGGAGAACAATTCGGTGGCCATCGCCCGCTTCTCGGCGCCAGCCACCTGTCTGAGGATCGAGAGCGAAGTGCTGATTCAGCAGTATCACCAGGATCCGCTCGACTTTCTGGTGGACCCTGGGGCGCTGTTCTTCCCCTTCCAGTACGGAGCCGAGGAGCAACGGCTTCTGGCTCCGTACCGCCAGCCCGTGGACCATGGCCAGGACCTGGACCTGTGGGTGGCCCGCCTGTACAACCCGGGTGAGCGGCTGGAGACCTACGCCTTGCTGCAGCGGATCTGCGCCTGCATTCCAGCCACGTTCCGCTACGAGAGGCGCGAGGAGCCCGGTGTGCAATCCCCCGCCCACACCCTGCGCAGCGGCAGCGGCTCCTGCCGCGACTTCGCGACGCTGTTCCTGGCGGCAGCCCGCCAGCTGGGACTGGCGGCCCGCTTTGTGAGCGGCTACCTGCACGATCCCCTGTCACCGGAAGTGGGCGGCTCCACCCATGCCTGGGCGGAGGTGTATCTGCCGGGGGCGGGCTGGACGGGCTTCGATCCCACCACCGGCCGTCTGGCCGGACCCGACCACATCGCCGTGGCGATCTCCCACCGGCCGGATGGGGTGCCGCCGGTGGCCGGGTCTTTCCGCGGCCCTGCCCGCGCCAGCATGACCGTAGGTGTGTGGGTGAACCAGGTGGACAGGCACGCCACGCGGCCCGCCGGCTGAAGGGGTGAAACTCCCCAGGCGAGATCTAGGCCGGGGAGCTCTGGTCCCGCCACCAGCGCCACCCCTCCCGGTTGATCAGCAGTCCGAACACCACCAGGGCCAGCATCAGCACGATCTGATCCAGCCGTGAATCCGGCACCAGGATGTCGGCAATCAGGTGCGGCAGGTTGGTGATTGTGTACACCACGCTGAACCAGAAATGCAGGCGCCGCCAGGCGCGCCAGCGCTGCGGAGGTGCTGCCGAGGTGCTGGCATAGGCGATCAGCACCACGGCGATCAGCGGCAGCAGAAAGTAGGCGAGCATCGCCCCGAACAGCCAGGGCAGGGCCGAGATCGCCACCTGGCTGTGGATCTCGGGCGACTGGCCGTGGAACAGCGGCATCAGGCCCAGATCCACGTGAAACAACATGGCCAGCAGCCACGCCAGCCAGAGGCTGATCAGGCGCAGGCCGTGGCGCAGGGAGGGAGTCATGGTGGATTCACTGCCGCTGCTTCTGCCTCCAGGATGCTCGGGATTTGCGTGGCATTTCGTTTTTTGAGCACGCCCCTCGCCCCCACGGGCCGCCTGCCGTTGGGATGACAATCACCAGGCCCCCGATCCACTCCCCTGGCTCCCTCCGCATCGCCCCTGCAGATCCGCCCCTACGTCCCCGCCGACTGGCCGGCGCTGTGGGCGCTGCTGGAGCCGGTGTTCCGCGCCGGTGAAACCTTCCCCCACGATCCGGCCATCGGTGAGGCCGAAGCCAGGGTGGCGTGGGTGGAACAGAACCAGGCGGTCCTGGTGGCCGTGGATGCCGCCGGGACCCTGGTGGGCACCTACTACCTCCGGCCCAATTCCCTCGCCCTGGGTGCCCATGTGGCCAACGCCGGTTTTGTGGTGGCCGAGTCCAGGCGCCGGCATGGCCTCGGCAGCCGCCTCTGCCAGCACGCGCTGCAGGCGGCGCGGCGGCTGGGCTTCCGGGCCATGCAGTTCAACCTGGTGGTGAGCACCAACTCCGCCGGCATCCGCTGCTGGCAGCGCAACGGCTTTCGGATCGTCGGCACCCTGCCCGGGGCCTTCCGCCACCGGCGGCTCGGCTACGTGGATGCCCTGGTGATGATGCAGCAGCTGGTGGAGGAGCCGGGGCCGTGAGGGTGGTGCCGCTGCGGCTGTTGCCTGGGGATGACCTGCGCCTGGCCCTGGAGGCCTGGATGGGCCAGCAGCACGAGCAGGCCGGCTGTGTGCTCAGTGCTGTGGGCAGCCTCGGGGTGGCCCAGCTGCGCTTCGCGGGAGCGGCCGAAGCCACCACGATCCGCGGCGACCTGGAGGTGCTCAGCCTGGCCGGCACCCTCTCCCCCGCTGGCGCCCACCTGCACATCTGCCTGGCCGACCGCACGGGCGCCGTGATCGGCGGCCACCTCTGTGGGGGTTCGCTGGTGCGCACCACCGCTGAGCTGGTGCTGGGGCTGCTGCCGGACTGGCAATTCGGGCGGGAGTTGGACCCGGCCACCAGCTGGGCCGAGCTGCGCATCCGTTCCCGGTCTGGGGAATGAGGGGCGGCAGTTGGCCCAACCAGGCCGGCGTGAACGACCCGGCCTGCCACGGGGAATCCACCGCCCTGGTGCCGGTCACGCCGGAGTCCCTGCACCGCGTTCTGCTGGATCTGGAGGGCGAGTCCACCTCCACGCCCAGGGCATCGGCTGCTGCCGGGTTGTGGCGGCCCGCAGAGCCGGCCCATGGCTGGAAGGTGATGGCCTGGACTTCGCTGGCCTGGCTCCTGGTGCTGGGCCTCCCGGTGTCCGGTTTTCGGGCGGCACTGGAGCGTCAGGACCGCCAGATCGAGCTGCTGCTTCAACGCACCGCGCCCCCATCCCTGGCTCCCTGATCGCCGCTTGCCGAGGGGGCCCGCCCTGGCCGACCGCCGAACCATCAAGGGCGGCAGGGGCTCCCAACCTCGGTGCTGGTGTGGCGAGACAGGAACCGGGCTTCAGCCTTCTGATGGCAGTCGAAAAAGCCAAGGGCAGCTCGCGGAGCCATGAAGTGCATCTTTTCGTGCCCTCGGCATGCGCATGGCCTTCCGTGCCCGCCCGCTTGCATTCGGCTGCGGTGTCGCCGCAGCGGCGGTGGGTTTTCCGTGTTCGGGCTAGTTTCCTGGCAGCCAGCTCTTGGCTGGCCGGAGCGCTCAGACCATCCCCATGCTGTTCGGTTCTCCCCGCTCCTACATGCTGCTGTCCGTGGCGGCGGCGGTGGCCACGATCGGTCTCAAGACGTGGGCCTGGCGATTGACCGGGTCGGTGGGGCTGCTCTCCGATGCCATGGAGTCGGGGGTGAATCTGGTGGCCGCCCTGGGGGCCTTCTGGGCCCTCACCCTGGCGGCCAAGCCGGCAGACCGCAGCCACCACTACGGCCATTTCAAGGCCGAATACTTTTCCAGCGGCCTGGAGAGCGTGTTGATCGTGGTGGCCGCTCTGGCCATCATTCATGCCGCCATCGGCCACCTGCTGCAGCCGGAGCCGTTGGAGCAAGTGGGCATCGGCCTGGCCCTCTCCCTGCTGGCCACCGCCCTCAATGGCCTGGTGGCCTGGCTGCTGCTCAAGGCCGCCCGCCGCTTTCACTCGATCACGCTGCGCGCCGATGCCCACCACCTGCTCAGCGATGTGTGGACCTCCCTGGGGGTTGTGGTGGGCATCGGGCTGGTGAAGGTCACCGGATGGGCAATCCTCGACCCGCTGATCGCGATCGCCGTGGCGATCAACATCATTTTCACGGGCTGGAAGTTGTTTCATGAAACCGCCTCCGGCCTGCTGGACCGCTCCCTGCCGGAAGAGGAACAGCGGCAGCTGGAACAGCTGCTGGCCGGCCGCGAAAGCGACGACATACGCTTCCATGCCCTGCGCACCCGGGTGGCCGGTTCGCAGCGGTTCGTCTCGCTCCATGTGCTCGTTCCGGGCCACTGGAGCGTGCAACAGGGCCACGACCTGTGCGAGGAGCTGGAGCAGGAGATCGCCGCGACGCTCACCCGCACCGATGTGGTGACCCATCTCGAGCCGATCGAGGACCCCGCCTCCTGGAATGACCAGACCTTTCGCTGGGAGCAGGGCTGAGGTGCCGGCAACACCGCCAAGGCGGCGCGCAGCAGGCACTATGGATCAGCCTTGAAGCCACCACAGTCCTGCCAGCTGTTCAATAGGCGGGCGAGTTCCTCCTGCATGGCAGAAAGCTCAGAGATGCGCATGCCAATCGATTCGATCTTGGCTGCAATGTTGTCTTTGAGAACACTGCAGTTGCACACACCAGCGCGACGCACCTCCAGGAGCTTCGCCAACTCAGGAATCGGCATATCCATGGCGCGCAACGCCCGGATGATGGCCAGCTCCGCCAGGTTTTCCTGGTCGAACAGGCGATAGCCGGCATCGGAACGGCCCTTGGGCCGCAGCAGACCCTGATCGCAGTAGAAGCGAATCGTCTTCACCGAGAGGCCCGTGCAGCGGGCCACCTCGCCGATGCGCAGGCAGGGAGCAGGCTCAGCAGTCAGGGATCCCAGGCGGCCCACGGCCGTAACCCTCCACCCGATGGAAACTCTCCGACTGTAGGCAAGGGCAGGAGGCAAGGGCAGGAGGCACGACTCGCCTGCCAACTCTCCTGTTACCTTGCAGCACTGGAGACCTTCCCTACGATGCGGCCTGCCTTGCTTCCCTGCATCCGCCTGCAGTCCATGCCGAACCCTTTCCGTCCTTGGCCAGCCCGGGTGGCCGCCTCACTTGCCGCCCATCTCCTGCTCGCCGGCGCCGGCCTGGCCGCGCCAGCGGGCGTGCCCGCCCTCTACCCGACCCAGGCGGAAGCGGAGAAGGCCGCCAAGCTGCACTTCAACTGCACCGGTGCCCACAGGATGGGAAATCAGTGGATGCCCTGTGCCAAGCACGGTGACGCCCACGGCTCCGGGCACTCCCACTGAGATTGAACGGTTCCATGGCCCAATGCGGAGACAAGCCCAAGCGGATCGCCTTCGGTGTGGCGCCCCTGGGGATCATTTCGATCGGCATCGTGCCGATGGGGGTGGTGAGTATCGGGGTGGTGCCGATGGGCGTGGTGAGCCTCGGCGTGGTGGGGATGGGTGTGCTCAACGCCTGCGTGGTGGGGATGGGCGTGCTGGTGGCGGGCGTGAATGTGATGGGTGTGTGGTGGGCTGGCCTTGAGGGGATGGGTCCGCGGCGCCTGGGGGCTCCTGCCGGCGCCCTGCATCAGCACCACCACAGCTCCCCCGGCTCTCCTCCCGCCCAGGCGCCCCCAAACCTGATGGCGTACCCAACCCGCCAGCAGGCCCTGGATCGGGCCCGGGAACTGGGCTGCAGCGGAGTGCATGCGATGGGATCCCTCTGGATGCCCTGCTCCGAGCACCCCCACTAGGCGCCGCACTGCCGTTGACGCGGGGTTCTCCTGGGCTGGGCGGCCCCTTGGGGTTCAGTCTTCCGACTGCGGGCTGGGCGGTGGCAGCCGCCGTTCCACCTGCAGAAACACCAGCCAGGCCACCCCGGCGCTGATGCCGCCGCTCCAGTCGTTGCGCAGCAGCTCCACGATCGACACCGTGCTGGCGCCGATGCGCAGGCCGCGCAGCAGGAAGCGACCCAGCTTCTCCAGTTGCTCCCGGTTCATCGCCATGGGTTGGCGTCAGCGCACAGGTGCCTCAGGTTGGCGGAGGGGCGGCAGGTTTCGCCAGGGAGGGCGTGCTGCGGGGGGCGTGCATGGCTGCGGCAACCGCCGGTTTGGTTGCCGTGTTGCCGGATAGGCCTCGCTCCAACTGCCTGACCTTGGTTCTTGCCTGGAGCACGATGTTCTCCCGTGCTGGTGATGGGTTTGTTGCCACCCTCCATTCGGTTGCGTCCATCGAGGCGTCGCGGTTCCAGTTCATCTACCAGCCCCACTCTCCTTGTGCCGGCCAGACGTCTTTACCATTTCATCAGGTTTGCTAGCTCCGGAGAGCAGGGCTGCCCCATCAGCCGCTGTCCCCTAGCCTGCATGCGTCTACATTCGGTCCTTGTCTTCCGTGCTTGTCCGAAGAGCCGGCGGGTTTTTGCTCAGTGCCCTTCTCGGCGGCCCCCTGCTCTGTGGTTGCGGGAAAAGCACCACCGTGGAAATGCCGGTGGCTGGATGGCCTGGTTACGCATACTTTTACCTCGCCCAGGAAGAGCAACTGGATAAACCGGAGCAGCTCAACATCAAGGCGCTGGAGTTTGCTGATCCCCAGGAGATCACGGAGGCCTACGCGCAGGCCAAGCTAGACATCGCCCAGATCACCACGGTTGAGGCAGTCAATCTGTGCGCGCGCGTGCCCCAGCGTTGCCCGGTAGTGGTGCTGATCCTCAATGAGTCCCGCGGGGGTGACATGGTGGTGGTGCGCCCCGAGATCGGCAGCCTGGCCGGCCTGCGCGACAAACGGGTTGGCATCAGCCCCAGCAGCCTGGGTCCCTTCGTGCTCAGCCGGGCCCTTGCCCGCGAGGGAATGACCCTGGCCGATGTCCGCGTGGTGGCCATCCCGCTATCGGCGGCGGCGCCGCGGCTTGCCAACGGCGAAATCGATGGCGTCGCTCTCTATCCCCCCTTCAGTGACGACCTGATCAAGCGCGGCCTGGCGGTGCAGGTGTTCGACAGCTCCGAGATCCCAGGAGAAATCTTCGACGTACTGGTGGTGGATCCCACCTTCTACAGCCAGAACATCGCCCTGCTGGGCCGCCTGCTGCGGGTGTGGCAGGCAGCCCACGACCTGGCGCAGCGCAATCCCGCGGCGGCGGACACGATGGGGGCCCGCGAGCAGATCAGCGGCCAGTCCTTCCGCGAGAGCGAGAAGGGTCTGATCTACTTCCCCCTGGCTGAGCAGCAGCCGTTGCTGGCACCCCGAGGGCCGCTGGTGCGCAACCTGGAGGCGGTGCAGGCCGTGCAGCGCCAGCTGGGGCTGATCCGCGGCAACGCCGCTCTCCCCCGGGTATCGGCAGAGCCGCTGCGCCAGGCCTTGCCATGACTGCGAAGGCCCGCTGGCGCCAGCTCTGGCCCCAGCCGCAGCGACGGGTGAGCCAGGTTTCCCTGCGTCAGCGGCTGGTGCTGCTGTTGCTGGCGGTGGGGCTCACCCCCCTCGTGCTGTCCCAGTTGGTGACCCTGCGCGCCTTCCTCAACCAGGAACGCCACCACCTGTTTTCGGTGGTTGAACAGTTGGCCAGCACCAAAGTGGAGGAGGCCCAGGGGCTGCTGATCAGCAAGGGGATCCAGCTCGACCAGCTGGTGCAGGACGCCCAGGGGCAGCCCGAGCGGCTCCGGCGCGATTGGCGCGAGCGGGTAGGCCAGCTGGGCCTCAGCGACCTGCTGCTGGTGGACCGAACCAGCCAGCGGGTGGTGGATGCAGCCTTTCACCCGGAGCTGGTGGGCCTGGAGCTGGGCAGCGAACCCCTGCGCAGCTCGGGCCTTCGCCAGGCCGTGCAAAAGCTGAGTGCCTGGAATCAGGTGTCGAAGGCGCCCTTGGCCCCCGATCCCAGCCTGGGCGGTGTAGCGGCCTGGCTGGCTGTGCCCCTTCCGAAAGAACAGGGCCGTTCGCTGGTGCTGGTGGGTCGCCTTGATGGCACCGCTTTTCAGGAAAAGGCCTTCAAGCGTCAGCAGGGTGTGGCGCATGGGTTCTCCGTGCAACTGGTGACGCTGAGCAGTGAGGGCGGGCAGCTGCAGCTGTTGCCGCTGGGCAGCTCGGCGGTCTCGGCCGGATCGACAGCCCTCAAAACCCTGCCTGCGAGGTGGTTGGCAGCGGGGTCACGCAATCTGCGGGGCGATGGCGGCAGCGCCTATGTGGTTTCAGCGAATGGGGAGGAGCTGTTGGCCGCCTGGCGCCGGATGCCCTTCAGCCCCGTGGCAGTGCTGATCACCATGCCCCAAGATGCGGCCCGCCGCGATAGCCAGGCGCTCACTGCCAAGATTCTGGCCATCCTGCTGGTTACCGCCGTGCTGGTGGCGCTGGTGGGCGTGGTGCTGGGCCGCCGGCTGGTGCGGCCGTTGCGCGATCTGCACCAGGCGGTGCAGGACTTCGATCCCGACGAGGCCACGAGCCTCCATCCCGTCGCGGTGAAAGGTCACGATGAGATCGCCAGCCTGGCCGGCACCATCAACGCCATGGCCAGCCGCATCCAGGAGCGCACGGCCAACCTGCGCTCCACCAAGGACCAGCTCGACACCTACATCCAGACGGTGCAGACCACTCTGCTGGCGCTCGATCTGCACGGCTGCATCACGTTGCTGAACCGCAGTGGCCGCCACCTGCTGGGTTTCGCCGATGGCGATGACGACACAACCTGGCTGGGGGAAGACTGGATCCACCACTGGGTTGCGGAGGCCGATCGGGCTCGGGTGCGCCTCTGGCTGCAGCAGGCAGCGGCGGGCCAGCTGCCGCCTGCCGGCCAACTGGACTACGCCGTTCAGACCCGCAACCGGGGCGAGCGCCTGTTTCACTGGCACCTCAGCTTGCTGGAGGGTCCGGACGGTCGGGTGACGGGCTTGCTCAGCTCCGGGGAAGACATCACCGATCGTCAGGCCCAGGCTGCTGCCCTGGAGCAGGCCCGGCGGGAGGCGGACCGCGCCAACGCGGCCAAGAGCGACTTCCTCTCCCGCATGAGCCACGAGCTGCGCACGCCGATGAACGCGATCATCGGCATGACCCACCTGGCCCTGCGCACCGACCTGGACCGGCGGCAGCGCGACTACCTCCAGAAGATCAGCGGAGCGGGCCAGAACCTGCTGGAGATCATCAATGACATCCTCGACTTTTCCAAGATCGAGGCCGGCAAGCTGCAGCTGGAGCAGGCCGACTTCCACCTCGACAGCGTGCTGGGCGATGTGGCGAACCTGGTGGCCAACCGGGTATTCGCCAATGGTGTGGAGCTGCTGTTCAGCGTCGATGAAGAGGTGCCGTCCAGCCTGAACGGCGATCCCCTGCGCCTCACCCAGGTGCTGCTCAACCTGCTCTCCAACGCGGCCAAGTTCACCGAGCACGGCGAGATCATCCTGCGGGTGAGCCGGCTGGAGCAGCAGCAGCAGCAGGTGCTGCTCCAGTTCGCTGTGCAGGACACCGGCATCGGCATGATTCCGGAGCAGACCTCCCGGCTGTTCCAGATGTTCAACCAGGCAGAAGCCTCCACCACCCGTCGCTACGGCGGTACGGGGCTGGGCCTGAGCATCTGCCAGCGTCTGCTCAGCCTGATGGGCGGCTCGATCCGGGTGGACAGCCGCCTGGGTGAGGGTTCCTGCTTCACCGCGGTGGTGCCCTTCGCGCTGGGCCAGGGCGGTTCGAACCGGGTGCTGCCCGCTTCCCTCAACGGCCTGCGGGTGCTGGTGGTGGACGACAACTGCCTGGCCCGGGAGGTGATGCAGGGGCTGCTCGCCCCCATGCCCCTGCGTTGCGACCTGGTCGCCGGTGGCGAGGAGGCCCTGGCCCGGGTGCGCTCCGCCGCCCAGGAGGGCGATCCCTACGGGCTGCTGTTGCTGGACTGGCGCCTGGGAGCGGCCCCCGATGGCCTCGCGGTGGCCCAGCAGGTGCGTGCCGATCCCCAGCTGCCCCAGCCACGAATCGTGATGGTCACGGCCTTTGGCTTTGAGGAGGAATTTCAGCGGGTGCCCCCTGGCCTCCTCGACGCCTCCCTCAGCAAGCCGGTGTGTCCATCCGACCTGGTGGACACCCTGGCCCGCCTGTTCGGAGTCTGCGCCGATGCCGAGGATGGGATGGGGCAACAGGCTGCCGATCACACCCGGGACGCTGGGGTCGAGGCCGGCTTCGGGTGTCTGCAGGGCCTGCGGGTCCTGGTGGTGGAGGACAACCAGATCAACCTGCAGATCGTTGAGGAGTTGCTGCAGATCGTGGGGGTGGTGGTGAACACGGCGGCCAATGGGGTGGAGGCCCTGGCCTGGCTGGAGGCCCACAGCGACAAAGCGGCATACAGCCCCACCCCGGAGGAGCAGCGCCTGCCCTGCGACCTGGTGCTGCTGGATCTCAACATGCCGGAGATGGATGGCTGGGAATGCGCCCAGCGCATCCGCTCCGAGCCGCGCTGGCACGACCTGCCCGTGCTGGCCATGACCGCCCACGCCATGCAGCAGGAGCGGGATCGCTGCCTGGGCCTGGGCATGCAGGACCACATCACCAAGCCGATCGATCCCCAGCATCTCTATGACCGGCTGCAGTACTGGGGTAGCCGCCACGCGCCAGCCGCAGCCGATGGGGAGGGGCCGGGGTCTGGCCCAGGCCCAGGCAACGCCTGCACCGCCGGCACCCTCTTGCCGCCGCAGGGGGCTATCGCCGAGCTGGTGGAGCGGTTGCCGGGATTTGATGTGCCCCGCGCCATCAAACGGGTGGGGGGCAACGCTGAGCTCTACCGACGGTTGCTGGGCAGCCTGGTGCACACCCAGGCTGATGCGGACCTGCGCCTGGCCGAAGCCCTGACCAAGTCCGACCTGCCCCTGGCTGAGCACATCGTGCACACGGTGAAGGGGGTTGCGGCGAACCTCGGCGGCCTGGTCCTCACCGAAGCGGCCAGCCATCTGGATGGGGAGCTCAAGCAGGGCCGTGCTCCCGCCGGGCTGCAAGACAACTTCGTGGCTGCGCTTCGCCTCACCCTGGCCGAGATCACCGCAGCGCTGATCACCTCAACCGACCCTCAAGCCCTGACCGCCGTCGGCGGCGACCGCGAAGCCCAGGCTCCCTTGCCGCAAGCCAGGCAGCCGCTCAACCCCACCCAGCTGGCCCTGATCGAGCGCCTCGACGCCCTGCTGGCCCTCGCCGATGGGGAGTCCCTGGAGCTGGTGGAGCAGGAGCGGTCGGCCCTGGAAGGCGTGCTGGGCAGTGCTGGCCTCACCGCCCTGCAGGGCGCCCTACAGGGCTTTAACTTCAGCTCCGCTCGCCAGCTGCTCCGGCACCACAGCCCGCAGGGGGAGCAGGCCCCGGCGATGCCTTGCGTGCCCCGATGAGCGATTTCCCCACCGCTGCCGCCATGGCCGAGGCCCGGGCCACCGTGCTGGTGGTGGATGACACGCCGGAGAACCTGCAGCTGATGCATGGTCTGCTGCGCGAGCACTACCGGGTACGGCTGGCCACCAGCGGCGAGATCGCCCTCCGCCTGGCTGCCACCGAACCCCGACCTGACCTGATCCTGCTCGACATCATGATGCCGGGCCTCAATGGTTTCGAGGTATGCCGTCGCTTGAAGGCGGAACCCCAAACCCGGGCCATCCCCGTGATCTTTCTCACGGCAATGGACCAGGACATCGACCAGGAGGAGGGATTCAGCTGCGGTTGTGTTGACTACATCACCAAGCCAATCGCACCACCCCTGGTGATGGCCCGGGTGGCCACCCACATCGCCCTCAAGCACACCAGAGACCAACTGGCTGAGACGAACGCCAATCTGCAGCGAGAAGTGGAGCGCCAGACCCACGAAGTGCACAAGGTGCAGGAGGTCACGATCATGGCGATGGCCTCCCTGGCGGAGACCCGCGACAACGAAACCGGCATGCACCTGCGCCGCACCCAGGAGTATGTGCGGGCGCTGGCGGAAGACCTCCAGCAGGATTCGCCCTATGCCGACGAGCTGGACACCAGGAGCATCGACCTGATGACCAAATCAGCGCCCCTGCATGACATTGGCAAGGTGGGTATCCCCGATGGCATCCTGCTCAAGCCCGGCCGTCTCACCAGCGATGAATTCGACGTGATGAAAACCCACGCGGAGATCGGTGCTCGCATCATTGCTTCGGCTGAAGAATGGCTCGGCACCCCCAGCAGCTTTCTCCGCTTTGCCCGTGAAATTGCCCACCATCACCATGAGAACTGGGATGGCAGTGGCTATCCTGACGGCCTGGCCGGTACGGCGATTCCCCTCTCTGCGCGGTTGATGGCCTTGGCTGATGTCTACGATGCCCTGATCTGCCGGCGTATCTACAAAAAAGCCTTCAGTCATGCCGACGCCATACACCTCATCATCAACGGCTCGGCTGGCAAGTTTGATCCTGTGCTGTTGCTGGCCTTCGAGCGCCTGGCCTCCCGCTTTGCCGAGATTGCCGAAGACCTGCGCGATCGACCGGTGAGCAACCTCAATGAGCTGCTGAATCCTCGCTGAGATTGTTGAATAGCAGCCACGGTAAGTGCTCCATGGACGGGCCCAAAGCAAAGCCATCCCTGGTTCCTGGCATGCTCCAGTGGGACCAGCACTACCTCACCGATCTGCCTGGTATCGACGCCCAGCATCACGGGCTCGCGAACATCATCCATAATCTCGGCAATCTTCCGTTCGGCGGCAACATCAACGCCAGTGATAGTCACAAGGTCTACCAACAACTCAGGCACTACACCGAGTAGCTTTATCACGATGAAGACAAGTTTATGGTGGATGCGGGCATCGATGCCGATTGCCTAAGACTGCATCGCCAAGCGCATCGCGACTTTCTCTGCAACGCTTCTTCGATTCACGCCGATGTGGCGGCTGGCAATCCAAAGCGAGACCGCTCTCTGTTGAGCTTTCTCACCTATTGGTTGGCCTATCACGTCCTGGGCATGGATCAGGACATGGCCAAGCAAATTCGGGCGATCCAAGCCGGCATGACAGCGGCGGCGGCTTTCGAGGAGCGGGAGCACATCCGGGCCAGCGAAACAGAGCCCCTGCTGGCGGCCCTCGATGGCCTGTTCCACGAGGTGACGGACCAGAACAAGCAGCTCAAGCAGCTGAACGCCACGCTGGAACAGCAGGTGGCGCTGCGCACCAGGCAACTCTCGGAAGCCAACAGGGCCCTTGAGGCACTCTCCCAGTCCGACAGTCTCACGGGGTCTTGGATGTGGCTCTCCGATGCCGGCCAACCCTCCACCTCATCAGTCGTGGCGGTTCAATGCGGCGTTGCCGCAGTCGAAGCCTTCCAACTGATGCTGAGCGACGAGGGGCTCAGGCGGGCGCATGCCAGGGCAGCGGCATGTCGAGCAGCCGCTCGATGCTGGCCTGATCCTGGGCGGTGGCGCTGGGATCTTCCAGATCCGCCAGCAGGGCCGTGGTCTGCTCCGGCGTGAGGGAAAACGGCGTGCGATCCAGCAGCACATCCCGCGCCCGCTCTTGGCAGCTGCGCAGGATGAATGTGGTGCGGCTGATGCCTTCGGCTGCAGCTGCAGCACCTGATCGGGTGCCATGACCCACCGCTCTGGCTTTCATGACATTGAAGTGCGCCTGTTCAGGCCGGTTGATACACAGCCAGGGCTCGCTCCAGTTTCGGGCGGTGCTCGTGTCTCAGGGCCTCGGGGCTGTCGATGCGGATGCCGGCGCCAAAGCCGAACAGCCAGTTGCGCAGGTCGATGTCGCGCTCCACGGTCCAGGGGGGCAGGTCGAGCTCCACCGGGTTGGGGTGGCTGTCGCTGGGGCTGCCGGGCTCCAGCACGTGCGGAGCGTTGGGGTGGTGCCACCAGTGCTCACCCGGCAGGGGTTGGGAGAAGCGGGTGTGCTCAATCGGGTAGCGCTGCAGAGCCTCGCGAATGAAGGCAAAGGCCCAGCCCTGGCAGCAGAAGCGCAGCGTCACCAGCTGCGTGGCCCGCAGCCGGGCATTGGGGCTGGCCAGCCGCAGGCATAGCTGTGGCGCACGTTGTCGTTGCGCCTCCGGAAGCCGTAGGGGGTGAGCAGCTTTTCGAGGTCTTTGCGCAGGGTGGCCGTCTCCCCGGGCAGGTGGCGCCGGGGATGGTGTTGGTCTGGGCGATCCGGTGCTCGGGCAGCGGCGTGCCGGCTTCGCGATCAAAGGGTTGCTGCAGCAGGTGGCGCAGCAGGGTGAACACCCGCTGGAACACCGGCGCATCGCCCAGGGGCGGGAAGCCGCCGTGCACCCCGCCGGGCCAGGGGCCTGCGGGGGTCGGCTCGGGGTGGGGTGGCGCCACCTGAATCGGAGCCATCTGAATCGGTGCCAGCGAAGGCTCGCTCTGGCAGAAGCCGTTGGCCGCCAGCCAGGCCAGATCGGCCCGGATCGCCGCCACGTCGCCGTAACACGTGCCATGCAGGCGGCCCAGGTAGGCGGCGGCCTGATCGGCCAGGTCGCCATCGGGAAGGGGCGATACGATCGCCTCCAGCTCGGCGCGGGTGGCGGGATCGGCCACGGAGAGCTCGGGGACGGTGCTCAGCAGCCGCACCAGATACAGCAGCCGCTCCAGATCCAGCAGTTGGGAGTAGCCGTGCAGGCTGAAACGCTTCTCGCGGTTGCGGGCTGAGCGGATGCGGTGATCGAGGCGGGCCAGCTCGTCGCGCAGCAGCGGTTCGAGCTCCCGCTGGTGGGTGTGGTTCCACTGCAGACAGGTGGCCAGCGGCGTGTAGAGCCACCAGCCGATCCACTCCACCGGCCCAGGCAAGGCCAGGGCCTGGGTGATCGCCAGGCGCCAGGGCCGGCGCGCGTGGGTGGCATCCACGATCACCGGCACTCCGGCAGCCACAGTCTCGCGAATGCGCTGGTGCAGCAGGGCCTCGATGTCGCGCCAGGGGCCCTGCACCGCCGCGTCGCCGAAGATCTCACCGCGCAGCCCATCGGTGGAGAGCACCACGGCGCCGGTGAGCTCGGCCAGCACGCCGGCCAGGGTGGTTTTGCCGCTGGCGGGCGGGCCAATCAGCAGGTGGCAGCGCAGAGGCGCGGGCTGGGGGCTGGGCAGCAGCAAACCCCAACGATGAACCGCAGCCGCATCCTGACGCGGCAACCGCTCTTTCGCATGAAAAATGGCTCGAACCGGGGCTGGGGCGCTGACGCTGCTCCCAGCAACGTTCGATCGTGTCTGTGGCCCTCTCCACCAGCACCGCGGCCAGCGGTTATGCGCCCCCGAAGGCGCTGGAAGACCTGCACATCCTCGATCTCCTGGAGCTGGCTGGCTCCCAGGCCAGGGCTGGTGAAGCCCTGGCGATGCACCAGAGCACGGTGTGCCGCAGCGTGCGGCTGATGCAGCTCCAGTTGCGCCTGCAGCCGCGGCGGGGAGCGGCCGTGTGCCGCCACGGGCACAACGCTTGCCTGCAGCACCTGCGGCTGGCTTACCGGGAGCACCGCTTGATGGAGGGGCTGCTGCGCATCGGCACTGATGTGCTGCACCAGGGCCTGTTGAACGCTTTGGCGGGGGTGCAGCTGGTGCCGCCCCGGGTGCGCAGCGGTGAGCACTGGGCCGAGCTGGTGCGCCATGGCCTGCTGGATGGGGCCATCGTGAGCTCCTTCTGCCTGGAGACGCTGCCCCCCTCCGGCGAGGCACCGCAATGGGATGGCCTGGCGGCACTCCCGCTGGGCCACCTGAACGTGCAGCTGGCGGCTACCACGCCATCCACACGGCAGGTGTTGCTGCCACGCAAGGAAGCCACGCC
Organism: Bradyrhizobium ivorense; assembly: GCA_943368005.1. Lineage (GTDB taxonomy): Bacteria > Cyanobacteriota > Cyanobacteriia > PCC-6307 > Cyanobiaceae > NIES-981. The sequence goes on along the minus strand of CALRKN020000004.1, from coordinate 167,206 downwards.
GCTGCTGCACCAGGCCGTGGCGTGGCATGGGTTGGCCGTGGAGCCGCAACCGGCGGCCTGCCAGGAACCCGCCTCCTGGATCGAGCGGGCGCGCGACCGCCAGCTGGCCCTACCGCTCTGCGTGCAGCTGCTGAGGCCGCAATGGATGGAAGCCCATGGCCTGATGCTCATGGCGGACCAGCCACCCCTGATTGAGCAGCTGTGGTTGTTGCTGCCGCAGGGGGCGGTGAACACGGAGGCGGCCCGGCACTGCCTGCGGCGGCTGCGGGTTGGGATCGCCAGGGCGCAAACCATGCAGGATCTGCATGGAAGCCCGTGCTGATCAGCGTTTCCGAGGCTGCGGATTGGCTCGCGGGTGCTACAAACGCAGCACACTGACTTCAGTTGTCCGCTGGTGGCTGGCTCCATGGACGCAGACCTGGCCCAGCAGGAGTTCATCGGTGCGCTGCAAGCGATCGGCGGCTCGTCTGGCAACGGCCGGCTGCGCGAGCTGCTGGGCTGGGGCGAAACCGACTACGAGAGCGTCAAAGCCGCCTTGATCGCCACCGGCCAGATCACGCCTGGCCGGGGCCGGGGTGGCTCGGTCGCCATGGCGGATCCAGCTGCGCCGGTGCACTCCTCCAGTCCCCGCAGCTCAACCCAGTCCCCAGCGCCCGTGACGTCGTCCGCAGCACCGTCCTCTCCCCAGTTCAGCTCACTGCCCAGCGGCAAACAGAACCTCTCCGCCTTCCTCTGGAGCGTGGCCGACCTGCTGCGGGGCGACTACAAGCAGAGCGACTACGGCAAGGTGATCCTGCCGTTCACGGTGTTGCGGCGGCTCGACTGCGTGCTGGAGCCCACCAAGGCGGCGGTGCTGGAGGAGAAGGCCCTGCGGGAGGGCCAGGGACTGGAGCCCGAACCCTTTCTGCTGCGCAAGGCGGACCACAACTTCTGCAACACCTCGCCGCTGGATATGAAGCGGCTGATGGGCGACGGCGACAACATCGCCGAGAACCTGCGCAGCTACATCCGGGGCTTCAGCCCCGCCGTGCGGGACATCTTCGACAGCTTTGCGTTCCACCTGCAGGTGGACCGGCTGGACAAGGCCAACCTGCTGTATCTGGTTACCGAGAAGTTCGGCCAGATCGACCTGCATCCCGAAACGGTGAGCAACGCCGAGATGGGATTGGTGTTCGAGGAGCTGATTCGCAAGTTCGCCGAACTCTCCAACGAAACTGCCGGGGAACACTTCACACCCCGCGAGGTGATCAGGTTGATGGTGAACCTCATCTTCATTGAAGACGACGCGGCCCTGACCCAACCCGGCATCGTCCGCAGCCTCTACGACCCCACGGCGGGCACCGGCGGAATGCTGAGCGTGGCCGAGGAGCACCTCGTGAGCCATAACCCCTCAGCTCGTTTGGTGTTGAGCGGGCAGGAACTGAATGCGGAGAGCTACGCCATCTGCAAGGCAGACATGCTCATCAAGGGGCAGGACATCAACAGCATCTGCTTCGGCAACACCCTCTCCGACGACCAGCTGCCGGAGCAGAAGTACGACTACATGCTCTCCAACCCGCCGTTTGGCGTGGAGTGGAAGAAGATTCAGAAGGAGGTGCAGCGGGAAGCGGAACTGATGGGCTACAGCGGCCGCTTCGGCCCTGGCCTGCCGCGCGTGAGCGACGGTTCGCTGCTGTTCCTGTTGCACCTGATCAGCAAGATGCGGCCTGCGCAAGACGGCGGCTGCCGCTTCGGCATCGTGCTCAATGGCTCTCCGCTGTTTACTGGCGGAGCGGGCTCCGGCGAAAGCGAGATCCGCCGCTACGTGCTGGAGAACGACCTGTTGGAGGCGATCATCGCCCTGCCCACAGACATGTTTTACAACACGGGCATCAGCACCTACATCTGGATCCTAAGCAACCGCAAGCCTGAGCCCCGCAAGGGGCTGGTGCAGCTGATTGATGCCAGCACCTTCTGGCAGAAGATGCGCAAGAGCCTGGGCAGCAAGCGGAAGGAGCTGTCCGCCGAGCACATCGACGAGATCACGAGGCTGTTCGGGGACTTCGAGGAGGTGGAGAAGGACGGCAAGCCCATCAGCAAGGTTTTCAGGAACGAGGACTTTGGCTACCAGACCATCACGGTGGAGCGGCCATTGAGGGACGAGGCAGGGAACGTTGTTCTAGGACAGCGGGGCAAAGCCAAAGGACAACCCCAGGCCGACAGCAGCCTGCGGGACACGGAAAACGTGCCGCTTTCTGAAGCCGTGGAGACCTACTTCGAGCGAGAGGTGCTGCCACATGTACCCGACGCCTGGATTGACCACAGCAAGACCAAGACGGGCTACGAGATTCCCTTTAACCGGCACTTCTACGTGTTCACGCCGCCGAGGCCATTGGAGGAGATCGACGCCGAGCTCAAGCAGGTGACCGATCGGATTCTGGCGATGATTGGGGGGCTGAGTGGCTGAACAACGGATTATCATCATCGCTGGCCCCAATGGCGCCGGTAAAACCACCTTTGCCCGTGAATATCTGCCGTTGGAGGTTGGCATCACCACCTTCATCAATGCCGATCTGATCGCTGCCGGCCTGTCGCCGTTTGCGCCGGAACTAGCAGCCCGACGGGCGGGGCGGTTGATGCTGGAGGAGATCGATCGCTGTGGGGCGGCTGGGACCAGCTTTGCGTTTGAAACCACGCTTTCAGGCAAGGCTTATGTCCATCGGATCAGCTCCTGGCAACGCCTGGGATACTCGGTGAAGCTGATTTTTCTCCAGCTGCGATCGGTGGAGCAAGCGACGGCCCGAGTTCAACTTCGGGTACGACAGGGTGGACATACGATCCCGCCGGATGTCATCGCCAGGCGTTTCAAGGCTGGGCTCAGCAACTTCGAGGGCTTGTACCGGCCGTTGGTGAACGAGTGGCAGAAGATCGATAATGGTGGACCAGCCCCGAGGCTGCTCAGCGAAGGAGGCCGATCATGACAGCAGGATTCACCACCGAGCGCCAGGACCCCGACCTGCAGCACGTCTCCGAAGCGCTGCTGCGCGCCGGCCAGCGGGCCCGGGAGCTGGCCCGCCAGAGCGGCACCGGCATCGCTGTGGTGATGAACGGGGAACTGCGCATTCTTCAGGGCGCTGAGCTGGACACGGCCATGGAGACTAGCGGTGAAGACTGACGCTCTGGACATCGATGCCGATGGCCTGCCGCTGTTCCGTCCGGATCCAGCTGTCGCCCGTGAAGGCATCGATGGGTCAACCGCCTTGCGTTTGGAGCAAGAGGCGCGGGCCCTAGAGGGACTGGAATCCAACCTCATGACCTGGACTCCACCAGCCCACAGAACATCATGAGTCTTCCCCGTTACCCGGCCTATAAGACCAGCGGCGTGGAGTGGTTGGGGGAGGTGCCGGAGCATTGGGATGTAACCGCACTAAAGCACGGGTATGTGGTGACACTCGGCAAGATGCTTCAACCGGAGGCTGTGTCGGAGGGAGACATGCTCTTGCCCTATCTGCGAGCAGCGAACATCCGCTGGTCCGGTGTTGACGGCTCAGACATCAAGACCATGTGGTTCTCAGCGAGAGACCGCGATCACCTTCGGCTGAAGTTTGGCGACCTGCTTGTAAGCGAAGGAGGTGATGTTGGGCGTTCTGCGCTGTGGAAGGGTGAAGTCGACGAGTGCTATTTTCAGAACTCTGTAAATAGGGTGCGCCCTAGCAATGGGAACCTCACGTCGTTCCTGCGATATTGGATGTCGACGATGAAGGACAAGGGCTTCATTGATGTTCTTTGCAACAAGTCGACTATTGCTCACTTCACAGCTGAAAAGGTCGGCGCGGTCCCGGTACCGCTACCACCCGCGGATGAACAGCACGCCATCGTCAGTTTTCTCGACCACGAAACCGCCAAGATCGACGCCCTAATCGCCGAGCAGCGGCGCTTGATCGAGCTGCTTCAGGAGAAGCGACAAGCCGTGATCTCCCATGCCGTGACCAAGGGGCTGAATCCGGACGCGCCGATGAAGGATTCGGGGGTGGAGTGGCTGGGGGAGGTGCCGGAGCATTGGGAGGTGACTCGACTGAAGTACATAACAACGCCTGGTTCTGGCATTCAGATGGGCCCGTACGGTGGGATGCTTGTTGATCTGCAAGAGCAAGAGACTGGATTCAAGCTCTATGGTCAGGAAAACACAATCTCTGGCGATCTCCGTCTTGGGCAGAGATGGCTTTCTCCTGAGCACTTCTTGAGTCTGTCTGGCTATCATATCCATGATGGCGACATTCTTCTCACCAGAAAGGGGAGCCTAGGCAATGCCATGCTTGTCAAAAATCTCCCCTATCCTGGGGCCATTGATTCTGACACGGTGAGAGTGAGAGTGCTTGAGGGGTTGGTTCACTCCTCAATTCTCGTGCTTCTGCTTCATGAAGCTGAGTATATAAAAGAACAGCTCTCCCGTCACAAGCGGGGAGCAATTCTGCCCGGACCGAATACAGATGTTATTACAAACCTCTGCATCCTGCTTCCGCCATTGGCAGAGCAGGTGGCAATTCTTCGGCACATTCATGCATGCCTTGATGAGTTTCTGGTACAGCTTGGAAATTGCGAAAGAGTTATCCGGCTCCTTCAAGAACGCCGCTCCGCCCTGATCTCCGCCGCCGTCACCGGCCAGATTGATGTGCGTGGTCTGGTGCCCGAGGCTGAGGCCGCATGAGCAGTACCCCCAAGACGATCCAGATCTCCCTGTCCAGCGGCAAGCCCCACAGCATCCGCATCGCCGAGATCACCACCCGCATCGTGTGGGCCGATGCCTCTAGGTGTTGGGTCTCACCAGGTTCGTCAGCCGAGCAGCTCAACGAGTCGCTGCTGAGGTGAATGCCAGCCCAGGGCTGGGTGCTTCCTCAGCCGGTATTCGATCGACAGGTAGCGCGGCAGCCAGCGGTTCCGCTCTTCCGAGCTCGCAAAGGCCATGGCGTAGGCCTATTCCTTGCAGGGGGTCTGGATCAACCGCTCGGCCTTGCCGTTGGATCTGGGCGTGTAGGGCCTGGTGCAGATGTGCCGCAGCCCCAGAGTGCGGCAAGCCATAGCGAACGCCTTGGAGACGTAAGCGGGTCCGTTGTCGCTCATTACCCGCCGGCACTCGATCGCCTGGCCGTGGAACCTGGCGACAGCACGGCTGAGAAAGCCGATCACTGTTGGCTTCTGCTCGTCTGCCAGGACCTTGTCGTAGCCGACCCCGTGAGAGAGGCCCCGTTGGCGATGGGGCGGAGATGCAGACGCTGGTGGCGGAGTTCGATGGCTCTCTGCAGCTGAGGCTGATCGAGCGTCCGCCGCTGGGTGCGCCGCGCGCTGCGTCGATCCGCCAGAGAGGCCGCACCACCTGTGCGGTACCGCGCCAGCCAGCTGCTGGGTCACGTGCGGGAGTCGGCCCTTCTGTGTCAAGCGGGCATTGGGGTGGCCATGCAGGGAGGCGTGAGGTCGGGGTTGCTGGGTCGCACCTCAACCCGTAGCAGCCTCACACCCCCTTGTGAGCTGAACAACCAGCTGAGACAGAACAGCTAGGGGGAAGGCACCTCTGAGCCTGCCCCTGCCATGAAAAGCACTCATCTACGCATTGCCACATCCGATGGGCCCTGTGCCCGCCGGCCAGGAACATCTCCATTGGCCCCATCTCTGCGGCCGCTGGCAGCCCTAGAACGAAAACAGCCGCAGGTTCTCCATGCAGACGATCGGCAATCATGACCTGATCAAGCGGGCCTGCAGCTTCGCCGCGCCCTTCCGCATCGAGCGTGGTGAGGAGTTCGGACTCAAGGACATCGACCCGGGCGACACCCTGCACCTGGGCTCCGAGGACAAGGTCCGGGCGAAGGAAGCACTGGCGATGGGGATCGAGCTGCTGGCGGAATTCCAGGACAAGCTCTACGCCCAGGACCGCTGGGGCCTGCTGCTGATCTTCCAGGCCATGGATGCCGCCGGCAAGGACGGCACGATCAAGCACGTGATGAGTGGCGTCAATCCCCAGGGGTGCCAGGTGTCTTCGTTCAAGGCACCCTCGCCGGTAGACCTTGACCACGACTTCCTCTGGCGCTGCATGCAGCAGCTGCCGGAACGGGGCCGGATCGGCATCTTCAACCGCAGCTACTACGAGGACACGCTGGTGGTGCGGGTGCATCAGGAGCTGCTCGGTAAGCAGAAGATCCCACCCGAGCTGATCACCAAGGAGATCTGGTAGGAGCGCTACAGCGACATCCGCCACTTCGAGAACTACCTGGCGCGCAATGGAATCGTGGTGCGCAAGTTCTTCTTGTACGGTTCCAAGAAGGAACAAAAGCGTCGCTTCATGGAGCGGCTCAATAATCCCGAAAAGCACTGGAAGTTCTCCGCCAACGACAGCAAAGAGAGAGCCTACTGGGACGACTACATGGAGTCCTACGAGAGCATGATCAGGAACACTGCAACCAAGACCGCTCCCTGGTATGTGGTGCCCGCCAATAACAAGTGGTTCACCCGGGTGGCAGTGGCAGCAGCCATCATCGAAACCCTGGCTTCGCTGAATCTTCACTATCCCAAGGTGAGTGAGGAGGCTCTGCAACAACTGGAAGCTGCAAAACAGTCGCTGCTGGCAGAGTAATCGCAGCTTTCGAAATAGCAGAGGTGCGTAGGGATCGAAGCGTTCCCCAGCAGAATCAGCCAGAAAGCTGTTCACTCCAGCTGGCAAAGTCGCGCCAAAATCAATTAATCAATCCAACATCCTTTTTCATTCCCATTGCCATTGCCATTGCCATCTTTCCTGATGTTATCTGAATTCGATACTGCTGTTGCCGTCGCCAGGGGCCTGGGTCTTCTTTCTGCGTCGAAGCTCCCCCATGAAGCCAGCAGCGGTTAGGGCCCGCAGGCTATGTGCTTTGCAACGCCAGAGGCGAGGTGCTCTGCGAAGTTCCACAGGCAGATCTGCAGGCCTGGATCCCATCCGGCCAGCGCAGCGCGCCGATCAGCATTGAGGAAGTGATCGGTGCCCCAACCGGGGACATCTGGGAGTATTGCTTCGTCAGAGTGGCCATGGAGGATCCAGACACGGGGATCAACCTGAAGCAGGTGTTGATCAACGGTCAGGGAATCTCCTCCTTGAAAGCCAACAGAGAACTGATCTTCAGCCAGTTCCACGAGCTGCTCAATCTGATCGCAGCCTGGGGCTGGGAACTGGTGAATACCGTGCCTCGCAGCATCGATGTCCAAGGCCATGGACGTTCCTATTCGCTCGTCTTCAAACGGCGCTGCCATGGATCCCAAGCTGAACGAGCCTCAATCGAACACCAATGAGCACGAAAGACTCCGAACAGCCGGTATAGGAGCGGTTGGCCGCACTGGAAGCCGCCGTTGCTGCTCTCAACCGAACGGAAAGGCTCATCGAGCAGCGCCTGAAGCGTCAGTCGCGGCCTGGGCCTGGAAGGCGGCGATCGCCGTGGGGAGGGTGGGGTAGAAGTGTTCGGGGCCGATGTTCGCTGCCACCCCGGCCCTGCTGAGCTGTCGGTAGAGATCCTGCTTGACCCGGGCGAAGCCGAAGACGATGCCACTGCCGGCCAGTTCCTGCTGCAGCTCCTGCAGTACATCGACGGCAGTGATGTCGATCTCCACGATCGCCTCGGCGTTCAGCACGAACCATCGCACTCGTGTTGGTTCGGCAGCGATGGCCGCCAGGGCGCGGCGGCGAAAATCCTCGGCGTTGGCGAAGCACAGCGGCGCGTCGTAGCGGTAGAGCACCAGGCCGGGGATGGTGCTGGCGCCCTCCCAGTCGGCCACATCGTGGAGACCCGCCAGGTTCGGCACATCGCCCAGCACGGCATCGTGCGGCCGCACCAGGCGCGCGAACAGGTCGATCACCGACAGCGCGACGGCCAGGCCCACACCCACCAGGATGTCGGTGAGCAGCACTCCAGCGAAGGTGATCAACGCCAGGCGGAATTCGCTCAGCTTGAAGCGCCGCATCCGCTGGAATTCGGGGATGTCGATCAGGCGCAGGGCGGCATAGATCACGATCGCCCCCAGGGCTGCCTTCGGAAACAGCGCCAGCAGCGGCCGGAGGAACAGCAGCACCACCAGCACCACGCCGAACGCCACGAGCGAGAACAGCTGGGAGCGGCTGCCCAGCGACTCGCCAATGGCGGTGCGGCTGCCGCTGCTGCTCACCGGAAAGCCCTGCATCAGGCCATTGCCCAGATTCACCGCCCCCAGTGCCAGCAGCTCCTGGTTGGCATCAATGCGGTAGCCACCACGGGCCGCGAAGGCGCGGGCGGTGAGCACGTTGTCGGAGTAGCCGACAAGGGCGATGCCCACGGCGGTGGTTACCAGGTACTTCAACTTGTCGAGGTTGATGCCCTGCAGGTTGATGCCCTGCGGTAGCTGGAAGCTTGGCAGCCCGGCCGGGATCTCGCCGATCACGGCAACACCGCGCTGATCGAGATGCAGAACCGAGACGGCCAACACTGCCAGCAGCACCGCCAACAGTGGACCCGGGGCCGTGGGGTAGCGGCGCTGCACCAGCAGCAGGAACACCAGCACCGCGAAGGCCAGCAGAAGGGTGGGCAGATGAATTTCACCGGAGCGGCCGAGCAGTTCCCGCAACTGACCCAGCAGCGACTCCGCCTCCAGCTTGACGCCGCTGACCTTGCCGATCTGCCCCGTGATCATGATCACGGCCACCCCGGCCATGTACCCCACCAGGATCGGTTTGGAGAGCAGATCGGCGAGAAATCCCAATCGGCTCCAGGCCCCTAGAAAGCACACCAGGCCCACGATCAGGGCCAGCAGGCTGGCGAGACTGGCGTAGAGGGCTGCATCACCCCCGGCGATCGGGGCGATGGCCGCCGCTGTCATCACGGCCGTGGTGGATTCCGGCCCAACCGAGAGCTGGGGTGAGGAGCCGATCAGGGCATAGAGCAGCATCGGCGGCAGAATCGCCCACAGTCCAGCCACCGGTGCCACACCAGCCAGCTCGGCGTAAGCCATGCATTGGGGCACCAGATAGGCAGCCACAGTGATGCCGGCGAGCAGATCGCCGCGCAGCCAGGTCGGTTGGTAGGCGCGAAGCCTCCTGAGGCCTGGCAGGAGCATGGCGAGTACCTGGTGGCCTCAGCATGGGTTGGCAGGCGATGTTGCACCTGCAAGAAGCGATGTTTGTTGCAGATCCTGCGAACCACTGATCCCTCGGACCACTGCTCTCCGCCTCACCAACGGCTTTGCGCTGGAAAGACTCGATTCACGGTCAGTTGTTTGAGCTGGATACTTCCGACTCCCTGATCTCCAGGCGTCCGTCCGCTCAGTCCCAGTCGAAGGTGACCAGGCGCTGGCCGGGCGCCAGGGAGCGGGCCCCCTCCATCAGGATCCGCGCCGCCTCAGAGCTGGCGTCCGGGTGGCTGCGCATCCCCTTCAGGATCTGGCGAATGTCGTTGACAGTGAGGCCGGTGGTGGCCACCCGCTCCTTGAAGTGGGCACGGAAGTGATCGAGAAGGGCCTGCTCCTGCAGGATCCGGTTGAGCGTGGAGGGCGCCACCTGCAGCCTGGCGGCCACCTCACGAACGCTCATCTGCAGTTCGCTCAGATAGATCTCACGAATGAACTCACCCGGGTAGGGTAGGTTGTGCATTGGGCCGATGGTAGTCATTAGTGGTAGTCCTCATAGTCCAGAACGTAGACATTGCCATCGCGGAACTCAAATTTGAGCCGCCAGTTGCCATTCACCCAGGGCGGACAGCTGGAGCAGAAGCTTTCGGGTGTGTGCCACGGGCAAGCAGGATCGCCTAGGAAGCGCACCCTCTTCATCCGCCAAGTGCTCGCCGCGCCGGCCTGGAGCGCCAGGGCCTGCCGATCGGTGTGAACGACCTGCCCATTGCCGCCCATGCCCGCAGCGAAGCACTCACTCTGGTGAGCAACAACCTGCGTGAGTTCCAACGGGTGGATGGCTTGTTGCTGGACAACTGGGCTTGAACACCTGGGCTGCTCCAGCTATGCAGTTCCGGCATCAAGCCCAGGCCTGAAGCGGCAACGGCGCCTAGCCTGGGGCCACCGCCCACTACTGGCGCAGCTGTTGAGCCGATGAGTCTCCACCACGAGATCGCCTTCGAGTGCGAGATCTGCGAATACCTCGGCAGCCACGGTTGGCTCTATGACGACAAGACAGCAGACAACTACAAACGCCAGCTGGCGCTCTATCCGCCAGACCTCACCGCCTGGCTTGAGGAGTCGCAGAAGGACCTCTGGGAGACCTACAAGCAGAAGAACGGCAGCAAGGCGGAAGCCAGCCTGCTGCAACGCATCCGCGAACAACTCGACCAACAAGGCACCCTCGACCTGCTCCGCAACGGCATCGAGGTGATGGGCCTGCCCAAGGCCCTCAAGCTGGCGGAGTTCAAGCCCGCCCTTGGGTTGAACGAAGACATCCTGGCCCGCTACAACGCCAACCGCCTGCGTGTGATCCGCCAGGTGCGCTATTCGCTGCACAACGAGAACTGCATCGACCTTGTTCTCTTCCTCAATGGCATCCCGGTTGCCACGGTTGAACTGAAGACCGACAACACCCAGGGTATCGAAGATGCGGTGTGGCAGTACAAGACCGACCGCCTACCCAGGCTCGCCGGCAAAACCCCGGAGCCCCTGCTGAGCTTCCCCAGCGGGGCCCTGGTGCACTTCGCCGTGAGCAACCGCGAGGTGCGCATGACCACAAAGCTGGCCGGGCCGGCCACCGTGTTTCTGCCCTTCAACAAAGGCAGCGACCCCGGCGGTAAGAACTGCGGTGCCGGCAACCCCGTACCCGATGGGCCCGGCCACCCCACCGACTACCTCTGGCAGGAGGTGTGGGAACGGGAGAGCTGGCTGGAGATCCTCGGCCGCTATTGCATTGCCGAGCGGAACAAGAAGAAGCAGATCGCCCGGATCCTCTTCCCCCGCTACCACCAGCTGGTGGTCACCCGCCTGCTGCAGGACGCCGTGCGCACGGAGGGCCCAGGGCAGAAATACCTGATTCAGCACTCCGCCGGCTCGGGTAAAACCAACTCGATCGCCTGGACCGCCCACTTCTTCTCCGAGCTGCACGACGCCGAGAACAGGAAAGTGTTCGACTCGGTGCTGGTGGTGAGCGACCGCAACGTGATCGACACCCAGCTGCAGGAGGCGCTGGAGTCGTTTGAGCGAAAGAAGGGGGTGGTGGCTTCGATCACCAGTGACGAGGGCAGCAAGAGTGGCAAGCTGGCCCAGGCTCTGAACGGCGACAAGAAGGTGGTGGTCTGCACGATTCAGACCTTCCCCTTTGCTCTGGAGGAGGTTCGCAAGCTCACGGCCACGCAAGGCAAGCGGTTCGCCGTGATTGCCGACGAAGCCCATAGCTCCCAGACCGGGCAGGCCGCCGAGAAGCTGAAGAAGGTGCTCAGCGCCACGGAAGCGGCAGACCTCGCCGACGGGGGCGAGGTGGGCACGGAGGAGGTTCTGGTTGCCCAGATGGCCGACCGGGTGGAGGAAAACGGCATCACCTATGTGGCCTTCACCGCCACACTCAAAGCGAAGACCCTGGAGCTGTTCGGCCGGCGGCCCAACCCCAACGAGCCCGCAGGCGAGGGCAACCTGCCGGCACCCTTCCACGTGTATTCGATGCGGCAGGCGATTGAGGAGGGCTTCATCCTCGATGTGCTGCAGAACTACACCGCCTATTCCATGGCCTTCCGCCTGGCGCAGGACGGCCAGAACTTCAGCGATGAGGAGGTGGAGCGCAGCGCAGCCAAGAAGAAGCTGATGGGCTGGGTGAAGCTCCATCCGCACAACATCGCCCAGCGGATCCAACTGATCGTGGAGCACTTCCGTGAATTCGTGTCTCCGCTGCTCGACGGCAAGGCCAAGGCGATGGTGGTGGTGGGCTCCAGAAAGGAGGCCGTGCGTTGGAAGCTGGAGATCGACAAGTACATCCGCGACAAGGGCTATCCCCTCGGCACCCTGGTGGCCTTCAGCGGTGAGGTGAACGACGCCGAGTCGGGCCCTGAACCCTTCACCGAGCGCAGCGGCTCGCTGAACCCTGGCCTCAAAGCCGACATCCGCGAAGCCTTCAAGGGAGACGACTACCAGATCCTGCTGGTGGCCAACAAGTTCCAGACCGGCTTCGATCAGCCGCTGCTCTGCGGCATGTATGTGGATCGCCGCCTCTCCGGCATCCAGGCGGTGCAGACCCTCTCTCGCCTGAACCGCTGCTACCCCGGCAAAACCACCACCTACGTGGTGGATTTCGCCAATGAGCCCGACGACATCCTGGCCGCCTTCAAGGCCTACTACGAAACCGCCGAACTGGCTGAGGCCACTGATCCCAACCTGATCCTTCAACTCAAGGCCAAGCTCGACAGTCAGGGCCACTACGACGAGTTCGAAATCGAGCGGGTGGTGAAGGTGCTGCTCGACCCCAATGCCAAGCAGAGCCAGCTGATCGGCGCGTTGGAGCCGATCGCCCAGCGGCTCATGAACGCCTACAGGCAAGCCAGGCTGGCCAGGCGCCATGCCGAAGAGATCAACGACCCCGATGCCATCAAGGCCGCCAAGGACGAACTGGACGCCCTCACCCTGTTCAGAAGCGACATGGGCACCTACGTGCGCTTCTACACCTTCCTCTGCCAGATCTTCGACTACGGCAGCACGGCCCTGGAGAAGCGGGCGATGGTGTTCAAGCGGCTGCTACCGCTCTTGGAGTTTGAGCGGGAGGTGGCCACCGTGGACCTCAGCAAGGTAGTGCTCACGCACCATCACCTGCGCAACAAGGGCCAACGGCGGCTCGACCTGGCCCAGGGCGATGCCGAGAAGCTGGCGGGCCTCAATCCAGGCGGCGGCTCGGTGCAGGACAAGGAGAAGGCCCTGCTCTCGGAGATCATCGCCAAGCTCAACGATCTCTTCACCGGCAACCTCACCGACGAGGACAAGATCACCTATGTGCGTGCGGTGATTCGCGGCAAGTTGCTGGAATCCACCACCCTGCAGCAACAGGCCTCCGCCAACAGCAAGGAGCAATTCGGCGCGTCGCCCGATCTGGGCACAGCCCTGATGGACGCCATCATCAGCGCCCTCGATGCCCATCAAGCGATGAGCAGTCAGGCCCTGGGCTCCGAATCGATTCGCAACGGCATGAAGGAGGTTCTGCTCAACCAGACCGGTCTCTACGAAGAGCTGCGTGAACGCGCCCAGGCATCCGACTCCTCTGCCTGATCGCGATGCCTACCGATCCCAGCACCCTCGCCGTTGCCCAGGCCGCCCAGCAGATCGCCCTGCAGATGTTGGAAGAGCGGGGGCGCGGGGCCGTGTTGGTGGGTGTTGCCCGGGTGGATGCGGCCCTGGAGCACCTGCTGCAGGCGGTGATGGCCCCGGCCAGCGGCAGGGGAGACGGGCTCTTCCTGCCGGATCGCCCCCTGGGATCCCTCGGCGCCAAGGTGGCCCTGGCCCGTCGCCTTGGGCTGATTGATCAGGCCGTGGAGCGAGCTCTCAACGCCCTGCGCAAGCTGCGCAACACCTTTGCGCATTCCGCTGAATCGGCGTCGCTGGCGGATCCTGCCCACAGCGCCCGCCTGAGAGAGATCTACGCCGAGGCCCGCACCAATCCCCTCTGGACACCCTTGGAGACGGTGTTGGCGACCCAGCCGCCGTCCGCCCACGGCCCCCTGGAACCCGCCCTGCGCGAGCACATCCTGCTGATCACCATCCTGGTGGCCTTTCTGGAAGCCACGGCCCAGCAGCTCCGGCCGATGCAGCCACCCGTGGTGATGGGCTTCTCGGGCATCACCCGAACCAACAGCACTCCCCAGGTGTCCTGATCCCTTCCCGCCACTGGCGATGAGACGCCGGTGGCACTGGGTTCCCGGAGCGCTGTGGCCGGCCCTTGCTGCTGGCCGCGCTGGCGCTTGCGGTCCTGCGCTTGTCCACCGGTGACTGTTGCTTCACCATCCCGCTCCTCCCGGTCAGCCCAAGGAGCTTCTGCTGCCAAGGTCCCCCCGGAGGAGAAGCTGGTGGCTTCCCTGATCTCTCTGCTGGAGGCCGGTACCACCCCCTGGCGGCGGGAGTGGGATGCCGCCTCAGGGGGCCACCACGTGAATCTGCTCTCCGGCCGGCGCTACCGCGGCGCCAATCCAGCGCTGCTCACCCTGGGCATGCACCTGCGGGGATCGGCCCTGCCCTACTGGTGCGGTTTTGCTGAGGCCAAGGCCCTGGGGATCTTTCCCCGCAGGGGGAGCAAGGCGGTGCACGTGCTGCGGCCCCAGGTGCACCAGGAGGGCGAAAGCCGGCTGGTGGAGCCGGACTCAGCGGCTGAGCCCGTTCGCAGCTGGGTCAGCTACCGGCCGATGGCACTGTTCAATGCCGCCGATCTGCAGGGGCAGGCGCTTGAGGCGCTGATCCAGAAGCGGCGCCGTGCCGATGGGGCCGTACAGCGGCCCGAGGTGGAGCGGCTGGAGGCAGCCGATGCCGTGCTCAGCAGCTGGCCGGTGCCGGTGTGTTTCGGGGGTGATCGGGCCTGCTACCTGCCGGTGCCCGATCGCATCCAGCTGCCGGATCGCAGTGCCTTCCACTCGGCCGGTGCCCTCTATGCCACCTGGGCCCATGAGGTGATTCACTCCACAGGCCACAGCTCCCGGCTGGCCCGCAATCTCTCCGGCGGCATGGGCGAAGGCGGCGATGGCGGCCGGGCCTATGCCCGCGAGGAGCTGGTGGCCGAGCTCGGCGCCGTGCTGCTCGGCGATCGGCTGGAGATCGGCAGTGCCATGGCTAATCACGCCGCCTATCTGGGCCACTGGGTGGAGCTTCTGCGTGAGTCACCGCGGGTGCTGTTGCAGGTGCTTAGTGATGCCCGCAAAGCTGCCGATCTGGTTGTTCCGGAGAGCAGCAGGGATTGATCTCCCTATGCATGGTCTGCATGAGAATGGGTTCGGCCTGTTCCTGCTGCTGCGAGGGGAACAGATCGAGCAGCCTGCGAGTACAGGTGAGCAGCAGCAATCCACGCGTAAGCCATGACGATGGCCCCCGTCGCTCCGATTGAGGAATGACTCGACGGTATGGCGGCCGCGATCCGCCAGCTGATTCCGGCTGCCGAGGTGGGCCAGTTCGGCTCCCTGGTGGAGGAGGCCTTCAGCCACGGCGTGTTGATCGATGGCCGGCTCTGAGGCAAGCAACTAGCATTGACAGCGCTGCATGCATTGCTAGCGGGAGATGTCTATGGCCACCCTTACGATCCGCAATCTCGACGAACAGACCAAGGCTCAGTTGCGCGTTCAGGCCGCTCGCCACGGCCGCTCCATGGAGGAGGAAGCCCGAACGATTCTCAAGGAGGCGGTCGGAGCCAAGCCACTGGGCCCAGCGGCGCAAGGTCTGGGCAGCCAGATCCATGCCCATTTCGCCGAGCTTGGCGGTGTGGAGTTGCACCTGCCGGAGCGCTTCTCTCAACCAACCTCAGCTCAGTTCGGCAACGGGCCGGGCACGGAATGCCAGGGCCGTAAGGCTTGAAAGAAGCACTGTTGCTGTGATCCTGCTGGATACCAATGTGATTTCCGAGCTAATGCGCCCGCAGCCCGAGGTGCGGGTGCTGGCCTGGGCAGATGGCCTCGATCCAGAGGCGGTGGCGATCTCGGCCATGAACGAAGCCGAGATCCTGCATGGCCTGGCCCGACTGCCCGATGGCAGACGCAAGCAGGCACTCCGGCAGAGCTGGGATGGGCTGATGGCAGAGCTGTTTGCCGGGCGGATCTGGCCATTCACCAGCGAAGCGGCCCACTGGTATGGCGAGGTGCTGGTTCGCCGCGAGCAACTGGCTCGCCCCATGGCCAGCGCCGATGCCGTGATCGCTGCCATTGCCCTGACCCATGGGGTGCCTCTGGCGACCCGGAACGAAGCCGACTTTGCTGATATCGGCCTGGTGTTGATCAATCCTTGGAATGGGATATGACCGCCACCGGAGGTGGAGCGCCGGTCAGCCAGCGCCGCGCAACTGGTTCCAGCAGCCCCGGGGGTTGACCAATGGCAGGGGAGGCTTGCAGCAGCCGAGCACGCCCTGATCGCCTGGTTTCAACGCAGCCGGCTTCCAGGCCTTGCTCCAGCCCTTCGTTGAGGTGAACGGTGAGCGAACGGTTGTTCATGCACCACATGCGCGAGGAAGACAAGGAGAGCACCTCCATCAGCAGTTCCCCGGATCGGCTGTTCCAGATGATCAGGAAGGGCGACCCCAAATGCGACGACAGGACAGCCCAGCTGACGTTGGCCGATCGCGATGACCCCTTCCATCACAACTTCCGGCTCACGCCGCTGAAGGCTCTCCCGTTGGATCCCGAGCGCATGTCCACCCTCACCCGCGTGCGCTCAGCCGGGCTGGCCACCAGCCAGGGCCTCCGGGCCGCTTTCCTCCTCGATGCGGTAGTACTCCCGCTCATCCGAGCAGCACAGGTCGCCGTAGTAGCGCTCGAGCACGGCGTAGGCCGCGTCGTAGGTCGCAAATGCCTGGCCGGCGATGGTGTCCGGCTGGCCGTCGTCCCGGACGATGCGGTAGCGGGTCATCACGGCTGCCTGATTCGGTAGGCCCAGTGTCTCAGCGCCTGAGCAGGGGCTGCTTCCTGCGGGGCAGGCGCGGGGGACGTGCGTTTGGGGAGGCCATCTCCCTATTTCTTCAACCCTAACTTGAGCCAGCTCGTTTGTGGCGGCAGGGTGGTCTCTCGCCCTGCTGGTTGGTGCTTGCCCGGCGGAACCTGATCCGTGGGGAGAATGATTCTCCAAGCGATTGCGGGGGGATTCCTGATCCCGGAGAACCCCATGACCCAAGTTCAGCAGCAGCGCCAGGAGCCCCTGATCACGGCGCGCACCGTCCAGGCCCTGCAGTGGGCCGCCGAGCTGCACCTGCCGCAGCGGCGCAAGGGCAAACCCGTGCCCTACTTCTCCCACCTGATTGCCGTGAGCGCCCTGGTGTGGGAGGACGGCGGCGACGAGGAGCAGGCCATCGCCGCCCTGCTGCACGACGCCATTGAGGACTGCGGCGTGACGGAGGAGCAGATCGCCGCGCGCTTCGGGGGGCGGGTGGCCGCCATCGTGGCCGACTGCACCGACACTAATGGCGCGGTACCCGCAGATGGCAAGAAGGAGTCCTGGCTGCTGCGCAAGACCCGCTACATCAAGCACCTGCAGAGCGCCCCGCTCGCTTCGTTGCTGGTGAGCGCGGCCGACAAGGCCCATAACGCCCGCGACATGGTGCTCGACGCCCGCCGCAACCCGGCGATGTGGAGCAAGTTCAACGCCGGCCTGGAGGGCTCCGCCTGGTACCTGCAGAGCCTGCACGAAACCTTCAGCCGGCGGCTCGCGAACAGCCGCTCGGTGGAGCTGCTGGGCGAGTCGGTGCGGGAGATCCTGCAGAGCGCGCCCTTCCGGGCCCTGGTGCCTGCGGGCAGCACGCCGGAGCTGTGGGCCGCGGGCTACGTGCAGCGTTGCAAGCCTGAGCGCCCTGCCGGCGGCTGAGGCTGGCATTCACGACGCCGCTTTGCCCCGGTTTGTGGGTCTACCCGGGCGGCGTTCCACCAGCGGGGAGAATGGTGTCCGCTTGCTCGGCCCCGTCCATGCCCCCGGTGCGTCCCTACCAGCCCTCGTTGCTACGGCTGCTGCACGGAACGATGATGGTGCTGGTGCCCCTGGGCTGGCTGAGCGGCCTGGCGGCCTATTCCATCTACGACGGCCGCTGGGGTCGCCTGGCCTGGCAGCCCCCGGGCGACTGGATCGACATCCACGGCACCCTGGGGGTGCTGCTGTGGCCCCTGGCCCTGCTGTTTGCGCTCTATGCCCTCAGCCTGGGCCGCCCTCGCCTCAACCAGGCGGCCAATGCCGCGGCCCTGCTCGGCCTGGCGCTGGCCGTGGGCAGCGGCAAGCTGATGAACGAAGACTGGTTGCGCACCGGGGAACTCGATCACCTCGTGTACAGCCTGCACCTCACGGCCTGGCTGCTGATTGCCGCCGCGGTGCTGTGGCACCTGGCCGCCGTGCTGCGCCGCGGCGGCACGGCCCTGGCCACTTCGATGCTGCAGCTGCAGGTGCGCGCCAACGACCAGCCCCGCCACTGGCCTGGCCAGCTCAAGGGCTGGTTCCGGCGCGCCGGGTGAGTTGCTGGTGCCCGTAATCGGCTGCCTCAGAGGCTGAACAGGGCGTCGTAGGTGTAGTACGCGGGCTTGTTCAACCCCTGGTGCCGCAGCAGGCGGCGCAGTTCGATGATCTCGGCCCGCTGCGCCACGATGATCTCCCGGGCCAGGCGCCGCAGGGTGGGGCTGGTGCTCTTTTCGAGCGCATCGTGGGCCATCACCAGGGCGCCGCCGTGGTGGACGAGCATTCCTTCCAGAAACCACACCACGCGGGTGTCCGGATCGGGTGGAGAGCCCATCATCCGCATTGCCTCGACCTGCACGGCGCCCATCCGCTCGAGGCCGGCCAGGCTGTGCGGATCTCCACCGGCCCGGAGGGCCACGGGATACACGGGCGCCTGCGGGTACCAGGCCTTGCGCCACTGGCCCATCGCCTTGATCTCTCGGGCCTGCTCCCGCCAGATGCCGTGGGCCAGGGCGCCCACGCCGGGTGAGCCGATGTCAAACACAAATTCGCTCATCCGCAGCGCACCGGTGTGGTGCTGCACCATCGCGTCGAGCCAGCGCAGCTCGTAGCTGGCGCCGGCCGGCCCCACCTCATGGCCGTGGCTGCCGTGACCGTGGCTGCCGTGACCGTGGCTGTCGGGGGCGGCCGGCTGCTGCTGCTGCTGGCTGGGGTGGTTGTGGTTGTGGTGTTGGTGGTGCTGGTGCTGGTGCTGGGGATCGGTCTGCGCCAGGGCAGGGGTGGCCCCCACCAGGGCGAGCCAGAGAGGAACGGCCAGGGAGCGCATGGGCGAGGGGCAGCGATGGTCCGAAAAGGCAGTCTCCCCCAGATGGAGACTCAAGAGGCCGGAGGCCCGGTGAGCACGGCTTCGTAGCCCTGCGGCAGCAGGTTCCAGTCGGCGCCGTACACGTGCACCCTGCGGGTGGGCTTGCCAGCGGCCTCGAACGGCAGCCCGGCATGGGCCCAGGCCAGCGCGCTGCCCGCCAGGTTGCGGGCCTCGAACCCCCGCTGCCGCAGGGTCCGGGTGTAGAGGCCGCTGCGCAGGCCGATGGTGCAGTACGGCACCACCAGCCAGGAGCGGTAGCGGCCGCTGTGGCGCTCGAAGTCCTGCTGGGAGATCGCCCCGGGCAGCATCGAAACGCGCCGTTCGTGCGGCTCGCGCACGTCCACCAGCACGGCCGGCCGCTGCTTGGCACGGGCCAGCCACGCGGCCACGGAGATCTCCGGCTCGCCGGGAAACCGCAGGAGTTTCATGCCCCCGTAGCGGCGTGTCACCTCGGCCGCGAGCTCCCGGTCGCGGGCCGCCAGGTCCCCGCCGCTGCCCGGCTCCAGCTGCTGCAGGCTCAAGCCCGCCACTGTGGCAGCGGCGGCAGCGGCGGTGGCCAGGGCCAGCCAGCCGGCCCGGCTCCAGCGGGGGAACCTCATGGCAGCGGCAGCGGCGCAAACACCGTCAGGGCGCCGGGCAGGCAGGTGAAGGTCACGGGGTTGAGATCGAGGATCTCGCCGTCGATCACCAGCCGCTGGGGAGGGTCGGTGGTGATCGTGATCTCTCGGGCCCGCAGGCAGATCAGGTCGGGGTGGGTGCTGGGCGACTGCACCACGGCGGAGGTGAGCAGGGAGGCGAGGGCATTGAGGCCCTGCAGGCGGGTGGCCGGCGAGGCGATGGTTACCTCCAGCAGCCCGTCGTCGGGCAGCACCTGGCCGAATCCCTGGGCGAGCACGGAGGTGGCGGGGGCCACATTGGCCACGGTGATGGCGGCGGCCTGCACGTCGGTCACGGCGCCATCAATCTCGATGCGGGCCTGGAAGGGCTGCTGGGTCGCCAGCTGCTGGGCACCGGCCAGCACGTAGGCGAGTGGACCGAGCATGGTCTTGAGCTCCCGGGTGGCCCGGTTCACCATGCCGGCCTCGAAGCCCACGCCGGCCAGCAGGGTCATCGGCACGCCGTTGCAGCGGGCGGCGTCCACCACGTAGGTGTGGCCGGCGAGGATCGTCTCGCAGGCGGCAACCAGGCCGGTGGGGATTCCCAGGGCCGCGGCGAAGGCGTTGGCGGTGCCGCGGGGGATCACCCCGAGCGGAATGCCGGTGCCGGCCACCGCCCCCGCCACGGCCGACACCGTGCCGTCCCCCCCGCAGGCCACGATCATGGCGCTGCCGGCCGCGCCGGCCGGCCTGGCCTGCAGGAGGTGAACCAGCTCCTTACCCTGCTCGGCCGGATCGTGGCCGGGCCGGGTGAGCAGCACGGTGACCAGCAGCTGGGGTTCGAGGATCGAGCGGATCAAGGCCAGGTCGGCATTGGGTTCCCCCTGGCCGGCCACCGGATTGAAGAGCAGGTAGGCCGCCCGGCCGTGGCAAAGCCCCCGCAGGGCCAGATCCGCCGCCGCCAGGTTGAGGGCCAGGGGCACGTCCGCCAGATCGCAGGCGCGCAACAGCAGGCGGGCATCGGGCGAGGCCCCCGGCGGCTCCTGCGGATCGAGGCAGGCCACCACCAGGGCCACCTCGCCGGCCAGCACCTGGGCGGCCAGCTCGATGTCGCCGCCCTCGACCAGGGAGCTGAGCGTGCGGAAGCCGAGCTGGGCGGTGCGGGGATCCTCCCGGAGCCGCCGGCCCAGGTCGGCCGTGACCAGCAGGGGAAAACCGGCGATGGCCAGGGCGTTGCGGTCGAGCCAGGCGAGCAGCGCCTCGACGCGCGATTCACTCGCCAGCAGGGCCAAGGTTTGGGGCATTGGGGCCACGCTAGGTGGGCGCGGCGGTTCGCTTCGCCGCGGCCCACACTGGAGGCAGCACCCGATGGGGAGGTTGATCCGGATGGCTGAGCCCACTCCCCCCGGCCCCGGCCCGGAGCCGCTGGCCCTGCCGGCCGGGGTGCACCAGCTCTGCAGCTGCGGCCGCAGCCGCCACGGCTGGTGCTGTGATGGCGCCCACCTGGGCCATGGCCGGGTGGCCTATGAGCTGCGGTTGGAGGAGGCGGCCACGGTGCTGATGTGCCGCTGCGGCCGCTCCCACCGCTACCCCCTCTGCGATGGCCGCCATGGCGCGCCGGCCCGCAAGCCCTGGTGGCGGCCCTGGTCCTGAGCGGCCATGAAGCCCGCTTCATGAACAGCCGTTGCCTCCGGTGAAGACGGGTGTCGATCGCGCCGCAGCCCTGGCAACCGCCGCCGGCCCGGCCCATCGTGGAGGCATCGGGATTCGGAGGCTCCATCGATGGAAGACACCCCCCCTGAGCACCAGCCAGGAGCGCGCTGACGATCCGGCCCCTGCTCCAACACTCTCAACGGATCTCTGACGTTCCTGGCCTCAATGGCCGTCCATTGCACCGTTCACGGCCCAGCCTCAGGTGCCCCGGACCCATGGGAACGTCCCAATCGACACCTGGCCCCAGGTGCCAGCGCCGGCAGCTCCGCCCACAACTGAACATCTCTCGATCGGATTCCGATCACGGCAGTCGCCAAGCACCAACCTCGCCCAGTTGCGCCCCATCCCTGGGGCGACACGTCAGCTGAGCAGACAAAGCCCGGAGCCAACGCTCCGGGCTTTGTTGTGGGTGCCCATCCCCCGGCCGTACTCCAGGGCCGGTGCAGGCTGCCGGGTGGATTGCGCAGCAGCTGCCGGCGGGATAGCTGCCGGGATATAGCGCACGATCGAGGTGGCCCGGGCCACTTCACTGCTGCTGCGATCCAGCAGGCGACGGTCAACGCCCGCCATCGGGGAGGGCGCGTCCAGGCCAGAGCATGGCTGTCGAGCAGGGCACGCTAGCTGAGGTCGGCCTGCAGTTCCATGGGGCGATTCTCGCCATTCGCCCGGATGGGGCGAGCCACTCCCGCAGCGCCTAACCTGTACCCATGGCTGTTGATGTTGCCCTTGCCATGCTGCGGCGGCAGGGCCGCTGGTTACTCCAGCTGCGCGACGACATCCCGGGGATCGTGGCCCCCGGCTGCTGGGGCCTGTTCGGCGGCCACCTCGATCCCGGTGAAACCCCGGAACAGGCCGTGAGGCGGGAGCTGGTGGAGGAGATCGGCTGGCAGCCCCGGCTGCTGCACTACGCCATGGAGCACCGCAACGAGCGGCGCACGGCCCACGTGTTCCGGGCCGAGTTGGCGGTGCCCCTGGAGCAGCTGCGGTTGCTCGAGGGCCAGGACATGGCCCTGGTGAGCGCGGAGCAGCTGCTGGCGGGTTCAATCTGGAGCGAGCGGCTGGGCTGCGAGCGCCCGCTGGCCCCTGGTCTGCTGGAGGTGGTGCGGCAGGTGCTAGCCGACCTGCCACCCCCGTAGGCCCCGGGCCGCTTACTGGTTCTGCTGGATGCACAGCGGCAGGAACACGTACCAGGACAGCAGGGAGGTGCACTGGCCATTCTTGGAATTGCATTGGCTCTGGGCACACACCTTCTGCGAACCGGTATAAGTCCTGAAGTCGGCCAGCCGCATATCGGTGGGAAGACTGGCCATGATGGTGGCCGAGGAAATCTGACCATCCTGGGCATCAGCGATGATCGCGGATCGCAGGGCCCGTACTGCTGTGGTTTTCATGCCCCAGTAGGGAAAATAGCTCATGGTTTGATCCTCCAGAAATTTTTCACCCTGGGTGGAGTACAGGAATCGCAAAACACCCAGGAAGTCAACCTCGTATGTTTTTCGCATGCCATTGCGCACTTCTTCAGGGGTCCAGCCAGACAGCTGAAGTCCTCCATTCAGGCCCCGGTCGGTGACCTCGCCCGTTTCAAAGAAGGTGTTGAAGGCTTCCTGATGGGTCGACCACACGGCACCGCCGGTGTTCCACCGCACCGGGCGTTCGGCGGCGCTCACGGCAGCCGGAACCGTTGCGGTGAGCGCAACAATGCCGGCAAACAGGGCAAGAGATTGTTTGTTCATGACAGGTAACCAGGATGCCATTTCCTATGCTATGTAGTTCTCCATGTCCCCGCCCTGATTGCAGCGTCGCTGCTGCAGGTTTGCAGGCCGATCGTTGACTTCTCCTTCGCATCATCGCTTCCGGGGGCTGCGACGTCCTGGCTGTCAGTTTGTTGCAGCCGGCCAATGCTTCGCCTATTGCCTCGGGTTGATCACTCGGCCGAAGCCGCTGTGCACAATCTGGGGAGGTTCCTTCGCCGTGTCCACGGCATAGCTGCGGGTTTCCCGTTGGCTGGTGCCATCCGGGTAGACCCAGGTCACCACCCCCTGGAGAGCAACGCGCGAGCCGGTGCGGCCGATCACCTCGAAAGCGCCCACGTCCACCCGCTTGAACTGGGCGAAGAAGGTGGGATCGAACTGGTCGGCCGTGGCCCGGTGCAGCCGCCCGGATGGCGTGCCTGCGGGGCCGGTGGCGCGTTCCCGGTAGAGCCCCCGCACGCTGGCGATCGCCTGCACCGCCACCTCATCGGCCGCACCATCAGCCGCCCCATCGAATGCCGGAAGCGGGGCGGGCCGTGGACCGGCAGGCGGGGCCGGGCTGGCTGGGGTCCCGCGGTCTGCCTGCTCGAGCTCGCGCCAGCGCTGGTCCAGGGCCTGGTCCAGGGCGGCACAGCTGCCGGGCGGGGGGAACGGCCGGGGGGCGGCAGCGGGCTGGCTCCAGCCCACCAGCGCCCCCAGCGGGTCCTGGGGGGCCGCGGCCAGCAGCCCCTGGCGGGAGAGGCCGCCGGCCTCCAGCTGGCGGAACTGCTCCTTTCGCTGCGCCAGGCTGGCGGCGATCAGCTCTGGAGTACGGCACAGCCGCTCCGCCTCCCGGCGGATCCAGGGCCGGGGGTCGAGCGGTTTGGGGCTGCCGGCGGGCGATCGACGTGCCGTGAACCAGCTCCAGGGCTGCGGCCAGGCCAGCCAGGCGGCGGCCCCCAGGGCCAGAGCGAGCGGCAGCAGCAGGCTGGCCATCGGCCTGCTGCGCGGGGGGGAGGGGTCGCAGCGGCGCCCCACGGCGATTGAGAGGTCATCGCCACTGCCGCCCGCACTGATCTCGGCCAGGCCCTGGGCCAGCCCCGGGCTGTCCTCCAACTGCACCAACTGGCTGCAGAGCTCCAGGTAGTCCCGGTCGGTGGCGCACGACTTGCGCACCCCATCGGTGCTGAGCACCAGGGCGAAGCCAGCCTCCGGGGCCTCCAGGGGCTGCAGGCGGGCCCGCTGGGCCCAGAGGGGCCCGGCGGCCGTGAGGCAGAGGCTGGCGGTGGCTTCGCCGGCGGCCGGGTGGCCGGCCTCCTCGCTCAGCAGGTTGCCGGCGCCGTCACCGCCCACCTGCACCAGGTCCCAGTCCCCCAGCCCCGTGCAGCCCCACCACCCCGGTGCCAGCAGCACCAGGCCGAGGGTGCTGCCGTAGAGGGAGGCGTGGAAGGGCTGGCCACCGGCCGCCGCCTGCCCCTGCCAGTGGCGCTGCACCGCCTGCAGCCAGCCGGCCTGGATGGCAGCCGGCAGCCCGTGGCTCAGCTGCCGCCGCCAGGCGTCCGGGTTGTCGAGGGGGGTGGAGCGCAGGGCGGCCTGGACCGCCACGGCAGCCTGCTCGCAGGCCAGGCGGCTGCCGGTGTCGCTGAAGCGGTAGCGCTGGCCGCCATGGCCGTCGGCCACAGCCAGCAGCTGCAGGCTGGCACCGGTCGGGCTGCGCAGCCGGCGCACTAGCGAGGCGTCCTGACACACCACCCCCCTGCGCCGGTGGGCCGCACCGATCACGGTGCAGTGCCAGGCCGGCGCCCAGCCCCCGCTCACCACACCACGGGCCCCACGTCGCCGATCGGGTCGAGCAGGGTGGGCGGCAGATCCGGCAGGGGGATGCTGCCGGCCGGCTCGCCGGCCTGGTGTATCCGGCTGGCTGGCATGGAGGCGGCACCCACCACCGCGGTGGACGCCCACTGGATGTACTGGGCCAGGGCCGTGGCATTGCTGGCCTGCAGGGGCCGCCGCGCCGAGCGGCTCGGGGCGGCCACCTGGTGCCGCGGCATCTCGCCGCTGGCGCCGGGCACCTCGGCGCCGGCGCGGGCGCTGCTGGGTTCGGGCCCGATGAACTGCTGCAGCACCTCCTGGTCGGCGTCATGGCCGACGGCGATGGCCAGGCGCACGGCCTTCTGGGCCCAGGGCTGGCGCAGCAGGCGGGCCAGCCCCGCCTCGAAGTCGTCGGTGGGCTGGCCGTCGGAGATCAGCACCAGCACCGGCGGCAGCGCCCGCTCCTCCATCGGCGGCGAGGCCAGCTGGCCGGCCACCAGCTCCAGGGCCTCCCCCATCGCCGTCACCCCTCCGGCCTGCAGGTCCTGCCAGTGCAGCTGCTCCACCGGCGTGGGCTCGGCGATGTGCCAGTGGGCGCGGTCGGCGAAGCGCACCGCCCGCACCAGCACGCGGGCCTCGGGGTTCTCCCGCGCCACCCGGGCCATGCCAGGCAGCGACTGGCGGATGGCCTGGTTGAGCGCCTGCATCTTGCCCTGGGCGGCCATCGAGCCGGAGCAGTCGCAGAGGTAGATGAAGTGCAGGGGCCGGTTGGCCAGGCGCACGGAGGGAAAGGAGGGCATCGGCGGGGCAGCGGGGCTGTGGGGCTCTGCGGGGCAGTGGGGCTCAGCGGGGGATGCGGATCGGGCCATCGTGGCTGATCAGTTCAGCCACGGCGGCGAGGTTGCAGCTGCGGCCCGGTTCCACCGCCAGCCGCTGGCCCCGCAGCAGGGTCACCTGCCAGGGCTGGGTGCCGCAGTTGCGCAGGCCCAGGATGCCGGCATCGGTGGGGTGGGCCACCACTTCGGCCACCGGCTGGTCGATCTGGGGCGGCAGCAGGGGATCGAAGTGATGGCGGTGCAGGGTGGTGCCGGCGGCCACCACCACCTCGCCGCGGGGCAACTGCAGGCGCAGGGGGGCGGGCAGGGCGGCACCGCAGTGCCAGCAGGGCGGGGCGGGGCTCTGGTGGCTGCGGAAGTTCTCCTGGCCGCAGGCCGGGCAGAGCTGGCGCCGGTCGAGGGTGCGGGCCAGTTCGTGCTGCCACTGGCCGGTGAGCACCCGGCGGCCGGGGTGGGCCAGCCCCGGCCCGAAGGTTTGGAGGAACAAGGCCTGCAACTCGGCCGGATAGATCGGCCAGGTGAGCAGGGCCGCGCTGTGCAGCTCGGGATCGGGGCGGTTGCGCGGGTCGTGGGGATCGAAGATGAACACCGGGTCTTCGCCGTAGAGCTGCCGCCGGGCGGGCTCATCGAGGCAGCGGATCGCCAGCTCCATGGCACCGCGGAAGGGGTCATGGCGGGTGAGCAGGCGGAACAGCAGCACCGCCAGCGAATGGAGGTCGCTGTTGGCGCTGGGCCGGGCGCGCCCCATCAGCACCTCCGGCGCGATGAACCCCGGCGTGCCGAGCACGGCGCCCGGGGCCTGGCCATCCACATCCACGTTGTCGTTGTCGCAGATGAGGATGCGGCCGCTGCCGGGCTCCAGAAAGAGGTTGCCCAGGGAGATGTCCTTGTAACAGAGCCCGCGGCTGTGCAGGGCGTGGAAGCCATCGGCGAGCTCCAGGCAGGCCCGCAGCACGCTGCGCAGGCTGAGGTCCACCCGGCCGCCGTAGTGCTCCACTGCTCCCACGAAGCCCGCCGGCCGCAGGTTCATCAGGTAGCCGAAGCCCGGCTCCCGGCAGCGCAGCAGGTGCCGCGACTCGGCCGTGGGCCGCAGCAGGGCCAGGGGCCAGAGGAAGCTGGGGCTGGGGGAAGCGCTGCTGATGGCGGCGGCCAGGCGGCGCTCCAGGCCCGGATCGCGGGCGATGCAGGCCGGCAAATACCACTTGAGCGCCAGCCGTTCGCCGGCCAGCTCCACCTCGTACACCTGCCCCTGGCTGCCGCTGCCGATGCCGCGCACCACCCGCAGGGGCGCGCTCAGGCCGGCCAGGGAGAGCCGGCTGCCCTCGGGCAGGATCCAGGTCATCGCAGCGGGGCCTGGGCCGCTGCGGCCGCGCCGGACCCGATCGCCTGGCGGATGCCGTTGCGGTGGGCCAGGGCGGTGCGGCGGTTGGCGAAGCGGTGGCGGCGGGCCTGGCCGTCGCGCAGGTCCACCTGCAGGGTGTGCTGCTGGCGGGAGCCGAGCAGCACGCACGCCACCAGCACGGCGATCTGCAGGGGCCAGAAGATCCAGATGGGGCCGATGCGGATGGGCAGCAGCAGCAGCAGTGCCACGCTCAGCAGCACCCACCAGCTGAAGATGTGGGGGAAGCGGGGCTCGCTCTCCACCACGGCGGAGCGGATCTGGTCAAGGCGGATGGCCTCGCCCCCGATCGCGATCGAGGCGATTGTGGCGCTCGGTGGGGCCGCGATCGTCGCCGCCGGCAGCCGGAACACCAGCACGGGGCCGCTGCGGCCGAGGCGGATCTCGTCGCCATCGCCGAGGGGCCGGCAGCGCTGCACCCGCTCCCCCTCCAGAAAGGTGCCGTCGCGGCTCTGCCAGTCGCACACCAGCCAGCCATGGCGGCGGGAGAAGCGCACCACGGCGTGGTGGTCGGACACTGCCTCCTGGGCGGGCAGGGCCAGCAGGTTGCCGCTGGCCCTGCCGATGGTGAGGGGCCGGTCCGGGTGGAGCCGCAGGCACTTCTCGGGGGCATCGCGCAGCTGCAGCAGGGCGGTTTCGCTCATTCCTCACCCCGGCGACGCTTCCACCACAGCCGCCCGTCGTCGCGCAGGTCGTTCCACCAGCCACCGTCCCCCTCGCGGTAGGGCCGCACCCGGCCGGGGAAGAGCAGGGCCTTGGCGGCCAGGGCCAGGGCCACCAGCAGCAGCGCCAGCAGCACCCAGCCCGGGATGGCGCCGGGCAGCTGGGCCACGAACACCGCCCGCAGGGCGTACACGGCCAGCGTGAGGGCCAACCAGAAGCGGAAGGGCTCCCAGGGATCACGCGGCTGCGCCACGGCCTGATCCAGCGAATGGCGCCAGGCTAGGTCCGTAGCGTGGGGCCCGTCCCGGGTTGCCAGCCGCCCCTCCATGGAGGCGTTCCCCCCACCCCCCACCTCCTCGCGGCTGCGCCACTGGCTCCAGCTGGGGCAGGCCTGCGCCAGCGGTCCCCTGGCCGGCCGGGCGGCGGCCATCCGCCAGGCCTGGCACAACCTGCGCCAGCACGAGGCCAGCGTGGAGCTGTGGCAGGGAGAGCAGCTGGTGCGGCGGCTGCCGGTGGGGGAGGGGCGGCTCCGCATCGGCCGCGACCCGGCCTGCGAGCTGGCGCTCGATTCCCCCAGCCTCAGCCGGGTGCACGCCATCCTCGAGCGGCGGCGCGCCAGCCACCGCGACCCCACGTTGGTGGATTACGACTCCACCAACGGCCTGTTTCACCGCGACCGGCGCATCCGCTCGATCACCCTGCGGCATGGCGATGAAGTGGTGCTCGGCTCCTCGCTCAAGGGGGATGCGCCCGTGCTGCGCTATGAGCACCGCCGCAGTGCCCTGGAGCTGGGGGTGCACGGGCTGGGCATCGCCAGCCTGGCAGGCTCGGCGCTGCTGGCCACGGGGATGCTGTTGGCGGCCACCGTGGCCGGCGGCTCCCGCATCCGGGTGATCGATGGCCCGGTGAAGATCCTCTCGTCCGACGGCCGCCAGATCGACGCCCCTCAGGGATCGGCCACGGCCCTGCCATCGCTGGCCGACTACCCCCTGCCTCTGCGCCAGGCTCTGCTGGCCTCGGAGGAGGCCCGCTTCGGCTGGAACAGCGGCATCGACCTGTTCGGCACGCTGCGCTCCGCCCTGCTGGGCACGGGCGGCGGCAGTGGGCTCACCCAGCAGGTGGCACGGCTCTACTACCCCGAGGTGGGCCGTGACGTGAGCGTCGCCCGCAAGCTGCGCGAGCTGTGGGTGGCCCTGCAGCTGGAGGTGGGCTACAGCAAGAACCGCATCCTGAAGATGTACCTCGACCGGGCCCACCTGGGGCTCGGCACCGACGGCTTCGAGCAGGCGGCCCAGCTCTATTTCCGCAAGTCGGCCCGGGATCTGGATGGGGCCGAGGCGGCCTTCCTGGTGGGGTTGCTGCCCAGTCCGAACGGCTACAGCCCCTGCCATGCCCCCAGCCAGCAGCAGGAGGCGGCGGAACTGGAGCAGACCCTGCTCCGGCGCCATGGCCAGCTCAGCCCCCGCGACCAGGAGCGGATCGAGGCGGTGCGCACCGGCCCCTGGCTGCCGGTGAAGCGCCGCAACCTGGTGCTGGCGCTGATGCACGGCCAGGGCTACCTCAGCGACCAGGGCCTGCGGGACGCCCAGCGCCAACCCCTGAACATCGACCCCTCCGCCTGCCGCGACTCGCCGATCAGCAGCTATCCGTTCTTCTCCGACTACGTGAAGGGGGAACTGGAGGGGCGGCGCTTCGGCCTCAACCTGGCCGGCACCGAGGGGGGCAACTACGTGGCGGTGAGCACGATCAACCCGGAGCTGCAGGCCCTGGCCCAGGCGCAGCTGCGCCGTTTTCTGGAGGGTCCGGCGGCGGCGGCGGGGCTGGGCCAGGGGGCGCTGATCAGCCTGCGGCCCAGCACGGGGGAAATCCTGGCCTACGTGGGCGGCGGCAACTACGAGCGCTCCAGCTTCGACCGGGTGCAGGCCCTGCGCCAGCCCGGCTCCACCTTCAAGCTGTTCCCCTTCCTGGCCGCCCTGCAGGCCGGCGTGGGGGAGCAGGAGATGGTGGGCTGCTCGGCCCTGGGCTACGTGGCCGGCTGCCGCCAGGGGGGCGCCCCGATCAGTGTGATCGATGGGCTGGCGCTCTCGGAGAACGTGGTGGCGCTGCGGCTGGCGGATCGGGCGGGACTGAACCAGGTGATTCGGGTGGCCCGGCAGCTGGGCATCAGCACGCCGCTGGATGCCGACCACTCGGCGATGCTCGGCGGCCGCGAAACCTACCTGTACGAACTGGCGCGGGCCTACGCGGTGGTGGCCAACGGCGGCCGCTGGGTGCCGATGCACGGGGTGACCCGCATCTACGACCTGGGGATCTGCCAGTCGCTGCAGAGCCTCGACGACTGCCCCGAGCGGGGGGTGACCGTGGCTCGCGGCGAGCGGCCGCGCCAGGTGCTGAGCGCCGACCATGCCGCGGCGATGGACCGGATGCTGCGGGCGGCGGTGGTGCGCGGTACGGGGCGGGGGGCGGCGGTGGTGGCCGATGCCCGCGGCAAGACCGGCACCACCAACGACGGCGTGGATGTGCTGTTCATCGGCTACTCGCCTGCCATGGATCTGGTGACGGCGATCTGGATGGGCAATGACGACAACCGGCCGGCGGCGGCGGCCAGTGGCGCCCTGGTGGCCCAGCTGTGGGGGCAGTACATGGCGGCGGCCGCGGCCCGCGGCTGACGGCCAGTGCCAGGCCATGCTGGGGCCAGTGCGCGTTGTGCAGTGGGTGGCGGGGAGCGGGCAGTCGCAGTGGCGGGAGCTGGGCCAGCGCCTGGCCCACACCCTGCGCCAGAGCAAGGGCACCATCTCCACCCCGGCCCGCCTGCAGGCGGTGGCGGCCGACCTGGCGGCGGAGCGCCAGGAGCTGCTGCTGCCCCTGAAGGACCTGGTGTGCCGGCCCGCCTTTCAGGCCCTGATTCCCCGGGCCGGCAGCGGCGGGGGCGCCGTGCAGCGCGACCTGCTTGTCCAGGAGATGGCGCTCACCTTCTCGCCCCAGGTGATGGCGGCGATCGCCGCCCTGCTGGATGGCTTCCTGGATCTGCCGCCGCAAGCGGCGTGGCAGCCGGATCCCCAGGCCTCCTCTTCCGCCGCCGCCGCCTCATCCGCCGCCTCCTCCTCCTCTTCCGTCTTCGCCAGTCCTGCCCCAGTCCCCGCCACTCGCGCCCCAGACCCTGCCGCCGCCCCGCCCCGGGCCCCGGATCCACTGCCGCCCCCACCCTCGCCCCGCCCGGCCAGGGCAGCCCGGCGCCCCGCGCCGCCGCCGGTGCGGCTGCCGGAGCCAGTGCGGGCGCCGGAACCGCGGCTGCCCCTGTTCCGGCTGGCCCTGCTCAGCCTGGCCACGGCGGTGGCGGTGGCGGCGGGGGTGGTGGCCCTGCGCGGCACCGACCTGTGCGCCCTGGTGGGGCTGTGCGGCGGTGTGCAGATGACCGGCGGCGTGGTGCAGGCGCTGCAGGCGGCGGAGCAGGCTGAACTCGAGCTGCGCCAGGCCAGCGACCTGCGCTCCTACGAGCAGGCCCTGATCAGCCTGGAGCGGGAGCTGCTCGGCCTCAGCGGTGCCCGGCTCAGGCCGGTGCAGGAGCAGCGCCGCCTGCAGCTCGACCAGGTGGCGCGCGACGCCAGGGCCGTGTTGGCGGCGGAGAAGGACGATGAGCTGCGGCTGGAGCGGGCCCTGCGGGCCCTCGATGCGGCGGGCGCGAGCAGCGGCGAGGAGCGGGCCAGCCAGCTGGCGGTGGCCACCGAGGAGCTCAGTGCCATCCCGCAGCGCAGCTTCGCGGCCGGGGAGGCCCGGCAGCTGCGTCGCCGGCTGGAGCGGTTGGAGCGGGAGGCGGTGGTCACGGAACCGCCCCAGCCGGAGGACACCACCGCGCCGGTGCCCACCGAACCCACCCCGCCCACCGAGGAGCAGCCCCTGCCGGTGCCGCCCCCACCGCCACCGCCACCGGAGGAGGGCGCCCCTGATGCGGAGCGGCCCCAGCCCTGAGGCGGCAGCGCGGGCCGAACGGATGGCTCTCGGGTAACCCAAGCCGCCATGGCTGCAGCGGGTTGCTGCACAACAACCGATCGCCGGGCCGGGGTCAGAAGTAGCTGCCGCCTCGACAATGACACCCGGTGCGTTAACTTCAAAGCAGCGCCCCTTTCAATGATGCTGACGGGATCAGAGCTGCTCGCCAAGGTTAAGGAACTCGGCGATGGCACCAAATCTGAACTGGTGCGTGAGTGCGGCTATGTGAGTACCAAGAAGGACGGCAGCGAACGACTCAATTTCACCGCCTTCTATGAGGCCCTGCTGGAGGCCAAGGGCATGACCCTGGGCGATGGCGGCGGCAAGGTCCGCGGCAAGGCGGGCCGCAGCCTGAGCTATGTCACCAAGGTGCAGTTCAACGGCAACCTGCTGGTGGGCAAGGCCTACACCGCCCAGCTGGGCCTGGAACCAGGCGATGAGTTTGAGATCAAGCTCGGTCGCAAGCAGATCAAGCTGGTTCCGGTGGGTGGAATCGACGAAGAGTGAGCGTCGCCGGCCTGGCTGATGGCTGAGGCCATGGCCCCTGGAGCGTCGGATGGGGGCCGGCCCGCCGCCCGCGAAGTGCTCTGGCGCATCCAGGCCATGGACTGCGCCACGGAGGAAAACGAGATCCGCCAGGCCCTGCAGGCCGTGTCGGGCATCGCCACCCTGCGCCTCCAGCTGGCCAGCCGCAGCCTCGCCATCTGCGCCGATGCCCCTGCCCTGGCCCGGGCCGAAGCCATCCTGCGCAGCCTCGGCTATCCGCCGGAGCGGCTGGATGGGGGTGGAGCCGCCCCGCCTGCGGCCCGCGCGGTGGGCTGGCCCCGCCTGATCGCGGCCCTGGTGCTGGCGCTGGCGGCGGAGCTGCTGCATGGGTTGCTGCCGGCCGCCTGGTGGGGGGACGCACTCGAGATCGGCCTGGTGGTTCTGGCGATTGCCCTGGCCGGCCTGCCGGTGTACGGCAAGGGCCTGGCGGCGCTGCGGCAGGGGCGGCTGAACATCAACGCCCTGATGACCGTGGCGGTGAGCGGCGCCTTCCTGATCGGTCACTGGCCCGAGGCCGCCATGGTGATGGCGCTCTACGCGATGGCCGAGGCCCTGGAGGCCCGGGCCGCCGATCGGGCCCGGGCGGCGATCAGCCGCCTGCTGGAGCTGGCGCCCGAACAGGCCCGCCTGGAGCAGCCCGACGGCCAGTGGCAGCTGGTGGCCGCCGGGGCGGTGGCCGTGGGCGGGCGGCTGCGGGTGGATCCCGGCGAGCGCATCCCCCTCGATGGCGTGGTGGAGAGCGGCAGCAGTGCGGTGAACCAAGCACCGGTGACCGGCGAGAGCCTGCCGGTGGAGAAAGGGCCGGGCGATCCGGTGTTCGCCGGCACGGTGAACAGCTTCGGCGGGCTGGTGATCCGGGTCACGGCTCCGGCATCGGCCAGCACCCTGGCCCGCATCATTCACGCCGTGGAGGAGGCCCAGGCCTCGCGGGCGCCGATCCAGCGCTTCGTGGATCGTTTTGCCTCCCGCTACACGCCGGCGGTGTTCGTGCTGGCCCTGGCGGTGGCCCTGCTCTCCCCGCCCCTGCTAGGGCTCACGCCGCTGGAGGCGGTGTATCGGGCGCTGGTGCTGCTCGTGATCGCCTGCCCCTGTGCCCTGGTGATCGCCACGCCGGTCACCCTGGTGAGTGCTCTCACCGCCGCCGCCCGCCGCGGCATCGTGATCAAGGGCGGCCTCTACCTGGAGCAGGCCCGCCGCCTGCGAACCCTGGCCTTCGACAAGACCGGCACCCTCACCACCGGCCGCCCCACGCTGGAGGCCTTTGAGCCGGTGGCGGCTGGGGTGCCGGATGCGTGCACGCGGCAGTGGGCCGCCTCCCTGGCCAGCTGCTCCGACCACCCGATCAGCCGAGCCATTGCCGCCGCCATCCCGGGCGAGCGCCAGGCGGTGGAGCAGCTGGAATCACAGCCGGGCCGCGGCGTGGCGGGGCGGATTCAGGGCCGGGCGCTGCGGCTGGCCAATCACCGCTGGGTGCACGAGCTGGGCCTGTGCAGCCCGGCCCTGGAGGCGGCGATGCTGCGCCATGAGGGGCAGGGCCGCAGCGTCAGCCTGCTGGCCGATGGCGAGGGGGTGCTGGCGCTGATTGCCGTGGCCGACCAGCCGCGGCCCACCGCGGCGGCCGCGATCAGCCAGCTGAAGCGGCTGGGGCTGAAGCCGGTGATGCTCAGCGGCGACAACGCCCGCACGGCGGCGGTGATGGCGGCGCGACTGGGCATCGATCAGGTGCACAGCGAGCTGCTGCCGGAGCAGAAGCTGGCCCTGGTTGCCGAACTGCAGCGCCAGGCCCCCACAGGCATGGTGGGGGATGGCGTCAACGATGCCCCCGCCCTGGCCGGGGCTGCCGTGGGGGTGGCGATGGGGGCCGCCGGCAGTGACACCGCCATGGAGGCGGCCGACGTGGTGGTGATGGACGACGACCCGCTGCGGCTGGTGGATCTGGTATTGCTGTCGCGCCGCACCTGGGCGGTGCTGTGGCAGAACATCGTGCTGGCGCTGGGCATCAAGGGGGCCTTCCTGGTGCTCACGCTGCTGGGCAGCGCCACCATGTGGCAGGCAGTGTTTGCCGACACGGGCACCAGCCTGCTGGTGATCGCCAATGGCCTTCGTTTGCTGCGTGATCCGGTGCGCGATCCGGCGCGCCTGCCCACAGCAATACCGTGGTAATGCTGATAGGCAAATGCCGGCATGGATGCGATTCTGGATTGTCCCCTGGAGGGTGCGATCGGCAGCGGTTTCGCAGGGCCGATCCGATCCCGATGAGGATGGTCAAACCGCACGGAAAAGGATGCTCACGGGATCAGAACTGCTGGCCAAGGTGAAGGAGCTGGGAGATGTGTCCCGCTCGGAGCTGGTGAGGCAGTGCGGCTACGTGAGCGCCAGAAAGGATGGCGGTAAACGGCTCAACTTCACCGCCTTCTATGAGGCGCTGCTGCAGGCCAAGGGCCTCAGCCTCGGCGAGCCTGGCGGCACCGAACGGGGGAAGGTGGGCCGCAAGCCGACCTATGTGGCTACGGTGCAGTTCAACGGCAACCTGCTGGTGGGCAAGACCTACATCGCCCAGCTGGGGCTGGCGCCTGGTGATGAGCTCGAGATCAAGCTGGGGCGCAAGCAGATCAAGCTGATTCCTGCCGGCGCATCGGACGAGGAGTGAGCCGCTCCGGCGGCCATCAACAGCCTGAGTGTGGTTGATTACTCAACCACGAAGGTGGGCTTGATCTGGGTCAGGCAGCGGCTGTCGGGCGTTTGCTTCGGGTTCGCCAGGAAGTCGGTGGCGATCGTAGTTACACAGGCTGCCGCCGCCATGTCCTTGGGGGTGAACAGCGCCCCATGGCCCACTCCGGGGAAGGTGAACCCATAGGCGGTAGTGAACGATCGGGCCAGGGCCTCTCCATAGGGAGGGGGTGTGACGGGGTCGTAGCTGCCATTCAGCAGCAGGGTGGGGATCTGGGGGTTGGCGATCACAATGGGCGGTTTCTGCTCCACCTGGAGAACGGCACAGGCATTCGACACCGCTTCAGCTTCGCGGATCCCCAGGGGGACCAGCTGCGGATAGGGCAGTGGCAGGGCCTGGTTGGGCTTCAGCTGAAAGGATTGGGCCCGGGCGCACACCACGGTGTGATACATCTCTTTGGCCCCCCTGGGTTCCAGATCGGAGAGGGATTCGGCAACCCAGGCAAAGTTTCCCTGGCTGGCTGCCTGGATGAACTTGGGCAGGGAACTGCCGCGGGCTGTTTCACCGGAATAGGGCCGGGCCAGGTAGGGCACGATGCCCGTGACGAAGGCATTGCCATCCAGCTGGGTGGTGAAGGTTTGCTTGCTGGAGGGAATGGTGAGGGTGAGTGGCACAGGTTTCCGGTTGAGCTGATCCACGATCGCCAGAAACTTCTGCTCCAGATTGGGATAGGCCGAGCTGCATCGCTGATCCTGCGCGCAGGCGTGGAACACATTGCGCAGGGCATAGCTGATGGTGTGACCCGAAGCCAGGTTGAAATCCAGATCGGGCCTCACCACGCCATCGAGGATCACGCTGCGCAGCTTGGGCTTGTGCTGGTGAGCCTGGGCGACCACGTACTGGCCCAGCAATGTGCCGTAGGAAACGCCGTAGTAGTTGAACTGCGGGTAGCCCAGGGTTTCGGCTACGGCATAGATATCGGCCGCATTCTCACGGGTGTTGAAGGCACTGGGATTGATGCCTTGGGCCTTCAAGCGAGCGTTGCAGCCCCTGATCCAGCTGGCGTCGGTGTAGTTCCCCTGCCCTTTCGCCACGGCGATCAGGTGGGCATTCAGCTCTGGACAGGAGAGAAAGGGCTTGGAATAGCGTGTTCCCCGCTCCTCCACGAAGATCAGATCGCGGGTGTTCAGCAGCGCCGCGAGCTGGGGGAAGTTGGGCAAGCCACCAGCGGCGATGTCAGCGATGGTGGAGTCGCCCGGGCCACCCTGCTCCACAAACAGGGGATCGCCCGCCGGGTTGGCTCCGGTGCTGCGGGTTCGCACAACAGCGAGCTGGATGGTGCGTCCGCGGGACTCCCCGTGCTGTTCGGGAACGGTCACATAGCCGCAGTCCGACTGCGCCGCCACCGAGGCCGGCAGGTTGAAGGTGGAGCAGGGAACGGCAGACCAGGCCGCACCGAAGGGGGCACGGGGCGCTGACTCAGCCGCGACAGCAGCACTGCCTGCCGCAGCCACAGCCACAGCCACAGCCACAGCCACAGCCACAGCCATGCTGAACAGGGCACATGGGCCCAGTTGGGCTAAACCCCGGATTTCCGCGACCCCATTCATCTCTTCATGACTTCCGGACAGTTGAGAATGGTAGTGCCTTACCTCCATTGCATCTGAATTGAAGAATCTCCACTCAGCAAGCGGGGATTGTACAAGCAATCCATTCCTTCAGGGGTGGCTCTGCTGCTTGCCACCCTCCTTCTACTCAAATGGATTCTTGGCCGGCTTTCCCCGCGTAACAGCTCGTTGCCCTAGGGGCTTGCGGGATTGTTTTCCAATGGCCTCCCTCAAGCGAGGCAGCTTCCATGTTCCCTTCAAGACTAGATCCTTGGGGCGATACAGACGGGCCACGAAGAAGAAGGGGCCGGCAGGCGCGGGCAGCCAGTTCGAGGCTTTTCGGCACCTGGATTCTCATTCTGGATGTAGGTCTCCAGGGATCCATCAGCTCCGCGCCTGAGGCCTGGTGTGCGATCGCCAATTAACTAGCGGTTCAGATGATTTTCCACGAGCAAGAGCTCCGGCAGCTTGTACATCGTTATCGACCAAAACTCCGTTGCCGGTGGCAAATAGACCGGCTCAAAATGCATCACCCATCGTTTGCAACCATCGAGCACCTTGCCATCGGCTCCCGTCTGTGGGCTGGCGTAGAAGACCTCTTCACTGCTGTTCCCCTAGATCCCCAGCATGGCTCCCATGGCGCGGAAGGTGAGGTGGTCAGGCCCCAGCTCCTCTCAGGTGCCGAAGAATCCCTCCCAGGGAACGCCTTGTTCTGGATTTGATCCCTGAAGGTCTGATCCCCCTGCAGCGGCGCAAAGGCATAGAGCCAGGCCTCCTTGGCGATGGCCCTGGCCTCATCGGGCGAGGGCACAACGCCGCGGAATTGAGATGTCGGGAGGGTTGCCGTCAAGGCTTGAGGGGTTCGATGTCGTTCAGCTGCCAGGCCTTGCTGAAGTAGGCCTCGGTGGGTCCGTAGAAGCGGAAGTAGGCAAACCAGCCCTTGCCCGGGATCGTCTGGATCCAGTTGGTGGCGCCGGCGGGCTTCACCGGCCCGAAGAACACGTCCACCGAACCATCGGCGTTGGCCACCAGATCCGGTTTGCGGGAGCTGAGATCGGCGGCGCCCTGCGGCGTGATCACAGGCCCACGGCTGAGGTTGTCATACAGGGTGATCGACCAGAACTGCTTCACCGGTGCGCCGGCCGGCACCCGCATCCGGTAGGTGCGGCCGCCATCAAGCCACTGGCCCCGGGCGTCCTTCGAGGCCTCCAGATACACCTGGCCGAAGCCCAGAATCCTGCCCTGCATCCCCACCGACATGCCGATCGCCTCGTAGAACCAGGAGCTGCGCTCGTCGAACTGCACGCGGCGCTTGTCGGGCGATTCCTGGTCAAGGTCGAACAGCACCGCGTACTCCCAGTGCTTGTTGGGATACACCGTGGCGCCGGGGGTGCGCTTCTCGTAGGCGATGGTGCGGGCCATCAGATCGCCCAGCTGGGCCGCCTCGCCGAGGATCCGCGCCTGGCGGGCATCGGGGTTGAAGGCCTGGCCCGGCGCAATGCCCAGCGGCGCCAGCATCCCGAACATCATGCGGTCTCGGGGGGCGACGGGCTCATTGGCATAGAGCTCACTGAGCAGGCGCCAGTACTTGAGGTCGGTGGGCTGGGCCGATTGCCAGGGGCGACCACCCACTTCGTTGTACCCGGTGGCCGGCGGGTTGGCGCGTTGGTTCCAGCCGTAGAGGCGGTGCTGGCGCACCGTGGCCTCGGCCACGGCCTTGTCCGGTGCCAGGCCGCGGGTGCCGAACCACACCTGGTTGCTGGGGGAGCGGAAGATCCTGTAGCCCGGCGCCACCACCTCCGGCCCACCGGGGGGAAGGATCAGGTACTTGCCACCGGTGCCTTTGTCGGGCCCGGTCTGGCCCATGTCGGTGACCGGCTGCTGCCAGATGTCCATCACCCCACCGGCGATCAACCCGGCCGGCACCTCCACCACCAGCGGCCCCTGGGCGGCCAGATCCCAGAAACTGAAGGCGTAGAGGGTGGTGATGTTGGGGGTGAGCATCCCCGCTTTGTCCTGGAGCGTGCGGTAGAGCAGCACATCGCCATTACGCACGCCCATGGTTCTCGCCTGGGCGTCGTAGAGGGCCTTGTAGCCCACCGCCGGCAGAGCCCAGAGGTAGGCCTGGGTGGCGCGCTGCAGGTCGAGTTCGTCGTAGAGCTTCTGGGCGGTGGCGGCGGTGGGGTAGCCGTTCTCCAGCTGAAGAGGCCCGAGCCTGGTGCCTTGCACCTGGGTCAGGACCACACCTCCCGGTTGAACGCCCGATGGAGCCGGTGACTTGGCGATCGCTCCACTGACCAAGCCGAGACTGGCCAGGGAAAC
The DNA here is from genome assembly GCA_943368005.1 of Bradyrhizobium ivorense. GTDB lineage: Bacteria > Cyanobacteriota > Cyanobacteriia > PCC-6307 > Cyanobiaceae > NIES-981. Next base: position 128,402 of record CALRKN020000004.1, on the reverse strand, counting down.
GAGAAAGCAATGGCGCAAGGGGGAGGTTGTCATGCCGTTGTGATGGAAGATCAGTGAAGGGCTTTATTGGTCAGGTACTGATGATCTATTGCCTGGATTGACAGGCCCTGAATTTGACAAAATGAAATGATCCTGGATCCATCGTTGGCTTGTAGGTGTCAGTTTGTGCATGCAGTTTGCGCATGCAGTTTGCGCATGCAGTTTATGCATGCAGTTTATGCATGCAGTTTATGCATGCAGTTTGCATATGACTGATCAGCAAAATGTGCCCAATACAGCTTGTGCTGATGGGCGTTCATCTGCCGCTCATGACGATCGATCGAACTCACGCTTGGGGTGGGCCCCCAGCTCCCGCCGGTGCCGCAAGCCCTCGCTGAGCTGATGGGCCACCCAGCCCGGGCCGCTGAGGCTGAGCACCAGAATCGTGAGTGAGGTGCTCAGCCGGCTTGACACCATCCGCGCCTGATCCAGGCCTGAATGCAGGAAGGTGAAGGTCACCAGGGTGGCGAAGATGCCGGTGGTGAGGGCACTGGCGGAGCGCAATGTGTCCTTGGGGCGCCGGCGGTCGGGTTCGCCCACATCGAGGCTGAAGCTGCGGCCCCCGATGGCACCGGCCACCATCAGGCAGCCCACCATCGCCAGCCGCAGGCGGAGGCCGGCCTGGGGATCGGTGTTGTGGATCTTCTGGGCCACCACCATCGCCGTGCCCAGCAGGCCGCCGCAACAGGTCCCCATCACCGTCCACCAGCGCCAGGGGGTGCGGGTGCGGCCGCTGGCCACCGACCCCCCCGCCAGCAACACCGCCGTGAGGAAGGTGGAGGGCAGGGCCTGCAGATGGCGGGTGACCAGATAGGCGATCGCGACAGCCGCCAGGCCTGCCCCCAGCAAGCGGAGCCGCCGCGCCAGACCTGCCCTCACTGGCGGGCCAGGATCTGGCGCATCTGTTCCTTCAGATCCACCACCGGCGTGCCGCTCACATCCACCAGCGCCCGTTTGATGTGGCCGGCGTACGCGAAGGGAGGCTGGTAATCAGGCATCGCCGGTGAGCCGGGATCGGCACCTACCGCCACGCCGGCCGCCAGGCCGAGGCTGAGCGGGATCGTCACTGGCAGCTCGCCCTCACCCACCGGCTGGCCATCGAGCAACAGCACCACCTTGGCCGGGGTGCCCTTGCCGTTGGCGAGATCGGCAGGCCCGGTGGGGGTGAATTCGGCGCTCACGATGTGATGGCCGGCTGGGATGGCGCCGGCGGAGCGGATGCGGAAGAACTGCTCGGCCACATAGTTGTAGCCGTAGGTGAGTTGGCCGTTCTGCACATAGAAGGCAAAACCGCCATCGTTGCCGCCCATGCTGAACAGCACCCCCTCGGCGCCACCCTCCGGCACCTCCACCTCCACCGACACCGAATGGGGCCGGTTGAGCACCCGTGGCGCCGCATTCAGGGGCACCATCTGGGTGCCGGGGTAGTAGACGTAGCGCTGCCGGTCGGCGGTGATCTGGGGCCGCTCCACCGCGAAGCGCTGGGTGCCGCGGCTGTCGATCGGCAGCACGTTGTACTTGCCCGCCTCCACATACCACATGCCAATCATGGCGATCAGCCGCTCCCGTTCCGCCTCGGCCAGGTTGGTGGTTTCGGCGAAGTCGTCGTGGAGGTTGTAGAGCTCCCAGCCGTGGGCATCGAGCTGGATCAGCTGGTCGTAGCTGATCGGATCGCCGAAGCGTCGCCCCGATTCCACAAACGAGGTGCCAGGCCAGGGGCACACCGCTCGCCAGCCATCGTGGTAAAGCGAACGGTGGCCGAACATCTCGAAGTACTGGGTGCGATGCAGGCTCGGCGCGCCGGGATCAGCGAAGCAGGAGGTGAGGGAGAAGCCCTCGATCGGGCTCTGGGTCACGCCGCGTAGCGCCGTGGGCGCCTCGATGCCGAGGGCCTCAAGCACGGTGGGCACCATGTCGATCGCATGGCAGTACTGGGAGCGCACCTCGCCGCGGGCGGCGATGCCCTTGGGCCAGCTCACGATGAACGGATCGCTGGTGCCGCCCCGGTAGGTCTCGCGCTTCCAGCGGCGGAAGGGGGTGTTGCCGGCGTGGGTCCAGCCCCAGGGATAGTGGTTGAAGTATTTCGGCCCGCCGATGTCATCGATGGCGGCGAGATTCTGCTCGAGGTTCTCCGGCACGTTGTTGAAGAATTTGCCCTCGTTCACCGATCCGGTGGGGCCGCCTTCGGAGCTGGCGCCGTTGTCGGAGATCACCATGATCATGGTGTTCTCGTATTCACCGATCTCCTTGAGGAAATTGATCAGTTCGCCGATGTAATGATCAGTGTGCTCCAGGAAACCGGCAAACACTTCCATCATCCGTGCATACAGACGTTTCTCCTCGGCCGAGAGGCCGTTCCAGTCCGGCACATCGGGGTCGTGGCGTGACAGCACGGTGTCGGGCGGGACGATGCCCAGTTCCTTCTGGCGTGCGAAGGTTTGCTCGCGGTAGGCATCCCAGCCGCCATCGAATTTGCCCTTGTACTTGTCGGCCCACTCCTTCGGCACGTGGTGGGGCGCATGCATGGCGCCGGTGCAGAAGTACATGAAGAAGGGTTTGTTGGGCGCCACCTGCTTGGAGTCGGCGATCATCCCCCTGGCCTTCGCCACCAGATCGGGGGTGAGGTGGTAGCCCTCCTCCGGCGTGGCGGGCGGTTCCACCTGGCTGTTGTCCTGCACCAGCTCCGGGTAGTACTGGTGCGTGTCGCCGCCGAGGAAGCCGTAGAAGCGCTCGAAGCCGCGGCCCAGGGGCCAGCGGTCGTAGGGGCCGGCCGCCGAGGTCTGCTCGGCGGGGGTGAGGTGCCATTTGCCCACGGCGTAGGTGTTGTAGCCGTGCTGCAGCAGGATCTCGGAGAGGAAGCCGTTCTCGAAGGGGATGATGCCGTTGGAGCCGGGGAAGCCCATCGATCCCTCGGTGATGCAGGCCAGCCCGTTGGAGTGGTGGTTGCGGCCGTTGAGCATGCAGCTGCGTGACGGCGAGCAGAGCGCCGTGGTGTGCATGTTGTTGAAGCGCAGGCCATCGGCGGCCAGGGCATCGAGATTCGGCGTGGCGATCGGGCTGCCGTAGCAACCGAGCTGCCCGAAGCCGGTGTCGTCGAGCACGATGAACAGCACGTTCGGCGCGCCTTCCTTCGCCCGGTTGGGCATCGGCCAGGCCGGCGTGGAGACATCAGCGGTGCGGCCGATCACGCCCGGGAAGGCGGCACCGGGCTTGTATTCGTTGAGCGGCATCGCAGGTAGGGAGTTGCGCTAATGGCAACGTATCCAAGGCTGGAGGCCTTGGCATCCCCAGCATCTGCTGCGTTTTCTGCTCGTTGCTTCGCCGGATTCCCAATGGGAAACCGCCTTCCTGTCCCCGTCTGGGGATGGGAGATAGCCTGCAACCGATGAATCTTCCGCCATGCCAACCGATGCCCCGGCGGCCATTCCGTTCATCCAGCTTCCGGGTGCATCGCTCACGTCCACGGACACCGTTGCCTTTGGTTCGGTGGTGGATACGTCTCTGCCGCTACAGGTGCATACCTGGGACCATCCGCAGCAGGGTGAAGCCTTCTTCAATCGTTCCGGCAGCATTCGCCTCGGCGATCTCACCCTTCTCTCCACCTGGGGTTCGGCGATCGATGGCGAGGTGGAGCAGAAGCGTGAAGCCCAGTTGGTGCTTCCCTATCTGGCCGGAACGAACACCTTTCAGGTCGAAGAGCGTCACTTCAGCTTCCGCCGTTCCTGTCTGTTCATTCCTGCGGCCCGATGCCGTATTCGCCTCCACTGCACCACCTGTTCCGGGGTGATCTTCAGCTTCCCGCCGGAAACCCTTCTACCGGTCGCCCTTGCCATCGGCGGCCCGGGATTCGACGGCCTGCCGCTGCGAGCAGCCCTTGAGCAACCCACGATCCTCAATCGCCAACGCGATGCCCGCCGCGACCGTTGCCAGCGGCTGTTGATGGAAGCCCTGAGCTTTGCGGAACAGACGGTAGCGATCGTTGGTGAGGTGAATCCGATGCTGCGGCTCGACGACCTGATCCGCCGCCTCATTGTGATGCTGCTGGTGCCCGATTTGCTCGAGGCCAGTGGGGACATCGCCCTGGCCGAGGAGCCCTTCGTGCATGCCTCGCTGGTGGAGTGGGTGCTGGCGCACCTCCACGAGCCCATCAGCCTCTCGGACATGGAGCAGCGCAGCCACTACGGCCGCCGCTCCCTGCAGCTCGCCTTCCAGCGGCGTTTCGGCTGCGGCCCCATGCAGTGGCTCCGCCGGCAGCGCCTGACCAAGGCCCGATCCTTGCTGGAGAGTCCGGCACGTTGGGGCAGCATTGGAGAGGTGTCCCTTGCCTGCGGCTATCTCTCCCAGGCCTGCTTCAGTCGAGATTTCCTCAACCGCTACGGCGAGCGTCCTTCCGCCGTTTGGCGCCGCTGTCGCGAGGCCGGGCGAACGGTGGTTCCATCACCCCAAGACCTGTGATCGCGTTCGGTTCGATGGTGTTCAAGCCTGGGCTTGTTCGTCGGTGCCGGCAGGCGCCCAGGGCGATCCGCTCCCCTCCTGGCATGGGGGGCCCGTGAAGCGCAGTCTGCTGGAGCTGCTGCGCCATCTGCGCGCCCATCGTTTCCGCACCGCGATCATCTCCAGCGGCGGCGGCGCTCGCCCCTCAGCCCTGGGCTGCCGGCCGCACGATGCAGCGGAAGCCGAGGTGGCAGGTGGAGGTGTCGATCCCCTGGGCCATCCGCGCCGCCGGCCTGTAGCGGCGGCAATAGCTGGGGGCGCAAAGAAAGGAGCCGCCCTTCACCACCCTGCGCGGAATGCTGCCGTGCTGGGAGGAGGCATCGATGCTGGCGGCGGCATCGACGGCGCCGCGGGGGTTGTGCAGCAGGCCGGCGCAGCAGCCCTGTGGGCCCCCGCTCTCGGCTGGAGGGTCGTTCGCCCGCTCATGGCTGGCCGGTTGCTGTGTGGCCGCAAGCCGGGCGCCGTGCTCCTGATACCAGTCGTCCGTCCATTCCCACACGTTGCCGATCATGTCGAGCAGGCCGTAGCCGTTGGCCGGATAGCTACCCACCGGCGCCGTGCGCTCCCAGCCATCGGCGCGGCTGTTGTAGTGCGGGAAGTCGCCCTGCCAGGTGTTGGCCAGCAGCCGGCCGCAGGGGTGGAGCTCATTCCCCCAGGCGAATTCCACGCCCTCCAGGCCTCCCCGTGCCGCCCGCTCCCATTCCGCCTCGCTGGGTAGCTGCTTGCCGATCCAGGCCGCGTAGGCCAGGGCATCGGCATGGGCGATGTGCACCACCGGATGCCGCTCCCGCCCCTTGATCGAGCTGCCCGGCCCCTCGGGATGGCGCCAGTCGGCGCCGGCCACATACTGCCACCAGCGGTAGGGATCACCCTTGGCCACCGGCCCTGGCGGCGGCACAAACACGATTGAGGCCGGCTGCAGCAGTTCCGGCCGGGCGTCGGGATAGAGGGCCGGATCGGCGGATTGCTCCGCCAGGGTCACGTGGCCGGTGGCCTTCACGAACTTCAGGAACTGGGCGTTGGTCACCGCCGTGCGGTCGATCCAGAAGCCGTCCACCACCACCCGATGGGCAGGCGCCTCCTCGGGGTAGTGCGCGTCGGATCCCATCTGGAAGGAGCCGCCTGGGATCCACGTCATGCCGGCGGCGGGCGGCCGGCATGGTGCCCGTGATGCCGCGGCTGCGCTGGTGGTGGGGAGGGAGCGGGCCATGGCGAGGTGCTCAGACCGTCGAGCAGATCGCCCGGCCGGAGGAGCGATCCAGGAGCTTCACCTCCAGCAGCAGTGCCCCGGGATGGGTCCGTGACACCCGCACCTCTTCCACCGTCTTCAGGGCCTTGCATCTGCCTGTGCAAACACCCTAGGGATGGGGTCGATGGCGTGCAGCGCTCTGGCCCACGTTGCACCGTTTCGCGGCCTTGACAGCCCCCGAAGGCACACCGCAGCTCAGGATCCGCGAGTTCAGGGCCGCTTCCCCCGGGTTCAGGAAAGATGTCACCCACCTCAGGCCCTGGCGGAGGCGGCAGCACTACGGGTGCTGCGAAAAAAGTGGGAGGCCTTCTGCTCGGAGGACGCAGAAGGCTGACCAGCACCGCGTGCCGGCGGCAGGAGATTGTGGCAAGCGGACAGGCCGGACGGCCGCCCTTGGAGCTGGTTCTGGGTAGTGAGGCTCGATCAGATCGATGAGCACTTTCCAAGGCACCACATGCTCCATCTCCGCGGGGTTATCCAAGGTCTCCCTAGAGACGCAAGCTTTATAGACTGAATCAAGCAACTTACATTGCTATGCCAGGCACAATGTGTGATCGGAGAACTTCACCATACACTTCGATCAGTCGTTCAACGTGGCGTTCCATTGTTGGTGGAGAGGCCCATAGGCGAGCATGGGCGCTCCGGCCAAGCTCAGCCACCAATTCGTCATTTTTGAGTAACTCCAAGGCCGCTTCAAGTCCAGTCGGATTGCTGCTCTCATAAACAAAACCTGTCTTACCGTCGTCAACAAACTCTCGGCCTGCACAAGTGTCTGGAACCACCACCGGGAGTCCAGCTGCCAGCGCATCAAAGATGACGAGCGGAGCCGCTTCGTACCACCTCGAGGTCATCACCAAGGCTCGGGCTTGGCGCATTGCGCGATTCACATCGGCAGGGGTGACCCATCCCGTCACTATCGCATCTGGATTAGCCGCCTCAACCTCGGTGCGCAGCGGACCATCACCCACGAACATTACTGGCAAGCCAACCGTCCTCGCAGCATCAGCAAGGCGCAGAGGGTCCTTGTGCGGCTCAAGTCTACCGACATAAAGCAGCCTGGAGTTGTTGCGGACATCAACGGCAGGACCCGGCTCTACATCAACAGGATTAAGAACAAGATCAATGGCTGCACCGGGGCCAAGGTACGGCCGCATGATCTCTCCAGAAATCGCCGAGACAGCGATGAAGCGGTGAATGCGAGCTCGCCAACGTACCTTGGCAGCAAGGAGAGAACTACGAGCAAAATGCCCCAACTTGTTTCCATACCCGCGTGCTGTGCAATTTGTGCCCAAACAACGGGGGCTGAGCGGCGTCAACGGGCAAATCTCTTGGCGCCTGAAGTTGTAAAAACCCATGCTAGGACAGGCCAGTGCGTAGTCATGGAGAGTGATTATTGACGGGAACCCAAGGTCAAGGGCGGCTGCCATCACGGCTCCAGAATGAACCCTGAGATAGGAGTGGAAATGAACAACCGTCTCGCTTGGATCGTGGATTGCGAGCACAGACCGAAAGGCCAAGGCCGCGTCCGCATTCCAAAGGGTCTGGCGGATCGGTAGCACAGCATCGGAATTTTCGTAGTAGGGACGTTGACCAGTGCAGTGAACGGTTAGATGGGGAATGTCCTGCAGTCGAACGTCTATCGGCCCAGTTCCAGCAAAGACGGTGGTTGGAATGCCGCACTTAGCCAGTGCCACAGCACTAGTCAAGGCAACTTTCTCTGCCCCTCCAGAGATTGTAGCTGCTTCAGAAACGACGATGATGCGCATACTGCATGACTCAATTCACTCATTGTAAAGGCAGGCATCCTCCCTGTACACCCTATCCCATAGCCCCATCAAAACAGTTCATTGGGCGAAGATGATCAGTGCGTGTGAGACGATCCAGGAGTAGGGACTATTCGGGAACCTCTGGGCAACAAGTCCAAAAATGCTGCATCAGACTATGAATTGCCTGGAATGAACACTTGAGGATGAGATCAAGGGTGAGCTGTGCTGATTTCACTCTTTCAGAGCAGTACCAGCTCCCTCTGAAAGGCAATAATGTGCCGGGTAGGTACTCCATGCCCCTAGCTATTCCCTGCATTGCAGCTGATGACGAGCAAGAACTCAACTGGCCAATGCCGCCAGCAGTAGTCCCCGAATCCAAGCTGCTTTCCACCCATGAACCCAGTCCTTACCAGCGATCACAGAGCTATTGTCCCGTGAATGGACTGGGTTTTCCAAGATCTCCCTAGACATCGTTCCCCAGTGGAGCCAACGCTGCCCAGGAGTGTCAGGCAAGAGCCTGCTGCTAGAAAACAGATTCTATTGCGGCCCATCTACTCCAGAGGAAAGCTAGATATCGCTTACCAAGGCACCAGTATATCGGGCGTTCCAGACATCGCGCGTCTTCCTTATTCCTGACCCAGTCGCAGGGTTGCTCGCTGCAAGTTCCCATTGATCGATGCCGCAATAGTTGTATTCATGTGACCCCAAGTTTTGCTGTTGATGTTGGCGCTGGGACTCGGCCTTCAACGATCATTTAAGAATCCATGCTTGAGGCAAGTATTTCTGGCTTCCCGTTCTACTCGCTTCATCGGCGAGAGCAGCACGGGATGCTCCTGAAGCTCTCTGCAAGCCTCTCGAATCGCAATGTGAGGCATCAGGAAGCTCCGCAGGCTGCCATCGTTCCCGGCACTGATCAGCTCGCCGCTCGACCGCTCGATCAGGCTCAACACCGAACCCTGGCCGGTGGGGATGGCGGCGCCGAGGGGCTTGCCATCGCGCCAGCGCCGCAGGCTGCCATCAATCCCACCGCTGATCAGCTCGCCGCTCTTCAACTCGATCAGGCTGAACACCGTGCCCTGCAATGTGGGGATGGCAGCGCCGACGGGCTTGCTATCGCGCCAGCGCCGTAGGTTGCCGTCGCCCCCGCCGCTGATCAGCTCGCCGCTCGACCGTTCGATCAGGCTCCACACATTGATCTGACCGGTGGGGATGGCAGTGCCGACGGGCTTGCCATCGCGCCAGCGCCGCAGGCTGCCATCGTTCCCGCCGCTGATCAGCTCGCCGCTCGACCGCTCGATCAGGCTCAACACCGAACCCTGGCCGGTGGGGATGGCGGCGCCGACGGACTTGCCATCGCGCCAGCGCCGAAGACTGCCATCGTCGCCGGCGCTGATCAGCTCGCCGCTCTTCAACTCGATCAAGCTCCTCACCGCGCCCTGCAAGGTGGGGATGGCTGCGCCGACGGGCTTGCCATCGCGCCAGCGCCGCAGGCTGCCATCAATCCCGCCGCTGATCAGCTCGCCGCTCGACCGTTCGGTCAGGCTCAACACATTGACCTGACCGGTGGGGATGGCAATGCCGACGGGCTTGCCATTGCGCCAGCGCCGCAGGCTGCCATCAATCCCACCGCTGATCAGCTCGCCGCTTTTCAGCTCGATCAGGCTCAACACCGAACCCTGGCCGGTGGGGATGGCGGCGCCGACGGGCTTGCCATCGCGCCAGCGTCGCAGGCTGCCATCGTCCCCGGCGCTGATCAGCTCGCCGCTCTTCAACTCGATCAGGCTCCTCACCGCGCCCTGCCCAGTGGGGATGGCAGCGCCGACGGGCCTGCCGTCGCGCCAGCGCCGCAGGCTGCCATCAATCCCACCGCTGATCAGCTCGCCGCTCTTCAGCTCGATCAGGCTCCCCACTTTGCCCTGGCCGGTGGGGATGGCGGCGCCGACGGGCTTGCCATCACGCCAGCGCCGCAGACTGCCATCAGCCCCGCCGCTGATCAGCTCGCCGTTATACCGTTCGATCAGCCTCAACACCTGGCCTTGGCCGGTGGGGATGGAGCCGATCTGGTTGTTGCGGCCTGTGGCAGAAGCCAGCGTCTGGCTCGTGGTGAAAGCTTCTGCCGTTGACTGATTGCCCAGGGCGGCAAGGGCATTCACCATGCTCCCCAGTGGGTCAGAAGTCAGCAGCACCTGCGCCCTGGTGGCGTATTCGGCGGCTCGAGCTTCACCCTCCCGCCCCCAGGCGATGCCGCCGCCGGCCATGGCAAGGGTGGTGAGACCGCTGAGCCCTCCCATCACCAGGCGACGATTTCGCCGTGTTTTCCGTTCCTGCTCATCTGAGCGATCGCTACTGACCTGCACAAAGTCACGCAACGCGACGCTGAGCTGCTGCGGCCGCTCGCTGAGCCACGCCTTGGCGCGCTGGAGCTTGAGGCCGCTGAGCAGGGCGGCGGATTTCTCCTGCTCGCCGGCCTTCTGCCAGTCCTGGAGGTCCTGCTCCAGCTGCTGGCTGCCGATCAGGAACTCCCGATCCTCATCCAGCCAGCCCCGCAGCAGCGGCCACTTGCGCAGCAATGCCTCATGGGCCACCTCCAGCAGGCGGTGGCCATCTTCCTCGCGGCTAATCAGCAGACGGGCGTTCACCAATTGCTGCAGCAGCGGCTGGGCCTCGGGCGGCAGGGCGTCCCATCGCGCCGGGCGGCGCACGTAGTTGCCCTGCTCGAAGCGCACCATCGCCGGCACGAAGGCATCGCGCAGGGCTTTCTTCTGCTGCTCAGAAGGTTGCATGCCTGTGAGCACCTCATCGGCGCGGCGGCGCACGGCGTTCTCCAGTGGTGAAAGAGCGCCCTGGACATCGCCCAAGGCCTGATAGTCCGCCAGGCTGAGATGGCGATCACCACCAAAGCGCTCGTTGAGCTCCCGCAGCGCGAAGGCCAGCAGCGGCAGGGCGTCTTCGGTTGCGGCATCGGCAGCGGCCTGCTGCACAAAGGCCTCCTCCACCTCCAGACCCGCCACCCGGGCTGGCCCCTTGATGATCGCCGGGATCTGCGCCATCGCCATGGGTGCCAGCGACACCTCCTCGAAGCGGGCGGTGAGCCCGTCGTTCTCGGCCGCCTGCAGCCGGCCGAGGAATTCCGAGCGCAGGGTCATCACCGCCAGGAACGGCAGGTCACCGCCCAGGGCCGCCGAGAGGATCCGAAAGAAGCGGCGTTGTTGTTCCGGCTCCAGAGCGCCGAACAGCTCCTCGCCCTGATCGATCGACAACAGGATCTCTGCCTCGTTCAGCTTCGCCGCGATCCGCAGATCGCCGGCGATGTCCGCCAGCACCGCCGGCAGCGTTCCTGCGCTGTCACCCTCCAGCAGGGAGCGGTGCAGATCACGCCAGTCGGCGCCGCGACCAGCGGCGAGGGCCAGGGCCCGCGCCAGTTCCTGGCACGGCAAGCTCTGGGGCCGGAACGGCGGCACCACCAACCACCCATGTCCGGAGCGCCGCAGCCTGGGGAGCACACCGGCCCGCAGCAGCGAGGACTTGCCGGAGCCCGAGGCCCCGAGCAGCACCAGCAGACGGGCTCCACCGAGGGTGCGGCGGGCGCTGAGCCGCTCGATCAGATGGCGGATCTCCTCATCACGGCCGAAGTAGATGGGAGCGTCTTCCTCCTCAAACGCCGGAAGGCCCGGATAGGGGGGACGGGTGCCATCCCAGGGGAAGCCGCCCTGGGCCGTGAGCGCGATCTCCGCCAGCTGCTTCTTGAGCTGCTCCAGGCCAGCTTCCCGCTCGTGACGCAGATCGAGCACCTGCAGGTCTGGAGCGATGGGCGGGCCGGCATCGCTTTCAGCGGCCTCGATCACCTGGAAGATCGGCTTGCCGAGGGCACTGGCCTGCTGGAACTCAGCGAAGCACCACTTGGAAGCTCTCCAGTTGGCGCTCTGGAGAATCAGCATCGCCTGAGACTGACTGATCTCGCGAAAGAGGGTCTTCTGCCAGTCCGCCCCAGGTGGAATGCCAACGTCTTGATCAAAGTCGAGAAATGGCGCTTCGAAACCCTGCTGCTCCAGCCAGGCCTTCATGCGGGCGGCGGAGGCATTGTCGCGGCTCGAATGGGAAAGGAAGACGCGGGCCATGAGCAGATGCTCGACAGAAGAAAGCTAGCCAAAAGCCTGGGATTAGTAACATAAGGAAATATGTTGAAAGGGTTCGCTGGCTCGCCATCACCAACGCTTCTGCCAGCAGACTCGTCACTACAGCTGATGTCCATCTTTCGAATGCAATCGATTCGGAATATGCGCTGATTAATGATTTACGGATGTATCCAACGCTACCCCTGAATGGCAAGCAAGGGACTGCAAGGCGAAATTAGAATCCTGATGGCGGCCTGTCCACTCAAGGGGATTAATTGGCGTCAGCGCGCATCTCCTGGGCAAAGCGAATTTGTATAGCTTGCAAGTTGTTAAGCAATGGGCCCAACTCGACCAACGGTAATTCTGCGCGAAACTTATAACCCTTCGGCTCGTACTCATCTTCGAAGGTAATTGTTGAACGGGGCTCGATCGATACTCTTGCATGCGCAACTGAATTTCGAATGCGGCGCAGGTAATCCTTGGGCGATGTTACATACGTGTTATGACCAACGTGCAGTACAGAGTCAAGCCAAGTGTTTATCTCGCCGTATTCATCTTTGTATCTATCCATGAGCAACTCCCATGGGATTACTAGCATTGCGTACAATGCAATCAGCGCGCATCCTTGATTGTCAACTCCTACCTGATCGATGCCACTTCTGATTGGCGGTGAGAGATCGAGGGTTCTGTAGAATTCGCTCTTTGTCAGACATTCATCCTGGGACAGCGCTGCAAGTAGAGCAATTAGAAAGTAACTTTGAAGAATGAGATTCGTTTCTTGACTGATGGGCTTGACCATACGTGTGTGCCTCCTGAGTGGATTCTGAAGCCAAATGTTGGATGTGCGGACCCGCCCAAGTCGCCCCGAGGGCCTCGGCTGGCCGCCTAAGACGCAGCTCTAGAACTGTGGACACACGGCAGACGCCCTGCGCCGCACTGCATCTCATGTCTCAAAGACTAACACTGCTGCAGAATAAGCGGATCCGCCTATTATGTCTTCACGGTGTTTCAATGGAGTGCTGGGGCTGCTGAAGCCGTGAATGCAAGGCTTGACATTCTTTATGTGCGTCACCAAATAAACTGGAGAGCTATCAACAGGATTACTACTGAATTGACCTGAAGATGGTTGTGTTTCTGGAGAGAAAAGTGCGGCGGCGGCGATCCATCAATTGCTATACGGAAGGGTCCATAATTTTGTTTTCCTACTAGATCAGTTTATGCAGCTTTCCCCTGATCTCGCCACTTTCTTGAGATCCACTCTGAGCATCGGAATGTCAGTGGTCGCAGCTAGTCGCATTCCGCTTGCATACAGTCCCGATATCCACCTGCACCCAGAGCTGCCCCAGCTGTTCTGTAGACCCCTCCTCTTCTTCCTGAGGCTGTCTATCCAACAGGGTGGTGCGCCCCAGCTCGTGACCCTTCCTCTACCAGGCCACTCGCTCCGGCTCAGCAAGGTTGGATGGCCCCCTTCTTCTCGACCCAGCCAGGCCGACGGTCCGGCGCTTCTTGCCTCGCAGAGGCCTGAGCTGCCCCCCCCCCGATCTGCAGCCCGGTGCCCCCACCCACCGCGCCGTCAGCCCTGATTGGCATTTCTGCGGAGACGCCCCGCATTGATCAGGGCTGCTGAGGCATGGAGTTTTCCCCGGTTCGGCTGGGTTTTCCCCCGCTTTTCGGTCGTTTTCCCCAGGTTCGGCAGCTGAGACCCGCCCCATCGCCGCCCGAGTGGCGCCGCCGGTGGGGAAAACGGCTCTCCCCTTGACGGCCATCGGCTGGTCGCTTCAACGCGGCGGCCCGGCGCTCGCCGACGCCCCGGGCGCCTCCCCTCACTCCTGTCTCACCGGGAGACTGGAGCTTCGCGATGCGGGTCCGCCGCTTTGACGGCAACCGCCCCGGCGTGGGGTGATGGGGTCGTCAACGCAGTGCCCGCATGAGCCAGATCCCCGACCATCTCCCAGCCCACGTGAGCCTCGTGAACGAGTTCCCGGAAGACCTGCACGACGCCATGCGGGAGTACATCGGCTCCCACCCCAACTGGGATCAATACCGCCTGATGCAGGCCGCCGTGGCCGGTTTCCTGTTCCAGCACGGCTGCAAGAGCCGCGCCGTGGCCCGCCATTACCTCGATGGCCTGTTTCAGCGCGAAGGCGTGTCCGGCGGTCACGACCGGCCCCGGCCCTGAGCCTGCAGCCATGGTGTTTTCCCTGCCCTGGCGGTCCGCCAGCCCGCCCCTTCGCGGCCAGTACTGCGACCGCCTGCGGCCCTCCTTCCTCAAGCGTCGGCTGCAGCAGGTGCTGCCTCTGCACACCGAACCCGGTGCCGCCCTGGTGCACTGGAGCTGGGACAGTGCCATGCAGCTGGTGAGTGGCGTGCTGCTGCAGCACAACCAGCTGCGTCGCTTCCGCTGGTGGCCCGTCCTCAATCACTTCGAGCTGGGCGTTGTGTTGCTACGCATCGATCCCGCCGTCTGAGCCGCAGCCGGGCCCTGCCCAGGCCCTGGGGCAGCCGAGGGTCCGAGCAACCCTCCCAATGTCGCCTCCGTGGTTGGTAACTTCTTGGCAGGAGTGGTTGGCCCCATACCCATCCGTCTGTTTCCGATTTCTTGAATCCCTCCGGGCGCGCTGCTGCTGAATCCTTGGGGGTGGGTCCGGAATGGGGAGAGGGGGGCTCTGGCGATTCGGCTGGCGATGGTTCCTGGTTTGGACCGGCCCTGGGCGAGGCGGCCCAGGCCATGGCCCTGGTGAACGGCGAGAGCCGCCTGATTCAGGCCAATCGGGCCTTCGCCCGGCTGCTTGGGCGCGACCCGGCGGGCCTGCCCCATCTGTTGTTCTGCCAGCTCCTCCAGCCCGACCAGCGGCCGGAGATGGAACGGCGGCTGGCGGAGCTGGCGGCGGGTGGGTGCGAGAGCTTCCAAGCCGAGTGTTCCTTTCTTCGGCCCGATGGCGAGCCGCTGGGGCTGCAGCTTTCGCTCTCCCGCCTGGGGCAGCAGGGAGCCGGCCTAGCGCTGGTGCAGTTGGCCGAGCCGCAGCAGCAGCCCAGCTCGCTGGTGGAGCCCGGTGCCGATGTGGTGTGTCGCCTCGATGGCGAGGGGCGCATCGCCTGGCTGTCTGCCTCGGTGGAGCGCTGCCTCGGCTGGCGCCCCGAGCAGCTGCTGGGCCAGGGCCTGGAGGCCATCACCCCTGCAGACCACCACGCCGGCCTGACCACCCTGGGCAGCCAGGAGCCCGGCGGGGTGAGCCTCGATCTGCCCCTGCGCCACGCCGACGGCCACAGCTGCTGGATGCGGGTCACTGCCCGCCCGCTTCCAGCCGGCGAGGGCGGCGGCGAGGGTGGCGGCGAGAAAGAAAATCGCGGCTGGATCAGCGGCTGGCGCGACATCC
Organism: Bradyrhizobium ivorense; assembly: GCA_943368005.1. Classification (GTDB taxonomy): domain Bacteria; phylum Cyanobacteriota; class Cyanobacteriia; order PCC-6307; family Cyanobiaceae; genus NIES-981. Next base: position 113,362 of record CALRKN020000004.1, on the reverse strand, counting down.
AGGCCGAGGTGACCCTGCGCCACCAGCTCGATCAGGCCCTCCACACCGATCCACTCACCGGCCTGATCTGCCGCAGTGCCCTGATCAGCCAGGTGGAAGCCGCCCTGGCGCGCCCCACCACGGCGATCCTGAGCATCGGCATCGACCGACTCTCCCAGCTGAACAACGCCCTCACCCACCGCGCCGGCGACCTGTTGATCGCCACCGTGGCACGCCGGCTGGGGCAGGCCCTGCTGCGGCCCGAGCACCTGGCCCGTGGCACCGGCGACACCTTCATCGTGCTGCTCGACGGGGTGGAGTCGACCGATGGGGCCGGCGCCATCGCCGAGGCGCTGCGGCAGGCGGTGAAGGGTCCGCTCACTTACCAGGGCCACACCATCAATCCCACCGTGAGCATCGGTCTGGCGATTGCCCAGCGCGGCCTGGCCGGCGATCCCGTCCCCCGGCCCACGGCGGATGAGCTGCTGCGCGATGCCCACCTGGCCATGCGGGCGGCGGCCAAGCGGGGCCGCGACCGCTGCGAGTTCGCCGACCAGGGCCTGGCCCTGCGGGCCCAGCGCAGCCTGGTGTTGCAGCAGGACCTGCGCTCCGCCATCGAGACCGGGGAGCTCCAGGCCTGGTACATGCCGGTGGTGGATCTCAGCAGCGGCACCCTGCGCGGCTACGAAGCCCTGGTGCGCTGGCCCCGTGCCGATGGGCGCCTGGAGATGCCCGACACCTTCCTGCCGATCGCCCGCAGCTGCCAGCTGGGCGAGGCGATCGACCTGCAGGTGCTGCGCCAGAGCATCACCACCCTGGCGGCCCTACCCCCTCCCCTCACCGTGGCGGTGAACCTCTGCGCCGAAACCCTCGCCCAGGACAATCTGGTGGAGGTGGTGGAGCGCTGGCTGCGGGAGGCCCGGGTTGCCCCCGACCGCCTGCACCTGGAGATCACCGAAACCGCCCTGCTCCACCTCGACACCGTGGTGACCAGCACGATCCGGCGCCTCGCCGCCCTGGGCGTGCGCTGGTTGGTGGACGACTTCGGCACGGGCTATTCCTCGATCAGCCACCTGCGCGACCTGCCGATCCACGGCCTCAAGCTGGATTGCTCCTTCACCACCGGCCTGCGCGGCGGTGACCAGAAGAGCGTGCGCCTGGCCCAGGCCCTGGCCGGCCTGGCCGAGGGCCTGGGGCTGGAAACCGTGGCTGAGGGCATCGAGAGCGCCGAGGAAGCCCTCTCCCTGCGCGACCTGGGCTGGAGCTGCGGCCAGGGCTGGTTCTTCGGCAAGGCGGCCCCGCTGCTCCAGGGCCAGCCCACGCCCACTTACTGCCTGGGCTTCGATGCCGCCCTGCCCCGCTCCAGCCGCAGCAGCTGGGCCCTGGCCGTGACCGACAACGTGCCGGTGGGCCTGTTCGCCCTGCGGCCGGATGCCGCCGGCACCCCCCAGTTCCTGTTCCTGAGCCGCCGCTGCCTCACCATGTTGCGGCTGCGGCGCCACCAGATCCTGGGCGGGAATGCCCGGATCCTGGCGCGGGTCCATCCCCACGACCGGCCCGGCCTGATCGCCCACTGGCACCGCCAGCGCGCCGCGGCCGCCCCGCTCAGCTGGGAGGGCCGGCTGCGCACCGGCGCAACCCTCACCTGGGTGCTGGTGGAGGCCGCGCCGCTCACCCAGGTGGATGGCAGCCTCATCTGGCAGGGGGTGATGAGCGACATCACCGAGCGCAAGCGGCAGGAACTGCACCTGCGCCGCCTGCTCGATAAGGCCCCCATCGCGATGGCGATCAACGAGCTGCGTGGCGATGACCCCCGGATCACCTATGTGAACCAGCAGTTCATCCGCAGCTTCGGCTACGACCTCGATACGATCCCCAACCTCTCCCACTGGGCACGGCTGGCCTATCCGGATCCCCGCCAGCGCCAGCTCGTGTTCAAAGACTGGGATGCCGGCGTTGCCCGGGCCAGGAGTAGCAATGGCGTGGTGGCGCCGATCGAGACGAAGGTCACCGCCGCCGATGGCAGCGTGCGCGATGCCCTGTTCAGCGCCGTGCTGCTCGACGACGAGCTGGTGCTCTCCGTGCTCGACATCACCGAGTGGCGCCAGGCCGAACGGCAGCTCCGCCAGGCCCGCGCCAGCCTGGCCGAGAACGCCCTGGCGATCACCGAGGCCATCCCCGTGGGCACTTTCACCATTGTCCAGCCGCCCACGGGCGGCATGGCCTCCTTTGCCTTCATGAGCGAGCGCTTCCTGCAGATCTCCGGGCTCGAGCGGGAGGAGGCCGCCGCCGATCCCCTCAAGGCCTTTGCCCGCGTCCACCCCGACGACTACAGCGAGTGGGTGCGCCTCAACGCCGAGGCCTTCGCCCACAAGCGTCCCTTCCGCGGCGAGTGCCGCGTGCTGGTGGATGGCGCCGTGCGCTGGATCAGCGCCGAATCGGTTCCGCGCCCCCTGGCCGATGGCGGCACCGTGTGGGAAGGGGTGCTAATCGACATCACCGCCCAGCGCCAGGCCTTGGAGCGGCTGGAGAAGGAGCATGCGCTCCTCAACACCGTGCTCACCCACATCCACGCCCAGGTGTACATGAAAGACCGGCAGGGCCGGTATCTCTATTCGAACGCCACGGGCGCCCAGCTGGGGCTCCACGGCGTGGAGAGCATCGTGGGCCGCACCGATGCGGAGCTGCTGCCGGCGGAGGCGGCCCAGGCGATCCGCCAGGTGGACGAACAGGTGTTTGCCCATGGCAAGCCCCTGCTGGTGGAGGAGCGCCTGCCCCAGCAGGAAAGCGAGGATCGCATCTTCCTATCGGAAAAACTGCTCTACCGCCAGCCCGGCCAGCCGGACTGCCTGATCGGCTTCTCCACCGAGATCACCCAGCTGCGCCGCGCCTCGGCCCAGCTGGCCGCCTCCGAGGAGCACTTCCGGCTGCTGGCGGAAAACTCCAGCGACGTGGTGATGCGCGTCGATGGCGAGGGCCGCATCCTCTGGGTGTCGCCCTCCCTCACCCCCGCCCTGGGCTGGCTGCCCGAGGAGTTTCTGGGCAGGCTCGGCTCCGAATTCCTCCTCCACGGCGGCCAGGCCGGCAACTACCGCGCCAACCTCCGGAGCCTGCGCACCGGCGAGGCCGATGACGCCATGGCGCGCGACCAGGTGCGGGCCAAGGACGGCACGATCCACTGGGCCGAGACCCACGCCTCCCCCTATCGCAACGCCAACGGCGAGGTGGAGGGCATCGTGGCCAGCTTCCGCCTGATCGACGAGGCCGTGGCCGCCGAGGAGGAGCTGCGCCGCAGCGAGGAGCGCTACCGCCTCCTGGCCGAGAACGCCCGGGATGTGATCTGGACCATGGAGCCGGACGGGCGCATCAGTTATGTGAGTCCGTCGATCCAGCTGCTGCGGGGCCTGACCCCCGAGGAGGCGATGCGGCAGCCCCTGGAGCAGATCCACCCACCCGCCTCCCTGCGCCGCTCCCAGGCCTATTTCCAGCAGCTGCGCGCCGATGCCCAGGCGGGTCTGCCGCTGCAGTCGTTCCGCAACGAGCTGGAGTACTACTGCGCCGACGGCTCCACCATCTGGACGGATGTGATCGCCCTGCCGATCGCGGACGACCAGGGTCGCCTGCAGAAGCTGCTCGGCGTCAGCCGCGACATCACCGAGCGCAAGCACTACGAGCGCCAGCTGATGGAGGCCAACCGGCGGCTGCAGGAGCTGGCCACCACCGATGGCCTCACCGGCATCTGGAACCGGCGCCATCTGGAGGCGTCCATCCATCAGGCGATCCAGCGCTCGCAGCGCTCGGGCAATCCCCTCGCCCTGATCCTCTGCGACATCGATACCTTCAAGGCCATCAATGATCGCCACGGCCACCCGGTTGGCGACCAGGTGCTGATCGCCTTCAGCCGGCTGATCCAGCAACAGCTGCGCAGCACCGATTGCTTCGGTCGCTGGGGGGGCGAGGAGTTCCTGATCCTGCTGGAGCCCAGCGATGCCCGTTCAGCGCGGGTGCTGGCCGAGCAGTTGCGGCAACTGGTGGCCTCCACCCCCTTTCCCCCGGTCGGCACGGTCACAGCCAGCTTCGGCGTGGCCCAACGCCTGGAGCACGAGTCGCCCATCGCCTGGTTCCAGCGGGTGGACACCTGTGTGTATGCCGCCAAGAAAGCGGGTCGCAATCAGATCTGGATGGCCTGAGCGTCGGCCTCGCTGCCCAGGGCATCCAGCAGGTTGCCCAGCAGCAGCCGGTTGCGCGCCTCGATCCGCTCGCCCCACAGCTCCAGCTCGGCCAGCAGCCGCTCCACCCCGGTCGCCCCGTGGGCCCGCCGCACGAACTCCGGTCCCGCCGCCACCCACGAGCGGGCTAGCTCCGGGGTGATCTCGGCATGGAACTGCAGGCCCCAGGCGTGCGGTCCCAGGCGGAAGGCCTGTTCCCGGCAAGCCAGCGAGGAGGCCAGCAACACGGCGCCGGCCGGCAGGCGAACCCGATCTCCGTGCCAGAAGAACACCGGCTCACAGCCGTGCAGCTCCGCCAGTGCCGGCTCCTCGCCAGCGGCCGGCAGCCACTGCACCGCGCCGCAGCCCACCTCCGGCTGCAGCCGGGGCGGATCGCCCTGCAGCAGTGGCTCCACCGCCCCACCGGCCGCATGGGCCAGCAGCTGCGCCCCCAGGCAGAGGCCGAGCACCGGCGCCCGGGCCTCCAGCCGGGACCGGATCAGGGCCAGTTCCGCCGCCATCCAGCCATGGACAGGGTCGTGGCGATCGGCCACCCCCATCGTGCCGCCCAGCACCACCAGGATCTGCCCCGGCTGCTGGGGCGGCGGCAGCGGATCGCCCCGGTCCAGCCGGCACAGCCGCCAGGCCCAGTTCCGTGCAGCCACCAGCTCCCGCAGGCTCCCCGGACCCACCAGTTCCTGATGCTGAAGCACCATCACCTCAGGCATCGGCTCTCCGCTGATGTGGGGCTCGCCATTCTGATAGTTCCTGGAGCTGTACGGCGGGATGGAGACCCATACCAATGGCCCGGAACATCTCCGTTCCACTCTTGGCTGCCATGCGATCCGCCGCCGTTGCTCCCATTCTTGCCAGCATTCTTTTCAGGCCCATCGCATGACTATGATGAACGAGAAATTGCAACCAGAGCCATGCTCACGGGATCCGAACTGCTCGCCAGGGTGAAGGACATGGCCGATGCGTCCAAGTCTGAACTGGTACGGGAATGCGGCTATGTGAGCACCAAAAAGGATGGTGCCGAGCGGCTGAACTTCACCGCTTTCTATGAGGCGCTGCTGGAGGCCAAGGGGCTCAGCTTTGGCGATGCCGGTGGCAAGGGTCGGGGCAGAGGTGGCCGCAGCCTCAGCTATGTGGCCACGGTGCAGTTCAATGGCAACCTGCTGGTGGGCAAGGCCTACACCGCCCAGCTCGGCCTCGAGCCCGGCGATGAATTCGAGATCAAGCTGGGCCGCAAGCAGATCCAGCTGATCCCCGCCGGTGCCGCTGAAGAGGAGTGATCCCAGGAGTGATCAGCGGCTGGCTGAATCCAGCAGGGCGGCCGCGTGGTGGCGCAGGTGGTCGCCGATGAAGCTGGCCACGAAGAAATAGCTGTGGTCGTAGCCCGGCTGGAGGCGCAGGGTGAGCGGATGGCCGCTCGCCGCCGCCGCCCGCTCCAGGGCTTCCGGCTGCAGCTGGCTCTCCAAAAAGGTGTCGGCGCTGCCCTGGTCCACCAGCAGGGGCAGGCGGGTGCCATCGGGCCCCACCGGCCCCTGGCCTGTGGCCAGCAGGGCGCTGGCATCCCAGCCCTGCCAGCTGGCGGGATCGCCGCCGAGCAGGTGGCCGAAGGCCTTGCGGCCCCAGGGGCAGCCGGCGGGATGGGTGATCGGGGCGAAGGCCGACACCGAGCGATAGCGCCCCGGATGGCGCATGGCCGTGACGAGGGCCCCGTGGCCACCCATCGAGTGGCCGCTGATGCCGCGCCGGTCGGTGAGCGGCAGCTGCGCTTCCACCAGCGTGGGCAGCTCGCTGCCCACGTAGCTCTGCATGCGGTAGTGCCGGCTCCAGGGCGCTTCCGTGGCGTCCACGTAGAAGCCGGCGCCGTGGCCGAAGTCCCAGCCGCCGTCGGGATCGCTGGGCACCCCGTCGCCGCGGGGGCTGGTGTCGGGCGCCACCAGGGCCAGGCCCAGCTCGGCCGCCAGCCGCTGGGCGCCGGCCTTCTGCATGAAGTTCTCGTCCGTGCAGGTGAGGCCCGAGAGCCAGTAGAGGGCCGGCACCGGCTGGCCCTCCAGGGCCTGGGGCGGCAGGAACACGGCGAACACCGTGTCGCCCGCCAGGGCCTCGGAGCGGACGCGGTAGCGGCGGTGCAGCCCACCGAAGCAGCGGTTTTCGCCCAGCAGTTCCATCAGAAGTGGATCACCGTGCGGATGCTCTTGCCCTCGTGCATCAGCTCGAAGGCCTGGTTGATCTGGTCGAGCCCCATGGTGTGGGTGATGAAGGTGTCGAGCGGAATCAAGCCCTGCTGAAACTCCTCCACGAATCCCGGCAACTCAGTGCGCCCCTTCACTCCGCCGAAGGCCGACCCCCGCCATACCCGGCCGGTCACCAGTTGGAACGGGCGGGTGCTGATCTCCTGGCCCGCCCCCGCCACGCCGATGATCGTGGATTCGCCCCAGCCCTTGTGGCAGCTCTCCAGGGCGGCGCGCATCACCTCCACATTGCCGATGCACTCGAACGAGTAATCCACGCCGCCCTCGGTGGCGTCGATCACCACCTGCTGGATGGGGGCGTCGTGGTCGCGGGGGTTGATGCAGTCGGTGGCGCCGAGCTGGCGGGCGATGGCGAACTTCTCCGGGTTCACGTCGATGCCGATGATGCGCGAGGCGCCGGCCATCGCCGCCCCGATCACCACCGCCAGGCCGATGCCCCCCAGGCCGAACACGGCCACGCTGCTGCCGGGTTCCACCTTGGCCGTGTTGCGCACGGCGCCGATGCCGGTGGTCACGCCGCAGCCCAGCAGGCACACCTTCTCCAGGGGCGCCGCCTTGTTGATCCGGGCCACGGCGATTTCCGGCAGCACCGTGTATTCCGAGAAGGTGGAGGTGCCCATGTAGTGGTGCAGCATCCGGCCGTCCTTGGAGAAGCGGCTGCTGCCATCGGGCATCAGCCCCTGGCCCTGGGTGCTGCGGATCGCCTGGCAGAGGTTGGTCTTGCCGGAGCGGCAGAACGTACAGCTGCCGCATTCCGGTGTGTAGAGGGGGATCACGTGGTCGCCCACGGCCACGGAGGTCACGCCGGGGCCCACCTCCTCCACCACCGCGCCGCCCTCGTGGCCCAGCACCACCGGAAACAGGCCCTCGGGATCGGCGCCCGAGAGGGTGTAGGCGTCGGTGTGGCACACGCCGCTGGCCACCACCCGCAGCAGCACCTCGCCGGCCCGGGGCGGGGCCACATCGATCTCGGTGACCTCCAAGGGTTCGCCCGGGGCCCAGGCAACGGCGGCGCGGCTGCGGATCATCGGCGGTGGCTGGCAAGGCCCGGGGAGCTGTTCCAGGCTTAGCCGAACGGGGGCCCCCCGCCCAGGGAGAGGATCGGGAGATGGCTGCGGTTCAGCGCCGGAGATCGAAGCGGTCGGCCTCCATCACCTTCACCCAGGCGTTCACGAAGTCGCCCACGAAGCGCGCGGCGCCGTCGCTCTGGGCGTACACCTCGGCGATCGCCCGCAGTTGGGAGTTGGAGCCGAACACCAGATCCACCCGGGTGCCGCTCCAGCGCAACTCGCCGCTGCGGCGGTGGCGCCCCTCGAACAGCTCGCCGGTTTCATCCACCGGCGACCAGATGGTGCCCATGTCGAGCAGGTTCACGAAGAAGTCGGGGCTCAGCACCCCCGGCCGCCCGGTGAGCACCCCATGGGGGCTGCCACCCGTGTTGGCGCCCAGCACCCGCAGGCCCCCCACCAGCACGGTCATCTCCGGGGCGCTCAGGCCCAGCAGCTGGGCCCGGTCCACCAGCAGGTGTTCGGCGCTCACGCTCATCGGCCCCTTCTGCCAGTTGCGGAAGCCATCGGCCTGGGGCTCCATCACCGCGAACGAGGTCACGTCGGTCTGCTCCTGGCTGGCATCCATCCGCCCCGGGGTGAAGGGCACCTCCAGCGGCTGGCCGGCGGCGGCGGCGGCCTGCTCCACGCCCACGCCGCCCGCCAGCACGATCAGATCCGCCAGCGATAGGCGCACGCCACCTGAGCGGGAGCCGTTGAAGGCCTGCTGGATGCCTTCGAGCACGCCCAGCACCCGCTGCAGCTGCTCGGGCTGGTTCACGGCCCAGTCTTTCTGCGGGGCCAGCCGCACCCGGGCGCCGTTGGCGCCGCCCCGATTGTCGGAGCCGCGGAAGTTGGCGGCCGAGGCCCAGGCGGTGCTCACCAGCTCGGCCACCCCCAGGCCGGAGGCGGCCACGCGCCCCTTGAGGTCGGCGATGGCGGGCTCGTCCACCAGGGGATGATCGAGCGGCGGGATCGGGTCCTGCCAGAGCAGCTCCTCGGCGGGTACATCGGGCCCCAGGTAAAGGCACCTGGGCCCCATGTCGCGGTGGGTGAGCTTGAACCAGGCCCGGGAGAATGCCTCGGCGAAGGCCTCCGGGTGCTGGTGGAAGTGGCGCGAGATCGGCTCGTAGATCGGATCGAAGCGCAGCGACAGATCCGCCGTGGTCATCATCGGCGGGTGCTTGAGTCCGGGGATGTGGGCGTCGGGGATCAGGTGCTCCTCGCGGCAGTCTTTGGCCTGCCACTGCCAGGCGCCGGCGGGGCTCTTGATCAGCTCCCACTCGTAGCCGAACAGCATGTCGAAGTAGCCCATGTCCCAGCGGGTGGGATGGGGTTTCCAGGCGCCCTCGATGCCGCTGGTGGTGGCATCGGCCCCCTTGCCGCTGCCGTGGCGGTTGGCCCAGCCCAGCCCCATCTCCTCCAGCGGGGCTCCCTCGGGAGCCGGCCCCACCAGCTCGGCGCTGCCGGCGCCGTGGGCCTTGCCGAAGGTGTGGCCGCCGGCGGTGAGGGCCACGGTCTCCTCGTCGTTCATCGCCATGCGGGCGAAGGTCTCGCGCACGTCACGCCCCGACGCCACCGGATCGGGCACCCCATTGGGGCCCTCGGGGTTCACGTAGATCAGCCCCATCTGCACGGCGGCCAGCGGGTTCTCCAGCTGGCGATCGCCGCTGTAGCGCTCATCGCCCAGCCAGGTGGTTTCGTTGCCCCAGTAGATGTCCTCCTCCGGTTGCCAGATGTCGGCGCGGCCGCCGCCGAAGCCGAAGGTGCGCAGCCCCATCGATTCGAGCGCGCAGGTGCCGGCCAGGATCATCAGGTCGGCCCAGGAGATCCGGTTGCCGTACTTCTGTTTGATCGGCCAGAGCAGCCGGCGGGCCTTGTCGAGGTTGCCGTTGTCGGGCCAGCTGTTGATCGGCGCGAAGCGCTGGTTGCCGGTGCCGCCGCCGCCCCGGCCGTCGGCGGTGCGGTAGGTGCCGGCGCTGTGCCAGGCCATGCGGATGAACAGGCCGCCGTAGTGGCCCCAGTCGGCGGGCCACCAATCCTGGGAGTCGGTCATCAGGGCGATCAGGTCGCGCTTGAGGCCGTGGTAATCGAGTTGCTGAAAGGCCTCGGCGTAGTCGAACTGGGGACCCAGCGGGTTGGAGGCGGGGCAGTGCTGGCGCAGGATCGCCAGGTTGAGCTGCTGGGGCCACCAGTCGTGCGGCGAGGGGCCGCGGCCCGCCACGGCCATCGGCGCGGCGCCATGGTTGAAGGGGCACGTGCCGAGTTCGGTCATGGGACTCGCCTGCCGGGATCCTGTGTCCGGACCGTAAGCAGCACACTCCGGGGCGAGCGGCGAGGGTCACAGTCCTTGACGGGCAGCCGCGGCAGGGGCCACCACCACCTGGTCTTTGCCCGCCAACTTGGCCTGGTACATGGCCTTGTCGGCCCGCTCCAGCAGGGCTTCCAGCGAAGCCTGCGGCCCATCGAGGTCGAGGGCGATCCCCACGCTGGCGCCGATGCGCAGCTGGCGGTCGCCGATGCGGAACACGCTGCCCAGCCCGGCCGTGACCCGCCTGCCCAGCAGGAGTGCCAGCGATGGACTGCCGCAGTGCCGAAACACGGCGATGAACTCGTCGCCGCCGAACCGGCCCAGCAGATCCCCCTCCCGCAGCACCCCCCGCAGCCGTCGGCAGACGGCATGCAGCAGCCGGTCGCCCACCGCATGGCCGTAGGCGTCGTTCACCGCCTTGAAGTCGTCGAGATCGATCATGCACAGGGCCAGCTGGGCCCCGTGCCGCTCCTCCGGATTCTCGAGAATCCGGCGCAGCTCCAGCTCCACGCCCCGCCGGTTGTAGATGCCCGTGAGCGGGTCGGTGAGGGCCTTGCGCTCCAGCTCCAGCTTGTCCTGCTGCAGCTTGCGTTCCCGCTGCTGCATCTGCCGGCGGATCTGGCGGTATCCGCTGCCCAGCAAGGTGGAGAGCAGCGCTGCGGCCAGCACGCCGAGCAGCAGGTACTGCCGCCCCAGCAGCGCCAGCACCGCATCGGTGCTGGTTGACCAGGTGCGCAGCCGCAGCCAGCCCACCGATTCTGCCGCCTCGATCGGCGCCCAGCGGGTGGCCAGGTCTCCGGACCGGCTGCCCCTGGCCTGGCCCCCCTGCGGCGGCGGGATCCGCACCGGTTCAAACAGCAGCAGCGGCTCCGCCTCGGGCTGACCGCGCTGCAGGTGCACCAGCACCTTGCCCGAGGGGTCGGTGACCAGGGCGGAGGCCAGCGATTCATCCGCCATGGCCTGCAGCAGCCTCGATTCCATTCCGGCGTAGTCGCCCACCACCAGCTGGTCGCTGAGGGCGACCACCAGGCCACGGGCCAGGGCGTCCCGCGCCCGCGCCTGCGATTGCTCGATCAGCCGGCGGGATTGGTGATACGACGCGCCGGCAATCACCACGCCGGAGAACACGCTCAGGCTGGCCAGCAGGGCCACCGGCAGCCGTCGCCACCTGGGTCGATCAGTCACCCGCTTGCACCACGTACTGCTCCAGACCCAGGCGGGTCAGGGGGGCGTAATCGCGGCCATGGTCCGCCTTCACCACCCGGGTCATCTGCACCTGGGCCAGCAGCTGGCGCCCCTGGACCGTGCCGCCCAGTTGCAGGAAGCCCGCCTGCACCGTCTGCCGCAGGGGTGCAGGCACCTTGCTCGAGGCCGAAAAGGGATGGGCGGGGAAGGGGGGGGTGTGCCAGAGCACCCGCAGCTGCTGGCGCACTTCCGGCCGCTCCTGCAGCCAGGTCTTGTTCACGCCGCCGCCGGCCCGGCTGCTGCCGAGGATCACGGAGCGATACACATTGGAATGGGTGCGCACATAGAGGGGGGTGATGCGGACGCCGTCGCGGGCCAGCAGGGCCCGCGGCAGAAGGGAGGCCGCAAAGGCGTTGGGGGCCGGAAAGGCCACGGTGGCACCGTTCAGGTCGGCGACCCGACGCACCGCACTATCCTTCCGCACCACCAGAATTCCCTCCAGCGGCACCTGGCCATCGCGCACCAGGGGCACGAAGCCCCACCAGCGCTGGGCCCTCACCTGGTGGTAGGGATTGAGGAAGGCGAAGTCGAGCACACCCGAGCGCAGTTGCTCCTCGAAGCCGGGGATCGAGGGGGCCACCACCAGCACGAAGCACTGCCCCGTGCGTTGTCCCACCTCCTTGAGCACGGGCGTCCAGGTGGCGGCGATCTCCCGCGGCGGCAGCTGGGGCACGATCCCCACCTGCCACTGGCGGCCTCCCTTCTTGCCCAGGCAACTCGCCCCCTGGGCTGAGGCCCAGGGCGGCACCAGCCCCTTGCCGAGCAGCAGCAGAAGCACCACACCTGGCCAGCCAACCAGGCACCAGGCCCGGGTGCGGCGCGAGAAGGGAGAGACCATCGTGTACACGGTAGTTCTACTGAGGTCCGCCGCCGTTCCCGCCCCCGGCCCCTGCCAGGCTGGCCAGCAGGCCCCAGGCTCCCCAGGAAGCGGACGGACACCCCACGGCCCCCAGGGGCAGCGGCGAATGATCCCGGCCGCTGGGACCGGCGCTACCGCGAGGGTGGCGATCTCCAGCCCGCTGGCTGGTTGGGGGGGACCGCCCTACGGCAGCGATCCGGTGCAGCTGGCGGCAAGCTGGCGCCAGGCCGGTCTGGTGGAGCGCATCTGGGAGCCGGCCCAGGGCTCGGTGGCCCAGCGCAGCGACGAGTGGCTGGGCCTCTGGCGCAAGCCCCCCAGCCCCATCGGTCTGGACCCTTTCGGTCTGGACCCTGGTGGGTAGCAATTCGCACAGGGCAGGGCGGGCGGCCGCGGGGCCCCGCGGTCAGCATTCAGGGGTGGTGAGCTGTCCGGTGCCTGCGCCGATTCTCGCGTCCTTGCCCGCCCTGCCATGACCGCAACCAGCTTTCCCCAGCAGCCGGGCTGCCACCAGCCGCCCTCCCCGCCCCCGGGCGGCGGCGTCACGGTGGCCCTGCTGGGCATGCCCAACACCGGCAAGTCCACCCTCTACAACCGACTCACCGGCGGCAACGCCGAAATCGCCAACTGGCCCGGGCTCACGGTGGAGCTGCTGCGGGGCTCGATGGCGGCCGATGCCAGCGGCGCCGCCTACCAGCTGGTGGACCTGCCCGGCATCCACGACCTCAGCGGCAGCAGTGAGGACGAGGCGGTAGTGCAGCGCTTCCTGCGCCACACCCCGCCCGATCTGGTTCTACTGGTGCTCAACGCCAGCCAGATCACCAGCCAGCTGCGCTTGCTGCTGCAGCTGAAGGCCCTCGCCCTGCCGATGCTGGTGGCGTTGAACATGAGCGATGAGGCGCGCCGCTTCGGCATCGAGATCGATGCGGCAGGCCTGGGCGAGGCGCTCGGCATCCCCGTGCTGGCCGTGAGTGCCCGCCGCGGCCAGGGCATCCGGGAACTGGTTCAGCAGGTGCATCTGCTGGGTGGCGCCAGCCCGGCCGATCCGCCCCGGGCTGCCCTGGATTGGGCCCTGGTGGAGGTGCCCCAGGAAAGGATCGATGCGCTGCTGGCGCAAAATGTGCAGCTGCCCTCCCGCCTGCTCAACCGCAGGACGCGCCTGGCCGATCGGCTGTTGCTGCACCCCCTGGCGGGGCTGCTGCTGTTCCTGGCCATCGTGCTGGTGCTGTTCCAGCTGCTCTACGCCGTGGGGGCCCCGGCCCAGGAGCTGGTGGGCGGCGCCATCGACTGGATCCAGGCCGCGCTCCTGGAGCCGGGCCTGGCGGCGATCCACACCCCGCCGCTGCTGCAGGCCTTCCTGCTCGGCGGCATCTGGCTGGGCGTGGGCACGGTGGCCACCTTCCTGCCGATCATCTTTCTCTTCTATCTGGTGCTGGCCGTGGTGGAAGACTCCGGCTACCTGCCGCGGGTGGCCTTCCTGATGGATGGCTTCATGCGCTGGATCGGGCTGGATGGCCGCGCCTTCGTGCTGCAGGTGATCGGCTTCGGCTGCAATGTGCCCTCGATCCTGGGTACGCGGGTGATCCGCGACCGGGGCATGCGCCTGCTCTCGATGCTGGTGATCCCCTTCGCCCTGTGCCAGGCCCGGCTCACGGTGTTCCTGTTCATGGCCGACGTGTTCTTCCCCAGGCCCTGGTGGGCCCCGGGCCTGGTGGTGTTCAGCTTCTACGGTCTGAGCTTCGTGGCCGTGGTGATCACGGGCCTGCTGTTCCAGCGGGCCTATCCGAGCCAGGAGCCCCTTGTGCTCGAGCTGCCGCCCTACCGGGCGCCAAGTGTGGGCACGGTGCTGCGGCGGGGCTGGACCCAGATGCTGAATTTCATGGTCACCACCCGCAGCTTCATCGTGGTGGGGGCGGCGGCCATCTGGCTGCTCACCAACCTGCCGCCCGGTGCCGTGCAGGGCAGCGGCCCCACCTTCGCCGACTGGATCGGCGGGCTGTTCCAGCCCTTGCTGGCCCCGATCGGCATGGTGCCGAGTCTCACGGTGTCGCTGTTCTTCGGATTCATCGCCAAGGAGATCCTGCTCGGCGCGATGGCCGTGATCTACAGCACCAGCGAAACCGATCTGGGGGGCGTGCTCGTGAACCTGATCACCCCGCTGCAGGCGCTCAGCTTCATGACTTTCGTGCTGCTGTACACGCCCTGTTTGGGCACGGTGGCGGCCCAGCTGCAGGAGTCGAAGAGCCGTCCCTTCGCGCTGCTGTCCCTGGGGTGGTCGCTGCTGCTGGCCTGGCTGCTGGCCCTGCTGGTGTTCCAGGGCGGCCGTTTGCTGGGGTTCAGCTGATCAGTCCTGGCAGGGGAGCACCTCCATTTCGCTGGCGTGCTCCTGGCGCAGCATGAACTCCAGAAAACCGCAGGCCAGGTGCAGGATGCCGCCCGGCCTGCCCCGGCGCAGCACCTCGATCTCCGCCCCGGGGTGCACCCCCATCGCCCGCAGGCGCTGCACCAGCACCGGATGGTCCGGCAGGCTCTGCAGCTGCACCTTGGTGCCCTCGGCCACGCAGCTCAACGGCATTGTGCGAAAACCTTGCTGGGTTGAAGCTAGGGCCGGCCCCGTCAGCTGCGGCGGCGCCGCCGCCCGAGCGGCTCGATCCAGTCGTTGGCCACCTGCCGGTGCTGCAGCAGCCGGGAGGGCAGCCGGCAACCGGGATTCACCTGTCCCGCGTCCACCAGACGCCCCAGGCGCAGCACGGTGGCCTCTTCCGCCCGGCTGAAGTTGCCCTGGTTCCTGGTGACCCAGGCCATCTCATGGTCGGTGATCACCCCGGTGGTGATCGCCTCCAGAAAGACCTCGCCAACGGTCATGGTCGTGTAACGGTTCCGTAACACTCTGGCGCGGTCCGGGCGCCGGCGCGAGGCGGCAGGCGCCGGCTCAGCCCTGGTGGTTCTGGCGGTCCTGGTCGAGCAGCAGCAGCAGCCCGCCCACGATCGCCAGGTTCTTGAGCAGCTGGATCCGCTCGCCGGTGTCGCCCAGCTCGCCATGGAACAGCAGCGTGGTGGGCACCAGGAACAGCAGCAGCAGCGCCGCCCCCAGGCGGGAGCGCCAACCGATGATCACCAGCACCGAACCCACCGCCATCAGCGCCATGGCAGCGGTGAGCAGCAGCGGCGCCAGCGGCAATCCCCGGGCGGTGATGGCCCCCGCCACGGCGGCGAACCCGGTGACCTTGCCCACCAGCGAATGGAGGAACACCAGGCACAACAGCACCCGGGCGCTGCGGTTGAGCGGGGACACACGGCTGAGCTTCAGGCCCATCGGCTCCAGGCGCACACGGGGTCAGTCTGCCGCTGGTGTGATCAGGACCGCGTCGGCACGACCTGCATGCCGATCGGGGCCAGGGCGATCAGCGCCAGCTTGATGTGCTGGATGCCGAAGGGAATGCCGATGATCGAGACGAAGCAGGCCAGGGCCGAGCTGAGGTGCCCGATCGCCAGCCACCAGCCGGCCAGCAGGAACCAGATCACGTTGCCCACCACCCCCAGCGGACCGGTGCCGAGATCCAGGCGGCCGGTGAGCTCCCGCCGGCTCACCGCCTCCTTGCCGAACGGCCAGAAGGAGAAGTTGCCGATCACGAAGCAGGCCCGGGCCCAGGGGAGCCCCACGATGGTGAGGGCTGCCACCAGTCCGGCCAGCCACCAACCCAGCCCCATCACAAAGCCCCCCAGCACGAACCAGAGCACGTTGAGCAGGAATCGCAGCATGGTTCCGGTGGTGGGTACCCCCAGCTTGTCTGTTCCCCGTGCGCTGCCCCGGTGGGGCGGCCGGGAGCGTTTCTTTTTTCTGGTGGGATCCAGCGTTCCTACGCTGGATGCATTGAGCGGAACAGAGGCAGGGCCATGCAGCTGGCAGCTTCCGAGCCCGTGTGGTCGCTCACGGCCGCCGGACTCTGCAGCGCCCTGCAGACGTCCGCCACGGGTCTGAGCAGCGCCGAGGCCCAGGCGCGGCTGGATCGCTTCGGGGTGAACCGGCTGCCCACCCTGCGCCGCCGCCCCCTGGTGCTGCGGCTGGCCGACCAGATGCTGCACTTCATGGCCCTGCTGCTGTGGGTGGCGGGGGCGCTGGCCTTCTTCGCCGGCATGCCCCAGCTGGGCTGGGCCATCTGGGCGGTGGTGCTGATCAACGGCCTGTTCTCCTTCTGGCAGGAGTACCAGGCCGAACGCACCCTGGCGGTGCTGCGCCAGGCCCTGCCGCGCCAGGTGCGGGTGTGGCGGGACGGCCAGCTGCTGGAACTGGAGGCGGACGGGCTGGTGCCGGGCGATCGGATTGCCCTGGAGGAGGGCGACCAGGTACCCGCCGATGCCCGCCTGATCGAGGCCAACGAGCTCAGCCTGGACCTGGCGGTGCTCACGGGGGAGTCGCTGCCGGTGGCCCGCCATGCCCGCCCGATTCCGCTCAGCCGGGCCAGCCTGCCGATGCGGGAGCAGGCGAATCTGGTGCTGGCCGGCACCACGGTGGCCGGAGGGCGCGCGGAGGCCCTGGTGTATGCCACCGGAGCGGAAACGGAGTTCGGCCACGTGGCCCGGCTCACGGCCGCCACCGAGCGCGGCGCCAGCAGCCTGGAGCGCCAGGTGGGTCGCATCGTGCGCACGATCAGCACGATCGCCGTGACGATGGGCCTGTTGTGCTTCCTGCTCAGCTGGCTGTTCGTGGGCATGGGGCCCCTGGAGAGCCTGGTGTTTGCCGTGGGGATCCTGGTGGCCAACGTGCCCGAGGGCCTGCTGCCCACGGTCACCCTCGCCCTGGCCATCAGCGTGCGCCGCATGGCCGGCCAGCGGGCACTGGTGCGCCGGCTCTCGGCGGTGGAGACCCTCGGTTCGGTGAGCCTGATCTGCAGCGACAAGACCGGCACCCTCACCTGCAACCGCATGGAGGTGCAGGCCACCTGGCTGCCCGAGCCCGGCGCCGGCCTGGAGGCTGCCCTGCTGGAGCAGGCCTGCCTCTGCTCCAATGCCCACCTGGACCGGGGACGCGGCGACCTGCGCGCCATCGGTGACCCCACCGAAACGGCCCTGCTGATGGCGGCCCTGGACCGGCAGGTCGACCTGGCCGGCCTGCCGCAGCGCTTCCCCCGCCGGCGCGAACTGCCCTTCGATTCCCACCGCCGCCGCATGAGCGTGGTGGTGGAGGACGCCTCCTCCGCCCTGCTGCTGATCACCAAGGGGGCGCCGGTGGATGTGATTGCCCACTGCGGCAGCCAGGCGGGTGTGGCGGGGCCGCTGCCGCTCGATGGGCCGGCACGCCAGCGGGCCCTGGCCGCCAACGACGATCTGGCCGCCCGGGGTTACCGGGTGCTGGCGGTGGCCCGCAGAGCGGTGGCGGCCGGCGGTCTCAAGGCCCGGGCCGAGGAGCTGGAGCGGGATCTGGAGCTGGTGGGGCTGCTGGCTCTCTACGACCCACCGCGGCCCGAGGTGCCCGAGGCCATCCGCCAGTGCCGCCTGGCGGGCATCCGGGTCACGATGGTGACCGGCGACTACGGCCTCACCGCCCAGGCGATCGCCCAGCAGATCGGCCTGCTGGAGCCGCCGGCCCCCGCCCCGGGCCACAGCCAGCAGGCCAGGGTCGCCGACCCGGTGCGGGTGATCGAAGGCCCCCAGCTCGATCGGCTCAGCGAGGTGCAGCTGCGCCAGCTGCTCAAGTACCGCCACCGGTTGGTGTTCGCCCGCATGGCGCCGGAGCAGAAGCTGCGGCTGGTGCAGGCCTACCGCGCCCTCGGGGAGGTGGTGGCGGTAACCGGCGATGGCGTCAACGATGCTCCGGCCCTGCGCGCCGCCGATGTGGGGCTGGCGATGGGCCAGGTGGGCACGGATGTGGCCCGCGAGGCCGCCGACATCGTGCTGCTCGACGACAACTTCGCCACGATCGTGAGCGCCGTGCGGTACGGCCGTTCGGTGGTGGCGAACATCGCCAAGTTCGTCACCTACATCCTCGCCTCGAACGTGCCGGAGGTTGTGCCCTTTCTGGCGATGCTGGCCTGGCGCATTCCGGCCGCCCTCACGGTGCTGCAGATCCTCGCGGTGGACCTGGGCACCGACCTGCTGCCGGCCCTGGCCCTGGGGGCCGAGCCACCCGAGCCGGGTGCGATGCGGCAGCGGCCGCGGCGGCGGGACCAGCCCCTGCTGGATCGCCCCCTGCTGGTGCGGGCCTATCTGGTGCTGGGGCTGGTGGAGGCAGCCCTGGCGATGGCGGCCTATCTGCTGGCCTGGCGGGCCCAGGGGGTGGGCTTCCCGCAGCTGCAGGCCCTGGCTCCCCAGCTGCTGCATGGCACGGCGGCACCGTTCGAGCAGGCGATGCAGCACCGCGCCTCGGCGGCCACCTTCACCACGATCGTGCTCGCCCAGGTGGGGGTGCTGATGGCCTGCCGCAGCGAGAGCCAGCCCGCCCTGCAGGGCCTGGGCCTGGCCTGGATCCGCAGCAACCCGCTGCTGCTGCTGGGGATCGGCAGCGAACTGCTGCTCACCACCCTCCTGATCACCGTGGCACCCTTGGCGGCTCTGCTGGAGCTGGCGCCCTTCCCGGTGGGCTGGCTCGGCTGGATGCTGCCGGTGCCCCTGCTGGTGGTGCTGGTGGATGACGCCCGCAAGCGTTTGCAGCGGCAACGGGCGGCCCCCCATCCCGCGCTCTGAGGTCCCTCAATCTGAGATCCCGCGGCCAGCCATCCGGCTCCCGCGGCAGCAACCCCCGATGCCGCCATTCCAGCCGAAACGGCAGGGGCCCGGCCTTCGCTCCGCCCTGATCGAGATTGACGCAGTCCCCATTCCCCCCTGGTGTTCCCCTTGCTCTTGTCCCCTTCCCTGGTGAGTGGAATTCAGATTGTTCTGGGCATTGCTCTCCTGTTCGGGGGCGGGGAGTTGTTTGTGGCGGGCTCCGTGGCGCTCTCCCTGCTGCTGGGGATCCCCCAGATCGTGATCGGCCTCACCGTTGTTTCTCTGGGCACCAGTGCCCCCGAGTTGTTTGTGAGTCTGATCTCCACGATTCAGGGCAACTTAGGCATTGCTGGCGCCGATAATCTGGCGGTGAGCAACATTGTTGGCAGCAACATCTTCAATGTGCTGGTGGTGCTTGGGCTCAGCGCCATGATCATGCCCCTCCGGGTGGAGAGTCGCCTGGTCCGTCGCGACGTCCCCTTGCTGCTCGGGGTGTCGATGGCGGTGTGGGGCATGGCTTCCGGTGGCCGGATCACCTGGCAGGCGGGCGCCGCCCTGCTGGTCACCATAGTGATCACGGTGGTGTGGGAGATCCGCACCGCCCGTGAGAACCCGGAGGAAGTCGAACCGATCGATGGGGAGGGGGCCAGTTCTCCGCTGGTGGCAAGTCTCAAGCTGGGCGGTGGGCTGGCGCTGCTGGTGGGAGGCTCCCATCTCCTCGTCCAGGGAGCCACCGCTACCGCGCTGTCGCTGGGCGTGAGCACGACGGTGATTGGTCTCACCATCGTGGCCGCGGGCACCTCCATGCCGGAGCTGGTCACGTCCGTGGTGGCGGCCTACCGGGGCAAGGCGGATCTGGCCATTGGCAATGTGATCGGCAGCAACCTGCTCAACCAGCTGTTGATCCTCGGCCTCTGCGCAGCCGCTTCAGGCACCTGCGGCCTGGGCGTGGATCCCCTGATCATTCGTCGCGACCTGCCATTCATGGTGCTCACCACCCTGGCCTGCCTGCCGATCTTCTGGACCCGCGGGGTGATCACCCGCTTCGATGGGGGCCTGCTGGTGTTTCTGTACGCCGCCTATCTGGTGGAGCAGCTGGTGCTCTACATGGCGCCAGGCCTGTCGGATGAATACCGCCTGGTCAGCGTAGTGGTGGTAGCTCCTGCGGTGCTGATTTTCCTGGTCTGGCAGGTGATCTCCTGGCGCCAGCGGCGTCCCCTGGCCTAGGTGTTCTGTCTCAGCGGGTTGTTCAGGGACAGAAGGATGTGAGGCCGCCACCGGCAGACACGACGCTGGGATATCCGGAATCGGTCCTGCAGGACATGACGGCCCTGGGGCGTCGTTTCGGCCCCGGACGTTTTCCTCGGCCAACAAACGCTTGAGGCGGGTGTTCTGCTGCTCGAGCTCCTCGAGGCGTTTGGCCTCGGTGATCTTCCTATCGCCAGGGTGTTGCAGCCATCGGCGCCGCTCTGGCCCTGGTTGAGGAGCTGCTCAGCTCGCCATCCACCGCCGAAGCCACGGTCAGCCCCCAGCCCCCCACCGCCCATGAAACAAGGCCACCTGATCGCTACCCACGGGACGTGAACAGGCTGCACAGGGATTGGGTGTGCGGGGGCGGCAACCCGTGAGGTGAAGGTCCCTTGCGCGAGGCGATGCTCGCCGGGTGTCGAGGGTGATCACAGGGATGCCAACGTGTCGCCTGCCCCATCGTTTGCCCCACCGTCATCCCAGCGCACCGCCAGTGCATACAGGTGATCGAGCGTTGCTGAAAGCTCCTTGCCCCGTTCTGTCAGGGTGTAGGTCACCTGAGGTGGAATGGTGGGTTGGTGTTGTCGGTGGACGAGTTGGATCGACTCCAACAGCCGCAATCGCTCGGTCAGCACCTTGGTGGAGATGCCGTCCACGCGTCGCCCCAGTTCCCCAAAGCGAAGGGCACCATTGCTGTCAAGAATCCAGAGGATATAGACCGTCCATTGGCCGGAGATCTGTTTCAGCAGGGTTTCCAACGGACAACACTTGGGCTCAGCCATGGGGGTGCACTGGCTTCCTTTAGGTAACTAGTTACTTTCTGGTTGCTACTTTACGCTAGCGAGTGACTGGCTTAGTGTCTCGCTGATGGACAACAATTTGACTGAAGCCATGGCCAATATCTTGCACGTTGATTCCAGTCCACGGGGTGAACGCTCCAGGTCTCGCCTGTTGGCTCGGGAGTTCATGGATGCCTGGCTGGACAGACATCCTGATGATGCAGTGACCTATCGGGACTTACGGATGACGCCGGTTCCCCATATCACCGAAGAGTGGATCGCGGCTGACTTCACGCCCCCAGAGGCCCTGACCTCCGCTATGGCTGGGCTGCTTGCCTTCTCTGATGAGCTGGTGAATGAGTATCTGGCGGCGGATCGTTGTGTCTTCAGTGTGCCTATGTACAACTTTGGAATTCCATCCAACTTCAAAGCCTACATAGACCAGGTGGTTCGTGTGGGACGCACGTTCACCCTTGATGAAGGCCAGTTCAAAGGACTGGCCCAGGGCAAGAAGGTGGTCTTCATCACGACCCGCGGAGTTGCCTACGGCCCAGGCTCGCCATTTGAAGGCTGGGATTGCCTTGAACCTGCCCTGCGGTATGCGTTCCAATTCATGGGTGTGACGGATCTTCAATTCATCCATGCCAATGGCCTGGATCTTGGGGACGAAGCCGAGAGAAGGGGGTTGGAGGCCGCACAAGCAAGGCTGCAGGAACTGGTGGGCAACTGGTAGAGCCAGTGAGCCATCACCTCAATCCTGCGGCCGGCGAGCAGGTTTGCCTCGGAGGGATGGGCAAGGGGTTCAAGCCGGGGCTCGGTGTAATTTGCCGTCGTAGCAGCGCCTATCGTTGATCCCTATACGTTCAAGGAATTCGAGCATTCCGACAAGGGCTGGATTCCGCGTTTCCCCTGCTGCGCTGGTGGCAGTAACGCCGGCTCCGCAACGGTGAAGTGATCTGGCTGGAGGACAGGCCCGGCCCGCCCCGGAGCCAGAGCGTCCACCATCTCGTCTTCTTGGCGGCGGATCTGACGCCCCATCCCGGCCCGGTCCGCAGGCGGGCGCGGTTCATGAAGGGGGAGTATCCGGCGACGACCTACCCCTTTGCCTATCGCCACCCACCCATCTCCGGCAACACGATCCATGGCCTGGGGGAGGCGCCGGCCCCGCCGGCCCGACCACGTGTTCTTCGGTGACTCCGACAGGCGTGCCTGGGGTAAGCGCGACTGGTCGTTCCAGGTGATGGAGCCCACTGCGATCCTCCGCCTGATCGTGCGGATGCTCTGGCAGGACCATGGCCTGGTGGGCATCACCTGGCTGTAGCCGGAGTACTGATCTTTCGATTCTTCGCCTCAATGCCTCTCTGCCGCTGGCCGTGGATCAACCCAGGGATATCGGTGACGACGACCTCTGGGCCCACTGCCGCATCTGCGAAACCAACTGCCCGCCCCAGGCGCTGTTCCCCGAGAAGCAGCTGGTGCACGGTGAGCGCCGTTGGTACGTGACTTTCGACAAGTGCGTTCCCTACTTCGCCGAAACCCGTGGCTGCGGCATCTGCATCGAGGTCTGCCCCTGGAGCACCCCCCGGAAGGGGCCGGTGGAGCCGCACGGAACTGACGTGTGCCACGTTGGCTGCCGTTGTCGTGAGCCTGTGTGAGCGAACCGTCCCTGACCGTGCGCCGAGCAACCGACGCCGACCTGAGCATGTTGGCCGGTTTCGGCCTTGCCCTCGCGCAACTGCATGTCGGCTTCGATGGGGAACGCTTCGCCGTGCCGCCGGGTGGCGAGAGCGCCTATCTGGCGTTCTTCCGAGCGGAGCTGCAGCGTCCGGAGGTCGTGTTGCTGATCGCCGAGGCCGGTCCCCAACCTGTGGGCTACGCCTTCGTGCGCATGGAGCCCATGAGCGTGGTGGAGCTGCGCCGTGCCGGTGCGTGGCTCCACGACATCTACGTGGATCCCCAGGCCAGGAGCGGCGGGATCGGCCGCGGGCTTCTCGCCGCGGCGAAGGAGGCGGCCCTCGCTTTGGGCTCCAGCAGCCTGATGCTCAGTGCGTCGTCGCAGAATGTCGCCGCCCGGCAACTGTTCGAGCGCGCCGGACTGCGTCCGACCATGGTCGAGATGCGGATCGAACTGGGGACGTGAAACGGGCGCATCCGGGTGCCAGCCCGGCGCATCGCTCCCCTCTGGCGTGCAGTATCCCGGCTGGCATCGCCGCTGACATCGGCTCTGGCTTCTGCGGTGATGGCCGCACCGTCACCATGGCCCTACACGCCGCTCGGCTGGAGAAGCACTTGGCGCTCTGGAGAATCCCGCCGCCATGGCCACTCAGCACGAGCTGAGCTTGCGTCGGCCGGCCCAGGGCGCTGGGCCTGCCGAGGCAGGATTCCAACCAGGGTGATCCGTCCTTTTTCCTACGAAGATCGGGCAAGGCCCCTATGGGCCGGAATCAGCAGAGGCTCAGCTCGTGCCGCTGATCAGGAAAACCACTCCAGTTCAGCGGCCTCACGGGTGTTCACCCGCGCCTGGGGGGTTTGCCGGTTGAAGGCCAGTTCGATCCAGCGCTGCTGCTCGCCATCGGCGGCAAGGGCACGGATCGGGTAGTTCTGCGCTCCGTCGGGGAAGGGCACCTGCAGGCGGAAGGTGCCATCGGGTTGCAGCGGCACCTCTCGATCGCCGATGGTCAGGGTGGCACTGGGGTCGGTGGCCCCATACACGATCAGTTCGGCGTCGGCCACCAGCCAGAAGGAGCGGGGCCTCGCCAGGCCGCTGCCCGATTCACTCCGGCCGCTGGCCCAAATCCCGGCTCCGGAGGCGTGAGGACCAGCCTCGTGGGTGCTGTCCTGGCCTTCCGGACCCTCTTCGAACCACACCTCTGAGCCCAGCCGCAACCTGCGCGGCCCAACAGCCGTTGCCTGGCGATAGAACAGCTCATGCTGAACCCCACCGCCTCCAGGTGCTGGCGATGGCACCCCAGCCGGTGCCTCGAGGGCCTCCAGGCGGAATGGCACGAAGGTGTCGATGATCGGCAGGGGCGCTCCCTCCGCCGGTACCCGGGCCACCGCCGAGAACGCCAGCGAAAGCCAGCCCCCTGCGGCGAGGCGATAGCCGAGCTCCACGCGGTAGTCGCGATCACACAGCGGCACCGGCATATACCAGTTGCTGGCAGCGGCATCCACCACCAGCTCCTGGAGGGTCTGGGGATGGCTGTCCCCCGGTGGCAGACCGGTGACATCCGCCACCCGCAGACAGAGCTCCAGGGCGCCTGCGGCGCTGGCGCGCTGCTGATCGGCACCATCCACCGACCAGAGCACGGTGGCCCACTGGGGGTCGGCAGGCACGAAGTTCACCCAGCTGGCTGGGGTCCTCGCCACCGTGACCGGGGGTTGGAGGGCCGCTGTGGGTTGCGGTGCTGCTGTGGTCTGGGGCGGTGGGGCTGCGGCCGGGGGTTGGATGGCGGCGGCAGCTGATGCTGCCGTTGGGGCCGGGGCTGCGGCCGGTGGTTGCATGGCGGCCGGGACGGCCGGGGGTTGCGCGGCGGCCGGGACCTGCTCCGGCTTGAGCACCTCGGCCGGCATCACCGGCAGCAGGGCCTCCATCAGCTGGGATCGGCTCAGGCTGCTGTAGCCGCTGCCCAGACCATGGATCCGGGCCAGTTCCCGTAGCTGGGCCATAGTGTGGCCGGCTAGGAACAGCAACATCTGTTCAGCAGTCGAACCCATGGCCCATGCACGTACTGAGGCCAAATGATCTCGCAATCCCCTGGGGCAAGTCGATTGTGTCAGGAGATCATCACTGCAGTGGGATCAGGGGAATGGGCTGTAGGGCCCCTGCCGCCGGGGCCGCCAGGGCTGTATTTCCCTGCTACTCCCTTCAGGATCCCGATTGTTCCCAGCTGAATCCCCCATCCCGGCCTGGGAGAGGGTGTCTGTCTGTGGTGAACGCAAGCGTCATCCGGTAAGGGAATGCAGACCGTTGCGTTGTGCCTGCCGCCGCGCTGCCGAGCCTGCTTCCTGCACTGAAGGTATGAGGGGTTGTGTTGCGTTTGCCGCCGATGGCACCCTGCACGCCTTGGATGGACGTACGGACACCCACGGGTCACGAACCGATGGCAGACGCCGCTTTGAGCGTGGCGGAACTGGAGGCCCAGTACCCGTTGTATTGCAAGGCCATGCGCATCCTGGTGCGCGATGGCGTCACCATCAACAAAGCCCGCCGCACGGTGTGCTGGCAGCGGCTCGAACTCCTGCACCGCAGCCTGCCGCGCCAGTACCGCGAGCCTGAGCAGCTCTATCTCCATCTCAGCCGCGATCCCACTCTGCTGGCTCAGATCAGGGCGGGCACCTGAACCGGATCTGCCGCTGGCTGGCCAAGGGCACTCGGGAGGGGGATGGTTGTGTGCTCCGGAAGCAGCGAGGCCGCCACGGAAGGGCCCAGTCTGCCCTTGCGATTTGCCGGCCAGGTCCTTCCGTTCCCGGTTCCGGTGCTTCCCGCAGCCATGACGGTCGCTGCTCCCCGCCCCGCCCCAGCGGCCCTGCTGCTCGATCTGCGGGGGGTGCTGGTGGAGGACGGTCGCGCCCTCGATGGCACCGTGGACTCCGTGGCCCAGGCCCGCCGCCACGGCCTGGCGATCCGCTTCGTCACCAACACGGCCAGGCGTCACCACGACGACCTGCTGCAGGAACTTGGTGAGCTGGGCTTTGCGCCCCAGTCCGGGGAGTTGGCCACCGCCCCCCCCCTGGCGGCCCTCAGCTGGCTGAAGCGGGAGCACCGCCGACCCCCTGGCGCGCGTGCATCCCGCGGGGGCAGTCACTGGGGCTGGAGCCGAAGCAGTGGCTGATGGTGGGGGATGACGTGGGGGCGGATGCGGTCGCCGCTGCGGCCGCCGGATTGCCAGCTGCTCTGGTGCAGACGGGCAAGTACCGCCCTGGCAACCGCAACCGACTGCCGGCCGATATTGGCCTTCTGCCCGGGATCGGAGCGCTGGGTGAGCTGCTGCACTGGTGAACGCCGTTCACCGTCCAGAAAGGGTGCCGGTTCAGGTGAATTCGACCCCGTCTGGGTTGCTCTCCCGCTGGAGTGCCCGATCGATCAGCTCCAGGGCCAGCTCGTCAATGCAGCGGCCGCTTCTCTGGCTGAGGACCTGAAGCCGCTCCAGTACCCCTGGGGTGAGCTCCAGTTCCACGCGGCGGGGCAGGTGGAACAGGCGGAGTGGAACGGTTTCTGAATTCATGGCTGGATCACACGTGGGTGAATTGGGAGTGTCGGAAGTGGAAGTGCCCGAAGTGTTCGATTGATCGGTTTTGGCGTAGATCGCAGTGATGTGATGCATATCCGGTGATCAAATGCGGTGATCAACGTCCGATGATCAACGACCGGAATTTCGCGGTGAAATCAATGAACAGTTGCACTGTATTGCAAGTTAAGCGTTCTGCCTAGATACGCAAAACTACCGAGTCTCCTCGGCGCCTGGACGCGCCTGTGCAGGGCTGATCCCCGCCGGCGATGGCTTGGCATTGGCCGGCTCGTGGCATGAGCACTCTGCAGGGAATCTGGTGCAGTTTGGTCGACCAAATGGAAGAGTGCTTGCGGTGGTAATCAGCCCTTTTCGTGTGTGATCGAACCGTGCTTTCTTGAATAAAGCCCTAGGTTAAAGCGATGATCATTCAAGTTGCATTGTATTCTGTGCCAGCAAGGAATCTAGCCTTGTCTACGTGGACTGAGTAGCTTTCCGAGGAGGCCCTGCCATCTCTCCGTGGTTCACCCCAGCGCCTCTGAGGCGGCAACCAGGCGATGGCGCCGGTGGCCCAGCCCCAGCACATCCCTCCCCCAGTGAGGGAGAGTAACTTCGTTCCAGTTATGGGCTTGCTGCCGATCAACCAGGTGACGCTGGCCCACGCGCCGGAGCTGCATCTGGCAGCCACCTCTGCCCACGGCTGCTGGGATGATTGGTTTCCCGGCCATTCCGGGGTGGATGTGGGGCCTGATGGCGAAGAACCGAGAACCTCAGCTGGAGGCCGATCCAGGGCCAGATGGGGCCGACGAGCCCCTGGAGGATCGCGGCCGCAGTCTCGGTCTGCGTCTGCTGGCGTTGCTGGGAGCTTTCGCCTTCCTGATGCTCGGCATCAGCAGCATCGTGCCCCTGCTTCAGCCGCCAGACCCAGCGCCGATGCCGGATCGGCGCCAGGCGCCCGTGGGCTGAGGCGATGCCCCCTCCGGTACGGCTGATCAGCCCTGGGGCACGACGGGCAGGCCAACCAACCGGCAGCTGCTGGTGTTGACCAACGCAACCACCTGACTGGTGTGTTCCTCGAGGATCCGATAGTTGCGCCCATCGGAACAGCAACGGGCCTGGGCCTCCTGATAGGCCCAATACTCCACATTGGAAACCCCCTGACGTCTCCATCCATCAGGATGGAGGGCTTCGATCACAAACATGTTGCCGACCTGCAGGTAGCGGTGCCCTAATCAAGCCGTGATCGTCACCGGGGCATCAAAACAACCGACTGGCTTCGGGATCAAACAGGTCACTTCTTGATCTCAACACCTGCAGCGCTTGGGGAGGCGATCGTCCAACCAATGGAGCCCGATTGGACTCTCCGCCTTCTCCCCCCACCAGGCTCCCCAGCCACGGAGAATCCCTGGCGGGAAGCCGCCCCCCCACCGAGCCCTGTTGCAATCTGTTACAGTTGCCTTAACAATCTGAAACCTTCATGGCTGCCCCCTCCGCCCGCTTTGGCTTTGTCAACTTCGCCGAAACTTGGAATGGCCGCATGGCCATGCTCGGCTTTGTGATCGGCCTGGCCACCGAACTGCTCACCGGCCAGGGAATCCTCCAGCAGATCGGGCTCGGTTGAACGCCATGGAAACCAACTACGCCGCCGCCATCGCCGGAGTCACCGCCCTGGTGATCCTGCTCACCGCCATGACCGCCTTCGTGCTCAGCCGCCCCAGCGATCTCGCGCCCCACACCCCCCGATGATCACCGCCCTTGCCCTCGGTCTGTTCGGTGCCTGGATCGTGAGCGCCCTGCTCCAACCCGATCTGGCCGGCTGATTCGCCTGCTTTCCCTCCCCCATCGCTTTTCTTCCCATGACCAACACCCCCGCCAACGACCAGTGGTTCCAGCACCGCGCCGAGCAGCTGATCCACATGGAGCAGCTCAAGCGCGTTGAGCTGTTCAACGGCCGCGCCGCCATGCTCGGCATCGTGATCGGCATCGTGGTGGAAGGCCTCACGGGCTTCGGCATCGCCCACCAGATCGGCCTTGGCGCCCTGGTGGATGGCTACGCCGCCTGCCGCACCCAGTTTCTTCCTTTCTGCTTCTGACCCTGGGCATGTAGCCCCAGTCGGATTCGAGGCCGCGCCCCAGAATTCGGTTGGGGCTTTTTAGTGGCTGCACTGCCTCTAGCTGGCCCCCCAACGGAGTACTGGATTGCCTCCGGCGCCGAAACCGCCAGCCGAAACCGCCAGCCGAAACCGCCAGCGGTATACCTCAGTTGCGGAGGGAGGGTGGTTGTTGCACTGGATGCCGCTGCTGCTGACACCAAGGCTAGGGCTGCACCACTGGCACCACTGGCACCACTGGCACCACTGATTTATCCAACGGAGCCAGCAAAGGTCATGGCTCTTCGTAGCCGTTGGGGGTCTCCTGGCAAGAAAAAGTGGGGGAATCGCTTGCGGTGGCTTGAATGTTGGCTTGCTCCTCTGTTGACAACACCGAAATCTCAAGCCCGGATTGAGCTCTTTGAGGCCAAGACTCGCTTCACGCAGTGGTGGATGACGTAGCTCACATAGATGTAAAATCGTCCCGGTTCGCCGAACAGGCTTGGTTGCTGGCTGAGTGACGGCGAAAGCCGTGGCAGGTGAGCTCGCTCTGGATGTACGCCTCCGTTTCCACAACCACCCCCCAAAACAGGGTGCCGGTGGGCTCGCGCTTCACCAGCAGGCAGCCGATGAGTCCGGGGCGTCACTCTCAGTGGGCGGCCGAAGAAAGACTGGGGAATGACCGGGCAAGTGTATACAATCTCTGGGGCTGAACCCGAGTCGGCTTCGTTCAACCCTGAAGATTGTCTAGGACTTGCGGCCCGGGTTTCAACGGCCGACCCGGATTCCACGGATCGAATCCATCAGCCCAAGCGCGTTGAGAAGCCACACAACAACGGCGAACACCACCACTGCATTGAGGATCTGTTTGATTTTTCGATCCATTGGCAAGTATGTATTAATCATCCAGAGCAACACGCCAACGACAATAAGTGTAACAATCAGAGAAATAAGATCCATGTGTGCGATGCAAATGTTCGAAATCTGACCAACCGATGGAAGCCCGCGCGGCACTGGCTCAGGGCTGCCTTCGGC
The DNA here is from genome assembly GCA_943368005.1 of Bradyrhizobium ivorense. Taxonomy (GTDB): domain Bacteria; phylum Cyanobacteriota; class Cyanobacteriia; order PCC-6307; family Cyanobiaceae; genus NIES-981. The sequence continues at coordinate 84,365 of CALRKN020000004.1, read as the reverse complement.
TGAGCTAAACCACCATCAAGAAAGTCTCGTTGATGACGCACTCACTTATGGCAGCCTCACTCAAGGCATTTTCACTGAGCGAATGGGACCGTTGTATTCAACCCGCGATTGCCTGGCGTCGGGAGAAACCAGCACTACGGTTTCAACCGTTGCTTTATTACCCCTTCCAGTCCAACCTGGAGGACCACCAAGAAAGCGGAAGCGATAGCCTTCGGCCGTATTGGATATCATGCATTTCCCTCCACCACCCTTGTGCATGCAGTTGTCCGATGAGTATTCACCCAGTCCACCATTGAGCAATTCGGCCTGCATGCGTGCCATGTTGGCAGCACGCATCTGATTCATGCTGATTGACTGATCCAGTGTGGATTGACTGAGCACTGGATTTGGACTTGCTGGCCTTGAATTGACAGGGCTTGATAGGGCCGGAATTGCAAGAGCCGGAATGGAAAGGGTGGCAAGCAATGTTGAAAGAGTTGCTATGCTTGGGCGCATACGTATTCATTCGGGTCTTCCGTACTATGGCTATCTGCTGACACTGTGGGCGAGGTTTTCTGCAGGCATGCGGCTGATCTGCTGCGCATACGTCATGCTTAATCCCGCTTATCTTGATTTCTCTTGTCTATCTATGTGTGAGTGTGACACTACAAGGAAGGGAGTGAAAGGTGGCAAAGCCTTGTGCGCTCCTTCGCTGCACCAAAGGCTTTGCCAACCCTGTCAGCTCAGATCTTCTGCAACGTGGTTGGCTGCATTGCTGAGTTTGGTTTTCAATTTCTCCGCCCCCTCTCTGATGTCCTCCGCGGCATTCATGGCTGACGCTTGTACTTGCTTGGCTATCCCTTTCAGCTGGTGACCCTTGTCATCGGTGAGCTCACCATAGGCAGCTTCGAGTTTCCCCTCGGCATCTTTGGCGGCAGCTTTGGATTTGTTGGACATGGTTCCGAATTCAATGGGATGAACGACAGGTCCGCTGGCCAGAGCCATGGCGGGCAGTGGAATCAGGAAGCTGCAGATGGCAAGCAGAAGTGCTGCAGTAGCCGCGCCGAGCTTCCTTGCGTAGCTAAGGAGTTGGCTGGTTCGATTCAGAATTCCTCGTTTCCGGGTCCAACTCAACCGTAGTGCTGTCGTGATCGTCTGGTTGAAGAAGGAAGGGTGCGATTTGTTGGGCTGCTGATGGGGCGCCTTTTCTTGAGTGGTCGCAGTTGCCCATGGCCTGTATTGCAAGTTATGTCGGCCTTGCGCATCTGCAGTGTGTGTTGCTTTCGGCAAGAAGCATTCCGCAGTTTGCGCAAACAAACCTGACACCGCCAGGCAGGTTGCAGAACCGTGAACCGTGCATGCTCAAGAACCACACGGAACAGCGTTCTCCGCAGCTGAGTGACGATACCCGTTCCAAGTTCGGCGGGGATGGTAAGCAGCATCCGTATATCCCCTCACTTTTGTGTGCCCTGCGATCAGGGCCCTGTTGTCACCTCCCTGAGGAGAAGATGCCCAGCGGGATTCAGGGCTCGCTGCAGGTTTCGGGGTAATTGATTGAGCAGCGGACGGGAATTCTCGCCCCATTGGCTATGCAAAACTTGCATAGTGCTTAAGAAAGTTTAAGTCGGCTCACAGTTTGTTGGCACTGCACTTTAATGGTGCGTGCTCTTATCGCCGAGGATGATCATGGTTGACGGGCAATTCTTCGTTCCTCGCGTTCTTGCTGCTTCATTTCGCAAGCCCCAGCGCATCTCGGTCACTCTTCCCCTCTCCGTCTATGAACCGTTGCTGGAGCGAAGCGACCAGGAGGGTCGCTCGTTGAGCAACCTGGCTGCCTGGCTGCTGGAGCAGTCCGTGGAGCGTGAGCTCTAGCCCCCCACACGGGTTGCTGAGTCCTGGCGCTACCTCAGCGCAGAAAGAACAGCAGGGCCACCACCAGCCCCAGCAGCACCACTGCGGTGCGCAGCCGCTCGGGGTTGACGCGGCTGGCCAGCCGGCCGCCCAGGCCTCCACCCGCCCAGGACCCGACCGCCATCACCACCGCGGCTCGCCAGACCAACTGCCCGGAGCCCAGAAACAACAAGGCAGCCGCCAGATTCACCGCCAGGGCCAGGGCCTGTTTCAGGCCGTTGAGGCGCGTGAGGCTCCCCGACAGCAGCACCGCCAGCACCGCCAGCAGGATCACGCTGAGGCCGGCACCGAAGTAGCCGCCGTAGATCGACGTCAGCAGCACCGGCCCCGCGGCCACCAGCTCCAGCCGATCCGCTGTGGGCCCCTGGGAACGGTCCTGCAGCCAGGCCCGCAGCCGCGGCTGCAGGGCCAGCAGCACCGACCCCAGCAGGATCAGCCAGGGCACCAGGGCGCCGAACAGTTTTTCGCCGCTGTTCAGTAGCAGCAGCCCGCCCACCAGTCCCCCCACCGCCGAGAACGGCAGCAGCAGCAGCAGCCGGCGCCCCTGGCCCCGCAGGTCCCGCCGTTGCGCCAGCGCCGCCCCTCCGTATCCCGGCAGCAGAGCCACCGTGTTGGTCACGTTGGCCATCACCGGCGGCAGTCCCACCGCGGTGAGCACGGGGAAGCTAATCAGGGAGCCGCCACCGGCGATCGCATTCACAAACCCGGCAGCCACGGCCGCCAGGGTGATCCAGGTGAGGTCCACGGCACTGAGGCTGGGGGGGATGGGCATGGCGGGGGCCGTTGGCGTGGTGCTCCAGGAATTCACCGAGCATGGGCCCCGGGTGGGTTCCCAGCCGCGCAGGATGGGGCCGGTCGCCCCTGGGTCTACCAGCCCTCCCATGTCCAGTTCCCCGCGGGTGGCCCGCGCCCCTTCCCCGTCCCACTCCGGCTCCAGCGTGGGTCTGGGGGAGGCCTCGCGTTTCTGGCTGCAGCTGGGTCTGGTGAGCTTCGGCGGTCCGGCGGGTCAGATCGCCCTGCTGCAGCGCGAGCTGGTGGACCGCCGCCGCTGGCTCTCCGAGCAGCGCTACCTGCACGCCCTCAACTACTGCATGCTGCTGCCCGGGCCGGAGGCCACCCAGCTGGCCACTTACCTGGGCTGGCTCATGCATGGCGTGCCCGGGGGGCTGATCGCCGGCGGGTTGTTCCTGTTGCCCTCGGTGCTGGTGCTCACGGCCCTGGCCACGGCCTATGCCCTGTGGGGTCAGCTGCCCCTGCTGGTGGCGCTGTTCGCCACCCTCAAGCCGGCGGTGCTGGCGATCGTGCTGGTGGCTGCCTGGCGGCTGGGCCGCCGCACCCTGCGCACCCCCCTGCGGATCGCCCTTGCCGTGGGGGCCTTCCTGGCCCTGGCCCTGGCGGGCGTGCCCTACCCGCTGGTGGTGGCGGCGGCGGCTCTCTGCGGCGTGGTGGCGTGGCGCTGGTGGCCTGGCCTGCTGCTGATCCCCAGCGGGCCAGCGCCCTCCGACCCGTCGCCTGACGACAGCGGCTCCACCACCCAGCCCGTCCAGCCCCCCATTCACGGCGACCACACCCCCACCCCGCCGCACTGCCGCTTTTCCCCACGCCGTTTGGCCCTCACCCTGCTGGTGTGGGGCCTGGCGGTGGTGCTTCCCCTGGTGGGGCTGGTCCTCATCGGTGGCTGGAACGGCACCCTGGCGGTGCTGGCCCGTTTCTTCACGCGGGTGGCCCTGGTGAGCTTCGGCGGGGCCTATGCCGTGCTGCCCTATGTGGCCCAGGGGGCGGTGCAGCAGTTCGGCTGGCTCTCGGCAGACCAGATGCTCGATGGCCTCGCCCTGGGTGAAACCACTCCCGGCCCCTTGATCATGGTGGTGGCCGTCGTGGGCTTCATGGCTGGCTGGAACCAAAGCCTGGCCAATGGGGCCGCCAGCTGGCCGCTGGCCCTGGCCGCCACCCTGGTTACGGTGTGGTTCACATTCCTACCGTCCTTCGGCTTCATCCTGGCCGGCGCTCCGTTGGTGGAGGCCAGCCGCGGCGACCTGCGGCTCGGGGCCCCGCTCACGGCGATCACCGCGGCGGTGGTGGGGGTGATCGCCAGCCTGGCCGTCTTTTTCGCCAGGCCGGTGCTCTGGCCCGACGGCCGCTTGGATGGTGCGGCGGCGCTGCTGATGGCCGCTGCCTTGCTGGCCCTGTTGCGCTGGCGCTGGAGTGTGCTCCAGGTGATCGGCGTCGCGGCGCTGGTGGGAATCGGCCGCGCCGGGCTGCTCCAGCTGCTGGGTTGAAGCCGCCTGGCCTGGGGGCAGGGGCGATGGGCGCAGCCAGCGCTTCTTGCAACTCCTCCAGGCTGGCGGCCGTGCTGTGGATGGGCGGGTGATCGGCCGGGGCTTCCAGATACCCGGAGCGTTCGGCCAGAACGCGGAACACAACCTCTCGCATGCAGGACACTTTCTTCCCTTCCGGATCCATCCTTGGCCCGCAGTGCCTTGGCCTGCAGTGCCTTCGCCGTGGCACAGAGTCACGGCCGGCCCAGCGGATTGTGCAGCCGATGCTGCTCCAACCAGCCGCAGATGATCAGCACCTGAGTCGGACCCATGACTGCTGCTTCCACAATGCAGATCCGGACACAACCGTGCACATGTCATGCCAGATTCAGAAATGCCGGTTCTGATGAAGTTCAGTACCCATCATTGCCATGCCAGTCAGGAGATGGCTGTCTTTGATTTGGCAGTCGCGGCCAGGTTCGGGATGGACTTCATTGATGTAAACATGAACGAGTGTCAGTCCGATCAGCCCTATCGCAAGATTTTGCTTCATCATCATCCTATCGAGCAGGAGATTGCCTACCCCACCTATCTCTTGGTTCATCAGCCCGATGGGGATTTTCGGATCCAGGGCGAGATCGTTGGTTCCCTTTCTGAAGCCAGCTTTCGCAGCCGCATCGCTGGTTTTCTGGAGACCTCTGGGGTGATTGATCCAGGCGATTCACCCCGAGCCATCCCGCCAGCAGGGGTTGGCCTGCTGCCCGGCTGAGGCATGGCAGCGGGAGCCCGATGGGGGAATGCAGGCCGTTTCCTGGGGAGTTGATTTCTCCCAGGAATGGCCATTTCTGGCAAATGGATGCCCTGGGGCAATGCCGTTGAATGCTGTTTCGGTGCTGGAACGGGAACTGATTGTGAATTTTGCCCTGCCGAATCACTGCCGGCAGGCCTCGGGATGATTGAACGCCGCTATCCATTCACTCCCACCGGGATGGATGGGTTTCGCCTCTTCAGTGTGGGCTTGACTGTAGAGATGCTGATCGATACGAGGATAAACTTTGAATGCGGCTTCGACGACTTGATTGTGCCTTCCATAGGGTCGAATCAGACGGGGAAGGAGTCGTGACCATTCATCCAGCCAGCCGTTCGGCCATTCCCGTGAGTCGTCCCAAGGAAGCGAATCCGCCGCCGCCAGCATCCGTTTTGGCTGCCGATCAGGAGCTCCAGCTGTTGTGTAAGCGCTATGGCCATTCACGCGACCGTCGCAGTATGGAGCGTTGGCCCGTTGATCGGCCCCTGGAGGGATGGCTGCAGCTCGAAGGCGCCTGTGGGGCAGCCTTTCCGCTGATCCTGATCGACTTCAGCACCGCTGGGGTTGTGGTTGCGTTTTCCATGCACCGCTTCGTCTGGCCCGGCCAGCGCGGTGATCTGATTACCCAGTCCCACGGGGCGGGCTGCTGCCATCGCCCCGTGTGCTGTCGCTGGCAGCGCTTTCATGGTCGCATTCGGGAGCTGCGCTGCGCCGGGCTGGGGTTTCTGCTGGCTGCCTAGCAGGGATGGCTGCGGCCGGGTCCAGCAACGGTGCTTCCGCCCAAAAAAACCCAAAAAAATGCCGCCCTGGAAGGGCGGCGCAAATGAGCTGCCGCGGAGGCAGCGCAGAGGGGTCAGATCACCAGCGATTGCCACCACCGGAGGAGGCGGTGGGGCGGGGCTCCGCCTTGTTCACCCGGATCATCCGGCCCATCCACTCCACATCCTGGAGATCTTCGATGGCCTTGGTTTCTTCGCTGGCTTCGGCCATCTCGACAAAGGCGAAACCACGCTTGCGGCCGGTTTCCCGGTCGAGGGGCAGGCTGCACTTGCGCACCGAGCCGTACTCGGCGAACAGTTGCTGAAGGTCCTCAACTTCGGCATCGAAGGAGAGGTTACCGACGTAAATGGTCATGAAATAAACAGACTTATGAACGCGATTCGATGAATTCCCTGAAGAAAGTCGCTGGCCGAGCGGACAAATGCTGAGTTGTGAAACCCGTGGCGCTCGCCGCCTGGAACGGAAACCTGCTGAAGAGTGATCCTTGAATCCCTTTCACGATACACCACTTCTGTAGACAGTCCATCGATTGACCCCATTGCCCCCGGTGCCCCGTCCCGGCAGGCCTCGCCCAGTGGCGCCGCGCCCCGCCACCGGATTGACTGGAGGCCCCCTCCCCCTTCCCACGATGCCGATTGCGATTGCGGATCTGCTCGCTGCCCAGCGCTGGCGCTACGCCACCAAGACCTTTGATCCGGCCCGCCGGATTCCGGCAGATCAGTGGCAGGCCCTGGAGGAGTGCCTGGTGTTCAGCCCCTCCTCCTACGGCCTGCAGCCCTGGAAATTCCTGGTGATCGACGACCCCGGGCTGCGGCAGGAGCTGCGACCCCACTCCTGGAACCAGAGCCAGATCACCGATTGCTCCCACCTGGTGGTGCTGCTGGCCCAGCGCACGGTCACGGCGGCCGACGCCGATCGCTTCGTGGCTTCCATCGCCGCCGCCCGTGGCCAGGAGCTCTCGGCACTCGACACCTACCGCCAGATGATCCAGGTGGACCTGATCGACGGGCCCCGCGCAGCGGACATCGCATGCTGGGCCACCAACCAGCTCTACATCGCCCTGGGCAACCTCATGACCTCGGCCGCACTGCTGGGCATCGACACCTGCCCGATCGAGGGCTTCTCTCCGGCCGAGTACGACCGCATCCTCCATCTGGAGGCCAGTCCGTACCGCAGCCGGGTGGTGTGTGCCTGCGGCTATCGCAGCGCGGACGACAAGTACGCCGGCCTTGCCAAGGTGCGCTATCCGGCCAGCGAGCTGATCGAGCACCGCTGAACGGAGCCCCGGCGGCCAGCCTGAACGCTGGCTCGCCTTCGCATTACTACGGGTATTTACCTCACCTTCGGCTTGATGGGAGCGCATTGGCTGTAATCTGCAGTAACAACCGTTGCCAGGGTGATGGTTCTCGCGAAGCTGGTGGTTTCCAGTTCTGCGTAGTCATGAGCCAGCTCAAGGATGCCGAGCCCGCTTTCGGGTTCGGCGACATGTCTAGCAGCCCCGACCGTCTGAAGGGCAACCGCCACCCCGATCGGCCCGTGAAATCCGAGCATCAGCCGAGTGCCAAGGTGCAGCAGGTGCTCGAGTTGATCAACACCCTCGATACCACGCCGGTCGAGGACCAGCAGATCGCCCGGGCCATTGTGCGCCAGCTGGAGAGCTACCACGACGAGGTGGTGGAAGAGATGAAGGACGACTCCGATGCCCGGCACTCCCAGATCGTGAGCTGGGCGGTGGATGCCGATCGTCTCTACCGCTGCCGGGTGCTGCTGGAGAGCATCGATCTCGACTGACTCCTCAGTTGCTCGACAGCACAGGCATCAGGCTGCGCCGAAACCAGTCCTCGGCAGGCATGGGCCGCCAGAGCCGCAGGAAGGCCGCAGCCAGGGCCTGGGGTTCAGCCGGGGCCCTGCGGGTAGGCCACTGGCCGTTCCGCTGGTAGAGCATCCGCTGCAGGTGGCGTCGCTGGCTGGCGCCCAGACTCACCCAGCTGCAGCCCAGTCTCGAACCACTCCGGGCCTCGAGTCGCACGGGCCAGGGGAGGTTGTCGCCGAACTCCAGCTCCAGCGCGCTGCCTGGCCCCCAGGCGTCCGCTGCAGGGGGGGCGTCCAGACGCAGTTCCAGGCCGTCTTCGCTGATGGCCTCCAGCTGGGCTGATTCGCCGTTGATCCGCACGGCTGCAGTCCAGGCCAGCCAGGGGGTGGCGCTGGTGCGGGCCCGGTCGTGGCAGCAGCGCAGCCCCGCCAGCAGCAGCAGACCATTGATCAGCGCCCCGCCGAGGCTCACGGCCAGGGTGCCCGCGGACACCGGCGGGAGCCCGATCTGGGCCGTGCCCCGCAGCAGGGGCACCAGGTTGAGCAGGGCCACCCACTGCAGACTGAGCAGGCCCAGCATCGGGATCTGTAGGCGCAGCTCGGGGCTGGTGCTGCGGTCGCTGGGCAGCTGCTTCGGGGTGACCTGGAAGGCCAGGGGCCGGCCCACCAGGGTGGTGAGCACCGCCCAGGTCAGGGGCACCAGCACCACCCAGCGGTACAGCTCGGGCATCAGGGCCGTGCGGCTGTGGCCGCTGAGCCAGCGGGCCAGCAGCAACTGGGCCGTCACCAGCGGGAGGGCCATCGTGATCAGCCCCTCGCCGCTCACCCGCAAAGGCGCCACGCCCAACACCCCCAGACTCAGGGGCATCAGCAGCAGTACCAGCTGGGGCAGCACATTCAGCCAGTGGAGGATGCCCTCGAGAAAGGCCAGGCGCTGCAGGGGATTCAGCCCGGGGATCCGCAGTGGGTTGGCCCCGGTGCGGAGGGTTTGCAGGGTGCCACTGGCCCAGCGGCAACGCTGGCGGGCCAGGGCGGCGATGGTGAGGGGAGCCAGGCCTGCGCTCAGTTTTTCCTCCACGAACAGGCTCTCCCATCCCGCCGCGGTGAGACGAATTCCGGTGGCGAGGTCCTCCGATGGGGTGCCGGTTTCAAAGCCCCCCACCGCCAGAAGGGCCTGGCGCCGCACCACAAACGACGTACCGGCGCACACCACCGCCCCGAGCCGCTGCCGCACCGGCTCGATCCAGCGATAAAAGCTCTCCTCATCCGGCAGCAGCCAGCGCTCCAGGCCCAGGTTGCGGATCACCGGGTCGGCGTTCATGTAGGTCTGGGGCGTCTGCACCAGCCCCACGCGGGCATCGCTGAACAGGCCCACCGTGCGTTCCAGGAATCCTGGCAAGGGCACCACATCGGCATCGAACACGGCCACCAGGGCGCCCGTGAGTTCCGGCAGCACGTGGTTGAGGTTGCCGGCCTTGGCATGGCTGCGCTGCTGGCGGCTGCGGTAGTGGCAGCCCAGCCGCTGGGCGAGGGCCGCCAGTTCGGGGCGACCGGAATCGTCGAGCAGCCACACGGCACAGTGTGGGTAGACCAGGGCACGGCACCCGTTCAGGCAGCGCTCCACCACCTCCAGCGGTTCGCCGTAGCTGGGCACCAGCACATCCACCCGGGGAAGATCTGCCGCGTGGCTGTCGACTTGCTGGCGCAAGGCCCGGGCGGCCTGCTGGATGCGGGTGCGGCTGCTGCCCTCCGGCGCCAGGCTGAACAGGAGCTGCAGGAAGCCATGGCCCACCAGCCAAAGTTCGGCACCGAGCAACAGCAGGCTCAGGGCCGTCGTCAGCGGCGTCTCCAGGTTGAGGGTGGCGGTGAAGCGCCAGTGCAGGTAGCGGGCCGTGAGCAGGGCCAGCAGCAGCACGGCCCAGGGCAGACGCATCAGCTAGGGGCCTGTGCCGGCGCGCCAGGCGGCGGCGCAAAGGGTGGACAGACGCGGTTGACGAAGTCGCAACCCCAGATGGTGGGCTTCTGCCAGCTGAGGGGAATCTCCAGCAGGTCGCGGGGGCCAGTGATCCCCTGGGTCACGAAGATGAGGGCGGCCAGGGCATTGGCCGTGAGGTGCAGTCGGCGCCAGCGCAGCTGCCGCTGAATCTCCGGCTGGGCCGCCAGCGAGAAGATCAGCAGGCCCGTGAGCCCCATGCCCCCCCAGAAGTGGGATTGCCAGAAGGCCGGATCGAGCGGATTGTCGCTGAGGCGCCACACCTCGGGCTGCATGCCGAGTCCGATCACCCCGATCCAGCAGAGCAGGGCGAAGCTGGCCCGGTAGGCCGGGCGCCGCACCCGCCAGAGGGCCACCAGCGCAAGAACACTGCCCACCAGCACGAGCACCAGCAGGCCGGAGCGCTCCGGATTCAGCTGGCTGGGTTGCTTGGTGAGGATCACCACGGCGTAGGCGATCAGCTGGATGGCCACCACCGCGGCGGTGAGCCAGCGCCCCAGGGCCGTGTGTTCGGCGCCCGAGGTCACCGGAGCCTTGGCCTGGTTGAGCCGGCGGCGGCGGGTCTGGAGGGCGAGGTGCAACACCGCACCGAGGAGCGGATACACCAGGGCAACCGCCAGGGCTGGATGCAGCAACCAGAACCAGTCGACAGTTGTCATGGCCGCTACGGGTGCAAGGATCACTGCCGAGTAACAATAAGCAGCCAGAAAGAATCGTGGAGTTCAGCCCATCGTCGGGGCGTCCAGAACCTTGGCCGGTCCAGCTGAGCGGTGTTGGCTGGATGACACAGATGGGAAGGAGCCTGTTCCTACCGATGTCATCCCGATGGGTGCGACCCGATCTTTTCACCAAATCGGGGAGAATGGTGAGGCTTTGGTTCGGGACGATCCAGGCTGGATTCCGAGGCGAGATTCATTGGTGGACGAGTTGGCGGACGAGTTGGCGGACGAGAAAATGAATCCGATCCCGCAGGCTGATGGCTGGTGCTACGAGCTCTGCTCCTGCTTGCTTCAGTGCATCCAGAACGGTCACCACATGGGTAGGTGCAGCCTGCCCTCTGTGCCGCTTCAGGCTTCCCAGGGGGCCTGATCCAGGCTGCTGGGCTGACCGAACAGAAAGCCCTGACCCATGGGACAGCCCATGGCGAGCAGTGCATCGCGCTGGGCCTCGGTTTCCACGCCCTCCGCCACCACGCTCAGGCCGAGATCCTGAAACACCCGCACGAATCCCCGCACCAGATTGCTTGTGCGCTCCACATCCACCAGATGGGAAATGATGGAGCGGTCGATCTTCACCTGGTCGATCGGCAACTGACTCAGCCAGGACAGGCTGGAATAGCCGGTGCCGAAATCGTCGAGGGCGATGCACACGCCGGCCCCGTGGAGCAGGCTCAGGTTGTGATGGGCGCGGGCATGGGCCTTCAGCAGAACCGTTTCGGTGATTTCCACGGTGAGACCCCGCAGATCGGCGCCGCTCCGTTGCCGCAACTCCAGCAGCTCTTCGGCCAGCAGCTCCTGTTCGAGGTGCTGGGGGCTGATGTTGATGGCCAGACTCCAGGGCTGACCTGCCGCCTGCCAGCGGGCCAGGGTGTGCAGTGCCTGAGCCATCACCCACCGCTCGATCGGCACGATCAGACCCGAGCGCTCGGCCAGGGGAATGAATTGATCGGGGCTGATGATCTCTGCCGTTGGGGTCTGCAAGCGCACCAGGGCCTCGGCGCCGAGCATCGCTCCGCTGTTCAGGTCCACCAGAGGCTAGCCATGCAGCAGCAAACCGTCGTGGCGCAGGGCATGCTCCACCTGCTGGCGCAGATTCACCTCCCGCTGCACGCGCCGGTCGGAGGCGATGCTGTACACGGCGAAGCCGTCCCGCCCACTCGCCTTCACCTCGTACATCGTGAGATCGGCTCGACGGAGCAGTTCTTCAGCGCTGAGGCCTGTTCCGCCCGGTTGACCTGGATCCAGCTTGGCGCCTGTGTGGCTGAAGGCGATCCCCACGCTCATGGACAGGTTGAACTCATCCTCCCCATGCCGCCAGGGTTCAGCCAGACAACTGCGCAGCCGTTCAGCCCGTTGCCGCGCATCGCTTTCGTGGCGCATCTGGTCGATCAACAGCACGAATTCATCACCACCGAGGCGGGCGATGGTGTCGTTTCTGCGCAATACCGCCACCATCCGTTGGGTGATCTCCAGTAGCAGCGCATCACCCACCGCATGGCCATAGCGGTCATTGACATCCTTGAAGCGGTCGATGTCGAAATAGATCAGCCCGACATGGTGGGGGCGGCGGGCCAGGGACGCCTCAAGGCGCTCCAACAGACCGCGACGGTTGAGCAGGCCCGTGAGGGGATCGCTCAGCGCCTGCTCCACCAGCCGCAGTTCGGCGGCCTTGCGATCGGACACGTCCCGCTGCACGGACACCCAATGGGTGTACCAACCCTCGGCATCAGCCAGGGGTGCGACCTTGAGGTCGATCCAGATGGGCTGACCCTCCCGGGTGAAATTGAGCACCTCCATTTCGCAGTTGTGCCAGCGGGTCAGCTTCTCTCCGAAACGGCGGGTCACGCTGAGGTCGGTGCCGGGACCCTGGAACAGGCGAGGACTGCGGCCCAGCAGTTCATGCTGCGCATAGCCCGTTTCCCGCATCAGGGTGGCGTTGGCATACACGATCACGGGCCCTGGGGAGGCGACCGGTTCGGCCAGGGTGATCAGCAGGGCGTCTTGAACGGCATCGAACATGCCGCCGAACAGTCCCACCAGGGGATGGTCGCCCTGTTGCAGGCCGGTGGGTGCCAGCACGCCGATGCCCGTGCCCGTATCGGTGCGGAACAGGCGGATCGCCTGGAGGTGACCGTTCGCATCGGCCACTTCCAGGTCGTGGGGCCCCTCCAGGATGCGTTTGCGATGGGACAGCACCGCCTTGTGCAGCTGGGGCCAGCAGCCAGCGAGAGACTGCCCTACCCAGGCCCGGTTCCCTGCTTCGCGGCCTTCGACAGGGGAGAGCTTCAGCAGCTGGGTGGCCCAGCGGTCCACCCAGCCCACGGTGCCGTTGGTGTCAACGAGGATCAGCCCATCGCCGGGCAGCAGCAGAAATCCTGGCGAGCGGGGAGACCAGGAAGGTGATGCTGATGGAGGCGCAGGGTGGCCGATCGGGGCAGTTGAAATTGGCCTTTCACCTTAATTCAGACAGGCTTCTGCAGGCTGAAGACGGGCACCAATGATGTCGTCATTGCGGCGGGATGGCGTTGCTGCTTGTTGTGCTCCCGTGCTGCCAGGGTCCTATCACCGGGTCGGGGTGCTGGCAGCGCTGGGCTCTCCCGGGAGCCACTGCTCCACGGCGGGGACCTGCAGGGGACGCTCCTGATCCAGGGCCTGGAGCGCTTCCAGGCTCTCGGCGCAGCGCACCTCCACCGCGTAGCGCATGGCCGAGCCCACGCCCGTGCCGCGGTAGCGGCCACCCACGGCCGCCGCGAGGTGATGGTCGGGAGCGGCGGCCAGCACCACATGGCCGTCGGCCACCGCCAGCCCGAGGCTGGGGTCGTATCCGCGCCAGCCGGCCCCTGGTAGGTACACCTCAGCCCAGGCATGCAATTCGTGTTCGCTCACCTCCTCTGGATGGTGCATCGAGTAGCCGCTCACGAAGCGGGCGGCGAGGCCCTGGCTGCGGCAGGCCTCCACATAGAGCATGGCGGTGTCGCGGCAGGCCCCGGTGCGGCTGGCCAGCGTCTGGGCGGCGCCCATCGGTGCACCGTCCGGGCGGCCGACGTGATGAAACGTGTGGTGGATGGTGTCGGCCAGTTGCATCAGGAAGTCGGGCGTCGAGCCATCCACCGCCCCGGCCAGCTGCGCGGCCCACTGCTCCACGGAGTCGGCCTCCGGCGCCAGCCCCCGCAGGCAGGGCCCCAGCGATCGGGCGGTGTCGTCCGGGTAGGTGGCCGGCAGCTGGAGGGTGGCCGGATCGGTGATGATCCAGTCGAATGGATTAGGCCTGAGGGTGTGCACCACCATGTCCACCTCGATGGTGAGGCTCTGCTGCAAGGGTTTGAACCAGAGGATCACAGCTTCGCCCCCGTCCGCCTCGAGCACCCGACAACTCCCACCCGGTTCCGGCGAGACGCGCAGGCTGTGGTGAAGCAGCCTTTGGGCCGGATCGCTGCGTGGCGTCAGCCGCACCGTGGTGGGCTCGAGAAACACCGGCCGCTCGTAGCTGTAGTGCAGCGCATGGCAGATGTGAAACAACATGGTGCCGACGGCTTTGCCTCCAATCCTCTACCCAGAGTCATGCCGGTAGGGTCGGCTGATCCAGGAGTGCCCATGCGGCTGAGCAGGGTTCAGCCTTCGCCGTGGCTCCGGTTCCAGTGCAGATGGATCGTCGCGGCACTGTCGGGCAGCTCAGTTGACGCATCGCCGATCAGCTCAATCTGCTGACAGGCGGCAATGCTGCTGCGCAGAAGCGGGTATCGCTCAACCATCGCGGCATACTGGGCGGATTGGCGATAGAGCTGCTCCAGTTGGCGGTAGTGGTGATTCCGATACAGAGAGTCTGCATCCCAGGGTGAAGGGGTCTCTGGGTGGATGGGGGCGGTCATTGGCAGGGTGGAGTTTTCTGCTTGCGTGGCAGGGTCTGATCTCCCAACGCTGCACGAACGGGCAGCAGTTCGCCAGGATCCAGCAACTACGGTTAGCGGGAGCACACAGCCGGGGCCCCGCGGAATGGGGATCTCCTACGCGGCGTGTTCGCGTCTTCAGCTTCTGTCCGGGGCTGCAGGGTTGGCGCAGTTGCACCGTTCTCCCTACGCCATCCCCTGCGGCTCGGCAGGGTTCACAGCGGCGAGGGATGCGGCTACTTCGGCTACACCCTCGATGCGGATGCGAGTGGCAGGGGATGGCTTTTCAAGGCTGAACGATCGTCTAAGATTGTGGGGAAATCGAGCCAAAAAAATGCTCACTGGATCAGAACTGCTGGCCAAGGTCAAGGAACTGGGCGACGCTTCGAAGTCGGAGCTGGTTCGCGAGTGCGGCTATGTGAGCACCAAGAAGGACGGTGCTGAGCGTCTCAACTTCACCGCCTTCTATGAGGCCCTGCTGGAAGCCAAGGGTCTCAGCCTGGGCAGTGACGGTGCTGGGCGGGGCAAGGGTGGTCGCAAGCTCAGCTACGTGGCCACGGTGCAGGGGAACGGCAACCTGTTGGTGGGCAAGGCCTACACGGCGATGCTCGACCTCAAGCCCGGCGATGAGTTTGAGATCAAACTGGGACGCAAGCAGATCAAGCTGATCCCCGCGGGCTCTGCCGAAGAGGATTGAATCGACGGGGGCCATTGCATCCCCCTTCTATCGAATCCCCCTTCGTTCTGCCCCGGCGTGCCACCCCGGGGTCAGTACTTCTGCTCAGACACCGGTTCTTTCCGCCATGTCACGGACGAATCGGCGTTGCCGGCTCGGTGTTGCTCAAGGTAGGGAGCCCATGGGGCTTCGAGGCCTAGCTCCATCCATCGTTGCTGCGGTAACCGGAAGAGAGTTCCCCAATGAGGTGGGCATCAGCAAGCGACATTGGGGATACGGTTTCTCCCGAGTTTCGTCGGCTTTGCTGGTGCTCAATCCCTTGGGAGTCCTTCGAATCACGATCTGAAGCCTGATCATGGATCCATGCGCCCGCTGCGGGCGTTCCCTTTTGTTTTGGCAATCCGGTTCAGGCCGGATGCGGATGCTTCGCGCAGCCAGGTTCAGGCTGTGTGCCAGCCCGGGTTGCTCCCCCCTTTCCCCCAGAGATCGGGCTCCCGTCCGGCAGAGCGTGTCGAGGCATGTGCGTGCAGGCACTCGGCAGGGATCGGAGCCAATCCCGTTATCGCTGCAGAGACCAGCGCAGCAGGGAGGGCGTGAGGATCAGAGCGACAGCCTCGTTCCAGTGCCCTGAGGGATGGCTGGCAAGTCGCCGCACTCCGCATGGCAGGTGATCCCCCACCGATCTCCATCCCACTATTCCAGGGCTAGGAACAGCGCCAGGTCATTCAGCATGGCCTTCGGATGCCGTTTCCAGCTCGCCCATTCTCCGCCCACCCCACTCAGCCCCTATCTGCCGGTGAGCACTGGAGCGGCCTGAAAGGCTTCATTGCGGCAGGATTGCATCGTAGTTGATGCAATGACGCTACAGTATGACACCCTTTCTTTCTGAAATAAAGGTCAGATGCAGTAGCTTGAAGGCAGAAATACCTTGCTCATGTTTCCATGCTTACCGGTGTCGAACTGCTCGCCAAGGTCAGGGAACTTGGCGATGCATCCAAGCCAGACCTTGCGCGGGCCTGTGGTTTTGTGAGTATGAAGAAGAATGGATCTGAACGGCTCAATTTCACCGCTTTCTACGAGGCCTTGCTGGAGGCCAAAGGCCTGGATCTAGGCGGTGCCAGCCGCAACCGGGTACCCGGCCAGCCTGGCCGCAAGCTCAGTTACTTCACCAAGGTGCAGTTCAACGGAAACCTGATGGTGGGCAGTGCCTATACAGCTCAGCTGGGTCTGCGCCCTGGCGACCAGTTCGAGATCAAGCTGGGGCGCCGGCAGATCACCCTCGACCCCATCCCAGGCTCCGGCGACGTCTGAGCCGGCAAGCCCAGCTCCAGGGTTGGGCCAGCAGGCAAAGGGGCGGGGCCTATTCGGCGGTGATCACCTCCAAGCCCTCGAGCTGGTGCATGCCGAAGGAGCGCAGAAAGGGCACATCACCGGCGTCGCGGCCCCGGGCAATCAGCACCCGACCACAGCGGGGGATGTTGTGGCGTGCATCAAAGACGAACCAGCGATCGCCCAGGAACACTTCGAACCAGGCGGAGAAATCAACCGGGGCCTCACCTTCGGGGATCCCGGTGTAGCCGAGGTAGCCGGTGCAGTAGCGGGCGGGGATGTTGAGGCAGCGGCAGAAGGTGATCGCAAGGTGGGCGAAGTCGCGGCACACGCCGGCGCCGGCCGCGAGGGTCTGGCTGGCCCTCCGGTGGGGTTCCGTGGCGGCGTAGTCGAAGTGGATGTGCTGGTGCACCCAGTCGCAGATTGCCTGCACCAGGGGCCAGCCGGGTGAAATCCCGCTGAACGTGCGCCAAGCCAGGTCCATCAGCACGGGCGTGTCGCAGTAGGTGCTGGGGTTGAGAAAGGGGTAGGTGTCGATCGGCAGGGCCTGCACCGGGCACTGCGGGGTGGTGGGCCGCACTGGGTCGTGACTGTCCGCGCAGCGAATCGTGGCCCGGTACCTGAAGGTGCTGGGGCCGCTGGCCGCGAGCAGCCGGCACCAGCGATTGCCCTGCTGGTCGGTGAGCACCTCCACGCTGCGGTCGGGCAGGAGCTGCACCTGTTCCGGCACGAGCAACTGCCCCCGCAGGCTCAGGTGGGGATGCACCAGGAGCAGAACGGGCGTGGGCGCTTCACAGCGGATCTGGAGCCGGGTGCCGATCGTGAGCTGCACGGATTACCAAACACCAGGCAGGTGATGCCCGATCCTGGCGCCGCCGGCGGCCAGCAGGCGATGTTGTGCGGCGCCACTGACAGCGGCGGCATGCCGGATCAGCCCCGGTTCTGCTGCAGCGGCAGTGGCACCGGCCCGGCGCCGCAGAGTCCGATGCGCAGGGAGCAGCGCCCCTGGGGCTGCAGCCCCAGGTCGTTCAGCCCCGCCTGCAGCAGGCGTGTGGCGATCACCTCCGCCGCCACCCCCTCGAGGGCAGCCTGCGACTCCACCGCCGAGAGCAGCTGGGGGGGAAGCTGCCAGTTCGCCGCCTGCGGCCCTGGGGTGTGCTGGGCGTTGGCTGCGGCCATGGAACTCCCTGATCCTGCTGATCTGGTGCTAACTCCGGCCCACCGTCACCGTCAAGGTGGCCCTCCCTGGTGTTCGTGTGCCCAGGCCCTCAAGCCCTCGCGAGTTGCAGCACGGGGATGAGTGCTGCACGCAGTTTTCTGAGGGCGCGCTGCTCGATCACCTGCACCTGGTAGCGCGTCTTGCCGATCTGGTTGGCCAGCTGCATCAAGGAACGCCCTCGTCCCTCCCGATAGCGCTGCTGCAGCACGTTCAGTTCCAGGGGCGACAGCTTGTGGAGGTGGCCGTGCAGCCAGGCGTAGTCCTCCTCCACTTCCGGCCTGCGGCCATCGGTCACCGTGTCGAGCAGGGTGAGATCGCCGGCATCGGCTGACCCCAGGCTCTGATCGAGCGACACCAGGCTGTTGAGCTGCCGGAGCGAGAGTGCCAGTTCGACACGCCGCGGTGCTTCGTTGAGTTGGCGGGAGAGCTCGGCGATGGCCAGGGGTTTGCCCTTGCTCTCGCACAGGCCGTCGATCTTTCCGATCAGGCTCACCAGCGCCGCGGGCACGCGAACCGTGGGATGTACCTCCTGGATATGACGGCTCACGGCCTGCCGGATCCACCAGTAGGCAAAGGTGGAGAAGCGGTAGCCACGGGTGGGGTCGAACTTCTCCACGGCCCGGATCAGGCCGATGTTGCCAGCCTGCACCAGGTCGATCGGCTCGATGGCCAGGTGGGCGAAGCGGCGGCGGTAGCGCGTTACCACACTTACCACCAGTCGCAGATTTGCGGACACGATTCGATCGAGGGCCCGTTTCCCCCTGCGGGTAACCGCGGCTGAGGGAGTGTCGCTATCCTGCCAACTGCGCACTAGGCGTCCGAGGTGGAGTTCTTCTGCGCCGGTGAGCAGGGGCACCCGACTGATGGTGTTGAGATAATCACCCAGGGCGTCAGACATCACGACTCGAAGTGAGGTGATCTCATGCTCTATGAAATGACTGCCCTGCGAATGCCCTGAAGCGTGTTCAGTGCCGTTCTACGGCAAAGTGCAGCATGGGCGCTACTGGCTTGATCTGGTGCTTCATCAGGGTCAATCAGTAGCGATGGTGTTGAGCAATGAGTAACGCCTGACATGGATTGGTTTTGGATTGTTGTCCAGCTTGCAGAGCAGGCAGTGGCCGCAGGTTGGCTGGTGGCGGTGAATGGTCAGATGGCGATCGGAATTTGATGTTCAGCAGGTGCTTTCGGGGCCCGATCGCTGTGGCTGGGGTGCTGAACCACCCGCGAGGTCAAGCGCGGCAGCCCACGCGCCCCGCTGGAGGGGTTCCAGCCTGCCGAGCTGTTCCTGCGCTCCAGCAGCCCGGAGACATCCCCTTGGCTGCAGGACTGGGTTTGGCGTGGGTTCATGGCCGCTCCATCGGAATGGCTGGTGCTGGAGCCGTCGCCGCTCGCTCCTTGAGGGCTCCTTGGGCCCGTGTGGCCTGGTTGGATGGGCGTGTTCCCTGGTTGCAGGAGGTTTCGGATTCGCCTTGGCCGCCTGGGATTCGCCCACTATCTCCATGGCTACAGAAAGCACGATCGTGATCAGTTCAGCCTGATTCGCCTGGCAGATCGAGATCCTTCCACTCTTCAAGCACCTTGCAAGCCACCCCCATCATGGTCGGCAGAGTTCTTCTGGTTCACGTTGATTTGGATCCTGGTGATCGTCAAGACGGGAGAGTCGTTTCTTGTTTGTGATGGGATGAATGACTCGGTGATGCCTGTTCGGTGCTGGTCGCCCTCGCCGCCGGGGTGTGCCCCTAGGCTGAATGCCTTTGTCAGCCGCCTCGTTCTGATGGCCAGACGGGAGACAGGAACGGCCTACCTGCTGTGGTGCGCTTCGCTGGTCGGGGTGTGTGGCCTGCAGCGCTACTACCTGGGTCAGACCCTGGTGGGCACCCTCTTCCTGCTCAGCTTTGGTTTCTGTGGCCTTGGCCAGTTGATGGATCTGTTCCTGATCCCCGGCTTAGTGGAGCGCAGCAACATGGCCGATGCTGCGCACCGGTTGCTGACGGGGTCGCTAGCAACAGCCAGCCTGGCCACGGCAGACGGCAGTTCGGGGGATCAGGTGCTGCCCCCGCAATCGCCCGCCGCCTTGACCCTCGAGCAAAAGATTCTCCAACGCTGCGAGCACGAGCCGGCTTCCCTGGCGCATTTCATCCTGGCCACCGGTGAACCATCGGGGAAGATCCGAGCCGTGGTGGAGGAGATGGCCGCCCAGGGACTGCTCAGGCAGACCATCAGCGACAGCGGCTCGGTGCTCTATCAGCTGCATTGACGCGATCGATGCGGCACGCCGCAGTCAATCCTCTTCGTCGCTGGCACCTACCGGAATCAACTTGATCTGCTTGCGCCCCAGTTTGATCTCAAATTCGTGGCCTGGCTCGAGACCCAGCATCGCCGTGTAGGCCTTGCCCACCAACAGGTTGCCATTCCCCTGAACGGTGGCCACGTAGCTGAGTTTGCGACCACCCTTGCCCCGCCCAGCACCGTCACTGCCCAGGCTGAGACCCTTGGCTTCCAGCAGGGCCTCATAGAAGGCGGTGAAATTGAGCCGTTCGCCGCCATCCTTCTTGGTGCTCACATAGCCACATTCGCGCACCAGCTCCGACTTGGAGGCATCCCCCAGCTCCTTGACCTTGGCCAGCAGGTCTGATCCAGTCAGCATGATGTGAAGTAATCGACTCGGCAGACTGTAGCAAGTGGTGCTGTATTTGCCAGGGTCAATCGAGGTGTTCCGTGAACAGTTGACGATCTGGATCGAAACCTGTTCCGTATCCACAGGGGCCCTCCGCTCTTGCGGGCCTGATCTCGAACTTGGTTGGAGATCCAGTGATCCTTCAGCGATCGACAGCGGGCCTCTCGCTGTACTCCGATGACGTCAAGCCAGGGGTCCGATGGTTTCGGTGGCGGGGCGCGGCCGAGGTTCGACCGTCAGGCTCCTGCGGTGGGCCGGATGCCACCCTGTTCCCCAGCCCGCAGGCCCTGGTCAGCCTGCAGGCCCACCAGGGCGGCACTCAGCTGCCAGAGGTCGGCTGCCAGGGCATCGTCACAGGCGGCCGCGCTCGGTTGGCAAGGGGCAAAGCGCAACCGACCGAGCCCCACCAGCTGATTGCTGCGGTAGTCGAAGCGGAGGCCGTCCGCCAGGGGTTCGGTCGCCAGGCGGGCGAGCAGGGATCCAGCCCGTTCGGGCGTTTCGCTCACCCGCAGCAGATCCCTGGCCAGCAGGGCGAAGAGCGTCTGGCCCAGGGGATTGTGCTGGCGGCTGTAGCGGAAGAAGCCCCCGTTGCCGCGCGGGATCACCAGGCCTGGACTCCAGGCGAGCACGGCCAACGGCGTGGCGCTTTGGCCCAGGCGAGCAGCCACCGCACGGGCCATCAGCAGGTTGCAGAGTTTGCTGTCCTTGTAGGCCTTCTCGGCATTGAAGGGACTGCGGCCATCCACCATCGCCGCTCCGGCGCCCCGGCGCAGCCCCTCCAGGCTGCCGAGGCCCGCCGGCAGTCCCACCCGGCCACCGGGCCTGGCGGGATCGTGCACTTCCGAGGCGGTGACCACCAACCTGGGCCTGGGGCTGGCCAGCAGCAGGGGCAGCAGCTGCTGCAGCAGCGCCTGGTGGGCCAGGTGGTTCACGGCAATTGTGAGCTCAAACCCCTGGCTCGACCAGCGGGGTTCCCGGGCCCCGCTGTACTGCAGGCCGGCGTTCAGCACCAGGGTGTCGATCGGCGTTCCCTCGGCCAGCAGGGCGCTGGCGCAGCGCTCGACGCTCGCCAGGTCGGCCAGGTCACACACCGGGGTGGCCGGGCCCGCCGGCAGCTGGGTGGCCAGGGCCTCAGTCCTGGCCTGATCGCGGCAGGGCAGGGTGAGCCGGTGGCCGGCCTGGCCCAGCTGCCTGGCCGCCGCCAGGCCGATGCCGGAGCTGGCGCCGGTGATCAGGATGTGTCGTGCCGCCATCGGTGGGTTGGCCATCAATCGAAAGTGGGCGGCCAGCCCCGTTGCGGCGCCAGCCCGGTCGTTGCCTGCACCGCTTCCTGCACCGCTGCAACACAGCGCCGGGCCCGGCGTTTGGCTTCGTCCTGGCTCTGGGCCTGCAGCAGGTAGGCCTCCAGGGCCTGGGGTGTTTCAACCGTACTGAGCAGGGTGCGTTGACGGGCGCCCAGGCTGGGGTCGGCCAGCAGACGGCTCACCGCGCCCTCCCGCCAGAGCCGCTCTCCCGGTGTGCCGGAGCCGAACAGCTGCTGGTGCAGCAGCCCGAGCAGGGCCTGCTTGAAGCTCTCCAGCTGGCCAGGGCGCAGGCGCCGGCTGTTGGGCAGCCCCTCGGCGTCCCGACCCTGCTCCCAGCTCCAGCTCAGGCCGGTGCCGGGCAGGCCCACGGTGGTGCGGGTGCCCCCGGGACGGTTCACCGGAATGTTGAGGGAGGCGCCCCGGCCCCCCAGCGAGATCGAACTGAGGCCGTTCCGGCTGAAGTGGAGGCGCAGCGGCCCTAGGCGGCTTGAACGGCGAAAGCGGAAGGCCATGGGTTCGATGCTATGGCGGTTGGCCCGGCGGGGGCCAGGCTCAGCAGCCCGGGCCCCGCGCCAGGATTGGCCCATGACGACCCAGGCCTATCTCGAGCTGCAGGATGTGGACCTCTGGCTGGGGCCCCGGCTGGTGTTCGAGCGCCTCAGCCTCACCCTGCACCGCGGCGAGCATGCGGTGATCCTCGGCCCCAACGGCGCCGGCAAGAGTGCCCTGATCAAGCTGCTCAGCCGGGAGCTCTACCCGGTGGTGCGGGCCGGTTCCTTCCTCCGGATCTTCGGCAGCACCACCGTGAACCTGTGGGAGCTGCGGCGGCGCATCGGTCTGGTGTCCAGCGATCTGCAGCAGCTCTACCGGCCGGCTGTTCCCGCTGCCGACGTGGTGCTCTCCGGCTTCTTCGGTTCGGTGGGCATCGGCCGCAGCCAGCAGGCCACAGCCGCCCAGCGCCGGCGGGTGGGGGAGCTGATGGAGCACCTGCAGCTCGGTGGACTGGCGGAGCGGCCATTCGGCCAGCTCTCCGAGGGGCAGCGGCGGCGCCTGCTGCTGGCCCGGGCCCTGGTGCATGACCCGGAGGTGCTGGTGCTGGACGAGCCCACCAACGGCCTGGATCTGCGCTCCCGCCACCAGTTGCTGGCCCAGCTGCGCAGCCTGGTGGCGGCTGGCACCACCCTGCTGCTGGTCACCCATCAGATCGAGACAATCCTCCCCGAGGTGAGCCGGGTGCTGCTGCTCAAGCAGGGCCAGCTGGTGGGCGACGGCCCGGCGGCGGAGCTGCTCAGCGCCGAACCGCTCAGTGCCCTCTACGAGACGCCGCTGCGGCTGGTGGAAGCGGCCGGCTGGCGCCAGGTGTTGCCGGGCTGATGCGATGGCTGGGCCCGGCCCCCTGCAAGTGGTGTGGTTCAAGCGGGACCTGCGCAGCTGGGACCATCGGCCCCTGCTGCTCGCCAGTGAGCGGGGACCGGTGCTGCCCCTGCTGGTAGTGGAGCCCGAGCTGTGGAGGCAGCAGGACGCCTCGGCGCGCCAGTGGGCCTTCGCGGCCGAGTGTGCCCTGGAGTTGCGCCAGGCCCTGGCCCACCTGGGCCAGCCCCTGGTGGTGCGCTGCGGCGACGTGGTGGACGTGCTGGAGCGGGCCCTCCGCCACTTCGGCATCGCCGCCCTCTGGAGCCACGAGGAGACGGGCAACGGCTGGACCTACGCCCGCGACCGCCGGGTGGCGGCCTGGGCCCGCAGCCATGCCATCCCCTGGCATGAGCTGCCCCAGTTCGGGGTGGTGCGCCGGCTGGCCAGCCGTGATGGCTGGGCGCGGGGCTGGGAGGCGCGGATGGCGGAGCCCGCCAGTCCTGCTCCAGCGGCGCTGCAGCCCGTGCCAGGCCTGGAGCCCGGCCCGCTTGCCCACCGCCGCCCAGCTGGGTCTGGCCCCCGATCCCTGCCCCCAGCGCCAGCGGGGCGGGCGCACCCAGGGGCTTGAGCTCTTGCAGAGCTTCCTGGCAGAGCGGGGGATGACGTACCAGCGCGACCTCTCCAGCCCCAACACCGCCTTTCGTGCCTGCTCGCGGCTGTCGCCCCACCTGGCCTGGGGCAGCCTGTCGCTGCGCGAGGTGGTGCGGGCCTGCCGGCAGGCCCAGGCCCTGCCGCCCCGCAGCCGCCGCGCCTTCGATGAGCGCCTGCACTGGCACTGCCACTTCATCCAGAAGCTGGAAAGCCAGCCGGATCTGGAGTTCCGGGAGCTCCATCCGCTCACAGCCGGTCTGCGCGATGGCGAGGCCCCCTGGCTGGCCATGCCCCAGGCCGAGCGCCTGGCCGCCTGGGGCGAGGGACGCACCGGCCTGCCCTTCGTGGACGCCTGCATGCGCGCCCTGGCCGCCACCGGCTGGCTCAACTTCCGCATGCGCGCCATGGTGATGTCGGTGGCCAGCTATCACCTCTGGCTGCACCTGGCGGGCCAGCGGCTTGGTGCTGGCCCGGCGGTTCGTGGACTACGAGCCGGGCATCCACTGGAGCCAGTGCCAGATGCAGTCCGGCACCACCGGCATCAACACGGTGCGGATCTACAACCCCGTCAAGCAGGGGCTCGACCACGACCCCGAGGGGCTGTTCATCCGCCGCTGGCTGCCGGAACTGGCCCCCCTGCCGGCGGTGTTCCTGCACCAGCCCTGGCGGCTCGATCCCCTGCAGCAGCAGCAGCTGGGCTGGCGGCTGGGGCGGGACTATCCGAGGCCGATCGTCGATCCGGAGGCGGCGGCCCGGCAGGCCCGCCAACGGATCCATGCCCGCCGCCAGGAGCTGGGTTTTGCCGCCCTGGCCGACGCCATTCAGCAACGCCACGGGTCCCGCCGCGCCGGCCTGCCCCAGGGCCGTGGCCGGCGCCGCCCCAGGGGCGATGCCCGCAATCCCCTGCAGCTCCAGCTGGAACTGGAGGGTTGAGGGGCCAGGCGGGCCGGGGCTCAGGCCGGCAGACGGCAGCGCTCCTGGCAGAGCTGCTCGAGGCTGCCCCGACCCGTGACCCGCAGCCGCCAGCGGGCCCACAGGGTGTAGGCGGCCGTGGCCGGCCCGTTCAGCAGCGGCCAGCCGGTGGGGGCCAGCAGCCAGCCCAGGCCCACCAGGGCATAGGCCTCACGGAACACCGCCAGATCGCGCACCACGTCCCCGTCGGCGTCGATGGCATGGATCCGGCCCATGGCCTGGCGGTAGTCGATTCCGGCGTGGGCCGCGGGGTCATAGTCGGCCGCGTCGATGTCCACGAAGGCCAGGCGCCGACGGTCACCGTTGTGGGCCTGGTCACGGCGGCGAAGCGCCACCACCTCGCGGCAGCAGAGCGGGCAGGCACCGTCGTAGAGGAGGGTCAGCTCCGGCCGGTCTGTTCGGTTGCTGGCGCCCATCACTTCTCGCGGCAGTAGCCGCCACCCACGTTCATCCAGCCTTCGGGGCAGGCCTCGCCGTTGGTGGGCCGCACGGTGTAGGTGATCAGCCCGAGGGTGCTGCAGCTGTCGTTGAGCAGATCCACGTAACCCAGCGGACAGATGTTGCCGAGTTTGGGAACCACCCGCTGGGCCGACGCCGGCTGGGCGGAGGCCAGCGCCAGGCCGGCCGTGAGGGCCCCGAGGGCGATGGGTCGGAGCAGGGGCCGCAGGCAGAGCGCGAACGTCATGGCGAAACCGGAATGGCGAACCCGGGGCTCAGTCCTGATGCTAGGCAGGCGCAAGCTGCTCTTCCGGCGACTGGCCCAGCTCGGCCACCAGCCGCCGTTGCTGGCCTGCGGGCACGAAGCGGTGGGCCGCCATGGCGCCGCTCACCGCCACCGGCGGCACGCCGATGCCGGGGAATGTGCCGGCGCCGCAGAGCACCAGGTTGGCGATCGGGGTCTGGCCGCCGGGGAAGGGGCCCCGATCCGCCGGCCAGGCGGGGCCATAGCTGCCCTGGTGCACCCGCAGGAAGTGCCGGTGGGTGAGGGGGGTGCCCTGCAGTTCCCGCACCAGCCGCTCCCGCCAGTCGGGGATCAGGGGGGCGAGCACCCCAGCGAAGATGCCGCAGCGCTCGGCCTTGCGCGCCGCATAGTCGGCGCTGCCCCGCTCCAGGTCGGCCCAGAGTTCCCAGGGCTCGTTGGCGGGGGTGTAGCCATGCAGCACCTGGTGGCCGGCCGGGGCCAGGGTCGGGTCGAGCAGCGATGGCATCGACAGCACCACCACGTTGCGTTCGGCCGTAATGCCCCGCTGCCAGTCGCCCACCCACACGTGGTGGACCGGCAGGTGGGCCAGATCGTCGCCGCGCAGGCCGAGGTGCCAGTGCAGGAAACTGCGGCAGGCGGGGGTGGCGGCCTGGCGGCGGCGCCAGGGCTGGGGCACGGCCTCGGGGGGCAGCAGGGTCAGCAGGTCCCAGGGACTGGTGTTGGCGATCACGCCGCGGCGGGCCCGGATGCACTCCCCTCCCGCCAGGCGCACCCCCTTCGCCTGGCCCCCCTCCACCAGCACCTGCTCCACCGGCGCCCCGGTGCGCAGCCGGCCGCCATGGCGCTCCATGCCCCGCACCAGGGCGGCGGCCACGGCGGCACTGCCACCGAGCGGGTAGTCGAGGCAGGCGCCGGGTTCAAACCACTCGCCAAACAGGGTGGCCATCGCCGCGGCGCTGGTCTGATCCATCGGCAGGCCGGAGATCAGGAAGCAGAGCAGGTCCACCCAGTGCAGCAGGAAGGGATCGCGCAGATGGCGCCGCGCCATCGGCCCGAAGCTGCCGCCCAATGCGGCCAGCCGCGGTGCCTGGGCCAGCAGCCCCAGGGCCTGGCCGCCGAGGCTGCTGGCCAGCCCCAGCCCCGGCCGCAGGGCCAGCAGCGGCAGGGCGCGGGCGGCCCGGCAGCTCGGTGCCAGCCAGGCCATGAAGGCGGCCCACTCGTCGGCCACCGCTGGCCCCCGCAGGTCGCGCAGCATGGCCAGGAAGGGATCCAGACCCACCCCCACCCGCAATTGCCCCTCCGGCAGCAGCAGGCCCCAGTCGTGATAGGTGGCCACGGGCAGCCGCTCGCCCACCGCCGCCAGCACCTGGGTGAGCGGGTTGCTGCTGGGCCAGCGGCCCAGTCCTGACCACAGCGAGGGGCCCGATTCGAACTGGAAGCCGCGGCGCGCAAAGCCATGGGCGGCTCCGCCGGGCTGGCTGTGGGCCTCCAGCACCAGCACGTCCAGGCCATGGCGGGCGGCGATCGCCCCGGCGCAGAGACCCCCCAGGCCGCTGCCCACCACCACCAGATCCGGTGCACTGCCGCCGACGTTCATCTGGCGTGGAAACCCAGCAGGGGCGATGGTAGGGAGACAGATCCCACCCCGGCTCACCCGTGCTGCGCCAACACCTGCAGGTGCTCAGCTTCAGCACCGCTGGAGCCGGATTCACCGACATCACCGCCGGCCTCAATGCCCGGATCGGCGCCAGCGGGCTGGAGCAGGGGGTGGTGACGCTGGTGTGTCTGCACACCAGCTGCAGCCTCACGGTGAACGAAAACGCCGATCCCCGGGTGCTGCACGATCTGGCCTCCTTCCTGGCCGACCTGGTGCCCACTGGCGACCGGCGGGCCTATCGCCACGACGATGAAGGCCCCGACGACATGCCGGCCCACATCCGCACCGCCCTCTCCACCACCAGCCTCCAGCTGAGCTTCGACCAGGGGCGCCTGGTGCTGGGCACGTGGCAGGCCGTGTACCTATGGGAGCATCGCAGCCGCGGCAGCACCCGCCGGCTCAGCCTCCACCTGATCGGTGCCTGACCCATCCCCAGAGGCATCCCCAGAGGCATCCCCAGATCCATCCATGGAACACGGCACCCTCCCTCCCGGCTGCCCCATCTGCCGACTCCATGGCGACCAGGCTGCGCTGGCGGCGTCGGAGATCGGCCGCAGTGGGCTGTGGCTGCTGCGGCACCATCCCAACCCGGCGCCGCTGGCGGGCTGGTTGCTGCTGGATGCCACCCGGCATCTGGGGGGACCGCTGGCCTTCAACGATCACGAGGCGGCGAGCTGGGGCCGGGCGGTGCGCTCCGCCAGCCAGTTGGTGCAGCGACTCACCGGCTGCGAGCGGGTGTACGCGATCGCCTTCGGGGAGGGGGCGCCCCACCTGCACCTGCATCTGATCCCGCGCTGTGCCGGGGATCCGGCCAGTGCCGCCTGGTGCGTTGCCGATCTCTACCGGGCGGTGGAGCGCGGCGATCGGCCCGCCGCCGATCCCGGCGTGGTGGCATCGCTCGTGGCCCGGGGCCGCGAGCTGCTGGAATTGGATCCCCTGCCGGGTTCCCATGGCCGCCACCCCCCTCACCCCTGAGCAGATCAACGCCCTGCCGACTGAGCTGCCCCACTGGAGCCTGCAGAACGGCAAGCTGCAGCGGGAGCTGCGCTTCGCCGACTTCTCGGAAGCCTTCGGCTTCATGGCCCGGGTGGCCCTGGCGGCCGAGACCCTCGGCCACCATCCGGAGTGGAGCAACGTCTGGAACCGGGTGAGCATCGCCCTCACCACCCATGACACCGGTGGCCTGTCCAGCCTGGATGTGGAGCTGGCCCGCCGCATCGACCGGCTTCTCTGAGTGGCGCCGCCATGACCCTGGGTTGTGAACCGGGGGTGGAGTCCCTGGCCCGGGCGATCCAGCTCTCGGTGTCGCCGGTGTTTCTGCTCGCCGGCATCAGTGGTCTGCTGGGGGTGCTCACCACCCGCCTGGGGCGGGTGGTGGACCGGCTGCTGCTCCTGCGCCGCGAGCGGGAGGCCCGGCAGCGCGTGCTGGGTCATGAACCGGAGCTCCCGCTTCCGCTGCAGTTCGAATTGCGGCTGCAGCGGAGGCGGCTGCGGCTCTGCATCGCCGCCATCACCCTGGCCACCCTCAGTTTTCTCACGGTGGCCACGCTGGTGATGCTGTTGTTTGTGGGGGTGGTGTCGCGGATCGACCTCTCGCCCGTGGTGGCTGTTCTGTTCATGCTCGCCATGGGGTTGCTGATGGCGGCGGTGCTGATGCTGGTGCTGGAAATCCGCCTGGCCAGTCGCCTGGTCAGTCGTTTCTGATTCCCCCGCCGGCATCGTTCGTGCTGCCAACGGCGTCGTTCGTGCTGCCGCCGGCGTCGCCCGGGTTGGCGGCTGCTGGGCCCGTGATTAGGGTCGCGGGGCAGCCACCGAATCAGCATGGGCTTTCGCTATCTCGACAAGGTTGCCAGCCCTGAACACATCCAGACCTTCCTCGAACTGGTGGATCTGGTGGCCGGTGCCGGCCAGTCGGCCGACAATGTGTTTCTGCTCTCCCACCGCTTGCGCTCCTCGCGGCCGATGCAGCTGTGCCGCAAGCGGTTGGAGCGCGACCCGGCCAGCCAGGCGCTGATTCAGGAGCGGCGCCTCTGCGGCCCCTACGACAGCGAGCGCCTGCTGGCGATGCCCAGGGGCAGCCTGGGCCACACCTATGCCACCGCCCTCAAGGCGCTGGGGTACGACATCAATTTCTTCCCCGAGCCCACCTTCTTCAACAACCTGGAGGAGGACGCCGACTACATCAACTACCGGGTGTACGCCACCCACGACATTCATCACATCGTGAGTGGCTTCAGCCTCGACAACTTCGGTGAGCTGGGGGTGGTGAGCATCAGCGTGGCCCAGTTCAGCCACCCCGGCCTGGCCTTCACCGACCTGATCGCCCTGCTGCTCAATTGGATGCAGGCCGACACGCCGATCGATGAACTCGCCACCTCAGCCCAGCAGGCGCGAACGGCGGCCTATGCCTTTCGCATGATCAGCCAGGGCCTGGAGATGGGCTTGGCAGCCCAGCCCCTGTTTCCGGTGCTCTGGGAGGAGCGCTTCGAGCAGAACCTCGACGAGTTGCGCGCCGAGCTGGGGATCACGCCGGTGCGGGAAGGCCCCTGGAGCTGGTCGGAGACAGCGGCGATCCAGGAGGCCCTGGCTCCCTGAGCTGTCCCCGCCCCGGCGATCACACCAGCACGGGCAGCTGGGCGGGATCACTCTGCTGGAAGCGCAGGCGCCTGGTGTCCCCCTCGCGCTGCACGTCCACGGCGATCGTGTGGCCGCCTGTGAACTGGCCCGCCAGGATGGCCTTGGCGATTGGCGTCTCCAGCTCCCGCTGGATGGCGCGCTTGAGCGGCCGGGCCCCGTACACCGGGTCGTAGCCCACGCCGGCCAGCCAGTCGAGGGCGTCAGCGTTGAGGGCCAGGCCCAGCTTTTTCTCCTCCAGCCGGCGGGCTAGGCGCCGCACCTGCAGCTCCACGATCTCGCGCAGTTCCTCCTGCCGGAGGCTGTGGAAAATGATCGTCTCGTCCAGGCGGTTGAGGAATTCCGGGCGGAAGTGGGCCCGCAGGGCCTCATTCACCCGCGCTTCCATCTCACTGTGGCGGCTGGGATCGCCGGCCAGATCGAGGATCGAGGCGCTGCCGATGTTGCTGGTGAGGATCAGGATCGTGTTGGTGAAGTCCACCGTGCGGCCCTGACCATCGGTGACGCGGCCGTCATCGAGGATCTGCAGCATCACGTTGAACACGTCGGGGTGGGCCTTCTCCACCTCGTCGAACAGGATCACGGCATAGGGCCGCCGCCGCACGGCCTCGGTGAGCTGGCCGCCCTCCTCGTAGCCCACGTAGCCCGGAGGTGCTCCAATCAGCCGGCTCACGGCGTGCTTCTCCATGTACTCGCTCATGTCGATGCGCACCATCGCCTCCTCGCTGTCGAACAGCTGCGCGGCCAGGGCCTTGGAGAGTTCCGTCTTGCCCACGCCGGTGGGGCCGAGGAACAGGAAGCTGGCGATCGGCCGGTTGGGATCGCTGAGGCCGGCGCGGGAGCGCTGGATGGCGTCGGCCACGGCTGTCACGGCCTGGCCCTGGCCGATCACGCGGGTGTGCAGTTCATCCTCGAGGTGGAGCAGTTTCTCCATCTCGCTCTGCACCAGCTTGGCCACCGGGATGCCGGTCCACTTGGCGATCACCTCGGCGATGTCCTCCTCGGTGACCTCCTCGCGCAGCAGGGTCTTGTCGCTGCCGCTGGCATTGAGCTCCTGCTCCTTGGCCGCGAGTTGCTTGTGCAAGGTGGCCAGGGTGCCGTATTCCAATTCCGCGGCCTTGTTGAGGTCGTAGTTGCGCTTGGCCTGCTCCACCTGCAGCTGCACCTGCTCGATCTCCTCCTTGATGGCGCTGAGGGCATCGATGGAGCCCTTCTCGGCCTGCCACTGGGCATTGAGGTTGCTCTGCTGTTCCCGCAGCTCGGCCAGCTCCTTCTCCAGCCGCTCCAGCCGATCCCGGCTAGCGGCATCGGATTCACGGCCGAGGGAGAGCTTCTCCATCTCCAGCT
Organism: Bradyrhizobium ivorense; assembly: GCA_943368005.1. GTDB lineage: Bacteria > Cyanobacteriota > Cyanobacteriia > PCC-6307 > Cyanobiaceae > NIES-981. The sequence continues at coordinate 53,696 of CALRKN020000004.1, read as the reverse complement.
GCAGGATGCGGCGATCGAGCTCGTCGATCTCCTCGGGTTTGGAGGTGATTTCCATCTTCAATCGCGCGGCCGATTCATCCACCAAGTCGATCGCCTTGTCGGGCAGGAAGCGGTCGGCGATGTAGCGGCTGCTGAGCACGGCGGCGGCCACCAGGGCGTTGTCGGCGATGCGAACGCCGTGGTGCACTTCGTAGCGCTCCTTCAGCCCACGCAGGATCGAGATCGTGTCCTCCACCGTGGGCTGGTCCACGAACACCTGCTGGAAGCGGCGCTCCAGGGCGGGATCCTTCTCGATGTGCTGGCGGTGCTCGTCGAGGGTGGTGGCGCCGATGCAGCGCAGCTCGCCGCGGGCCAACATCGGCTTGAGCAGGTTGCTGGCATCCATGGCGCCGCCGGTGGCACCGGCTCCCACCACGGTGTGGATCTCGTCGATGAACAGCACGATCTGCCCTTCGGAGGCCGTCACCTCCTTGAGCACGGCCTTGAGCCGCTCCTCGAACTCGCCGCGGTATTTGGCGCCGGCGATCAGGGCGCCCATGTCGAGCGATACCAGCTGCCGGTTCTGCAGGGCTTCCGGCACGTCGCCATTCACGATCCGCTGGGCCAGCCCTTCTACAATCGCCGTCTTGCCGACGCCGGGTTCACCGATCAGCACCGGGTTGTTCTTGGTGCGGCGGCTGAGGATCTGGATCGTGCGGCGGATCTCCTCATCGCGGCCGATCACCGGGTCGAGCTTGCCCTCGCGGGCGGCGGCGGTGAGGTCGCGCCCGTACTTCTCCAGCGATTCGTAGGTGCCTTCGGGGTTCTGGTCGGTCACGGTCTGACTGCCACGAATGGCCTGCACGGCATCCTTGAGTTTGTCCGCGCCGGCGCCCATCTGCTGGAGCAGCTGTTTGCCGCAGCGGTCGTCGATCGCCAGGGCCAGCAGCAGGTGCTCAATGGCGATGTAGCTGTCGCCGTAGCTGCCCTTCAGGGCATCGGCCTGGTCGAGCACGCTGTTCAGCCCCTTGCCCAGATACACGTTCTCCGGCGGGGTGCTGAGGCTGGGCTGGCCGGCGATGAAGGCTTCCAGCTTCTGGCTGAGGGTGCCCACGTCCACGCCGGCCTTCTCCAGAATGCGGCCGGCCAGCCCCTGCTGGGCCAGCAGGGCGGCGAACAGGTGCTCGCTCTCCATCTGCTGCTGGCGGCGTTGCTGGGCCAGTTGCTGGGCGGCCACCACGGCGCCCCAGGCCTTTTCGGTGAACAGTTCCGCGGTGGGATGCATGACGAACGGTGATCAACGGTGTTGTTGAAACCGTATGCCGATCGGATCGGCCCAAGGAAGCGGAGGGCCGTACCTGTTCTGTCGGTCAACCGGCCCGCTGAGCGGCGGATGTTGCGGTTGATGCCCTCCCGTGCCTGCGGCAGAGGAAGTCGCTATCGAGGAGAAGTGTTCGCGCCCCGGTGGCGCCACGGAGGATCCATGCCTCGATCCATGCGTTATTTCGTGCGTCGTTCAGCGCGTGGTTCAGCCTTGCTCTGCGCCGGCCTGCTGTGCCTGGGGCCCCTTGTTGCCGACCCCGTCCTGGCCCGGGGCGGCGGTGGTGGTGGTGGCGGCCGAGGGGGCTGGGGCGGAGATCGCGGTGCGGGGGAGTATCACAACGACCGCGTCGGCGACCACCCCATGTATGGCGGCGGAACGCGCAACAGCTTCAACAACGACCGGGTGAACGTCAATGTTCACAACAACTTCTACAACCGGGGGTATGGCGGCTGGCATGAGGGCTGGCGCAACGGTGGCTACTGGGGCGCCCGGCCCTGGAATGCCGGCTGGTATCGCGGCTGGGGTGGCTGGGGCTGGTGGGGCGCCAATGCCGCCGCCTGGGGCGTGGCGGGCCTGGCCACCGGCGCGGCCATCACCAGCCTGGTGAACTCTGCGGCCGACCAGCAGTCCACGGTGATCGTGGTGCCCCAGACCCAGTACCAGCTGAACTTCGGCACGGTGGAGTCGGTGGGGGATGCCGGCGTGAGCTTCAACTACGGGCTCGGCAATACGGATCTGATGGGTTCGGCCAATTGTCAGTCCGGCTTGCTCAACGGCCAGGTGCCCAGCAATGCCGACCAGGCCCAGCTGCTCAATGCGGTGTGCCAGGTGGCCTACGGCAGCGGCAGCTGAATCACCCCTGCCTCCGGCCCGCAGAGCCGCAGCGGGCAGCCGTCGGGACCATAGATCCCATCGGCGGGAGAGAGGCAGCCCAGGGCGTTCTTGCTGGCCACCCGCTCGGGCCGTAGCCGCAGGGGCTGGAGCTCAGCCTGGCTGGGCGGCACCACCAGGGGGCAACCGCTGGTGCGGGCCGACTGGGCCAGGGCTGGCCCGGTCACCAGCAGCAGGCTGACCAGCGTCGTCAGGGCGGGGAATAGACCGGCCATCATGGCGTTTGAGCTGGTTCGTGGCCTCAGTCTTACCGCCCTGCGGGCCCCCTGGATGACCCGGCTTTCCTGCCCAGTTCGCCCCTCGCTGCCCACCCATTCCCCGCCATGAGCGCACGTTCCGACGCCGACCCCAGCCTGGTGCTGCAGCTGGCAGAAGCCTCGCGCGAGTTCGACAGCACCGGTGCCGATCCCGAGCGCAACTGCTGGATGGTGGTTCACCGCCATGTGCATGGGGTGCTGCCCAGTGAGTACGACATCCGCGAGATTGATGAGGATCTCTACCTGGCTGTGCTGGAGCGCAGAAGGCAGCTATAGCGCTGCCACGGCTGGTCAACCCAGCCCCGCCGGCAGCGACCCAACAAAAAACCCCGGCGGAGCCGGGGCTTTCAGAGGAGTTGAGGGTTCTTGCTGAAGCCTGACCGGATCGGGGATCGGCTCCAGCCGAAGGATCAGGCCCAGCCCTTGGAGGCCATGTCTTCCACGTAGGCAGCCACGTCGGCGATGTCGCCTTCGCTCAGCTTGCCGCCGAAGGCCGGCATGGCGTTCTTGCCGTTGGTCACCTGGTAGGCGATGGCGGATTCGTGGTCGCTGCTGTAGTTGGCGAGGTAGGCCTCCAGGGCGTCCTGCTTCAGGGTGCGCTCGGCATTCACCACGTTGCCGCCGCCCATGTGGCAGGCAGCGCAGTTGGCGGAGAAGAGTTGGCCGCCATGGGCCACGTCAGCCGCATGGCTGGGGGCGGCACCCAGCACCAGTGCCAGGCAGAGAGCAATCAGAGAAAAGAGTCGGCGCATGGAAGGGCGCTCAGAGCACAGTCTGGGAAAACTTAGAGGCTCGACAGGGCGTGGTGCTTCAGGCTGCTCAGCTTCGAAACATTTGCAACAGCGGGCGTCGGCGCCGCAGGCCGGCATCGCTGAACACCGCCTCCAGGCTGGGTGCATGGCTCACCAGGCCAAACCGCTCCGGCGCACTGATCGGCTCGTGCACGAAGTGGCGCTGGCGGATCGAGAAGCGGTCCCAGGCGGTGACCTCGAGCCGCAGCGGCCGGATCAGCAGCTCCACCAGCCAGGGCTGGATGGCGATGCCAGCCGGTGGCATCCAGCCACCACACCAGCGCACCAGCCGCTGCACCGTGTGGTTTACGCCCACGGCCGGCTGGCCCAGCACCAGCCGGCGCACCCGCCCCTGGCCCGCTTCGGGATTGGCGTTCTGGGGCGAGCTGAGCAGGTGCAGACATACCCGGGCGATATCGGCGGCGTGGATGAAGTGGAAGCTGGCGTCCACCCGCAGCCACTTGGCCAGCCAGCGCCAGCGGCTGGCTTCGGCCAGCCCCGCCGTGAGGTAACTGGTGGGGAAGGGCCCGGAGCCATCCACCCGGCCGCCGAACACCAGGGTGGGGAACAGGGCCACGATCCGATCCGCCAGGGGGTGCTCCTCCAGCTGCTCCAGGCAGAGGGCCTTGGTCTGGATGTATTCGGTGCCCTCGCTGCGGGCCTCCGGCAGAAGCTGCAGTTGGCGGTCGAGCACCGAGGCGGTGGAGAAATACAGCACCTGCTCCAGCCACTCCGGGCTGGTGAAGGCCAGCAGTTGCTTCACCGCCACCACGTTCACGGCCATGGCCCGCTCCGGGTCGCCCCAGGCGGTGGCGGTGTGCACGATGCGGGTGGCGGTGGCGATGGCGCCGGCCAGGGGGGTGAGATCGCGCAGATCGCCTACCAACACCGTGATGCGGGGATGGTCGGCCGGTACGGCGGTGAGCTTGGCCGGGTCGCGCAGCAGCAGCAGCAGTTCGGCGCTGCTCTCGCGCAGCAGCAGGTGGGCGATGTGCTGCCCCACACAGCCGCTGGCCCCGGTGATCAGGATCCGCTGGGGGCGGGCGGTGGCGGTGTTCGCGCCCCTGGGGGCTGCCGCCGGGTTGCTCAAGCCGCCGCTCCGATGCGCTCCATCACGCTCTTGCCGGCTTCAAAGAAGGCGCGCCCGTTCTCCTCGGGGGTGCCGGGCAGGATGCCGTGGCCCAGATTGAGGATGTGCTTGCGGCCGCGGGCCTTGCGCACGGTGTCGTCAATGCGGGCCTGGATGGCCTCCGGGGTGCCGAACAGCAGGCCGGGGTCCACGTTCCCCTGCACACCCACGTGCTCAGGCAGGCGGGCCAGGCCCTCGGCCATGTCCACGGTCCAGTCGAGCGACACGATGTCCACGCCGGTGCGGGCCATCCGCTCCAGCACCCCGGCGCTGCCGGAGATGTACAAGATGAAGGGTGTATCGGGGTGGGTCTGCTTCACCAGGTCCACCACCTTCTTCTGGTAAGGCGCCGCGAAGGTGTCGTAATCCATCGGGCTGAGCTGGCCGGCCCAGGAATCGAACATCTGCACCACCTGGGCGCCGGAATCGATCTGATAGCGCAGGTAGGCGGCGATCGACTCGGCGAAGTGATCGAGCAGCCGGTGCAATAAGGCAGGCTCCTGGAAGGCCATCGCCTTGATCACGGCGTAGTTCTTGGAGCTCTTGCCCTCCACCACGTAGGCGGCCAGGGTCCAGGGGGCGCCCACGAACCCGAGCACGGCGGCCTCGTTGCCCACCGCCTGGCGCAGGCGGGTGAGCACCTCACCCACGAAGGGCATGGATTCGGACGGCTGCAGGGGACGCAGTGCCTCCACCTGGGCCATGGTGCGGATCGGGTCCTGGATCAGGGGACCCTTGCTCTCCACGATGTCGAAGTCGATCCCCATGCCCGGCAGGGGGGTGAGGATGTCGGAGAAAAGGATCACGCCGTCGGGCTTGAAGGCGTGGAAGGGCTGCATTGAGATCTCGTAGGAGAGATCGGGGTTCTCGGAGCGCTCGCGGAAGCCGGGGTGGCGGTCGCGCAGCTCGCGATACACCTTCATGTAGCGCCCGGCCTGGCGCATCATCCATACCGGCGGCCGCTCCACCTGCTCACCTCGGGCGGCTCGCAGCAGCAGGGGGGCGGTTTCGGCCATGGATAAGGGGGTGGGGTCGACCCGGAAACCTAGCGGACAGCACGCCGGCCGTTCCCCGGGGCCTGACCCGGCCGGCTGCTCTGCTGCGCTGCAGCCCCTGCCTGGTCAGCTTTCCGCTGGGGTTCCCGATCCCGGGGTCAGGCGGGCAGTGGCGTCGGCGGCGGACAGGCTGCGCTTGGCATCGCGGCGGAACACCAGCACGCTCAGGGGGGGCAGGCACAGGTCGAGCGAGTGGCCATAGCCATGGATCGACCACTGGTCGGTGAACTTGCCACCCAGGTTGCCGAGGTTGCTGCCGCCATAGCGCTCGGCATCCGTGTTGAACACCTCCTCGTAGAAGCCGTCCAGGGGAACCCCCACCCGGTAGTGGGAGTGGCTGTGGGGAGTGAAGTTGGCCACCACCACCAGCCAGCGACCGGTGGCGCTCTCCCGTCGCATGAAGCTGATCACCGAGTGGCGGTTGTCGTTGCAATCGATCCACTGGAAGCCATATTCGTTGCAGTCATCGCCCCAGAGAGCCCGCTCCGACTTGTAGAAGCTGTTGAGGTCATCAACAAGCCGCTGCAGGCCCTGGTGCGCCTCGTACTGCAGTAGATCCCACTGCAGATCGCCCCACACATTCCATTCCGAGCGCTGGCCGAACTCCATTCCCATGAAGATGGTCTTCTTGCCGGGGTGGGTCCACATGTAGGCCAGCAGTGCCCGCACATTGGCGAACTTTTGCCAGTCATCACCCGGCATCTTGTGCAACAGGTGGCTCTTGCCGTGCACCACTTCGTCGTGGCTCAGGGCCAGCATGAAGTTCTCGGTGAAGGCGTACCAGATCGAGAACGTCACATTGTTCTGGTGGAACTGGCGGAACCAGGGATCGAGCTCGAAGTAATCGAGCATGTCGTGCATCCAGCCCATGTTCCACTTCAGGTTGAAACCGAGCCCGCCGATGTGGGTGGGTTGGGTAACCATCGGCCAGGTGGTGGATTCCTCGGCGATGGAAAGGGCACCGGGGAAGTGCTGGAACAGCACATGGTTTGCCTGCTGCAGAAAATGCACTGCCTCGGTGTTTTCGCGGCCGCCGTGTTCGTTGGGCAGCCACTCGCCGTCGGGGCGGAGATAGTCGCGGTAGAGCATCGAGGCCACCGCATCCACCCGGATGCCGTCGATGTGGAACTCCTCGAACCAGTACACCAGGTTGGCCACCAGGAAGTTGCGCACTTCGTTGCGGCTGTAGTTGAAAATCAGCGTGCCCCATTCCTTGTGCTCGCCGATGCGCGGGTCGGCGTGCTCATAGAGGTGGGCACCATCGAAGAAGGCCAGGCCGTGGGCATCCTTGGGGAAGTGGCCCGGCACCCAGTCGAGGATCACACCGATGCCTTCGGCGTGGCAGCGGTCCACGAAGGCGCGGAACTCATCCGGCGTGCCGAAGCGGCTGGTGGGGGCATACCAGCCGGTTACCTGATACCCCCAGGAACCATCAAAGGGATGCTCGGAGATCGGCATCAGCTCGATGTGGGTGAAGCCGCGCGCCTTCACATAGGGGATCACCCGCTCCGCCAGTTCGGGGTAGGTGAGCAGCCGGGCGCCGGGCTTGAGGTCGGCGGCAGGCACAGGTGGGCGCGGGGTGCCATCGGCCTCGATGTAGGGCTGGTCGGTGGCGGCATGCATCCAGCTGCCCAGGTGCATCTCATACACCGACACCGGTTGATCCAGGGCGTTGCGGCTGTCGCGCTGCGCCACCCACTCCCGGTCGCTCCAGGCAAATCCCTCGCCGAGGGGCTGCACGATCGAGCCGTTGGCGGGCCGCACCTCGTGGCGGAAGCCGTAGGGATCGGCCTTGGCATAGCAGTGCCCGTTCTGGGCCCGCACCTCGTATTTGTAGATCTCGCCGGCCGGGAGGCCCGGAATGAACAGCTCCCAGCAGCCACCCAGCCGGCTCTGCATCGGGTGGTGGCGTCCGTCCCAGCCGTTGAAGTTGCCCAGCACCGCCGCACTGCGGGCATTGGGCGCCCACAGGCAGAACATCACCCCGGCGACCCCGTCGCGCTCGGTGAGGTGGGCCCCCATGCGGCGCCAGATGTGGTGGTGGTTGCCCTCGGAGAACAGCAGCCGGTCGAGTTCCCCCATCCATTCCCCCCGGAAGGCCCAGGGGTCGTGGGTCTCGTGGCTGATGCCGCCGCGCAGCACCCGCACCCGGTAGCCGTTGCCGGGGTTGTGGTCGAGGCAGGTCTCAAACACCCAGGGGTGATGGGGCGTGTCCATCGCCAGTGCCTCGCTGCCCTGGCCGGCCAGCAGCAGCTCCACCCGCTCGGCCTCGGGCATCCATACCCGCACCACCCACTGGCCGTTGTCCAGGGGCTGGGGCCCCAGCACGGCGAAGGGGTGGTCGTGGCGGCATTCCACCAGTCGATGGGCGTCCCCAACCATCCAGTCGAGACAAGGGACGGCCATCGCAACTCGGCAGTGATGGCCGGAGCTTAGGCGGGCCTACTCCCCGCTATCCCAGGGGCGTCAGCGAACCGGGCTGGCCACGTTCCGGGGGCGGATCGGGTCCTGGGGGAAATCCACGCTCACGATCTCATTGGATTTGTTCAGCACCACGAACAGCGTGTCGGTGATGCGGTTGAACGCCGTGTTCACCAGCACCAATTGGCTCTCGTCGTTGTATTCGGCCGCCACCACCCGTTCCACCCGGATGAAATTGCCGGTGTAGCGCTGCAGTTGCTGCCATTTCGACTGCAGGCTGGCCGGGGTGAGCTCCCGCTGCAGCGGCAGGCTGAGGAAGCTGCGGGCGGTGATGAAGTGGCCGCCGCTCAGGGCATTGACGAAATCAGCCGCCACCTTGGTGGCCTTCTCATCGGCGAGATCGAGGTGGTACCCGTCCAGCTGCCCCTTGTCGTTGAGCACCATGAACAGGTCGCGGACGCCGGCGGAGGTCTGCAGGGAGGCCTCCACGGTGGTGGTGCGCAGTCCGCCCCGCACGCTCAGCAGGGTCCAGCCCAGCAGCTTGGGCTGCTTGCGCATCGTCTCAGCCACCATGGCGGGGCTGCTGATGGCCTTGAGCTGGTCGGAGAACTGGCTGTAGCGGAGGTTCGGGTCGCCGCTCTTCACGGCCTCCAGGATCCGATTCGCCGCGGCCCGGGCCTGCTCCACGCTGAGGGTGGCGCCGGGCTGGGTGGCTGCGCCGGCGCCGGCGCCGGCGCCGGTTGGCTGGGCTGCTCCCGGCAGGGTGCCGAGGCCGATGCTGCACATCAGGCCAAGGGCCAGCAGGGCGGCGCGTGCCATTACGGGGAAGGATCGAGGTGTCCACAGTTTGCCGCAGTCGTCAGGAGCGGTTCCAGCTCCAGGTGGGCCCCCTCCAGTTCCAGACGCAAGGTGATCACCCGGTGCTGGATCCCGCTGCCGCCCCAGGGGGCCGTGCCGGTGCCGGGGTTCACGGCAATCTGCGGCCAGGCGGCGCCGGCCAGCGACAGGCGCAGCCGTTCGCCGGCCTGCAGGTCGAGCCACAGCGGCTGCAGGGTCACCTCCCGCCAGCTGCTGGCCAGGCAGCCTTCCCCCAGGTGGCGCCCCACGCCGACGCTGAGCTGGCGAACCGCCCCCCCCACCTCCAGCCGGGAGAGGGCCGCACAGAGATCGAATCCGGGCTGGTCGGCGCTCAGCCGCAGCCGCAGCCGCGGGCGCACCAGCCCCTGCAGGGGCTGCGCCAGGGGGGCACTGGTGAAGCAGGCCACATCGCGGCGCTGGTCCAGGTCGCCCCGCTCGCACAGGCCCGGGCTGGGGTCGAGGTGGCCGCCGCGGCCGGGCACGGGCCGCCAGGGGTCGTGCACCAGCCACTGGACCGGCTGGCCGGGGGATTGATGGGGCGGCTCCCCTGGCCAGAGGCTGCCCCCCTCGGCGCTGGCCTGTCCGTCCCAGCCCAGCCACCAGGGCGGGCCGCCCGGAGCGGCGGGATCGGCGGCCTGCCACTGGCCCGAGCGCTCCATCTGCACCACCACCGGCGGCCCCAGGTCGCTCACGCCGTTGTCGGGTTGCAGATGGTGGCGAAGGAAGGCGAGCTGGAGCTGGTCTGCCCCCTCCCGCCAGTTGAGGTGGCTCCAGGCGCCGATGCGCAGCAGGGGTTCGCCACCCCCCCGGCGAGCCTGCAGCCACAGATCCAGCACTCCCTCCAGATGGGGGTCATGCCAGCCGCCGAGCAGCAGCAGCGGCCGTTGCCAGAGTCCTGCGGCCGCCTGGTGTCGGGTCCAGCCCGCAGGGCTGGTGGGATCCTGCCGCAGCCAGCCCATGGCCATGCCGTCCGGATCGAGGTGCTCCAGCAGGGCCGGCCCCTCCTCCAGGTAGGTGCCATCGGTGAGGCTGCGGCGGATCGCCAGCCAGCCCTGCCGATCCCCCTGGCGGCGGCAGCGCAGGGCGGCCAGCTGCAGTCCCCAGCCCAGCCCCAGGGCCCACCAGTGCGCCCCACCGCTGCTGGCCCAGTGCATCCGTTCATCCAGCCCGGCCATGGCCACGGCCAGACAGTCCGGCAGCGCCTCGGTGCCGGCGGCCCCGGAGCCGGCCTGGCCCACCAGCTGGCTGAACCCCTGGTAGGAGAACCCGTAGCTGCCCACCCGGCCGTTGCCGCCGGGCAGCTGCCGGGCCCAGCGCACGGCATCAGCAGTGTCGCTCGCTTCCTGGCTGAAACCGCCGAAGACCCCCTCCGAGTCACCCTGGCCACGCACGTCCTGCACCACCACCAGGAAGCCGTGGGCCGCGAACCAGCCGGGATGGGCCAGGGTGGGCGTGGAGGCGATCGCCCGCCCGTAGGGCTGCCGCATCAGCAGCACCGGCCAGGGACCGGGGCCCTCCGGCTGCCAGATCCGGCTCACCAGGCGCGTGCCGTCACGGCAGCGCATCCAGGCATCCCGCCCATGCGGCGCGGCGGTCACTCAGCGCACGTCGGGGCAGTGCAGGCCCACCACGTAGGTGGAGAGCACCTCGGCATCCATCAGGCTGAGATTCTCTTGGCTGGCGATCTGGCGCACGGCCTGTTTGCTGGTGTAGGAGATTCCCTGCTGGTTCATCTGGCGCAGGTCACGGCAGAGTCGCTTGGCGCGGGCAGGATCCCGGCGCACGCTCTCCAGGAGGTTGGACTGGGCCCCGGCTGGCTGGGGCTGCAGGGGAGCGCCGGGCAGTCCAACCGCCACCAGCAGGCCCAGCAACGTGGCCAGCAGCAGGGGCTGCCGGCGCAGGTCAGGGGGGGGGGACACGGGGAACTCCAGAACCAAGGCCGTTGCATCGGCTGATCCCATTCCAGTTCTCAACAGCGACCGGTTGTCAACGTCTGGGTCAGTTTGTGGCCCGGCGAGCCCGCAGGATCCAGCGCTGCACCTGGGCCAGGTCGGGCGGGGGCGTGGCCGTGCCGACGAGGCTGCGCTGCAGCCTGCCGGTCTGGCGCCAGAGCTGCTGCGGATCGGCGGAGGCCAGGCTGCGGCGATCGGGAATGCCGGCGTGGAGCAGTAGGGCCGCCTCGTTGGGGTCGAGCTGCAACTCCACCACCAACCGGGCCTGGCCCCGCAGTCGCACCAGGGTGGCGACGCTGGCGCTGCCCGCCACGGCCAGCTCGGCGAGCTCCCGGTCCCCCAGCCTGGAGAGGGCAGGCCAGTCGTGGCAGCCGGCCTTCTCCAGGGCCCGCCGCTCCCGCTGGGCATGGGCGGGCAGGGCCTGGAAACCGGCCATTTTTCAGGGCTCCCCCGTGATCTCACCGCTCACCAGATTGCGCTGGACCTCCGCCAGGATCACGGGCCGGCTCAGGCCGGGCGACACCGCTTCCACTCGCCGCACCCGCACCCGCACCGTGGCGTCGTCCGTACGGCGGCCGTTGCCGCGCAGGTTCAGCGCCACCTGCTCAGCGCTGGCCGCCGCCGCCGCCGCCGGCAGGTCGGCGGGCGCGGCGGCCACCACCAGCTCGGCGCCGTTGTCGAAGACCACCGGCACGCTCACCGCCCCCTCCACCGAGATCCGCGGCCGGTAGCTCACGGCAAAGGCCAGGCACGACACGGCCAGCAGCGCCGTGAAGCTGGTGATGCCCACGAAGCGGAAGCGCACGCCCCAGCGCAGCACGAAGGCGGCAAGGGTCACCAGGGCCAGCACGCCGCTGGCCGCCCCCAGCCAGGTACCGGCCACCAGCAGGATCGGGTCGGTGCTCATGGGCTCTGGCTCGGCTGGAAAACGCCTTTTATATTGCGCCCCACGCGCCGGTCGCCTTCCCATTCGCCCCCGCACCCTGATCCCCTGGCTGCTGGCTGGCGGCTGCTCAGCCATCGCCGTGGCAGGGGTTGCTGTGTTGTTTGATCAGGCGGTGCAGCGGCTGTACGTCCGCTTCCGTCCCGACCTGGAGCGCCAGCTCGGGAAGGCCATCGGCCACCCCCTCGAGCTGGGGCCGTACCGCGGATTGGGCTGGGCGGGCCTGCGGCTGGGGCCCACCCGTGTGCTCCCCACGGCCGACGACCCTTCCAGCCTGCGGGCCGGGGAACTGGGGGTGAGCCTCGACCCGCTCAGCAGCCTGCGCCGCCGACTGCCGGTGGTGCACCTGAGCCTCTCCGGAGTGGCGCTGGATCTGCGGCGCAACAGTGATGGCGGCTACTGGCGCCTGGGCAGGGGCGAGCCGGGCCAGGCGGCGCCCCAGCTCGACCTGCGCTGGCGCCTGCTGCAGCCCGCCCGGGTGCGGCTCGAGCCCGGGGGGCAGGAGCTGTACGCCCTGAGCAGCGGTTCGATCCAGCCCCACCGCCAGCTGCTCAGTGGCCAGCTCCAGCTGGGTCCGGCTGCCCGCGGGCCCCTGCCGCTGCAGCTGCGGGGCGGGGGCAGCTGGAGCGAGGGGCGCTGGCAGGGCCAGCTGGTGAGCCGCAACCTGCAGCTCGAACGGCTCGCCCGGGGTCTGGCCGCCCCGGGCCAGTGGCGGGGGCGGCTGGACGGCCGCCTGCAGCTGGCCTGGCGGGGCAATCAACCCGACTGTCGCGGTGAGCTCCGGGTGCGCCAGTTCAGCTGGACGCCGGGGGCTGACCAGCCACCTGTGCAGCTGGGGCTGCTGCCCCTGCGCTGCCGGGGCACCCAGCTGCAGGTGCCCACGGCCAGCTGGCGCTGGGCAGATCGCTCCGGCCAGGTGGCCCTGCAGACCACCTGGCGGCAGCAGAACTGGCAGCTGCAGGCACTGGAGCTGCGCACGGGCCGCTCCTGGCTGCGCGGCCGCGGTCGCCTTGGCAGCACCCTCGATCTGGCGGGGGAGTGGCGGCTCCAGCCCACCGACCTGCCCCTGCCGGCCGACACGGACACCACCCTGCTGGGCTCGGCGATCGAGGGGGATCTGCGGCTGGCGGGCGGCTGGAACCGGCTGCGCCTCAGCACCAACCTCGCCCAGGCCAGCAACCCCCTGCTGGACGGCTGGCGCGCCCGCCTGCGCTGGCAGGACCAGCAGCTGGTGCTGGACCAGCTCACCAGCCGCTACGTGAGCGGCCGCGGCAGGCTGCCCCTGGCCCTGGGCGGCCCGGCCGGGCGGCGGCTGGGCGAGCTGCAGCTGGAGGCCCGCCTGCAGCAGTACCCGCTGGATCGCCTCAGCGCCTTGCTGGGCACCCGTCTGGCCGGCAGCCTCACCGCCACGGGCACCATCACGGGCCCGCTCTCGGGTCTCACCCCGGACTTCCGCCTGCTGCTGGAGCGGGTCAAGGTGGGGTCGTTCCAGCTGGTCGATGACTGGCAGGGCGACTGGTTCGGGGAGGCGGTCGGGGGCGGACGCCTGGCCCTGCGCCCGACGCGGTCGGAAGGGCTGCTCGAGGCGCGGCTCGACAACCGCTGGGTGCCGGTGGCCATCGACCTGCGGAGCCAGCAGGGTCGGCTCAGCCTGGCGGGCACTCCCCGCTCCTATCGCTGGCTGGCGGATGACTTCCCCCTGGCGGGCCTGCGGCTGGCGCTCGGCCCGGCAGGTCGGTACCAGGCGCTGGAGGGCAGCTTCAGTGGCCGCGGCAGCCTGGGCCTGCAACCCCTGGCCTTCCAGGGGCAGGTGGAGTTGGAGCAGGCCAGCGTGCTGGGGGTGGTGGCCCGCCGGGTGGAGCTCGCGGGCAGCTATCGCGATCGCCGCTACCAGGCCCAGGGGGTGGTGGAGCCCCAGTCGGGCGGCCAGGTGGACCTGGACTGGAGCGGTCGCTGGCGGGGGGGCTACAGGGCCCAGATCAGCGGCAGGGGGCTGGACGATGGCCTGGTGCGCCAGTTGCTGGAGGCCTGGCCCGCCTGGAACGGGGGGGCGCTGCGCGACCCCGGCCAGGCCACCGACCTGGGCACCCTGTTGATCGACACCTTCGGCGGCAGCATCGACGGCCAGCTGGTCGCCCTGAACCGGGCCCATGCCCTGGTGCTGCAGCAGCGGCAGGCCCAGCGTGACAACCTCACCACGGCGGAGCGACTGGACCGGCTGGCGGCCCGCTTCGATCTCGATGCCGAGCTGAGCGGTCCCCGCCTGGCCGATACCCGGATCGACCTCGACCTGCGCGGCCATGTGTGGTTGCCGGGGGAGGACCGGGATCTGGCGCTGAACAACGAGCCCTTGCACCTCACCCTGGAGGGGCCGGTGCGACTGGGCAGCGGCAACCTGGCGGTGGAGGGGCTGCCCCTGGCCCTGCTGGCCCTGCTCACCCCCGTGCCGGCGGAATTGCGGGGCACGCTGGCCACCCGCGGCAGCTACCGGCTCGGCGCCGAGCCACAGCTGATGCTGGATCTGGCCCTGGCGGACGCCGGCCTGGGGGAGACCGACCTCAGCCTCGAGCGGGGCAGCGTCCGCCTGGAGGGGGAGGCGATGGAGCTCGACCTGGCCCTGCGGGCGGCCGGGGCCGACAGCGGCATCGACCTGGCCGGCCGGGTTCCCCTCGACCCTGCCGCCGAAGGGGTGGAGCTGCGTCTGAGCAGCAGGGACGACGGGCTGATCTTCCTCAGCCGCTTGGCCCAGCCCGCCGTGGACTGGCAGGAGGGCAGCGCCGACCTGCAGCTGCTGGTGCGCGGCAGTCTGCAGCAACCGATCGCCAATGGCTTCCTGCGCCTGCAGAACGGCAAGCTCGATCTGGTGGGGCAGAGCATCACCGACCTGCAGGCCACGATGCTCTTCGACTTCGAGAAGCTGATCCTGCAGGAGTTCAGGGCCGCGGTGGGGCCCACCGGCAAGCTCAGCGGCGAAGGCATCATCGGCCTGGTGAACCCCCAGCTCACGGCCGAGGGGCAACCGGCCCAGCTGAAGCTCAACCTGGCGGGCTTGCCTTTCCGCTTCCCGCGGATCAATGCCATCAGCAACGGAGACCTGCTGGTGGGCGGCAGCCTGGCGGGCCTGCGCGTCAGCGGTGAGGTGGGCCTCTCCAAGGGGTCGATCAACGTGCAACCCGCCCGCCTGGCGGTGGAGGGGCAGGCGGCCCCCAGCACCACCAGCGTGGTGGAGTTGGCCGAACAGCGCTGGACCTTCGAGCAGCCGCTGGTGCTCTATGGCCCGGACGTGGAGAGCGAGACCAGTGAGCAGCTGCGCACCCTGGTGCCCAACCTGCCGATGGTGCGGTTCGAGAACCTGCGGCTCAGCCTGGGCCCCGACCTCGGCGTGGGCGTGCCGGGCCTGGCCAGCTTCAAGACCGAGGGCACGCTCAGCATCGATGGCCCCTTTGATCCCCGCATCCAGGCCCGGGGCGTGGTGCGCCTCAAGCAGGGACGGCTGGGGCTGTTCACCACCACCTTCACCCTCGACCCCGACTCCCCCAACGTGGCCGTGTTCACCCCGTCGCTCGGGTTGGTGCCCTTCCTGGACATCACCCTGCGCACCCGGGTGTCCGACAGCCTCGGGGTCGCCGGCGTGTACACCGATTCCGGGGCGGGGGCGTCCCCCTTCGCCCCCTCGGCCAGCCAGCTGGAGAGCCAGGGTTTCAGCTCCCTCAACCAGCTCAACTTGGTGCAGGTGTTCCTGAGCGTGAGTGGGCCCGCTGATCGCCTGGCCGACAACATCAGCCTGCGCAGCAGTCCACCCCTGCCCGAGGACCGGCTGATGGCCCTGATCGGCGGCAACACCCTGGCGGGGGTGGTGGGCGGTGGTGCCGGTGCCGCCCTGGCCACCGTGCTGGGACAGTCGCTGCTCTCGCCGATTCTGGGCACCCTGGGCGATGCCTTCGGTCAGCGGCTCAGCCTGGCCCTGTACCCCGCCTATGTGACCCAGGCGGTCCCCCGCGGGTCCGAACAGCGCTCGGGCCGGGTGCCGCCCCAGCTGGTGCTGGTCACCGAGGCCGGGGTCGACATCACCAACCGCCTTGGGGTGTCCCTGCTGGCCGCCCCGAACGTGGACAATGTGCCTCCCCAGGTGAATCTCACCTTCAAGGCCTCGGAGCTGTTCAGCGTGCAGGGTTCCGTCGACACCGAGGGCACCTGGCAGACCCAGCTCCAGGTGTTCTTCCGCTTCTGATGCACCACCACCCGCCTGCCGACCAGTTGATCGGTGTCGACTTGGGCGGCACGGCGATCAAGCTGGGTCGCTTTGATCGCACGGGCACCCTGTTGGAAGCCCTGGAGGTACCCACACCCCGGCCCGCCGTGCCCGGGGCGGTCACGGTGGCGATCACCGAGGCGGTGGCCCGGATCGATCCCCAGCGGCTGGCGCCGCTGGTGGGGGTGGCCCATCCCGGCCCGAGTGATCGTCATGGGCGGGTGGCGCGCATTGCCATCAACCTGCCCGGCTGGCGGGATGTGCCCCTGGCCGACTGGCTGGAGCCCCTGCTGGGTCGGCGCGTCACCTGCGCCAATGACGCCAACTGTGCCCTGATCGGCGAGCGCTGGCATGGCGCGGTGCGGGGCACGGGCGACGTGGTGCTGCTCACCCTCGGCACCGGGGTGGGTGGCGCCGTGCTGCTCTCCGGCGAGCTGTTCACCGGTCCGGGGGGCGCGGCGGCTGAGCCGGGGCTGATCGGCATCCAGCCCGACGGACCCCCCTGCAACAGTGGCAACCGCGGCTCGCTGGAGAGCTACTGCAGCATTGCCGGCCTGGCGCGCCTGAGTCCCCTCGAGCCGCCGGAACTCCATCGCCGCGCGACGGCCGGCGACCCCCAGGCCCTGGCGGTATGGGGGGCCTATGGCCGCCTGCTGGGCATCGGCATCAGCTCCCTGCTCTACGTGCTCACGCCGGAACTGGTGTTGCTCGGCGGCGGGCTCAGCGCCGCCAGTGACCATTTCCTGCCGGCGGTATGGCAGGAGGTGGAGGAGCGCGTGCTGGCGGTGAGCCGGGAGGGTCTGCGCATCGAGCGCTGCGCCCTCGGCAACGGTGCCGGCCGGCTGGGGGCCGCCCGGCTGGCCCTGGAGCGGCTCGCCACCCCTGCCCCCGCGAGGGCGGATGGATTGGGATGATGAAGGCCATGACCACCCCAAGCCCGGCCGTTCCCGATCCCAGTCCTGAGCTGCTGCAGCGCGCCGCTGCGGTGCGGCGCAGTGCCATGGCCCTCGGCCAGTGCGGCGACGGGCAGCGCCGCTCGGCGGTGGAGGCCATGGCCACTGCCCTCGAGGCCCACCGCTCCGCCATCCTGGCCGCCAACCAGGCCGACCTGGAGGCCGCCGCCGCCGCCGATCTGGCGCCGGCCCTGGTGGCCCGGCTCCGGCTCGATGCCGGCAAGCTCGACGGGGCGATCGCCGGCGTGCGCCAGGTGGCTGCCCTGCCGGATCCGATCGGTCGACGCCAGTTGCACACCGAACTGGATCAGGGTCTGGTGCTGGAGCGGATCACCGTGCCCCTCGGGGTGCTGGGGGTGATCTTCGAGGCAAGGCCCGATGCGGTGATGCAGATCGCCTCCCTGGCCATTCGCTCGGGCAACGGGGCCATCCTCAAGGGTGGTCGGGAGGCCAGCCGCAGCTGTGCCGCCATCCTGGAGGCCCTGCAGGCGGGCCTGGCGGCCAGCCCGGTGGATCCCCGCACCCTCGCCCTGCTCACCAGCCGGGAGGAGAGCCTGGCGCTGCTCAAGCTCGACGGCCTGGTGGACCTGATCATTCCGCGCGGCTCGAATGCCCTGGTGCGCTTCATCCAGGAGAACACCCGCATTCCGGTGCTGGGCCATGCCGACGGCATCTGCCATCTCTATGTGGACGCGGCTGCCGATCTCGACCAGGCCCTGCGGGTGGCCGTTGACGCCAAGACCCAGTACCCGGCGGCCTGCAATGCGATCGAGACCCTGCTGGTGCATGCCTCGGTGGCGCCCACCTTCCTGCCCCGGGCCGCGGCTGCCTTCGCGGCAGCCGGTGTGGAGCTGCGGGGCGATCCGACCGCCCTGGCCCACGGGGTGCCCCGGCCCGCCGACGAAGCCGACTGGAGCACCGAGTATGCCGATCTGATCCTGGCGGTGAAGGTGGTGGCCAGCCTGGAGGAAGCACTTGAACACATCCGCCGCTACAGCTCCCGCCACACCGATGCCATCTGCACGGCGGATCCGGCCGTCGCCGAGCGCTTCCTGGCCTCGGTGGACAGCGCCGGAGTGTTCCTCAACTGTTCCACCCGCTTCGCCGATGGCTTCCGCTATGGCTTCGGGGCGGAGGTGGGCATCTCCACCCAGACCCTGCCGCCCCGGGGTCCGGTGGGGCTTGAGGGGCTGGTCACCTACCGCTACCGCCTGCGGGGTGAAGGCCATGTCGCCGCCGACTATGCCAGCGGTGCCCGCGCCTTCAGCCACCGCAGCCTGCCCCTGTGACGGCCCCGGCCTCCGCCATCGTGGTGCGGGGTCTGCGCCTCTGGGCCCACGTGGGGGTGCTGGACTTCGAGCGGCAGCAGGGCCAGTGGTTTGAGCTGGATCTGGAGCTCGGCGTGGATCTGGGCCCCGCCGGCCGCAGCGATGCCCTGGCCGACACACTGGATTACGCCGTCCTGATCCAGGCCCTGCAACGGCAGGCCCGCTCGCTCCGCTGCCAGACCCTCGAGCACTACGCCGAGAGCATCCTGGAGCGGATTGCGGCCTTGGCCGGGCCGATTGCGGTGCAGCTCGAATTGCGCAAGTGCGCCGCCCCGGTGCCGGGGTTCACCGGGGTGGTGGCCGTGCGCCGCAGCGCGTTCAGATCCGCATCCGGAAGCCATCCCGGCGGTGGAAGTCAGCTTCCGGCCCCCCATGGTGCAGGGCCCAGTAGCTGATCCGGCCGCTGCCTTGCTCCACCACGGCCGTCACCGCCGCCTGCAGAGATGGCGCCACCGCCAGGGCCGCCGGCAGGGGAACCGTGATGGCCAGGTCGAACGGCTGGGGGCTGGGGCTGCAGCGGAACGGCAGGGCGCTGTAGTCGGGATCGGGCCTCAGACCGCGGCGGTAGCCGTCCAGCCGGTACACGTTCCAGTGGCCGCGGGGGGAGAGGTTGAACTCCCAGTAGCGCTCTTCGCCGGGTTCGGCCAGAAACAGCTCCAGACAGGTGTGCTCCCAGAGCCCGTCCCGCCGCTGGGGATCGCCGTCTGGGGCGGGCCAGAGGATCGGGTCGGCCGGGGGGCAGGGACCGGGCTGCCGCAGCTGGAATGCCAGGTCCAGCACCCGATCCCGCCGCTCCAGCCAGCCGTCGATCTGGAGGTCGGGAGCTGCGGCCTGGCTGGGGAAGGGTTGGAGAGCGAAGGGTTGGTGGGCCATGGGTGGGGTGTTCAGCCGGTCAGCTCGCGCACCAGCTGCTCGAGCTGCCGCTCCTGGCTCTCGATGCTCTCGGTGAGCCGAAACTGCACCAGGGCGCGCTCCAGGTTGTGGTCCGGGTGACGGCACTTGAAATAGGGGTTGCCTGCCAGGTGGTCGCTGAAGAAGCGCAGGCCCAGTTCAAAGCTGATCAGCCGCACCGCGGTGGGGATCAGCTCCAGATCGGCCCCGCTGAGGATCGGTCCGGCCAGCTCGAGATAGCCCGCCAGCATCGGCCGGCAGCGATCGAGATCGAAGTGCACGGCCGCCAGGTCGGTGGTTTCCTCGCCGGCGGGATTGCAGCCTGACCGCAGGGCGTCGCCGATGTCGGTGTGGAGCAGGCCGGGCTTCACCGTGTCGAGATCCACCAGGGCCACGGCCAGGCCACTGGTGCTGTCGAGCAACACGTTGTTCACCTTGGGGTCGCCATGCACCGGGCGGTGCTGCAGCCGGCCGCTGGCCAGGGCCTGCTCCAGCACCGGTGCGAGCCCGCGGCGGGCCTCAATGAACCGCCGGCACCAGCGGGTCCGGTCGCACTCCGGTGGCGCGTCCGCCGGCCGGCTCGCCGTTTCCCCCAGCTGGTCGTAGGCCGCCAGGTAGCCGGGAGTCACGTGGAATCCCGGCAGCGTGTCGTGCAGCTGGTCGCAGGGCAGGTCGTGCACCAGCTGGTGAAAGGCGCCCAGTGCCCGGCCCACTTCGGCGGCATGCTCACCGCTGAGCACGGTGTCGGGGCTGCTGGTATCCGCCACGTAGCTGAGCATGCGCCAGCAGTCGCTGCCGAGCTGCAGCCAGGCCTGGGGCTCCAGCTCGCCGGGGCCACCGCGGGTGGTCAGCAGCCGGGGCACCTCCCAGCGGCGGGGCTGGCCGGGCTGGGGCCAGGGCCGACCGGCCGCATGCAGGCTGAGCAGGGCCATGTTGGCCATCACCCGATCGGGTCGGGGAAACACGTGGGTGTTCAGCCGCTGCAGCACGAACTGATCTGGCTCCCCGGCCCGGGCGGCGCAGCGCACCCGATAGGTGTCGTTGACGTTGCCCTGGCCCAGCGGCTCGATCGCCGTGACCGGACCGGAGAGGGCAAAGGCGGCGGCGATCTCGCCCAGCCCCGGCGCGGCGCCGGCTCGCGGGTCGGTTGGGCTGGAACTCAGCATTGATCCATCTTCCCGGCTCGCTCCAGGGCATAGCGTGCAGCACCGGCCTGTTTGGCGGATGGCTACCTCCCGGTGCCTGCCCCTGGTGCTGGTCCATGGCCTCTGGGACACGCCCCGGCTGTTCCGGCGGCTGGAGGACCGGCTGCAGGGGCGGCGTCAGCCCCTGTTCGCTCCCCACCTGCCCCACGGCCTCGGCCAGCGGCCGCTGGTCGACCTGGCCGTTGAGCTGGGGCAGCTGGTGGACCAGCACTTCGGGCCGGAGCAGCCGGTGGATCTGCTGGGCTTTTCGATGGGGGGTCTGGTGGGTCGCACCTGGATCCAGTTGGCCGGAGGCCAGGGCCGGGTGCGCAGGCTGATCAGCGTGGGCAGTCCCCAGCGGGGCAGCCTCGTGGCGGCACCCTGGCCGGGCCGCTGGCTCGCCAGCATTGCCGACATGCGGCCCGGCAGCCCTTTGCTGCGCCGGCTGAACGGCGACCTGGCCGGCCTGGCCGGGGTGGACTGCTGCAGCTTCTGGTGCCTGGCCGACACCCTGGTGGTGCCCAGCTGGACCGGCGTGTTGCCCCTGGGGCGCCGCCAACAGCTGCCCGTGTGGAACCACAAGCAGCTGATCAGCAGTCCAGCGGCGCTGGGGCCGATCGTGGCCGAACTGCTCAGGCCCTAGGCGGCTGGTGGGGCGGCCACCAGCCCCGAGTGGCGGATCAGGGCCTCGCTGCTGGGGGGCCGGCCGCGGAAGGCCTCGAAGATCTCGGCGGGGGAGCGGCTGCCGCCCAGGCTCAGCACGGTGTCCCGGAAGCGGCGGCCGGTGGCCACCACGTGGTCTTCCGCATCCAGGCCCACCTCCTCGAAGGCGCTGAAGGCGTCGGCGCTGAGCACCTCGGCCCACTTGTAGGAGTAGTAGCCGGCCGAGTAGCCGCCGGCGAAGATGTGGCTGAAGGAGCAGAGGAAGGCGTCCTCCGGAATCGGTTCCAGCACGGTGGTGGTGCGGGCCACCTCGCGGCGCAGCTGCTCCGGGGTCTGGCCACTCTCGGGGCTCCAGACGCTGTGCAGGCGCAGGTCGGTGAGGGCGAGGTGCACCTGCCGCAGGGTGGCGCTGCCGCCCATGAAGGTGCGGGCCGCCAGCAGCTTCTGGTAGTCGGCCTCCGGCAGGGGCTCGCCGCTCTGCCAGTGGCGGGCCATCCCCATCAGGGTGGCGCGGTCGTAGCACCAGTTCTCCATGAACTGGCTGGGCAGTTCCACCGCATCCCATTCCACGTTGTTGATGCCGGCGGCCTCGGGCCGCTCCACGGTGGTGAGCATGTGCTGCAGGCCATGGCCGAACTCGTGGAACAGGGTTTCCACCTCGTCGAAGGTCATCAGGCTGGGGGTGTCGCCAACCGGTGGGCTCTGGTTGCAGATCAGGTACGCCACCGGCAGCACCGGCTCGCCGGCGGGGGTGCGGGAGCGGCCCAGGCACTCATCCATCCAGGCGCCGCCGCGCTTGCTGCCGGGCCGGCTGTAGGGATCGAGGTAGAAGGCGGCCAGGGGGGAGCCGCTCGCGCCATCGAGCACCCGGAAGAAGCGCACATCGGGGTGCCAGGTGGGGGCTTCCCCCGGCTCGCTGCTCACGATGCGGATGTCGAACAGGCGTTGGCAGAGGCCGAACAACCCCTGCAGCACCTGCTCGAGGGGAAACCAGGGGCGCAGGGCTTCGGCATCGAGCTCAAAGCTCTCCTGGCGCAGCTTCTCGGCCCAGAACGCCACATCCCAGGGCTTGAGATCCTCGGCCTCCGGTCCCCCATGGAGGGCGGCACAGGCCCGCAGGGCTCCCAGCTCCCGTTCCGCCCCCGGGTAGGCCGCGGCCCGCAGCTCCTCGAGCAGCTGTTCCACCTCCGCCACCGAGCCGGCCATCTTGCTGGCCAGGCTCACCTCGGCCCAGTTGGCGTAGCCCAGCCGCTGGGCCTGCTCGTTGCGGAGGGTGAGGATCTGCTCGATCAGGGGCCAGTTGTCGAGCTCGCCGCTGGAGGCCCGTGCCACCTGGGCCCGATACACGGTCTCGCGCAGGTCACGCCTCTGGCTGTACTTGAGAAAGGGAATCGCCCGGGGCATGTCGAGCCCCAGCAGCCAGGGACCTTCGCTGGCCGTGGCCTCCCCGTCGCCCGGTTCCTGGGCGGCCTGGCGTGCCGCCTGGGCCAGCAGATCCTTCAGGCTCTCCGGCAGTCCAGCCACCGCAGCGGGATCGCTGAGGCGCAGGGTCCAGCCATTGGTGGCATCGAGCACGTGGTTGCCGAAGGCACTGGCCAGGCGGGCCAGCTCGGCGGTGGCCCCATTGAACGCCTCCTGGTCGGCCAGCTCCAGCCCCACGCCCCGCAGTTGCATGTCGCGCAGCTCGGCCGCCACGATCCGCCGCTGGGTGGCATCGAGGGGCTGCCGGGCCAGCTGTTCGAGCGCCCGGTAGATCGGCTGGCTCTGGCCGGCTCGACTGCCGAAGGCCACCACCGCCCCCTGCTGGTTCTGATGGGCCTGGCGCAGCTCCGGGGTGTTGCACACCCCATTGAGGTGGCTCACCACCCCCCAGCTCCAGCGCAGCCGCTCGCCCAGCCGGTGCAGGGGGTCCATCAGCTCGGCCCAGCCCAGTGGCTGCTGCTGCTCCAGCCGGGCGGTCAGCTGCGCTTCCAGTTCGCTGAGCTCCCGGTGCAGCCCCTCCAGCAACACCGGGATGGCGGTGTCCACCTGCTCCGGAGTGATGGCCTCGAAGGGGGGAAGCCCCTCAGCCCGCAGCAGGGGCGAGGACTGCACGGAAGGGGAAAGGGGTTCAACGGCCATGGCGAGGCTGCAGATCCCCCCATTTCAGGGCATGGGACGGCCTGGCCGTGGCTCAACCGATCGGGTTACCGCGGCCGATGGCCAGGGCGATCTGCTGGCCCAGCTGGGTGGAGAGGGCATTGGTGCTGGCCTCGTAGAGGTCGATCGCCACCCGTGGCCAGAAACCGATCACCAGGGTGGGCACCAGCAGGGTGAGGCCGATCAGCAGTTCGCGGGGCCGCATGTCGCCGGTGCTGGCCAGGGCCGGAATCCGGGGCCCGAAGAACACCCGGCGGCAGAGGCTGAGCAGATACACCGGGGTGAGCACCAGGCCGATGGCCGCCAGCACCACGGTGATCACCCGGAAGCCGGTGGTGAAGCCCTCGTTGGCGGTCACTCCCAGAAACACGGTGATCTCGCTCACGAAGCCGCTCATGCCGGGCAGGGCCAGCGAGGCCAGGCAGCTGGCCAGGAAGAAGGCGAAGGTGATCGGCAGCGCCTTGGCCAGGCCCCCCATGTTGGGGATCGAGAGGGTTTCGGTGCGCTCGTAAAACACACCGGTGATGAAGAACATGGCCGCGGCGATCAAGCCGTGGCTGATCATCTGGAGCATGGCGCCGCTCATGCCGAGGGCGTCGATGGCACCGATGCCCAGCAGCACAAAGCCCATGTGGCTCACCGAGCTGCAGGCGATGCGCCGCTTCACGTTGTCCTGGGCAAAGGCATTCAGTGCGCCATAAATGATGTTCACGATGCCCAGCACAATCAGGGCCGGCGCGAGGATCAGATGGGCTTCCGGCAGCATCTGAACGTTGAAGCGCAGCAGGGCATAGCCGCCCATCTTGAGAAGTACTCCTGCCAGCAGCATCGACACCGGCGCATTGGCCTCTCCGTGGGCGTCCGGCAGCCAGGTGTGCAGCGGGAACATCGGCAGCTTCACGCCGAAGCCCACCAGGAAGCCCAGGTAGCAGAGCAGGCCGAAGGTGCCCCCGGCACTGCGCGCAGCCAGTTCAGAGAGATTGAAGGTGACGGGGCCGTTGAAGGCCAGGGCCAGACCGCTCACCAGGATCAGCAGCGAGGCGGTGGCCGTGTAGAGGATGAACTTGGTGGCCGCGTACTGGCGCCGCTTGCCGCCCCAGATGGCGATCAGCAGGTACACCGGCACCAGCTCCAGTTCCCAGGCCAGGAAGAACAGCAGGAAATCGTGGGAGAGGAACACCAGCCCCTGGGCGGAGGCCTGCACCAGCATCAGGGCGAAGTAGAGGCGGCTCTTGCGGTTGATGTTCCAGCTGGCGGCCACCGAGAGCAGGGTCACCAGGCCGGAGAGCACCACCAGGGGGGCCGAGAGGCCATCGGCGGCCAGCGACCACTCCAGGCCGAGGGCCGGTACCCAGCTCAGCCGCTCCACCAGCTGCAGCTCGCTGCTGGCGCCGTTGAAGTGTTGGCTGAAGCACACCAGCATCAGGCCCAGGTCGAGAGCAAGGGTGCCGAGGGCCAGGGTGCGGGGCAGGCGGGGATCGTTGCCGTCGCCGGGCAGCAGGGGCATCACCAGCGCCACTGCGGCCGGCAAGAGCACGATCAGGCTCAGCCAGGGGAAGGTCTGGGTGGACGGGTCCATGGCCAGGCTGGGGAGGGACGCGACCAGGCGGGGCAGGAGTGCGTCCATCAGGTTCCGGGCCGGTGGGTGCGGGTGGGCGGGCTCACACCAACGCGGTCTGAACCGCCATGGACTGACCCGGCCGAAAGGTTACCAGTCACCGCACGGCCACTGGGCATTTGTACTTAGTGAGACTGTCGTCAGGGGGCTGGCCGGGTCCGATCGGCGCCCCTGTTGCCACCCCTTTCGATCGGCTTAGCGGCTGCTGGGCGGCACAAAAAAAGGAGCGGCAAAGGCCGCTCCAGGGTTGGTTGCGCCAGGGGCCCATCGGGGCCCGCTGGCGACCGGACTCACCAGAGGCCGCGGATCGGCGCAGGGGCCGGAGCGGGCTCGCGATACACCGGGGCAGGAGCCGGGGCGGGGGCGGGGGCGGGCTCGGGGGTGATCACCACCTCCTCCTCTTCCACGACCACCACGGGACCGCCGAAGCGATAACGGGCACCCACCTTGAAGCCCCAGTTGTTGTCGAACCCGTCGTAGCTGGTGCGACCGGCATTGAAGGATTCGGCGCCCTGGTACACGATTTCGCCGTAGATATCGGTGTTCCAGTTCACGCCGTAGGCCACACCGGCCTTGGCCTGCCAGCCGAACAGGTCAGCATTGCCGCTGCCGGTGTTGATCCGGTTGCCGGTGTTGACCCGCACCATGCTGTTGTTGCCCATGCTCTGGTTGATCCAGCCGATGCCCCCGCCGATGTAAGGGGTCCAGCGGGTGCCAGTGTTGATGTCCCAGTAAGCACTAGCCATGATCCCGTTCTGGTTGCCACCGTTTGTGCGGGTGGAATCCCAGTTGCTGTTCCGGCGGATGTTGTCCACACCGATCCGGTTGTAGACGTAGGTGAGCTCCGTGCGCACGGGACCGAAGTCGTAGCCGATACCGGCATCGAGGGCAAAGCCGGCCTCGGTTTCCAGCTCGATCGAGCGGTTGGGCTGGTTGGGGCGGCGCACCCTGCCATTCACATCGTTGGGCCAGGTGGCGCCGATGCCGAGGGTGGCGTAGAAGCCGGTGCCCTGTTCGTAGATGATGGCTTCCTCCACGATGTCAACGCTCTGGCTCACCAGGGTTTCCTGGGTCCCGGCGTTGCTCTCGGCGGTGTTGCTCTCAGTGATGGAGCTCCCGGCGGCGCTGCCCTCAGCTGTAGCGGGCTGGGCGGCGAGGGTGGTGGGTTCCTGGCTGCCCGTCTCGGCGGCCCGCACTGAAGGAGGAATCAGCTGGGCGGTGGCGGCAGCGGCTGCCGCCATGAACAGAAAAGCCTTGCGTGTTTTGCGCATTGCTAGGGGGAGAAGGCAAAGCATATTCAGCACACCCGAAAGTGATCACCTTTGCTTGCTGGGAGATGCCAGCTGCTCCACTGTCTATGGCACTCCCTAGGTTGGAAGCCAAGATTTACAACACTTTGCCATCAGCACAGTGCGGCAGATGCGCTGTGCAGCCACGGCTGATCTGGCCACAAACTGCGCCGATCAGCGATCGGGAAGGGCCTCCCAGCGGCTCCCCTCCTTCTGCACCCTGAGCACTTCTGTGCGGCTTTCCACTCCGGCGTTGTGCCAGGCCAGCAGCATCGCCCGCCCCACGGCCTGGGCCCGGTCCGCCGTGCACAGCGCCAGCAGGCTCGGACCGGCGCCGCTGATCACGCAGCCCCAGGCACCCGCTTCGATCGCCGCGTCCCGCACCTTGGGCCCCCCCACGATCAGGCTCCAGCGATAGGGCTCGTGCAGCCGGTCGTGCATGCCGTCGCTGATCAGATCGCCATTGCCGCTGCGCAGTCCCTGCAGCAGCAGGGTGAGGGCACCGAGATTCAACACGGCATCCGCCACCGGGATCGCCTTCGGCATGGCCCGGCGCGCCTCACTGGTGGCCAGCCGGATGGCGGGAATGGCCACCACCGCCACCACTTCGCTCGACCATTCACAGCGCAGCACCCGCCAGCGGTGGGAGGCGGCCTTGGCTGTCATGCACAGACCCCCCACCAGGGAGGGCACCACATTGTCCGGGTGGCCCTCGATGTCGATCGCCAGCTCCAGCAGCTTCTCCTTGCTCAGGGGTTCGCCCACGAGGGCATTGGCGCCCATCAGACCGGCCACGATCGCCGTGGCGCTGCTGCCAAGGCCCCGGGCCGGAGGTACGGCCAGGCGCACCCTGGCCTCCAGGCCCACCGGCTCCTCCCCCGCCTCCTTCCACACCCGCTGGGCCGAGCGATACACCAGGTTGTCCGGACCGCCCCGCAGGTGGGCGCCCTCACTCCCTTCGATGATCAGGTCGAAGCGGTGGCTGCCCCCCTCCACGCAGCGCAGCTCGAACACGTTGTCGAGGTCGAGGGCTGCGCCGAGGCAGTCGAATCCGGGACCGATATTGGCCGTGGTGGCCGGAACATGCACCACAACTCCCTGGCCAACCTTGGGCCGCACCATCTGTTTTCTATTGCTGGTGCCAGTGTCTCAGCTCACCGGAGAGCGGTCCTTTCCCCCAGCAGCATGCGGGCCCGGCAGGCCGCACTGAACTGGCCGATTGCCGGGTCGGTGATGGCGATGATTGGCACCGCCTGCAGCACCGCCGCCAGTCGCCCCTTGGCCAGGAAGGCCTGGCCAAACGTCGGGCCGCGCAGGGCCTCGAGCAATTTGCCGGCAGTGCCCCCGGCCAGCCAGACGCCACCGCGACTCAGACCGGTCAAGGCCAGGTCTCCACAGACACTGCCATAGGCCCCCAGCCAGAGGTCCAGCGCCTCGCAGGCCAGGGCGTCGCCGCCCGCCGCCGCCTCCGCCAGCGCCGCCGGCAGGTCGGTGGGCGGATCCTGCTGCAGGGGGTGCGTTCCATCCGGGTGCCGCTCCTGCAGCAGCCAGCGACCCACATGGCCCAGCCCGGTGCCGCTCACCACCCGCTCGATCGAGAGGCGATCCAGGCCCAGATCGACCTGGAGCCAACATTTCAGCTGCCACTCCGCCGGGGTGCGCGGCGCGAATTCCGCGTGGGCCGCTTCACTGGCGAGGGCAATCAGGCCCAGGGGCGTGGGTTGGCCGTAGGCGACCCCCAGCCCGGTGCCGGCGCCGAGCACCAGCAGGGGAGCCTCGGGTTGGGCCTGCCCCTCGCGCACCGTTGCCTGCTGATGGGCGCGGAGGTGGGGCAGGCTGTAGATCAGCACGGCGAAGTCGTTCACCAACTCCACCCGGCCGATGCCGGTGCTGGCTTCGAGGGCCCGTTGGTCGAGCTGCCAGGGCAGGTTCGTGAGCCGGGCGCGGCCGTCCTGCACCGGGCCGGCCACGGCGAAACAGGCGGCGGCTGGGGGCCGCTGGCCCGCCTCCACCCCGTAGGTCGCTCCACAGCTGTGGAGGAAGTGGCCCACCATCGGGGTGAGATCGGGCCACGCGGCGGAGCTGTAGCGCTCGGCCACCAGCTCCTGCAGCCCATGCTCGTCAGCGCGATAGAGGGCCAGCAGGGTCTTGGTGCCGCCGATGTCGCCGGCCAGCAGGATGGTCATCGCAGGGTTCCGGCCGCGATTCAGTCTGCAGGTGCCTCGGCCGCCAACCCCAGTCCGGCGGCACGGCAGGCGTTGGCCTTGCTGGCTGCCGCCACCAGGGTGGCCGCCGGGACGCTGCCCAGGTCGCCCTCGCGGCGGCTGCGCAGGCTCACCTGGCCCTCCTCGGCCTCCCTGGCGCCGATCACCCCAAGCAGGGGGATCTTCATCTGCTCGCCGTTGCGGATCAGCTTGCCGAGGCGGTCGCCGGAGTGGTCGATCGTGGCGCGCACTCCGGCCGCCTGCAGCTGGCCCAGCAGTTCTTCGGCATAGGGCCGCACCTCGTCGGTGACAGGCAGCAGGCGGATCTGCTCGGGAGCCAGCCAGAGGGGGAAATCGCCGGCGTAGTTCTCGGTCATGATCCCGAAGAACCGCTCCAGCGAGCCGAAGATGGCGCGGTGGATCATGATCGGGCGCTGGCGGGTGCCGTCGGCGGCCACATACTCCAGCTGGAAGCGCTCGGGCAGGTTGAAGTCGAGCTGGATGGTGGAACACTGCCACATCCGGCCGATGGCGTCTTCGATCTTGAGGTCGATCTTGGGTCCGTAGAAGGCGCCGCCACCCTCATCGATCTTGTAGGCCCAGCCCTTGCGGTTGAGCGCTTCGATCAGTCCCTGGGTGGCGAGATCCCACACGGCGTCCTCGCCGATGGATTTCTCCGGACGGGTGGAGAGGTTGATTTCGTAGTTGCGGAAATCGAAGGTGGAAAGGATCTGTTCGGTGAGATCAAGGATGCGCAGAATCTCATCACTGATCTGCTCCGGTAGGCAGAACACGTGGGCATCGTCCTGGGTGAAGCCGCGCACCCGCATCAGGCCGTGCATCACCCCGGGCCGCTCGTAGCGGTACACGGTGCCCAGCTCGGCCCAGCGGATCGGCAGCTCCCGGTAGCTGCGCAGGGTGCTGGCGTAGGTGAGCACGTGGAAGGGGCAGTTCATGGGCTTGAGCTGGTATTGCCGCTCATCCACCTGCATCGGGCCAAACATGCTCTCGCTGTAGAAGTCGAGGTGGCCGGAGGTTTTCCACAGGCTGATGTCAGCCACGTGGGGGGTGTAGAGCAGTTCGTAGCCGGCGGCGAAGTGAAGGTCCCGCCACAGGTTTTCGATCAGCAGGCGCATGCGGGCGCCGCGGGGATGCCAGAACACCAGGCCCGCCCCGGCCTCGTCCTCGATCGAGAACAGGTCGAGGTCAACCCCCAGCCGCCTGTGGTCGCGGCGCAGGGCCTCCTGCTTGCGGCGCTGATACTCCGCCAGCTGCTCGGGGGTTTCCCAGGCGGTGCCGTAGATGCGTTGCAGCTGGGCCTTGGTTTCATCACCGCGCCAGTAGGCGCCGGCCACGCTCTCCAGCTCAAAGGCCTTGGCGTTGAGCTCGCCGGTGTTGGCCACATGGGGGCCCGCGCAGAGGTCCCACCAGTCATCCCCCAGGGTGTAGAGGGTGATGGGTTCACTGATCCCCGCGAGGATCTCGAGCTTGTAGGGCTCGTTCTGGGCCCGGATCCTGGCTTCGGCCTCGGCCCGGCTCACCTCCATGCGCTCCATGGGCAGCTTTCGGTTGATGATTCGGATCATCTCCTTCTTGATGGCCTTCAGGTCGGCCTCGGTGAAGGGGTCGGGGCTATCGAAGTCGTAGTAGAAGCCAGTCTCGGTCCAGGGGCCGATGGTCACCTGGGTGCCCGGGAACAGCTTCTGCACCGCCATGGCCATCACATGGCTCATCGAATGGCGGATCTTGAGCAACTGCTCGCTTTCACTGGTTTTGGGCAACGGCACCGGGGCCTCGCCGGTGCTGGATTCCCTGCGGCTGGCGGGCTCGGCGGCTTGGGCAGCGGCAGGCACGGGCACGGTTCGCAAAACAGCTGTTCATCCTAGTCAGGGAGCGGAGAGCCATCCCATGGCGGCCGCCAGGAGCCGGGATACCCGGGCGAGAAGAGGCGAACGGGCTGAATTCAGTAGTTTTTGGGTCTTCAGAATAAGAGATCTCTTGTCTTCCTGAGCTTGTCAGTTAGGGCAAACCCGCTATGCACTGATCATCTTCGATTGGTTCCGGCGATGTTGAGCCTTGTCCACATCGCAGTAGGCTCCGAGGTGTCCTGCCGCGCAGCAGGCTGTGCATTGAATCGGAGTCGTTGTTCAAGAGAGTGTTCACTGGTCATGTCCTCTCTTGTTCTCACCCTGGTTGCTGCTGGGATTGTCCTGGCGTCTGCGATTCAGGCGGCCCAGGCAGTGGTGGTGGTCAATCCTTCCAGCCTGACTGACACGCAGTTCAACTTTCTCAAGGGCATCGCTTCAGGCTGTTCAGAGGTCACCATCCAGGAAAACTGGACCGTTGAAGGCGATGGCAGGGCCATGCCAAATGCCTTCACCAGGATCAATGAGTGGACGTCCAACAGCACCTTTGCGCCCCGGGTCCAGCAGAATCAGCTTTGGCCCTAGGACGTCACAGTTCCATTTTCTTTGGGTTATACCAGGGCCACCCAGGCAGTTGTGTTCTCCCGCGACTTCCTCGGATCCATCGGCACCAGGGTCTCTTTGTTTGCGCCCCTCACCCGCTGCTCCGTCAGCAATTCCCTCTGCTTTCAGGTGGCATCCGGGGCTGACAGCACGTCTTTTGTCACCGCACTCACCAACCTGAACCTCCTCACCAGCGAGGAAACCATTCCCCTTGGTGCCATCACGGCCAATGGCCGGGCCACAGGCCGGGATGGGACGTACATCGTGGTGACCGAATCTCCCCGACGGAGATTTCATGATCACGGGCGATCCCTTCTTCAACGGTCCCAGCGCATCTCCCCCCACCCCGGTCCGCCAGGGCAACTGGCAGATCAAGGCGGCGTTCCCAACCCCCATGTCCGGACTACAGCAGATCCTGGGCACAGCGGCAGCGTTCGGCTGGAGCCAGCAGCTGAGGCGAAGGATCCGCCCTGCCGCTGATCCCCAGCCGGCTGGCGGCTGATTGCCGTTGGTTGGCGGCTGGCACTGGGATGTCCCACTCCCTAGGCTGATCCCATGAGCGCCACACCCTCCCAACCGGAGCCGGGGGCCGATCTTCTCGACCACCTGCTGGGCTCCCTGCTGGATGACTTCCGGGTCTGGTTTGCCCGGGGGCACACCCTGCTCGACTGCTGCCCGGATGCCGTGATGGCGGCGGAGCAGAGACAGCAACTGCGGTCGGAGCTGGACCTGGCCAGCCGGGAACTGGCGGCAGCATCGGCCCTGCGCCAGGCCACCGGTGCTCCGGTGGCACTCAGTCTGGAGACGATGGCACCCTGGCATCAGTTGGTGATGCGTCTGTGGGGCCTCTCGGCCCGACTGCGGGCCCTCCAGGTGCCCCTACCCCAGTTGCACTGGCCCGAGCCGCCGCGCTTCCCCGGTTGAGGCTGGTTGAGCCTGGGGGCACCTGCTGCCGTTCAGCTTGCCTGCTGACGGCGGGCCAGGGCGCCCTGGTAGAAGCGGATCAGCTCTTCGCGCGCCTTCACCGGCTGGCCGTAGTGGCTGCCGCCGTGATGGGCGGGCAGCGATGCCCATTCCGGTGCGAGCCGGGCCAGCACGTCGCCGTTGAGCCCCTGGCGATCGAACAGGCTCAGGGCACCCCGCTTCTGGATCAGGTGCAGGGCGGCCTGGTCCTGGTTGTGGGGTTCAAAGCTGGTCAGGCCGAGCTGGCGGGCCACCCCATGCCAGGTGTCCGGCAGGAACTGGTACGCCCCGGCGGCGGCACTGGTGTAGCGGCGCCGCACCACGATCTCCGGGTGGCGCGCCAGCCCCTGCACCAAGGCACCGCCATACAGCATGCGGTAGCCAGCGCTGGTGCCCCCGGTCCAGGTGCCCTCGGCAAACCGGATCGTGTCCAGCAGGGCGCGGCGCTCGGGGGTGAGGCTGTAGGGCCCGGGCTCGGCCCGGCGCACTTTCACCGCTGGGGATGGTTCGGGCAGGCGCAGCTCAAAACTGGGCCGTGACACGGCGGTGGCTGCCATCGGAATCGGCAGCACGGCGCTGAGGCCAAGAACCGTGAGGCGGGTGATCAGCGGGTGAGTCAGAGGGGCAATCGGTCGAGTCGCCTGACCTTGCTGGCTGGCGCCCGGTTTGTTCCACCCCCCTGACCGGGGGGTTTACAAATGCCTAACCGTGTGCTCGGGTTTTCCTGTTCGCCTTGGGTCTCAGCTGAGAGGCCTGTTGCGGCAGTGGGGCTGACGGGCCCGCTGGCGGCCGGTGCCGGCTGCCGGCAGGTCTGGAACTGGGGTCCATCAATCAGCGGCGCTGATTGATCCCGAAAACTTTATAAAGAGCCCGGCGGGCTGCTGGCGCTGCCGTCAGGGCCCGACGGGCAGGAAGCCGAGGGCGTCCCGCACCCGTTGCAGGGTGTGGTGGGCCACGGCCCCGGCGCGATCACGACCCGCCTGCAGCACCGCCGCCAGGGTGGCAGGGTCCTGGCGCAGTTCCCGGTAGCGCTCCTGCACCGGTCGCAGGGCCTCCACGGTGGCCTCGGCCAGTAGGGGCTTGAACTGGCCCCATCCCATCTGGGCGCACTCCCGGGCAGCCGCGTCCCGGCCCAGGCCCGACAGCAGGGCGTAGAGACCCAGCAGGTTGTCCGCCTCGGGCCGGGCCGGATTGCCGAATTCCAGCCCCATGGTGGGATCGGTCTTGGCCCGCTTGATCTTCTTGGTGATCAGCTCGGGCGGGTCAAGCAGGGTGAT
Source organism: Bradyrhizobium ivorense (assembly GCA_943368005.1). Taxonomy (GTDB): domain Bacteria; phylum Cyanobacteriota; class Cyanobacteriia; order PCC-6307; family Cyanobiaceae; genus NIES-981. The sequence goes on along the minus strand of CALRKN020000004.1, from coordinate 20,867 downwards.
GCGCGAGCCCTCGTTGGGGTCGCTCTTGCTCATCTTGCTGCCGCCGTCGGTGAGGCTCATCACCCGGGCCCCCTCCTTGAGGATCATCGGCTCGGGCACCTTGAGGATCGCCTCCACCTCGCCATCGGGCCCCTTGCGGCCGAAGCGGGCATTGATGCGCTGCTGGGCGATGTCGCGGGCCAGCTCCAGGTGCTGCTTCTGGTCCTCCCCCACCGGTACCCGGTCGGCGTCATAGAGAAGGATGTCGGCCGCCATCAGCACCGGGTAGTCGAGCAGGCCCACCGACACCTGGTCACCCTGTTTGATCGCCTTCTCCTTGAACTGGATCATCCGCTCCAGCCAGTTGAGCGGGGTCACGCAGTTCAGCAGCCAGGCCAGTTCGCTGTGGGCACTCACCTGGCTCTGTACGAACACCGTGGAGCGCTCGGGGTCGATGCCGCAGGCCAGGTAGAGGGCGGCGGTGCTGAGGGTGTGTTCGGCCAGCTGGGCCGGCTCATGGGGCACCGTGATCGCATGCAGGTCCACGACACAGAAAAAGGTGTCGTGGCTGTCCTGCAGCTCCACCCAGTTGCGGATGGCCCCGAGCCAGTTGCCCAGATGCAGGGCTCCGGTGGGTTGGACGCCGGAGAGAACCCGGGGCTTGCTCATCGACCTCGGCTCAGCTCTCGACGGGGGTGGTGTCTTCCGCGGGTTCAGCGGTGGCCTCTGGGGCCTGATCCCCCGCGCCGTTCCCCGTCAGTCCCTCCGGGCTGCCCTCGGCGCTGTCCTCGGCATCGGTGATCACCACAGCCGGCTCGGCCATGTCCGGGGCTTCGGCTGGGGCGGGGGCTGGTCGCGAGGGCCTGGCGAAGGGGTCCACCCGGGCGGCCTTCTCGGGGCGACCCGGACCCTCGCCGGCGGGGCGGCGCGGACGACCCCCCTCCCGTTTGCCGGCTTGGGAGCGCTGCTGTGCCACCAGCTCGTCGAGCTTGCCTTCTTCCAGCATCTGACCGAGGGTGCGCACGCAGAAACCCAGCACGGCCACGGTGGAACGCAGTCCGAGGGCTTCCTGCAAGGCCCGGGCCGAGCGCATCTCGTTGTCACTCAGGCGGATGCGAAACCCACCGGGCTCTCGGTTGCCACCGGCGCGGGAGCCCTGGGGTGGCGTTGTGCTCGTCTCGTCAGTCATGACGGCAACCTGGTAATCAGGCGCAAGTGTGCCGCATCGACAGCCAGCTTCCCTGCAGCCAAAGCAGCAGATGGGGATCCCGGGTTCCGGCCCGACCGAGCACCAGCAGGGGCAGCTGCCGTTCGCCCTGGACGCTGAACTGGCCCCGGTAACTGCTGATCAGGTCGAGATACCGATCGAGGGTCCAATTGCCCGGGTTGGCTTCCTGTTGCTGCCAGTGGCGGCGCAGGGCCTGCTGGCAGGCCCCGCTGCCGAACTCCTGCCAGCAGAGTGACTCGGCCTGCCAACTGTCCAGGCCCCGGGCCAGCCATTCGCGGTAGCGCACCAGCTCGGGCGCCTCCGCACTGGCATCGGGGGGCAGCAGGGTGGTCAGCTGGGCCACCGGCACGCTGCGGAGCCGCAGCCAGCAGCGATCGAGCAAGGCGATGGGCAGGGTGCCGCTCCAGCCGCTGGCGCCGGCCAGCTCCGCCTGCCACTGCCGCAACTGGTGCTGTTGGCGGGCGGTGAGTCCGGCCAGGACCTGCGGGCCCAGCAGGGGGTTGGGGCGCGGCTCAGCCATGGGGTGCACCGGGACAGGCTGCACCAGTGCCGTGAGTGCGGGCCCCGCGCTGCTTCGCCCGCCGCACCGCAGCGTTCCTCACCAGGGCCACCACCCGCACCCGCTGCACCTGGCCACGGTCCGTCCCCGTCGGTGATGAAGCCAACCTATCGGCGCCGCACCTGGTCGGGAGATGGTGTGTTGAGCTAAACAGACTGGGATCGCATCCAGGGCGTTGACCACCGCGCGGCCCCGCAGCAGTACCACCGCCTCGGCGCTCCCCCCGTCGAGTGGCCAGGCTGCCCTCATCAGCCAGCTGCTGCGGCGCTGGTGGCCTGCCGCCGCCCTGGTGGTGGGCGGCGGTGTGGTGCTGGATGGACTGGGCCAGGTGCTGCATGCCCCCCTGCTGGCGGCGTCCGCAGCCACGGCGGGGCTGGTGTTGCTCGGCTCCTGGTCGCGCCTGGGTGGCCGTACCCCCCAGCTGCGCGATACCACCACGGCCGGCTGGCTGCAGCGGCTCGAGCGCCTGCAGGAGCAATTTGGGCGCCTGGAGCCCGATGGGACATCGGCCCCCCGCCGCGCGGCGGAACTGGAGGGCCAGAGAGCCCAGATTGAACGGGTCGGCCTGCATCTGGCCTTGGTGGGTGCCTTCCCCCCGGATCAGGACTGGCGCCACCATCTGGCCACCAGTCTGCGGGGACCGGCGGCCCTCAGCCTGCACTGGAGCCGCCCCCTGCCGGCGGCTGGCGGTGCCTGGAGCTGGCCCGAGCCCTTTGCCAGCTGCGACCTGCTGCTGTACGCCCTGCAGCCCCCCTTGCTCGCGGCAGACCTGCGCTGGCTGCAGGCCATCCCTGCGGGGCAGCCCACCTATCTGCTGGTACGGGTGCCGAGCCTGGAGGCGGTGCCGCGGATCGAGGCCGAGCTGCGGGCCCAGCTGCCGGCCCACCTGGCTGCCGAGCTGCTCTGCTGGCATGACCAGCTCTCGCTCGCGGGATTGCTGCAACCCCTGGCGCGTCGCTGGGCCGGGGAGGCAGGCTCCCTGCGGGACCGTCGCCGGCAGCGGTGCCTGGCGGCCCTGCACAGCCGCTGGCAGGGCGAGCTGGAGGGTCTGCGCCGTAGCCGTTTTCATCTGCTGCAACAGCGCACCCAGTGGCTGGTGGCCGCCGGCGTGGTGGCTTCGCCGGTGCCCAGCCTCGACCTGCTCGTGCTGGCGGTGGCCAATGGCCTGATGGTGAAGGAGATGGCCGAGCTGTGGGACTGTCCCTGGGGAGCCGAGCAGCTGCGCGCCACCGCCATGGAGCTGGCCCGGGCCGCGCTGGCCCTTGGGGTGGTGGAGTGGACCAGCCAGGCCCTGGCGGGGGTGGTGAAGTGGCATGGAGCCACCTGGCTGCTGGGCAGTGCGGTGCAGGCCCTCAGTGCCGCCTACCTCACCCGGGTGGTGGGCCGGGCGATGGCCGACACCCTGGCCCGCTCCGTGGGGGTGGCGGAACCCGATCTGGCCCGCATCCGTCGCGAAGCACCCCTGCTGGTGGCCCAGGCGGCCGAGGCCGAAAAGCTCGATTGGGCAGCCTTTCTGGGCCAGGGGCGCCAGTGGCTGGCCGAGCAGGCCAGCCGCCAGGGCCCTGGGCAGGGCAGGGAGATTGCCCCGGCCTGAGCCCGGCCACGCTGGAGCCGGTTGCCTTCCCACCGCTTCCGCAGCCCACCGGTTCATGCACGGTGTTAAACAGAGTGTGAAACAGAGTGTGAAACAGTTGGGTGAAGGGATGTGAAGGTTGTGGGAGAAGTTTTGCGCGTTCTGGCGATTCGGTTGGGCCTGATTAGGTTTTACAGAGCCGCTGTTTGCATGGTTTCGGGCGATCTGCTGGTGGCAAGTTGTGGCAAGTGCGGTTGCAAGTGCTGGTGAACAGCCCGTTCTTGTACCCGTTCAGCCCAGGCTCAGGCTCCTCTGATCGGTGAACCTTGATTTGGTGAACCGTATTCAGGCTGGCTTGAACACTCTGGCCTGCTGCGTTGCACCATCGGTTGTTCGGGGCGATCGGCCAGCGGTCCTGTTCTGCTTGTCCATTGATCTTTCCTGTTCTGAGGCCTGTTCCATGACCACTGCGATCCGCAGCGGCTCAAACAGCAGCTGGCAGAATTTCTGCCAGTGGGTCACCTCCACCAACAACCGCCTGTATGTGGGTTGGTTTGGCGTGTTGATGATTCCCTGTCTGTTGGCCGCCACCATCTGCTTCATCATTGCCTTCATCGCCGCTCCGCCGGTTGATATCGATGGCATCCGTGAGCCCGTGGCGGGCTCCTTCATCTACGGCAACAACATCATCTCCGGTGCTGTTGTTCCTTCCAGCAATGCCATCGGCCTGCACTTCTATCCCATCTGGGAAGCGGCCTCGCTGGATGAGTGGCTCTACAACGGGGGTCCGTATCAGTTGGTGGTGTTCCACTTCCTGATCGGCATCTCTGCCTACATGGGTCGCCAGTGGGAGCTCAGCTACCGCCTCGGCATGCGGCCCTGGATCTGCGTGGCCTACAGCGCCCCTCTCTCGGCAGCCTTTGCCGTATTCCTGATCTACCCCTTCGGCCAGGGCTCCTTCTCCGACGGCATGCCCCTCGGCATCAGCGGCACCTTCAACTTCATGCTGGTGTTCCAGGCTGAGCACAACATCCTGATGCACCCCTTCCACATGCTGGGCGTGGCCGGTGTGTTCGGCGGCAGCCTGTTCTCCGCCATGCACGGTTCGCTGGTCACCAGCAGCCTGGTGCGGGAAACCACCGAAACCGAGTCCCAGAACTACGGCTACAAGTTCGGCCAGGAGGAAGAGACCTACAACATCGTGGCTGCCCACGGTTACTTCGGTCGTCTGATCTTCCAGTACGCCTCCTTCAACAACAGCCGTAGCCTCCACTTCTTCCTCGGGGCCTGGCCCGTGGTGGGAATCTGGTTCACCTCCATGGGCATCAGCACCATGGCGTTCAACCTGAACGGCTTCAACTTCAACCAATCGATTCTTGATGCCCAGGGCAAGGTGCTGCCCACCTGGGCCGATGTGCTCAACCGCGCCAACCTTGGCATGGAGGTGATGCACGAGCGCAATGCCCACAACTTCCCGCTCGACCTGGCCACCACCGCCCTGCCCGTGGCCCTCACGGCTCCGGCGATCGGCTGAGTCAGCTTCCGGCAGGCCCTTCCTGCAGGCCCTTCCGGCCTGCTGAGAGGTCTGCAGCCCCTCCCCTTCCGCCCCAGTCCCTCCGCTTGCGGAGGGCAGGGGAGGGAGGGTTTTTTGTGGCAGCCCCGCCGGCCGCCGCGTCCATCAGCATCGGATGATCGGGGACCCGTAGGCAGGCCTACCCCTGCCGATCTGTTTTGCAACCGTTGCCGGTGACCCCCGCTCCGTCCCCCTCCGGTCTGGCCGCCCGGCAGCGCTGGCCCTGGTGGCCCCTGTTGCCCCTCTATCCCTATGGGCGTCGGGCCACCCTGCTGCGGGAGCTGATCCCCGACCAGGTGTGGAGTTTCGAGCAGCTGCAGGGCATCTTCTACGTGGCCGTACCGATACGCATGACGGTGCTGCGGCTGCGCCAGGGGCTGTTGCTCTATGCCCCCCTGCCGCCTACCGCCGAGTTGCTGGCCGACCTGCGGGAGTTGGAGCAGCGACACGGGCCGGTGCGCACGATCGTGCTCCCCACCGCCTCCGGGCTGGAGCACAAGGTGCCCACGCCAGCCCTGGCCCGGGCCTTTCCCGACGCCGAGGTGTGGGTGACCCCCGGGCAGTGGAGCTTTCCCCTGCCGCTGCCCCTGAGCTGGTTGGGATTTCCCGCCTCCCGCACCCGGGTGTTGTTCGAGCAGGGCCTGCCCCACGCTGATGAGCTGCACTGGCGGGGCCTCGGCCCCCTCGACCTGGGGCTGGGCCGTTTCATGGAGGTGGCCTGCCTGCATCGGGCCAGCGGCAGCCTGCTGCTCACCGACGGCCTCGTGGCCATTGGTGCGGATCCGCCCGCCGTGTTCGATGCCGACCCGACGCCGCTGCTGTTCCACGCTCGCGAGCGGGGCGACCAGCCCCTGGAGGACACGGCCGAGCAGCGCCGGCGAGGCTGGCAGCGTCTGGTGCTGTTCGCCTCCTACCTGCGCCCGGCGCCCCTGGAGCTGCCCGGCTGGGGTGAGGTGCTCGCCCAGGCGATGGCGCCCGGGCTGCGCCACCCCCGCGCCTACTTCGGCCTCTACCCATTCCGCTGGCAACCGGGCTGGGAGGAGGAGTTCCACGCCCTGGTGCCCCATGGGCAGCCCACCCTGCAGGTGGCACCGGTGCTCGAGCGCCTGGTGTTTCCCCGCTGCCGCGAGGCGCTCGTGGGCTGGATCCGCGACTTGGCCGAACTACCGGATCTGCGCTGGCTGATCCCGGCCCACTACGAAGCTCCGGTGCCCTGTGATGGCAACCGATTGGCCGAGTTGGCGGATGACCTGCTGAGCAGGCCCTGGGCGCCGGGCCAGGCCAGCTGGGCCACCCTGGCCCGCCTGGACGCAACCCTGCTGCGCCTGGGACTGGTCCCCCGGGACCCCCAGACCTGAACGGAGATCAGAGCCGCAGCGGACCGGGGTCGGCGTCGAGCTCCTCGCTGCCGCCACTGGCGAACAGGCTGGCTTCCAGTTCCATGCGCTGCTCCATCTGGCGCAGGAAATAGCCAGTCATCATTGCCGAGGCCAGCAGGCTGGCCAGGTTGTCCCGGTTGGTCTGCACCTTCACTTCGAAGTGCTCGCCCGGCAGCATGCCCAGCAGCCCTTGCACGTTGTGGCGGATGATGTCCTGAATCTCACCACTGGCTGATCGGGCGACCCGTTGAAGCACATCCGGGGACTGGTCCTGGAGGTACTGAATCAGGGCATTGCCGCTGATCGATTCGCTGTCGCTCGTCAGGAACTCCGGGTTAAACATTCCTCGGTGTGCTCTGCGTCACGCAAGTAGCCTAGTCGAGCAGCACCGCAGCTCAACCAGCTTGCTCGGTTAGGGAGAACCGAATCGGCCCGAACCGATCCAGCGGCCAGTAGCGCAGCACCGCCGTGCCAATCAGCTGCTGCTCGGGCAGCGTGCCCCAGAGATGGGAATCGAGGCTGGCGTTGCGGTTGTCCCCCAGCACCAGCAGCTCCCCTGGTGGCACGGTGCATTCCGGCAGGTCGTAGGTCATCGGTTCGGCCGCCCAGTCGGGTCGCACCGCTTCGCCGTTGCGCCAGAGCAGTCCGTCATGCACAGCGATGCGATCGCCCGGCAGCCCCACCAACCGCTTGATCAGGGCGCTGTCGGCGGCATAACCGGCGGCCTGCAGGGCCTCGGGCGGGTGGAACACCACCACCGTGCCGGCCCGCAGGGGGCGGTGCAGCCGCACCCGCAGTTTCTCCACCAGCACCCGATCCTCGAGCTGCAGGGTGGGGAGCATCGAACCGGAGGGAATCCAGCGGGGCTCCACCACGGCCCAGCGCAACACCAGGGCCAGGGCCACCCACAGCAGCAGCCCGCGCAGCTGGCGCAGCACCTCCCCCGTCCGTCCGGATTCCGCTGGCTGGGCGTCGGTTCCAGGGGCTGCGGCTGGCTGGGCGGCTGTTGGCTGGGCTGCTGTTGGATGGGCGGCAGTTGGCTGAACTGCGCTGTCGTCAGGGGGGGCGGACAAGGGCAGAGCAGGATGGTCTCCCTATCCTGCAGCGCCCCGGTTTGGCCTTGGCCCCATCCGCATCGGCCCACACCGATCCCGATCTGGCCGCCCGCAACCTGGACGCCGCCCTGGATCTGCTCGGGGCCCTCAGCGGCGCCGGGGTGCGGCACTGGGTGGTCTGTCCCGGCAGCCGCTCCGCCCCCCTGGCCACGGCCGCGGGCCTGCTGGCGCAGCAGGGCTGGGGCTCGCTCCACACTGCCATCGACGAGCGCTCGGCCGCGTTCTTCGCCCTCGGCCTGGCCCGGGTGAGCGGGATTCCTGCCGCCGTGATCACCACCTCCGGCACGGCCGTGGCCAACCTGCTGCCCGCCGCGGTGGAGGCGGATTACGGCTGTGTGCCGCTGTTGCTGCTCACGGCCGATCGTCCGGCCGGCCTCAAGGGCTGCGGGGCGAACCAGAGCGTGAACCAGGAATGCTTCCTGGCCGCCAGCGTGCGTTGGCTGGGGCAGGGGGATGGCCGGGGCCTGGCGGCGATGGAGGCGGGCGCCCTCTCGGCCCTGGCCAGCCGGGCCCTGGCCTGCAGCACCGGGGCCGCCGGCCAGCCTCCCGGGCCCGTGCATCTCAACCTGCCCTTCGCCGAGCCCCTGCATGCCGCCGCCCCGGTGTTGCGGCAGCGGGCCAGCCGGCTCGCCCAGGCTCCGCGACCCGCCGGCGCCCTGGTGGCCGCCCCGCCGCCGCCGCAGGGTGGGGCGGCAACGGCGCCGACCCTGGATCCCGATGCCCCCGGGTTGGTGGTGGCCGGGCCGTGGCGGGGCAGTCCCCAGGCCTGGCCTGGCTACCTGGCGGCCCTGCGCCGCTGGCAGCAGCGCTGCGGCTGGCCCGTGCTGGCCGATGGGCTCAGCGGCCTGCGCGGTTGCGCTGGTCTCCAGCTCGTTTCCAGCTACGACCTGGTGGGCGCGGTCCTGCCGCCGCCGCTGGCGGCAGCCCTGCCGGCGTTGCAGGTGCTGCGGCTGGGCCCCCTGCCGGCCAGTCGCCGTCTGCAGCAACTGCTGCAGGCCTGTGGCGGTGCCCAGGTGCTGGTGAGTGAGGGGGACCCCCGTCCCCTCGACCCGCTGGGCTGCTGCGACCAGCAGTGGGCGGCGGGCCTGGAGCGCTGGCTGGCGCAGCTGCCGCCGGCCAGCCTCCGGGGCCGTGTTGCCGTGGAGGCACGCCGCCAGGCCGATCACTGGCAGGCCCTAGAGGAGCGGCTCGAGGCCCTGCTGGATCAGCAGCTGCTGGCCGAGGGCGGGCCCTGGGGCGAACCGGCCCTGGCCCGCCGCCTGGCCCGCTGGTTGCCGCCGGGCCTGCCGCTGGTGCTCGCCAACAGTTCGCCGGTGCGCGACTGGGAGAGCTTCAGTGGGGCGGCTGTGGCTGCCCGGCCGGTCCATGGCTGCCGCGGGGCTTCAGGCATCGACGGCACCCTCTCGGTGGCCTGCGGGGTGGCCGAGGCCGCCGGTGGAGCCGTACTGCTCAGTGGTGATCTGGCCCTGCTGCACGACAGCAACGGCTGGTTGTGGCGCCAGCAGCTGCGGGGGCCGCTGCTGGTGGTGCTGATCGACAACGGCGGCGGCGGCATCTTCGAGCAGTTGCCGATCCGCCCGCAGGGAGAGGCCCCGCTCGACTTCGAGCGCCTGTTCGCCATGCCCCAGGGTGTCGACCAGGCCGCCCTGGCGGCCGCCCATGGGGTGCCCTGCAGGACGGTGCACGGCTGGGAGTCGCTCCAGGCTGCCCTGGCCTGGGGGCTGGAGCAGCCGCTGGCCCTGGTGCTGCTGCGCACCCAGCGGCGCGCCGATGCGGAGGGGCGCCAGGCGCTGCGCAGAATGGCCTTCTCCCTGGTCGATCCGCCATGAGCGCCGCCCCCGAGGCCCCCCAATCGGTGTGCTGGCAGACCACCGGCCGCTATCAGGACATCCGCTTCGAGCTCAGTGACGAGGGGATCGCCCGGATCACGATCGATCGACCCCACAAGCGCAATGCCTTCCGGCCCCGCACCGTGCAGGAGCTCTGTGATGCCTTCAGCCGGGTGCGCGACAACCCCCGCATCGGGGTGGTGCTGTTCACCGGCGCCGGCCCGGCCGCCGACGGCGGCTGGGCTTTCTGCGCCGGCGGTGACCAGAGCGTGCGGGGCGACGGGGGCTACGTGGATGAGGACGGACTGCCGCGCCTCAATGTGCTCGATCTGCAGCGCCTGATCCGCAGCCTGCCCAAGGTGGTGATTGCTCTGGTGGCCGGCTATGCGATCGGTGGCGGCCAGGTGCTGCACCTGCTCTGCGACCTCTCGATCGCCGCCGACAACGCCCGTTTCGGCCAGACCGGCCCGCGGGTGGGCAGCTTCGATGGCGGCTTCGGTGCCGGCTACCTGGCCCGGGTGGTAGGCCAGCGCAAGGCCCGGGAGATCTGGTTTCTCTGTCGCCAATACGGCGCCGAGGAGGCCCTGGCGATGGGGCTGGTGAACGCGGTGGTGCCGCTGGCCCACCTGGAGCAGGAGGGGGTGCGCTGGGCGCGGGAGGTGCTGCAACACAGCCCCACGGCGATCCGCTGCCTCAAGGCCGCGTTCAATGCCGAGACCGACGGACTGGCCGGAATCCAGGAGCTGGCGGGCCAGGCCACCCACCTCTTCTACCGGACGGCCGAGGGCCAGGAAGGGCGCAATGCCTTCCTGGAGAAGCGTCCGCCGGACTTCTCCGCCGAGCCCTGGCTACCTTGAGCTCTTGATGTGATCTGCTGCCGCGCTAGGCGGATGGTTCCCTTCAGGATGCTTCCGGCGCTCACCACTGGCTTGACCACTCGCTTGATCAGCGGCGTGATCAGTGGACTCACCTGGGCTGTGCTGCCTGCGGCTCCGGTTCTCGCCACGCCCAACTCAGCCGAGGAATCCATTCCAACGCCGGCCTCTGCCGTGCTCGGCGGCGGCATCAGGTTGAGCGCCCCATTCCGTGCCGTTCCACCTGCCCCCGAGCAGGTGGTTGTGCTGCCGGAGCAGGTGCCGGGCCAGCGGGAACTGGTGCTTGATCGTCGCAACCGCCACCTGACGGTGCTCGAGAACGGCCAGAAGCTGCGCCGCTTCCCGGTGGCCGTGGGCCGGCCCGGCTGGGAGACGCCGGTGGGCCGCTTTGCGGTGATCGAGCGGGTGGCCGACCCCAGCTGGGAACACCCCGCCACCGGCGAACGGGTGCCGCCAGGACCGGCCAACCCCCTCGGCAGCCGCTGGATCGGTTTCCACCGCGACTGCCTGGGCCGCTCCGGCTTCAATGGCCGCGAGCACCTGGTGGTGGAGGGTTGCGTGAGTGCCGGCTTCCACGGCACCCCCAACCGCGAGAGCGTCGGTCTGGCCGTATCCCACGGCTGTGTGCGCCTGTTCGACGAGCACGTACGGGAGCTGTTCGAGCTGGTGGAGCTGGGCACCCCCGTGACCGTTCTGCCCTGACGGCTGCCGGGCGGGGAGGAGACCACCCTTACAGTTGCGCCCACCTGGTGGGTGGTGGGGATGCGCATCCTGTTCGCGGCGGCTGAGTGCGCCCCGCTGATCAAGGTGGGTGGCATGGGCGATGTGGTGGGTTCCTTGCCCCCTGCCCTGGCCCGGCTCGGCCATGACGTGCGGGTGATCCTGCCCGGCTACGGCAGGCTCTGGTCGCGCCTGTCGATTCCGGCCGAGCCGGTGTGGCGTGGTCACACGATGGGCAACGACTTCGCCGTCTTTGAGACGAGCCATCCCACCACCGGTCTGCCCCTCTATCTGGTGGGCCATCCGGTGTTCGATGCCGAGCGCATCTACGGCGGCGACGATGAGGACTGGCGCTTCACCTTCTTTGCCAGCGCCACCGCCGAATTCTGCTGGCACCACTGGAAGCCCCAGGTGCTGCACTGCCACGACTGGCACACCGGCATGTTGCCCGTGTGGATGCACCAGGACCCGGAAGTGAGCACGGTGTTCACCATCCACAACCTGCGCTACCAGGGGCCGTGGCGCTGGAAGCTCGACCGCATCACCTGGTGTCCCTGGTACATGCAGGGCGACCACACCATGGCGGCGGCACTGCTCTATGCCGACCGGGTGAATGCGGTGTCGCCCACCTATGCCCAGGAGATCCGCACGGCGGAATACGGCGAGAAGCTGGAGGGCCTGCTCAATTTCATCAGCGGCAAGTTGCGTGGGATTGTGAATGGCATCGACGTGGACGACTGGAATCCGGCGAGCGATCGGGCCCTGCCGGCCCGGTTCTCGGCCCAGGATTTGGCCCCCCGCGCCCTGAACAAGCAGGCCCTGCAGGAGCGCTTCGGGCTCACGCCGAATCCGCGCAGTTACCTGATGGGAATGGTGAGCCGCCTGGTGGACCAGAAGGGGGTGGACCTGCTGCTGCAGGTGGCCGATCGGGTGCTGGCGTACACCGATAGCCAGATCGTGGTGCTGGGCACCGGCGACCGGACCTACGAGGCCGGTCTCTGGCAGATGGCCTCCCGCCACCCTGGGCGTTTCGCCGTGTTTCTCACCTACGACGACGCCCTCTCCCGCCTCATCTACGGCGGCAGTGACGCCTTCCTGATGCCCAGCCGGTTCGAACCCTGCGGCATCAGCCAAATGCTGGCGATGCGCTACGGCTCGATTCCGGTGGCCCGCATGGTGGGGGGGCTGGTGGACACGGTGCCGCCCAACGACCCCGGTGCCAACGGCGGAGAGGGCAGCGGCACGGGCTACGGCTTCGACCGCTATGAGCCGATCGACTTCTACACCGCGATCGTGCGGTCCTGGGAGGCCTACCGCAACCCGATCGCCTGGGCCCAGCTGCAGCGGCGGGCGATGGCGGTGGATTTCAGCTGGGCCCGCTCGGCCCTGGCCTACGACGCCATGTACCGCGATGTGTGCGGGGTGAAGGAGCCCACGCCAGAGGCGGCAGCGGTGGAGCAGTTCTCCCAGGGACAGGATGCGGACCCGAGCCGGCGCGGCCTGGCCGCGCTGCTGAAGCGGCGCTAGGGCGGCGCGGTGCCTGAACCGGAGCCCTCCCGGGATCTGCCGGCGCCCTATGTGAGCCCCTGGCTGTTGCTGCGCCGCGACCTGCGCGCGGCCCTGGCCAGCGTGCGCCTGGGCGCCTGGCAGCTATGGCGCCGCAACCGCCAGGGCGACCTGCCCTGCCCAGCGCAGTGGCCGCCGCAGCTGGCCGCCTGGTTCTGGCCCCTGGTGCTGGTGCTGCTGCTTGCCCTCGGGGCCTGGGGGCTGGCGGCGGTGGTGCCGGGGGCCGTGGCGCCGGAGCTCGAGATGCAGCCCGCTGCCGCTGCTGGAGCTGGAGCCGCGGTTCGGCCCCAACCTTCAGCCCAGCCCACCGGGCAGGCCCAGGCCCCCTCCCAAGCCCCACCGCCGCCAGCCCAGCCCCAAGCCCCGCTGCCAGCCCAGGCCCAAGCCCCACCATCGCTACCGCCATCACCACCACCGCCGCCACCGCCAGCGCCGTCGCCAGCGCCATCCCCATCGCCACTGCCGGAGCCTCCCGATCCCCTGTTGCAGGCCTTCCAGGGTGTTGCCGGGGTGGAGTTGCTGCAGGCGGCGCTGGTGCGGCCGGGTGATGGCGGTTTCAGCCTGCTGCTGGCCGATGGCTGGTGGCAGCGAACCCCTTCCGAGCGCCAGCGGCTGGCTGAACTGTGGCAGGGCCGTGCCCGGGAGCTGGGCCATGACCGCCTCTGGCTGGTTGACGGTCGCGGTGCACCGCTGGCGCGCTCCGCCCGGGTGGGTTCAGGCATGATCCTGCTCGCTCCCCCCCTGGCCGCGGATGGCGATTGAACTCAGCTCGTTGCAGCAGCTCTGGGGGCCTCCCCTGGTGGGCGACTCCGGCGAGGCGGGAACGGATTCGTCGAGCCTGAGCGGCATCGGCACCGACAGCCGCCATCTGGCGGCGGGCAGCCTGTTCGTGCCGCTGGTGGGTGAGCGCTTCGACGGCCACCGTTTCCTGGCCGATGCCGTGCTGGCCGGCTGCCGCGCCCTGTTGCTCCAGGCCGACCGCCTCCCCCCCGATGCGCTGGAGGCGCTGCAGCACCAGGCGCGGCAGGCCGGCTGTGCCATCTGGCAGGTGGACGACACCCTGCTCGCCTACCAGCAGCTGGCCCGGGAGTGGCGGCGCCAGCTGGGGTTGCCGCTGGTGGCGGTAACCGGCTCGGCCGGCAAGACCAGCACCCGTGAACTGATCCGCGGGGCCTTGGCTGCGCTGGGGCCGGTGCTGGCCTCCAGCGGCAACGAGAACAACGACGTGGGCGTGCCCCTCACCCTGCTCAAGGCCACGGCCGAGCACCGGGCCCTGGTGATCGAGATGGGCATGCGCGGGCTGGGCGAGATCGAGCGGCTGAGCGCCTGCGCTGAGCCGGACATCGCGGTGATCACCAACATCGGCACAGCCCACATCGGCCGGCTCGGCAGCCGCGAGGCGATCGCCACCGCCAAGTGTGAGATCACCAGTTGCCTCAAACCCGACGGCCTGCTGGTGATTCCGGCCGGCGATCCCCTGCTGGAGGCCGCCGTGGCGGCGGTGTGGCGGGGTCGCACCTGCCGGGTGGCTTTGCAGGGCGACCCGGGCCAGGGGGCCGCCGATCTCTGCGGCGTCCACGATCCGCAGGCCGGCTGCCTGGAGCTGGAGGGCCAGCGGCTGCGCCTGCCCCTCGACGGGCGCCACAACGCCCGCAACCTGATGCTGGCCGTGGCCGTGGCCTGGGAGCTGGGGGTGCCCCTGGAGGCCTTGCAGGGGCTGGAGGTGGCGGAGTCCAAGGGCCGCAACCGCAGGCTGCAGCTGGGTGGCCTCACCGTGCTCGACGAGACCTACAACGCCTCGCCGGAGGCCGTGCTGGCGGCCCTCGACCTGCTGGCGGGCCAGCCAGGCAGGCGGTTCGCGGTGCTCGGCACGATGCTCGAGCTGGGCGAGCAGAGCGAAGCCCTGCACCGGCAGGTGGCGGAGCGGGCGCGGGAGCGGGGTCTGGACGGCCTGGTGGTGGTGGCCAGCGGCGCCGAGGCGGCCGTGATGGCCGAGGCCGCCGCCGGTCTGCCGCGCCTGGCGGTGGTGGCCAGCCCCGAGCAGGCGGCGGCCCCGCTGGCGGAGTGGCTGGCTCCTGGCGACGTGCTGCTGCTCAAGGCCAGTCGCGGCGTGGCCCTGGAGCGGTTGCTGCCGCTGCTGGAAGCCTTCAAGCTGGAACCAGCTGCCAGTGCCCCATGCTGATCAACCTCAAGGAGCGGTTGCAGTCCCTGCGGCTGGTGGCGGGGCTGTCCGCGTTTCTCAAGCATCCCGACTCCCTCGACAGCGTGTTCGCGGTGGCCCGCAGCCTCCAGAACAGCCCCCTCTCCCGGCAGATGTTCCGCCACCTGTTGGCGGACCCGGCGATGGCCGAGCTGGTGCGCGACAACTGGCGGCCGGGGCCGATTGATCTGGCGGCGCTGGAGCAGCTGCCGCCGGGCACGCTGGGCCACGAGTACGCGCACCAGCTGAGCAGCCAGGGTCTCAGCCCCGAGAGCCTGATCGATCCCACGCCGATCACCTCGCCCGAGCAGTACGTGGTGCACCGCCTGCGCGAAACCCACGACATCGTGCACGTGCTCACCGGTTTCGGCACCGATGGTCCCGGCGAGCTGGGCCTGCAGGCCTTCAACCTGGCCCAGAACCGCTCGGCCCTGGCGGTGATGCTGATCTTCGGCGGCATGCTCAAGACCCTCCAGGACGACGAGCCCCTCGAGCCCCTGCTCACGGCCCTGGCGCGGGGGTTCGAGCTGGGTCTGCGTTCCCCCTGCCTGATCGCCCGCCGTCTCGAGGACGGCTGGGACCGTCCCCTGGCCGACTGGCAGCGGGAGCTGGGCCTGCCCGTGGCTGAACCGCCCGTCTAGGACGGTCCGCGCCAGTCCTCGCGCACCAGCTGGCGGGCGCGACCCAGGGCCAGGGCGCCGCTGGGCACATCCTTGGTGAGGGTGGAGCCGGCGCCCACGGTCACGTTGGCGCCCAGGGTGATCGGCGCCACCAGCACCGAGTTGGCACCGGTCTTGCTGCCGGCGCCGATCACGGTGCGGTGCTTGTTCACGCCGTCGTAGTTGGCGGTGATCGTGCCGGCGCCCACGTTCACGTTTGCGCCCAGGTCGGCGTCGCCGATGTAGCTGAGGTGGTTCACCTTGCAGCCCGCCGCCAGGGTGCTCTTCTTCACCTCCACGAAGTTGCCCACCCGGCAGCCCTCCGCCAGTTCGGCTCCGGGGCGGAGGTGGGCGAAGGGGCCGATGGCGCAGTCGGCTGCCACCGCGGCCTCCCGCACCACCGACTGCACGATCTGCACCCGCTCGCCCACCGTGGCGTCCTGGATCAGGCAGCCCGGGCCAATGTGGCAGCCTTCGCCAATGCTCACGGCGCCGCGGAAGTGGCACTGCGGCTCCACCACCACGTCCCGGCCGAAGCGGGTGCCGTCGCTCAGGGTGCAGCTGGCCGGATCGGTGAAGGTCACCCCCTCGCGCATCCAGTGTTCCCGCAGCCGTTGCTGCAGCACCGCCTCGCACTGGGCCAGCTGCAGCCGGTCGTTGATGCCGTTGATCTCCGCGGCATCGGCCACCTCCAGGTGCATGGCGGGTTGCAGCAGGGCCACCGTGTCCGTGAGATAGAGCTCGCCCTGGTCGTTGTCGCTGCGCAGCTGGGGCAGCACCGCGGCCAGCCGGGGCCAGTTGAAGCAGTAGATGCCGGCATTGATCAGGGTGTTCTGCCGCTGGGCGGCGCTGCAGTCGCGGTGTTCCACGATCCGCTCCACCCGGCCCTGGTCGTCGGCGAACACCCGCCCGTAGCCGCTGGGGTCGGCGAGGCGGGCGGTGAGCAGGGTCACGGCGGCGTCCCTGCTGCGGTGCTGCTCCAGCAGCAGTTCCAGGGTCTCCGGCCGCAGCAGGGGCACGTCGCCGTTGAGCACCAGCAGGTCGCCGCTGAAGCCCTCCAGGGGCTGGAGCAGTTGCTGCACGGCATGGCCGGTGCCGTTCTGGGGCTGCTGCAGCACGAATTCCAGATCCGGCTGCTGGGCCAGGGAACTCTCCACCCGCTCGGCCTGGTGCCCCACGATCAGCAGGCGCCGCTCCGGGCTGAGGCGTCCGCAGCTGGCCAGCACCCGCTCCACCAGCGTGGCCCCGGCCAAAGGTTGGAGCACCTTGGGCAGGGCGCTCTTCATGCGGGTGCCCTTTCCAGCGGCCAACACGGCGACGGCGAGCATGGACCCTGGCAACGGCTGGGGCGGAATCTACGTGGCTCGCCGCGGGGCGGGTTCCAGGCCCCACTGCCGCCGCCAGGCAGTGGTGGAGGGGGCGTCACTGGCCGCCTGGGCCACGCGGCGGGCCGCCAGGATCGCGGCACTGGTCGCCCGGCCACTGGGGTCGCGGTAGGGCTCGGCGGCCCGGGTGGCGAGATGGGCCAGCTCCATCGCCGAGAGCGGCCGCAGCGGCCCCTCGTCCAGCGCTGCGGCGCCGGTGAGGGGCGTGGGGCTGGCCGCGGTGCCGATACTCCAGGGCGTGCCAGAGCCCCCTGGCGCCCTTGCCGGTGGGCGGATCGAGGCGAGCTGCAGGTGGGCCTCCCGCAGGCTGTGGCGCACGGCGGCGGCGCAGCAATAGCTGAGCAGCCGGCCCTGGGGCCGCAGCAGCTGGGCCAGCTGGCCGAGAAACTCCAGGCTCCACAGCTCCGGGCAGCGCTGGGGGGAGAAGGCGTCGAGCAGCACCAGATCGCAGCGGCCCGCCAGCCCACGGCTGCCCAGCAGCTCCGGCAGCCGCTGGCGAGCGTCGCCCCAGAGCAACGCGGCCTCGCCATGGCGGCCCTGCGCCAGCAGCCGTTCCAGCAGCTCCAGCGTGTCCGGCTGCCACTGCCGCCGGAAGGCGGCGGCGGCCAGGGCCTGGCGCAGGGGTGCCGGATCCAGCTCCAGCCCCCAGAGCTCGAGCGTGAGTCCGCGGGCCAGGGCCGCCTCCCGCAGGGCGGCGCTATTAGTGCCCAGGCCGAAACCCACATCCACCACCCGCAGCCGCTGGCCCCTGCTGAAGCGCTCCAGCTGGGCGGGTGCCACGAACTTGGCCCGGGCTTCACTGAGGGCACCCATGGCGCCGTGGAAGCCCTCCCCGAAGCGGGCACTGAAGAGGCTGAAGCTGCCGTCGGCACCGCTGCGGGGCAGCAGGCCCTCAGGACTGGAGGCGCTGCAGGTCATCCCAGAACTGGGGGTAGGACACGGCGGCGGCCTCGGCGCGATGCAGGGTGGTGCTGCCCTGGGCCACCAGGGCGGCCACCGCCAGGCTCATGGCCACCCGGTGGTCGGTCTCGCTGTCCACCACGGCGCCCCGCAGGTCGGTGATGCCGGTGATTGCCATGCCGTCGTCGAACTCCTCGATGCGGGCGCCCATGGCGCCGAGCTGGCGGGCCATCACCGCCAGCCGGTCGGTTTCCTTCACCCGCAGCTCGGCGGCATCGTGGATGCGGCTCACCCCCTCGGCACAGCAGGCGGCCACCGCCAGCACGGGGATCTCATCCACCAGCCGCGGAATCAGTTCGCCGCCGATCGCGAAGGCCTGCAGGGGGCCGTGCACGACACGCAGGTCGCCCACGGGCTCGCCGGCCACATCGCGCGGGTTCAGCACCTCCAGCCGGGCCCCCATCTGGGCGAGCACGTCGAGAATGCCGGTGCGGCTGGGGTTGAGGCCCACGTTCTCCACGGTGAGCTCGGCGCCGGGCGTGATGGCGGCGGCCACCAGCCAGAAAGCGGCGGAGCTGATGTCGCCGGGCACCACCACGCCCTGGCCCCGCAGGCTGGTGCCGGGGGTCACCACCACCTCGGTGTGGCCGGGGCCGCCCACCTCCAGCCGGGCACCGAAGGCCCGCAGCATGCGCTCACTGTGGTCGCGGCTCTGGGCCGGCTCGATCACGGTGGTGGTGCCCTCGGCGGTGAGGCCCGCCAGCAGGAGGGCGCTCTTCACCTGGGCCGAGGCCACCGGTGTGCGGATCGTGGCTCCCCGGAGCGGCTGGCCCAGCACCGCCAGAGGGGCGAAGTTGCCCTCCTTGCGGCCCTGGATCACCGCCCCCATCTGGGCCAGGGGGGCGCCCACCCGCCGCATCGGCCGGCCCCGCAGGGAGGCGTCGCCGCTGAGCACGAAGTGGCGGCCCGTGCGGCCGGCCAGCAGGCCCAGCATCAACCGCATGGTGGTGCCGGAGTTGCCGCAGTCGAGCACGTCGGCCGGCTCCTGCAGGCCATCGAGCCCCACGCCCTGCACCAGCACCGGCTCCCCGGCTCGGATCGCCGACACCTCCACCCCCATGGCCCGCAGACAGGCGGCGGTGCTGAGCGGGTCCTCGGCCGGCAGCAGGCCCTCGATGCGGGTGGTGCCCTCGGCGATGGCCCCGAGCAGCAGGGCGCGGTGGGAGATCGACTTGTCCCCCGGCACCCGCACCGTGCCCCGCAAACTGCCGCCGCCGCTGAGCTGGAGGGCGCCGCCGGCGGGGTTGGTGGCAGTGGCGACGTTGGACTCAGCCACGGGAAAGTAGGCACTGGTGGGGCGATCCTATGGACCGTGCTCCGCTGCGCTGCCTGCCATGGCCTGGTTCTGTTCCCTGCTGCTGGTGCTCGGCCTGCTGCTGGCGCCCGGCCCGCTGCCGGCCGCGACGGCGGACGCCGCCCAGCCGCTGCAGGTGGATCACTATCTCTGCGAAGGCGAGCCGCTGCGGGCGGCGGTGTATGCCGGTGCGGTGGATGCCGTCGGCATCCCCAACAGCGTGGCTGGCACTGTGCCGGGGGCCTACGTGGTGTTGCAGTGGCGCGACCTCAACCTGCAGCTGCCCCGCACCAACAATGCCGGCCCCGCCAGCTACACCGATGGCCGCTGGTGGTGGAGTGCGGTGGACCCAGACCAGCCGCAATTCCGCCAGCGCCGCGCCGGCGTGGTGGCCTATGGCTGCGTGCTTGGCAGCTGAGGGAGCAAGAATCATTGACCGGCTCGGTCATGGTGGCCGAGAGGCCAAGGACGCGCTGGTGCCCACTTGGCTCGTGCACCAGGATGACGGCGCCATTGAGCAGAGAGGTGCCGAAGCCTTGGGTGAGGAGGACGGGATCGGGCCTGTAGGGGGCGGCCTCAACCGCTTGGCGTCCCGGGGGTTGCCGCCCCGCCTGGAGATCCGGTGCCCGGAACAGGCCGGGCCTGACATTCACCCTTTAGTCATGCGCTTAGGAGGCTTGTGAAACTGGAGACCCGATTAGGGAAGCTCTGAGTAACAAGCAAGTGCAGATCGGCTAGGGAATCTCTGGGCAACAGGGGTACGAGAGCCCTTTGTGATCGGCAAAGCTGCCTTTGGCCTGGATGGGCTCTGAGGCCGCCTGCTGGATGCTCTATGAGCTCATTATCAGCGTCATCTGGCTGGTATTTGAGCCGGAATCGAGGTGTCTGGGCACACCATTCCCTTGCTCACACTGCTGCGAGTAACTGCCGCCGTGCCAGGAACAGATTCGCCAGGGCTGCAATCACATTGATCTTGCAGCTGTTCTTGACCAAGCCGCGCAGCCTGGTCTTCTGAAAGCCGAACTGCTGCTTGATTACCCTGAATGGGTGCTCCACCTTCGAGCGGATGTGGGCCTTGGCGGTTTCGACCAGATCCGCCAACCGGCCTTCGGGAGTATCCGGCAGAACTCGGCGTTTGCCTGGTCGCATCGCAACCCAGAATTTCGCTGCATTGCCCGCCATCTCAGGCCTTTTGGCAATGCCTTGGTACCCCGCGTCGCCGTAAACCACCGTCTCATCTCCATGCAGCAGCTCGGCAGCCGGGGTCAGGTCATGCACGTTGGCGGCCGTGGTGACGACTGAATGGATCAGGCCTGAGTCCTTGTCGACGCCGAGGTGGACTTTCATGCCGAAATACCACTGGTTACCTTTGTTGGTCTGGTGCATCTCTGGATCCCGCTTCCCCTCTTTGGTCGAGTGCCTCCGGCACACTCGGGCTTCGCCCTCGTAAAGGTGGAACTGGGCGCCGCGATCAAGGTGGCATCGACGATCGTGCCTTGACGCATGCTCATGCCCCTTGCACTGAGGTGCGTGTTGACCGTCTCAAAGATCTGCTCGCCCAGACCATTCTTCTCCAGCAGGTGGCGGAAAGTCAGGTTTGTCGTCTCATCAGGGATCCGGTCGCTGATCAGGTCGATACCCGCAAAGCGGCGCATGGTCGGCACTTCGATCAGGGCCTCTTCCATGGCCGGATCACTCAGGGAGTACCACTGCTGCAACAGGGGGATCCGCAGCATGGTGGCCAGCGGGAATGGAGGGCGTCCACCCTTCTTGCCGGTCTTGGGGTAGTGGGGCTCAGTCAGGGCGATGAGGGCATCCCAGGGCACCACTGCCTCCATCTCCGCCAGGAACTTCTCGCGTTTTGTCTGCTTCTTGGCGGTCGTCTGCTCGTAGTCAGAGAAGCCGAGCTGCTTGCCGCCCATCAGTCCCAGTCCTGAACTCCGATCACGGAGTTATTCTCGCCCGGGCTAGCC
>CALRKN020000003.1:0-219860 GCA_943368005.1 Bradyrhizobium ivorense | reverse complement strand
GAAGGCGATCCGTTTGGGCTTCTCACCGCACTGGGTCATGGGAGAGCCTGATGTCAGTGGGAGGTCCCGGAGCCGTGGCCGTCACCGTGCTTGGCACACGGCATCCACTGGTTGCCCATCTTGTGGGCGCCTGTGCAGTTGAAGTGGAGCTTGGCCGCCTTCTCCGCTTCTGCTTGGGTTGGGTAGAGGGCGGGCACGCCGCCCGTGCCGGTGGCTGGAGCGGCGAAGCCGGCGGCGGAGAGCAGCAGGTTCGCGCCAAGCGCAGCTACCGCCTGCACGACCAACGGACTGAAACGGTGCGCCATGGGACAGGTGACGAGCGCCGAGGGCTTGTTGAACGAGCAGTCTATCGAAAGCCTCCAGTCGTGCTGCATTAGTGGAGGGTTGCTGACAGGGATGCTGTTGCTTGCCGGTGCCTACGCTTGGCAAGCTTCCATGGACTGGAGGGTTCAGGTTGTGCCCTTGCGCGGATCGCTGCCATCGGTGCCCACGCCGGGCCTGCGCATCGGCGAGGTGGCCCGGCGCACAGGCCTGCCGGTGAAGACGATTCGCTTCTACTGCGACCAGGGACTGCTCAAGCCCAGGGGTCGCTCGGACGCTGGCTACCGCTTGTTTGATCAGGAGAATCTCGCTGAGCTCACAATCATCCGCGCCCTCCGGGCGATGGATGTGTCGATCCCTGAGTTATCAAGGATCCTCGAGGTGCGTCGCTCGGGTGTCTGCAATTGTTCGGTACTTAAAGGAAGCATTGCAGACAAGATGGCATCGATTGACCAACGGATCTCCGAGCTCGGTGCCATGAAGGAGGAGCTGGCTCGTCTGCTCGGCAGCTGGCAGGACTGCGGCGGATCCAAGCTGCAATGCTGAGTCATGGGCTTGCGCTGTCGCTCCGCTGAAGCGCGAGGGCCCTATGCCCAACAGGAAGGCGCCCCGTGGGGGCGCCTTAGCAGCGGTTGCGGCGGTCACCTCCTCACACCAAGGACTGCCGGTCGGGTGTCTGTGGTTCACGCATGACCTGTCTTGGGCCTGGCAGGGAAGGAATGGAGATCACGTCTGGGAGAAGAGATGCTCAAGGCTTGACCTTCTCGGTTGTGATCCCGGCTCGGGTTATGCAGCCCGGGGTGTCAACACGCTGGAAACAGAACTGGCGTATCGCTCTTTGCGGCTACGGGATGACGCTCGCGCCGCGTCACCAAGTTCACCTGTTGTGTGTCGCATCGTTGGCGCACCTCCGCTGTGCGCACCGGCTCGGGTGATCCCTGGCCGGACTCTCTTGGAGGGTGAGGGTCGGGTTGGCTCCCGGGCCTCCCCTCAAGTTCAAAGTACGCCTTTTTTCAGGTGACGGTGGCCCGCTGGAGTGCCTTTTCCCGTACCTGCGGAAACCCAGTCAGCGCAACGATTCACAGGGCTGCCCATCGCCCTTGCCATCGAGATAGGTGTGCCCCTGGCGCAGCAGCTCCTGGGCACGGTCGTAGGAGCCGATCTCCTTGCAGCTGTACCGGCGGCCATCGGGGGTGGTGCCGTCGGGAATGGCGACTGACCGGCGCCCATGACGGAAATCCCATGGCCGGGTGATTCCTCCCTCCACCTGCCAGACCCCGTAGCGGCGTCGGCTGGCGCGAAACTCGGCGTCCAGATACTCCTTGGCATCGCAACCGCCCAGGTATTGCCGATAGGCAAAGGCCTGACCGTCCTCCACCATCGCCAGGTTGATGTTGATCTCGCTGATCACCTCCGCCACCGTGCGCCCGTAGCGGTCGGTGGTCTTGACCTCGAGCGACACCTCACGGCCAATCGGCAGACGCTGCTGCAGGTAGCGCCGTGCCTGCTGCCCCCAGGGGCTCTGAGCCGTTTCGGGTGCATCAATGCAGGCCAGCCGCACCGTGATTGCCCGGCCACCCTGGCGGACGCGGATCGTGTCGCCGTCGCCGATGGAGAGGACCTCCGCCTGCCTGGTCTGGGCCGATCCGGCAGCCGGCAAGGTGACCACGAGGGCCAGCAGCAGGGTCAGCCTGCGGGATGCCATGGCTGGAGTCTGAATCGCTGCCAATTCGATGCGCTGGGTGCATGAATTTGCCGCCAGCCAGGACAGAAGGCAGCCTGGTGATTTGGCCCGGGGGGCGTACCGCTGAACCATGGGCTTCCGCTACCGCCGCTCCACCCGCCTCGGCCCCTTGCGCTTCAACTTCGCCAAGGGTGGGCTCAGCTCGATCTCCGTCGGTGGCCGCGGCGCGTCGTTCAACATCCCGGTGGCCAGGTCCGGTGGCCCCCGCACCACGGTGGGGTTACCTGGCACCGGTCTGAGCTGGAGCGTCGAGCACAGCGGGGAACCAATCACTCGGCCAGCAGCGATCCCAGCTGGGCCTGCCGCAGGTCTGCCCAACAGCCGTCGTCTCAAGCCCGGTCAGCTCGATGCGCTCAAGCAGAGCTGCCTGACCATGCTGCGTGAGCAGCTTCTGCATCCCGGCAGCAGCACCCAGCAGCTCTGGGAGCTGGGCCTGGTGAGCCGCCTGCTGGTCGATCCTGCAATCGGCGCTCGAACCACAGGCCTGCTGGCCGTGATCGAAACATCAGAAGCGATGGAGGCCTATCTCCTGCGGGCCCAGGGCCAGGACGATCTCAAACGCCGTGCCCATCGCTGCATCGAGGCAGCCCAGGAAGCAGTCCGCTTGGCCCAGGGTCGGGGATGGGCTGTAGGCGAAGGCAGCAGAGGGGCTCAGCAGTTGAGGAGCTGCCGCAGGAACTGATCGCTCAAGGCCACCGCCGTGGCCCAGTTCTCCGCTTCGCTGAGGCCGGAGCTGCGGGTGGGCTTGAAGCTGTGGTCACCGGTGGGGATCCAGCGCAGCTGCACCTGCGGCGAGAGGCTGTAGGTCGCCACCTCCCCCCGTCGCCCGAAGCTGTCCCGCTCCCCCTGCAGGATCAGCGTGGGTGTCCGCAAGGCGGCCAGGTGCTCGGTGCGCAGCTGCAGCGACTTGCCGGGCGGGTGGAAGGGATAGCCCAGGCACAGGCAGCCGCGCACCCCATCGCTGGCGGCCAGCTCATCGGCCAGCAGGCTGGCCACCCGGCCGCCCATCGACTTGCCGCCGATGAACGGCGGCCGGTCCGGCTGCTCCGTCTGCTCAAGCCGCGCCTGCTGGCGGAACGCCTCTTGCAGCACCGGCATCCGGTTGGGACCCTGTTGTCGGCCCAGGATTCGCTGCCGGGCTATGTACGGGAACTCAAAGCGCACCACCCGCCAGCCCGACTCCGCCAGTCCGCTGGCGATGGCCGCCACGATCAGCGGAGCTATTGCCGTGGCCTCGATGGACATCATCATGCAGTTTGATGCTGCGAATCAAGTGCCAGCCCTCAATGCTCAGGCGTTCTCTCACTGGTCGCAGAAAGGCTTTCGATTTGATGCATAGACTAGTGAATAAGAGATGCTTCTGCTGATAGGGGCTGGAGATGCACGAACAACCCAGATGCAGAGCAAGTAATCTCAGTAGATAACATCTGAGCATAAGAGGCCTGAGGGCTGAGGGGTTATCGCAGACGAGCCAAAGGTATCAACTTCCGATAGCCTTTTAAGCTTAAATATTCTTGGCAATATTCATTGGGAGAAGATCAGTGCTGAATATGGAGCAATCCCTATATTCCCTCGACAAGGCATATGATCGGGATCATTGGGATCGGTAGGGTTCGCGGTAGTAAAATAGCCGCCAGAGTTGCCAAAATCGGGGCCATAACTGTCTGAGTCGCTATTAAAGCGGTTCCACCACACACCAGCTTGCGGGAAGCCAATGCTATAGCTTGCGAAGGACTTGTGACCAAAGTTCATAACTACAACCACATCATCTCCCGCCCCTCCATTCTCCCAGCGATGATACGCGATAAGCTTATCATCGTCATTCACATGGTGAACATGCACGTACTGCCCCCGCAAGCCGCGTGAATTGTTATGCCAGTTACGCCGCAGCTGAATGAGATCACGATACAGATTAAAGATCTTTCCGCCAACAGAACTGTCCATCTTATCCCAATCCAGTGCTGTTTTATCTGTCCATGCCAACCACTCAAGAAACTCTTGACCCTGAAAAATCATGGGGATCCCAGGAGTTGTCATGACAATTGCAGCCGCTAGCGTCGATCGCTTGCGCGCATGGTATCCATCTGCATGTCCACGATCGATTGCATCAGGTAAACGAAGATTTCCTTTGTCGGCATGCACTTGATCATGGTTTTCACTGAACAGGATTCGGCTGAACGCATCTGATCCACGCCGCTGCTCAATCACGTCCCGAACTGCAAACATATTGCGACTACTATCAAATGGTGCAACAACCGCATTGTGAATATCCCAATAGAACTGACTAACCCACTGAGCATCGAAACCCGCCCCACCAAAAAATCCGGGCTTTGTAATCCACTCATTATCCTGCAAGTCTTCTGCTATCGAAATCTTGGCTGAAGATTGACTCTTGATCAGGCTGTTTAAATCCTGCAACAACCACCAACCTTCAGGTATGTCAATCAGCGGATCATTCTCATGAGCGCGTCCTTTCCGGATCCCAAGGGTTGAGTCGAATCGAAAACCATCCACATGGTATTCTTCAAGCCACATACGGACATTGTCTCGAATAAAATCCCGTACTTCCGAACGTCCGTAATCCGGTCGAGGTCCATACCAATCTCGTTTCGGTGGCCAGTTGTAAAAGTATATGCCATCTCCCTTCCCTTCAAACCACCCGTCAATTCTACGCAGTGAGGCATCTAACTCCTCCGGTCCAAAGTGATTGTACACCACGTCAACAATCACAGCGAAACCTTGATTGTGAGCTATTCTGACAAAGTCTCGAAATTCAACATCTCCCCCATAGCTGCTCTCAATATCAAATGGGAAAGCCGGATTGTAGCCCAACGAATGCTTGCCTTGAAATCCAACAATTGGCAGAAGCGCTATCGCATTTACCCCCAGCTTCTTAAGATGATCCAGCTTCTCTATTAGGCTGTCAAAGTTTCCTGTATTGCCTTTTGCATTAAAGGTAGCTACATGTAATTGATAGATGACGAGTTCATTGAAACCTGGCATGCCAAAAGAGCCAGAATCCCAACAGAACATTGGCTCAACCACATAACCCTTGTTCTTCCGTTTGACTAATGCGCCATGAGGATCGTCTTCGGAGTAAACTCGTCTGGCACGAGGATCGGTTCGCGTAATCGGAGTTCCACCACCAAAGGGATGAATAGAATACTCATACATGTCACCTATCTTTGCAGAGGCAACATCAGCTGACCAGTTCCCATTGCCTTCTTGCTGAAGGGGATTAGCAGTCACAGACCATCCATTAAATTCTCCAGAAACGAATACTTTTTGAGCAAACGGCGCCCACACTCGAAACCCTACGCCGCCAGATGCGATGGGCATAGAGCCCATTCCATTTTGAGTTGTACTCATAACGCTGTCTGTAGCAACCAACCTTTTTTTAGCTCTGGCGATCACAAGAGGCAACTGTGACAGGGTGGTGCTCAATACAGACCCGCGGCCTGTCCACTTGGTTACGACGAATACAGTTCAGCGCTCACTCCCGCGTCAATCGACCAGAGCGACGATGATCTTCCCCCTTTGCATGTTAAAAATCGTCACAGTCATTACTGTGCTGGGCGGCGATGACAGTACTACAAAAGTCGGGCTGTTCATCGATCAACCGCGGCGCGGGCGAAGCGGAAGGTTTCATGGGCCGATCCTGGTGGAACTGACTGCCGCCAAGAAGGCCAGATCGAGGATGTCGAGATCGAAAACCACAGTGTAACTCACATTCTGACAATGCCAACTGCTCCAGACAGCATCCCTTCCTCAGCCCGATGACGCAGTGGCTGTTGGTGGACGGGAGCAACGTTGACAGCTCCCACTTTCCCGTTACCAAAGGAAGACCTGCTACCTCGAAATGTCCGATCCCGAAGCCGACCTGTCCCTGGCCACCCCGACCAAGCAGCGCATCCTCGAGCTGGGCCCTACAGGCGACGAGGATGCCGAAGATCTAGTGCAAAATCTCTCCGCCCTGGCCGCTCGTGACGGGCTGCTCTGGCTGGGGGGTGATGAGGGCCGAAGCCTCTACCAGCTGCAACGCCTTGGCGAACACCGCTATGGCGACCTCCGCGAAGTGAAGCTCAAGGACTTCGACCTGGCCGGCGGCAAGGACGACGGCGAATCGGATATCGAGGGCCTGGCGCTCGACGGTGATCGGCTCTGGCTGGTGGGCTCCCATAGCCTGCGGCGCCGTAGGTACGACAGCGACGAGGGAGAACCCCTGGGCTTGCTGCCTGACGACGAACAGAGCCGTAACGCCCACGTGCTGGGCTGCCTACGGCTGGATGGCGAAGGCGTGCCAGTGGCCGGGCAGCGGCTTGCGTTCGACGCGACGGCCGGCTGGGATGTCCTCACCCAGTGCCTGGCGGCGGATCTGCGGATCGCCCCCTTTCTGTCGATCCCCAGCAAGGACAACGGACTTGACATCGAGGGCATCGCCGCCCGCGGCGATCGCGTACTGGTGGGGCTGAGAGGCCCTGTATTGCGGGGCATCGCCCTGGTGCTCGACCTGCGCCTTGCCGGCCTCGATGAGGCCGGCAGCTCCACCCTCACCCTGGCCGGCCAGCGTTTCCGCTATCTGCAGCTCAATGGCCTGGCGGTGCGTGATCTGGCCGTGGTGCCCGGCAGCGACGACTTGCTCGTCTTGGCCGGGCCAACGATGACCCAGGCAGGCCCCAGTTACCTCTACCGCTGGCGCAACGCCCTCTGTCGCCCGGACTCAGAAGCCGGCGCCAGCATCACGGTGGAGGAACCGGAGCCGTTGCTTTGGATCCGTGATGGCCGCCCTGGCCGACCACAAGAGGGAAGTGACAAGCCGGAAGGCCTTGAGGTGCAACGCAGTAAGGGCCGTCTGCTGGCCTGGGTGGCCTATGACGACCCCACCGTGGCCCGACGGAAAGGCCAGGAAGTCGCCCGAACCCGGTTAGATGGATTTGTGCTGCCGGAGTGATGCCTGAGTAGTCGTTTAGTTGTTGTCAGTGTGTTCAACCTGGCCGCGGCCAGCTGCTTTTCGACGGCAGAGAACGTGTCCGCAGGGTTGTTCTGACCTGATCGGTACTCCCACTCTCCGTCGGCATGGCCTCACGGGCGTGCGCGTCTGCTGGCATGGCGGCAGTGAGCACCTCGCTGGTTGCTGGCCCTCGCCAGGACTCTTCAGGTCATTGCTGTAACCGGCCGTCCGTGCACCTCTCGATCGGCTGCGAACTCAGGCTCCACTGCGAGGCGACCACGCCGCTGCTTGCCCTGGTACATCCCCACCTCAGCCTGGTAGCAACCTCCGCTCCCGTGAAACAGTGGAACTCAAGCCTGATCGCAGCTTCGAGCTGCTCACGGATCAGAGCGGCAACCGCTGGAGCCGCCTGATCGCCGCCAGCGGCCTCGGCACCTTCCGCTACGGCGCCACCATCGAGCGCCCCGACAGTACCGATCTGGTACTTCCCGCCACGCCGTCGTGCCTGGTGCAGGCCTTGCCAATGGAGACCTACCGCTTCCTCAATGCCAGCATCTACTGCGATACCGCCGCGCTGATGAGTCTGGCCTGGGAGACCTTCGGGAGCATCCCCGGCGGCTGGCCGCAGGTCCAGGCCATCTGCGACTGGGTGCATCAACACATCCGCTTTGACTACGGGGCCGTGGTTCCGCACCAACGCGCCGACGACACCCTTGACTCTGGCGCCGGCGTCTGCCGCGACTTCGCCCACCTCGCGATCACCCTCTGCCGCTGCCTCAACATTCCCGCTCGCTACTGCACGGGCTATCTCGGCTACACCGGCATCCCGATCGGCACTGCCCCGGTGGACTTCTCGGCCTGGTTCGAGGTTTTTCTCGCCGACCGCTGGTACACCTTCGATGCGCGGCACAACAGTCCCCGCTGCGGCCGGGTGCTGATCGCCAGAGGCCGCGACGCCGCCGATGTGCCCTTCCTGCGTTCCTTCGGGGAGCACCAGCTGGTGAGCATGGAGGTGATCACCGAACCGGTTGTCGCGCCCGTACCGGTCGTTGCCTGAGTGCCTCGGTTCAAGGGCCGATCCTCTGGCCCTTTGCTCAGCACCGGCGTTCAACTCGCTGCAGGGCCCTGATCGACAGCGACACCGAAAGCCAGTTGTGGTTTGGATGAAAGTGGGCCGATGGCCGCATCTACGGGGACCAGGCCGATCCGTTCGCAGCCCCTGGCGCCGTACGCGATGCCCTCTCGGCTGGGGCGGCTTGCAGCGGGCCAAGCTGCGGGGCCTGGAGGCGCTGATGGCTCCATGGGATCCCGCCGGCTGGTAGGCGATTCCGGTCAACTGGTTGTGATCAGCTCGCTCGCCCTGGTCATCGATTGATGAATAGGAGCCCAACCCTGAGGCAATCAATCCCCAAGCTTCCTATCTAGCCACAGCGTCACCACATAGACACCGATAAACATCGGCAGATACGCGATCCACATGTTAGGGAGGTCCAGCTCTGAGTTGTTGATCAGAACAAGCCCAGCATAACTAATCAGGCCATAGATCAATGCTCTGCGCAGTGGTCCAATAAGCTTCTTCAAGTGAGAGGCAACAGTGGCTCTTTTCTATGATATCTGCAGTAGAAATATTGACCCCGTACGCAGGGCGGGGGCGGCCTGTGGGGTCACCTTTGCAGAACGCATGCTGGGGGTGCGATCAGGGCACGATCACCCACCTTGCGGATCACCCGCGCGGTGACCCGCCACGGCACGGCCGATTCCTGGCCATGGGGCTTGAACGAACGCCCTGCAGCCAAGCCCGCCACTCTGACCAAAGCCAGGTCGATGAAGGCCCCGGCTTTGATCGCCCGAGTTCACGCCAAACCCCGCACCGGCGATTGGATCCAGCAGTTGGTCGGTGCACCAGGCGTTGCCTTCTCCGTCGCCATGGCCCCGCGGGGGCAGCTTCGATCGGCAGATGCCCAAGACCACCCCGTCCCGGCCGTCACGGGTGCGGCGCACCGGTGGCTGGAGCAGCGGTGATCTGCTGCGGGACTGAACCCCTAGGCATATCGAAGCCATGTGGTAGCAATAAGTCCTAACGAAACATCACAAGGCCTTGGCACGCCTTGGCGGAGATTGTCCTGGTAGCTATCAAGACATCAGTTGGATGTCTTGTCAATGAGCCCAAAAATCACGATTTCAGAATTACGCAGCAAGCTCCTCAATCCAGAGACGCCTCGCGCTGAGATCGAGAAATATTTCATTGCGGACCCCATCCGCGCAAGGCCATTTTCACCTGCCCTCACATTCAACCCTGAAACGGTCGACTTGGCCGCGATGAATGTTGACGAGGAAACCCAGGGGCAACTCGCCTTTGATTTCGCTAACAAAATTGAACGCACGAATCGTAAGCGCAGTTTTGAGGAAGCAATTGAGCAGGATCCAGCGCGGCCGATCCTCTATGCGGAAGGCGACTCCTGGTTTCAATTCCCCTTCTTCATTCGTGAACTGATCGACAGTCTCGGCAAGGAATACCTGATCTACGATACGAGCAGAGCAGGTGACACACTAAAGAATATGCTTGATATCAACAACGCCGAATATCTCAATACACTCACTGAGCTAATTCACCTGCGCGATCTAAACATTCACGGCTTTTTGTTTTCGGGGGCCGGCAACGACGTGGTCGGAGCCGATGAGAATAATGTGTCCTATCTCAAGGCCATGGTGAAAGACTATGATCCGAGCCAAACACTTGAATGGCACCTAGATACCGAAGCCACGCGCGAACGCCTTGCCTTTATTGAGAGCTCTTATCGGAGCTTGCTTCAGTCAATTGATAGTCGTTTCCCGTTTCTGGCCTTTCCTCGGCTAAAGGTCTACATCCATGGATACGACTATGTACAGGTGAAAAGCTTGCCTAAGAATAATCCGAACAAGCCATTCTGGGCAGCCAACTGGACAGGCGATCCTCTGCGAGCCCATTTCTTCCCTGACAATGCCACCGGTAGTGCACTGATCCGTATCTTGATCGACAAGCTCAATGCCATCACCAAGAAGGTATGCAAGGAGAACCCCAGAGGGGTTCATGTAGATCTAAGGGGAACAGTTTTACCCACGCAATGGGCAGATGAACTGCATGCCAATGACCAGGGATTCAAGAGCGCATCCAGGCACTTTGGCGCCGCTCTAAAGGCTGCTGGTGTGCCATCCGCCTGAAGAGCAGGAGGCTCCTAAAGTGACAATGGTCCGGCAGGATAGCGTCGATCTCAACGACAGGATCTATCAGCCACCGCTAATCGACCTACCGCGCAAGTTGGAGCCCACAGCGGCCCATAGAGAATGCATTGGCAATGGCGGTCGTTTTCTCTATGAGCAGGACATCGACGCCAGATGCACGGGGATTGCAACCGCAAACGTTGTGGATCTTCTCCGCATCAGACAGATGTGGGATGGCAAGGAAGGATCATGGGATCCGAAGGGTAGAGTGCCAAAGCCGAACCGGGTGAGCGCAGTGATGCTCTACCGAATGGGTCAGGCCTTTGACGAACTTCTGGATGAAGAACAGCACGGCTCTACCTTGCGCGGGGTCTTACGAGGCTTTCAGCAGAACGGCGTATGCCTTAAGGATCGTATTGAGGATACTGCCGATCCTCTGAACTGGGTGCTTACTATCGAGCGATGTAAGCAGGCTAGGAATATAACACTCGGCGCTTATGCGAGATTGCAACGAGCGCTGCTTGATTTCCAAACCGCTTTGAAGGAAGTGGGGGCTGTGGTTGTGTCGGCACGAATCCATTCTGGCTGGGACACACCAAAGGGCGGCGCTATTGACTATGACCCAGCAGCCAGTACACGCGGCGCCAGCCATGCCTTTGTTCTGATTGGCTATGACGATAGAGGTTTCCTAGTCCTCAACTCCAGGGGAAAGTCATGGAGCAGTTGGGTCGATGGTAGTGGTCAGGCCTGGGAAGGCGTTGCGCTATGGCACTACGAAGACTGGCGTACAAATCTACTCGACGCCTGGGTTATTCGCCTGGGCGTACCGTATGCCAATGAGGGCCAGGCATTGGCAGGACTATTCGGCATGGAGCCATGCCTGACCCTTGGACGGGATCAGGCTCAAGGAGTGACACGGATCATGATTCAGGGGCACTATCTCCATACCCGAGACGGTCAGTTTGTACGAAATGGTGTGTTTGTCAGCGACAAGCCCACTGTGGAAGAAACCACAAAGTTGCTGAGCTCAGGTGAAACACAATCTCCTTACCGGCAGCTTGTGTTGTTTGTAGAAAGTGGGCTGGGATCAATGAAGGCGATGGCCGAAAGGGCAGCGATCGTCACAGCCCACATCAAGGCCACCTATCCTTCGATATTTCCTCTCTTTATCATCTGGCGCGAGGATGTGCAGGAGCTGGTGATCGATCTGCTGAACGCGCGTAGTCGTCGGATCCACGGGATCACCGGCGGGCTTCCTGGAGCCACAATGAGTCACCTTGTTCGCTACTCGCAAGACTGGCTACAACCAGTGTGGCGAACCCTCGAAGGTGAGGCCGAGCGGGTATTCCAAGACGACGCCAGCAACGTTGAGAGGGGTATCGGCTGGTGGGCGATGAACCGGCTGTTGGAAGCCGCGATGGCTCCAGCCAATCCCATGACGATCCACTTCATTGTTCATAGCTCTGGCGTGGTCTGGCTGTCGGCCTTTGCACAACGGCTTCACCGGGAACAGGCTTCCCTGGTTCCCGCTCCGGGGTCTGGAGAGGTAGGCCGCATCACGATCTCCAGCATCGACTTACTGGCACCAATCGCGACAATGAAATCCGTACACAAACTTGCTGACGATCTCTGGGCAGAGTCTCCCGAGGGAGCTCCCCTAGCTGCCAGAAAACCAATCCGCGTCTTCACCCTGCCTATTGAGCAGGAGGAGGCCAGCCGTCTGGGAGGCTTCGAAGGCTCGTTTCTGGAACTGGCTCGCCGCGCCTTCCCGATTGATGGCAGTAATCCAACTCTGAGATCTCCGAACCAGCTAGCAGGGTTCCGCCCAGACCTGGCTGCAGCAGCCCAAGAGGGACGCGTACCAACCTGGCTACAGGTGGAGGAAGTGGAGAATTACACAACAAGCAACGCCATGCCGGAACATGCCGATCTGATGAACGACAATCGACTGATCGGAGCTCTGTTGAAGGAACTTAGCGATGATTACTCCTGACCACAACATACAGGCTCTGACAAATCTGAACCACGCGGTTTCCCTGCGGTACCATTGACCCGTCGGTGATCATCCTCTCCCCGCACCCTGAGATGGATTTCTTTTCCAACAAGTGTCCATTGACCCTCGATACGTCCATTTTGCCATTCGGCTATAAAAACTAGTTGAGTCTCGCGGCGATCAGCTGTCGGTGCTGAGCCAAATAGATCTTATAGTTTTCGGCCGCGAGATGATCAGGGTTGATAGGAATGTATTGGCTCTCGAAGGGCTGCTCGCCATTGGCCTTAAGCATCTCTGCGAAGTAGACGGCACCCCTCCGGTGCCATGAAGAGCATCGCACCGTTGTGCCGCCGCAGGCAGTCCTTGACGAGCCGGTTTTCGTGCACCTTGCCCCTGCGCCGGGGACAGCAAGCCTAGGGAAAGTTGTGCCTCATGCCAACAGCGCCTGAGGCCTTGACGCCACCCGTAACAGAGGTCAATGCGTCCCTCAATCCTCGTCGTCGCTGCCGCCAACAGGGATCAGCCGGATCTGTTTCTTGCCCAGCTTGATCTCGAACTCATCGCCAGGCTTGAGGTCGAGCAGAGCAGTATAGGCCTTGCCCACCAGCAGGTTGCCGTTGAACTGCACCTTGGCCACGTAGCTCAAGCTCCGGCCGGCCTTCCCCTTGCCGTTGCCGCCACCATCTCCGAGGCTGAAGCCCTTGGCTTCCAGCAGTGCCTCATAGAAGGCCGTGAAATTCAGCCGCTCGCTGCCGTCCTTCTTGTTGCTGAGGTAGCCGGCGGCTCGCACCAGATCGGACTTGGAGGCATCTCCCTGTTCCTTGACTTTGGCGAGCAGTTCAGATCCGATGAGGGCCATGGTGATGCATCAGTTATCTGGACGATAACGATCAGGCTGTTGGTGACCAGAGCAACAAGGTGCGGGTGTCCGTCCCTTCATCGGAGACTTTCGCAGGCCTTTCCATCACCATTCGAGTCCAGATAGGTGTGGCCCTGGCGCAGCAGCTCCTGCCCGCGTGGAAACGAGCCGATCTCAACACAGCGATAGCGGCGGCTAACAGGAATCGACTCAGTCGTTCTTGCTGATTGCCCTGCTGTTCGGCTGCGGCGGAAATCCCAGGGGCGGGTGATGCCACCTAGCACTTGCCACACTCCGTAGCGGCTGCGGGAAGCCCGGAGCTCAGCATCGAGATACTCCCTGGTGTTGCACTGGCCCAGGTACTTCCGGTAGGCGAAAGCCATATCGTCTTCCACCAGCGCCAGGTTCAGGTTCACCGTCCCGATCACTTCGGCGACGGTGTGGCCGTAGCGATCGATGGTCTGCGGGATCAGTCGCACAATGCTGCCGATTCGCGACCGGCTCTGCAGATAGCGGCGGGCCTGTTCGCCATAGGGGGCCGCCCCATCCGAATGAAATGCCTGCGAGCAGGCCTGTCAGCGCTCGCAGGTTCTGACGATCAACAAGGCAGCGTTGACATGGCACGGTCCCATCAGACTCCCGCTCCTCCTGGATGGCGGTCGGCATCGCGGTTGCACTGCCAGGAGTCAGGCCACGCAGATTGGGAACAGTCCCAACTGGATCCGCAGGCATCGCTGATGTGTGGCCGCTACTCGCTCACCACCACGATCGATCAGCTGCTCCCCCGGCTGAAGGGTCCGCTGCCGGATGGTTTCCTTGAGCACTACCAGCCGAGGCAGCAAGTGCGGCCCGGCCAACCGCTGCTGATCCAGCGGCAGCAGCAGGGCCGACCTGAGGTGGGCTTCGCCCAGTGGGGGCTGGTACCCAGCTGGCTGAAGGACACCCACGGCAAAAGCCGCCCGATCAATGCCCGCAGCGAAACGGTGAGCCAGAAGCCGTTCTTTCGCGGTCCCTGGCGCCATCACCGATGCCTGATTCCGGCCGATGGCTTCTACGAATGGCGGCCGCCACCGGAAGGGGCAAGCCATGACCCCAAAGGGAAGAAGCAGCCCTACTGGATCCGCCGCCAGGACGGCGCCCCCTTCTGGCTGGGCGGCCTGTGGGACCACTGGATCGCCCCTGATGGCAGCGAGCTCCAGACCTGCTGCATCCTCACCACCACCCCCAACGCCCTGCTGCGTCCGATCCACGACCGCATGCCGGTGGTGATCATGGATGGATGGGAAGAGGCCTGGTTGCTACCGGAAGACGCCGCCGAGCTGCGGGGGCTTGAGGCGCTGATGGCCCCGTGGAATCCCGCCGGCTGGGACGCGATTCCAGTCGACTGGTTGTGATCTGTCCGCTCGGCCTGCTCATCAATTGCGGGCATGGCTGGCGGTTTGGCCCATCAACCATGAAGAAGGGCGCCCCGTGTCGGGCGCCCTTGGGCCGGTTGCAGGGAACTGGTTGGTGCTGCCCTGGTCGAGGCCTCTGATTCATTAATAGAGCCGTTTGGCCGTGGTGTCAGTACGGCAAACCTCACTCCTGGCCCACACCCCATCACCACTGGGGGCTGCAGGGTCTCCAGCCCTCCTGGCGCTTGGTGGCCCACAGCTTGAGGGCCTCATCCCGGCTGATCTCCCGGCGGTTCTTGAGCAGCGGCACCTGCTCGCCAGGAAGCAGTTCGCCGCTGGTGATCTCCAGCCGCTGGTAAGTGCGCTCCCAGCGCGTCGGACGGAAGCGCAGCACCTGGCGCCCGTCGCTCAACCAACCCTCCTTTGGGGTCAGGGGGACACGAGGTGATGGTCGGCTCATGCCTCTTGAAGTCGAGCCTCGATCAATCGACAGCACTCCTGCACGTCGCTCGTGCTCTCCACCCCGGCGGCGAGCGAGCAGAAGAACTCACGCCACAGCGCGGGCACCGCCAGCAGAATCAGTGGCCGGCCGCCGTTGAGCGCATGGGCAGCTTCCGATGCCGTGCCGGGGCCGCCGCCCCCGCAGATCACCACCACATCGGCGCTGAGCACGTTGATCACGTTTCGGGCCTTACCCATGCCGGTGAACAGGGCCAGATCCAGGTCTGCTGTGTTCTGCCTGTGGCCACCGCTCCCTTCATCGGGCAGCACCCCCACCACCAGGTGTCCCTCCACACGAGCCGCGCCGCGGCTGGCCGCCGTCATCACGCCCGCCGGGCGGCCACCGGTGAGCAACACCCAACCCCTGGCGCTGATGCACTCGCCAAGCTCCTCCGCCAGACGCATGGCTTCTGACGAGGCACCGTCCCCCGCACCCATAACGCCCACCACTGGCCGCCGGCTGCTGCTGCTCATGCCACCTCCGGACACCAGCCCCGCTGGCGCGTCATGTCGTCCGTCCAACCCTGACAGCGGTGAGTGAGATGCTCGCCCTGGGCCAGCAGGCTCTGGTGCAGCTGGCAGGTGAGCAGGGGGATGCAATTAGGGCCGGCGTGGTGTCGAAACCAGTGGCAGGTCATGCAAACCTTGCGGCTGCGCGTCTTGAGCAGAACGCCCTCGTCGAGGTAGGGCCAGTCCTCGACTGGGGTGTCTATCCGCGCATTCAGTGCTGTGGGGCGGGGCAGAGGAACACCCATGACTCAGAGTCAATGCGTACGCATGTACTAGCACGGTTGCCGCTGCGGTGACCGTGTTCCCTTCAGTAGTCCTCAGGGAGCAGCACCGTGGTGATTGGACCGCCGCCTTCACCCCGCAGGTCCTCGGTGATCACCCAGATCGTTCCGTGCTCCGGCGTTTCGTAGTTGGAGAACAGGCGGCCTTCCGCCTGGCTGTGATCGGCGTCATTGGTGGCCTTGTCCTCGGCGTCGAGTTCGCCCCAGTCGCGGGCGGCATGGCGATCCAGCAGGCCGATGATCACCTCCTCCGGGACGGAAGCCGCGACAGCAGCAGTGGCGACGACGCGGCCGAGGGAATGGCGCATGGGACGGGAAGCAAAGGGCTGCTCGTGCAGGCCTCAAGCCCAAGGTGGTTATTCGGAGTCTGATCAGCTCAGACGTGTTGGAGAGCAGCTACCCCTGACGGCGGTGTCTGGTGCTGCACCAGAAACGTCTCGATCCAGTCGTGGTGTTGCCGCTGGCAGATCCGATCCGCAATTGAGGGGGCATCGGCGGGCACCTGGAAGCGCTTGCGAAAGGCCTCACTGAACCCCTCCAGCACTGGGGCGGGCAAGGCGCGGATGGTGGCGTGCAGCTGGCGGATGGTCGCCGGGTCGAGAGGAGCCAGACGGGGATCGGATTGCGGTCGCGGTGCTGCGGCGGCTGGTGCAAGTGGAGCAGGAGCGGCCTTGGGTGGCGCAGGTTTCGATGTCGCCGTGGCCTGGTGCTCCTCCGGTGTCTGTGGCCGGGGTGCAGCTGGACCTGGCGCTGTTGGCACCACCCGCAGGGGCGTCGGCCTGACACCAGTGGCGGACGCGGCCCTGGGCCGATCAGCTGCTTCTGCGGCGCTGGTGACCTCCCGCTGCTGCTTGTCGTAGAGGGCCAGCCCGAACGGATTCCCGAAGGTCATCAGCGCTCGCTTCATGGCGTCGGTTTCGGCCTCCTTGAGGGCGGATTCATGGGCCTGGCCCAGGTCCGTGTCGATGCCATGGCCGGCGCCGCAGCCCTCGCGGATCAGCTGGGCACCTGAGCCCTCACCGACGGTGATGCGCACCCGGGCGGTGTAGGTGACGCCCCAACCTGGTTTCTGCTCCCGGCCGATGGTGCGTTCGCTCTGGTTGACGCAGCGGAGGGCGACGGTTTCCCGCTGCCAGCCGTCAAAGCCAAAGATGCGATTGGCCTCGGC
This sequence comes from Bradyrhizobium ivorense, assembly GCA_943368005.1. Taxonomy (GTDB): domain Bacteria; phylum Cyanobacteriota; class Cyanobacteriia; order PCC-6307; family Cyanobiaceae; genus NIES-981. The sequence goes on along the minus strand of CALRKN020000003.1, from coordinate 202,937 downwards.
GATCACCTGCCACCCTTCCAGGTAGCTCACCTGATTGCGGCCCTGCTCGCGCTGGCGCACCTTGGCGCGATCGAGCGGTGCGGCGAGGGCAGTGATCTGCTCGGCGGAGAAAGTGCAGGTCATGGCGGCGAGGGGATGAGGTGTGGGAGCTGAGGCGTGATGGCGGGGACGGGGAGAGATCAGCTCAGCTGGCGGTGGCTTCCGTGTTGAGCGGCTCGATTAACAGCCAGCAGGGCGGCTCGCTGCAGAAGATGTGCTGGGGGGAGGGCCGGCGGCTGCCCTTGCGGGTGATCGGCACCACCCAGCTGCACAGCCGGGTCGACCAGATGTGACCCCTGGGCCGAGTGCTGGTGGGGCTGTTGCTGCTGGTGGCGCTGGCGTAGCTGGAGAGATCCATGGCTCCGGTGATGGGTGATGTGTCGCTCTGCTTGAAACGGCCTCTGGCCGTCAGTGGATGCGCCAGCTGCGGCGGGAGAGGAGCTGGGCGCCTTCGATGTGGCGGCCTGCTTTGAGGGCCTCTTTGATGGCGGCCTTGTCCGGCTTGCTGGTGGTGGTGACGGCGAGCCACTGGGGATCGAGGGCCTCCTCGTCGTCGATCTCGACGGCTGAGGACTTGCGGGAGGTGAGCTCGTGGTTGGGAAAGCTGAACCGGGTGGCCTTGGGCTGCAGGCGGGTCAGCACCAGCACGAGGGAGTGCTCCAGGGCATCGGCGCGGCCGTTGTCGCCGGCGGCCAGGGCGGTGAGCCGCTTGGCCTGCTGCTGGCGGTAGGTGGCCTGGCCACGCAGGTGCTCGATCACCCAGCAGGTGGCATCGGCCTTGGCTGAGAGGGCCTGCTTGTTGCCCTCTTCTGCGAGTAGGGCGGCCTCGAGCTCGGCGAGGGCCTGGGCGCGTGTGTCGTCGTCATCGGCTTCCAGCTGCTGGGCCAGCTGGCCGATGGCGGTGGTGAGCTCCTGGGCCTCGATACCCAGCTGCCAGAGGGAAGCAGAGCGCTGCAGGGTGCAGGACGGCCCGGCGGCCTGGGGGAGAGATGGGGAGAGCGGAGCGGTGGGGGCAGTGAGAACGGCCATGGGGTGGTGAATGGAGATGGAAGACGAGAAGAACGGGGCGGCGATTGCCCCTCACGCGGCGAAGGGCTCCGGCGAGAACGGCGGCGGCACCTCCATCACCACCACCGGCACCGGCGAACGGGAGGAGCAGCGGCGGGCCTGCTGAACCAGCGAGGCCGTGCCCGGCCCACCGGGGAAGGCGATCACCAGCACCGAGACGCTGAAGGCTGGGGAGGTGTGGGCCTGGGCTTCCACCAGGGCCTGCTCCAGCAGAAGGCGATTGCGGATGGGGCCAGCACTGCGGCCATAGCGGCGCCAATCAGCGGCGAGGGATTGCACCCGCCAGCCGAGCTGATGGGCCGCACGACCGATGGCGCGATCAGCGCCACGGGCCCCGCCATGAAGCAGCAGATGGACAGGCCGGCCACCGCTGCGCTGGAGCAGGGCGGAGGCGATGTGCTCCTGGGGCCAGACGAGATCACGGCCACCGGCGGCGACGATGACGACCGAGCGATGCGCCAGCACCGGCGGCGGCAGGAGACCAGGGAGAGGCAATGCAGCGGCCTGGGCCACTGCAGCAGAGGACAAGCTCATGAGCTACAGAGCAAACGAACGGGGCAAGTTGTCCGAGAATTTCGTTGCCGCAGGCGATGGGCTCGTGGCCTTTGGCGCAGCCCTTATTCTACCAGTACAAACGCACTAAGTAGCGGGCAAAGTGGCTGCAGGGCAATGGATCTGCGCAAAGCAAAGCCATCCGCTGATGGATCGGCGAGCTGATAAGCAAGGTCACCAGATTCAGCACTGAATGCCCAGCTGGCCGCGCAGCCGCGCGAGGAAACTTTGAGCCTCACCCCATCCCCCTGCCGGCTGGCAGCGCTTCTGCCACCGCAGCCGCGGGAAAGCGGCCCTGCCCGCCACCCCCACTCCGGCCCCGGAGCGGAGGGCGGCGGCGGCTGGCCGATGCACGCCGCGGCGCAGCCGTGGCACGCTGAAGGACGGCCGCTGCCGACCGGAGTTCTGCGGTGCCTGCTCAGCCCCAAGGAACGTCCAGGAACTCCACCAGCAGCACACCCCGGTGGGTGCCATGGATCCTCACCAGGCCCGCCTTGGCAGCATGCTCCATCCCAGGACGCTCCTTGCGGACCTGCTCGGCGGTGGCCAGCACCCGCACCCAGCCGCCGGTCATGAAGCATCACTGCCTGTTTCAAAGACCTGTAGCCGGCGGTGCTGGTTGCTGTTGCGCTCGTAGTACAGGCCGCCACCGGTGGGGTCTATGCCCTCAGCCCAGGCCTGATCCACCATCAATTTGCCGATGGCCACTGGATCCCGAGCGGCTTCATCGATCGCCTGGCCATCAAGGATCAACGGATTGCCGGGATCCTCCCGGTTGTCGGAGATGATCAGACGCTGACCCATGGGCACCAGGCGGCACTGCTCAAGACCAGCCTGATCTCCCCAGCTCAATTTGGGCACGCCCGCCCAGGCACCGTGCCTATGCACCCGGTTTTGGGCACGTTTTGGGCACGCCCCTGAGGGATGATCGGTGAAAAGTCAGTCGGGGCGACAGGATTCGAACCTGCGACCTAGTGCTCCCAAAGCGGCTATTGGGTTCAGCCCCCATAAGGCCGTTTCAGTGTTGATCAGGGTTTTGGTCGACGCTGGGTGGCCTTGTCCGGTCAGGCTGGGCTAGTTTTGCCCACATCTTGCCCACAAGCGGGCTGTCGAGGGCCCCTGCTATGCCAGCGATACGTCGCCAGGAGTCCTGGTCAGAAGCTCTCAGAACATCGGTGCGCAGCAGCACCGCCAAGGGCTGGAACGTTTACGAGTTCCGCGGCCAGGTGCGACTAGAGCTCCGTAACCCCGGCCAGCCCAAGCAGACCGTCTTCCTTCCTTTCGACTGGGCCAAAGCGTCAGTTGGTGATGTTCTCACCCGTGTACGCAATATCTACCCACTGGTTGCAGAGGGGCACACCCTGAAGGCCGCAGCTGAGATTGCTGATGGCAAAGCACCAAAGCCAGTCATGGACTGGACTGGCGCCGTTGAGCGGTTCCGAGTGCAAAAGATGGAGCACGGCCGTGCGGTCAAGCAGGTCACGTGGAACCACAGCTATGCGCCTGTGATTGCCGATGCCGTTGCGGTTCTTACCAGCCAGAAGGCGCCAACTTCCCCCGCCAATTTGCTGGATCAGATGATCCGGGAGTGGGCTACGGGAAGTCGGATGAGACAGATTCGAGCTCAGTCCTTATCGCAGTTTCTGCGCTACTGCGTTGATCGCGAGGGCTTCCCGGCGATGTGGCTGCCTCCCACCGATCTCCGCGCGCACATTGGCAGCAGGCCCACACAAGATCTCAACCGCAGTAAGGGTGATCCAATCGAGGATCAACAGATCATCAACCTCCTGGCTTCCTTGCCAGTCGATGCGGCGGGCGGGCGATGGGCAGAAGCGGTGCGGCTTCTAGCCGAACTCGGCCTAAGACCGATCGAGCTCCTGCACCTCTCGGTGCAAAAGGACCGCAGCACCGGCCAGCCCTACTGGTGGTGCAGCTATCGGAAACGCAGCGGCGGCGGCGACACTGAACCGCGGCGAGTGCATCCGCTGCCGTTGGTGGATTCAGAAGGCACGGTGCAGCAGTGGAACCTGATGGGGCGGTGGCAGGCGGGCTTGATCGAGCTCCCGCCGCTAAGTAGCGGAACCGGCGCTGGCGATGCGATCGGCACCTACCTCAACCGCCAGCACGGATGGTGCAGCCTCAAAGCGCTCCTGGCTGCCAAAGGTGAGCGGCTAGTGCCCTACAGCTTCCGGCACAGCTACAGCCTGCGTGGCCACCTGCGCGGCATCGATGCCGGGTCGGTGGCATTGAGCATGGGTCACAGCTTCGAGGTTCACTGCCGCTCATATCCCTGGGCAAGCCACTCGGGAACGGCTGCGGCCTTCGAGCGGGCGAACGCAGCACTCCTCGGGGTTGATCTTTCTGCTGCCCAGTAGCCGACGGCCAGCATCGAAGACGTCCACCATCAGCGGATCTGGCAACCGTGGCGCAGTAGAAGCATGACTTAGTTCAGGCTCGCAGGGCAAACCTCAACGATTCAAGGTGGCTCTGAGCGGCCCGACGGGTTGCAGGGCGTCTGAGATCTGCGGAGCGGTTGGCTTGGGGCTGATCACGACACCGCACGGCTACGGCCGGCAGCGGCCGTCCTTCAGCGTGCCACGGCTGGGCCGTGGCCTGCATCGGCCAGCCGCCGCCGCCCTCCGCTCTGGGGCCGGTGATTTGGGGGTGGAAGGCAGGGCCACTTCCCCGCGGCTGCGGTGGCCGGGCATTCGCCCGCGCGGATGGGGAGGTGGAAGGTTCCAAGTTTCCTCGCGCGGCTGCGCTGCCGCTTGGGTATTCAGAGCTGAATCAGGTGGGGCTGCTTATCAATTGCAGATCCCTCCGAGCAGGGCCAGGTTTTGCATAGATCCATTGCCCTGCAGTCATTCCACCCGCTCTACAGTGCACTTGTACTGCTAGAATAAGGGCTGCGCCAAAGGCCCCGAGCCCATCGCCTGCGGTAATCAAATCCCCTGATCTCGCCAGCACTGCCGCTCTTTTATTTGCGGTGTGTTGCCCCGATCAGTTGTCACTTCTGGCAGCTGATTCATGGATCTTTATCTCTCATCTAGCCCTGCAATAGCCCCGTCCCGTTCTTTGGTGATCGCGGCCGGTGGTGGTCGTGATCTGGCCTGGCCCCAGCAGCGCATCGCCGCTGAGCTGCTCGCCCGCAGCGGTGGTCGGCTGGTGCATCTGGTTCTCCATGGCGGTGCCCGCGGCGCTGATGCCGCCATTGGTCGCGCTGCCCAGCAGCTGGGTTGGTCAGCCCTGGTGATGCCAGCTCAATGGCAGCTCCATGGGCGGGCCGCCGGGCCGATCCGCAATCGCGAGCTGCTCCAGCAGGCCATTGCCAAAGCAGTGGCCCACACCTCCCCGGGCTCGCTCGCCTCGGTGTTGGTGGTGGCTTTCCCTGGCGGCCCAGGCACCGCCTCGCTGGTGAGAGAAGCCCGCCGCATGGCATCCCATTCCCCGGTGCCTATCTCAGTGGCCGAGGTCAGCCCATCGGCCGGGCTCTGGGCCGTGCCGGCTGGCACCGGCTGCTCCTGATCCCCCAGCCCAAGCCGTTCGCGCCCCTGGCGCTCCGTTCCGTTCTTTCCATCCACATCGCCTTCTCACCGTCATGGCTGTTCTCACACCCATCCCTGCTCCAGTCGCGGCCCCTGCCCCAGCGGCAGCCCCCTCGGCATCAGGCCCTGCCTGCTCCCTCCAGCGCTCTGGTTCCCTCTGGCAGCTGGGCAGCGAAGCCCAGGAGCTCACCACCGCTATTTCCCAGCTGGCTGAGCAGCTGGAAACGGATGATCCCGAGCAGCGCGCTCTGGCCTTGGCTGAGCTGGAAGCAGCTCTTCTGGCAGAAGAGGGGAATAAGAAGGCCCTCGCCGCTAAGGCCGATGCCACTTGCTGGGTGATCGAGCACCTGCGCGGTCAGGCCACCTACCGCCAGCAGCAGGCCAAGCGGCTCGCAGATCTGGCCCGCTCTGATGCCGGCCGGGCTGATGCGTTGGAGGAATCGCTGATCTTTGTCCTCACCCAGCTGCAGCCAGCGGCTACGCGCTTCTCCTTCCCCGATCACGAGCTCACAAGCCGCAAGTCCCAGGCCGTTGTGATCGACGACGAAGACGCCCTCGATGCCGAGTGGCTCACCTTCTCCACCACCAGCAAGCCGGACAAAAACGCCATCAAAGAGGCCCTCAAGGCCGGCCGCCAGATCACCGGCGCCCAGCTGCTCAACCGCCGCTCCTGGCGCATCCACTGACCGGAGGGGGGCAGAGGCCCCCGCGACATGGCCCGCTGCAGTGGCGGGCCCCTTCTTCTTGATCCGATTTCGCTCCTCTCTTTTTCTCGCTCCATCGATTCCCATCGCCATGACCGTCACCGCTCCTTCCGCCAATGGGTCCAGCACCAGCAGCTGCCCCGCGGCTCCTCGTCCGGCCCAGCGGCCGCCCTCCGCTCTGGAGGTGATCCGCTCCGCTGAGCGGTCCGATACGGAGAGCTCGGCAAACCCAGAGTCAGCCGCGGCGCCGCAAGTCCTCCAGGCTCAGCCCCTTGGCTTCTCCCCCGAGCAGCTCGCAGCCCTGGCCGCTCCGCTGGATCGGGCCAAAGTGCGCCAGCGGGAGCAGGGCCGCAGCCGCGTGAGCTATTTGGAGGGTTGGCAGGTAATCGCGGAAGCCAACCGCATCTTTGGTTTCGATGGTTGGCAGCGCCAAACCATCGCCGTCCGCTGTGTTGCACAGGCTGAGCGATTGATTGGTCGGGACCAGAAGCCCGGCTGGGGCGTCACCTACACCGCCCGCGTACGCATCACCGTCACAGCCGGAGGCATGACGCCCCTGGTTCGAGAGGGCACCGGCGCCGGCCATGGCATCGACACCGACCTGGGCCAGGCCCATGAATCGGCGATCAAGGAAGCCGAGACCGATGCGATGAAAAGAGCGCTGATGACCTTTGGCAATCCTTTTGGTCTGGCGCTCTATGACAAGCAGCAGAGGGAGGTCACCAGTTCAGCCACTCCGGCCTCCACCGCCAACACCAGAAGCAGGCCAGCAGAAGTGGCGCCTAGGCGCGAGTCCCAATCGACTGCTCAGCGAGAGATAGATCCCAGCCTTGACCCACTTGATCCAGGCACGATTCACCAGCTACACAGCACCATTCGCTCCCTACCTCGCCCGGCACTGGAAGGACTCACCAAGGCATTCCGCAAGCGTTTTCAGGTGCCGCCAGATGCACCCTCAATTGCTGATCGCATCAGCCAGCGCCGCCATCACGAATGGATTGAGGCGTTTCTGGTGCAGCACCAGCAGCTGGTGGCCTGAGCCTCAGCGCTGCAGCAGCAACAGGACCAGCGCAGGTTGCGTAAGAGAGGCATTATCACGACGGCGCACTTTGTATCTGTCGCAGCTTGTGCAGGTCTTCAACGATTAGTTCGGCCGCCCGCTCGGCCGCATCGAGAAACGGCAACAAGGTGCGATTAGCACCGATCAATTCCAGCTTCACCACCTCGGCCTCGTCGTGGGCGGTGGCGATGAAATGCCCCCGGAAGCCCGCCGATTCCAGACCATGACGGATGGCCGCATTGCTTTCCAGGGAGGGCAGGGTGCTCACCACCACGGTGGCCGATGACAGCGGCAGGGAGGCCGTGAACTCAGGGTCCTCCGAATCGCCGTACTGCACCGGTAGTCCCTGCGCAGCGGCCAGGCGCAGTGCCTGGGGGTCAAAGTCGATGCCAAGAATCGACAGGTCGTGCGCCCGTAGCTGGCGGACAATCGCACTGCCGTAGCGGCCTAAACCCAGCAGAACGACATCCACCTTGGCGGGTCCACTGATGCTGCCCTTCAATTCACTGAATGGGGTTGCCCGCTGGAAGATACGCAGCGGACCTTGCAGCCAGGCATAAAGCTGATCGGAACCCAGGATCATGTAGGTCGAGAGCGCGATCGTGATCACACCCACCAACGTGACCAGGCTGACTTCCGCTTCTCCGATTTGTCCGAGCCGCAAGCCAAGAGCCGCGAGGATTAGCGAAAACTCCGAGATCTGAGCCACCGTGAGACCAGCCAGGAAGCCAGTTCGGCGCCGGTAGCCCATCACACCCATGATCGCCACCACGATCAGCGGGTTGCCAACCAGCACAAACAGCGACAGCACCAGAGCTGGCCAGAGCTGCATGCCTGCTGCCGTGAGGTTGAGGCCTGAGCCCAGGTCAATGAAGAAGAACAGCAGCAGAAAATCGCGCAGGCCGGTGAGCCGTGAGGCGATCGCTTCCCGGTAGGCGGTTGAGGCGATCGACACGCCGCCCAGAAAGGCTCCTACCTCCTTGCTGAACCCCACGCCATCGGCCAGGGCCGCCAGCCCCACCGCCCAGGCCACGGCAAACAGCACCAGCAGTTCCTGGTTCTGAGCCAAGCGGCCCAGCAGCGGTGGCATCACCCAGCGCATCGTCGCCACGGTGCCCAGCACAAACGCTGTGCCCACCAGCAAAAGGCGGATTCCCTGGGCCGCGATGCCCCCCGATCCAGCGGCGGTTAAAGAGGTGAGCAGGATCATCGCCAGGATCACGGCGATGTCCTGAACTACAAGAAAACCCACCGCAATCCGACCGTGCAGCGAATCGATCTCCCGTTTATCGGAGAGCAGCTTCACGATGATGATCGTGCTGGAGAAGGTGAGGCAAACGGCGATGTAGATCGCCTTCACGGGTGCAAAACCAAGCCCGAGGCTGAGCAGGAAGCCAAACAGCGAAGTGAACACGATCTGGCCTAGCCCAGTGGCCAGCGCCACCGGGCCCACCGAGCGGATTAACCCCACGTCGAGCTTGAGGCCCACCACAAACAGCAGCACTGCAATGCCGATGCTGGAGAGCAGCTTTATCTCACTGCCACCGGAGGCCCAGCCCAGCACCGCCGGGCCCGCCACGATGCCGGTGATGATGTAGCTGATTATCAAAGGCTGGCGCAGCTTTAGGGCCAGAACCCCGATCACACCGGCAATCACCAAGATCGCGGCCAGCTCGTGAAAGACAGTGCTGAAGGTCATGAACCAGGGCTGCGCTGCGGTCATGCTGAGAGCGGCCCAACACCAGTTGGGGGTTCACGCAAGGAAGTGATGCGCCTGACTGAGTGCAGTTGACGCTCATCTGAGCCAACCTCAGACGGCCTGAGCCGGCGCGGAGCACATGTGGATCAATCTGGCGATGCTCCTAGCAGGCGTGCTGCTGCTGCTCGGCATCGCCTCCAGCAAGTTCTCAGCCCGGCTCGGCGTTCCTGTGCTGGTGCTGTTCCTCTCTGTGGGGATGCTGGCGGGCTCGGAAGGCTTGGGCCGGATTCCTTTTGAGAACTACAGCCTGGCCAACAGCATCGGCAGCGTTGCCCTCGCCCTGATCCTGTTTGACGGCGGCCTGCGCACGTCGATCACCTCGGTGCAGAAGGTGTGGAAGCCAGCCCTAGTCCTCTCCACCTTCGGTGTTCTGCTCACCTCGGTGATCACTGGCCTGGCGGCCGCCTGGGTGCTCAAGCTGCCTCTGCTGCAGGGCCTGCTGGTGGGCAGCATCGTCGGCTCCACCGATGCGGCAGCGGTGTTTGCTGTCCTACGCAGCAGCGGCCTCAAGCTGCCTGAAAGGCTCACCTCCACCCTCGAAGTGGAGAGCGGCTCGAACGATCCGATGGCGATCTTCCTCACGCTCGGCCTGATCGGCGTGATCACCGGCACCGCCGATTCGCCCCAGGCGCTGCTGTTGCTGTTTGTGGGCCAGTTCGGCGTGGGCACCGTCGCCGGGCTGCTGACGGGGCGCCTGGCCACCTGGTCCATCAACCGCATCAACCTCGACTACCCGGGCCTCTATCCCCTACTGGCCCTCGCCTTTGGTCTGGTGGCCTTTGGGCTGGCGGCGGTGCTGGGCGGCAGCGGCTTCCTGGCCGTCTACATCGCCGGGATCGTGCTGGGCAGCAGCTCGATCGTGTTCCGGCGCGGCATCTTTTCCTTTCACGACGCCACCGCCTGGTTGGCTCAGATTGTGCTGTTTGTGATGCTGGGGCTGCTCAGCTTTCCCAGTCGCCTGCTAGCGGTGGCCTGGGAAGGGCTGCTAATCGCCCTGGTGCTGATCCTGGTGGCCCGGCCCCTGGCCGTATGGGCGTCGGCGCTGCCGTTCCAGTTCCGGCGCCGTGAGATCACCTTCCTTTCCTGGGTGGGGCTCAAGGGCGCGGTGCCGATCACCCTGGCCACCTTCCCGCTGCTGGCCGGCGTGCCCAAGAGCGGTCAGATCTTTAACGCGGTGTTCTTCGTGGTGCTGCTCTCAGCACTCACCCAGGGCTGGTCGCTGCCGCTGGTGGCCCGCTGGCTGCAGATCGGCCGGCCCGCCGATCCCACCCCGGCCCTGTCGGTGGAGATCAACGCCCTGCGCCAGATCGATGGCGAGATCCTCGATTACACCGTCAAGGCGCGAACCCACGTGGCCGGACAGAGGCTGAGTGATCTGGCCCTACCCGATGGCGTCGTCGTCTCGCTGATCCTTCGGGGCCGGGAGGTGGTGATGCCCCGCGGCACCACGGTGCTCATGCCGGGTGACCATGTGTTCGTGGCGATGCGGATCAAGCTGGAGCCACTGCTCAACAGGCTGTTTGAGCCCGACCCAGAGCCGCCTGAGCTTTCACTCGATCTGCCGCTCAACTTCAATTCAGCCACCACAGTCGAGCAGCTGTTCGGCTTCTATGGATTGCCGCTGCCGCTGGAACTGGCGGGTCCTGCGGCAGCCGAGAGCTTGGGCTCCCTGTTGGCTCAGAGCACGTCGAATGGCGGACTGAGCATTGGCGACCTCCACATCAAAGCTGGAGCTGATTCTGAGCACATCACGGTGAGCTGCATTAGCCAGCCAGCCTGAGCCTCAGCGCTGCAGCAGCCAGCGCAGCAGCGAAAGGCCAATGATCAGCCCGATGCCGGTGTTCCAGAGCCAAGACGGACGCTCCGCCAACCGCTGTAACCAAGGCGGCAGCTGATCACGCCACTGCTCCATCGCCAGCACCGCCAGCAACAACAGGACCAGGGGGATGCCGATGGCCAGAACAAGCTCGCGGAGCATCGGCATCTCTCCTCTGACTGAACGGTATCCAGCACCGAGGACCGCGCCAACCAATCCCATTCAACCGTGCTAGTACACGCGTACGCATTGGCCATGATTCATGGGTGCCCCTCTCCCCCAGCCCACAGCACTGAATGCCCGGCTCGAAACCCCCATCGAGGAGTGGCCCTATCTCGATGAGGTCACCATGCAGAAGAGCCGCAGGCGCAAGGTCTGCATGACCTGCCACTGGTTTAGGCACCACGCAGGGGTGAACTGCATCCCGATGCTCACCTGCCAACTGCACCAGGGGCTAATTGCGCATGGCGAGCACCTCACCAGCCGCTGCCAGGGCTGGACTGACGACCTAGCGCGTCAGAACGGCTGGGCGCCAGAGGTGGCCTGAGCAGCTCTCGATGAACGTCACGAACAGTTCCGGCCGGCCGCCGCTGTCTCCGCAAGAGGGCTGGATCAGCGATGGGCGCCAGGTGCTGCACTTCAATCCGGTTCGCTACAGCCGCTACTCACAGGCCCTGGAACTCACCACCGGCGAACTGATCCCCGGACAGGCGCCCCTGCTCAAGTGCCGCAAGGAGATCAGCCGGGAGGAGGCGATCAAGCTCTGGGCCGAAAAGCGGAAGGCTGGCTGGCAGGTCTGCCCGCCGCAGTGGACGCCGCCATCTGCTCTGCTGTCCCGTTGATGCTCTCTGGCGCGCAGGTCGCCCAGAGCAACAGGAGAGCGAGGAGGGGGAGTGTGCCGGCAGGTCACTGGCGATCGCGTCACTCGGCCTGGCCCCAGCGCCAGCCCAGCCATGGCCGCCACCCTTCTTTTGCTCTCGCCTGGCTTTCCTGCGATAGCTAACTGGTGATCATTGCCCAGCAGGCCAAGCTGGTGGTTGGTTATATGCAGCCATGGCCCAGCAGAACAATGGTTGCGGTATCGGTTGCGGTGGCCTGCTGGCTTTGCTGGCCCTGGGGTTTGTGCTGGCCTACTGGCATTTCTTTCTGATTGCGGCCGTGCTGGTGGCAGCCATCGCAGCGGTGGTCTATACCGCTCTGCTCTACAACCAGCAACAGCTCAAGCTGGTCATGCAACAGGTGGAACAACGTTTTCGCCATGACCCCTGCATGGTTCAGCAGCGGTTTGGGGCAATCGACTCTCTCAACGTGGCCGGTGATCTTTACACCCCCAGGATCAATGTGGTGTGCCGCACGGTTGACTCAGATAGCAACGAACGCCATTCCAGCGTTATCTCCACCAGCATCAGCCCGCCGGTGGAGCGCAGCCGGTTGCGGGCAGCCAGCGGTGTGACCACCTGGCTGCAGAGTGCTGGGATCACCATGCTCGATGACCTCTCGGTGGAGGCCAGGGCGGTGCGCGCTGCCATGGCTTGCCTCAAGGAGCGCCATTGGACTGCCGATGCGCTCACCAAGCTGGCTGGGCTGACGTCAGCGCTGGTGGAAACACTGGAGAAAGCCGAGGGCAATGAACTGCTCGAATCGGCGATTCCCCAGTTGCAGCAGGCGCTGACTGCCTTTGAGGCGGAGGAGTACAAGCTGCGGCAGGCCCACGCCAGCGCTGCCGAGATGCTGCGCAAGCTGAATGACTTCCTAAGCGTGCCGGCCAGCATCCGGCCGATTCTCAACTTCGATCTCGATCAGCTGTTTGATCCCCAGCGCTTCTCTGACCTCGAGCAGTCGTTTTCTGAGGTGGTGTTGCTGAACGATGCCTTCCGCCAGCTCTCAGAAGATCGCCTGGCCTGAGCAGTCAGCGCAACCAGCCCCTGGCCGTTGCCAGCCGTGAGGCCTCCTGCACCGCCTCAATGCAGCGCTGGGCGCGGCGTTTGGCATCGTCCTGCCCCTGGGCTCGCAGCACATAGCCCTCCATCGCTTCCGGCGTCTCGATCAGAGCCAGCAGGCCAGCGGTTCGTGCAGATAAAGAGCCATCAGCAACAAGACGGCTCACCAGGCCGTGCTCCCAGAGCTGCTCCCCAGTGGAGCTGGGTGCAAACAGCTCCTGGCGGAGCACCTCCAACAACTGCTGCTTAAGGGCATCAAGCTGACCGGGCCGCAGCCGGCGGCTGTTGGGCAGCCCTTCCGCTCTCCCCGCTGGGATCACGGCTGGACGATCCGGCGCGTGCTCCACGCTCCAGCTCAGGCCCGTGCCCGGCACTCCCACCGTGGTGCGCGCACCACCACTCCGGGCGACGGGGATGTTGAACGAGGCACCCCGCCCGCCCACTGAAATCGAGCTCAATCCACCCTTGCTGAAGTTGAAGCGCAGTGGGCCCAGGCGGGCGGAGCGGCGGAAGCGGAAGCCCATGGAAATCAGCGGCTCTTGACGCAGTACCCACCAGATGAATACCAACCCAGGGGGCATCCCTTGCCGCTCTTCTGGATCGCTTCCCGCTCGTTACTGGGGCTGCTGAGGCAGTAGTTGCCAGACGAATAGAAACCCAGCGGACAGCCAGCACCACTTTTCTCAATGGCGCCGCGGGTGTTGTCCCCGGAGCTGGGCACGCAGTAGCCGCCAGAGCTGTAGTAGCCAAGCGGGCAGCCTCCCACTTTGGGCAGCGGTTGCACCGGCTGCTGGGCTAGGGCACTTCCTGCCGCCAAAGCTGCAATCGCGCAGGCAAGAAGCAGCTGATTGCGGCCCAGCGTCTTTTGAGGCATAGATACAGATTGGCGCAGATCAGCCAACTGCAACCAAGTCATGCAGGAACCGCATGAAAAGGCTGCCGGTGCAAACTCCGGCAATGGCTAGAAAGTTTCTGCTGGTTGTGGTTGCGTTGGCGGCCTTGGCCTGGCCAGCGGAGGTAGTCGCTCAGGGCGTCAAGGCCACCGTGCTCTCCATCGGTGACGGCGACACCATCCGCGTGCGCCAGGCGGGTAAGGCGCTCACCGTGCGGCTGGCTTGCATTGATGCCCCCGAGACGGCCCAGAGCCCATACGGCCAGAAGGCCCGCACGTATTTGCAGCAGCGCCTATCGATCGGCAGGGAAGTAAGCCTCGACATCAAAACCACCGATCGCTACGGCCGCTCAGTTGCCGAGGTTTTCAGCGGCGTGAACATAAACCTGGCGCTGGTGGAAGACGGCCAGGCCTTTGCCTACCGCCAGTACCTGAGCGGCTGTGATGCCAAGGCCTATCTAGAAGCAGAAGAACGAGCCAGTCGCGCCCGCCTAGGGGTTTGGCAGGTGCCGGGCGGCATCACCCGGCCGTGGGACTTCCGGCGAGGGCGCCGCTCAGCGGTCATCCCAGATGGCACCACCCCGGGCGGCCGCCGTTACCGGTGCAGTGAGATCAGCTCCTATGCCAAAGCCCAGGAGCTGCTGCGCCAGGGGCACAGCTATCTCGATGGAAACGGGGACGGAGAAGCCTGCGAATCCCTGCGCTAACAGTCGCCTTTTGCCATATCGCGTAACTGCATTATTGGTTTTTGCAGAAGCCTGTGGCAGCAATGGCTTGCCTGTTGATGTAGTGGATTGACAAAGCGTGTGAGTTTGGTATTTTCTGAATACCAGGCAAGCATCAGATGATTACCGGTCCAGATCTGCTCGCCAAGGTAAAGGAACTAGGCGATGTCTCCAAGTCTGAGTTGGTGCGCGAATGCGGCTACTTGAGCATCAAAAAAGATGGCAGCGAGCGACTTAACTTCACCGCATTCTATGAAGCACTGCTGAATGCCAAGGGTGTAAACCTTGGCACCGATAGCGCCGGCAGGAGCACTGGCAAGGGGGGCCGCAAGCTGAGCTACACCACCAAGATCCAGTTCAACGGCAATCTCCTGGTGGGCAAGGCCTACACCGCCATGCTCGACCTCAAGCCAGGCGATGAGTTCGAGATCAAGCTGGGCCGCAAGCAGATCAAGCTCGTCCCCCTGGGCAGCACAGAAGAGGAGTGAGGCAAGCAGGCCCTCAGCTGCCGGGGCGTCGCTGAGCCAACGCCAGCATCTCCAGCGCCTGGCCCTGCTGCTCCTGCCGCAGCGCTTCCGGTGCCTCGATGCGTAGGGCACTGCCGTGGGAGAAGAGCCAGCGACGCAGGGCGCTGCCGCGGGCCAGGATCCAGGGCGGCAGGTCGATCTCCAGCGGGTGGGGATGGCTATCGCCGCTGGGGTTGGGCGTCAGCAACTGGGCCAGCTCCGGATGGACCCAGTCGGCTGTGGTGCCCTGGGCCGCAGCCGTGGTCTCCCCTTGCTTGGGCGGCCGTTCCAGCCGGATCTGGTCGAGGGAGAAGGGAAGCTGTCCCTGGCGAATGGAGGCGTAGGCCTCGCTCTTGCAGGACAGGCGCAGGGTCTGCAGCTGGCGGCGGCGCTGCTCGCTGCTGGGCTGGCAGAGACCCTCCTGGGCTGTGAGGTCATCACCCAGCTCGATGCCACCGCAGTGATGAAGCAGCCGCTGCAGCCTGGCGAGCGCGGTGCTGTGGTCGGTTTCGTTGCGGCGACCCCGCGGTTCGGCCTGCAGGAACACCAGCTGCTCCAGCCGTTCGCTCTGCAGCAACCCATGGGGCCGGCCGATGGCGTCGTCCTCCCAGGCCAGGTGCCAGAGCCCCGCTGAGAAGACCAGCTGCAGGGGCCAGGCGCGGATCTCCTCGCCGCGGTTGTCGCCGCCGCCAAAGGTGCTTTGGCGCAGTAGGCGTACGCGCCGGTGCTCGAGGATCGCCGTCTCGACCCGCTCAGCTTCCCTTGGTTCAGCCAGGGTGCCCTGCTGCTGGCTTTCCGCACCGGGATGGGCGCCATCGAGATAGGTGCGCAACTCCGGCGCGGCCGTCACCTCGATGCCACCCCAGGCCAGACGTTGCTCCAGCTCATCGAGCAGATCCTGCGCAGTCGGATCACCCAACCGCTCGGCCGCGTGTTGCACCACCCCATGGATTTCCACCAGCCGCGGCGCTGAGAGCAGGGCGGTGCCAAGGCAGTAGCCATGGCGTGGGTTGTCGTGGTGCAGCCGAAAGCCATAGGGGGTGAGGGTCTTCTCGATGTCCTTACGCAGCGTCGCCAGCTCACCTGAGCCATGGCCGCCGGGGATCTCAGCGAGACGCTCCAGCAGGTGCCGCTGCATCGCCAGTGCCCCCGGACCTTCCGCCGGCCGGTCAAAGGGCGTCTGCAGTAGATGGCGCAGCAACGTCATCACCCGCACAAACACCGCTGCATCAGCCATCGGCGGCTGGCCGCCATGGACGCCGCCACTGCGGGGGGCCTGCTCCTCAGAGGTGGCAGCCAGCAGGGTCAGGGGCTGAATACCCGTTGTCACGGGGGTGGCGGAGAAGAAGCCCTGGCTCTCCAGCCAGCTCAAATCGCGGCGTACAGCCTCGGCGTCGCCGTAGCAGACGCCATGGAGCTTGCGCAGCAGGGCGGCCGCCCGCTGGGGCAGCTCACCACTGGGCAGCGGTGAAACGAGCGTTTCCAGGGCCTCGCGGCTGCCCTGATCGGTTGTCGCTAGATCGGGGTGCGCCGCCAGCAGCTGCAGCAGGTAGAGCAGCCGCTCTAGATCAAGCAGGCGCGAATGGCCGTGGAGCAGCAGTTGGTGCTGGCGATTGCAGGCCGCGCTGATGCGGCGGGTAAGACGGGAGAGTTCGCTACGTAAATAAGTAGTGAGGTCGCGCTGCTGGGTGGGCTGCACCGCCACCACCGAGGCAAAGCCTTCCGCCCGCCCCGGACCAAAGGCCTCATCCGCCAAAGCAGCGGCCATGCGGCGAATCACCGGGACGGGAACGGGGCGCTCCCGTTTCTCGTTCCAGCGCAGGCAGGTGCTCACCGGTGTGAAGTGCCACCAGCCGATCCACTCCACTGGCCTGGGTAAGGCCAGCTGCTGGGTGATCGCCAGCCGCCAGGGCCGCTGGGCATGGGTGGCATCCACGATCACCGGCATTCCGGCTGCCACCGCACCGATCAACCGCTCATGCAGCCGCTGCTGGATCGACGGCCAGGGCCCCTGAACGGCCGAATCGCCGAACACCTCAGCGCGGATCGCATCGGTCGCGAGCACCACCGCCGGCTGCCCCTCAGGCCCTGCAAGCAAAGGGGCGAGCGCGGTGGCAGTGGTGCTCTTGCCACTGGCGGGCGGGCCGATTAGTAGGTGACAGCGCAGGGGCTCCATTGCTGCAGGTTGCTGGCCCTTGCGGACCGCGGCAACAGCCGCCAACCAACTGGAGCGGCCGGCTCAGTGCTGGCAGGGGGTTTCAGCCGGCTGGGTTCTTCGCGGGAAGAAGGGTGGACGGGAGCTGGAAAAGGGCAAGGCTGATTGCCCCGTTCTGCTGCCGCGCTGCCGTGCCAATCCAGCGTTCTGCTGCCGTTGTGCCGCCCCCGCGGCGGCGGCGCAAGTCCTACAGACCACCCGAGATGCTGCTCAACCTGCACGTGCTGGATCTGATGGAAGTCAGCGGCAGCCAGATGCGCGCCGCCCGCTCCCTATCGATGCACCAGACCACGGTGAGCCGCAGCTACTGGGAGCTGGCCGAGCAGTTCCGCCTCCAACCAGCGCGTGGCCCCCGCCAGGTGTGCCGCTGGGGGGGGAGCAGCAGCCTGCGCTTCTTGCGGCTGGCCAGTAGGGCCCATCGCCTAGAAGACGGTCGGCTGCGGCTGGGCACAGATGCTCTGCACCAGTCACTGCTTGCTGGGCTGCCCGGGGTCTTGCAGGTGCCGCCCTGCTTTCACCCCGCCGGCGACTGGGCAACGCTGGTGGCCCAGGGCGTGATCGATGGAGCGCTGGTCTCCTCCCTCTGCCACAACCAGGAACTGGCAGGCGGGGAGCTGCCGCGCTGGCCGGGAGTGCAGGTGCTGCCGCTGGGAACCTTGCCGCTGCAGCTAGTGGCCCATCAGCGCTGGGCTGAAGTCTGGGAGGAGCAGGTGTTGCTGCCCGCTGCCCAGATCATGCCCCTGCTGCATGGGGAGCTGGAGCCCTGCATCGGCAACCTGGAGCGCGCCTCGCGGGTCTGGCAGGACCCGCAGGCCTGGCTAGAGCAGCTGCAGCAGCGGCCCGTAGCGGTGCCGCTCTGCCCGGCATTGGCCCCCAGGAGCTGGTGGCAGGAGCAGGGTCTGGTGCCGGTTGCCGATGGGTTGTTCCTGCAAGAACAGTTGTGGCTGCTGCTGCCCCAGGAGCTGCAGGCACCTGCGGCAGCAAAGGCAACGCTGCGGGTAATCCAGCGCCGCGCCTTCCGGGCGGCGGCCCGGGGAGCTGGGGCACTGCTGGGGTTGGAGGGGTCGCTGGAAGAAGGGGTGGGTGCTGGCGGGGGGGCTGCGGCGTGAGGGGTAAAGACACACCTATGCCTATCCAGTGGCCTACATGCTCTGCAGGGCTAAACGAGTACTGGACTACTTCAAGGACCACAATTATGCAGGTGGCGCATAGTTTTGGTGTTGTCCTTGGACACGCCAAAACCCAGGCTGCGCAATGCCTTGTTAAGCGTCAGACTGCTGCAAGAACGCTGCTGTGCTGCATGCGCACCAACTCGCGGTGCGGCCTCCACCAGGGCCCTCCCAGGCCAGCCCAGCCCCTCCGCTACATGCCCGCCCGCAGCTCCAGCCCCAAGCCTCCAAAGGACGCAGACGCCAAAGGTGACCTGGCTGCATTGGGCTTCCGGGTGGCAGGTAGCGGCCCGCACACCAGCAAGACCTTGATGCTGCAAGAGCTGGAGGCTCTGCTGGCGGCGGTCCCGGCAGGCGCTCCAGCCAAGGCCAACCGGAAGACGATCGTGGCGGGAAATCTGCTGGGCGCGCTCAAAACGCGCAAGGAGACTGCAACTCAGTGCTCACAGACGAAAGCTCTTAAGCGCTACATCCAGGCCTTAAGGGGGGAACGCTGATGGTTCCCCGCGTCGGCCTGTTCGCCACCGTCCGCAACCGTCGTGGCCTCACGACCAGCGTCGAGCCGTTTGACGGACCGACGGGACGCCTGCACCTGGTCCAGATCGAATACAAGGACGATCAGTTCCCGCGCGATGAGCGGCTGATCTGGGAGCTGGAGCCTGCCAGCCGCCTCCTGGAGCCCACTGCCCTGCCCAACGTCGGCTCCGGTGACCCCATGCCGGCTGAGGATTTCGACGCATTGCTCCGTGCCACGCGCTGGTCGGCGGCCACCCCATTCCTTGACCCCGATGGCTCAGGGCCGCTCGAACGCCTGCCGGTGGCAAGCCCGTTTCACGGTGCTGTGCAGGTCGACGACTTCCAGTTGGTGCCGTTGCTCAAGGCACTACGGATGCCACGGGTCAACCTGCTGCTGGCCGACGACGTAGGCCTGGGCAAGACCGTTGAAGCAGGGCTGATCCTGTCCGAACTGCTGCTGCGTCGTCGCCTGCAGCGGGTACTGGTGCTCACCCCCGCATCTCTGCGGCTGCAGTGGCGCGATGAGATGTGGGACAAATTCTCGCTGCCCTTTGATCTCGTCGACCGTGCGCAGACCCATGCACTGCGCCGGCGTTTGGGGATGGACGCCAACCCCTGGCGATCCTTCAGCCGGATCATCGCCTCGTATCACTACCTGCGGCAGGAGGACGTGCTGGAGCAGTTCCTAGCCGCTTGCCGCACTCCAGAGGGCTCACCGCATTTGCCCTGGGACCTGCTGATCGTCGATGAGTGCCACAACCTGATGCCTTCGGCCTTCGGCGACGACAGCGACCTGTGCCGCATGCTGCGGCTGCTGGCACCCCAGTTCGAGCACCGTCTGTTCCTGAGCGCCACACCGCACAACGGCCACACCCGCTGCTTCACGGGCTTGCTGGAGATCCTGGATCCGGTTCGCTTCAGTCAGACCGATCAGCTCCGAGAAGCAGAACGCGGACGGGTGCAGCAGGTGGTTATCCGCCGACTCAAGCGCGAGATCAATGCCCGCACAAACCCGCCGAAGTTCTGCACGCGCCTGGCACCGCAGGCGCTGGTGTTGAGCCTTACCCCCCAGGAAGTGGCGCTCAGCGAGGCCTTTGACGCGTTTCGCAAGGCCATCCACAAAGTGATCGCCAGTGATCCCGGCGGGCGTCGGCGATCCGGCAGCTTCGCGGTTGAGATCCTGGGCAAGCGGTTGCTGTCCTGTGCGGTTGCCTTCGCCGACTCCTGGCGGCGCAGCAAGGCAGGGCTAGCCGAGGACGAGGAGGCAGCAGATGCTGAGGTGCAGGCTGCCCGCCGCAGCCTGGAGGCGGAGACCGGTGACGACCGCGAAATGCAGTCAAGGGTCTCGACCGCGGCGGGAGTCGTTGGGGCCTGGCTTAAAGGAATGGCGCCATCGCTGCAAGACGAGATCAGCGATCTGGATCGAGCCATCGCCGGGCTTGGGCTCAACCGCGACACCGGTGAGCTGACCGAGGTCAATCCCCTGGCCGATTCCCGCTACCTCGAGCTGGAGGCTCTCGTAGAGCGGTTGCTGCGGGCCGAGGGAAGCTGGCGCGATGACGAGCGGCTGGTGGTCTTCACCGAGTACAAGACCACCCTCGACTACCTGGTACGACGCCTGAGCTCCCAGTTCAGCGCTGACCGGATTCTGACGCTGTTTGGAGGCATGGATGATGTGGAGCGCGGTGAGGTCAAGCGCTGGTTCAACGACCCGCTGCATCCAGTTCGGATCCTGGTGGCCACCGATGCCGCAGCAGAAGGCCTGAACCTGCAACGCACGGCTCGCTACCTGCTGCACTTCGACTGCCCGTGGAACCCCTCGCGAATCGAGCAGCGCAATGGCCGCATCGACCGACACGGCCAGCCGCGTGATGTCACGATCTTCCACTTCGTCTCCGACCAGGACCAGGACCTTGCGTTTCTCTCCCATGTGATCCGCAAGGCAGATGAAATCCGTGAAGACCTGGGGTCAGCCAATGAAATCTTCGATGAAGCCGCACATCGCCGGCTGATCGCAGGAGAAAGCGCTCGTGATGTCCAGGCTGACCTCGACCTGCGCGTTTCTCAAGCCATCGGCCGTGCGCGGATTGACGCCGATGCAACCCTCGACACTGGCGGTGAGGGGCAAGCCGCTGAAACGCAGCTCAAGGCCCTGGCCGCCGAGATTGACCTCGATCCCGTAGCTCTACGCGACACGTTGGAGTCGGCGATGGCAGTGCGTGGTGGGCGGCCGCAGCTGGACTGCTCGGACATGCCGCAGACCTGCAAGCTCCTCAACCCAGCACTGCCGGGGTGGAGCGAGGTGATTGATGAGTCGCTCAGGAGGCCACAGCAGGGCGGCGCGCTCGGCCCGGTGTCGCGGCTGGCGTTCGACGCGGCCCCTTTCCTCGATGAAATCGGCGGCCGCTTGGTGTTCTCGCCCAGGCCCGATGTGCTGATGGCCCACCTGTCGCACCCGATGCTGCAGCACGCCATCTCCACCCTGTCCCGCCGCCGCTTCCCGGGTACCGGCGAGGAAGTCTCCCGCTGGACCGTTCGGCAGGCGCCGTTGCCTGTTGGCACCGATGCCTGGATTTTGCTCAGCGTTGAGGAGCTGGCCGTCAACGATCTGCGCGAGACCTTTCACCACTGGGTCCGCACGCTTGTCTTGCCCGTGATCAACGGGGAGCTGCGCCCCGCGCTGCCCCATTGCAGCGCTCGCGATCTACGAGGAGGTCAGGTCACCCTCGACCGAGGCCAACTCGATGCCGGCCGAGCCCTCGTCGAGGACGTGGAGCCAGAGCTCAAAGCCCTGCTGGGGCAACACGCCGATCAGCTGACCAAATCGCTGCATGAGCAGCTGGAGGAATCGGGAAAGAAGGCAAGACAGGACGAAGAACAGCGCTACCGCAGCCGACAGGGGGAGGTGTCGACGCTGATCACCGAGAACACCCTGGCCAAGCTTGAGCGTGAGATCGAGGCCCTCAAGGTCGAACGCCTGCAGGGAACCCTGTTTGATGAGGCCCAGCGGCTGAATGCGATCGATCGATCGATCGAAGAAAAGCGGGCCGAGATTGATCGCCGAACCAAGCACCACGAGGAGGTGCGATCCCAGCTGGAGCGAGAGCGGGAACGAATCCTCAGGTTCCTCCTTCCCAACCGCTACGCGATGTCAGGGCCGGCGCAGGTGTTTCCAGTAGCGATCGAAGTACGCCTGCCAGGAGGTGTGCGATGAGCGAAGCATCACTGCCCGGCTGGGATCGCCTGCGACACGGGGGCCTTCTCCTCGATCCACCGCGGCTGCAGAGCGTTGCAGCGCTCCAACCTGGGCCACTGGGGGCGTACCACGATCAGGAGCTGCGCAGGCAAGCCGCTGCGTTGCTGGCGAGGGAAGGCGATGCATCTGCGTTCGTGGCCTTTGTGCTCGAACGGGTCTGCGGCTTTGCGCCAGGAACCGGTGTCTGGACACGCGGCTCAGCCATTGGCGCGGAATGGAATCGCCGCACCCCGACTGGAGACACCATCAAGCCACGCCATCTCTGGCGCGGTGAACACGGTGCGCTGTTGCCGGTCTTCCTCGACTCAGAACGACAGGTAGGCATCGGCCGTGGCCGCCGCACGGCGAGCCAGGTGGTGCGGTGGCTACGTGCAGGAACAGAGCGACTGGCCCTACTCACCAACGGCCGGCAGTGGCGGCTGATCTTCGCTGGGCTGGATTTCGATGCCTGGTGCGAGTGGGACGTTGACCTCTGGCTTGAAGAGGGGGAACTGTCTTCCCAGGTGCTGGCCCTCCGCACCTTGCTCTCTCCTCAGGCCTGGACGCCAACGGCCAGCGACCAACCAGGTCCCTTGCTCACTGCAGTGCTCGACAGCCGCAAGGGGCAGGCCGAGCTGTCAGCCGCTCTGGGCGAGCGTGTGCGGGAGGCCGTTGAGCTGCTGGTTCAGAGCCATGGAGACGTGCTTCGCGAGCAGTGCGCAGACGTGAACCCGGCCGACATCTACCGCGCTGCTGTGCGAGTGGTGATGCGGCTGGTGGTGGTGCTGTTCGCCGAATCCCGTGACCTGCTTCCGCGCGACAACGCGCTGTATCACGGTGCTTACGGCGTGGGCGGCCTGCTCGAGGAGCTAGAAAAAACAGCGGCCCGTGGCGGCAGTCGCCTCGCCCGGTCCTGGAGCGCCTGGCCGCGGTTGCTGGCGTTGTTCCGATTGGTGCATCAGGGCAGTCATCACCCGGCATTGCCGGTGCCTGCCTATGGCGGTGAATTGTTCGAGCCCGCCGTTGGTGGTGACCAAGCGGCGGATGGTCTTCATCGCGCCCTGCACGTATTCGAAACCGCCGCGTTCGACACCAGCCGCGGGGTCTTCCCGGACCGTGATGTGCACCGAATGCTGGAGAAGATCAGCCGCACCCGCGTCAAGCTCCGTCAGGGGCGCCAGAAGACGTGGGTCACGGTGCCGGTCGACTTTTCCGATCTCTCCAGCGAGTACATCGGCATCCTCTACGAGGGGCTGCTCGACTTCGAGCTGAAGACCGCTCCTTCCGGGGATCCCGTCATTTTCCTAGCGGTGGGCAACCAGCCGGCACTGCCGCTGTCGCGCCTTGAGGAGATGGACGACAAGGCACTGGCCGCCTTGCTCGAGAAGATGAAGGACACCAGTTCCGGTGATGACGAGGCGTCTGATGAGGTAGACGAAGCTCCCGATGAGACAGAGGGAGATGCAACTGGAGACGGTGACGAAGGCGATGAGGACGCAGACGAAACCGCAGAGGAGGAGAGCGTCGATAGCGACGACGACCGCCATGTGACGCGCACCCGCGCGGAGGTCTGGGCCCGTCGCGCTGTTGACGCCGGCAAGCTCGTCCGCCGGCCAAGGGCCTCGGCCAACGCCGACACGCTCCGTGCCTATGAGGAATCGGTCTCACGCAAGGCTCGCCAATTGGTCGTGCGGGTGGTGTTGCCAGGCGAGTGGTACCTCGTGCGCTGGGGCGGAACCCGCAAGGGTTCGGGCACCTTCTACACACGCCCGGGCCTGGCCGTACCAACGGTGCAGCGGACCTTGCGCCCCTTGCTCTACGACCCACCGGCTAAAGACGACGGTACGCCGGACGTGGACGCTCCCGCTAGCGCCTGGCTGCCCAAGCGCCCAGAAGAAATCCTGGCGATCAAGACCTGCGATAGCGCATGCGGCTCAGGCACATTCCCAGTCGCGGTGCTGCGGTACGCCACCGATGCTCTCTATGCCTCGGTGCACCACCATGGTCGCGTCGCTGACCGGGGTGACCGCTCCGTGGTCAGCCTGCTCAGAGCACGCACTGAGGATGCCGATGACGTCGCCGCTCTCGGGCAGGAACTGATCCCTTGCCCATCGGAAGACGCCAGCTTCGAGCCTCGTCTGCGGGCGGTGCTCAAGCGCCACGTGGTGGAGCGCTGCATCTACGGGGTTGACCTGGATCCCTTGGCAGTGGAGTTGTGCCGTCTGTCGCTATGGATCGAAACGATGGACCGCACCCTGCCGTTCTCGTTCCTCGATCACAAGGTCAAGTGCGGCAATGCCTTGGTGGGCGCATGGTTCGACCAGTTCCTGCACTACCCGGTGATGGCATGGAAAAACCGGGAGGGAGGCGACAAGAACCATTCCAACGGCGTCCATTTTGCGAAGGAGTCGCGGGGTAAGGCGTTGCGCGACTTCGCGATGGGAGCAATCAAAGACGACCTAAAAGCCTTTCTTTCCGGGCCAACACTCTTCGACCCTCGCGATCGGGCACAGGAGGCAACGGAAGTGCATGCCGATGCGTTGGCGTTGTTGGCTCGGCTGCACGACTTGCCTGTCCAGGATGCCGCTGAGCGGGCACGGATCTATCGCGAAGAGCTCCTGGCCTCACAGGCCTACAAGCGGCTGAAGTCAGCCATGGATCTTTGGTGCGCGTGCTGGTTCTGGCCCGCTGATGCCTTGGATGATGCACCTCTTCCCAGCACGCTGAGCAACCCGAAGGAGATAAGCGCCACAATTGCGGCAGAAATTGCCACGCGACTCCGCTTCTTCCATTGGGAGCTGGAGTTTCCTGATGTTTTCTGTGCAGCAGGCTCTGGCTTCAATGCAATTCTGGGCAATCCACCATGGGAGACGCTGCAGCCCAATTCCAAAGAGTTCTTCTCGAGCGTCGACCCGCTCTACCGAACCTACGGCAAGCAGGATGCATTGCGCAGACAGAGCGAGTACTTCACTCAAGCCGAAACTGAGTTGCAGTGGCTCAATTACAACTATTCGTTCGCCGCTTATTCCAACTGGATGAGGTATGCGGCCAACGCCAGCGGCGACCCAGAGCTTGCCGAAGGTAACGACCGCTACGTGATAGTCCGCGGTAAAGCAAATAGCGGTTTGCATGAGCGATGGCGCGAGTTGCGTGGGAAGACCTCTGGCTACGCAGACCCTGCTCATCCATTCCAACATCGGGGAGAGGGCAAGGCATACACCTACAAGCTCTTCCTCGAGTCTGCATATTCGCTGGTGCGACCAGCCGGGCGAATCGGCTTGATCGTGCCTTCAGGCTTGTACTCCGATCACGGCACTTGTGCCTTGCGGCGGCTGCTCTTCGACAGTTGTCAGTGGGAATGGCTCTTCGGCTTTGAGAATCGAGAAAAGATATTTGAGATTCATCGCAGCTTCAAGTTCAATCCGATCATTCTGCAGAAGGGAGGAAGTACAAAAGTTATTAGAACAGCCTTCATGCGTCGCAAGTTGGAAGACTGGGAGCGCGCCGAGGAGCTTGTCATCCCTTATTCCCGTGCACAAGTAAGAAGATTTAGCCCACATTCGCAAGCGGTTCTCGAAATTCAGTCACGGCGGGATCTTGAGATCCTTGAGAAGGTTTATGGAAACAGTGTGTTGCTTGGTGACGAAAGGTTCGATGGCTGGAGCATCCAGTACGTGCAGGGGGACTTCAACATGACCAGTGACTCAAGACTTTTCCCCCCGCGCACAAAATGGGAGGAACGGGGCTATCAGCCTGATGAATACAGTCGCTGGCTAAAAGGTGCTTGGCTTCCAATTGCTGATCTCTGGAAAGAGCTTGGGGTGCACCAAACTCGCGTCACTCCCCCTGGGGTAGTGCTTGAAGACTGGCTCTTCGACACTACGGCCGCCGCCGAGCGCCGTATCACCGAATCCCGCTTTGTCTACGGTCATCTGCTAAGACCAGGCGACGTTAGGCGGACGGAATTCCGCTTGCGTTGCGCACAGCCTCCCTATGACACCCTGCCTATCCCGCGTTCAGAAATTCCGCCTGGAATTATCTTGTCTCGAGAAGCTGAATCGTGGATAAAAGAGGAGAATGTTGAGGATATCGCTCTTCCTTTATACGAGGGGCGGATGATTGGGCAGTTTGATTTCAGCCAGAAAGGGTGGGTAAGCGGCAGAGGTCGATCAGCGGTCTGGAGAGAAGTTCCGTTTGAGTGCAAGCAGGTCGAGCCTCAGTTCCTAATCGCGAAATCAGCTTACATAGCTGAATCGGCCGAAATATACAGCTTGAAGATTGCACTTATGGATGTCACTTCTAGCACAAATACGCGCACTTTGATCGCGGCTCCATTGTCTAAATTCCCTACGGGGCACAAGGCTCCCACCTTGATCCCTGGAAGGCGTGGGATTGTCGATGTTCTGTCTCTCCTTGGCGTAATAGATTCTCTTGCTTTTGACTTTCTTGTTAGATCAAGATTTAGCGGGCTCTCTCTAATTTGGGCTGTTCTCGCTGAGATTGCAGTTCCAAGGCATTCTTCGGGGAATGCGCTAGCCAGCTTTTTCAGAACCCGATCGGTGTCATTGCCATCAGTTATTTTTTCGCCTCAATGGATAGAGTCTCAATATTTCCGTAGACATTCGCCATTGTCCTGGAGATCGCAGTGGGATACCGCATGCCGGCAGCGAACTACTGCTCGCGCCATTTTAGATGCAATACAGTTTGCTGCTTATGGCCTAAACGCTGAGGACGTCGGTGAAATTCTAGTCGGGAGTGATTTTGTTGATACTTCGTCTATCGCTAATTTGCCTAAAGGTTTCTGGCGAGTTGACAAGGATAAGGAACCCGAGCTACGCCATACGGTGCTGACGTTGATCGCCTTCCAGGACCTGGAGCAAAAGATCCGCGAGAACGGTGGTGATCGGGTGGCTGGGATCGAGGCCTTCCTGACCCAAAACAACGGTGAGGGCTGGCTCCTACCAGAAACTGTACGCCTGGCTGACTATGGCCTCGGTCACGATGAGCGAGCACTGGAGCATCAACCGGTCGCCAGCCGTCTGGGTCCCCGCTTCTACGATTGGCAACTGGCCCAGTCTGCAGAGGAGTCATGGCGCGAGTGCCATCTCCACTCCCGCAACCTGCTCGGCGAGAAGGCCTACCAGAATTTACTCGCCAAGATTGAAGCCGAACGCAGTGGGCAGACAGTCGCTGCTCCACCGCCCGCTGCGGAAGAAGTCCCGCTCAGCGACGACCAGCAAATGCAGCTTTTCTCCTGAGGACCCGTCATGGCGCTCAACCCCGTTGTCTTCACCGAAAAGATCGTCCGCAGCTTCCTGCGTTATCAGCTCACCGCCTACCCATTTGCCGATGAGCGGCTGTTAGAGCAGATGCGGGGGCTGCTCTCGTTAGATGCCACCCGCAATTCACCCCTCCTGAAGGGGCCTTTCGTCAGCGTCTCCCGCCCGTTCCGCCGCGGGGCAGCAGTGGATCAGCTGATCGCAGAAGGGGTGTTTCACCCCCACATGCGCCAGCGCATCCCGGCCGAGATCACCCACGTCTACGGCCACCAGGATGAGGCAATCCGCGCCATTCATGCGGGCCAGACCACCCTCGTCTCCACCGGCACCGGCTCAGGTAAGTCGGAGTGCTTTCTCTACCCAATCACCAGCAAGGGTCTAACGCTCCGCGATGAGAACGCGCCGCCCGGTATCTCAGCGGTCATCGTCTACCCGATGAACGCCTTGGCCGAGGACCAGCTCGGACGTTTGCGTTCGTTGCTGGCTGGAACGGGCATCACCTTCGGCATGTATGTGGGCAAGACGCCAGAAACAGAAGCCGAGGTGGCTGGGATCCGCTTGCCTCGCGGGGCATCGCGGGCCGACTACGAAGCGAAGCTCAAGCAAGTCCGCGACGAGCGCCGTAGTGACACGGTCTACCCACCGGAGGAGGTCTGCTCGCGGGAGGAGATGCGCAGGCCCGGCGGGCAGCCGCGCATCCTGCTGACCAACGTCAAGCAGCTTGAGCTGCTGCTCACCCGTCAGCGCGATACGGAACTGTTCAACGGGGCACGTCTCGATTTCCTGGTGTTTGACGAGGCCCACACCTTCACTGGAGCTCAGGGAGCGGAGACCGCCTGCTTGATCCGGCGTCTGCGCGCCTACTGCGGCCGCGCCGCCCAGGACACGGTCTGCGTCGCCACCTCAGCCACGATCGTCGACAAGGAGAACCCCAACGCCGCCCTCGAATTTGCCTCGCGCTTCTTCGGTGTGCCGGCCGATGCCGTCACCACCGTGGGTGAGGCCTATGAGCGGGAGACCTGGGGGGCATCCCGCAGCGTGCCGCCAGCTCCGAAACAGGATCCAGCCGAACTACTGGCTGAGACTGTCAAGGCGGTTGAAGACCCTTCAGGCGAAAAGGTGCGTGCGGTCTACCGAAAGCTCGCCGGCCAGCCTTTACCTGAGGGCGACTGGGCCGCTGAGCTCTACTCCGCCTTGGCCAGCAATGAAATCGCCTGGCAGCTGGCCGAACTGCTCGCCACGCCTACGGCGCTCGATCAGTTGCCACAACAGCTTCTGGAGCGGGTCAAGCGACCCGTAAGCGAAGAGGAGGTGCTGGCCTGGCTCACGCTCGGCGCCGCTGCCCGCAGCGACAACAGACCCCTATTGCGTCCCGTCGTGCATGCCTTCGTCAGGGGGATCAGCGGAGCGGTCGTCACGTTCCCCAAAGGGGAGGCAGACCCCAAGCTCTGGCTGGCTGCGGAAGACGAGCTACACGTCAGCGGGGAAGATGACAGGCACACGCACTTCCCCGTCACCACCTGCACCACCTGCGGCCAGCACTACTTCATAACCTTCCTCAAGGACTTCCAGTACACCCAGAAAAAACCTGGTGGTGGGGAGGCTGCAGACGACACCTCCTTCTGGGAGCCACTGGCAGAAGCCCAGGGGGGTAAGCGGGTCGTCCTGTTGGATCGGATCATCGGTGGCAGTAGTGATGACGCTGACGATGAGCTCGAAGAGAACGAGCGCATATCGCCTATCCATTTCTGCCGCAGTTGTGGAGCCGCCCACCCTGAGCCCTCTCAGCACTGTCTGCACTGCGGAGTTGCTGGAGAGATGGTGCGGCTTTATGCGATTAGGCAGAAACCCGACAACCCCGGCTATCTGACCAGTTGCCTCTCCTGCGGGGCCAATGGGCGGCGCAGCGGCAGCTATTACCGCGAACCTGCCCGTCCGGTGCGAGCCACCAACGTGGCCGACGTGCACGTCTTGGCCCAGGACATGGTTCACCACTCCGAGCGGCCAAGGCTCCTGGTGTTCTGTGACAACCGTCAGGACGCGGCCTTCCAGGCCGGTTGGATGAAGGATCACGCCCGACGCTTCCGGCTTCGGGCGCTCATGGCGCAGGGACTCAGCGAAGGCCCGATTTCCGTCGGCGATCTGGCCCGCTTCGTCGACGATCAGCTCGAACGGGACGAATCCCTGTCGAGAGCCCTCGTGCCTGAGGTCTGGCAGGTGCAGCGCAAGGAAGGTGGTGGTGGACGCCACGAACAGGAAAGGCGCAAGTTCCTCCGCATCCAGGTCCTACGCGAGGTCACCCTGTCGTCACGCCAGGCGATCGGTCTTGAACCCTGGGGCCGCATGAAGGTGGAGTACGAGGGGCTGACCACCGCCCTGCCCTGGATCCAGCGCACGGCTTCTGATCTGGGCATGCCGCCGGAGGACCTGCGCGACGGTGTCGCCAGCGTTCTCGACTATTTGCGCCGCAAGCGCGTTTTGCGTGACCCTGAACGGGAGATCTTCAGCAAGTACTGGATGGACGGCGACCTCGAAATCCAGCAGGGGTATCTGCCCCAGCTCGGGGCTCCCAACGGCACCAAGCTGCGGCGCGAGGCCCAGGAGAAATCGGAACTGGTCACCCAGTGGTTCAGCGACCGCGGTGACACCGTTCTCAAGCAGGTGGCCAAGAAGTGGGGCCTGGACACCGACGATCTCGAAGCCTTCCTCGAAAGCCTCTTCCGCTTCCTGGTCACCAACAAGCTCCTTCTGCCGGTGACCCTCAAAGGGTCCAAGGGCAAGGCACTACCTCAGGTGAGCGGGGTTTACCAGGTGGATGCTGATCGGCTTCGATTGCAAGCCAACCACGGCATTTGGCGTTGTTGCAGCTGCCGGCGCCGCAGCACCCGCCGCACACCACACAACGACTGCATGGCCTGGCGTTGCAACGGCACTCTGGAATTCATCAGCGAAGACAAAGACAACTACGACCTGCAGGTGCTCGATCAGGGCTACTCAATGCTCAGGCCCGAGGAACACACGGCGATGGTGCCCCACGACGAGCGCGAGCGGCTGGAGAACCTGTTCAGGGGCGAGTCGGATGCAATCAACGCCTTCGTCTGCACCCCCACGCTCGAGCTGGGAGTGGATATCGGCCAACTCGATGCGGTGCTGATGCGCAATGTGCCGCCGCTGCCCGCCAACTACTGGCAGCGGGCTGGCCGGGCAGGGCGGCGGCACCGGATGGCGGTGGACATCACCTACTGCCGCCCCGTTTCCCATGACCGCGCCTACTTCACCGATCCCCCGAAGCTGCTCGCCGGCCGCGTCGATCCGCCCGCCTTCAACCTCCGCAACGAGCTGATGGTGGGCAAGCACGTCCACGCCACGGCCATCACCCGGCTGCACCAATACACCCGCGGCCCTTCTCGCACACCGGCAGAACGGGAGGCAGTGGATGGCGTGCTCAAGACCTGCCTGCCCGATCGCGTGTCCTCCTACCTCTTTGATGGTGGACTGCTTCGCACAGCTCCATTTGATCTCACGCCCCTACGGCGGTTGATCGAGGCGAACCTGGACGATCTCTGCAGCTACGTGCAGCTGGCATTCGGCCAAGGCTGGCCATCCCAGGACGCTGAAGTCGCCACGCCCGAGGCGCTGCGCCGGCATGTGGCCGAAATGGTGCCAGGTCTTGAGCGCGTGTTGGGCCGGCTCAACCGCCGCCTGCGATGGGCGCTCGACCAGATCAAGCGCCTCAATGCCGTGCGCGAGGAGCAAGGAACGCTTGAACCCGAGGACGACGCACTCTTCCGTCGCTGCGATGCGCTGGTCAAGCGCCTCAAAGGAACCGCCAGCAGGGGCCGGCGTGAGGCAGAGGGCTACGACGACGTCAACACCTTTGGGGTGCTCGCCGCCGAGGGGTTCCTGCCGGGCTATGGACTCGAAGTGGGTTCAGTGCTGGGCACGGCCGAGATCCCTTTCTGGCGCACCGGAGC
Source organism: Bradyrhizobium ivorense (assembly GCA_943368005.1). Taxonomy (GTDB): domain Bacteria; phylum Cyanobacteriota; class Cyanobacteriia; order PCC-6307; family Cyanobiaceae; genus NIES-981. The sequence goes on along the minus strand of CALRKN020000003.1, from coordinate 171,943 downwards.
GATGGCCTTCACCCTGCCGCGTCCGCCCAGTGTGGCACTGCGGGAATACGTACCTGGCAACCTGATCTACGCCAACGGCAACCGCTTTGTGGCACGGCGCTTTCACCGTGATGCCGACGAACAAACCTCCGAGGTGCCGGTGTTCGAGGTGGTGATTGATCGCCAGGCAGTTAAACCCACAAATCTATCCGCGGCAGCGACAGGCCTTGGGTCCCAGCGCATTCAGGCGATTTCCGTCTGCGACGTCGACCTGGTGCATCAATCGCACATCTCTGATGAGGAAGATTTGCGTTTCCAGCTTCCTGTGGCTGTCTTCGGGCTGGAGCGTGACCAGCACAACGGCGGCCGTGCCTTCCAGTGGGGCGAACAGCCGCTGCAGCTGCGCCGTGGCGTACGCCTTCGCCTGGTCAATGTCGGAGCAACCCGCGCGATTGAGCGAACCGGCAACTTTGGTTACCCCGTTTGCACCGTCTGCGGCCAGAGCATCTCGCCTTTGTCATCGGACCGGCAGCGCACACTGTTCGAACAGAACCACAAGGAGCGCTGCGGCAGGGAAATCTCACCATTGGGGTTTTATGCCGATGTGGTTGCAGACGCGCTCACTCTTCCCGGATGCCCCGACCAGACAACCGCCTACAGCGTGCTGGAAGCGCTGCGTTTTGCTGCTGCGCAGGTGCTCGATATGACCATGGACGACCTGCAGGTGCTGGTCCTTGGGCATGTCGACCGCGATGACGTCGATGCCGTCTTGTGGGATCCAATGCCAGGCGGGTCAGGTCTGCTGGATCAGATCTGCGAACGCTTCAGCGAAATCGTCGCAACAGCAAAAGCAGTCGTGGATGGTTGCCCATCAGGCTGCGATGCTTCCTGCATCGACTGTCTTCAGACCTTCCGCAACGGCTTCTACCACAAGCATCTTGATCGCAAACTGGCCTCGCAGAAGCTCATGGCATGGGGTGAGCGACTCTCCCTGTCTCACGACATCCCGGCAGTTCAGCCCTCGCAGGCCCCTGGAGAAGGCAGTTATCCGGTCAATGAGGCAGAGCGCCGACTGCGGCACCTCCTGCTCGCCGCAGGTTTTGAAGAAGGAATCCGTGGCGAACAACTCCAACTCGATCGTGCCATCGGTACCACCACGCCAGATGTCATTTATCGCGGTCCTCACCATGACCCCGATGAAGGTGTCTGCATCTACCTGGATGGCATGAGTGGACACCTCCATGGTGATCCTGCAACTGCCGAAAAGGACGCGCAAATTCGCTCCTGGTTACGCAATAATGGCTATGACGTGATCGAGATCGCGGTCAGTGATCTCAGCGACAAAGGTGCCATGACGCGGCACTTCCGCAAGCTTGCAGGGTATATCAATGCCATCGATCTGAAGGGTCGACTCCGCTCTAACACCAGTTGGTTCAGTGCCAGCGAGGTGTCTTCGGCGCCAACTGAGCAGGCAATTCTGCGAGTTGTTGATCCCAGCCCTGAGGAACGTTATGTGAACTGTCTGCCACTGATCCCGCTCAAGGCTGCTGCCGGCTTGTTCAGTGATCCCCAGCTGGTACCCGAAGATTCGGAGTGGGATCAGTGGGTTGCCGTTGAGGCGGGCCGAAAGTTACGCCGAGGCATGTTCGTTGCCCAGATTATTGGGAAGTCGATGGAGCCACGAATCCCAGATGGCTCCTACTGCCTCTTCTCAAGCCCTGTCGAAGGCAGCCGCCAAGGGAAGATTGTCCTTGTACAGCTGCGCAGTGAGACGGACCCCGAAAGTGGTGCTCGCTACACCGTCAAGCGCTACGAAAGCGAAAAGTCTCATGGCGAGGATGGCGCTTGGCGGCACGTCAAAATCACTCTGAAGCCGCTTAACACGTCATTCAGCCCAATCGTTCTTGCAGAAGAGGATGAGGACAGCTTGGCTGTGATTGCAGAGTTCCTGCAAGTGCTTTAACACAACCATTCCTGCCAGCACCAGTGGCTTCCACCTGTGGGTTGAGGCATATCGCTGATAACGAGGTGTGGTGAGTCACTGTCCAGTTGGCTGCTGGCGATCACGTCACTCGGCCTGCCCGAGCGCCTGCACCGCGCAAGGGCTGACGCGCGGCGCAGTCGTCGCTGGGGCGTGTCGGCGATGTCGTTCGCCAGCCCAGCCATGGCCGCCACTCCCCTCAGTCACTCCTGCCCGATACGCATCGTCTCGGTGTGCCCGGGGCATCTCCTCGATGCCGCTGGCCGGCTGCTGCGGATGCTGTTCCTCGATCGCGAGGGCCAAATCTGAGCTCAGCCGGACTACTTGCCCCGGGCCAAGGCCCTGATCCTGGCCTCAAATCAGCAGCGGGTGCTCTGAGCTCCCCAGGCCGGAGGCGGCCACGCCTACGGCTTCCTGACAGGGGTTATCACCACTGCACGTCTCCTTCCTGGCAGGTTCTGCGGCTCACCACCAGCACCCCAAGCCAGCGCCGTGGCTCCCATCCCTGGGGCCTGGTTGATCCATGGCTGAACCTCTGCAGCACGCGCAGGGGGGGGAGCTGGTAGGCCACCAGGCCGTCAAACACCCACCTAAATCCCTCGTCCAGTCCTCGCGCTGCGTCAAGGATCGGGCCATGCGCCCCGTTGGGGCGTCCTTGTCACATCCCTGCGGCTGGCCGTTGGGGGTGGGGTTCTCTGCCGTCCCCAGATGGCTGCCCCGCTTTCCCGCTCTGCCCTCCGTGCCCGCGATGCCCTTGTGCTCCAGCACCTGCCCCTGGCAGATGCCGTTGCCTCAGCTGTAGCCCGCCGCTTCTTCCCTTTGGTCGAGCGGGAGGATCTAATCCAGGTAGCTAGAGAAGCCCTGCTCCGTTCAGTGCTGCGCTGCAAAGAAGGTGAGCCGGCCGAGCCCTATCTGCGGCGCTGCATCTCAGGTGCCCTGCAGCATCACCTGCGCGATCGGGTGCGGCTGGTGCGCATTCCACGCCGGCTGCATGAGCAGGGTCAGTGCCCCCTGGGTCACATCAGCCTTGATGGCCACGCCGCTGGCGAGCCGTGCCTGCTCGATCAGCTGGCGGCCCCAGAGCCAGAAGCAGCCGGGCCCGCTGATGATCTGGCGCTGGAGCAGCTGGTGGATCAGCTGCCGGCAGCTCAAGCCACGGCCCTGAGGCTCACCATCCTTGAGGGCCTCTCGCTGCGGCAGGCGGCAGAGCAGCTGCAAATCAGCGCCATGTCAGTGCAGCGGGCCCAGAAGAAGGCCATTGCCGCTTTGCGGCAGCAGCTGGCAGTCGGGGGCTGAGGCCCCCTTGGCTCATGCCTGCTCAAACACCAAGGTGGAAAGCGGCCACCAGCCGCTGCCGCCCTCGTCGTAGGCCAGCTCCACCATCGGGTCGGCGTCACTGCTGTCTCCCTCAAGGCTCAGCACGGTGGCGCCGCTCTCTGGGCTGATCAGGTCGCGCCAGCAGCGCGAGCCAATCACTGGCAGGGGGGTCGTGGTGTCAGTCATGGTTCAGGGGCTCACCATCACCCGGTTGCCAGCGCCGCTGTTGCTCACAGCCGCAAACTGCCTGTGCTGGGGCGACCAGCAGAGCGAGCGCCAGCCCAGATCAGCTGGGGAGCTGCGCACCGTCCAGTTGAGGCCATCGGCGCTGGTCATGATCCGGTTGCCGGTGCCGCTGCTACTCACCGCCACTAACAGCTCCCGCTGCGGCGACCAGCAGAGGGCGGTCCAGGCGTTGTCGGCCGCCGAGGACCTGCTCGTCCAGGTGATGCCATCGGTTGAGGTCATCACTCGGTTGCCCCGGCCGCTGCTGCTCAGCGCCACCAGCAAACCCAGCTCTGCTGCCCAGCAGAGAGCCGTCCAGTTATTGGTGGTGGCCGCTGTCCGCAGGGTCCAGTTGCGTCCATCGCTTGAGGTCATCACCCGCTGATTGCCGCCGGTGCTGCTCACTGCCACCAGTAGCCCCAGCTGCGGTGCCCAGCAGAGGGAGCGCCACTCCTGATCGGCGGCAGCCGGGCCGGCTGTCCAGGTGAGGCCATCGCTGCTGGTCATTACCCGGTTGCCCGTGCCGCTGCTGGCGACGGCCACCAACAGGCCCAGCTCGGGCGACCAGCAGATCGAAGTCCAGTTGTTGTTGGCAGGCGTCTGGCGCAGGGTCCAGCTGCGCCCATCCGCTGAGGTCATCACCCGATTGCCAATGCCGCTGTCGCTGACGGCGACAAACAGCCCCAGCTCTTTGGCCCAGCAGAGCGCCACCCAGTTCAGATCGGCTGCTGATGGTTGGGGGCTCCAGCGGATGCCATCGCTTGAGGTCATTACCCGGTTGCCCGTGCCGCTCCCTGCTACGCAGGCGTAGAGCTGCAGCTCCGGTGACCAGCAGATCGCCTGCCAGCTGTTGTCTGCCGCTGAACGCACGGTTGTCCAGAGCACGCCGCTGATAGCCAGCACCGGCGGCGGGTTCAGCAGCTCCGCCAATGCCGCTGCCGGCAGCTGGTAGGTACCGGCCTGAGGCCCGGTGGAGCGGGTGATCGCCAGCAGGTCGCCTGGTTGGAGGGTCATCAGCTGCGGCAATCAGGGCAGAGCTGGAAGGGTGCTCAGATCCAGGGGCATGTAGTCGCCGGCTGGCTGGGCGGTGGCCATGGCTTCCTTGAGGGCTGCTGCATCGACAGCGGCGCCCTCGGTGCCGGCGGTGAGGTCCTCGGCAGCCGCTAATCGCAGCACGCCTGCAGCGGTGGTGGTTGCTGGCTCAACGCTGAGCAGCGGCTGGGCAGGATCGCTCTCATCGACGGCCAGCGGTGCGGCCACCTGGATGCGAATCACACCGGCGCCATCGGGGCCCAGAGCCGCGTTGGCGCTCCAGTCCTCCCCGTCAAACAGCAGCAGGTCCCCCTGGGCGATCTGCTCACCAGCAAGGCCCTGCCAGCTGGACAGGGCAGGACCGCCAGCACTGGCTAGGTACACATCCCCGACTGCAGCATCTGCCGGGGCCGCGGTGGTGGTTGGGTCGATCGCACCCCGGTAGGTGAGGGCACCGGAGATGGCGGCATGGAGGGTGCCATCGGCATCCACTGAGAGGTTGGTACCCGGTTTGACCGCACCGATCGCTGCCGCGGTGGCGGGGCTGAGCATGAACGCCTTGACCTCATCAGCCGTGGCCCGGTAGGGCGTGCTGCCGCGCTGCACCAGCAGCAGGTCGGATGCCTGGGGCAGGGAACGGCCGGCGGTAGTGCGGCTCTCGGTGGTGGTGGCCATGGCGATCAGCAAAGAAAAAGGGTTGGGTGATCAGAGCTCGGGTCAAGGCGGCAGGGGGCCAAGCAGGCGCAGGTCCAGTGCGAGCACCACCACCCCATTGCTGGCGGTGGTACTGATGAGCGGCGCCAGAGCTTCCACCGAACTGATGCCCCCGACTGGGGGCGGTTCAGGGGTGCCGCCGTCCTGCAGCTGGGCCTGGCCAAGGAAGATCACCCCCTGGGGCCGACTGCTGCTGCTGCACTGGGCCGTCAGCTCGGCCAGCACAGCCGGATCGGGAATGGCCATCGGCGCCAGGGCAGTGCTGCTGAGCTGTTGCCAGCCCCCAGCCAGGAATGCGCTGGCTCGGTTGCAGTTGGCCGTGATCAGAGCAGGCCATCCCCCAGCTCCAGCGCAGCGAGATCCGCTGCAGCCGTGTCATTGGCCTGGGCTTCCAGCGCCGTGGCCTGCTCAATCAGCTCGGCCTTGGTCTGACTGGCATCGAGCTCCACGCCATGGACAGCTGAGCAGTAGTCGACGATCTGGGCCTTGGTCATGGCCTGGAAATCAGGCGGCTCAGATGCCAGCAGGGCTTCTCCGTCGCTGGTGGCGGTTTCCGTTGACTCCAGCGGCTCGCCGGTGGGCGTGGTCTCATCCAGTGCTGAGGCGGGCTCCGTCGCTTCCGGTTGCTCGGGCTCAAGGTCGAGCGCATCCACCAGCTCCGGCTCCGGCTCCGGCTCGGGCGCAGCTTCTGCCGGCTGAGTGTGTAGCTGCCAGCCCAGGGCCTGCCAGCCGGCCAGGTGCACCGGCCAGATCGAGCGGCTTTCGCCGTCCTTACTGATCAGCAGCTGGCTAGGCGGCAGCAGGGATTCATCACCCTCAGCTGGATCCGGGGTGACGGTGAGCCGCTGCTCCGGTCCGTCCAGCGGCACCGGGGTGGAGGCGGGGTTGTTGCTATCCAAGGGCTGCAGCAGTTGCAAGGGCATTGCGGTGTCCATGGCACTCACCTCAAAGCCCCTGGTTGGCGGTTAGCGCCACGCACATCCCTACCGGTGTGCTCGGAGAGATCACAGCGCGGGCTAGGCGCAGGCAGGGCGGCACAACTAGTTCGCTGTCGGCTGGATTCAGCAGCAGGGCAGCACCGCTGATGCTTGCCTCCACCTTGCCGCCAGCGGCGGGGATAGCGACGGCAGCGGCAGTTATCCAGCTGCCGGCGGTGCCGTCAGCCAGCAGCGGCGCTAGCTCCAGCGTCACGGTTACCGCGTCGCTGTGGCCGGGATGGGAGGCCACCAGCACAAAGGAGCAGGAGGCATCAAGGTCGGTGCCGAGATTGATGACATCGCCGCTGCTGCGGCTGTGTTCGTAGCAGTCGGTTGCCGAGTGGTTGATCCAGCCGACGAGCACCGTCTGGGCATCGAGCAGCCGGGTGGCTTGGGTGGTCATTGATAGGGCTCCTATGGGGAATGAATGAGTGGTTCTGGGCAGTCCTCCGGGGGTGGGGCTGGCGCTTAGGGCAGCACCAGCGGCATGGGCGCCACGTTGTAAAGCCGCGCAGCGGCCTTGCGGTTGCAGACGGCAAAGCCCACGTACCAATCCACCCGCGTGCGGAACACCGGGGCGTCATGCACCTCCCCGAAATCACGCACCGCAATGCCATACCTGCCCTCAAACGGCCCCTGCAGGCCGCAGACCGCCGCATCACCGAGCACGCAGCAGTAGATCGAGGTGGTGCCAGCCGGTTCGTCGTAACCGAGCACGGCGTTGCCCTCGGCGTCCTCCTCCACCAGCAAGATCTCGATCCCCTCGAAGTAGTGGCGGCCGTCGATCACCTCATACAGCTCGCCGCCGGCCTGACGGGAGGCGGTACTGATCTGACGGCGGGCGGCCTTGCTGGCGATCAGCACCTTGTCGCCGCCGTAGCCGATCACGCTGTCGCTCAATGCCTCAAGCGCCAGCAGGTTGAGGGTGCTGCCGCCGTTGTCGATCGTTTGATCGTCTCCAGGTGCCAGGCGCTTGCTCAACCCGTTGAACGCCCGCGGATCAAAGGTGTCATCGCCGTTGATGATCGCGGCCTCAAGTGTGAGGCGCATGGAGCGCACCTTCATCTCGGTCTGGGCAGCGCGGGCCTCAGGGCCCTGCAGGTCCACGATCGAGCGGTCCACATCAAGATCACCGCCAAAGAGGTGCACAAACTCCGAATCGGAGTTGATCACCCCGTAGCTCTGGCGGTAGCCCTCATTCACTGCCCGAAAGCCAACGCGGGGCAGCTTGGTTTCAGCCGGAAAGCTCAATGAGCCACCGACAAGGTTGCGGAAGGGCAGGCGGCGCAGCAGCTCCCCCTCAGCAAAGGTCTTGAGCACCGCCAGCTGTTCAGCGCGGCGGGCATATTTCTGCGCCTCAATCAAGGTCAGGCCCAAGGGCACTCTCCCGGGGCCTTGCCCCAGTGACAACAGGATCTGTTGCCAGGCGCGTAAAGACCGGCGGCTGGTGGTCTGCTCAAGGCAAGGACTTGGTAGCTAGCGGAGTGTTCGGCAGGCGCTCCGCAGGTTGCCCCGATGCACCGGGGCTCGGTGGTCGCGTCCTGCTTGCCACACCGCCATGGCCACCATTCCCGTTGAGCCAGCCTGCTCGATCCGCTTGATCTCGTTCCGTCTGGCTGCCAAAGGCAGCACGGAGGCGCGGCCGCTGTTTCTCGATGGAGAAGGGCAGATCTGCGCCGATCCCCACTGGCTGCCGCGTGAGCAGGCCCTGCTGCTGGCCCGCAATCAGCAGCTGATATGGGGGTCAGCCGCCCGGGTGATCGTGCTGTGAGCAACCAGGGCCAGCGAGCGTGAGCTCTCTCGCCCAACCATTGCTGGCCTTTGGCCACTGGGCCTTACAGCGACTCCAGCCAAGAAAACAGAAGGCGGTGCTTGTTCATGCCCTCGATGGAAGCGGCCGGAACGGCCTTCACATGAGCGTCAGGGTGCTGGGCCAGGACGATATCCATGGCATGGGCCTCATCAAGGGCCTGCACCATCTCGATGCCATCGCCCAATGAGCCAGAGAAGAACACGGCGTAGTGGATGGGGTCTCCGAGTCAGCAGCCTTCCTTGATAGCAATGGCGGTGTCGGACGCCAGCACCTGGGACAAAATCGGCTGAGGGGCCATTGAGCTGGGGCTGGGCTACGGCGGTGAGATTCGCCAAGAGGTGCATGCTCAGACTTGGCCAAGAGCAACGCCCGCGACTGTTGTAGGTGCAGAGTCTGTTGATAGCTGGAAGCAATAGCGCTGACCACTCCAATTCTCACCTTGGGTATCGGACTGGACAGGTGGTTTGCAGACCCGAGAACCACAGCTAGCCTTGGCTTACAGCGACTCAAAAATCATGTGAGAGCTGGAGTTGGTGAGATTATGGAAGGAGCGTCTACCTTGGTTACCGGAAATAGGCAGGACGATCGACATGGTTCTCGGAAGCATCCAATAAAGAGTTGGAGGGACTGGCCAGTCACTGTGTGAACTCTAAGAAGCAGGTAAATTTTGGTATACTCAGATCAACCTTCAGGTGCAGAGAAGTGGTTTTCGCCAAGGCCATACCAGTTCCAGAGCCCAATGAAGTGTTCGTTCCTGGGAAGTTTCCTGTCGAGAATCACAATGTATACGCAGATAGGGGGACACCGCAGCAACGCTTCCTAAAAGCCATAGAACGTAATTTCGTGCCAGTTCTATATGGAGGCTATGGAGTTGGCAAAAGCAGCATGGCTTGGCACCTTGCAAAGGAATGGCATGAAAACAATCAGCTTGTTTACATACCCAGTCTGTACGGAAAATCTCTTAGTGACATCTTTGCTGTTGTATTAGAAACTCTTGGGTATAGTGTGGTCACTGAGAGGACTACTTCGTCAGCCAAGGAAACGACGGCTGAAGCCTCCTCGTCCTTAGAAGGTGGGATCTTCGGTGTGCTCAAAGGATCCGTTACACCCAAATACGGAACTAAGCGGACCTCCGCTGGATCTGAGCGATCAGAAGTGGTGATTAAGTCGCCAACGGATGTCAAGATGCTCCAGATATGCGAAGAGAATTCATTGCTTCTAATTATAGATGAAACACATAGGGCAGATGCCCGCCTCAAGGATGATTTGGGTGCTTTCTTGAAGGCTTATGCCAACAGTAATCCAAAAAATTTCTCAATCGCAATTCTAGGCACTGAAAAGGATGCCAGCAAACTGGTGACGCGCGATCCTGGGATAGACAGGCTAATTCAGGAAGTCGAGCTAAAGTCTTTAGAACCTAATGAAGCAAACTATATTCTGGGTGAAGGCATGAAAAGGCTGGGCTTAACTTACTCTCAGGATGATGGCGAGAAGATTATTAGGTGCGCGGTAGGATCCCCATTCGTGCTTCAGTACTTATGTCTTGAGATTGCCGAGAAGTGTAGAAACGAAAAGAAGGACGGATTTGATGTGAATGACATTAAGTTCGCGATCACAGAGTATGCAACAGCCAAAGAACAGCGTGCTCTCGCGAACTACAAGCTTGCCATTGAGACAACGGGGCCCAAGCGATACCGCAAACAGATACTGCATGCTATGGCCGAAATCGAAGATGACTATGTCACCATGGAACAGCTCATATCAGGGGTATCGAAACTGCTTGGGGCAGAAACTGATCGAACTGTTCTAAGTGGTCCTTTGCGCGACTTAAAATCTGCGCAGTACGGTTCAATACTCACAGATATCGAGGGTATAGACCCTGAAAAGCGTGCCTTCAATTATTCGGCCTTTACAGATCCTGCCATCAAGTCAGTCATTAGGCTGGTCAATGAGATTCAACGCCATGATGATCTCGCGCCAGAAGCACTCTTGATTGACTGATCTATTTCAAATGCAAGCCCCCCCCAACATAGCGATTAACCATCCACTGAGTTGTCAATAGCTCATTGCGGCCAGGTGATGGCGAGCATTCCACATCTGATGGCGTGTCCCGCGCCGCAGAGATCGTGGAGCAGGTGATCAACACTGGCCAGCGTTGCTTCTAGCGGCTCTGGCAAAGGCAGTGGTCAGCACCACTCCCCATGACCACCACGATGAGCGCCGAGCGATTTGCCGATCGCTTCCGCTTCTACCGCGACCAGCCGCAACAGCAGCGCGGCGTTCTGCAGCTGTTTGAGGCGATCAGCAGAACTGAGCGAGGCGAGGAGATCCTCTGCGAGCAGGCGCCGTGGGCGCTCACCTTTAGCGAGGAGCCACCAGCCCCAGCCCAGCCGCAGCCAACTGCCAGTGGCCTCGATCCCCGCGGTTCAGAGGAAGCCGGCATGGCCGGGCCGCAGAAGGCAGCACCGGTCAAACCCGGTGATTCCTACCTGCTTGTGAATGACCGGGATGAGGACCTAGAGGCCTATGACCACAGCGGCAAGTTCCTGTGGAAGCTCCCCTGTCTGGCGAGAGGGCAGGGCGCGGATACCGACTGGAGCCACACCAACACCGACACCCCGCCAGGTCTCTACAAGCTGGGCCAGCTGTATGCGGACTACGAGCAGAACCCCAATCCACCCTGCTCCGATACCGCCATGGCCTACGGCTGGTACTCCTTTGACCTGGAGGAGTTAGAGGGCCAGGAGGTCAAGGCCGGCCGGGCCGGGATCATGCTTCACGGCGGTGGATCAGCCTGCGGCTGGCCCGGGGCCTGGGCAGCGCAGCAGCCCCTACATCCCACCCTCGGTTGCGTCCGCATTCACAACGCCGATCTACGCGACAAGGTGCTGCCCCTCTACCGCCAAGGCACGGTGTTTGTGGGGGTGTTTCAGGAAAAAAAGTGACGGAGGGGCCCGTGGACCAGGAGTCCGGGCCCCACGCGAACCTGCAGCACTGGCTGGAGTTCTTCTGCAGCAGCGCTGTCACCGAGTCCAGCCTGGGCGTCATCAAGCCGCTGACTGCTGAAGAAGCCTGCGGCTTTCTTGGCTGCATGGTGGTCGAGACCGGTGAGCCGGAGCTGGAGAACCTCGATGTAATCGAGGCGGGTAGTGGTGCCGGTCGCGGGGCCATGCAATACACCGGCGTGCGGCGCACCGCCTATGACGCGGCACGGCTACAGGCCATCGCAGCAGGCATCGATCCCAACAGCAACAGCTGGCAGCAGCACTATTTCGCGGAGGAGTACGCCGGGCTGCACGACCCGACCGAGGGCTCGTTGATCGGCTGGACCCACGTCTTTGAAGACCGGCCTCATGGGATGGATCCAGCAGCAGCAGCGGCCTACTGGACCGGTTCAGCCGCAGCGGCTGAGGGTTACTTCAGGCCCGGCACACCGCACCTAGAGCGGCGCCAGGCAGAAGCCCAACGGGTCTGGGGGTTGCTGCAGGGCGGCGAGCTGCAGTTGCCGCAGGAGGGGGAATTGGGGCAGGGCTGTGGATCCACGACCACCAGCTGAACCTCCACCAGAGCAGCAGCACAAGCCGCCGTTCGACCGGGAGCGGTTCATCTTTAAGACCCTGGCGGTGGTGATCGGCACCCAGCTGCTGATCTATTCCCTCGCCGCTGGGGTCTGCGGCCAAAGGGCGCTCCAAGGACGGCCGGTCGGTCAGATCTGCCCAGGCACGCTGGAGCAGCTGCAGGGCGGCTTTGATTCCACCCTCAAGCTGCTGCTGGCGCTGCTGGGCGGAGCAGCGCTATCGCGGATGGCACCTCCCTCTTAAGCACGATCAAGCGCCTGCTCTCACGGCCTAGTCCGCAACACCAGCCAAACAATCAGCAGCATGCTGCCGGTGCTCACCAGCGTAAAAATCCAATCGGCGTAGGGAGTCCAGGGCATCAACCCAGCCTGCCTCCACCGGATACCCCTTACACCCGAATCAAACAACCGAATTTCGGGTGTTTGAGCACTCCGCGCTTCCACCCGTTCGCTCCCGCTCTGGGATTCCTGCTCTGAGCTGAACAGGCCGCACATCCGGCCTTGCTCCACCCACTCGCGCCTGCTCAGGGATTCCGCTGCAGCCCGATAAGGCCCAGGTACAAAACTCTTGGGTTGCCCACCAGTGGCTTGCTCCGGGCTTCCTCAGTCTGAGGCATTCCTGCGTCATGCCTCCGCTTCGGGAAGTCCCGTCGCTGCGCCGCACCTGGCGCCGATTCCATGGCCATCCGCTCTGCTGCCGCCTCTCCGTTCTGCCGTCCAGAAGAAGATCCGTTCTTGCTGCTCGAATCCACCCTCCGTTCCATCGAGGTGGTGCTGATGCTGCGGCGCAATCTGCCGCTGCGCCGCACCTGGAGCGAGCAGCCCTATGGAGAGGAGGAGATCACCCGCCTGGAAGAGGAGGTCCTGCCAGCCATCCGCAAGTGTCTGGCCCGCGTTGATGAGCTCGATCAGCGGCTGCTGGCTCAGCATGAGTTGCAGGTGTTGCGCTGCGAGCTAGAAGCCAAGCGGCACGCCCTGGCCTAGGGCCCAGGAGCCAAAGGCTCAAGCCCGGCCGGGGGCCTAATCCCGGCTTTTCCACCCTGTTGGTTTGCTGAAGCTCAGGGTCAGCAGTGGTGCACCGCAGGGGAGAGCACTTCCACGATGGTTCGCCCAAGCGCCAGCAGCCTGGCGGGCTGGCAGCGCCGCCGGGTCAAGGCCAAGGCGAGCGCCCTGCTGGCGGCCTTGACCCAGCGGCTTGATGGGCGCGAGTGGGGGCGTTTTTTCTCCTTCCTGCGATGCAAGCCACATCCACCCTGCTCCGCTCCAGCGGCACCAGGCAGCGCAAGGCCGGCCCAGCCACCACAGCAGCTCGGCAGCTTGTGCTGTTCTCCATGCCAGAGCCGATCGCCTGCTGCTGGGATCTGATCTGCCCAGAGGAAGCCTGGGAGCAGCCACTGCGCTGGGCCGTCTAGAGCCCAGGCCCGCTGGAGGCCTACGCCCCTCCACCCACTCGCGCCTTCTCGGGGATTCCAGGGCTGCGGCCCTAACCCGTGGTGCTCCAGCTGGCCTAAATGCAGGCAGCTCAGCTGCCGCCAGCTGCCCATCGATCAGCACCACCGGCTCCGTTCACTGCAGGAGCGTTGTGGTGCTCCAGCCAGGCATTCAGCAGGTCGCCTTTGGTCACCCGATAGCCCAACAGGCGAGCGGTGTGTAGAAGCTCCTGGCGGCTGCGGCACTGGCTGAGGGTCTGCTGGAGCTCCTGGCTTGTTTCTGCATCAGCCACCAACCGCTCCAGATCAGACCAGCTCATGCGCGTGCGCCCGGTATGCGCTCACGTTCGCGTGGGATAGCCCCTGGCACCAGGTTCCGCAGGGCACGCTCCTGCACTCCGCCCGATTGCTTTCTGCCCTTTATTGGGATGGAGGTCAGATCCTCCTGGGTAAACCAGACCTCATCCGATCTGACGGGAGCAGCTGGACCACGCCTCGATCGCAGAGGGGCGAGCAGTTCTGTTCACCGGACGCGGTGAGGAGGCAGCACGGGTCTTGCAGCAGAGCCAGTGGGATATGGCTGGCCGGGTGTTGCAGAACCCCTCCGCAGCATGCCCCTGCGGCTCGCACCAGCAAGGGCTGACGCAAGGCTCGCTGCTCTCGCCCCTGGCTAGTGCTCACCTTTGGGGCGCTTGGTCGGTGTTCTCCGCACCACCCCAGCCATGGCCACTGCCCAAGGCCCCGTCTGTGAAGTCCGCCTGCTTGTGGTTCACCGCTATGCGCCCGGCGTTCAGAAGCTCGGCTCCACTCCCTGTGAGGTCGAGTTCTTTGGCCGCCGCGGTAAGCCCGTCAAGAAGATGCGGCTGATCCCTGCCGAGAAGGCATTTGCCTTTGCCCGCAAGCTGCAGGGCACCCCCGGCTGCACCGTCTCGGTCTGCTGAGCCCCTTGGGCTCATGCCCGGCTGCCGGTTGGTGGCCGGGCCTTACAGCCAATGGCGGTAGCTGCTTCGCTGCCGGCGGGCCCTGGCCTTGGAGCGAGCAGAGCCGAACTGGGGGCTGCTGCCATCGCGGCGGCGCCTTACCCAGGTCCCTTTTCTGATCAGGCCAACGTCTTGGGCGTTGGCGCGGCGTGCAGCAACGATCGCCCCGTAACCACGCTTTTGTTTGGCGCGGGCACGGGAGCGAGCCTGGCTGGCGCTGGCGGCCGGCACCACGGTGGAAGTGGAGCGGTTACGCCAGAACACCAGATACCAAGCCATGTCGTTCTCCCGGCAGGTTGATCAGCGCCGTGGTGCAGCCGCCCTGGGCGTGGTGCCCTTGACCGCCTCTAGATACAGCTCGGCGGTGCTCAGGGTCTGCAGGTTTGGCGCGGCGCTGTGGTCATGGCCTGCCTCAGCAACCGTGCCCGCATACAAGCCGCTGCGCTGCTGGAACAGGAAGCTGAATACCGGGTGACGGCGCAGCTCCTCCATGTAATCGCCATCGGAGAGGGCGACCCCATCGGCAGTGAGGGGTTGGCCCTTGCCATCCACCGGCAACAGCCGCTCGCGGCCATCCAGCTCGCCCAGTTGAAAGTGACCACCGCACAGCGTCACGAAGGTGTCAAAGAACGTCCCCCGCTCATCGCCACCGACGCGGCCTTCCGCTTCTGAGAACAGGCGCTCCAGCAAGCGTTCCTTGCGCAGGTTCTGCACCTGGGAGCGGGCCTCATCCCGTTCTTTTTCGACGCTGCGCACGCGGCGGATGTTGGCCTCATTGAGCTGGCGTTCACGGTCGCCCACCTGGCGCTCAAACTCTTCTCGCTTGCGCTCAGCGTCCTGCAGCCGGGCGTATTCATCGGGGTTGATCTCCGAGAAGCGCGACAGCTGGGCGCGAGCCTTGCGCAGCTCTTTTTCGAGCTGGTTGCTGCGGCGGCGTTCAGCGCGCAGCGGCTCAGCACTGCTGGTGGAGGCAGCAGGGGGGTCGTCGTTGTCGCTGCTGCCAGTGCTCGAGTCCTGGGGAGGGGCAGCGTCAAAGCTGTCGTCGCCAGTGCCGCCGTCGTGGCCGCTGGCCTCTTCGCCCTCATCGAGGGGATCGAGTTCAGCAGCTAGTGGAGCCAGGGAGCCAGCAGGGCCCTGGTTGGGTTGCTGCTGCTGTTGGCGGTAGGTCTGCCATCGGCCAGTAGGCGCCATTGGTCCTGGGGCAGCGCCGCTATTGGCGCCAAAGGAATCAGAGGAGAAGAAAAAGGAGGACATCACCCATCACGGCTGTGGTGCTGCGGGCGCCCCGTCCGGGCTGCGCTCGCATCTGCTGTTGCCAGCTCTTCAAAAGCCCTGCTCAGGCAGCTCATCCAGCACAGCTGCAGAGCGCCTCACCGGCAGGTAGATCCACTCACCAGCTGGCAGCTGGGTTGAGGGCAGATAACCCGGCACCAGCAGTTGCATCCCGGCCGGGATTGGCGTGGTGGAGCGGTAGACGGGCAGCAGCAGGGTGGTACCGGCCGGCAGCGGTTCCTCGCTGGGCCAGCTGCTCAGCTCCGGGTTGAACTGGCGGAGCAGGGTCAGGCTCAGCTGCTGCTCACTCGCCACGCTGCTCAACGTGTCCCCTTCACCGCTGATGTAGGTCTCGCTCTGCTGCAGCGCTGGGTTGAGGCTGCGCAGCTTGGCTTCCGTGGTGCCATGGCGCCCGGCCAGCACCGCCAGGGAGTCGCCCTCAACGGCGGTGATCGTTTGGGTGCTTTCCAGCTGGGGGTTGCTCCGCCGCAGGGTGGCCACGGTGGTGCCGTAGCGCTCAGCGATCAGGTTCAAGCTGTCGCCAGCTCTGAGCACCAGCACGCTGTGGGGTCTGAGCACCAGCTGGATTGCTTCCCCCAGCAGCGGCTGCACCAGTAAACCGATGCCGCCAGGCCCGTAGTCCGCCCCGAAGTGCTGCACCAGGCAGCCGGCGAACTGGGCCCGCCCTCCTGATGGCAAACCGCCCTGGGGCGACAGCTGGGCCAGATCCCCGAGCCACATCACCCCCTGACAGGGGGCCTGCACCGTGCCCAGCAGCGTTGGGTCCCAGGGCAGTGGTGCCTCATCACGAAAGCCTGGGGTGGCCCAGTCCAACTCGGCCGCCAGCCAGTCGAAGGTATTGCTGGTGCTCACCGGCAGGATTGCTGAGCGGCAGAGGTAACCGCGCAGCAGCACATCGCCCGGGTCTGTGAGGGCGGTGTCGTTGTAGCCGCCCACGATGCCGCCCTGCTCGAGGAAGCAATCGATCACGTGACGGCGGATAGGAACCGGACTGCGGCTCTCGGGGCGGTCGACCTCAAAGAGGCAGAGGCGGGCATTGGCGTAGGGCTGCAACGCGAGCCATAGAGGAGCAACGCTGGGCTGGGCCACCCGGGTGTCGATTGCGGGTGAGGCCGCTGGCACTCCCACCAGCTGGCCCCACTGCCCTGCAGCCCGCACAGGGTTAAGTCCTTGGTTCAGTGGCGAGAGGGGTTGTTCCATCGCTTAGCCCCTCACCAGTGATCCCTGGAAGGGATCGGTGTTGCACTGGCGCCAGTTCTGCAGCCGCGGCAGCAGCAGCGCCAGCTGGCCGATGTGCTGGCTGCGCTGCCGGTTCAGCACCACCGCCGGTGATGGGCCAGCAGGGTTCCACTCGCTTTCGGTTTCCTCCAGCAGCAGCTCGGTGGCGTACTCCACCACCGCCAACTTGCTAAGCGGCAGCGGGTTGGGCACCACCCCACCGGCAACACCCTTGCGCCTGCTGCGCACCGGGCTGTTCACCTCGGTTGGGGTCAGCACCACCAGCTGCTGATCAAGAGCGGCGATGGCCTCCAAGTGGTGCTGGGCGGTGCATACCCCCGTGGGGTAGTGGGTCTGCAGCAGGGCCATCTCCCGGTTCAGGGCCGAAAGAGAAGGGGCGCTGACAGGAATCGAGAGGGCAATGCGCAGGGCTTCTGAGTCACCTGGGCGCCAAGTGCAGGTGGGTGGGGAGGACTGGGTCATGCCCTCCGTTGCCAGCTCAGCTGCCCCTAGTGATCTCACCCAGCCCCAGCTGCTGCCGCAGCTCGGCCCCATCGATCACGCCCCGCTCATGCAGCACCAGCCACTCCTGCACCGAGGGCTGGGGTTTACGCGGCGGTTGGGGCGGCACCAGTGGGCAAATCTCCACGCTGCAAGCCGGCGCGTCCGCCAGCTTCTCGCCTGTGAGGCGGGTCCACTGACGCAGCAGGGTGCTGAGCATCGAGCTCTTCTGGCCCGCTAGCGACTGCAGCACCGCAAAGCTCTGGCCGGCGGTGAGCGAAATCTCCAGCTCGGTGCGGGCTGGGCCGTGGCCGCCAGCGGGGATCAACGCATCGCGGCGCATGGCTTCTTCCAGCTGCTGCAAATAAGCCCGGTGCTCCGCCAGTGAGCGAGCTTCTATTTCGACCCACTGAAACTTGGCACCCTCCGGCAGGTCCATGAAGGAGGAGGTGGAAAGCACCAGGCGCTGGGGGCGTTGGGCATCTGTTCCGCCAGGAGCTGCACCAGCGCCCAGGGCGCCATCACTGCGGCGGAAGCCGTAGGCATCCACCAGGCCCGTGCGAACCCCCACCGGTAGGGCGGTGCGTGACAACAGATCCTCGTAATCGCTGCGGCAGCGGTAGTGATTGAGGTACTGGTGCGCCAGGCCCAGGTGAGGGAGATCGCCCTCACCAAAGGCGCTGCCATCTACTGAGTACCAAAGGGCCGGCAGATCAAAACGCTGCGGCAGCAGCGAAGGCTCCCCTACCGGCACCACGTCGTAGCCATCAACGGCGCCGGGGTTGGGATTGGCCTGCCAGCTGCGCAGCACCAGGCCGTCATCCGTGACCGAAAGGCTGCGGTAGAGCCAGACCTGTGGATCATGCACCAGGCCACCGTGGGCATCGATCACCACCGTGGGCACCGCAGCATTGCCGCTGGCAAACCGGGGCGGCAGGGCCTGGCGGCGCGGCTCCCGCCAGACGATCTCCACTGGCCCCGATGCCGGAGCAGCCGTGGAGTTGTCGGTAGGCAGGCGCCAGTTGAGTAGGTCGCCTCGGGGTACCAGTTGCAGCCGCGGCAGGGATAGCCGGTCTCCTTTGGCGAGGGCGTCCAGCCGGTCACCTTCTGATGGCCAGCGGTGCTGGGGGGGCAGCTGCAGGATCAGGCAGCCGCCATCGCGCAGGGTGAGCAGGTCGGCCAGGAATAGAAACACTCCCAGATCGGTGCCCTGACCGTCCACATCAGTGGCCACCCGGGTCAGGGAGTCGGGCAGGTCCTGCCAGCTCAGGCGCGAGAGCATCCCGGCGTAGGTGCGCAGGGCATCGCGGTAGAAGCCTGTGGGGCGGGCGGCTTCTAGTCGCTTGAAGTAGCAGGTCTCGGGTTCTTCTATGCCGCGAGATAGATACAACGGCCGGCGGCTGGTGCCGTCAGGGAGCTCCAGCAGGGTCCAGCAGTCGTAGACCAGCTGCAGGCGGTCTCTCAGTCCGGAGAGGGTGGGGTGCTCAAGCCAGGGGGGCTGACTAGGGGGGTGGGGCGCTGAAGAGGAAGTTGGGGAGCCTGCGGTGGCTGTCCTGCGGCGGCGGGTGGTGGGCACAGGCTGCTGGTGGGGTCAGAGCCATTGCCAGAGGCAGTGATTGTCAGCGGGGTAGGCCATGCAGAACCTGCATAGTTTCAGTCAGATCATCCGGGCAAGCGGATCGGCAAGACTAAAAAGCATATGTTCTAATCCGGGTCCGCATATAAACCAGGTATGTTGAGCTATCTGCTTGTGATTGACTGGCACGCAGTGGGTCTGGATTTCAACTGGTAGTGGCTTCGGGTTCTTATGCGGACCACGAAGAACCAGGACAACTCTTAGCGAGGGTACGCCCACATAGCATTAGACACATTAAACAAAACCTCTGGCATGCCGGCAGAGTATTAAATCTTACTACTCCTTCCACCCGGGATTTCACTCTTGCAGTAATTAGCCAGCAAAATGCTCAAATGAAAGTCAAGCCCAAAAACGCCGCAAATCTACTTTTCTCTAGCACGTCCCTAGAATACGTGTATTTTGAAGCCATTGCTAACTCAATTGACGCAGGGGCTTCTGAAATCACCGTAACGATACAGATCTCTTCATTTACAGAACCAGAGACTCTAAAAATATCGATTGCAGACAATGGGCACGGCTTTGATGAGGTTAATTTCGAACGCTTTAGCAATTTACTCGACCGCTTTGATTCGCAGCATAAGGGCATTGGTCGGTTAATATATCTTAGTTACTTTTCAGAAGTCTTTGTTGATAGCGCTTTCGGCAAGCAACGAAGGCATTTTATCTTTAATGATGAGTTTGATGGCGATTGCAGCATTGATGACCTTGAAGAGGAATGCTATTCTACAGTTATTGAACTAACCAGCTACTCTAAAGAGCGCATCCGTAGGTACGATTACATTTCTCACGACAAGCTAAAGCAGTCGATCCTGCGCCACTTTTTACCAAAGTTTTATCAGCTTAAGCTGGAAGGCAGAAGGTTGGATATCGAAATAAATGTTAAAACGGAAAATCCAAGCATTGATCATGGTTTCTACGAAGGATCGAGTCGCCTTAGTATTGACATTTTACCAGAACTTCGCGAAAAGATTGTCCCTGATGACAGCGATCTGCTTGCTCAGTTTCGGATGCTTTATTCGATACAGCGCAACATAAGCGAGCCCAAATCAGTCATTAGTGCAATCTGTGCTGACAACAGAACCCTGCCTATTAGAATCATTTCAGACGACAATATTCCAGATGAATACCAAATGATCTTCATCTTGTATTCAGATTATTTTGACGGCAAGACTAATGCAACAAGAGAGGCTTTTACCTTTGATGAGTCGGTTGAAAAACGGATAAAGAGAAAGTTTACTGCACTAGTATCAGAGGTAATCAGAGAAGAAGTTCCGGAAATTCAAGAGAAGAATGTAGAGGTTTACCAAAGTCTCCAAGCTCAGTACCCACACCTTGTCGGCTATTTCGATGAGCCGTCAGTAGGCCTTATGGATAAGTCGAGTGTTGTGCAATCAGCTCAATACAGATTTTTCGCTGATCAGAAAGAGATACTTGAAGCAGAAGATCTAACTGACGAGCAATACGAGATGTCACTTGGCTTCTCATCGAGAATTCTGACCGAATATATTCTCTATCGCTCAAAGATAATACAAAAGCTCAAAAGCATCAGCAGCACAGATCGTGAAAGCGAGATTCATAACTTACTTGTCCCTAAGGGCAAAGTGTTTCATGCCAATACAAGAATTAATGACATTTTCTTGAACAACGCTTGGGTCTTGGATGACAAATATATGTCATACACTAAAGTCCTCAGCGATATAGAAATTGAAAGGATCTACTCGGAACTAGGGACGGAGGGATCTCATCAGTATTCAGAAAGAGAATCGGGCAGGCCCGACATAACTGTAGTCTTTTCAAGAGATCCCGAAGAAGCCAGTGCTGTCGATGTTGTTATTATTGAACTTAAAAAGCTGGGCCTTGATCTTTCGAAAAAAGAGGAGATTGTCAGTCAGCTTCAACAACGAGCGAGAAGACTGCTAGAGTGCTATCCTGCGAAGATTCAACGAATTTGGTTCTACGGCATCATCGATTTTGATGATGAGCTTCTGGCTTCGCTCATAGAGAGGGAGTATACGCCTCTTTTTTCAGAGGGCACCGTCTATTACAAAAAACAGCCGATCTCCGTTAGCTTGCGTCCGCTTGTCACAAAAGATGCTGACATTTTTGTTTTATCATTCGAAGCGATGCTCAGTGATGCAGAAATCCGCAATCAAACATTTCTGAGTTTGCTTAAGGAGGGTCTCAAGGGACATCAGAGTGTCTAATAGCATAATGCAAAAGGCGGGAGCAGGAAGTTGTCCAAATTCTCCAAGACACCTTACCTCTACTGATCTGGAGCGTTCAATCAACAGGGAAGGCAACCACACGAACTGAGCAGGCATCGACAATTTGAATCCAATGTTTGCGGCTGATCCCTAACCGCTCCAGCATCTCGCCCACGCCTACTCCTGAGGTAAGCAATCGCTGCCCCCGCGCATGCAGCTCCCGCCACGTCGGCGGAACCTTCAGCAGGAACCCGTTGTCCCGCAAGAAGTGGGTGATCTCACCATTGGCATAGGTGCGCCCGTAAGGACGGAATGGTCCCCGTGAAGGGTCGTAGCGGCGGGCCGCTTTGATCAGCCCGATCATCGCAAGCTGCAGCAAGTCCTCCCTGGGGTGAACAGTGCGGCGAGCGAAGTTGCCGGCGATCTTCTCCGCCAAGTCCATGTGCTCCAGCGCTAGGGCATCGGCAGCGGCATGGGGCTGCACCGGCCGTTGTCGCCGTGGCCTGCAAGGCATCGGCGGCTGACACTTGGGCCTCGGCGGGTGATGCCCCGGTGCCTGCAAGTTGATCTCCAGCTGCTCTGCCCGGGCATGGCACGCCGGGTGGAGATAACGCCGTTGCTCGATCATTTGCGCTGCACCTGCGGCATCGCCCACCAGCACCACCGTGATCGGCAGCACCAGCTGCACGGCTGCCGAAGTCAGCACGGCAGGGCTTGGGCTCCCCACCAGGGATGGCGTGGAACATTCCCGCACCGCGGACAGCAGCAGCTTGCTCACCGGCTCACCAGTAGTGGCGTCACCACCGGCTGGATCCCCTGAGCCTTCCAGTAGCGGCCCTCCAGCCAGAGGGCGCCGTGGCAGAAGGCATCCACCAGGTCCTTGCTGCCTTTGGGGAAGCGGATCGCTTCTTCCACCAGCGGCTGGGCGCGGTGGTGAAAGCGGATTTGTCCTGCTTCCACCAGGGGGGCGACGGCATGGGCGCGGGTCTCCTTGCTGCCTCTCGCCGTGATCGGCAGCATCCCCGGTACGCGGCGCCGGAGGGTTTGCAGCACAGCCGGGCCGTTGGCGGCGTCCTCAATCAGCACGGCGTTGGGGCGAAGACCCTGCTGCTCCAGGGCCTGCAGGCAGCCCAGCAGGAAGCGGATCACCTCCGGCAGGCCAAAGCGGTGCCGAGCAGCCCACAGCACTTCCATCTCCAAGGCGGTGCTGTGGGGCGGCCCCTCGTGTTCGCCTGTGCGCAGGTTGAGCGATCTCGGTGGTGGTGCCAGCAGGCCTGCCAGGCAGAAGCCGCAGTAGTCGCTCTCTGCCTCCCCCTTGAAGCTCAGGTCACAGGAGAGGACCAGCAGCGCGTACTGCCGCTGGCGGCCAGTGGCCGCTGCTGTCGCCTCGCGAGGAAAGGGCGGCCGGATCCAGTTGCGCAGGAAGATTGAACCCGTCGCCGGGCTTGGCCGCTGCTGATACAGCGCTGCCCACCAGTAAGCGCCGAGGCGGGCGCGGATTTTGACCAGCTCGCTGAGCGGGAAGCGCTCGGGGCAAAGAGCCTCACCTGGTTGGCGCCAGTCGGGTATCAGCGTGCAAGTGGGCGGCAGCTTGGGGCGTTCAGCCGGCTCTTCTGCAACAGCGGGTAGATCCAGCACGGTCCACTGCTGGGGGGCTTCCCCCAGCTCCTGCTCGTAAAGCCAGCCGATCACGTCCTGGTGGTCCCAGCGGGTGAGCACCACCACCTGGGATGAGAGGTTCGGTTGCTCGCTGCCGTCTGGTCCCAGCACCATGGCCGGCTCGGCCCGGGTGAGCCAGACCGAGCGCAGCCAGTCGATCAGCTTCTGCCGCAGCGCAGGACTGGCGGCATCACCTGGGCCCTTGTAGGGGTCATCGATGATCCCCAGGCTGTAGCCCTTGCCCGTAAAGGGGCCATCCACACCGGCCGCAATGCAGCCACCGCGTTGGCGGGTGAGCCAGTTGCCCACCGCTGCTGAATCGCGGGCCAGCAGGTGGCCGGTGACCCGGTAGAAGTGGCGCGCTTCTCTGGAGTGGGCATAGGCCAGCTCAGCCGAGTACGAGGCGATCGCCGCAAAGAGATGCGGGTAGCGCTGCAGGAAGTAGGCCGGAAACAGCTTGGAAACCAGGAGCGATTTTCCCAGGCGCGGCGGACAGGTGACGATCAGCCGGCTCAGCTGGCCATCGGCCACCTGCTGGAGCAGATCGATCAGCACCTCAGCCCAGCGGTGGAAGCCGTAGCGGGGGTAGGCCTCGGCAATGAAGCTGCGCAGGCTCTGGGGTTCCGATGGCTCGGCTGTGGTGGCCGTTGGCAGGTGCAGCAAGCCGGCGTCACCCCAGGGGTCGAGCTCGCTCAGCAGCAGGCCGCTGCTAGCTGCTGCAGGGCGCTGCACAAGAGCTGTACTTGAGGGAGCGCCCGTCATCCCCTCAGCTCCGGTGACTTGATGGGGCCCCGCAGGATGCCGCCGATCTCAGCAATCACCCGGAAGGCACCCACCGCCGCAGAGAACTGCTCGGCATCCATCGCCCGGCGGGCGCAGTCGTAGAGCGCGTAGATGTGCTGCGCCTGATGTTCGAGGCGGTTGCTGATCAGGTCTTCCACCATCCGCTGGCGTGCCGCATCCAGATAGGAGCGGACCGTGCGGGTGTTAGTGACCCCCCAGCTGGCTCCTGCGTTTTCGTAGATCCGCAGCAGGGGCATGCGCTGGGCAATCCACAGCTGCGCCTCGGCGATGCGCCGCTCCACCTCCATCGCCGTGGGTCTGGGCGCCACCTTGCCGCGACGGCGGAGCCGGGGTGGATTGCCCTTCCCGACTGGCCTAGACGGATCGACACCGGCTGAGGGGAAGAGGGCCCGGCCATCGGCGTCCTGATCCAGCGGGGCAGAGCGCAGGGCCTCGATGACCTCGTCGACAGGTGGCGCTTGCTGAAAAGACATCAGCCAGAAAACCAGAGCCGCAGGGACCCAGCTGGGGAGTACGCAGGTGCCATAGCTGGAATTTGTTTCAGCGAAAGCATAAATGCTTTATCCACGCTCGCATATCCGCAGGCCTGATCACCGCTCTGGCCGCAAGTCAGCTTTCTACCGGCTGGTCACGGAACGGCTGGAACGGCGCTGGAACGGCCCGCGTTCCGGCCAGATCGGTTGCCAGAGCAGCGTTCCCACGGTGGTGGAACAAATGGAACACTAAATACAGATATAGATATAGATAGAGGCTTAAGGCTGCATACCAATTGGTGGGGCTATTGGGTTACCGATCGGGCCGATCCCTTGCCGAGGCTTAGCTGCCTATTTATCTAGGGGGATGTCCTTGCTGAGCGTTCCACCCGTTCCAACCGTTCCACCCATTGCAGCGCAATGGATCTGGGCGTTTGGGGGGCGGAACGCCGCGTTCCACCTAGATCCTGGTCACCGCGAAGTAACCGGCCCTCATCTCGGGCCAGAACGGCTGCGCTGCAGTGGATCTGCGCTGCCGAGCCGCTCAGAGGCTATTGATGGGGATGGCGCAGGCCCTGGCCTTGGAACCGGCCCCCTTGAAGCGCACCGAGTTCGTGGTGGGCTGCGCTCCCGGCAACCTGGAAAGGATCGTGCTCCAGCTGGAGGCCCACGGGGTGCCGTCGAGGATGCGGGCGATCGCCTCGGCGGTGTTGCTCACCAGCAGGTGGTCCTCCTGAATGCGTATGCCATGGCGCGAGAGGATCTCCTCGGCATAGCGAGCGCTCACGGGATCAAGACCGCCGGGGGTGACAACCGTCTCGACCAGCTCGCCGACGTTGCGTGTGTGGATCCGGTCCTCGGTTTCCACCCGCAGTTCGAATTGCAGGATGCGATTGAGACAGCGCCGTTCATCGGGCAGACCGATGCTCTGCTGAAAGGTGCTCCAGTCACTGCCAGCGATCAGGGCCTGGGCCTGGGCAGCTGTCGGGACTTCACTGGACTGCAGGGCCCAGGCGCCGGCGAGCAGCGTGCCGTACTGATCCCCCTGATGCTGGGAGCCGAAGTGGGCCGCCGCAACGCGGGAGAACACCCGCACTGCCTGGCGGATCATCGGGAGCAGCACCACGGTTCGGGCGATCAAGCGCCGGCCGGCGCCGGCAGTGATCTGCTCCTCCAGGTCACGGTCGAGCTCCTCCCAGTGGCGCTGCCGTGCCGGTGGCTGGAGGTGATCCGGGGCCCGCAGGGTGAGCTGGGAGAAGCGTCGTCTATCGGCGCCCTGCCTGAGGGCGGTTGAAACGCTGCTGAGCAGGAACATCGAGCGAACCCGAAACCTCTGCACCTCCCCTGCGGCGGAGCCCTTGCCGATCGAGGCCCGTGTCTCACTAGAGGCGTAGCGGGCCAGGGCAAGGATCTGCTGGATGCGCTGCTGATCGGCTTTCTCGTTGCTCTCGGCCTCGTCGATCACAACCGGCAGGGCATCGGAGCGCAGGGCCTGGCGGATGAAGGCCTCGGTTGTGTTGCCCACCACCGGCAGAGCGAAATCCCCCAGCAACACCCCGACAAAGCGCTCCAGCAAGGTCGACTTGCCCGAGCCGGCGGCGGCTGTAAGCCAGAGGTGCGGGCGCCAGCTAAGCGCCCCGGAGATCGGCGCCAGGGCCACCCAACCTGCAAGCAGCAGGGAGGACGCCGGGATGTCCCAGTGAAACCGCTCGGCGATCGAGAGCACCATGAACGCTTCCTGATCGCTCAAGGGAGTGGCATCGCCGGGCCCGTGGATGGCCGCGCCGCGCTGGTAGTGAAAGCGTGAGCAGAAGGGTTGGGTGATGGGCTGACTGCGGCCATCGACAACGAGCCGGTCACCGAGGTGGAGCACCGATTGCCCTGCATCCGCCCAGGCGCCGCGACCGCGCAGGCATTCCAGATCAAAGATCCCAACGGCGGCCTGCTGCGTGAACAGATCAGAAGCAGCGGCGGTCCAGTTGACCCCCGTCTTGGAGGGAAAGAGGGTCTCCCAATAGGCAATCGGCGCCAGGCGGCAGAGATTCATGCCGCCGTGGGAGGAGGAGGCCAGTCGCACCACCTGTCCAGTCGAGCGGGGCTGGTAGTAGTAACCATCCCCATCGAAGCCGAGGCAGAGAAATGGCCGTTCGCCTGTGGAGTGGGCTGCCCGCGGCACCGCTTTTCCACCAGGGGTGGGACCCGCAATTACCGAAGCGGCGGTGCAGTCAACCGCGTCGTGATTCATCCGCAGGTGGGCGGCCCGGGCAGCCCGCAGGATCACGCTGATGCGCTCCCCTAAAAGCCCCGGAGCGTCATCAACCGAGCCGCCTGGCGGCAGGCCGCTCCAAATCTCGCCGGCCGGCAGGTGGAGCAGCGGCAGACCCACCTCCGCTGCGGCCTTGATCACCTGGCGGGCGCGGCGCTGGCCCTGCTCATCGTGATCAGAGAGATAGACGATGCCGGCCACACCGGCCTGCCGGAGGGCGCGGTAGCGCTCGGCGATCTGGGGGCTGCTGTGGGCGTGGCCCGGTTGGGTGGAGGCGAGGAAGCCGCCGCTGATCAGCAGGTCAGCGCACTTCTCCCCTTCCAGCTCAAGCAGCCAGTGGCCGCGGGCCTGCAGCAGCGATACCCACTGGTACATGGGCCAAGGATCTGGCCCGGCGCCGCGCTGCCAGCCCTGCTCGGTGCGGTGGTTGGCGTAGAAGACCTTGCCGCCGGATCGATCAACGCGGCTGACGCGCTGGTGGTCGGAGTAGGCGTAGGGACTGCCGGTGGGCAGCGGCGCTGCCTGCTCATCGAGCAACGCCAGGTGGAATGCCGGCACCGCTTTTGGCAAGGGGGGCGGCGTGGGGGCAGCAGAAGCCAGCAGGCCATCCCAGGAGACATGGGGCTCCGCTCGCTGCGCTGCGGCAGGAGGGGGTAACGCCACCCGAGGCGGTTTTGGTTGTTCCAACCTGAGGTGGGCCTCGAGGTGGCGGGCGGCGGTCGCAAAATCCCAGCCGGTCACTCGCAGCAGCAGGTCCATGCCGCTGCCGCCACCGCCGCTGCGCTCGCGGCCACCGCACTGGTTGCAATACCAGCCGCCGGGTCCGTCGTCGCGGTCCCAGCGGTAGCGATCGGTGCCGCCGCAGGCGGGGCAGGGCTGATGCCGGTCCTGCAGCTGCTCCGGGGTCAGGCCGGCCAGTTCCGTCAGGAGCCGGGGCCAGTGGCCATCAGCTGCGAGCAGCACATCGCTCGCCATCAGCGCAGGGAAGCCCCATAGCTGGACAGCGAGTCGCTGGAGAGGGAATCGCTGGGGGCAGGCGGCAGCCTGCGCTCGTCGCCGCGCATCACCTGCACCAGGGTGCGCCTAACGAAGGAGGCGCGGCTTTCGATGCCGTCGGCGTTGCGGTCGATCCAGGCGACGACGGGCTCAGGGAGCTGCAGCTGTACGCGCTTCATGATGACAGTGGAGTGCTACCGCAAAAGCCTAGCAATAGTTTCAGGTAGTCCTAAAGTCGGGCGAAGTGCTGTCGGCGTGCCGTGGCCATCGCCCTGCGTCCTTACCAATTGGAGGCCGTGCAGCGGGTCCGGCTTGCCTTCCTGGAGGGACACCGCGCCGTGCTGTTTGTGCTGCCCACCGGTGGTGGCAAGACGGTGGTGTTCAGCCACATCGCCCAGCAGGCGGCAGCGCGCGGTAACCGCATCGCCGTGCTGGTGCACCGGGCCGAGTTGCTGGAGCAGGCCTCCCGCGCCCTGGCGGACCTTGGGGTGGAGCACGGCCTGATCGCTGCCGGCCGCTCGATGAACCTGCGGGCGCCGGTGCAGGTGGCCTCGGTGGGGTCCCTGGCCCGGCGCTTGTCGATGCTGCCGCGCGATTTCTTCCAGCTGCTTGTGGTTGATGAGAGTCACCACGCGAGCGCATCCACCTGGGCGAAGGCACTGGAGCACTTCAACACCGCCAAGGTGCTCGGCGTCACGGCGACACCCTGCCGCAGCGACGGCCAGCCTCTCGGTGCCTGGTTCTCCTGCATGGTGCTCGGTCCCACTCCCGCTTGGCTGAGCGACAACGGCTACCTGGCGCCGGCCCGGGTCTATGCCCCACCGATCGGCTTTTCAGCCAAGGGGCTGCGGCGCCGGATGGGCGATTTCGATCTGCGCCAGGCCGCCGGTGCCCTCGGCGGTAGCCGCATCCTGGGCGATGCGGTCAGCCATTACCAGCGCCACCTGAGCGGAAGCACTGCGATTGCCTTCTGCTGCTCGATCGCCCATGCCCAGGCGGTGGCCGAGGCCTTCACTGAGCGGGGGATCAGGGCGGCCAGCATCGACGGCAGCCAGGATGTAGCCACCCGCAGGCAGCTGCTGGAGCAGCTGGGGTCCGGTGAGCTGAAGGTGCTCACCAGCTGCAGCCTGATTGGTGAGGGGGTGGATGTGCCCTCGGTGGGCGGCTGCCTGCTGTTGCGGCCCACCCAGAGCCTGGCGCTGCACCTGCAGATGATCGGCCGCTGCCTGCGCCCGCAGCCAGGGAAGACCGCGGTGATCCTCGATCACGTCGGCAACATCGAGCGGCTCGGGCACCACCTCGATGAGCAGGAGTGGAGCCTTGATGGCGTCAAGAAGCGGGAGCAGAGCAAGGCCCCGCCTGTGAAGACCTGCCCGCAGTGCTTCTGCGCCATGGCCAGCACGCTCAGCGTTTGCCCGGAATGCGGTCATGTGTTCCGGCCGGAGCGCCAGAAGCTGATCACGGTGGAAGGTGAGCTACGGGAAATCAACCAGCAGGAGCTGCGCCGCCAACGGAAGCGGGAGCAGAGCCGAGCCCGAACCGCCACGGAGCTGGAGGCCCTAGGAACCCAGCGCGGCATGAAGAACCCCAAGGGCTGGGCACGCCATGTGATCGCCAGCCGCCAGACGCGAGGTCATTGGAGCCTGCTGGCGTGAGCGAGCAGGAGCTGCAGCAACGGATTCGGCTGCAGCTGGGCTCCAGTCCAGTGCGGCTGTGGCGCAACAACGTCGGTGCTTTGCGGGATGAACGCGGCCGGCTGGTGACCTATGGGTTGTGCAAAGGCAGCAGCGACCTGATCGGCCTGCGCCAGGTGCTGATCGGCCCGGAGCACCTGGGCCAAACCATGGCCGTGTTCAGCGCCATCGAGGTGAAGGCCCCGAAGGGAAGGCTGCGGGAGGAGCAGCGCTCGTTCCTTGAGCTGGTGGAACGCTTTGGTGGCTACAGCGGCGTTGCCACGAGTGTCGAAGAAGCCGCGCGGGTGCTGAAGCTCAGCTGATCAGGCCGGTGCGGAATGCCTCAGCCCCCGTACCTGTCACTGCTGATCGAGCTCATATTGCCCGTAACAGCCTGTCACGAAGCCGACCATTGGGGGTTGGTGCTTAGCAAGAAGCACGGGATACTTTAAGGGTTCCCAAACGGTAACCCTATGCAAAGCCTGCAGGACAAGCTGGATGCGGCCCGAGTGCAGTTCGGCAAGTTCCTGCGGAACTGGCGCAAGAGCAACGACTGGTCCGTCACCACCGCCCAGGACTGGGCCAAGGCCTGCCCAGGGCTGATCCCCTGGCCGCTGCGGGTCGCCGGCGGCCAGTGGGGCAACCTGGAGAACAGCAAGGTGTTGCAGCCCCAGCCCAGCACCTTCATCCAGCTGGCGGTGCTCAACGAGTGCCTGTCGCAAGAGGAGCGGGGCGCAATCAAGGACAGGTTGCTGCGCGATCGGGTGCAGCGAGCCAGGCCAGTGCTGCATGCCGATGGCCGCCCCTGGGGGGCAGAAGACTGGTTCGCCTGCTACATCGGCAAGCTGGATGGACCCGCCGAACTCTGGCCATGCCAGGAGGAGATCGACGCCGAGGCTGAGACCAAGCGGCTACGCAGCCTGTTCGATCAGGCCCTGGAACTGGTCGGGCTGCGGCCGGTGTCCGCCGCGATGCAGGTGTTGCGCAAGGCGGGAGATCTGCCGATGGAGCAGGTAGTGGCGATCGAGAACGCCCTGTTTGCTGGGGAGCGGCTGGGCCCGGCCCTCGTCCCGATCGCCCGTGAGGCCTTGCATGCCTGGGTGAAGGAGGTGGCCCCGGAGCTGGAGCCCAGCGAGCCTCTCAGCAAGGCGGCTTAACAGGCGCAGAGGATGCCAAAAAGCAGCCGTTAGCGCCGTCGCGTGCGCTACCAAAAAAGCATTTATGCGGTACCGGAATACCTGGCTTAAGGGTTCCCGAATGGATAACCGCAGGGGTAGCGTTGGCATCCTTCTTTGCGGAAAGGTGAATCAACGCGAACGAGCCTTTACGGCTTCCCTCTCCTTGCCCCCTGCTTCCAAGGGGTTGCAACGCTCCGATCTGGAGCACTACATCCTGATCCAGGCCTCCTTCTCCGCCGCTCTGGCCCAGTGGCAGCAGCGTTGGCGGGAGATCACAACCGACTCACTGGCGGCCCTGGCCGGCCACGGCATCGCCATCAGCTTCCGGCAGAGCATTTGCGGGAGCTACGTGGCAACGCTGCTGCACTCCGGCGGCGGCGGGATTGATTCAGGTCTCTGCCCCTCGCTGCTAGAAGCGCGGCGGATCGTCCTGGGCTATGGCCTGGAGGATTCGCCATGAGCAATTTCTCTCTGGCGGAGTATCACCGCCATCCCGCCTGGTCCCCCACCGCGCTCAAGGCTGCAGTGACCGGCACGATGCGGACCTGGAGCCATCGTTTCGGGCCAGGGGCCGCAAAATTCGTTCCCTCGGCGGACATGGTCAAAGGCGATCTGGTCGATGCCCTGCTGACGCCCCCCTTCCGGATCGATGACCGGTTCGCCGCGTATCGATCAATCGCCCGCAACACCAAGATCGGCGCCGCCAACTGCGCAGAAGCGGAAGCCGCCGGACTGACGCCAGTCAGCGTCGAGATGGTTGAGCAGGCCCAGCGCATCGCTGATGCCCTCCACGCCGACCCAGTGGTGGGCGAGGTGCTGGCGGCCCTGGACCCGTCGCTCAGCCAGCAGCCCCACTTCTGGCAAGACGAAGCGGGACGGCCCTGCCGCTGCCTCCCCGATGTGGTCACCAGCGACGGACGGCTGTTTGACCTCAAGAAAACCCGCAGCGCCGTGCCGCGGAAGTTCTACTGGCAGGCCAAGGACCTGGCCTATGACCTGCAGCTGGCCCACCTGGCCCTGGGCCATGAGGACCGCCATGGGCAGCCGCCGCTCGAGACCGGTGTGATCGCCTTTGAGTGGCCTAGCGATCTGACCGCCCCGATCGACTGCAGCCTGCTCATCTTTGATGAGCAAGACCTGGAAAAAGGTCTGCAGCGGCGGGAGGAGGCCTTCCAGCGGATCGCCGAATGCCAGGCCACCGGCAGCTGGCCGAGTCACGGGCGCCAGGCGTTCCGTCCTGTCTTTCAAGATTTCAGCCTTCCCGAAACCATAGGCATTGATTTGGATTCCATTGATCTCTTCTAATGAACGACTCCACCCTCTCCACCAGTTCAGGTCCATCACCGTCCTCAGCCCTGGCCCCAGCGACAGACACCCTGCAGGTATTCAGCGGTATCGCCGCCTTTGACGCCGCCCAGCGCATGGCCAAAGCCCTGTGCTCCTCAAGCCTTGTGCCCAAGGAGTACCAAGGGCAGCAGGGGCTGGCCAACAGCTTGATCGCCCTGGAGATCGCCGGGCGCATGCGCCTCTCACCGCTAGTGGTGATGCAGAACATGACGCCGATACACGGGCGGCCGACCTGGAGCAGCAAGTTCCTAATCGCCACAGTGAATGCCAGCGGCCGCTTCTCGCCGCTGCGCTTTGTCTTTGACGCCAAGGAGCAGCCCACCAGTTGCTACGCGGTAGCCACCGATAAGGCCACCGGTGAGGTGCTGGAAGGGGAAACGATCACCCTCGAGCTGGCCCGCAAGGAGGGCTGGTGGAGCCGCAAGGACCGCCAGGGCAACGAGACCAGCAAGTGGCAGACGATGACCGGCCAGATGCTGCGCTATCGCGCCGCGGCCTGGTGGTCGAACGTCTACTGCCCGGAGATCGCCCTGGGCTTGATCACCCAGGAGGAGGCACTCGACATCGAGGCGGTCACGGTCCGAGAGGCAGGCGGGGCCAACATTATTGGGACTGAAATCCAGGCGCCACCACAGGCCGCTGTGACATGGAGCCAGGCCGCTGAGGAACCCGCTGGGCCAGCAGCCACGGCGCCGGAAAAACCCACCACCCGGCGTACTGCAGCTGGCTCACGAGCTGCCGCTGTACCCAATCTCTTACGCCATCGCGAAGACAAAATGATTCCGCCGGAAACCCAAAAGAACGCCGCTGGGCGCATCGAGTCATCCCATGGGGGAAGCGCTGAGACACAGCAAGAGGTGATCGACGCCGAGATTGTGGAGACCAGCGGGGCTGCGCCGGAGCCGGCCACCCCAGCTGAGCACCAAGGCGAGCAGCAAGCCGGGCAGCAGGAGGTCCTATCGCTGCAGGCCAGCGAGACCCCTGCCGCAGGCACCCAGCCAGCACCGCGGAGAAGCAGGAGCCAGTCCGCTGCTGCCCCAGCTCCAGAGGCTGAATTGAATCCGGTGGAGGTGGGCCTCAGCCAGATCCCACACATCGCCACCCTGCTGGAGCTCGACAGCGCCTACGGACGCGTCAACCAGCTGCTCAGTGCGGGCCAGATCAACGACGAGAACGCCGAGCGGCTCTGGAGCGCGATCTCCAGGCGCCGCCGGCAGCTCGAGGACGGCAAGAGCACCCAACAGAGCGCGGGGGCGGGGACATGAGCACCTCCCCCCAGAAACCGCGGCCACTACGCCAGCGGATCGGCAACCACAAGAAGACCATCGCCATGAACAACGACACCTTTGAGCGAGTCGATGCCTTCGCCCGCAGGCACAACATCACCTGGAGTGGAGCGCTGCACGAACTGGTGCGCACCCATCCGCTCATCGGCCTGCCGTCACTGCTGGCGGTTCAGGAGCGCATCAAAGCCCGCACTGGCTCGGCGCTCGAGGTGGAGGCATGAGTATCAATCTGATCGTGCTGGTCGGCAATGCCGGCCGAGATCCGGAGCTGCGCTTCTTTGAGACCGGCAGCTGCGTCTGCGAGTTCACCCTGGCGGTGAACCGCCCGCCACGCGACGGCCAGCCCCAGGAGCCGCTCTGGGTTAACTGCAAGGCGTGGGGCAAGACCGCCCAGGTGGCGGGCGACTACCTGCGCAAGGGCAGCAAGGTGGCGATCGTCGGCCGGCTCGAGTTCGAGCAGTGGAGTGACCGCAGCAGCGGTGAGTTGCGTAGCAAGACCCTGGTGGTGATCGACCGCCTGGAGTTCTGTGAGGGCAGGAGCGGTACGCAGCAGCAAAAAAAAGCCGCCGACTTGGCTGCCTTCTCCGCTGGCCAGTCCGTCAGTGGCTCGGCGTCTCAGACGGCAACCGCCGCTGCAGGGGGCTCCCGCAGTTCGAGCGCGGCGACATGGGGCGCACCCGCTGGAGTGCCAGCGCCGGCGGCCCCGGCCTGGTCCACCAGCGGCCCCATCAGCGACGAGGAGGTGCCCTTCTGATGAGCCAGCACACCAACGTCCGCTTCGGCGGCAGGGGAAAGAGTCCCCAACTGCCGGCCTTCTGCCGCACCCGCCAGAGAAGCACCACCACCGTGGGGCTCAGAGCGCTGCAGCAGTTGCAGTGGTTGCTGTGGCTGCTGCTGGCGCTGCAACTGAGCACGATCCTGCTGCTGCTCAGCGGCCCGCTGCCAGCGCCCCGGAGACCGCAGGCAGGAGCACCCCTCGCCACCACTGGCGCAGCTGGCGCCACTGTCCTCTCGCCTTCTCAGCTATGAGCAGCACAACCGCTTTGGTGCCCTATCCGTTCGAGGGGCACCGCATTCGGGTGAGCACCAATGAGCACGGTGAGGCCTGGTTCGTCGCCGCTGATATAGCTGGCGCCCTTGGCCAGCTTGCGATCGCCAGGGGGCTGGCCAACCTGCGGGAGGAGGAGCAGTGCCTTTATTCCCAGGAAGGACCCGGCAGCCAGGGCTGCACTCTGGCCCTGATCAGTGAAGGCGGCCTACTGCGACTGCTGCTGCTCGGAGACAGCCAGACGGCCTGGCGGATGCGGCGCTGGCTTACCCACGAGGTTCTGCCCGCCATCCAGCGCAACCACCAGGTCAAAGCAAGGGCCCACTTATCAGGCACGGCTGGGGAAAAGACCCAGACCGTGCAGGCGGTGCTGCGGCTTGCCGAGGAGATCATCGAGCTCACCGGCGTCGGTTACTCCGATGCGCTCCTCGCTGCCATTGAGGACATCGAGGTCAGCACCGGCCTCCACTTGGCCCCACTGCAACAGATCCTTTGCGACAGCCACTCTGCAGACTCAGCTCATCGGCCCGCTCAGCCGGTTGGTAAGCCAGTCGAGGCACGCCTGGATGCAGAGCAACTGGCCGAGCGGCTGGGCCACACGATCAGGGATATCAACCGCCGGTTGGCCGCCTGCGGCCTGCAGGTGCGCAATGACCTTGATGACTGGCAGCTCACTGCAGTCGGCTGCGACTGGGGTATCGCCCTGCCGCGCTGCAGCCGCGGCGAGCACCGGCAGCAGATCGTCTGGGATCCAGCGGTGGTGGCGTTGCTGCAGGGGGAAGGGTGATGTCAAACAGCATTGCTCTGGTCGGCCTACCCCCCGAGGGGCAGTGCGGCCTGGTGGCTGCTGTTGCCGTGAGGTCCGGCTTCACGCAATTGGTGGCCCAGAAGTCGAATGTGAATCCCCGCTGTTGCAGGAGGGGCCGCTGATGGTCTCTCCAAGAGTTCGTCCCAGCCGTCCGCAGCCCCCTGCCAAGCCAATCGCACTAGCCCAGACCCAGGAATGGGCTGATGCCCGATCGGCGGGTCCGCTTCTCGGTGTGAGCGAGAAAACCCTGGGTCGCTGGCGCAAGGCCGGCTTGTTCCGGGCTGGGGTGCATTGGCGCCGCAAATTCCCGAGCATCAATTCACCAGTTCTGTATCACCTAGAGCGCTGTAACGAAGCGATGAATGAAGCGACGGCCCGCACGCCCCATCTCCTCGAGAAAAACTGAGCCTTTCAGGCACGGCAACGAAAGCCCTGGTTCAGTCCGTTACTGGACCAGGGCCTTTTGTTGGAGTGGGCCAGGCCTAAGCCTGCTGGGATGGCTTGGAATTGGCCAGAGACGCCCTGAAAGGGGTCCAGCAGGGCTTGCAGGGAATAAAGCCGCCAGTCCTGCTGGTTTTGCTGTGACCCGCTGCCAGAACTTGAATCTTGAGGAAGGCGGTGCCTGGTGGCTTTGCCCACATCTTGCCCACAAAGCAGGGGGTCAATCGGTGAAAAGTCAATCGGGGCGACAGGATTCGAACCTGCGACCTAGTGCTCCCAAAGCACCCGCGCTACCAAGCTGCGCCACGCCCCGTTGGCAGTGAGCATACGGGCTGGACGACGGGCTGGCAGGAAGGGGCCCGGCCGGGGCGGCTGCACGGGAAACGGGCGCGGGCGATCGCTAGTGTTGGTTTCGACACAGTCACCTCCCTTTGGGTATGGCCACCCAGTACCGCGGCGATGGCAACCTGCCTGGCGGGCCCAACCTGCCTGGCGAAGACAGGCTTCTCGGCCGCTCGGTGATGAAGTGGGGAGCGGACGGGGAGCTCTCGGCCCTCGATCTGCAGCAGATCCTGGCGCGGT
This sequence comes from Bradyrhizobium ivorense, assembly GCA_943368005.1. GTDB lineage: Bacteria > Cyanobacteriota > Cyanobacteriia > PCC-6307 > Cyanobiaceae > NIES-981. The sequence continues at coordinate 136,505 of CALRKN020000003.1, read as the reverse complement.
TGAGCAGCGTGGACCAGCAGGCCGCCGGGATGATGACTTGCCCTGTGGACCCTGCCTGAACCGGAGGGAGCTCCTCAGGCCAGCAGGGCGATGCAGTCGATCTCCACCCGTGCCCCCTTGGGCAGGGCGGCCACCTGCACGCAAGCGCGGGCCGGTGCCACGGCCGTGCTGAAGGTCTCGGCGTAGATCGCGTTCACCCGGGCGAAATCGGCCAGGTCCACCAGAAACACGGTGGTGCGCACCACCTGGGCCGGCCCCACCCCCGCCTGGCGCAGCACCGCCTCCAGATTGGCCAGCACCTGGCGGGTCTCCGCCTCCACGTCGCCGGCGCCCACCAGGGTCCCGGTCTGGGGGTCCAGGGCGATCTGGCCGGAACAGAACAGCAGCGCACCCGCCTTGACGGCCTGGTTGTACGGACCCACCGGGGCTGGGGCCGCGGCGGTGTTCACCGCTTCAGGAACGCAGGGGGAACTCATGCCGGGGACGCATCCGAAACGAGCCTATGGCCCACCCGGGCCGTCGGTTCCCTCACCACTGGTCCTTACTGCGGCGCAGCCGCGCCAGCTCGGCGGCGTTGCCGGCCCGCAGGAACAGGTTGGTGCGCCGTTCCAGACCGATGCTGCTCGGCACCGTGGCCTGGCTCGCCGCCCGGGCGGACCTCACCTCCGCCAGCCGCGCCGTGATCGCCGCGTCCTGCGGGGCCTCGGCCGCCGCCCAGCGCAAGTTGCCCTCGGTGTACTCGTGGGCGCACCACACGCGGGTGGCCTCGGGCAGGGCGGCCATCCGCTGCAGCGAGGTGTGCATCTGCTCAGCCGTTCCCTCGAACAGCCTGCCGCAGCCCCCCACGAACAGCGTGTCGCCACAGAGCAGGTGGCCGCTGTCCGGCAGCCAGTAGGCCAGGTGGGCCCGGGTATGGCCCGGCACCGCCAGCACCGTGACCGGTTCGTCCAGCACGGCGATGTGCTCGCCGTCGCCCACCCCCAGGGTCTGGAACGGGATGCGCTCGCGGTCGGCCGCGGCCGCCACCACCGCCGCGGAGGGCCAGCGACGCAGCAGCCCCGGCGTGCCACCGATGTGGTCGCTGTGGTGGTGGGTGTGCAGGATCGCCTCCAGCTGCAGCCCCCGCTGCTCCAGGGCCGCCGCCACCGGCTCGGCCACCGCCGGGTCCACCACCGCCGCCCGCCCGCCCCGCTGCAGCACCACCACGTAGTTGTCGTGCAGCACCGGAATCAGCCACAGCACCAGCGGGCTGAGGTCGCCCGCAGCCGCAGCGGCAGGCTCGCGGTCCGTGGTGGAGTGGCCCATCGTTAAAGTCCGCTCTGAGGCACAGCCCCATGATCGCCGCTGGAGCCCACCGAGCTGGATCCCACCGATGAGCGCGCTGGACCGCCCCCATCCGCCGAGCCCGCAAGCGGCGTCGGCCCCGATCACCGTGGCCCTGGCCAAGGGGGCCCTGCTCAAGGACAGCGTGCGGCGCTTCGCGGCGGCGGGCCTGGACTTCGCCGCCGTGCTCGACCCGCACAACCGTCAGCTGATGGTGCCCAGCGCCTGCGGCCGCGGCCGGGCCCTGCTGGTGCGCAATGCCGACGTGCCGGTGTACGTGGCCTACGGCCAGGCCCAGCTGGGCGTGGTGGGCTACGACGTGCTGCGGGAACACCAGCTGCCCGTGGCCCAGCTGCTGGATCTGGGCTTCGGCGGCTGCCGGATGAGTGTGGCCGTCCAGGCCAGCAGCCCCTACCGCCGCGCCGCCGACCTGCCGGCCCACTGCCGCATCGCCAGCAAGTTCACCCGCTGCGCCGAGGCCTATTTCGCCGCCCTCGACCTGCCCGTGGAGCTGATTCACCTGGCCGGTTCGGTGGAGCTCGGTCCGATCACCGGCATGAGTGAGGCGATCGTCGACCTGGTGGCCACCGGCCGCACCCTGGAGGAGAACGGCCTGGTGGCGATCGAAGACCTCTTCCACTCCACGGCCCGCCTGGTGGGCCATCCCCTCTCGCTGCGGCTCGACAGCGGTGTCCTGCAGGCCACCGTCGACCGGCTGGCCGCCTGCGCCAGTCCGGCCCGGAGCCACTGATGGCCAGGCTCGACCGTCAACGGCTGCAACGCCTGCTCCCCTACCTGGCCGAGGACCGGCGGCGCCTGCTGCTCAGCCTGCTGCTGCTCGTGCCTCTGGCCACCGCTGCCGCGATCCAGCCGCTGCTGATCGGCCAGGCCATCGCCGTGCTCCGCGGGGAGCCCACCTTCGCCTGGATGCAGGCCCTGCCGGTGGACCGGGCCCTGCGCCTGCTGGTGCTGGCGCTGCTGGCGGCGGTGCTGGTGCGACTGGGTCTGCAGGGTGTGCAGAGCTACAACGTGCAGGCCGTGGGCCAGCGGCTCACCGCCCGCATCCGTGACGACCTGTTCGCCCATGCGATGGCGCTGTCGCTGCGCTTCCACGACCGCACCCCGGTGGGCAAGCTGCTCACCCGTCTCACCAGCGACGTGGATGCCCTGGCGGAGGTGTTCGGCAGCGGCGCGGTGGGGGTGCTGGCGGATCTGGTCACCCTGCTGGTGATCGCCATCACCATGCTCAGCATCGAGTGGCGGCTGGGCCTGCTGCTGCTGGCGGCCCAGGTGCCGGTGGTGCTCGGCATGATCTGGCTGCAGCGGCGCTACCGCCGCGCCAACTACCGGGTGCGCGAGGAACTCAGCCAGCTCAATGCCGACCTGCAGGAGAACCTCCAGGGCCTGGAGGTGGTGCAGATGTTCCGGCGCGAGGCGGTGAACAGCCACCGCTTTGCCGTGACCACCGACCGCTACCGCAAGGCCGTGACCGGCACGATCCTCTACGACAGCGCCATCTCGGCCATGATCGAGTGGGTGGCGCTGGTGGCCGTGGCCGCCGTGCTCGCCCTCGGCGGCACGATGGTGACCCGGGAGGTGCTGGGCCTGGGCACCCTCACCACCTTCATCCTCTTCTCCCAGCGACTGTTCGATCCCCTGCGCCAGCTGGCGGAGCGCTTCACCCAGATCCAGGGCGGACTCACGGCCGTGGAGCGCATCGGCGAACTGCTCGAGCAGACGGTGGAGATCACCGACCGACCGGCCTTCCACCCGCCGCCGGCGGCCCTGCCTGCCCCTGGCGCCGGCGAGGTGGTGTTCGAGAACGTGAGCTTCGCCTACCGGCCCGACGAGCCGATCCTCACCGACCTCTCCTTCCGCATCAGTCCCGGCGAACACGTGGCCCTGGTGGGGCCCACGGGCTCGGGCAAGACCACCGTGATCCGCCTGCTCTGCCGCCTCTATGAGCCCCAGGCGGGCCGCATCCTGCTGGACGGCGTGGACATTCGCGACCTGCCCCAGGCCCACCTGCGCCAGCAGCTGGGGGTGGTGCTGCAGGACACCTTCCTGTTCAGCGGCAGCGTGGCCGACAACCTGCGCCTTGATGGGGACATCTCCGCCGATCGGCTGCAGCAGCTGGTGGGCGAGCTGGGCCTGTCCCGCCTGATGGCCGGCCTGCCCGATGGCCTCGCCACCGAGCTGCGGGAGCGCGGCGGCAACCTCTCCTCGGGCGAGCGCCAGCTGCTGGCGGTGGCCCGCGTGGCCATGCGCGATCCCACCGTGCTGGTGATGGACGAGGCCACCGCCTTCATGGATCCCTCCACCGAAGCCACCCTGCAGCGCGACCTCGACCGCCTGCTGCAGCAACGCACGGCGATCGTGATCGCCCACCGCCTGGCCACCGTGGAGGCGGCCGACCGCATCCTGGTGCTGCGCCGGGGCCGGCTGGTGGAGCAGGGCAACCATCGCGAGCTGCGCCAGGCCGGCGGCCTCTATGCCCGGCTGGCGGAGCTGCAGGAGCGGGGTCTGGCGGCGCTCTGAGTAATGCGGGGCCATCAGGCAGGCATCATCAGGCAAGATCGACCGATCCCCGCACGCCCGCCGCGTGTCCTCCGACGAGCTGTTCATCGATCTCTACGGGGAGCGACACCGCCCCTGTTCCGTGCCCGGCAGCGCCGTTGATCTGGTGCTCAGCAGCGAGCGGCCGATTGATCTGATCGAACTGGAACAGCTGTGTGATGCGGTGGGCTGGAGCAGGCGCCCCCTGCGCCGGGTGCGCAAGGCCCTCGAGTTCAGCCTGCTGCGGGTGGGCCTGTGGCGCCACGACCCACGCCTGCCCAAACTGGTGGGCTTCGCCCGCTGCACCGGCGACGGGGTGGTGGAGGCCACCATCTGGGATGTGGCCGTGCATCCCCACTACCAGGGAGCGGGGCTGGGCAAGGCGCTGCTGGGCTACGTGCTCGACCAGCTGCGGCTGATGGAGGTGGAACGGGTGAGCCTGTTCGCGGATCCGGGGGTGGTGGGCTTCTATGCCGGCCAGGGCTGGAACCTGGAACCCCGCCAGCGCCGTTGTGCCTTCTGGTACGCCCCCTGACCCCCGCTCAGGGGTCGGCGTAGTAGCGGAGCGCCAGCTGCTGCGCCGGCGCCCCCCGGCGCCAGGCCCTGCGCAGCTGCAGGTTGCCCCAGGTGGTGCGCCACACCCCGCGCCGCAGCCAGCGGCGCCCATCCACCCGCAGCGCCAGCCCGAGGCTGCACAGCCGGGCCCGCCGCCGCAACCGCTGCACCAGATCCAGGTCCTCCATCAGCGGCAGGGGACGGATGCCCCCCACTTCCCGGTAGAGGCGGAGCGGCAGCAACAGGCCCTGGTCGCCATAGGGCAGCTGGCGCCAACGGCTGCGCAGCCGCACGCCCCACTCCACCAGGCGCAGGGTGGGGGAGCGGGCGGCAATCGCCAGCTCGAAATACCAGGCCCGTGCCCGCTGCTGGTCGGCGGCGATCACCGCGGCCAGCCGCTCGGCCCATCCGGCCGGCAGGCGCACATCGGCATGCAGCAGCAGCAACCACCCGGCCCCGGCCTCCCGCGCCCCCAGGGCCAGCTGCAGGCCCCGCCCCGGCGGGCAGCGCACCACCCTCGCGCCGGCCAGTCGGGCAGCCATGGGGGTGGCATCCCGGCTGCCCCCATCCACCAGCCACACCTCCCGCACCAGCGCCGGCGCCGCGGCCAGCTGGCTGAGCAGCGGCGGCAGCCGTTCGGCCTCATTGCGTGCCGCGATCACCACACTCAGCGGGGGAGGGGCGGTGGCCGTCCTTCGGCTGGTGCCGGGGGGTGGGGAGGGGGCAGCGTTCAACCCTGGCGGGGCAGCTCCGCAGGCTTGAGGATCAGGCGCTCGGTGCTGCTACCGCGGCGCACCTCCAGCGGCAGCGGCTCACCCACCTCGGCCTGGTCCACGGCGAGCTGCACCTCCGAGGGGTTCTTCACCTCCTTGCCCCCCACCGACTCGATCAGGTCACAGGGCTTGAGGCCCCCCTTGGCGGCCGGACTGCCGCCCATCACGTCCACCACCACCACGCCGTTCACCTCCGGCAGGTCGCACTCATCGGTGCTGGCATTGATCTCCCGGGCCAGCTGGGGCGTGATCGCCTGCAGCCGCACGCCGATGTACGGATGGCTGGCGTAGCCGCGCTCCAGGATCTGGGCGGCGATCTGGCGGGCCACGTTGATCGGCACGGCGAAGCTGAGGCCAGCGCCGGGCGCCTGGCGGATGGCGGTGTTAATGCCGATTACCTGGCCGCGGTCGTTGATCAGCGGCCCGCCGCTGTTGCCCGGGTTCACGGCGGCATCGGTCTGGATGTAGGGCACCCGCTGGCCCTCACCCACGGCGTTGGTGCGCTGGATGGCACTGATGATCCCGGCGGTCACCGTGTTGTCGAGGCCGAGGGGGTTGCCGATGGCGATCGCCCACTCGCCCGGCCGCACCCGCGTGGAATCGCCCAGCGGTGCCACCGGCAGCTTGCTGGCCACCACCTTCACCACGGCCACGTCGGTGAGGGGGTCGGCCCCGAGCACCTTGCCGCTGTAGCTGCGGCCATCGGGCAGGGTCACCGTCACGTCACTGGCCCCGTCCACCACATGGGCATTGGTGAGGATCACCCCGTCAGAGCGGGTGATGAACCCGGAGCCCTGGCCCTGCTGCTGCTGGATCGCCGGTCCCCGGCCGAACAGGCCCCCCAGCGGATTGATCACCCGCTTGGTGGTGTCGATCCGCACCACCGAAGGACCCACCTTCTCCACCGCATCCACGATCACATTGTTGCTGCCCGGCAGCGGTGGGGCCGGCACGGCATCGCTGATCCGCACCGGATCGCCGTTGGGCTGGCCCGGCAGGCCAGGCATGCGCGGGAACTGGGCGGTGCAGGCGGTGGTGAGGGCCAACGAGGCCAGCAGACCGGCCAGCGGCAAGGCGGGGAGCGAAACGACGCGGGGCATGGACGGCAGCAGGGTGGAGTGGGGCCAGGTTGGAATCCGCTTCATTAAAGACTGCCCGGCGAGCTGGCCCCACGTAGATTCAACGGCCGTTCGATGGTCATCAGGTGCAGCAGGCCAACCAGCTGTGGCACCAGATCCAGGCGGCACTCCAGGCCAACCTCAGCAAACCCACCTTCGAAACCTGGATCCGGCCGGCCCGCTGCCTCGGCTTTAACGGCCGCCAGTTGCAGCTGGAGGCCCCCAACAGCTTTGCCTGCGGCTGGCTGCGCAAGAACTACCTCGGCACGATCGAGGCGGTGGCCACGGAGATCAGCGGCCACCCGGTGAGCGTCACGGTGTCCACCCCGGCCGGCGACGAGGGCCTGTTGCCCGGCGGCTCCGGCCTGGCGGGTGCCGCCGCCCCTGCGCTGCGCCCCAATGGCAACGGCCTGCCCCCGGCAACGGTGGTGCCCGCCGGGGAGGCGGCGGCGGCGGCGCGCCAGCCCGGCAGTGGCCTCAACCCCCGCTACGTGTTCAACCGCTTCGTGGTGGGGCCGAACAGCCGCATGGCCCATGCGGCCTCCCTGGCGGTGGCCGAAGCTCCGGGGCGGGAGTTCAATCCCCTGTTCATCTGCGGCGGGGTGGGCCTGGGCAAGACCCACCTGATGCAGGCAATCGGCCACTACCGGCTGGAGATCGACCCCCGGGCGCGGGTGTTCTACGTGAGCACCGAAACCTTCACCAACGACCTGATCCAGGCGATCCGCAAGGACGGCATGCAGGCCTTCCGCGACCGCTACCGCGCCGCCGACCTGATCCTGGTGGACGACATCCAGTTCATCGAAGGCAAGGAGTACACCCAGGAGGAGTTCTTCCACACCTTCAACGCCCTGCACGAGGCCGGCCGCCAGATCGTGATCGCCTCCGACCGGCCCCCCAGCCAGATTCCCCGGCTGCAGGAGCGGCTGATCTCCCGCTTCTCGATGGGGCTGATCGCCGACATCCAGGTGCCGGACCTGGAAACCCGCATGGCGATCCTGCACAAGAAGGCCGAGCAGGAGCAGATGAGCCTGCCCCGCGACCTGATCCAGTTCATTGCCGGCCGCTTCACCTCCAACATCCGCGAACTGGAGGGGGCCCTCACCCGCGCCGTGGCCTTCGCCTCGATCACCGGGCTGCCGATGACGGTGGAGTCGGTGGCGCCGATGCTCGATCCAGCCGGCAGCACGGTGGAAGTGAAACCGGACCAGGTGGTGGACAAGGTGGCCGAGGTGTTCGGCGTCGGGGTAGAGGAGATGCGCAGCGCCAGCCGCAAGCGCGCCGTGAGCCAGGCCCGCCAGGTGGGCATGTACCTGATGCGCCAGAGCACCGACCTGTCGCTGCCGCGCATCGGCGAGGTGTTCGGCGGCAAGGACCACTCCACGGTGATGTACGCCGTGGAGCAGACCGAGAAGAAACTCAACAGCGATCCGGCCCTGGCGCGCCAGGTGCAGCAGGTGCGTGACCTGCTGCAGATCGACTCCCGCAAACGCCGCTAGGCGTCAGTTGCAGCCCTGCACGGAAATGCGGTAGCTGAAGCCGAGCGCGCCCGGATCGTTGCTGGCACCCACCTTGAAACTGATCTGACTGATCTGCTTGCCGGGCACCTGCTGGTAGGGGCCAAACATCTTGCCGCTGCCGATCGGTGGACTCATCATCACATTGAAGAGCTGGAGGTTGGTGCCATCTGAGAACTTCATGAAGCCCTCCACCGGATACTGGGCCTTGGGATCGGAGGAATTGGCCGTGAAGAAGTACTTGTAGTTGCTGTAAGGCCGATCCACGATGAAATCGGTCCACCAGTTGGTCTGACCGATCAGCTTGCCGCGACCCACGGTCTTGGCCACGATCGGGGAAGTGCCGTCGCCGCCGATCGGCTTGAGGAACACGCAGGTTTCCGCCATACCTGCAGCCGGCATGGCCAGTTGCAGGGCGGCACAACCCAGGCCCGCGACAACTGCATGTCGCAATGCATGTCGCAATGCTTGAGGCTTGGACTGTTGGAGCACCATCACAGTTCAGGGAATGTCCCCTAAACCTTAAGTGAGCGGGCGAGCCGGATCCAGTCCCTCCACCTCCCCTTGAAACACGCGGCTGGCGGTGATGTCCTCCGCTTCCAGGGTCATCAGATCCTGCTTGCTCACCATCCGCCCCATCCCACTGAACAGGCGGTTGGCCTGGCGCATCCGGGCCCGGTCGATCGCATTGCGGATCGAGCGGGCATTGGCAAAGAAAGGCAGCTGCATGCGCCGCTGGATGTAATCGGCAAAGGCGGCACGGGCCTCGTTGCTGAACCGGTAATTCTCCTGGGCCAGCACCAAACCGGCAATCGCCAGCAGCTCCTCAGCGCTGTAATCAGGAAAATCAATGTGATTAGCTACCCGGGAAGAGAGGCCGGGGTTGGACTGATAGAACACATCCATCCGGTCCTTGTAGCCCGCGAAAATCACCACCAGATCATCGCGATTGCTCTCCATCACCTGCAGCAGAATCTCAATCGCCTCAGCGCCGTAATCCCGCTCGTTCTCCGGCCGGTAGAGGTAGTAGGCCTCGTCGATGAACAGCACGCCACCCATCGCCTTCTTGAGCATTTCGCGGGTCTTGGGGGCGGTGTGGCCGATGTACTGCCCCACCAGGTCATCCCGCGTGGCGGTGACCACATGGCCCTTGCGCACATACCCCAACCCATGCAGGATGCGGCTCATCCGCTCGGCCACCGTCGTCTTGCCCGTGCCGGGACGCCCCGTGAACGACATGTGCAGGCTGGGCGGCGCGGTCTCCAGACCCACCTGCTGGCGGGCCCGGTTCACCACCAGCAGGGCGGCGATCTCGCGGATGCGCGCCTTCACCGGCTTGAGCCCGATCAGCTCCCGATCCAGCTGGTCGAGCATCGCCTGCACACCGGCCCCCTCGTAGGCCGCCCGCAGATCCACCCGTAGCTCGTCGGTTGCGGTGGCTGCGGCGGCAGGGGTGTCGGCGGCAGCGGCTGCGACGGCAGCGGTGTCGGCGGCAGCGGTATCGGCGGCAGACTCCCCCGGGTCAGAGCAGGGCATCGATGGCGGCGGCAAGACCCCGCTCAGCATCTCCGACCATCGCCCCCTCGGTGTCGCTGCGCAGGGTGAGGTTCACATAGGTGCGCCCGAAACTGATGTCGGGGAAGCGCTGCTCCTCCTCGCAGAGGTCGTTGAGCCGTTCGAGAAAGTCTCGGGTTGTGGCGTAGTCGGGAAACTCGAAGCGTCGTTCCAGCCACTCCGGCTGCTCCAGCTTCGGGCGGGGGGTCCAGGGCTGCTCCATTTCGTCAACTTAATCCAGCCCTGGACGTCACTCCTCCAGGCAGTCGGTGCGCCCGCGGCTGAGCCGTTCGGCCCAGGCCATGGCATGGGCCCGGTTGGCTGCCCGATGCTCCGGCTCGCCACTGGCCAGGGGGTGAGGCATCGTGCCCACCACGGTGGCATTGGTCACGCAGAACATCGCCTTCTGGAAACTGCGGCAGATCTTGACGTGTACGTCCCCTTCTCCCCGGCCGCACTGGCGATACCAGCGATGCAGCGCCTCGGGCAGATGGCGGTACATGTCCTGCATCAGCAGGCTGGGGGGAATGCCGGCCCCCATGGTGGGCAGGGGATCGGCATAGAGGGCCCCGTAGGCGAAACGGCTCTGGTCGGCTGAGATCTGCTCGGCCTGGGCGTTGAAGCTCACCGTGCCGAAAAATGGGGTGCCCCGCAGAAACACGGCCTCCACATAGGGCAGGGCCACATCCACCAGGAAGGTGAGACCCGCCTCCGGAGGCAGCACCCAATGGTGACAACCGGCCACCTCCACGCCGTAGTGGATCGGATTGGCGGCGGCCGCCACCAGACCCTGCTTGATGAACTCCACCACCGCGGGGATCGACGCCACCTCTCCGCGCCGCTCCGCCCGCGCCAGGTCTAGGAAGAGGTCACTCATCACCCGCCAGAACTGGCCGAGGGCATGGACCGTGGCAGCGGTGCGAATCAACTCCGGCAGGAAGGACGGCGCCAGGGGATGCAGCAGCGCCAGCAGCGGATCGCGGCGCCGTTTGGCGGCAATGATCGCGGCGCAGTTGGCGGCGAACTCGGGCGAATCGAAATAGGCATCCAGCCCCCCGGTGCCATGCCACAACATCGTCTTCATGCAGTACTCGGCGTACTCGTAGTTGATCCTGTCGTGGTTGAGATGGCGCCAGATCCGGGCCGGATTGAGATCGCCGTCAAAGAATTTGAAAACGGGAAATGGGTTCAGGAATTGCTGCTCGGCCTGATAAATCAGATTGATGCTGTAGGCATCCAGCACCTCGCCGTAGCTCTCCAGCACCGCCACCACCTCCAGCAGATGCTGGGGCGAATCCTGCAACAGCGTCTCACCGGCCAGCAGGCGCCCAGCCAGCACCTCAGCCGTGGGCATGGGGCCGGCATGCACCAGATCGGCGGGGTTCACCGGCATCAGCCCAGCCCTCCGGTGGCACCGGCCGCCAGCAGCAGGGGCAGCTGGGCCATGGCGGTGGTGGTGGCCTCACTGATGCGGCCGAGGCTCACCGGCAGCAGGCCGAGTCCCACCACCGCCAGGGCCAGGGCCAGGGCCGGCAGCGTCTCCCGCAACGCCACCGAGGGCAACTGCACATCCAGGCGGACATCGCGCACCGGGTCGCGATGGGGGGTGATCGCCAGCCGGCCGAAGAAGGCCCGGTTCACCAGCAACAGGAAGTACACCGCCGTGAGCCCCGATCCCACCATGCTCATCAAGGTGGCCAGGGGAAAGGCCGACAGGCTGCCGCGGAACACCAGAAACTCGGAGATGAAGCCGGCCATGCCCGGCAGTCCGGCGCTGGCCATTACCCCCAGCACCATCAGGCTGCCGGTGAGGGGGAGGCCCCGCTGGGGATTGAGCAGGCCATGGAGTACGTCGAGGTCACGGGTGCCGGTCTTGCGGTACACGATGCCCACCAGCAGGAACAGCAGGGCCGAAATCAGCCCATGGCTCACCATCTGGAACTCGGCCCCCAGCAGGGCCACCGGACTGGCCGCCGCCGCCGCCAGCAACACGTAGCCCATGTGACCCACCGAGCTGTAGGCCACCATCCGCTTCATGTCGCGCTGGGCAATCGCCGCCAGCGAACCGAACACCACCGACACGGCGGCCCAGCAGGCCAGGGCCGGGGAGAGGCGAACCCAGGCCTCGGGAAACAGGCCGAGGCCGAAGCGCAGCAAGCCATAGGTGCCCAGCTTGAGCAGCACGCCGGCCAGCAGCACCGACACGGGCGTGGAGGCCTGGGTGTGGGCATCCGGCAGCCAGGTGTGGAAGGGCACCAGCGGCATCTTGATGCCGAAGCCCACCAGCAGGGCCCCGAGCAGCACCAGCTGGCTGCCCATCGCCAGCCGGTCGCTGCCCACCGGGGTGAGGCTGAAATCCACCGTGCCAGTGAGCAGGGCCAGGCCCAGGAAGGCCCCGAGGATCAACATGCCGGACACGGCGGTGAAGATCAGGAACTTGGTGGCGGCATAGGCCCGGTTGGAACCGCCCCAGATCGAGATCAGCAGCCAGAGGGGAATCAGTTCCAGCTCGTAGAAGAGGAAGAACAGCAGCAGGTTGTTGGCCAGAAACGCCCCGTTCACCGCTGCGCTGATCAGCAGCAACAGGGCGAAGTAGAGCCGGGGGCGACGGCTGAACTCCCGGGTGCACACCACCGACACCAGGGTGAGCGCGGCGTTGATCAATACCAGAGGCAGGGAGAGGCCATCCACCCCGAGCCAGTAGTTCAGGCCGATGCCAGGCAGCCAGGCCAGCTGCTCCTGCAGCTGCAGGCCGGCCACCTGCGGGTCGAACTCCAGCAGCACGGCACAGCTCAACAGCAGCTGCAGCGCCAGGGTCACGATGGCGCCACTCCGCAGCCGGCTGGGGGCGGGATCGCCGGGCCAGACCACCATGAGCAGCGCCCCCAGCGCAGGCACCGCCAGCAGCAGCGAGAGCAGCGGCAGGGGAGCCATCAGTTCGGCCAAGGCAGTCATGGCAGCACCTCGACTCCGGCCAACCAACTGAGGGCACCGAGGGAGAGCAGGATCGCCACCAGCACGGTGAGCAGGTAGCTCTGCAACTGACCGCTCACCCCCAGCTTCAGGCTCTCGGCGCTCTGCAGCGAAACCCGACCAATCCCATTCACCAGACCATTCACCCATCGCTGGTCGAGCCAGTTGCTGAGGCGGGCCAGGCCGGCCACAAAGGCCACGATCGTGGCCCGGTAGATGCGATCGGTATAGAAATCAAAGGCCAGCAGGTCCTGCAGGCTGCGGATCGCCTGGATGCGCGAACGGGAGCGCAGCTGGTCGAGGGGCAGCCACACCCCCAGCAGCACCCCCAGCGCGCCGCTCAGGCTCACCCCAACGGCCACCAGCAGAGGGAAGGCGTTGATGCCGGGAATGGGATCGATGCGCTGCATCAGCAGGGGCGTGAGCAGTACCACCACCGTGAGGCTCACCATGGGCAAGGCCATCAGCCAGTTCACCTCCGGGCAGCGCCGGGTCTTGGGAAGCGGTGAGCCAAGGAACACCCCGCGGAAGACCCGCGTGAGGTTGGCGGCCGTGAGCAGGTTGGTGAGCAGAAAGATGCCGGCAAACGCCGGTGAAGCTTCGAAGAAGGCACCCACGGCCTGGCCGAAACACCAGTAGCAGCCCAGGGGCAGCAGACCCACCAGCCCCGCCGCCGCCACCAGATAGGCACTGATGGTGGCCGGCATGCGCCGGCCGATGCCACTGAGCTCGGTGAGGTCCTGACAGTTGGTGTTGGAGATCACGCTGCCCACACTCATGAACAGCAGCGCCTTGGCCAGACCATGGCTGAGCAGCAGCAGCAGGGCGATGCCGGGCTGCTGCAGGGCGATGGCCACGAACACCAGGCCCAGGTAGGAGGTGGTGGAGTAGGAGAAGGCCCGTTTCAGGTCCACCTGGGCCAGGGCCACCAGGGCACCGGCCACCGCGCTGATGCTCCCCACCGCCAGCAGCACATCGGTGGCGATCAACGAGAGCTGCAACAGGGGCATCAACTTCATCAGCACCAGCGCTCCAGCCGTCACCACCACGGAATTGCGCAGGATCGAGGCCGGGTTGGGGCCCTCCATCGCCTCATCCAGCCACAGATGCATGGGGAACTGGGCGCACTTGCCCATCGGCCCGGCGATCAGCCCCAGCCCCAGCAAGGTGCCGGCCAGAGGCGAGATCAACTGCTGGTCGCGGGCGTCGGCAGCCCAGCTGTAGAGATCGGTGAACTCCATCGATCCCGACCAGGACGCCAGCGCCACCACACCCATCAGCAGCAGCACATCCCCCACCCGCTTGGTGAAGAAGGCATCGCGGGCTGCGGTCACCACCAGGGGCTGGGCATACCAGAACCCCACCAATAAATAGGTGGAGAGGGTGAGCATCTCCAGCAGGAAATAGCAGAAGAAGAGGTTGCTGCTCAGCACCACCCCACTCAGGGCACCCTCAAAGAAGCCCAGCAGGCCGTAGAAGCGAGCCAGCGACCACTCCTTGTCGAAGTAGCCCAGGGCGAACACCTGGGCGAACAGGCTCATGCCGGTCACCAGCTCCAGCCCCGCGAGGCTGTTGAGCGACAGGTCGAAGCCAATGCGCAGGTCGAGGTCAGCGACGCTGAACCAGCCGATGCTGAGGTGTTGGGGGCCGGCCTGCCCCACAGCCCAGAGGGCCAGGCTGCCGTGCAGCACGGCCAGCAGGGTCATCAGGATGCTCAGGTAGGCCGCGGGCCGCTGGCCGTTGCGGGGGAACCAGCCCGCCGCCCAGGGCAGCACCAGCACCATGCCGCTGAAGCCGTACAGGGGGATCAGCCAGGCCAGCTGGAGCGACAGGGGCAGGGAAGCGGCCAAGGGCTGATGTGGGTAGATCGGCTGAGCAAGCGGACGACCCGTTGTTCAGACGGTTCGCTGCACGGAGTTTTCTGCGGGGTCTTCTGCGAAATCGTCGGGCGCAGTCATCGGAAGGGTTCGTCCGGGGGCGCGTCAGAAAGTGGCGCGCTCGGCCAGCGGCGCAGGCAGGACCATCAGGCCCTGGAGCCAGGCAGCGAGCTCGTCGGCGTGCTGCTGTTCGTCATCCAGGAGCTGGTCAAACAACTGCTGGTTGCCAGTGTCGCCGTGGAACGCACAGAAACGGGCCGCCTCCGCATAGAGATTCACCAGATCGTCCTCCAAGGCCAGGTCATGCCGCAGCAGGCCAGCAAGATCGGCGGCGTGGCCGGCGGGTCGCAGCTGGGAGGCCGCCGGTGCTACCCCCACGGCCAGCATCCGCTGCACCAGGAGTTCGGCATGACGCATCTCCTCCACCGTCTCCTGGCGGAAACGTTGGGCGGAGACCCCATCCCCCCAGGCCTCCACCAGGGAAGCCTGAGTCATGTACTGCTGCACGGCCGAGAGCTCAAGACTGAGGGCGCGACCCAGATAGCCCAGGACGCGCGGATGGACGGCGTCCATGGGCATCAGAGACGGCGGCTGATGCCGCTGTTGAGCAGGGCCGGCTCCACCTCGGTGTGGGGGCGGGCAATGATGTGGGCGGCCACCAGGCCATCGCCCACCCGTTCACAGGCATCGGCACCGGCCCGCACGGCCGCGTTCACCGCGCCCGTCTCTCCGCGCACCAGCACGGTGACGTAACCGCCACCCACGAACTCACGGGCCACCAGGGTGACTTCGGCGGCCTTGGTCATCGCGTCAGCCGCCTCGATGGCGGGCACCAGACCGCGGGTTTCGATCATGCCCAGGGCAATGCCATGGCGGGGCCTTTCCGGAGCCGCCGGGGTGGCGCTGGCCATCGCGCCGCCGCGGCGACCCTGGCCGGTACCGGCACCGCTGCTGCGGGCCCGGGTGCTGGACGTGCTGGCCACCGAGCGTCGGGTGGGGGTGGCGGCGCTGGCGCGGCGGCCACCGCTGGCGGCACTGCGGGTGCTGGTGGCACGGCTAGGGCCGGTGCTGGCCGGCAGGGCCTTGCTGGCAGCAGGGGTGCTGGGCACGGGGGTGGCTTCAACGGGCTTGGCGGCCCCAGCAGGGGCACTGCTGGCAGGGGAAACGGAGCTGGGGGTGGAGCCGGCGGGGGTGCTGGAGCTGGCCATGGCGAGGGGGAGAAGGGGGGAGACGGTGGAGCTGAGTCGGGCTGGGAGGTCAGTCAGCCATCGGGCTCCCAGAAATCGATGATGCCGCCGATCGTGAGATCGGTATACACGTCGGGGTTAGGGCAGGCCCAGCGGGCCGCTGAGCCACTGGCCGTGAACACCCAGTTGCCGGGGGAGGCCCCCACGGGATCCACGGCCACGCTGAACTTGCCTTTGGGGGTGCGCAGCACCCGCAGGTTGGAGTGATCGAGACCACCAACGCGCTGGGTGCACACCAGCGATCCAACCACCTGCATGATCTCCATCACGAACCTCCGCCGGCGAGCCGGGCCGCATCAGCCTTGGCCGCTTCCGGATCCCAGTGATCGATGATTCCCACGATGGTGAGATCACTGGGATACGACTTGCTGCCGGCCGCTTCGCGGGCAGCGGAACTGCCCACACAGATCACCCAGTCTCCGGGGATGGCGCCCACAGCATCAACAGCCACCTTCTGGGTGCTGCCATCAAGCACCACCTGCAGGTGTTTGTGCTCAAAATCAGGAATGCGATTGGTGGAAACCAGGGGCTTCACCACCTTGCAGATCAACATCTCAATGACCTCCCACCGTGGCGAATGTGATGGTCGAAGCTACTGTCTCTGCCGGCACATGGGAGTCGCGATCGCGGAGGCTGATCAGGGCATGCAGGAGGCCCTGCTGGCAGAGATCGGCATAGCGGTTGCGGATGGCCTCCAGGACCCGCTCGGCGTGGCGCAGGGCACGATCGCGGGCGCCAGGCACCTGGCCGTGGTAGTCGAAGCGCAGCACCACGGGAATCGGCAATCCGCGTGACACATTGAGCCCCTTGAAGATCTTCACCCCCACGTCGAGGTCCGGGGCCCCCTCCTCCAGGGTATCGAGGTGGGCGAAGTAGGTGAGATTGCGCAGATGGATCTCCTTGAAGCCGATGCCCACGCCGATGAAACGCTCGGCATGACCCTCCTCGCCGTAGTGGCCGTGGTGCCGCTCGCGCACGTAGTCGATCTGGGAAAGGTTGTGCTCCAACAGCCGGCTCACCAGCCGCACCATGCCCGGGTCCGGGCTGGAGGCGGCAGCCGCCTGCACCATCGCCTCAATCGTGCGGCGACCCTGCTCAGCTGACAACTCCTGGGTGGCGGCGTACACATCCCGGGCATCAAGCCAGGTATCGAGCCGGGTGCTGCCGTCCAGGCCCGGCACATGCACGCGGATGGCATCGGTGTCGGTGTCGAGGCCCATCAGCAGCAGGTCCACCGAGGCACCGCAGCAGAAACTGTTTTCCACCGCCTCGCGGAAATGGCGGAGCCGCTCGAGGCCGCAGCTGGCCGCCAGCACGTCATCACTGCCGTGGGCCGCGCAGCCCTGGTGGGTGGGGTCCAGGGAACTGAAGTGATACAGCACTACCTTCAGGTAGCGGGTATCGGCGTGGGCGGAGTTGGGCACCCCTTCGCGGTAGCGCTGGTGCTCGGTGCGAACCCAGCGATTCACCGTGTTCTCCACATCGAACAGGGCACCGGCATGGGGACGGCGGCGCACCGAGCTGAAGGGCAGACGCAGGGCGAAGGCGATCGCGTGGGCCAGACGACCGTCGGCACAGGGGGTGACATCAAAGAGGTGGAAGCCGCAGGAGAGCAGAAAACTCTCAAAGTCCTCGGCCGCCGGTGAACCCGGCCGACCCGCCAGCGGATCGGTGGTGAAGAACTCAATGCTCGTCTGTTCGTAGGCCTCGAACACACACCAGGCGAACAGGCTGCGCATGTCCAGCTGGCTCACCCAGGCGGTTTCCAGGATCGGCAGGGGCAGGTCGTAACCCAGCTCCTGGCGGGCCAGCCGTTGGGCCTGGTCCACGAAGTCATCGTCGTGTTGGAGGGCGGAGATCCGCTTCAGCACGGGCACGATGCGATCGAATCGCTCCTTCACCGACTGGTTGTAGGCGTGCAGGGCGACGTTGGCGCCCGCATCGGTGAGCGGATGCAGGCCTGAGCCCGCACGCCCAGGGGCACCCTGCCCGGCAGGACTGGAACCCGCGTCAGGCAGATCGTCCGCCCGGCGGGGACGCAGACGATCGGGGGCCGGCCGCTGGCGACGTTGCCGCCGCACCAGGCCGGATCCCGTGGGACTCAGGCTGCGGGCCTGCTGCATGGCGGCCCGGGCGCGGGTACCGCGAAGGATCACCGCAGTGGGCTCCGCGGCGGAGGCCTCAGACAGAACAGGCTCAGGGGGCTGGACACCGGGCCGGCGACGGGGAGCCGTCGGCGCCTGGGGACGCTCTGTGGGGACGGTACGGCGAGGCATGACGGATCAGCCCCGGGCGCCGCCAGACACCGTGATCAGGGATCCGGCATGGGTGTTGCCGCTGGAACCGGTGACGCGGCTCACGGGCTCGGGCACCGCCTCGTTGCGCTTGGGCTGGGCACCGGGCATGGCCGTCATGGGTCCACCGGGCCGGGTGGGATTGCGGCGGCGGGCGGAAGCGCCCTCCGTGCCGGTGACCCGTTCGCCACGATCCCAGTCATCACCAGTGATCTTCAGGCCGGCCGAGATGCCTTCACCCGTGACCCGGGATACGGGCCGGGCCGGCTCCTGCGCAGGCGCCACTTGGGCTGCCGGCGCCATGACAGGACCACGGGAGAGCTGGCTACCGCGGCGATCCGAGCGGAACTGTTCCGTGCCGGTGACCTTGCCACCGGCCATGTCAAAAGGGCCGGTAATCCTGCTGCCCTGGTCGTAACTGGTGCCGGTGACGCCGCCCCTGCGCTCCCGCACCTGCTGGGCGGCACGGGCGGGAGACTGGACGCTGAACTGCTGCCAGGGTTGGGTGCCCTCCAGGGGCTGGGGGAAATCGGCGTCGCCCACGGCGGCGGCGCCGCAGGCCTGGATCTGCTGATCGGTTCCCACATAGGGAGTGCCGGTCACGTCTTCACAGGCGCCCCGCTCGGCACCGGTCATCACGCCGCCGATGCCGGGCTGAATGCCGCTCATGCGGTTGGAGCCCCGTACCGGAGTGCGTTCCCGCACACGGCGCACCTGGGCCGTGGCGCAATAGTCGGAAGCCTGTTCGAGGCCGGCATAGGGAGTACCGGTCACGGCCTTGCAGGTGCCGGCCTCATCGCCGGTGACATTGCTGCTGCGGCCGGTGCGGGTGCCGCTCACCACCTGGGCACGGTTGGTGACGCTGAAGCCCACCTTGGCGGGCTCGGGAGCGGGCCGGGCACCGCAGAACTGCTCGTACTGCTGGGTGCCGATGTACTCATCGCCGGTGATGATCCGACAGGAACCCGGTTCGTCGCCGGTTACCTGGTCGCTGCGGCCCACGTGGGTGCCCGTGATGCCGGTGCCGCGCAGGGTGTGCAGGGTGGCCACCTTGGTGGGGGCCCGGCCCGGGGCTGGGGGCTCCATACCGAGGTACTGGTCGCCGGTGAGCTGCAGGCCAGAACCGGACTCATCACCGGTGACCTTCTCGGAGCGGCCCACCATCACGCCGGAAACGGACTGGCCGGCGGCGGTGTGGCTGGTGCCGACCTTCCGGGGGGTGGAGGGAACAACACCGCAATAGCTGCTGGCCTGGTTGGCCGACACGTATTCAGTGCCGGTGACCAACTTGCAGGTGCCGGGCTCATCGCCTGTCACCTTCTCGGAGCGGCCCACCTCATTGCCGGTCACGCGATTGCCATGGCTGGTGGCCGTCACCCGCACCTTCTCGGCCGGACGGCTGGGGGGTGTGCTCTGGCAGAACGTCTGGAACACCTCGGCGCCGAGGTACTCGGTGCCGGTGATCGGCCGGCAGGTCGCCGCCTCGTTGCCGGTGGTCTTGGGGGAACGGTTGGCCTGGGTGCCGGTGACCACCTGGCCGCCGCTGGTTTCACTCATCCCCACCTTCCAGTGGGCATCGGCGGCCATGGCCTGACGCGCCCCATTGCGATTGGGGCCGGTGGGCCGGGCGGAGCCATTGCGGGCATGGCCTGCGCTGCCCAGCTTGCTCTTGAGTTCCCGCACCTTCTGGGCCAGCTCCCGGGTGCTGAGGTCGGGATTGCCCTGACGGGCCACGGCGGCCGCGGTGCTGGAACTGGGCATCGCCGCCGACTTGCCCCGCTTGGAAAGGGCCTCACGGCGGGCCAGCACCAGGGCCCGGCTGGAGTTGTGCTGGGCGCTGGCCTTGCGGGTCTGGCGACGCTCGCTGCCGCTGCTGCCGGAACGGGTTGGTGCGGAGAGGCTGAAGCTGGCGGAACGGCCGGAAGGGGCTGCCTCCGAGTTCTTGCGCTCCTGGCACTTGCACTTGGGTTCGGCCGTCGCCTGGGGCGCCGCCGCGGCGCTGCGGGCCACGTCCCGGGCCACTTCAGCCCGGCTGCGGTCCTTGGCGGTGCTGGCGCGCTTGCCGTTGCGGCTCAGCGCCTCGCGACGGGCCAGCACCAGGTCGCGGCTGGGGTTGCTCAACCGCCGACCGCTGGTTTGGCGCGGGGCGGGAGCGGAGCTGAAGCCGCTGAGGGAGCGGGACGGAGGCTGGGCCGCCGGGGCGGGGGCCGAAGGTCGCGGCTCCGGCACAAGAGAACGGGTGGGGCGGGCGTCCTCCGCTGTGCGCACGCGACTGGTACCAGAGGTGAAGCGACCCGCGGCCTTCTTGCCGCCTGTGGTCAGGGCCTTGCGACGCTCGAGCGCTGCTTCCCGACTGGATGTGCTGGCCATGTCCGCCCGTCGAATGGAATCGTGTTGGTAGGGGGGTCCCGATGCAGATCAGGACCCCGGATGATCACCGCTGGTGATCGCAGAACCGTGCTGGCGGTTGAGGCTCAGCGGCCTTCGAACACCACAAAGCAGGAACCCTGGCTCTGGGTGTAGGCGTCGTAGCCCACCAAGCGCACGTGATGGTCGGGGTAAGCCCGGTGGCAAGCCTCGAGTTCGTTCACGATCACGCCGAGATCCTTCTCGCCGAAGAAGGGCAGCTTCCAGTACGACCAATAGGTGGCCATGGAACGGCTGGGGTGGACGTGCTCAACTAGCGGGCTCCAACCCTGGGCAATGATGTAGGCGATCTGGTCGTAGATCTCGTCCTGGGTCATCGGCGGGAGGAAGCCGAAGGTCTCCAGGGTGGCGACTGTTTGATAGTCACCCACGGTGCTCTTGAAGGGCATGGGGATCCTTGAGATGGATGGAATGAATGAACCTGTTCAGCTCCTGAATGGGAGACCTGACCGGATGCCGATCAGGACCTCCCCCCAGCTGAGTCGTCTCAGTTGACGTCGAGCTTGTCGACGGTGTCGAACTCGAACTTGATTTCCTTCCAGGTCTCGAGGGCGATCGCCAGCTCAGGGCTGTGCTTCGCCGCTTCCAGAAGGATGTCGCGACCTTCGCGCTCGATCTCGCGACCGGCGTTGCGGGCCTTGACGCAGGCCTCAAGAGCCACCCGGTTGGCAGCGGCACCAGCGGCCGAGCCCCAGGGGTGACCGTGGGTACCACCACCGAACTGCAGCACGGAGTCGTCGCCGAAGATGGCCACCAGCGCCGGCATGTGCCACACGTGGATGCCGCCGGAGGCCACGGCGAACACGCCGCCCATCGAACCCCAGTCCTGGTCGAAGAAGTTGCCGCGGCTGCGGTCCTCGGGCACGAACGATTCGCGCAGCTGGTCGATGAAGCCGAGGGTGGTCTGACGGTCGCCTTCGAGCTTGCCCACCACGGTGCCGGTGTGCAGCTGGTCACCACCGGAGAGGCGCAGGCACTTGGCCAGCACCCGGAAGTGGATGCCGTGCTTGGGATGGCGGTCGATCACCGCGTGCATGGCGCGGTGGATGTGGAGCAGCATGCCGTTCTTGCGGCACCACTTCGCCAGACCGGTGTTGGCCGTGAAGCCACCGGTGATGTAGTCGTGCATGATGATCGGCTGCCCGAGTTCCTTGGCAAACTCGGCCCGCTCATACATCTCTTCGGGAGTAGCGGCGGTGCAGTTGAGGTAGTGCCCCTTCTTCTCGCCGGTCTCCTGCTCGGCCAGCTTCACAGCTTCGGCCACGAACTCGAAACGGTTCTGCCAGCGCTGGAAGGGCTGGGAGTTGATGTTTTCGTCGTCCTTGGTGAAGTCGAGACCACCGCGGAGGCACTCGTACACCACCCGGCCGTAGTTCTTGCCACTCAGGCCGAGCTTCGGCTTGATGGTGCAACCCAGCAGGGGACGGCCGTACTTGTTCATCCGGTCGCGCTCCACCTGGATGCCGTTCGGGGGACCCATGCAGGTCTTGATGAACGCCATCGGGAAGCGGATGTCTTCCAGACGCAGGTGACGCAGGGCCTTGAAGCCGAACACGTTGCCGACCAGGGAGGTCAGCACGTTGGTGATGGAACCTTCCTCGAACAGATCGAGCGGATAGGCGATGAAGGCATAGAAGGATTCCTTGTCGCCAGGAACGTCTTCGATGCGGTAGCAGCGGCCCTTGTAGAAGTCGAGGTCGGTGAGGAGCTCGGACCACACGGTGGACCAGGTGCCGGTGGAGGATTCAGCGGCCACGGCGGCAGCCACTTCTTCCTTGGGAACACCTTCCTGGCCGGTGACCTTGAAGCAGGCCAGCAGGTCGGTGTCGAGGGGGACGTAATCAGGAGTCCAATACGTGTCGCGGTACTCCTTGACCCCGGCGTCGTACTTCTTGCTCATGGAGATTCTCCGGTTGGGTCGGGAAAGGGGGGAATGGCGTTGAACGCCCTGGCATCAGGCCTCAGGCGTCGGCCGCCTCAGTCCTTGGAACCGACGAAACCGGCGCTACCACCCAGGGCAGGCTCCACTTCGCGGTGGGGGCGGGCAATGATGTGGGCAGCAACCAGGCCGTCGCCCACACGCTCGCAGGCATCGGCACCGGCACGCACGGCGGCGTTCACGGCACCGGTCTCACCACGCACCATCACGGTGACGTAGCCGCCGCCGACGAACTCGCGGGCGATCAGGCGCACCTCGGCGGCCTTGGTCATGGCGTCGGCCGCTTCGATGGCCGGCACCAGACCGCGGGTCTCGATCATGCCGAGGGCGATGCCCATGGTTTCGTTAGCCATGTCCTGCTCCTGATGGAGGGGGGTGAGGTTCGCCTGCAACCTTCTTCCCCCGTGAGACCCCCCGTCAAGCCATTGGGATGGCCACCACCATCACCGTTTACTGGAAAACGGATAAGCAGGGCTAATGTCAGCCACACAATTCGTTAGGCAATGCTTGGTCAGGGCCCTGCGACACAATGCCCCAATCCGTCAACGCACCGTGCCAGTTCTGGTGATCGCCAGCGGCAACCGCCACAAGGTGGCCGAACTTGCGGCCATGCTGGCCGCCATTGACCTCGACGTGCGCCCCCAGCCCCAGGGCCTGGAGATCGAGGAAACGGGCCTCACCTACGCCGAGAACGCCCGGCTGAAGGCGGAAACGGTGGCCTCCCTCACCGGCCATTGGGCCCTGGCCGACGACTCGGGCCTGGAGGTGGACGCCCTGGCGGGCGCCCCTGGGATCTACTCCGCCCGCTACGCCCCCAGCGACCCCGAACGCATCGCCCGACTGCTGCACGACCTGGGTGAGACGCCCTACCGCAGCGCCCGCTTCGTGAGCGCCATGGCCCTGGCCGATCCCAGCGGCCGCACCCGGCTGGAATCCCATGGCATCTGCCATGGGGTGGTGCTCTCCAGCCCCGACGGCGAGGGCGGAGGCTATGACCCGATCTTCCACGTGCGGGAAGCGGGCAGCACCTACGCCCGCATGGGGCCCCACCTGCGCCAGCGCCTCGGCAGCCGGGGCAAGGCCGCCCGCCAGCTCGCCCCGGGCCTGCGACGGCTGCTGGAGCTCGAGGGCTGAAACGTCCGGGGTCGCCTCAGGCTCCGGCCGTGGCGTTGATGTGGTGGATGGCCTGCATCGCCGCAGCGGCGGCCTCCTCCACATCGCCCTCGCGTCCGGCCAGGGTGAGGCGGCCAAAGGCCCCCACGGCCTTTACATCCACAACGGTGATGTTGCTGGCCTTCTCGGCCTCATTGGCCGCGATCAGCACGTAGCCCGCCGGCTCCGTTTCCAGGATGAACATGCTCATTCCCGCCTGAATCATCGAACCGCGCCGGTTCTGGCGGTTGATCAACACGGCATGGTCGGGGGTGATGGCCCGGATGATCTCGGTCCAGGTCACTTCAGCGCGACTGCGCTGTTCGATGTGGTTGCCGATCGCCTCGAGCACCACATCGCCGGAATGGAGCACATTGCTCTGATCGCGGTGATAGAGCGCCAGCGAGCCGAAGGCCCTCTCCACGATCATCTGGCCCAGCCGCACGGTGCTGGCCTTGAGGGCGATATCGGTGACACGGTGCACCGCCATGCCCGGCGACACCTCGAGCCAGAGACAGGCGTCACCGGGAATCGGCAGAAAGCCCTGGCTCACCGTGCCCATGTAGGCGGCCAGCTGGGGCTGGAGAGAATCCAGGAATACATAAGTGCGCAGCTCGATCGACTCCACGTGGCTGTTCAGCCGCGTGAGCCTGGCGCCCTCGCTGTCGGTGGTGATCACGCAGCTGGCGCCGTCGCGCTCCGCCTCGGAGCCGGCACTCCTCACCACCGTGCCAGTGATGGTGGGCCCGGTGCGAGGCAGGGAACTGGAGGGAAGAGACGCCAACCCCGCACCCAGTCGGACTGGAACCGATCGGTCCTCTCGTGGGCGACGGGTGGAGGGCAAGAAGCGGCAGGCGAGGGGAGCCGTGGGAACGGATCCGTGGATGGGAGGAGCGCGGAATGGCCCGTTCAGCCGGAAGCAGGCAGCTGATGCAGGCAGGGGAGGGCCTGCAGGTTTGGCCATGCCTGGGTTGGGCCCGGCAGGGTGTTCAAGCCCACCCCCAGCAGAAGGGGCAGAAGAACCTGGCGATGCCGGATCTTAACCCGCACCCCCGGCAGCTCCCGCCGCAAGGGCCGGACCCTTGCCCGCCGCACAGAAGCCGGTACCGTCCGGCCAGTCGCTGTTCCGCCATGGCCAGCAAGCCGCGCACCGCTGGAGCCTTCCCCCAGGACCCCCTCCCCCGGGACGCCGTCCCCCCCCAGGCATCCGCGACCATGGCCGACTGGCTGGCGGAAGCCACGGCCCAGGGCATCAAGCCTGAGCAGGCGCTGGCCCTGATCGGACTGGGACTGCTGCGCAACATCGGCGGCCCGACTGGCGGCGGCGAACCCACCTGGATCTGGTCGGAAGGAGAGGACAGTGGCACGGCTGATCTGGTGGCGCTCAAGCAGCGGCTGGAGCTCACCGACCTGGCCCTGAAAACCGGTGCGCCCTTGAGCACCGCCGAAGTGAGCCTGCTGCTGGGGGCTCGCCCCGGCGGCACCCAGGTGCAGCGGGGCGGCCTGCGGGCCCGTCGGCTCAGCCGCAACGTGTGGAAGCTGAGCCGGGCAGAAGACGGTGGATCGTCGTCGTCCTTTCAGGACGGCTTCCGACGCCGCCTCTGAGCGGCCCTCAGCCCAACCCCACCAGCTGCAGCGAGTAGTCCCACACCCGGGCCGCCGTTTCAGGGTTGCTTGCCTGCTGCGACAGCTCCTGGCTGAACTGCCTGCCGTTCTTGCTCTGGCGGTTGCCCCAGCTCCAGTGCACGCCGGACACGGCGAACTCGGGATCGGCCACCACCTGGGCGACCCGCTCTCCGGCCAGGGCCTGGGTCACATAGCCCCCGGTGATGTTCTTCTGGAACCAGGGGAAGATCCGCTGGAACAGCTTGGGCGTGTTGCGGAACAGGGGAGTATCGGCAACGCAACCGGGGTAGAGGGAACTGAACACGATTCCGCTGGACTGGTGCAGACGGCGGTGCAGCTCCTGAGTGGTGATCATGTTGCACAGCTTGCTGTCCTTGTAGGCCTTGCCTGGCTTGAAGGCCTTGCCGTTGGCCATCGCCACCGGGGCCTTGAACCCGACGGCGAAACCACTCAGGTCGCCGAGATCGGCTGGGGCGGGGATGGGGATCTTGCCGCCCAGCTCCTTGGAGTTGGCGGTGACGGTGCCCAGGATCACCACCCGCCTGGAAGGATGCGACGACTTCTCCAGCTCCGGCAGCAGCATCTGGATCAGCAGAAAATGGCCCAGATGGTTGGTGGCCATGGAAATCTCATAGCCCTGGGGTGACCGCTCCGGCTGCTTCAGGCGCGGCTTGTACACCGCCGCATTCACCAGCACCGCATCCAGCCCCTGACCCACGGAGGCCACCAGGGTTTCCACGCCGCTGCGCACGCTGTCGAGATCGCCCAGATCGATGCGGAGGTGGTGAAGCCGCTCCCGCGGGATACCCAGGGCGTCCGCGGCCGCACCGGCCTTCACGGGATCACGATTGGCAGTGATCACGGTCCAGCCCCGTTGCACCAGGGCACGGGTGGCATTGAGGCCCACACCGGAGGTGGTGCCCGTGATCAGAACCGTTCCCGGGGAAGCAGAATCAACCATGGAGCGGGTTGGGTAGCGGCTGCGGCCCAACCTACGGACTGGGTGGCAGTGGCGACCAGCCAGGCCTGCCCACACTCAACAGATGGATACGGGCCGACCGAAGGCAGGGCGATGCTCAGGGCTTGGGGGCAACAGCGGCGGTCCCTGACACCGGCTGGGGGGTATCGGGTTTCCACACCACCCGCAGGCGATTGGGCGCAATCCACTGGTTCTGCTCGCGGATCAGGCGTTGCTCGCCCTCCACGCCGAACAGGGTGTCGAAGCGGTCGCGGGCCTTGGCCAGTTTCGCCTGTTCGAGTTGGAGCACTGCCGCCAGCTCACCCTGGCGGTCCATCCGCTCCTGATAGGCACCAGCCAAACGCACAAGGCTCACGCCGGCCATCAACACCAGGCCGAGCTTCACCGTGAGCCCGATCATGCTGCAGTGCCGGTCGCGCCGCTCACTCGACAGACTGGCGGCAGCACCAGCCTCGATCAGGGCGGATCGGCGGGCCGCATCGGGAACACCGACCAGCTCCGGGTCGGAACCGAACGGATCGGAGACGGACAACCCCTGGCGCAACGGTGAAGGTTGGCCGGGATTGGACAGGGGGTGAAGGGGCGCACGCCCGGGTGCTGGTTGCCGCTTCCCGCGTGGCCGATCGGAAGGCCTCAAAGCGCCTGATGCTCAGATTAGAACTGCTTCTAGCGGGAATCTGGTGCACTGCCAAGGGGGTGGGGGCCGAGATGGGCCCAAGGTGCCGGCCCCATCTCCCTCAGGCCAGTGAAGAGGCGGGAGCCTCAGGCCTCGTAGAGGCTGAAGCAGAGGCGAACGGCGAGCACGCCGGCATGGGCGGCCACCACCAGGGCAATCAACACCTGGGCCTGGCTGAGGGCGGAAACCATCGGGAAAGAGAGGTGCACGTCGGGCACCATTCTTCGGCCTGGGATGGCTACGGTCCACGCTCATGGCCTCCGCTGTCACAGCTCTTGACGCCCACCGTCCAACCGCCGGCACCCGTGCAGATCTCCGCCGCCGCGATTCGGGCCCTGGATCTGAGTCCACTGGACGGCTGGGCCAGCCTGGAGCCGGGAAGCCGGCTCCAGGCTGGCCCCCAGCTGGAACTGGCCATCGACTGGCCCCGGGCGGATGACGATCCGCGGGAGCTCTCCGAGATCCCGGAAGTACGGCTGTGGAGCCTGCGGGCCGATGCCCGTCACCCCTGGCTGCCCCTGGTGCTGGAGCGCCAGTCCGGGCAGCTGAGCCGCCATGTGGCCATGCTGCTTCCCCACGACTTCAGCCGCACCGAGGGACTGCGCTTTGCACCCGAATCCCTGGAGCTGTGGATCACCCACCGGCTCTATCTGCTCGACGACTGGGCCCGCAGCCACGGCTTGAACTGCCGTCAGAACCTGGGCCAGATGGCCGCCGTGCTCGGTCTGGAAGTGGATGATGGCTTCTGGGAGTCCTTAGCTTGAGCACCAGCTTGAGCACGCGCCTACTGTCGCCCTGCCGGCTCGGCGGAGCCTGGCAGATGGCCATCGATCACTGGCTGCTCGAGCGGGGGGAGCCGGCCCTGCGGCTGTACACCTGGGCTCGGCCCACCCTCTCGCTGGGGTTCCATCAACGGCGGGTGCCCCGCCACTGGCTCGACCTGGCGGCGGCGGGGCGGGTGGACCTGGTGCGACGGCCCAGCGGCGGGCAGGCGGTGCTGCACGGCGGCGACCTCACCTATGCCCTGGTCTGGCCAAACCCTCCCAGCGAGAGGAAGCGGGCCTACGAAGTGGCCTGCGCCTGGCTGTGCCAGGCCTTTGCCGTGCTGGGTGAGCCCCTCCGGTTCGGCACCACACCCGCCTCCCTGGCGGGCAGCAACTGCTTTGCCAGCAGCACCGCCGCCGACCTGATCCAGGCCGATGGCAGCAAGCGGATCGGCAGCGCCCAGCTCTGGCGTGGCGGCCGGGTGCTGCAGCACGGCTCGATCCAGCTGGCTGTGGACGCTGCCCTCTGGCAGGAGCTGTTCCAGAGCGAGCCTCCCGCCCTCCCGCCCCTGGCGGTCTCTCCCCAACAACTGGAGACGTCGCTGCTCACCGCAGCGAGCCAGTGGCTGCCCCTGCCCCCTGCACTGCCGCGACCGCTGCTGGCGACGGAACTGGCGGAGCTGGCGGGACGGCTGGAGCGCTACCGGGTAGGGGTGGTGGTGAGCTCGCCCGAAGCGAGCATCGTGCGCACCACTTGAGGCAGGGCCAGTCCAAGGGGGTAGGCATTGTGCCTCCTGGCCGCCTGCATAAGCGGCTCGGGCAAGGTCACCCCGAGCCGGGCCAGCACCGCCTCCCCGAGCTCCGGCCGCTCCAGGGTGCCGCTGGGGAGGCCAGCCGGGCTGAGCACCAGCAGGCGGGAGCAGTTGCGCTCCTCCAGTTCGTGCACCGCCTGCCAGAGCGGGGCCTCGGCGCTGATGCCGGGAAGGCTGTTGAGCGGCTCGAGATGGTCGCCCACCTGGTCGCTGTCCCAGCGCTGCACGGGCAGGTCCCGCAGGGTGCGATCGTCGATCACCCCCTGCCAGCGACCCCGATCGCACACGAGCAGCCAGTCGGCGGGACCGCTGGGGCTGGGCTCGGCCAAACGCACCTCGCTGAGCTGGCGCAGGCTGGAACCTGCTTCGAGCACCCGGAAGCGCCGCCGGGCCGCATCCTTCACCTTGAGGCCGGTGAGGGCACTCTGCAGCTGCAGCATCTGCTGCTGGTTGCGCACGGCCCCCAGGCCGAACCAGCCCAGCAGCATCAGCCAGGCCCCCGCCATGCCGGCGCCCCGCAGCAGCATCCAGGTCCCCAGGCCGATGGCGGCAAAGGCCAGGAAGCGGCCACAGGCGTTGGCAACTTCTACGCCGCGGCGCTGACTGCCGCTGATATGCCACACCAGGGCCTTGACGATCAGACCGCCGTCGAGCGGCAGCCCAGGCAACAGGTTGAACAGGGCCAGCACCAGGTTGAGGCTGCCCAGCTCGGTGACCATCACACCCAGCCAGGGAGCCAGGTGGGCCGCCGCATGGCTGCTCGCCAGCAGCGAGATGCCCAGCACCAGGCTCACCGCAGGCCCGGCCGCCGCCACCAGGAGCGCGCCGATGGCCGTGCTGCACTCCCGCTCCACGCTGGCCACGCCGCCGAGCAGGAACAGGGTGATGCTCTTCACCTTCACGCCCTGGCTGAGCGCCACCAGGGAATGGCCCAGCTCGTGCAGCAGCACGGAAAGAAACAACAGCAGGGCTGTGACCAGACCCAGCAGCCAGAACACCGGGCTGGCGGTGGCGGGCAGGTCGCCCACGGCAAGCTGGATGCGGAAATGCTGATGGAAGGCCACCGTGGCCAGGGCCAGGATCAGAAACCAGCTGGGGTGAATCCGCAGCGGGATCCCCCTGATCTTCACCAGTTGCCAGCCCTCTCCCACAAGCCGATCTCCCACAAGCCGATCTCCCAGTGCAACCGGCAGAGCGGTCCGCCGAACGCAGATCCTAGAAACCCCTTCGACGAGCCGTTCAGCCGTGCCCGCACCCCTGCTGAAGATCTGCGGACTGCGCCAGCCGCAGCAAGCTGCGGCGATTGCGGCCCTCGGCGTGGACGCCCTCGGCGTGATCGCCGTGCCGGGCTCGCCCCGCTGGTTGCCCGCCTCCCAGCGCCCGCCCCTGTTCGCCGCGATGCGGGATGCAAACCCGGGCTGCCTGGGCGTGCTGGTGTGTGCCGATCCCGGCGATGACCAACTGGCGGAACTCGAGCCCGGGCACGGCCATGGGGTGATCCAGCTGCACGGCTCGGAAACCCCGGAGCGCTGCGCAGAGCTGCGTCGTCGCTTCGGCTGCCCGGTGTGGAAGGCGATCCGGCTGCGGCAGCCGGCCGATCGATTGGCCGTCGATGCCTATGCCGGAGCGGTGGATGCCCTGCTGCTGGACGCCTGGGTGCCGGACCAGCTGGGGGGAACCGGCCGGTCCATTCCCCTGGAGTGGCTGCAGGATTGGCGGCCGTCCCTCCCCTGGTGGCTCGCGGGGGGCATCACGGCCGAGCGGGCCGCCGCGGTGCTCCAGCAGCTCGTGCTGCAGCGGCTAAGCCCCACCGGCCTGGATGCCTCCAGCGGCGTGGAACATGCCCCGGGGGACAAGAATCTCCAGCAGGTGCGCGCCCTGCTTGCTGTGGTGCGTGAAGCTGGCCGCCCAACCCCCGCCCAGACCCAGCAAGATCAGGGCTAGCGCTTCCTGACTGCCATGCCCAATGCACGCCTGTGGTGCCTGCTGCTGGGGGGGACCCTGATCGCCACGGCGGCCGGCGGTCGCAGCCAGGACCTGGTGGGGTGCTCCCTGGTGGATGGCCAGCTCTCCTGCGTGCCAGGGGTGAGCGCCGATCCCCAGGCCCAGATTCGGGCCCTGCGCGCCGAGATCGGAGCCACCCTGGCCCAGGAATCGGCCGTGCAGCAAACGATCAACGGGCTGGAGGGCCTGGTGCTCAGCGGCGCTGCCCTGGAAGGCAACCTGCTGCGGGCCTCCGTGGATGCGGACCTCCTGAGCGCCTCGTCAGCCGACGCATTCCATTGGTATCGGCTCAGCCCGGGCAGCGCCCAGTGGGTGTGGATCGAATCAGCCCAGGGCCCCAGCTACCAACTCACCAAAACCGACTTAGGGGGAAAGGTGATGCTGGTGGTGGTGCGCATCGAGGGCGGCGACGCCAGGCGGCAGGCCACCCCGGCGGCGGGACCAGTGCTCCCCGCCGGCGTGGGTGAGCTGGGGCTGCCGGGCAGCTGATCTAAACAAGCCCAGACCCAGCCCAGCCCCAAACCCCAGCCCCGGCCCCTGGTTCAGGGCCCAGTGGACTGGGGGGGAGGCTCGGTGCCAGTACTCAGGTGGAGAGCACGGACTCCTGTTGCTTCACCAGCTCGAAAAATTCAGCCTTGAGGCTGGGGTCATGGCGGAAATCACCGCGCACCACCGAGTTCACCATGCTGGTTTGGGGCTCTTTCACACCACGCCACTTCATGCAGTAATGCTGAGCCTTGACGAGAATCGCCAGACCTTGGGGCTCACAGAGCCGCTCAATCTCGTCAGCCAGAATCATCACGGCCTCCTCTTGAATGTGGGGCCTGGAGAACACCCAATCGGCAACTCTTGCGAACTTGGAGAGGCCGATCACTCGCTCACCAGGCTTGATACCGATCCAGCAGTTGCCAAGAATTGGCACCAAGTGGTGGGAGCAGGCCGAACGCACGCTGATGGGTCCAACTGTATAAATCTCATCCAGCTTCTTCACATTAGGAAAACTGGCAATCTTGGGCTGGAGATGATATCTTCCCTTGAACACTTCATGCAGGTACATTCTGGCGACCCGCTCAGCCGTTTCTTCGGTGTTGTGGTCATTGTCGATATCAATCACCAGGCTGCGCAGCAGCTCACGGACCTTGCCAGCCACTTCGATTTCCAGTTGATCAAGCTCACCGTCGAGCAGCTGATCAGCGATGTTGTCGTTGGCAAGATAGGGAATACCGTCAGCATCGAGCCGCTGGCGGATGCGCACACTCACCGGCAAGGGCGTCGTCTGGGGAGCGATGGCAGAAGAGCCGCTGGAGGGCGTGAGGCCGGAAGACAATGTGGAGGTCATGAAGAGGCTCAGAGCGCGCCTGCGGCGGGCATGAGGGTGAGATCTTCCACCACCTGGGTGGCGGGCTGTTGGGCTAGGTACAGCAGGGCATCGGCGGCCCGCCCTGGATCAAGCATGGCACGCCGATCGAAGGAACTGTCGACCGTTTCGCTATCCCAGAGTGGCGTATTAACCGCACCGAGGGTAAGCGTGCTCACACGGATCCCGTGGATCCGCTCTTCAGCAGCCAGGCACCGGCTCAGCGAAGCTAGGCCGGCCTTGCTAACGGAGTAGGCCCCCCAGCCGGGAAAGGCCTGGTGGGCTGCATGGCTGCTCACGTTGATGATGTGGCCTCCCCCTTCGGAGCGTAGGCGCGGCAGCAGGGCCTGGCAGAGCTGGAACACAGCGGTGAGGTTGATCTGCAGCAATGCTTGCCAGTGGACCAACGACATCTCGGCCAGATTGCCGGTGTAGGCCATGCCGGCATTGTTGATCACCACCTCGGGCGTTGGCGCCCGATCGGCCAGGGCATCAAGGGCAGGGGCGATGGCCCCGGGATCGCCCAGGTCGAGGTGCTGCTGATCCACCGTGTGGCCCTCGGCCCTCAGCTCCCCTGCCAGCCGATCAAAATCAGCCGATGGCCTTGCCAGCAGCTGCAGGTCGTAACCGGCTGCGGCAAAGCGGCGGGCGGCTGCCGCGCCGATGCCGCGGGAAGCACCAGTGATGAGAACGGAGGGCAATCGTGGGGAAGCAGAACGGTCGGGTCAGCGTCCGAAGACAACCGACCCCGGTGAACCTTAAGAAGTCTGACTGATCTCTGGGGCTGCTGCCCCTTCCAGATACAGGCCCATGCACCGGAACTTGGCGTAGCGCTGTTGGCGGAGTTGGTCAAGACTCAACAGCGCCAGCGCATCCAGCTGCTCGATCAGCGCCGCCTTGAGGGTTTCGGCCGCCTGCAGGGGCGACCAGTGGTTGCCGCCGGAGGGCTCCGGCAGCACCTGATCCACGATGCCCAGCTGCAGCAGATCGGGGCCGGTGATCTTGAGGGCCTCGGCGGCCACCGGTGCCTTGGCGGCGTCGCGCCAGAGGATCGAGGCACAGGCCTCCGGGCTGGCCACGGTGTACACGCTGTGCTCGAACATCAGCAGCCGATCCGCCACACCGATGCCGAGGGCGCCCCCGGATCCCCCCTCACCGATCACGGTGGCAAGGATCGGCACACGCAGACGGAACATCTCCCGCAGGTTCACGGCGATCGCCTCGCCCTGACCCTGCTCCTCGGCGAGCACACCGGCGTAGGCCCCCGGCGTGTCGATGAAGCTCAGAATCGGCAGCCGAAAGCGATCGGCATGGTCCATCAGGCGCATGGCCTTGCGGTAGCCGCCGGGAGAGGCCATGCCGAAGTTCCGGGCCACGTTCTCCTTGGTGTCGCGTCCCTTCTGGTGACCGATCAGCAGCACGTGGCGATCACCGATGCGACCCACCCCTCCCACCAGCGCCTGGTCATCGGAGCCGCAGCGGTCACCATGGAGCTCAATGAAGTCATCGCAGATCACCTGGATGTAGTCGAGCGTGCTGGGGCGCTGGGGATGGCGCGCCACCTGGATCTTCTGGGCGGGGGTGAGGGCGGCGAAGATCTCGTGACGCCGCCGGGCTGCCAGGGTCTCCAGCTGAAGCAACTGCTGGCTCACGTCCACCTCGGAGTCGCGAGCGAGCTGGCGGATCTGTTCGATCTGCTCCTCAAGCTCCACCAGGGGCTTTTCGAAGTCCAGCAGGGCGCGACGGGCCATGGCGGGGCGGGGGATAGGAGGATGGCGACGACCGGATGGTCGGCACCGGCTGGGTCTGGTGAGGCTGGAACCGGTCAGGCTGTGGTGAGGCTGTGGTCAGGCTGTGGTGAGGCTGGCTGCGGGGGCTGCGGCGAGGTCGAGTTCCAGGGCTCGGAAGCCGTGTCG
Organism: Bradyrhizobium ivorense; assembly: GCA_943368005.1. Lineage (GTDB taxonomy): Bacteria > Cyanobacteriota > Cyanobacteriia > PCC-6307 > Cyanobiaceae > NIES-981. Next base: position 103,066 of record CALRKN020000003.1, on the reverse strand, counting down.
CAGGGAGGCCGCTCCAATCTGGTCCATCGCCGCGAGGGTGATGTTGTTCCGGCCCCAGCTGAAGTTGGTGTGAATCTCCTCGAAATCCAGCAGCATGGCTTCGGCGAAGCAGGCGAACATCTGCCGCTGGGGTTTGGCCATCTCTGCCACCTCCATCATCTGCCAGCCGATGTCCTGCCAGAACTCCACGATTCCCCCCTTGAGCACGTGCACCCCCGGAGCCGCCGCCTTGGTGTCCAGATTCTTGGGGTAACCCCCATCGATCATCAGGCAGGGGCGCCGCAGGCTGGAGACATCGATCTGCAGGCTCTGGGGCAAGCTGGCCACCCAGACCACCACATCGGCCTGCGGCAGGGCCTCCTCCAGGGAGAGGACAGTTCCTTCCCCCAGGCTCTGCTGCAGATCCAGCAGGGGCTGGGGTCGCCGGGCCACCAACAGCAACTCCGCCACACCCCGGCGCTGCAGCCAACGGCACACCGCGCTGCCGATGTCACCGCTGGCGCCCACCACGGCAACCCGGGCCCGGCTGAGGTCGATGCCCAGGCTGGGAGCACTGGCTTCCACCTGCTGGCAGATCACCCAGGCGGTGTGGGTGTTGCCGGTGGTGAACCGCTGCCAGTCGAGCTCCACGGCGCTCACCCGCTCTTCGCGCAGGAGGTTCATGTCTTCAAAAATGATTGAGGTGAACCCACCCAGGGCGGTGATGTCGATGCCGGTCTTCTGGGCCAGTTCCATCGCCTTCAGCACCTTGCGCTTGGCCGTTTTGAACCGCCGCAGCATCTCTGGCACGAACACCGAGTCGATGTAGGCACCTTCAATCGTCTTGCCACTCAGACCAGTCACCTGGATCCGCTCCACCAGCTGGGGGGGAGCGGCACACCACATGTCGAGATCACCATCGGCGAACTCGTCATACCCGAGCGATCGGGCCTTGATCCTGGCCTCCTCGAAGCTGGTGGAGTGACCGATCAGGCCGAACATGGGTGCACCAGGTGAATGTGGCCGACGCTACATCCTGCCTGGGGCACCCCACTGGAGAGGAATCAGCCCACGAGGGCGGCAGCGGCCATCCGGGCGATTTCCCGACTGGTGAAGCCGATGTCCATCAGGGCCTCCTGGTAGGAGCTGAGGAAATCAGCCATCAGATCCTCCTGTTCCATCTTCAGCACCGCGGCATCGGCGGCCACCTCGTCGAGCATGCGGCGCACCAGAGGGAGGTTTTCACGGTTGGCTTCGATCAGCTCCTCGCGGACTGATTCGAGGTTGGCCTTGAGCCACTCCTGACCGTAATTGAGGTGGGTGTATTCGTCCTTCACCACCCCTTCGGTGATCTTGCGCGCAAACGGGTCGGCCACAGGGATGTAGATGTGATAGGCCGAAATGGCGAAGGCCTCGATCAGGATGGCCTGAATCAGCAGACAGGTTGTGACCTTGCCTGCCGCCAGGGCGTTCTGGAAGTTGTTGTGGAGAGGGGAAAAGAACTCCTTGGCGAACGGCATGTCCGCCGTCACCTCGAGATTCTTGGCACAGGCGGTGAACCCCTTCATGTGCTTCAACTCCATGCGGGCCAGCTTGGCCAGCTCTTCGGCCTGGTCGGGCAGCAGGCCGCCGATGGCGATGTAGTTGTCGTGCGCCTCCTGCTCACCCTCGATCACGATGGCGTTGATGCGGCTGTAGGCGTCCTTGTAGGTAGCACTGGTGAAGTCGGGCAGGGGGCTGTCGCCGCCGCCGAGCTGGCCCGCAGCCTGGGTATCGGCTGTGCTGTTGGAGGCCGGTGCGGCAGCAGTTGCCGTACCCGCGGTGATGGGTTCGGAAGGGGTGGTAACGGTCACCATGACGGCCACGGATCGATGTCAGATCCGACGACTGTAACCAGCATCACTGGCTTTCAGCAGAACCCCCGAGGCCATCGGATTCCCGTAGCCCGGTCGGCGGCCAGTCGCTGAGCAGCAGACTTTCGAACCGGGCCGTCCAGCCCGCCAGCAGCCGGCTGAACAGCTCGGCGCCCAGGGAGGCGGAGGCACCACTTGCCGAACCGATCACGCCGCTGGCGCTGAGGTCGCTGGTGAGCCAGGCCGCCGGCACCGCCCCCTCCAGATCCCAGCCCGCGGGCGGCGCCTGGGCGGCCAACCCATCTTGGGGACGCAGTTCCCCCACCTGCGCCGGCGCCAGATGGAGCATCAGGCTGGTTTCCGCCAAGGCGGCATGCAGTCCCTGTTGCCGCTCCGGCCTGGGGATGAGATCGGCCACCCCCTCCGGCCCACTCCAGAGAAAACAGGGCAACACGCCGAGGCGGGGGGCCTTCTGCCGCAGCTGGCGCGCGGCGGCCTGCAGCAGGGCAATCTGCCCGCCGTGGGCGTTGAACAGCACCAGCCGTTGAAACCCGGCCCGGGCCAGCTGGCAGCCCACCGTGGTGACCAGCTCCAGCAGCAACGGGGCCGGCAGGCTGAGGGTTCCCGGAAAGCTCAGATGCTCGGGTGAAAAGCCCACCATCTGGGCCGGCAACCGCCAGATGGGCCGCTCGGCCGGCAGGGCCAGCAGCACCGCATCCAGCACCTGTTCGGCGAACAGGGCATCGGTGCCCAGCGGCAGGTGGGGCCCATGCTGCTCCACGGCCCCCCAGGGCCACACCACCGTGCTGCCGCGCCGGGAGGCGGCCTGCTCCACCTCGGGCCAGGCCAGGCGGATCAAATGGCGTTCCGGTGACATCGCCCTGGCTGCGGCTGCCTACAGTGTGCTGCTGTCAGTCCCTGCGGTGATGGCCGGATCCGGCAAGCCAACGCCAACCTCCTCAGGCCCTGTGTCCTCAGGCCCTGTGTCCTCAGGCCCTGCGCCCTCCGGTCGCCCGGTGCCGCCCGGGGCGCCCCGCCCCCAGCCCACGGCCCCGGTGCGCAGGCCCCCCCAGGTGCTGATGATCAAGAAGGACGACCCCCGCGGCGCCGGCGCGTCCGAGCAGCCGGAGGTTGTCCAGCCCACGGCCCCGTCCCAGCCCGTGGCTCCGGCCGCTGCCGCCGCCCCTCCCGCGCCCCCGGTCCAGCCCAGCGCCCCGGCGGGGCGGACGGATGAGGAGTTGTTCGACCTGGGCGATATGGCGGGCCTCACCATGGCCGACCTGCTGGGTCCGGCCTCCAGCTCCGGGCGCTCCTCCGGGGCCCCGGCCTCCCGCCGGCAACCCAAGGTTCAAGCCGAAGCGGCGGCGGTGAAGCGCAGCGTGGACGACTTCGACTTCGACGCGGATGCCTTCCTGGCCGCCCTGGACGAGCAGGACTTTGTGGGAACCACCGGCGAGGTGGTCACCGGCACCGTGATCGGCCAAGAGAGCGATGGCATCTATGTGGATATCGGCGGCAAGGCTCCGGGATTCATGCCCAAGAAGGAAGCGGCCCTGGGGGTGATCACCAACCTCAAGGAACGCTTTCCCAAGGGAACCGAGGTGGAGGTGCTGGTCACCGGAGAGCAGAACGCCGATGGCATGGTCACGGTGAGTGCCCGGGCCCTGGCCCTACGCCACAGCTGGGAGAAGGTGCGCACGCTGGAGAAGGAGGGCAAGGTGGTGCAGGTGCAGGTGACGGGCTTCAACCGCGGCGGCGTGACCTGCGACCTGGAGGGCCTGCGCGGCTTCATCCCCCGCTCCCAGCTGCAGGAGGGCGAGAACCACGAGGCGCTGGTGGGCAAAACGATGGGCGTCACTTTCCTGGAGGTGAATTCCGACACCCGCAAGCTGGTGCTCTCGCAGAAGAAGGCCGCCACCGCTGCCAAGTTCGCCGAACTGGAGGTGGGCCAGCTGGTGGAAGGAGTGGTGGCTTCGGTGAAGCCCTACGGGTTCTTCATCGACCTGGGCGGCGTCAGTGGCCTGTTGCACCAGAGCTGCATCAGCGGCGGCCAGCTTCGCGACCTGCGCGAGGTGTTCGACCAGGGCGACCGGGTGCGGGCCATGATCACCGACCTGGATCCGGGTCGCGGCAGGATTGCCCTCAACACCGCCTTGCTAGAGGGCCAGGCCGGCGAACTGCTGATCGCCAAGGAGAAGGTGATGGCCGAAGCCGAAGACCGGGCCAACCGGGCCCGTTCGCTGCTGCGTCAGCAGGACCAGCAGGCGGGATGATCAGCACCATCGCAGACCTCACGGCCATCGGTCCCGACTGGGAGCTTGACTACTACTCCCGACCGATCCTCGACAGCGACGGCAAGAAACGCTGGGAACTGCTGATCTGCTCCACGCCGGAGCTGGATCCGAGCGGCAATCCCGCCGGGGACAATTTCCAGTGGGTGCAGGCCTGCCCTGCCAGCAGCGTGAACTCAATCTGGCTGCGCGAAGCCCTGGAGCAGGCCCTGGCCGCGTGCCAGGCCGCCGGTTTTGCCCCGCCGCGGCGCCTGCGCTGCTGGCGCGCCTCGATGCACACGATGGTGCAGCGGGCCGCCGAGGGCCTGGGCATGGAGCTGGTGGCCAGCCGGCGCACCTATGCGCTGGTGAGCTGGCTGCAGAAGCGGCAGCGCGAGGTGTATCCCGCTGAAGAGGGCTACATGGTGGGGCCGCTGGCTCCCCCCCCTGCCGCCATCCGCCCCGTTCCCGTTCCCCTGCCGGAAGCGGCCCGGGGCAACCGCTGGAGCTGGGCCAGCCTGCCCCTCGCCGCCCTGGCCGGGGCGGGCCAGTGGCCCTGCAGTTTCCGCGGCCTGGTGCCGCTCCCCCCCGGGCTGGACCCCGCCGCCACCGTGCCCGGGATCCGGCTGTTCGGCGGCGCCAGGGCCCTGGCGATCGCCGGCTGGCTGGCCGGCCTGGAGCCGGTGCGCCTGGAGATTGACGGCCTGCTGCTGGTGCTGGAGGCAGGGCTGGAAGATCGCTGGTCGCTGGGCAGTCTCGACGGGGAGGAAGCCGAAGCAGCCCGCCAGGCCTTTGCCCTGGCCCGTCAGCAGGCCGGAGGGCTGCAGTTCCTGGCTGTTCAGGCGCAGGAGCAGGACGAGCAGTTCGAGGGCTTCTGGCTGCTGCGGGACCTCCCGGACGCCTGACGCCCGTTCCTGCCATGGCCGAAGCAGTGGATGCACCGTTCAACCGCCCGGACAGCAGCTTCAACACGCTGCCCGGCTGGACCTGGGTGGGCTGCTACGGAGGGTATTACCTCCAGGCCGACCTGCTGGCCGGCTTTGAGCACGGCTTCTTCACCCGCCAATGGCAGGGCCGCGGGCCCGAGGAACTGGTGGCCTATCTGAGCGCCGGGGTGAGCGTGCACCGCACCCGGCAGGTGCATGGCAACACGGTGCTAGCGGCCAGTGAGGCCTGCGCCTCCCCCTGGCCCGATGCCGATGGACTGGTGAGCGACGCCGGGGGACAGAGCCTGTGGGTGTGCGGTGCCGACTGCACCCCGGTGCTGCTGGCCGACCCGACCCGTGGAGCCGTTGCGGCCTGCCATGCCGGCTGGCGGGGTGTGGCCAGCGGCATCCTGGCGGAGGCGGTGCGGCGCCTGGTGGCCTCAGGCAGTGATGGGGCCGATCTGCTGGTGGCTCTCGGCCCCGCTGTGGGTGGAGCGAACTACCAGGTGGAAACCACGGTGAGCAGCCAGGTGGCCGCCAGCCTCACGCCCCTGCTGGCAGCAGCGAGTTCGGCACCGGGCCAGGAACTCGCGCTGCTGGGCAGCGCCGGTGCCTTGGCCCCCGATCCGGATCCGGGACGGGATCGGCTGGACATCCGTCAGGCTGCCCGTCTGCAGCTGGAACTGCTCGGCATCAGCCCGGAGCGAATCGCCCTCTGTCCGCTCTGCACCGTGGCAGAACCGGAACTGTTCCATTCCTGGCGTAGAGATGCGGTCAAGGCTGTGCAGTGGAGCGGAATTGTGGCTCAGGGCTGAGTTTTATAGACAACCTGAAGCTCACCCCCTGGCAGCGCAACCGAGACTGGCGTCGTTGCATGAATTCCGCCCATTGCAACAGAAACAACGTGCGTGGCCTTGCAGATCCGCCAGCCAATCGGCAATAATGCGTAAGTTGCATAATTCACTCTCCATGCTCACAGGTGCAGACCTGCTTGCCAAGGTCAAAGAGCTTTCCGACGCCTCCAAATCCGACCTTGTTCGGGCCTGTGGCTATGTCTCTTTCAAAAAAGACGGCTCCGAGCGGTTGAACTTCACCGCCTTCTATGAAGCCCTGCTCAATGCCAAGGGCGTGGATCTTGGTGCCCCCACCAAAACCGCCAAGGGGGGACGCAAGCTCAGCTTCTCCACCCGGGTGCAGTTCAACGGCAACCTGATGGTGGGCAAGGCCTACACGGCCCAGCTCGGCCTGCAGCCGGGTGACGAATTCGAGATCAAGTTAGGTCGCAAGCAGATCCAGCTGGTGCCGCTCGGCTCCGTGGAAGACGACGAGGAGTGATCCGCTGAATCCGCTGCGCCCGCAGTAGTCAGGGGCCCTGGTCGAGCCGTGCCAGGGCCAGCTGCTCGGCCACCTTGATGCCGTCAATGGCGGCAGAGAGGATGCCGCCGGCATAGCCAGCCCCTTCGCCGGCCGGGTACAGCCCGGGCGTGTTGAGGGATTGCAGGCCCTGCGGGCACCGGGCGATCCGCACCGGCGAGGAGGTACGGGTCTCCACGGCGGTGAGCACCGCATCCGCCCGGCAGAAGCCGGAGAGCCGGGCCTCGAAGCTGGGCAATGCTTCCCGCAGCGCCGCGGCCACGAAGGCTGGCAGGCAGCCATCCAGTTCGGTGAACACCACACCCGGCTGGTAGGAGGCCTGCACCGCCGGAGCTGCCTCCCCTCCCTGGCTGGGGCAACCCGAGAGGAAATCTGCCAGGCGCTGGGCCGGGGCCCTGTAGCTGCTGCCGCCGGCAACGAACGCCCGCCCTTCCCAATGGCGCTGGAAGGCCACCCCCGCAAGCGGATCGTCCGGCCCCTCTCCGTAGGGCTCAAGGTCGGCCAGGGTCACGTTCACCACCAGGCCGCTGTTGGCGTTGCGCTCATTGCGGGAGTGCTGGCTCATGCCGTTGGTCACCACCGCCCCGGCTTCCGAGGTGGCACCCACCACCAGCCCGCCGGGACACATGCAGAAGCTGTAGACGTCGCGGCCAAGATTGCCGGGTTCGCGGCAGTGGTGCACCAGTTTGTACTCCGCGGCGGCCAGGCGGGGGTGGCCGGCGAAGGAGCCCCAACGCGCCCGGTCGACCAAGGGCTGGGGATGCTCGATCCGTACGCCCATGGCGAAGGGCTTGGGCTGCATGGCCATGCCGTCTGCCCGCAACCACGCGAACGTGTCGCGGGCACTGTGGCCCACCGCCAGCACCACCGCTTCGGTGGCGATGCGACCGCCATCGGCCAGCAGCACCGCCCGCACGGCGCGGCTGCCCGACGCCAGCTCCAGCCCGGTGACCCGCTGTCCAAACAGCACCTCGCCGCCGAGGGCTTCGATCCGACTGCGCAGACCCCGCACCACCGTGGCCAGCTTGAAGGTGCCGATGTGGGGACGGTGCAGGGTGAGGATCTCGGGATTGGCCCCGGCCGCCACCAGCTCCTCCAGCACCTTGCGCCCGTAGGCCCGCGGCTCGCTCACCTGGCTGTAGAGCTTGCCATCGGAGAAGGTGCCGGCCCCGCCTTCGCCGAACTGGGCATTGGATTCCGGGTTGAAGGGGCGTTCGCCCCGCCAGAAACCGAACGTGTCGGCCGTGCGCTGTTTCACCGACTGGCCGCGCTCCAGCAACAGGGGACGCAGCCCCAGCTGGGCCAGCACCAGGGCCGCGAAGTAGCCGCAGGGCCCGGCTCCCACCACCACCGGCCTCGCACCGGGCCACCCCCCTTCCGGCACCGAGCACACCGGCTGGTAGCGCTCGTCCGGGGTGGGCCGCAGATGGGGGTCGTGCTGGAAGCGGTTCAGCAGGCGTGTCTCGGCCTCAGCGGAGAGGTTGAGGTCGAGATCGAGGCAGTACACCAGCCGCACCGGTTGCTGGCGCCGGGCATCCACGCTGCGCTTCACCAGCCGATGGCCGCGCAGCTGGTCCGGCTTCAGGCGCAGCCGCCGGCAGATCGCCGCGCTGAGATCGGCGTCGCTGTGGTCGAGGGGCAACTTCAGCTCGCTCAGCCGCAGCACGGTGGGATCCCAGGCGGTGGATGGACTGGATTCATTTCAGCAGCTCTCGGGCCCCGGGCCCTTCTGCCAGGCTGGAAGCTGCCCCGGCCCCCGGCCCGATGTCGCTCAGCCACTGTCCCCTCTGCATGGCGCTGGCGGTGTTGAGCACTGTGCGGGGGCTGAGCCTGGCCCTGCTGTTCTGGCGTTTGGTTGCCCCGGCACCGAAAAACCCCGCGAACCACACGGCCCTGCTGGCGGCCGCAGCCGTGCTGCCGTGACTGGTTCAACCCTGGCGGCCACCTACTACGGCGCCAATGGCTGGCTGCTGGAGATCGCCGGCCTGCGGGTGCTGGTTGACCCCTGGTTGGTGGGCCCGCTGGTGTTCCCGCCAGGGCCCTGGCTGTTCCAGGGGGAACTGCCCCGGCCCTGGCCGATTCCCGAGCCGCTGGATCTGCTGCTGCTCACCCAGGGCCTGCCGGACCACTGCCATGGCCCCACGCTCGAGCTGCTCGATCGGCAGCTGCCCGTGGTGGGATCCGCTCAGGCGGCCCAACGGGTGCGAAGCATCGGATTTGCCCAGGTGGAGGCCCTCAGCCCCGGCCAGAGCAGCCGGGTGCCCTGCCCCGGTGGCGGTGAGCTGCTGATCGAAGCGGTGCCCGGGGCGGCGGTGCCGACCGTGGAAAACGGCTACCTGCTCAGCCACCCCGGTGGCAGCCTTTACCTGGAACCCCATGGCTTCCTCGCCGACGCTGGCCAGCTGCCACCGCGGCGCCTCGACGTGGTGATCACCCCGGTGATCGACCTGGGCCTGCCACTGGCCGGCGCCTTCGTGAAGGGGCAGACCGTGTTGCCGCAGCTGCTGGAGCGCTTCCACCCCCACACCGTGCTGGCCAGCACCAGCGGCGGAGAGGTGGAGTACAGCGGTTTGCTCAACCTCCTGCTCTGGCAGCGGGGATCGCTGGCGGAAGCAGGGGCGGTGGCGGCCAGCAGGGGCTGCCGGCTGCTCGACCCGACCCCTGGGGAGCGGATTCCTCTGGAACGCACGGCCTGAGCGAGGAGCTTCAGGCGGCCGGACTGCAGGAGCCGGCCCCCATCCCCAGGTCGGCTTCGATCGCCGCCACCGCCAGGCGGGTGGCGATCACCGCATCCGGGTTGAGGCTGATCGAGTCGATCCCCTGCTCCAGCAGAAAGCGGGCGAATTCGGGGTGGTCGCTGGGGGCCTGGCCGCAGATGCCGATTTTGCGGCCGCAGCGCCGGGCCGTGGCGATCGCCAGGCTGATCATCGCCTTCACGCTGGGGTGGCGCTCGTCGAACAAATCCGCCACCAGGGCGGAATCGCGGTCGAGGCCCAGGGTGAGCTGGGTGAGGTCGTTGGAGCCGATCGAGAAGCCATCGAAGCGCTCGGCAAACGCCTCGGCGCTGATCACGTTGCTGGGCAGCTCGCACATCACGTACACCTGCAAGCCGTTCTGCCCGCGCACCAGGCCCTGCTCGGCCATGGTGGCCAGCACCCGGTCGGCCTCTTCGGGGGTGCGGCAGAAGGGCACCATCGGGATCACATTGGTGAGCCCCATCCGCTCCCGCACCCGCAGCAGGGCCTGGCACTCCAGGGCGAAGGCGGCCCGGAAGGCGGGGGCGTAGTAGCGGGAGGCGCCGCGCCAGCCGATCATCGGGTTCTCCTCGTGCGGCTCAAAGGCGGCGCCGCCCAGCAGGCGGGCGTATTCGTTGCTCTTGAAGTCGGAGAAGCGCAGGATCACCGGCCGGGGGAAAAAGGCGGCGGCGATGCGCGCCATGCCCTGGGAGAGCAGATCCACGTAGTACTCCGCCGGCTCCCCGTAGCCCGCCACCAGCTCGGCGATGGCATGGCGCTCGGCCGGATCCCGCACCCGCTCCGGTTCCAGCAGGGCGAGGGGGTGCACGCGGATGTGGTTGGCGATGATGAATTCCAGCCGGGCCAGACCCACCCCATCGCAGGGGATGGCCGCCAGCTGGAAGGCCTCCTCGGGGTTGCCCACATTCATCAGGATCTGGGTGCGGGTGGGGGGCAGATCCCCCAGCTCCTGCTCCTCCACCCGGAAAGGCAATGCACCCCGGTACACCCGGCCCTCATCGCCCTCGCAACAGCTCACCGTGATCGGCTCACCGTCGGCGATCACCTCGGTGGCGTTGCCGCTGCCAACGATGGCCGTGATCCCCATCTCCCGGGCGATGATCGCCGCATGACAGGTGCGGCCGCCCTGGTTGGTGATCACGCCACTGGCCCGCTTGAGGATCGGCTCCCAGTCGGGATCAGTGCGCTCTGTCACCAGCAGATCGCCCGAACGGAAGCGCTGGATTTCGGAGGGATCGCGGATCACCCTGGCCAGGCCGCTGCTCACCGACGCCCCGATTGCCCGGCCCCGGCAGAGCACTTCAGCGCCGCCACCTCCGGGCCCAGCCTCCAGGTGCCAGCTGCGCAGCACCGTGGCCGAGCGGCGTGACTGCACGGTTTCCGGCCGGGCCTGGAGGATGAACAGCTCGCCGGTTTGGCCGTCCTTGGCCCACTCGATATCCATCGGCGTGGGCGTGCCCCGCCGGGCGCTGTAATGGCTCTCGATCGTGCAAGCCCAACGGGCAAGCTGCAAAGCCTCCTCGTCGCTGATGGCGAAGCGGCGCTGCTCCCGTTTGGTCACGGGCACGTTGCGGGTGGCAGCGGTGCCCGGCTCGCTACCGGCGGCACCGCTGGCATCGGGATCGGCGTACACCATCCGGATCGCCTTGCTGCCAAGGCGCCGCTGCAGGATCGGCGCAAAGCCCTGCTCCAGGGTGGGCTTGAAGATCAGGTATTCATCCGGGTTCACCGTGCCCTGCACCACGTTCTCGCCCAGTCCATAGGCGGCGGTGAGCAACACCGCATCGCGAAAGCCCGTCTCGGTGTCGATGCTGAACATCACACCCGAGGCGGCCAGATCGGAGCGCACCATGCGCTGCACGCCGATCGAGAGGGCCACATCGAAGTGGTCAAAGCCGTTGATCTGGCGGTAGGAGATGGCCCGGTCGGTGAACAGGGAGGCCAAACAGCGCCGGCAGGCCGCCAGCAGCGCCGCCTCCCCCTGCACGTTCAGGAAGGTTTCCTGCTGGCCAGCGAAGGAGGCATCCGGAAGGTCTTCAGCAGTAGCGCTGGAGCGCACCGCCACTGCCAGCCCACCCCCCCCCAACTGGCGGTAGGCGGTGATGATCGCCTGCTGAAGATCGTTGGGCAGGGGCGCATGCAAGAGCAGCGAGCGGGCAGCGGCGCCGGCGGCTTGGAGGGCGGCGATGTCGTGGCTGTCCAGGCCGTCCAGCAGGGCGTGCAACCGCTCCGCCAGCCCGTTGCTGGCGATGAAGTGGCGGTAGGCGTCGGCGGTGGTGGCGAAGCCATCGGGCACCCGCACCCCCTGGCCGCCCAGCTCGCGGATCATCTCGCCCAGGGAGGCGTTCTTGCCGCCCACCTGGGCAATCGCCTCGATGCCCACCTGGGCGAAGGGCACCACCAGGGATGGGCCAGCAGGGGGAGCGCCCGGGTGGGGATTGCCGTCTGCCGAAGCTCGTACGAGGGACATGGGGGGAAGGGCCGCCCCCGAACTCTGGCGATGGGTGGTGGGGAAGACCGCAACTGTGAAGGGCATGCAGCACTGGGGCCTACGCAGTTTTGGTGGCACAGTGGAGCGTCTCCCACAGCCTCCACGGATTTCGTGTTCCGTTCCTCCCCTTCCTGGGTCGCCGCACTCGCGCTGTCTCTTGGCTCGCTCCTGCCGATGGCGCCGGCCGGGGCTCAGACTCCGCCACCCGCTGCTGCTGCCGCCCGGCCAGCCCCGGTGGAGCTGATGAATGACCTGGTCCTCACAGCAGCCGTGAACTCCTGCGAGCTGGCGATCGAGGACAAGATGCCCATCCAGAGGGCGGTGATCTCCAATGCCAAGGCCATCACCTTTCTGGTGACCAACCGCTACGGCTCGCAGGTGGCTGGTGCCGGCAAGCTCACGCCCGAGCAGATCGCCAACGGCACGATCATCCAAGTGGTGGGCAGGGTCAAACAGGGTTGCTATCCGAAGCTCTCGGCAGCCGATAAGAAGTTCATCGACGACTTGATCGGCGAGATCGAAAAGGCCTCCAAAGCCCAAACTCAGCCGCGCCGCTGATCCTCAGCAGATTCGGGATTCTCAGCTTCAGCGGCCGCCTGGCGGGCCGCTGACGGGCCTTCGGGCAACAGCTGGGCCAGCAGTCCGGCCAGCATCAGCACCCCACCCAGGCTGAGCGCCAGGCCGCGGTTGGCCGCCGCAGGGCTGTCCCCCCACACGCCCGCCGCCAGAAAGGCTCCGCCGAGCAGCAGGGAAGGAACCAGCACGATGCCCTTGGCCGTTCGGTTGAGGCTCATTCAGGTGAGGCAGGTGATGCGCATTCAGGTGAAGGGGCCGCAGGCTGGATCGGGAGCTTCGGCCGGCAGTCCCACCGCCGAACCAAGGGGAGTGGCCAGGGGAGTGGCCAGACCCGCGGCCACCAGGCCGGCGCCGAGGTCGACCGCGGGCTGGCGGGGCCGCGCCAGGATGGTGACCCGGGCCAGCAGCTGGCCATCGGATTCCCCCAGCGGCCTCAGGTTCAGCCGGCTGCCGCGATCCACCGTGTGGCGCAACCACTGCACCGCCCGCTGCTCCTGATCCGGGGCCACCTCGATGCAGGCCAGCCGCACGCTGTAGCTGCGGTTGCTGTCACCCACCTGCAGCACGCTGGCAGTGCGCACCTGTTGCAGCTGGGCGGCGGCCGCGCTGCCGGGCCAGCCCAGCAGGGTGAAGAGGGCGCCCTGCACCACCAGAACCAGCACCAGGGCGAACCGCCAGCGCCGACCCATCAGAGCTTGGCGCCGCAACTGGGACAGAAGTGGTGGGCGCTCTCGGTGCTGGCACCGCAGCTGCCGCACTGCCGGGTGGTGGCGATCGCCAGCTCGGGATGGCTGGGCAGGCCCACCATCTGGGCGTTGCTGGCACCGGGGGGAACCATCGGGTAGCAGTTCTCGTTGCGCCGCACCTGCACGTCCACGAACACCGGACCCGGGTGGTCGAGGGCCTGCTGGAGTTGCTGGCGCAGGTGGCTGCGCTCGGTGATGCGCATGCCGCGCACACCGAAGGCCTCAGCGAGTGCCTCGAAGTTGGGCATGCCGTCGGTCATGTCGGAGGCGGAGTAGCGCTCGTCGTAGAAGCTCTCCTGCCACTGGCGCACCATGCCCTGCCAGCCGTTGTTCAGCACCACCACCTTCACCGGCAGGTGGTACTGGGCCAGGGTGCCCAACTCCTGAATGTTCATCAGGATCGAGGCGTCACCGGCCACGCACACCACCTGCTGGTCGGGGAAGGCGGTCTGCACCCCCATGGCGGCAGGCATGCCAAAGCCCATGGTGCCCAGGCCGGCGGAGCTGATCCAGTGGCGGGGCCCGTTGTGCAGGTACTGGGCCGCCCACATCTGGTGCTGGCCCACGTCGGTGGTGTAGTAGGCGTCGGGGGCGAGCTCCCGCAGGGCGAGCACCACCTCCTGGGGAGCGATCTCGCCGACGGGCTCGGGCACCACCAGCGGGTAGTGCAACTTCCAGCTGGCGATCCGCTCCAACCAGGCATGGGTGCGCACCTCCACGCCCTCGCCGGCGGAGCGGGCCAGCAGGGCCTGGAGTGCCTGGCGCACATCCCCTACCACCGGCACCTCCGGCAGGCGGGTCTTACCCACCTCGGCCGCATCGATATCGATGTGGATCACCTGGGCCCGCGGCGCGAAGCCGTCGAGCCGACCCGTGACCCGATCGTCGAAACGGGCACCCACAGCGATCAGCAGATCGCACTCGGTGACGGCGAAGTTGGCGTAGGCCGTGCCGTGCATGCCGAGCATGCCCACGGCGAGGGGATGGGTCTCATCGAAGGCCCCCTTGCCCATCAGGGTGGTGGTGACGGGCATCTGGAAACGCTCCGCCAGCTCGCGCACCTCCGCATGGGCGCCGCTGCTGATCGCCCCACCGCCCACGTAGAGCAGGGGACGGCGGGCCTGGCGGATCAGGGCCAGGGCCGCGTCGATGGCCTCAGGCTGGGGACTGGGGGGCAGGCGGAAGCCCTTGGGAATGGCCGTGCCGGGCAGCACGGGCACGTAGTCGAACTGTTCGACACCCACGTCCTTGGGCACATCGATCAACACCGGCCCGGGACGGCCGCTGGCGGCGATCAGGAAGGCCTCGGCCACGATGCGGCCGATGTCGCGGGGATCGCGCACGACCCAGGAGTGCTTCACGATCGGCAGGGTGATGCCGAAGATGTCGGTTTCCTGGAAGGCATCGGTGCCGATCGAAGCGCGCGGCACCTGGCCGCTGATCACCACCATCGGCACCGAGTCCATGTGGGCGGTGGCGATGCCGGTGACCAGGTTGGTGGCGCCGGGGCCGGAGGTGCCGAAGCACACCCCCACCTGGCCGGTGGCGCGGGCGTAGGCGTCGGCGGCGTGGGTGCCGCCCTGCTCGTGGCGCACCAGGATGTGCTTGAGCCAGCCGCGGCTCTCCGCCTTGTGCAGCTCGTCGTAGATGGGCAGGATGGCGCCGCCGGGGTAGCCGAAGATGTGCTTCACGCCATGCAGCCGCAGGGCGTCCATCAGGGCGTAGCCGCCACTCACCCGCTGGGGCTGGGCTGTTGTGGCCGGCTGGGCGAGAGCCGATGGGTGGACGGCAACCTGGCCCCCAGCATGTGGATCCGTCGCGGGGCGGTCCGCAGAGGTGAGGGGCGAAAGCGTCACGGCTGCAGGGGCCAGGCCACAACCTGGCCGATTAACGGGATAGGGCAACCCTAGGTGCTGGTGGTGCTTTTGGGGCAGCGCCGGCAACCCGCCGGGCCCGCGCCATCTCGCGCAGCACCAGGGCCGGATCGATCCATTGGCCGCGGAAGCGCATGCCCCAGTGCAGGTGGGGTCCCGTGGTTCGGCCGGTCACGCCCACGTGGCCGATCAGCTGGCCCATGCGCACGGCCTGCCCCTGGCGCACCTGCACGGGGCCGCTGCGGTACACCCCTCCCTGCACCGAACCGGACAGATGGCAATAGATGTGTTCGTACTCGCCGGAGCGGATCACCAGGCCCAGGCCACAGGTGCCGTCGCTGATCACGCTCTGCACCACCCCGCCCCACCAGTTGCGGATCGGCGAGCCCAGGGGCGCGGCGATATCGAGGCCGTAGTGGGGCTCCACGCCGCCCCAGGGCCCGGTGCGGGTGCCGAAGTGGCTGGTGAAGCCCGCGAAGCTCACCACCGGGAACACGCCCAAGCGCCACACGCTGCCGCTGGTGCCGCGGGCGGGCGGCACCAGCAGGGAGCCGAGCAGCACGCCCGCCGAAACCAGGAGGGCCGCGGCGGCGCGGCGGCGGTCAGAGCAGGCCAAGGGCATGGAGCGGACCGCGACCACTGAGCAGTTCCAGCAGGAAGGCGGAGAAGCCCACCATGGCCAGGCGGCCATTCCACACCTCGGAGCTGTTGTTCCAGCCCCAGGCCCACTTGTCCTGGGGGTAGAGCTTCACCTTGGTGTTCAGGGCCGCCGCCTGATCGAGATTCACCTCGGGACCCTCGAGGGCCTGCTGCACCAGGTGGGCCAGCCCCTCGATGAAGGCGGGCGTGGTGTCGAGGGCCGGGACGCGGCGGAAGTTGGTGATCCCCGCCTCGGTGGCGATCTCCCGGTATTCGATGTCGATCTCTTCGAGGGTTTCGATGTGCTCGCTCACGAAGCTGATCGGCACCACCACCAGGTCTTTCACCCCCTGGGCCCCGAGGTCGTGGAGCGCGTCGTCGGTGTAGGGCCGCAGCCACTCCACCGGCCCCACCCGGCTCTGGTAGGCCAGGGTGAAGGGATTGGCGTGGCCGAGATCCTGCTCCAGTCGCTGCATGATCAGCTGGGCGCAGGCCTCGATCTCGCTCTGGTAAGGGTCGCCGGCCTCGGCCACGTAGCTCTTGGGCACCCCGTGGGCACTGAAGAACACGTGGGCGGTGGCGGGATCGGGACAGGCCTGGATCTCGCGGGCGATCAGCCCGGCCATGGCGCCGATGTAGCCGGGGTCGTCGTAGTAGCTGCGGATGCAGCGGATCGGCAGGCGGGCGAAGGCGGGATCGGCCTGGCGCAGGCGCTGCAGCTCGCGGAAGCTGGAGCCGCTGGTGCTGATCGAGAAGTGGGGGTAGAGGGGCAGCACCACCACCTCCTCCACGCCATCGGCCTTGATGTCCCCCACCGCCGACTCGGTGAAGGGGTGCCAGTAGCGCATCGCCACATAGCTGGTGGCCTCGATGCCGCGGTGGCGCAGGCTGCTCTGGAGCTCGCGGGCCTGCTGTTCGGTGATGCGGCGCAGGGGGGAACCGCCGCCGATGGAGCGGTAGGCCTCCTGCGACTTGCCCGCCCGCAGGCTGCTGATCAGCCAGGCGAGCGGCTTCTGCAGGGCCGGATTGGGCAGCCGGATGATCTCGGGATCGGAGAAGAGGTTGTACAGAAACGGGCCAACGTCCTGAATCCGCTCCGGACCTCCCAGATTCAGCAACAGCACGCCAACCTTGGCCATGCCTTCATTCCATAGGGCGCACCGCTGAGAGCGTAACGCTGGGCCCCCGGTTCCAGGGGTGCCGGCTGGACACTCCCCGGGGCCATCGATAGGGTCGGGCCGCCAGCGGGGAGGGCCACCATCCGTTTCAGCAGCTCCGCCAGCCCCACCAGCCCCAGCAGCGCCCCGGCGAGCCCCCCGCTGAGCGAGGGCGACGGGGCCCGGCACCCGCTCGACCCGCTGCTGGCCGCCCACAACGCGGGCCTGGCCAGCGCCGGGGTGGCCCTGCGGATTGAGCGCCGCGGCGAGCGCCTGGGCCTGCGGGGGCCCCTGCCCGGCCGGGGAGAGGCCGCGGGCTTCACCATGCAGCGCATCAGCCTGGGCCTGCCGGCCAGCGAGGCCGGCCTGGCCGAGGCGGGCCGCCAGCTGCGCCAGGTGCTGGCGGAGCTGCAGCGCCAGCAGTTCGACTGGCAGCGCTGGGGCCGCCCCAGCCGCCCGGCGGCGAACGGGGGGCCGGACCCGGGGGCGGCACGGCCCTGCAGCGGCCTCGAGCAGCAGCTGGAGCGCTTCGAGGCGGCCTTCTTCGCCGACCCCGCGCGCCGGCGCAATCCCGCCGGCAGCCGCACCACCTGGACCGCCGCCTACCGGCCCTACCTGCGGCGCCTGGTGCGCACCGCCAGCACCGGCGACGCCCAGCGGGCAACGCCCACCCTGCTCGACCAGGTGCTGGAGAGCTACCCCCTCGGCAGCCGCAGCCGCCAGCAATGCGGCACCGCCCTGGCCGCCCTGGCCCAGCACCTGGAGCTGCCCCTGCCCGCCGACTGGCGACAGCGGGCCACGGGCTACGGCCTGCACCGGGCCCAGTTCCGCCAGCTCCCGAGCGACGGCCAGATCCTGCAGCTGCTGGAGCAGATCCCCAACCCCGCCTGGCGGCTGGCCTACGGCCTGATGGCCACCTACGGGCTGCGCAACCACGAGGTGTTCTTCTGCGACCTCTCGGCCCTGGCCCCCGGCGGCGATCGGGTGATCCGGGTGCTACCCACCAGCAAAACCGGCGAACACCAAGTGTGGCCGTTCCAGCCCGAATGGGTGGAGCAGTTCGGCCTGGAGCGGCTCGGCCGGGATCCCCGGCTGCTGCCGCCGGTGCGCACCGACCTGAGCCGCACCACCCTGCAGCAGGTGGGGCGGCGGGTGGCCGAGCAGTTCCGCCGCTACGCCCTGCCGATCACCCCCTACGACCTGCGCCACGCCTGGGCCGTGCGCACCATCCACATCGGCCTGCCCGACACGGTGGCGGCGCGGATGATGGGCCACTCGGTGACGATCCACACCCGCACGTACCACCACTGGATCACCCGCCGCGACCAGCAGCAGGCGGTGGATGCGGCCCTGGCCAGGCAGCGGGCGGCCTGAAGCGCCAAAGTGCGGCCAGTGAGCAGTCGCGTGAGCCGTGCCGGAATCAGCCCCCCCGATGGCAGCCACCACGACCGACCTCGACCGGGTGGCCGCCGAGCTCGGCCCGGGGGGTGAGCTGGCGCCGGAGCACGACCAGGAGGCCTACCGCAAGCGCATGGCCCGCCGGCAGGAGGTGCAGCGGCAACGGGTGGGCGAGCGCAATCTGGAGAAGGGGCTGGTGCTGGTGTTCACCGGCGACGGCAAGGGCAAGACCACGGCGGCGCTGGGGCTGGTGCTGCGCACCCTGGGCCATGGCGATTCGGTGGCGGTGGTGCAGTTCATCAAGGGGGGCTGGCAGCCCGGCGAGGCGAAGGCACTGGAACTGTTCGGCGATGCCCTGGCCTGGCACGCCCTGGGCGAGGGGTTCACCTGGGAAACCCAGGACCGCGAGCGCGACCGGCAGCTGGTGCAGCAGGCCTGGGAGCGCTCCTGCAGCTACCTGGCCGACGGCAGCCGCAAATTGGTGGTGCTGGATGAGGTGAACGTGGCCCTGAAGCTGGGCTACCTGGCGGTGGAGCAGGTGATCGAGGGGCTGGCCCTGCGGCCCGAACTCACCCACGTGGCCCTCACCGGCCGCGGCGCGCCGCCGGCGCTGCTGGAGCGGGCCGACCTGGTGACTGAGATGAAGCTGGTGCGGCACCCGTTCCGAGAGCAGGGGGTGAAGGCGCAGCGGGGGATTGAGTTCTGAGCCGGTATCACTTTCCGTAATCTCGGCCCATGCCAAGCAAGCTGCGGGCCCTCGCGATCGGGCTGATCCTGGCCACAGGCCCCCTGCTGGCGAGCACGGTGCAGGCCGCGCCGGTGCTGCGGGTGGGGGTGGCCGATGGCTCCCAGCCTTGCTCCTACCGGCAGCAGGACAGCTGGAGCGGCCTGGCGGTGGAGCTGTGGCAGCGCATCGCCGACCAGGAGGAACTGCCCTATGTGCTGGTGCCGGGCGAGAGTGCCGCCGCGCTGTTGGAGGCCACCCGCCGGGGTGAGCTGGATGTGGCGATCGGCTGCCTCACCGTGTCGCCGGAGCGGCTGCGCAGCACGCGCTTTTCGCTGCCGTTCCAGGAGTCGGGGCTGGGGGTGATGACCCGGCGCAACCGGCTGGATCTGGGCGTGTCGCTGCTGCAGTCGCTGCTGGCGCCCGACCTGATCCGCCTGCTGCTGGGGTATGTGGTGCTGATCGGTTTATTGAGCGTGGCCGTGTGGCGGGTGGAACGCGCCGGCAGCAAACCGGCCGACTGGCCGGTGGGCAAACGGCGGGGTTTCGCGCTGATCTTCCAGGTGCTGGCCACCGGGCCCGGCACCAACACGGTGGTGGTGACCTCGCGCGGCCATGGGCTGGTGGTGCTGGCCTACCTGGTGCGAATCGTGAGCGCCTCGCTGCTGGTGAGTTACGTCACGATCAACGTGGTGCGCGGCACCCAGGACACGGCCAACGCCACGCTGCGCAACCTCAATGATCTGGCGGGCCGGCGGGTGGCGGTGCGGCCGGGCAGCGTGAGCGAAGACCTGCTGAAGGCGCTGAACAACGGCGGCCTGCGCCCACCGATCCAGCTGCGGGAGCTGAAGCGGGTGCCCGATGCCGACCGGCTGCTGGCCGACGACAGGGTGGATGCGGTGATGGCCGACACAATCCAGCTCGACTACCTGCTGGCCCAACTACCCCACCAGCGCTACGGCCTGGCCCTGCGCGACATCCACCCCCAGTCGCAGGCGTTTGCCTTCTCGCCCAGCCTGAGTGATGCGGTGGCGGGCCGAATCAACGTGGCCCTGGGCCAGCTCAAACGCGACGGCGTGGTGACCCGCCTGAGCCTGCAGGCGATCGAGAAGCCCTAGCTGAAGCCCAGCACTAGGTGGGGAATGAATTGCTGGGGGCAGGCTGGTGCCAGAAAAACGGTGAGGGGCCATGACGGTGCCGAAGAGGAGCTGCAGCGGCTGGATCGGGAGTGATCGCTGCTGCTGGTGCGGGTGTGCTGGGCTTGGACAATGCCAATCGCCAGTGGCCTCAGCCTCGTTGAAGACGGTGATAGCCCGGACCAGCTGGCGCTACAAACAGCAAGCCCAGTCGCCCCATCAGCGCTATGCACTGGCCCTGCGAGGTCTCCGCGCGCGCTACAGGCTGCTGGCTTCTCTCCAACGCTGCGGGTTGGTGTGGAAACTCAGCTGCGGGGGCAGCCCGGGAGACGTGATGAAGGCTATCGCCAGAACAGCCCACCTGGCTTGATGACGAAACCTAGCGGGCAGGGCTTATCGGACCCGTATAAACTTCTGCCACATCGCAGCTCTATCCTCAAGACAGCTGATGGGAGCTAAGCTTTAGGTCCACGGCCTGGAGCTTTCAGGCTGCATAGGCGGACCAGAGCGAGACCGGCTCGGCGGATATCGGACCCGCCCATTCAGCGTTAGCACTACACTTGCCTGCTGGGGTGGGGAGCGCGGTATAGACTTTAAATACAATAACCAACCTGAGACCACGTAAAGCATGCATTCTGATCATCAGGCCTACGTCCGCTTCACCAGCAAGTCACGGCTAGAAAAGTCACTGCACAGCCTTCTTGGCCTTCTGAAAGGAATCTCAGCAGATTTGCAGATAAATGACACTGAGGTCTACTTCCTGAAGATTTGGCTGTCCGAGCACGAAGCTCTTGAGGTGTTTCATCCATATAACGAAATTGTTCCTGTCTTGCGTGCGGCGCTTGACGATGGCCTAATCAGCGAGGAAGAGCGAGATGATTTGGTATGGGTATGCGAGCGCTTATGTTCCAATGAATTCTATGATGAAATAACAACAGGCCTTCAGCAACTCCATGGGCTTCTTGGAGGAGTCGTTGCCGACGGAATCATTTCGGAAGCAGAGCTCCGAGCAATTCAGGCCTGGATGGAGGGTAATGAGCACTTGAGGAAGCGCTGGCCCTACGACGAAATTGAAAGCCTCATTATTTCAGTCATGGCAGATGGCACGATTGATGAAGTAGAACAGAAAGCACTCGTCGCCTTCTTTGCTCAGTTTGTCGAAGTGCTTGATGACAAGACATTGAGCGACCCCGTCATTTTGAGCGATTCGACTCTGAAAGGGGTTTGCGCCAATAGCCCTGAGATTGTCTTTGGCGGCTCTCGCTTTTGCCTTACGGGAGCATCATCACGATACACAAGAGATGTTTTTACAGAAAAGATCAGATCTCTTGGAGGAGAAGTGGTGGGAAGTGTTTCGGGCAAGCTGAATTACCTTGTTATTGGGGGCGATGGTAATCCATGCTGGTCATACGCCTGTTACGGACGAAAAGTCGAAAAAGCAATAGAGCTTCGTAAAGCTGGTGCTGAGATTGTCATCGTCCATGAGTTTGATCTTCATGACGCAATCGAAGATGAGTGCTAACACAGCCATTCACCTGAGCCGCCACCAACCAATAGTGGTGCCTTTGGGCTCTCAGTGCACACACTCTCTGCGGCCAGGTGATGGCAGCGTTAGAAGGCCTTCCCCATGATCATCAAGTACACTTGATTGACACGGACGCCCGTCATGGATATTGTTCGTAAAGCGCTTGCCCGGCAAGGGTTGAGTTCTTGATGCTAAAGCTAAAATGGTTTATTTATACTGTATTGATTGGATTAATACCAGTCGCAGCACGCTTTATTGTGGTACTTGTCAGCCCCAGGGCCAACAATGAAATGCTTTGGAACGAAACAGATATCGCCTCATTTGGACTGGCTCTGAACATTTCCAATATTTCCGTACTTGAGCATGAGAATTATCAAAGGCAATGGAAGACGATTGTCAACGGCTTGTCAGTTATTCTCCTAGTTTTTATTGCTTTGGTGTTTGCCTTATCCTTTATGAAGGAAATTGACCCAAGCCTCATTTCGGTGCAACGCCTGAAGCAGACTTCATTTGTTTTGGCCGTTACCTCATTTGTCCTGAGCTATGTGGTTTACGACCGCTTGGGATCCCGACGCGTACCTAAAATGAGGCATTAGATTATGCTAGGGAATCTACTCTTTGGATCTGCGTTAGTTATTGCGGCCTTAACAGCTGCCTTCGCAGCCCACTCGATCATTCAGACACGAAGGTATTTCTACAATGATTACATCCAGCGCAAGAAACATGAAGGCTAAACTCTTTGTTTATATTGACGAGTACAAGATGTACTCGATATCTTCACAGCTATTTGAAGGCTTGACTGAAGAAGTTATTCAGTATCAGTCAAAAAAGGAAGAGAAAAAGGAAGAGCAGCAAGGGCCACTGGGCAGCGGCCGCTTGCTCGGAGATATTATCAGCGAATCAAATGGGCGAGCTGAAAGGCGCTTCCTATTCGACTATGCATACACCATCTTTGAGAGTCGGATTCTCGATGAGAATCTTGTGAGCTGCATTTCCGAAGAAACAAAAGACTGTCAATTGGATACCTTTGAAAAAAGCTTTGTAAAAGTCACCGGGAAGATTAGGTTTAATGACTTTACAGCCGTTCAGCGGATTATTGAGTCACTTAATAAGATGAATGAAGCCCTGCAGTATGTGTCTACGTTTGAAGAGAGAAACTTGAGAATCGCCGAACTAAGAATACAGATCCAAGCTGCAGAGAGCAAGCTCAAGAAAGAGCTGCATGAAACGATTAAAACATTGTCGTCCTGGAAGTCCGATAGTCAAATTGATCAAGAGTATATTAACAAGCTATCGTATCTACTTGACTTTGGATATGGCGATCATCTTGAAGCGCAGATATCATTATTGTCGCCCAATAGCAGTCGCTCTAGAATTGTTACTGCGATCCTTAATCGAGAGTATATGCGTGAATCCATGGCAATGGAAATCAAGAAGTATTCTAGGAGGCCTGATCAATATTTCACTATCTTGGGTGTTGTTACCCAAAGAGGCAAGTCAAAGCTAGATGAGTCGAATCCTCTTAACGTCATCGAAGCGGCGAGCACCAAGGAGGCTAATACACTGGAAAACAAAGAAGAGTCGTCAAGCATAGCCTCACCAAACCACCTTAAGACACATATTAGCTCCATGATGGAGAATGTTGCCGAGATCGAGAGCGGGTTCACGGGATGTCTTGAGAATGAAATCATAATCGACCCAATTGCAATCTATAGAGAAATCTAGCCACCTTCGAAAGCATAAAGCCTTCTAACAGCCAGATCCAGAAGACGGGGCGGGAGATATATCGTTAGCAAACATCCTGGCCCGCTTCTGATCTGGAGCGTTAGGCGAACTTCTGAGCACCTTTGAGTGATAGCCAAGCGCGACATGACTCCGCTTGCCATAAGAACATCCAAACAGATAGTGTATCTTCATGAACAGGTGGTTAACGGGCACGTAAACCACTGGTAGAAAGTGGATGCTCCCTATCCAAAAACATGGGCAGCATCTGGCTTTTGATGCTGCTCAACAGCTGAGGAACCCAGGGTTACGGAACGGCAGTCGGCTCCGGCGTGGCTCTCGGAACCGCCCTTGAACGAGTTTGCCGGACTCGTCAAGGCAGCGAATAAGGTACATCAAAAGCAAGGACCTAATATGGACGTATGGCAAGTGATACGGAACACCGTGCTATCGGAATTCACCGAGATCACGGATGTGGCTCAAGTTATCCGCATCATTATACGCTTGCTACTTGCTGCGGCCCTTGGTGGCCTACTGGGGTACGACCGAGAGATCAAGGGCAGGGCGGCAGGGTTGCGAACGCACATGCTGGTATCTCTCGGGGCCGCTCTCTTCGTCCTCATTCCTCAACAAGTTGGAGCATCGATTGCAGATCTAACTCGTGTGGTGCAGGGCTTGGCCGCTGGGGTGGGGTTCCTTGGAGCCGGATCCATCATTATGGGAAGACAGCAAGAGGAAACCAAGGGCATGACCACGGCCGCGAGCATATGGCTAACAGCGGCAATCGGCGTAGCCTCAGGCATGGGTCGGGAAGTAACGGCCATCCTGAGCACTCTCTTGGCCTTGGTGATCTTGTCCTTAATTCCCAAGTTCGAACGGTTGTTTGAAGGCCGTGGTAGGAGGAATCATCCCGGATCGAGCTGAACAAACATAATCCAAGTTTTCGCCTAGCAAAGGTTGTCACTTTGCTTTTGTAATTTGGGCTTACCCGACATGCCAGCCGCCCAGCGCATCACGGCAGCGGACGAACGAAAGCCGCGTGTGTTGTTGCCAAGAGTGTTTTGCACTTCTGCGCCTTGGCGTTAGCCGGGTGGCTTGGTTGCACCCATAGAGGGGCACGTGTCTAAGTCATTGCCAATGGCCAGCTTTGGCCAACGGTTGTATCCAACAGCAGGGTCATTGGACCGATACAGCCGAATCATCTCCACTTCCTTCGCAGAGAGCTCGGCTTCAGTTGCAGTGGATGATTCCCAAAGAATCTCCTTTCTCAATGCATAATCCTTGCGGACGCTTTCTCGAAGGGCCGCAAAGTCTGCATTCACAAGATTCATGTCGGGACTACCCATGTATCGAGCGCTCCCAATGCTGTCCTTGCCTATGCAAATCTTGCCAGTCGTATAGGTGAACTTGTATACCTGCTTCATGAAAGTCTTATCAGCGATTTCCCAATACATTGCCCCAACCGAAGAATGGTGCAAAGAGCATGGATCTTCGTCATTCGCGAGTTACCGCAGGCGTCAGCGAAAACGCTGTCTTACTTCAAGACTTAATGGACGAAGATTGATTGCACGCCCACATGCCACTCGCTTGCCGTTACCGGCCTTGACATTGCAAATGGAAGGGAAAATGGCCACTTCCTCTACAGCATCGAAACTGCAACTACGTTCTCGGCACTGAATCATGGCCTGGTCAAAGCTGGCCAAAATCGAGAACTCGTGAAGAGTTCAGCTGGCAATACCGTGCTTGCCCACCTTGCTCGGCTGGCAGATGATGTGAACGTCGAACTACACCGAGCATCCTCACCCTCACACCACCCGTTCACCCACGGGTAGGCTGGAGAAAAGCGGCTACCACCTCAATCCCGAAGGAGCTTCCCGCTGAAAGCACTGCCACCCCCCTTGATGACGACGGTCCAACGTGGCAATTGAAGCAACCGTCTCCAGGGGAGACATCTATCTCGTTTCGCTGAATCCAACGCGTGGACCGGAGAGCAGAAAAGCAAGGCCGTGTGATCATCTCGCCCGATGATCTGAATGCCCAGCTTCGCACCTTCATTGTGGCGCCACTTGCCTCTGGCGAACATTCAGCTCCGTTTCGCGTCCGTTGCCGCTTTGCCCGCAAAGACGGCCCCATCATGGTGGATCGGCTGAGGGCCGTG
Source organism: Bradyrhizobium ivorense (assembly GCA_943368005.1). Classification (GTDB taxonomy): domain Bacteria; phylum Cyanobacteriota; class Cyanobacteriia; order PCC-6307; family Cyanobiaceae; genus NIES-981. The sequence goes on along the minus strand of CALRKN020000003.1, from coordinate 77,762 downwards.
GATCGTGAACGCTTGGTGAAGCCCCTGGGAGTTTTGCCCGAGGCCACGCTGGTGGAGGTGCTCGATGTACTCAAGGCCATGTTTGCTGTGTAGCGGGCCGCCAGGGGATGCACCCGCCCTGGCAGGGCTGGGCTGGGCGCTTGGGGAGTGGATCCGCGCAGGCTGGCGGCTGACCAGCCCCTGGCTGCTGGCTAAAGCAGGGGTGACTCTCCGCCTGTGCCCCCGATGCCGCAGCTCCACCGCTGTCAGCGCCTTGCCCTCGCTCTGCTCACGGCTGGCGTGATCGCCGGGCCCCAGGCCGTCCGCGCCCAGGACGACTGGGACAAGCAGTCGTACTGGTTTGGCTTCCTGCTGGGCAGCGGCACCACCGTGTGTGAGCTGCTCAAGGCCGGCCTGCTCACCCGCAACGACGCCCGCGACTGGCTCCAGACCCTGCTCCAGAACGATCCGGACATCCCGGCCGTGTCGCTGCGCACCGCCAGGAGCACCCTGGCCGAGAGCGAGAAGCAGTGCCCGCTGCCGGCCAAGCCCTAGTCGAGATCCCGCTGCAGCAGCGCCAGGCCGTTGATCAGCACCGAGAGGCCGCTCACCAGCACGGCCCGGTGCACCTCCGCCTCCCGCCAGAGGCTGGGGTCGTGGCTGGCGCGCTCCAGGGCCGAGAGGGTGAGCCGCAGCATCACGCCGGAGGGCCGGGGCGCGGGCCCGGGAGAGGGCTGGGCAGGCTGCATGGCGGTGCCGCTTTGGGCCACTGAAGCGGGCAACGAGCCAGGGTGCAAGGCCGTTGCTACGCTCCGAGGGATCAGGGCTGGCAATGGGTTTCAAGCGCGTTCTCCTCAAGCTCAGCGGCGAAGCGCTGATGGGCGAGCAGGGCTACGGGATCGATCCGGCCATCGTGCAGTCGATCGCCTCCGATGTGGCCGCCTGCGTGGCCGATGGCACCGAGCTGGCGATCGTGGTGGGCGGGGGCAACATCTTCCGCGGCCTCAAGGGCAGCGCCGCCGGCATGGACCGGGCCACCGCCGACTATGTGGGCATGCTGGCCACGGTGATGAATGCCATCACCCTCCAGGACGGCCTGGAGCGGGCCGGGGTGCCCACCCGGGTGCAGAGCGCCATTTCCATGCAGGAGGTGGCCGAGCCCTACATCCGCCGCAAGGCGATCCGCCACATGGAGAAGGGTCGGGTGGTGATCTTCGCCGCCGGCACGGGCAACCCCTTCTTCACCACCGACACCACCGCGGCCCTGCGGGCCGCTGAGATCAGCGCCGACGTGGTGTTCAAGGCCACCAAGGTGGACGGCGTGTACGACAAGGACCCGGCCAAACATGCCGACGCCCGCCGTTTCGAGAGCCTTTCCTTCCTCGAGGTGCTCAGCAGCGAGCTGGAAGTGATGGACGGCGCCGCCATTGCCCTCTGCAAGGACAATGCCATCCCGATCGTGGTATTCGATCTGTTCGGCCCCGGCAACATCGGCCGGGCCGTGCGCGGTGAGCCGATCGGCACCCGCATTCACCCCTGAGCCTCAACCATGGATCTCGACGCGACCATGCGCAAGTCGGTTGACGCCGCCCTGCGCACCTTCAACACCATCCGCACCGGCCGGGCCAACCCCTCCCTGCTCGACAAGATCGTCGTGGAGTACTACGGCGCCGAAACGCCCCTGAGGTCGCTGGCCAACCTCTCCACCCCCGATTCCCAGACGATCCAGATCCAGCCCTTCGACCAGGGATCCATGGGGCTGATCGAAAAGGCGATCGCCATGAGCGACCTGGGCCTCACCTGCAACAACGACGGCAAGCTGATCCGCATCAACATCCCCCCCCTCACCGAAGCCCGGCGCAAGGAGCTCTGCAAGATCGCCGCCAAGTATGCCGAGGAGGGCAAGGTGGCCCTGCGCAACAACCGCCGCGACGGCATCGATCGGATCAAGAAACAGGAGAAAGAAGGGGATCTCTCCGAAGACCAGAGCCGCGATGAGCAGGACAAGGTGCAGAAACTCACCGACCGCTACATCGCCGAGATCGACCGCCACCTGGCCGAGAAAGAGGCCGAGATCCTCAAGGTTTGAGTACCTCCCACCCGGATCTGTTGGACGTGATCGTGGTGGGGGGCGGCGCCGCCGGCGGGGCGGCTGCCTCCCACCTGGCCCGGCAGGGCTGCCAGGTGCTCGTGCTCGATCAGGCCCCATTCCCGCGCCACAAGCCCTGTGGTGGCGGCATGGCGGCCTCGGTGCAGCAGCTGTTTCCCTTCGATCTCAGCCCGGTGGTGGAGGCCGTGATCGAGCGGGTGCGCTTCACCTGGGACCTGGAGGATCCGGTGATCGCCGATCTGCCGGGCAGCGCACCCTTCTGGATCGTGCGGCGCTCGCGGCTCGATGCCTTCCTGGTGGAGCAGGCCCAGGCCGCGGGGGCTGAGTTTGCCGCCGGCGTGCGGGTGGAATCCATCCAGCCCACCGCCGGCCACTGGTGCGTGGCCACGGCCGCCGGTGCTGAGCTGCGGGCCCGGGCGGTGGTGCTGGCCGATGGCTCCAACTCCCGCCACGCCGCGCCCCTGGGGCTGGGGCCCCGCCAGCCGCGCTTCGCCAGCACCGTGTCGGTGGAGCTGGAGGGGGCGGTAGCCGATCCAGCCACCGCCCATTTCGGCTTCGGACTGGTGCCCCAGGGCTTCTGCTGGGCCTTCCCCCGCCAGGGGGGATTCAGCATCGGCCTGGGCCATTTCCTCGGCCGCCCCCTGGAGGCGGTCACGGCCCGCAAGGAGGCGGATGCCGTGCTCGATCGCCTGCTGCCCAGCCTGGGCTTTGCCCCAACGGCGGGGGAGCGCTGCCTGGGGCAGCTGCGGGTGTGGGATGGGCACCACCCCCTGCACGGCGAGGGGATCGTGGTGGCCGGCGATGCCGCCTCGCTCTGCGATCCCTTTCTGGCGGAGGGGCTCCGGCCCGCGCTGTTGAGCGGCTGCCGCGCCGGCGAGGCGGTGCACCGCTGGCTCAACGGCGAGGCTGAGGCCCTGGCGGGTTACAGCGCCGCGATGCGGCAGCAGTGGGGGGAATCGATGGCCTGGGGACGCCGGATCGCCCAGGTGTTCTACCGGGTGCCCCGGGTGGGCTACCAGCTGGGCGTGAAGCGCCCCACTGCCCCCATGCGCATCGCCCAGATCCTCTCCGGCGAGATGGGCTACGGCGACATCGCCCAGCGGGCCATCCGCCGGCTGCTGTTCCAGCGCGGCTAGATCTTGGTGCAGTCCTTCAGCTGACGCAGGCGCTGGTCGATCGAGCCGAGCAGCTCGATGGCGAACATCGGCGACTCCTGCACGGCGAACAGGAACTTCTCCCGGTTCATCACCAGCAGCCGGCAGGGCGTGACCGCCTTGGCATTGCCGTAGCGGCGGTGCTCGCTGGTCACGAGGGCTCCGGCGCCGAACACATCGCCGGCATTGATCAGCTCATGGCCTTCCTCGCCGTTCCAGCTCAGCTGCACCTGCCCCTCCAGCAAACCGAACATGCAGTCGCCCGGGTCACCGGAGCGGAAGATGTGCTCGCCGGGTTCCAGGGTCATCACCTCACCGGTGCTGGCGAGGGCCCGCATGGTGTCGAGAGCGTTCACAGCGTGGGGGAATGGGCTAATAATCCTCCCACCTTCGGCCATCCAGTTGAAGAGCCGATTAAGGCGGCGCTCACGCCGAGCGGGCCAGGGCCAGGGCTGCCCCCAAACCGCCCCGCACGTCCTCCGGGGCCAGGCGACCGTCCTTGTCGGTGTCGAGGGCATCGAACACCGCATCGCTGCCCAGCCACTCCTCCCGGGTGATGCAGCCATCCCCATCGAGGTCATTCAGCAGGAAGATCTCCTGCACGGCATGGCCGAAGGCGGCCCCACCCTCCAGTTCCGCCAGCCGGTGGGCCAGCTGGGCCTCCAGGGTTTCGATCGCCTTGCAGAAGCCGCGGATGCCCTCGTCCAGCTTTTCGGTGGCCATCCGATCGTCGGCCAGCATGGCGCGGAACGCCGGCTCATCCAGGTGGATCTGGGCTTCGGTGGGGGCGGGATCAAAGGGGTTGAGCTTGCGCTCCAGCTCGCCGCTGGTGCTGCGCAGCTCATCCAGCAGGGCCGGGGAGATCGTGAGCAGATCGCAGCCGGCCAGCTCGATGATTTCGGCCGCATTGCGGAAGCTGGCCCCCATCACCTCGGTCTTGTAGCCGTAGGTCTTGTAGTAGTTGAAGATCTGGGTCACGGAGATCACGCCGGGATCTTCCGCCCCCGGATAGGAATCGCGACCGCTGGCCTTTTTATGCCAGTCGAGGATGCGACCCACAAACGGCGAGATCAAAGTCACGCCCGCCTCGGCGCAGGCCACCGCCTGGGCGAAGGAGAAGAGCAGAGTGAGATTGCAGTGGATCCCCTCCTTTTCCAGCTGTTCCGCGGCGCAGATTCCCTCCCAGGTGGAGGCGATCTTGATCAGCACCCGATCGTTGCTGATGCCCGCGTCGTTGTAGAGGCCGATCAGCTTGCGGGCCTTGGCCACGGTGGCCTCCGTGTCGTAGCTGAGGCGGGCGTCCACCTCGGTGGACACCCGGCCAGGAACGATCTTGAGAATTTCCTTGCCGAACGTGACGCAGATCTCATCCAGTGCCTCCAGCACCGCCACGTCGGCTCCGGCCTCCGGCCCCACCGCCTCGCGGGATTCCCGCAGCGAGCGGTCGATCAGGTCCTGGTAGGTGGGGATCTGGGCTGCCGCCAGGATCAGCGACGGATTGGTGGTGGCATCCCGGGGAGTGAACTGGCGGATTGCATCGATGTCACCGGTATCGGCGACCACCACGGTCATCGCGGCGAGCTGATCGAGCAGATTGGCCATGGTTGCCTGGTGGGCCGGCATTCAGGTGCGCCGGATGTCCAAAAGCTAGCCACGATCCTGGAACCCTCCAGGAGTGGGCAACCGGGCTTGCGGGAATGACAACATCGGCGTGTCATCCCGAACACCCTCAGGTCTTGCGGCCGCCCAGTTCCTCGGGGCGCGAGGGGGGAATCTGCTCCAGCACCAGCAGCGCATCGATGATCTGGCGCGCCACCGGCGCCGCCACGGTGGATCCATAGGTGTTGCCCCCCTTGGGCTCGTCCACCACCACCAGCACCACGTAGCGGGGGTCCTCGATCGGCAGATGACCCACGAAACTGGTGATCAGCGCCCCGGGGATGTACACCCCCTTGTCGGCCTTCTGGGCCGTGCCGGTCTTACCGCCGATGCGGTAGCCGGGCACGCGGATGCCCAGGCTGTCGCTGCGGGCCACCGTCTTCTCCATCCAGGACATCACCGTGCGGGTGACCTCGGGATCCAGCAGCTGCAGGCCCGTGGTGCTGCTGGTATTGGCCAGGGCATCGCCGGAGCGAAGCCCGCGGGTGATGTGGGGGCTCACCAGGCGGCCGCCATTGGCGAGCATGGCGTGCAGCTGGAGCAGCTTCAGCGGGGTGAGGGAGAAGCCCTGGCCGAAGGCTGCCACGGCCGGCTCGATCGCATGGCCGGTGAACTCGGAGCGGGACTTGAGCTGGCCGGCCACAGCGCCCGGCAGGTCGGTATCGGGCCGGCGGTCGATGCCGATCGTGTGCAGCCAGTGCCAGAAGCGCTCGCGCTTCACCTTGGCCATGGCGTTCACCATGCCCACGTTGCTGGACACCTCCAGCACCGTGGGGAAATCAATCAGGCCATTGCCCTGGCGGTTGGCGTTGAAGATCGGCCAGCCGCCGATGCTGAGCTGGCCGCTGTCAAACACCTTGCCCTTCGGGTCGATCGCCTTCTCCTGCAGGGCGATCGCCAGGTTGATGGGCTTGAAGGTGGAGCCCGGTTCGTAGAGGTCCTGCACCGACCACTCGCGGAACAGGCCGGGGTTGAATTTCCAGAACTGGTTGGGGTCGTAGCTGGGGTAGGAGGCGAGGGCGAGCATCTCGCCGTTGCGCACATCCATCACCAGCGCCGCGGCCCGCTTGGCCTGCCACTTCTTCACCTGGTTGGCCAGGGCCTGCTGCGCCACCTGCTGCAAGCGGGCGTCGAGGGTGAGCTGCAGGCGCAGGTCGTCGCCGTAGAGAGCCCCCGCACTCAAGCCCTCGGGCAGGGGTGTGCCGTCGGCGCCCCGGCGCATCGTCACCGTGGATTCCTGCCGATGCAGGTCCCGGTCCCGGCTCTGCTCCAGTCCTGCCTGGGGAACCCGCTCGAGGTTCAGAAAACCCACCACGTTGGCGAACAGGGAGCCCTGGGGGTAGATGCGCTGCGGGTAGGCCTCCAGGTCGAGGCCGCTGATCCCGAGCTGGCGGATCCGGGCCGCCGTTTCGGGGTCGATGTCCGTGCGCAGCTTCACCCCGCTGGAGCGGCCGGCCATGGTCTGGAGCAGGGTGTCCCGCGGTACGGCCAGCACGTTGGCCAGCCGGGTGGCCACTTCATCGGGATTGCGCACCTTCTGGGGGTCGTCCCCTGGGAAGTTGAAGTAGCGCGGATGGGCCCAGAGGGTGAAGCGCTCTTCGTCGAGGGCCACCAGGCGGCCCGTGCGGTCCACGATGGTGCGGCGCTTGCCCAGGGGCTCGGTCGACTGGGTCTGAATCGCCCGCGCCCGTGACTGCAGGTTGGCCGTGTCGATCACCTGCAGCCAGGCCAGGCGACCTGCCAGCCCGAGCAGGCCGAGGCAGAGGAGCCCGTACACCACCACCAGGCGATGCTTCGGCAGCGACTGGATCGGAACCACCCGGGCCCGCCTGGGCGTGGATGCAGACAAACTGGAACGGTGCGAACGTGCCTGAGCCATCGTGACTCAGTAGCCAGCCGGCGGCTGGTCTCGCTGCAGGCCCAGGGGATTGAGGTCGGCCAGGTTGAGTCCCACCAGCTTCAGGTCGGCCAGCTTCACATCAATCCCGAGGGGAAGGGAACCGGTGCGTTCGGAGGCAGCGGGCTGAGGCAGATAGATCAGCTTCTCACTGCTGGTGGGCACCAGCCAGCCGGGCTTGCGCACGGCGGCCAGGTAGTGCTGCTCCAGCAGCGCCGCCGATTCCTGCAGCCGGTGCTCCAGCACTTGGGCGGATTCCAGTTTCTGAAAGCTGTGACCCCAGTGGTTCTGCCAGTGCAGGGTGAGGCCACTGAGGGCAAGCATGCAAAGCCCCAGGCCCGCCAGGGTGCCGTCCGCCGCCCGGTGCAGACCGGCCAGCAGCGGAGAAGTGCGCGCCACCTGACGGCTCGACAGGGAGCCCTGGATCACGGCCAGGGGCCGGGGGCGGGCGGGCCGGGCAGAACCTCGGGCCCCAGCCCGGTCCACACCGGCCTGGGCACCCCTGGCAAAAATGCGGCGCGGCAGGTTCGAGGCGACCAAGGACACAGATCCGTGTCCCGCAAGTGAACCACCCAGCCCGCCCCCCAGCAAGGGGTGGAAGCCTGTTTGCCAGGAGACCGGCAACGACCTGCCGATCGGCGGCGCTCAGCCCGCCAGCAGCAGCAGGTTGGCGAAGGTGAGCCCGTTCCAGAAGGCGTGCATCAGCACGCAGGGAGCGAGCCGGCCACTGCGCAGCCGCAACCAGCCCAGCCCGAGACCCAGCACCAGCAGGGGCACCAGTTCCCCCAGGCTCAGGTGGGCCATGGCGAACAGCAGGGCGCTGGCCACCAGCCCAGGCAGGGCACCCCAGCGCTGGCCCAGCACGGGCAGCAGCACCCCCCGGAACAGGGTTTCCTCGAACAGGGGGGCCAGCACCACGGCCGTGAAGGCAAACCCGGCCAGCGCCCAGGGGTCCCGGGCACCCAGCACCAGCTCCAGCAGCGGATTGCTGCCGCCGGGATCCCCCACCAGCCGATCGACCAGCCAGCTGCTGATCGCCACCAGGGGCAGCACCATCAGCAGCACGGCGAATGCCCGGGCCAGGGCGCTGGGCAGGGGCCGCCACTGCCACTGCAGCCACCCTCCCGCCGGGGCGGGGCCGGGGATGGCCGCCAGCTGGCGGCCCAGGATCAGCAGCGGCGGAACCATCAGCCCCAAATACAGCAGCACCACCTGCAGGCTCTGCTGCCGCAGCGGCTGGCTCGCCAGCGGGGCGAGCAGCCCCTGGGTGAGCGGAGCGAGCAGCAGCGGCACCCCCAGCTCGCCCACCACCACAAAACCGCCGGCGATCAGCAGGGTCACGTCCACCAGGTTGAGCTGCGGCCCCGCCAGGGGAGGCAGGGCCAGGCGCTGCCGCCAGGCCAGCCACAGCTCCCGCAGCCCCAGCCCCAGCCCCACCAGCAGCAGCAGGGCGGGCAACCAGCTCAAGGCCACCAGGCGCAGGGCGGCCTGGCGCTGCACCCGCTCCAGGCGGCAACCGGGCCAGCGGTCCGCGGCCGGCGCCTCCAGCCGATCACAGAGCAGCTGGCGGGTGAGGGGGGAGAGGCTGGCGGTCCAGGGATCCACCAGCGCGCCGCTGCCGGCGCCGGCGGGCAGGGCCGGATCGCGCTGCAGCCAGCGCAGCAGGGGCCTCTGCTCCGGCGGCACCTGGAGGGAGATCGCCTCCAGCAGGGGCTTGGACAGCGACTGCCCCGCCTGGGGGCTCTGCAGCAGCGCCAGCTGCAGCAGCTGGTCGGGGCTCCCCGGACCTGGATCCTCGCTGCGCTGCTGCTCCAGCTGGTCCGCCAGCTGGGCGGGGGCCTCCGCACTGATCAGGAGGGTGCGCAGGCTGGGCGGCAACGCCGGGGCCGCCAGGAGCTCCAGCTGCAGCTGATGCAGCGTGAGCGACTGGTTCACCGACGGGCGCTCCAGGCTCACCAGCAGCCCGTTGAGCCAGAGCAGGCCGCTCAGGGCCAGGCACAGCACGGCCAGCAGGGGCTGCCATCCGGCAGGCCGCGCCGCGGCCCTGGCCGGGGGCCGGGGTGGGGACGGACTCAAAGGGCAGCTGGCGACGCTCCCATACGATGCTGCAGCGCAGAGCTGGGTCCGTGTCCCTCCGGATTGTGCTGGTCCGCCATGGGCTCAGCAGCTTCAACGTCGAGCACCGGATCCAGGGCCGCGACGACCTCTCTTCCCTCACGTCCACCGGTGTGGAGCAGGCCCTGGCCACCGGCGCCGCCCTGGCCGACCTGCCCCTGCGGGCCGCCTACTGCTCTCCCCTGCGGCGGGCGGCGGACACGGCCCGGCACCTGCTCAGCGCCCAGGGCCAGGGCCTGCAGCCCCAGTTCGACGACGGGTTGCTGGAGATCGACCTGGAGCCCTGGAGCGGCCTGCTGCGCGAGGAGCTGTGCCAGCGCTTCCCCCAGCAGGAGGCCCTCTGGCGGCAGGCCCCCCACACCCTCCAACTGGAGCGGGCCGATGGCCAGCGCTACAACCCGCTGACCGAACTGCTCAGCCAGGCCACTGCCTTTCAGCACCGATTGCTGAGCCAGCACGGCGACGCCCTCGACGGGGCGGATGCCACCGTGCTGGTGGTAGCCCACAACGCCATCCTCCGCTGCCTGGTGCTGGCCCTGCTGGGCTTGACGGCCGAGGACTTCCGCCGGCTGCGGCTCGACAACGCCTCCCTGTCGGTGCTGAATCTCAGCCGCCAGGACGGCGGCGCCGTGCAGGTGCAGGTGGAATCCCTCAACAACACCGCCCACCTGGGCGATCCCCTGCCGGCCCGGGGCCGGGGGGCGCGGCTGCTGCTGGTGCGCCACGGCGAAACCGACTGGAACCGCCAGGGCCGCTTCCAGGGACAGATCGACATTCCCCTCAACGCCAACGGCCGGGCCCAGGCGGAGGCAGCCGGTGGCTTCCTGGCGCCGGTGCCGATCCATCGGGCCTACACCAGCTCGATGGCCCGGCCCCGCCAGACGGCGGAGGCCATTCTGGCCAGCCACCCCGGCGTGCCCCTCACCAGCACCAGGGGGCTGGTGGAGATCGGCCATGGTCTCTGGGAAGGGCAGCTCGAGCACGAGATCCAGGCGGGCTGGCCCCAGCTCCTGGCCGACTGGAAGCGGGCCCCGGACACCGTGCAGATGCCGGAGGGAGAAACCATCCACGACGTGTGGCGGCGCTCGCTGCACACCTGGCAGACCATCGCCGCCAGCCTCGACGCCGGCGAGACCGCCCTGGTGGTGGCCCACGATGCGGTGAACAAGACCATTCTCTGTGCCCTGCTGGGGCTCACCCCTGCCGACATCTGGACGATCAAGCAGGGCAATGGCGGCGTCACGGTGATCGACTACCCCCACGGGGCCCATGGCACGGCAGTGGTGGCGGCGATGAATCTCACGGCCCACCTCGGCGGCGTGCTCGACCGCACCGCCGCCGGCGCCCTGTAGACCAATGGCGGCACCGCTGTGGCTGCACCGGGTCAACCTGCTGAGCGGGCCAGAGCAGCCCACCTCCTGCACGGACGCCCTGATCGACGGGGCTGGCCAGCTGGAGCTCTGGGGAGAGGGCGTGGCCGCCAGGGCGGAAGCCCTCGGCCTGGCCGCCATCGACGCCAGGGGCTGGCTGCTGGCGCCCCCCCTGGTGGATGCCCACAGTGTGCTGGAACAGCCCTGGGGGGACCGGGCGGAGACGCTGGCCAGCCTGGCTGCCGCAGCGGCGGCGGGGGGCTACGGCACGGTGGCCCTGCTGCCCTGGGCCGCCCCCTGGAGGGATCGGCCGGAACGTCTCCAGGGGCTGCACTGGGCTGATCCCCAGCGCCTGCGCCTCTGGGGCAGCTTCTGCCGGGATGGCGGCGACGCGGATCTGGCCCCCCACCAGCACCAACTCCAGGCCGGCGCCATCGGGCTGGCCGGGGGTGATGGGATGCCACCCCTGGCGATGCTGGAGCGGGGCCTGCTGCTGGGCGAGATGGGAGAGCGGCCCGTGCTGGTGGCACCCCGCCTCGCCGAGCTAGGGGCCGCCGGCTTCGTGCGGGAGGGGGTGGAGGCCCTGCGGGCCGGCTGGCCGATCGACCCACTGCTGAGCGAGACCCTGCCCCTGCAGAGCCTGATCACCCTGGCCGCCGCCAGGCCGGAGCGGCGGCTGGTGCTGATGAATGTGTCCACCGCCGCAGCCGTGGAACTGCTGGCCAGGGCCGGCTGCCCGCCTGCGGCCACCGTGAGCTGGTGGCACCTGGTGGCGGATGCGGCCAGCCTGCACCCCACTGCCGAGGGCTGGCATGTGGTGCCCTCCCTGGGCCGCCCCGGCGACCGGGAGGCCCTGCTCCAGGGGCTGCGCCAGGGGCTGATCAGCGCCGTGGCGGCCCACCACCTGCCCCTCGATCCCGAGGAACAGCTGCTGCCCGTGGATCAGCGGCGCGCCGGGGTGGCGGCCCACGGTGCCCCCCACGGCCTGGTGCTGCCCTGCCTCTGGCAGGAACTGGTGACCCGGCAGGGATGGAGCGCCCCGGAGCTGTGGCAGGTGCTCAGCTGGGGCCCTGCCGCCCTGCTCGGCGAGCCGGCCGACTGTCTGGAGCCCGGCAGCCGCCGCTGGCTGCTGTTTGATCCCCAGGCGCAGAGCAGCTGGAGCGGGGAGGGCAGCCTCTCGCTGGCCGCCAACCAGCCCCTGCTGGGGCAGGTGATCCGCGGTGCGGTGCGCGCCACCGGCCTCACGGCGCCGGCTTGCTGGAATCTGCCGGCAGTAGAGTGCCTGCCTGGTTGAAGGGGAAGAAACGCCAGAAGGCCCGGCCGATGATCTCCCCCTGGGGCAGGAACGGTCCCCCGGGCCAGAAGCGACCATCCCAGCTGTTGGCCCGGTTGTCGCCCAGGACCAGCACATGGTTGGGCGGCACCACGGCAGTGATCGTGCGGCAGGGACCCATCCCCTGCTCATCGACGGGACAGAGATTGCGCACCCAGGGCTCGTTCAGGGGCTTGCCATTGATCGCGACCCTTCCCCGGGGATCCACCACCACCCGCTCGCCGGGCAGGGCCACCACCCGCTTGATGTATGCGTCACAGGCCGGGCTCGCCAGCCCGGGGAGGCTGCCCACCACCGGCAGGTTCACCAGCAGGCAGCGCAGGGGATTGCGGGAAGTGGTGCTGGCCAGCACCGGATCGAAGTGGTGCGGCGAGTTGAACACCACAATCTCGCCCCGGCGCGGAGCTCGGCTGCGATAGGTGAGTTTCTCCACCAGCAGCCGATCCTGGATCTGCAGGCCCGGCAGCATCGAACCGGAGGGGATGTACCGCGCCTCAACCAGAAACTGACGGATGCCCAGGGCCACCACCAGGGTGATGGCCACGCTGCGCCAGAAGGCCCACGGACTCTCCTGCCCGTGGTCCGCGCCTTGGTTGTGCTCACTCAATGGGTGCAGGGGATAGGGCCCAAGGCAGATTAGGCGTGCCCCCGCGCCCCCTCCCGGCCCATGGCACGCCCCCGCTGGCTCAAACCCAGCCCCGTCGGTCAACCGGGCCGCGGCCTGCGCAGCTGGGATCGCTTCGTGGCGGTCTGGGCCAGCCTGAATCTGCTGTGGGTGGGCTTCGACCTGAGCTACGTGCCCCTGCGCACGTTCTGGCTGCAGCGCAACCTGCATCCGATCCCCTCGGTGCCGCTGGTGGTGCCGCTGCCCTTCCTGCCCGATCTCACCCCCTGGATCGACCCGATCAAGGGGATCGAACCCCACCGGGAAACCCAGGCCTACCTCGACCAGTTCGAGCAGCTCGACCGGGCCCTGCTCGGCGGCACAACGGCGGAAGGCAAGCGCCTGCTGGCCGCCCAGGTGGAACGCACCGTCCAGATGATCGACGGCAACCCGTTTCTGGCCTCCCAGCAGACCGCCACGCTGGAGAAGATCAAGAACAGGCTGCGCCAGCGCGCCAACCGGGATTCCGCCAAACAGGCAGCGGCACTGCTGCTCAGCGAAGAGTGGCTGTCACGCCATCCCTGGAGCGAGGAGCGCCAATTCTGGCGGGAACAGGTGTTGCCCCTGGTGGCCACGAACTACTGGCGCTCGATTGACGAGAACGCCCAACCCACCGACCACGCCTGGCGCATCGACCTGCTGCTGTTCCAGTGGGTGTTCGTCCTCGACATCCTGCAGCGGGTGGTGCGGCTGCGGCGGCGGCTGCCCGGGCTGAGCTGGCGGGATGCCCTGCTGCGGCGCTGGTTCGACCTGCCGCTGTTGCTCCCCTTCTGGCGCTGGCTGCGGCTGGTGCCGGTGGTGGAGCGGCTGCAGACCTCCCGCCTGGTGAACCTGGAACCGTTGCGGGCGGTGGTGAGCCGGGGGGTGGTGGCCCTGCTGGCCCTGGAGTTGTTCGAGGTGTTGGCGCTGCAGTTGCTGGATGGCGCCCAGGGCCTGGTGCGATCTCCCCGCTTGCCCCAGCGCCTGCGGGCCCTCCGCAGCCATCAGAGCGTGGCGCGCTCGGAAGATGAACAGGAGCTGGTGGAACTGGTGCGCATCTGGGCGCCCCTGTTGCTGACCCAGGTGGCGCCCAGGCTGGCGCCTGAACTGCAGAGCCTGCTCGACTACACCCTGCGCCAGAGCCTCGACCGCTCCGTGGTGCCACCACCGCTGCGCCAGCTCCGCCCCCTGATGCAGGTGGAATCGGGCATCAGCCGGCAGCTGGCCAGCGGCATGGTGGAGAGCCTGCTCGACCTCTCGCGCCGATCGGGCGAGCGCCTGGCCCAGCGGGACGACCGCCAGCTGGCGCTGCTGCGGCAGTGCATCGACCGCTTCTGGGACGAGCTCGCCCTGGCCCTGGAGACAGGCTCAGCCCTGCAGCGCTCCCAGGATCTGGTGTGTGCCCTGATCGAGGAGGTGAAGGGCACCTACCTGAGCCAGATCAACCGCTCGAGCATCGAGGCGTTGATCCAGGAACTCGACCTGTTGATGGCCGCTGCCCGGGAGCCGAAGGAGGGGGCTGCGGGGGACAGCGGGCTCAGCTGAGCAGGCACTCCCACTCGGCGGGCTTGAAGCCGGTGAGGGTGCGGCCGTCGTCCGCGATCAGGAACGGCCGCTTGATCAGCTTGCCGTCGGCGGCCAGGGCCTGGAGCAGGGCTGGGTCATCCATGTCCCGCACGACTGCCGCCCCCAGGGCCCGGTAGCTCTGGCCGCTGGTGTTGAGCAACCGCTGGCGCCCGAGCTCCGCGAGGGCCCGCTGGAGCTCCTCGGCGGTGGGGGGTTGGGTGGTGATGTCGATGGGATCTACCGCCACGCCCTTCTCACCGAGCCAGGCGATCGCCTTGCGACAGGTGGAACAGCGGGCGTAGCTGTAGAGCTTCACGGGTCAGCCTTCAGGAGTCAACCGTCGCGAGAAAGCCTTCAAGAGGAAGCCGTCACGAGGAAGCCGGCGAGACCGGCATCAGGAGGGAACGATCGGGGTGCCCTGGGCGGAGCTCAGCCCCGGCCCACCAGCGACTTGAGCGCACCGATCAGGCTGTTGGACCCCTCACCCACGGCGGCGGCGGGACGGGTGCGCACCGTGACATCGCCATTCACGCTGGTGCGGCAGCTGAGCCGGTAATTGGCGGGTCGGTCGGCCAGGTACACCTTCTCCACATCGGAGCGGGGGGAGAGATTCTGCATCCCCTCCACCACCTCCATCACACAGGTACCGCACTGGCCCAGGCCACCGCAGTTGTTGAAGTTGTTCAGTCCCTTGTAGGGGTTGATGCCGGCATCGAGAGCCGCCTTGCGAAGGTTGGCACCCTCAATGCATCCGACCTGCTGGCCTTCCTGTTCAAAACGGATGGTGGGCACGGTCGGTCGGGAGTGAACGCGCCGCCAAACTTAGGCCCACCAGGGTCCCCCTGCCTAGCATCGCCGCCAGTTGTTGCAAGGCCGTGCAACGCCCCACCCCCCCGAGCGATCCGCAGCCAGGCCAGCAGCCGCCAGAGCCGCAGGCCCACTTCGACCTGGTGGCCCAGCAGTTGATCCCCGGCTACGCCAGCCTGGCCCGCCTGGGCGTGGCGCTGCTGGCCGCCTCCCCCCGCGGCGCCCAGCCTGGGGCCGCCGTGCTGGTGGCCGGCTGCGGAACGGGCGCCGAGCTGGTGGAAGCCCGCGCCCAACGGCCCGATTGGCGGATCACCGCGCTCGATCCCTCCGCCTCGATGCTGGCCGCCGCCCGCCAGCGCCTCGGTGATCCCGCCCAGGACGGGGGGATCAGCTGGCGCCAGGCCCGGGTGGAGGAGCTGGACGAAACCGAGCAGTTCGCCGGCGCCCTCTCGGTGCTGGTGCTGCAATCCCTCCCCGACGACGGCACCAAACTCCGTTTCCTCACGGCCCTGGCCCGCAGCCTGGAGCCGGGTGGCCAACTGCTGCTGGTGGACCTGATGGCGCCGGAGCGCTCTCCGCTCCAGGCCCAGGTGCAGCAGGCCTGGCTGGGCTTTCAACGCGCCAGTGGCCTGGACGACCGCGACGACCAGCTGGCGTCCCACACCCACGGCCTGCATCCGATCGGCCCGTCCCGGCTCACCGCCCTGGTCAATGCGGCCGGCTTCGGCGATCCGGCCCGGGTGTTCCAGGCCCTCGACTACGAGGGATTCCTGATTCAGCGATCGGCCTGAGCCATAGCGGCAGCCACGCACCGCTCGAGCAAGGCGGGCACGGCCACCGCATCCAGCCAGCCACTGATCTCGGTCACCCTGCCTTCCATGCTCTTGTAGGTGCGGAAGAACTCCGCCACCTCCTCGAGCTGGTTGCTGGCGATCTGGCGAATCGAGCGGATGTTCTGGTGGCGCAGCCCCGCCTCCGGCACGCAAAGCAGTTTGCCGTCATGGGCGCCGCTGTCCACCATGTCCAGGATGCCGATCGGCCGGGCCCGGATCAGGCAGCCGGCAAAGGTGGGCTCCTCCATGATCACCATGGCATCGAGGGGCGCGCCATCCTCGGCAAGGGTGTTGGGCACGAAGCCGTAATCGAACGGATAGCGCACCGAGGAGTGCAGGATCCGATCCAGCGCCATCACCCCCGCTTCGGCGTTGTACTCGTATTTATTGCGGCAGCCGGCGGGAATCTCCACCACCAGGTTCACCAGCCCTGGCGCTGGGGATGCCGGCAGGTGGCTGAGATCCATAGATGCTGGTGGGAGCGGATGGGGAGGGTCGGGCAGCGACCACGGCAACCAGGGGAACCGTGATGCTAAGCAGGCCGATCAGGCCGCCCACCAGCAAGGCAAAGGGTTGATGGCCCGGACTGAAGGGATCTTCGCCGGCGTCACCGGTGTCCTGGGTGGGCTGTACCTCCAGGCTTGCAGAGCTGGTGGACCAGGAACTGGAGGCCCTGCAATGCTGGTTCAGCGCGTCTGTTGGGGTGTTCATAGACAGGGCATGGATCCAGCAGATGACGAGATCCAGATCGGTACCAGGATTCACTGTTGAATCCGTTTCCGCTGAAGCTCCTGGAGGATCCTGTGCCGGCAGCCGGGCGTCCCGGCGAGAAAGGTGATCAGCCCAATCTTGGCACCAATAGGCCGGGGCTGGGAAGGTGGGGCCCACCGAAAGCCCCGACCCGCTCAGGCGGCAGGGCGGGACTGCTGGTCGAAACGGCTGGAGGGATCGCCGCGGAAGCCGGGCTGGCCATCCAGCCGGTCGAGGCGCTGACGAATTCCACGCAGTTCATCCAGGATCGCAGTGAGCAACTGCTGGGTGGCCGTTGAGGGTGCATTCAGCACCTCCACGGTGACCTCCTTGATCCGCAGCACATCGCGGGCAAAGCGAGCCACCTCATTGGGATGGAACAGCAGGGGGTCCTTCTGATCCGTGCGGTACTCAGGATTGAGCTTGCGCGGGTTGAAGGGGGGATTGAGGTTGCGCGGATCCGTATTGGTGTAGCGATACACGGAGGCGCGCGAGCGGTTCAGGGCCTTCTGCACGTCATCGATGCCGATCAGCGCCCCGGCGGGGTCCGGATCCGGGGCCGCTCCCCGGGGGGACAGGTCGCCCGGGGGAGCGGCCAGCACCGCGAACGGATCACCGGTCCTCGGGGAGCCCTGGCCGGGAAGCGAACCAACCTGGCGGGGGGCCAACTCTCCCGACCCCAAGGCATCGCGCTCAAGCGGATCCAACCCTGAAGCAATGGAAGCGGGGGCCTGGGGAGCGCGACTGTCGACCCCAAACCCAGCGGAATCCACTCCGTTGAGGCCCAGTCTGTCCAGATCCAGTCTGTCGAGATCCACACGGCCCAGGTTGACGAAACTGCCCGGACCAGGAAGCATGAGACCCAAGCTAGACGATCTAGAATGAAAAATCTAGCAGAGCTCCCCCTGGCGGCCCGTCACCTCTGATACCGCGCCCCGCCAACGGGCGCCAGTCCCCCGGGGCAGCGGTGGTAGCTTCCGCCTCTCCTGCTTGCTGCCGCCATGCGCGTCTCCCGCCTGATGCTGGTGACGCTGAGAGATGATCCGGCGGAAGCCGAGATCGTGTCGCACAAACTGCTGCTGCGCGCCGGCTACATCCGCCGCCTGTCCCCCGGGGTCTACGCCTATCTGCCCCTGATGTGGCGGGTGTTGCGCAAGGTGTCCCAGGTGGTGCGCGAGGAGATGGATCGCGCCGGTGCGCTGGAAACCCTGCTGCCCCAGCTGCAGCCGGCGGAGCTCTGGCAACGCAGTGGCCGCTGGGCCGGCTACACGGCCGGCGAGGGCATCATGTTTCACCTGGAGGATCGCCAGGGCCGGGAGCTGGGCCTCGGGCCCACCCATGAGGAGGTGATCACCGCCCTGGCGGCGGATCTGCTGCGCTCCTACCGGCAGTTGCCGGTGAATCTCTATCAGATCCAGACCAAATTCCGCGATGAGATCCGTCCTCGCTTCGGCCTGATGCGGGGGCGTGAATTCATCATGAAGGATGCCTATTCCTTCCACGCCGACCAGACCTCCCTGGCCGAGGCCTACGCCGTGATGGATCAGACCTACCGGCGCATCTTCGCCCGCTGTGGACTGCGGGTGGTGGCCGTGGAAGCCGACAGCGGTGCCATTGGAGGCACCGCCAGCCAGGAGTTCATGGTCACGGCGGAGGCAGGCGAAGACCTGATCCTGGCCAGCGCGGACGGCAGCTACGCCGCCAACCAGGAACGGGCCGTGTCCCTGCCGGCCGAGGCGGTGCCCCTGGCCGGGGGAATGCGCCAGGAAGGCCGTGGCAAAGAGCTGGCCACGCCGGGACAGACCACGATCGACGACCTCTGTTCGGGCCACGGTTTCGACGCCACCCAGGTGGTGAAGGTGCTGCTGCTGCTGGCCCGCTTCGAGGGAGGGGTTCAGCTGCCCCTGCTGGTGGCGCTGCGGGGCGACCAGCAACTCAACCCGGTGAAGCTGGCCAATGCGGTGAGCGGACTGCAAAGCGCTGACCACGGCACCCTGCTGGGGGTCGAGCCCCTCACGGCCGAGGCCGTGGAGCGCCAGGGACTCTCCCCCTTGCCCTTCGGCTCCGTGGGCCCCCACCTGGAGGACGGCGTGCTGCGGGGTGCCCGCCACTGGCACCCCGCCTTCCTGCGGTTGGTGGATCACACCGCCGCCTCCCTCAGCTGTTTCGTGTGTGGAGCCAACCGCGACGGCACCCACCTGAACGGGGCCAGCTGGGCGGGTCTGGGGCTGGAACCCGAGCCCCACGATCTGCGCAACGCCGAGGCGGGCGACCGCTGCCTGCACGACCCCAGCCAACAGCTCGCGAGCAGCCGCGGCATCGAGGTGGGTCACATCTTCCAGCTGGGGCGCAAGTATTCCAGCGCCATGGATGCCTGCTTCACGAGCGAAAGTGGCGAGAGCCAGCCCTTCTGGATGGGCTGCTACGGCATCGGCGTGTCCCGGCTCGCCCAGGCGGCGGTGGAACAGCACCACGACGCCAACGGCATCCGCTGGCCCCTGGCGATCGCCCCTTTCGAGGTGCTGGTGGTGCCGGCCAACGGGAACGATGCGCTTCAGGCCAGCCTGGCCGAGAAGCTCTATGGGGACTTGCAGCAGGCAGGAGTGGATGCGCTGCTCGATGACCGAGCCGAGCGGGCCGGGGTGAAGTTCAAGGACGGAGACCTCCTCGGCATCCCCTGGCGGGTGGTGGTGGGCAGGGGCGCGGCCGCGGGTGAGGTGGAGCTGGTGAATCGGGAGGGCGGCGATCCGGAGACGGTGGGCGCCGATGCACTGCTCGACCTGCTGCGGCCCCGCATCGAACGGCAGCGCCAGGGGCTCCTCTAGTTGTTGCGGGAGTTGCGTGCTGACAATCCCCCCAGAGGGGGCTGCCTAGGATCGGGAATCTTCCCGCTCCCACCGAGATGCCCCCCGCAGTCGACACGGTCCTTGAGCGGTTCGCCTCCCTGGTGGGCCGTTGGCGGGGCCTGGGCAAGGCCCTCACGGCCCTGGCCCTGGTCTCGTGCCTGCTGCTGGGCGCCTGCAGCAACGCCAGCAGTGGTCTCAGCGGCAACTACGTGGACGACACGGTGGCCGTGGCCGATTCGCTGCTGACCACGATCGCCCTGCCGGCGGATGATCCCGGTCGCAGCGCCGCGGAAACGGAGGCTCGGAGCCTGATCAACGACTACGTCGCCCGCTACCGCCCCCGGGCGGCCGTGAATGGGCTGGCCTCGTTCACCACCATGCAGACCGCACTCAATTCACTGGCCGGCCACTACGCCAACTACCCCAATCGCCCCGTGCCCGACGCCCTGCGGGAGCGACTCACCAAGGAACTTCAGAAAGCCGAGCGGGGGGTCGTGCGAGGCGCCTGAGTCCAGGCCCCACCAGTCCCTACAGCGCCCCGATCCAAGGAACCCGCTCAAAAGGGGCCCTGTTGCCTGCAGGCGGCAGGGCTCAAAACACGCTGGCATGCTCCGGTGAAGATCCCAGGGTTCGATGGTGGTGCCGGACTGCGTCACCACCCGGACTGCGTCACCACCCGGATTGCGCCACCTCCCATTCCGTTCAACCGTTCCCTTCAACCGTTCAAAGGTTGCGGGAGCTTTACGGAAGGGCCGTCCGTCTGAGAAGCTCTCCCATTGTGCTTCAACGCGGCTTCGGGCCGCCGTCTCCTTGGCCAACGTCGTCGTCATCGGTGCGCAATGGGGTGACGAGGGCAAGGGCAAGATCACCGATCTCCTGAGCCGCTCCGCCGATGTGGTGGTGCGCTATCAGGGCGGTGTGAATGCCGGCCACACCATTGTGGTGGACGACAAGGTGCTCAAACTGCACCTGATTCCCTCCGGCATCCTCTATCCCGACACCATCTGCCTGATCGGTTCGGGCACGGTGGTGGATCCCGGCGTGATGCTCGGCGAGCTGGACATGCTGCTCGAGCTCGGCATCGACGTGGCAGGGCTGCAGCTGGCCTCCACGGCCCATGTCACGATGCCGTACCACCGCCTGCTGGACCAGGCGATGGAGCAGCGTCGCGGGGACCGTCGCATCGGCACCACGGGGCGGGGCATCGGCCCCACCTATGCCGATAAATCCGAGCGCAACGGCATCCGCATCATCGACCTGCTCGATGAAGGGCGGCTGCGGGATCGCCTGGCCGGGGTGCTGGCCGAGAAAAACGAGATCCTCACCAAGCTCTACGGCCTGGAGCCGCTCGATTTCGAGGCCGTGGTAGCCGAATACGTGGGCTACGGCCGCCGCCTGGCCCCCCATGTGGTGGATTGCACCCGCGCCATTCACCAGGCCGCCCGGGCTCGCCAGAACATTTTGTTTGAAGGGGCCCAAGGCACCCTGCTCGATCTCGACCACGGCACCTATCCCTATGTCACCTCCTCCAATCCTGTGAGCGGCGGTGCCTGCATCGGCGCCGGCGTGGGTCCCACCCTGATCGACCGGGTGATCGGGGTGGCCAAGGCCTACACCACCCGCGTGGGCGAGGGGCCTTTCCCCACCGAGCTCGAAGGCAGCCTGAATGATCACCTCTGTGATCGAGGCCATGAGTTCGGCACCACCACCGGCCGGCGCCGGCGCTGCGGCTGGTTCGACGGCGTGATCGGCCGCTACGCCGTGCAGGTGAACGGCCTCGACTGCCTGGCGATCACCAAGCTCGACGTGCTCGATGAACTCGACGAGATCCAGGTGTGCGTGTCCTATACGCTTGATGGCGAGCGGATCGACCACTTCCCCAGCAGCGCCGAGGACTTTGCCCGCTGCCAGCCGATCTTCGAGACCCTGCCGGGCTGGCAGACCTCCACGGCCGACTGCCGCACCCTCGAAGATCTGCCCCCCAAGGCGATGAGCTACCTGCGCTTCCTGGCCGAACTGATGGAAGTGCCGATCGCGATCGTGTCCCTGGGCGCCGACAGGGACCAGACCATCGTGGTCGAAGACCCGATTCACGGTCCGAAACGGGCCCTGCTCAGCGCCTGATTCCGCACCCCAGCCCCTCGCCCCCCTCCTCAGTCCCATCCCCATGACCGTCAAGAGCCTCGATGTCGTCGGCATCGGTAACGCCATCGTGGATGTGCTGGTGCAGTCCGACGACCAGTTCCTCCTCGACCACGGCCTCACCAAGGGCACCATGGCCCTGGTGGATGAAGGCCAGGCCGAGCGGCTGTACGCCAGCGTGGGCGCCGGCCTGGAAACCTCGGGCGGCTCAGCCGCGAACACCCTCGCCGGCATCGCCCAGCTGGGCGGCAGGGCCGGTTTCATCGGCCGGGTGCGCGACGACCAGCTCGGTGCCATCTTCAGCCACGACATCCGCGCCGTGGGCACCCGCTTCGACACCCCGGCCGCCACGAGCGGACCCTCCACCGCCCGCTGCCTGATCCTGGTCACCCCCGATGCCCAGCGCACGATGTGCACCTACCTGGGGGCCTCGGTGGGCCTGGATCCCGACGACCTCGACCTCGAGCTGGTGGCCCAGGCCAAGGTGCTCTACCTGGAGGGCTATCTCTGGGACGGCGACGCCGCCAAGCGGGCCTTCATCGCCGCTGCTGAAGTGGCCCGGGCCCACGGCGGCGAAGTGGCCCTGAGCCTCTCGGACGCCTTCTGCGTGGAACGGCACCGCGAGAGCTTCCAGGAGCTGGTGGATGGCCACGTGGACATCCTGTTCGCCAACGAGATGGAGATCACCGCGCTGTACGAAACCAGCAGCTTCGAAGAGGCCCTCGAGCAGGTGCGGGGCCGCTGCCGGGTAGCGGCACTCACCCGCAGCGAACAGGGATCGGTGGTGCTGGCCGGCAGCGCCTGCCACCAGATCGATCCCTTCAGCCTGGGGAAGCTGGTGGACACCACCGGGGCCGGAGATCTCTATGCGGCGGGCTTCCTCCACGCCTGGACCCAGGGCCACCCGCCGGAGCGCTGCGGGCAGCTGGGCTCCCTCTGTGCCGGCCAGGTGGTCACCCAGCTGGGGCCCCGTCCCCAGGCGGATCTGCGGGACCTGATGGCGCGCCATCTGGGCTGACTCCACAACTGTCCGCCAACCAGCTGGCGTAGGCCTCGCTGCAGCCGGCCGGCCAGTGGATCCACTCCGGGGTGGCATAGCTGTGCAGCGCATGCACCACCTGCTCCAGCTCCGCCAACCGCGCCGGGTGGCTCTTGATCAACAGCTGCACCTCATCGCCGCGTTCCAGGGCCCCTTGCCAGTGGTAAAGCGCGTGCACGGGCTCGAGCGCCACACAGGCAGCCAGCCGCCGGCTGAGCAGCTCCTCGGCCAGGGCCTCGGCCTGGGCCAGACTGGCCTCGGTGGTGAGCGCCAGCAGCAGGGCCGGAGCGGGCGGGCCGGATGCGGGCCTGGCCATCGGAAGGGGGGGGATCAGCCCCACCAGGCTGCCAGCAGCGCCAGCAGCTCGGCGGGGCTGCCGCACTGCTGGTCCCGGAGCCGGGGCGGCTGGCGCACCAGCAGCAACTGGCAACCCTGGGCTGCGGCGACCCCACGCCACAGGGCCTCGGTGGGCGGGCCGGACTGGCGGGCCACGATCCGATCAATCCGCCAGCGCCGCACGAGGGCGGCCTCCACGCTGCCCTGCAGGCTGCCCAGCCGCAGCTGACCGGCGGAGAGGGGCTGCAGGCAGGCCACATGCTGCGGAGCCAGGCCGGCGCTGAGCGC
Organism: Bradyrhizobium ivorense; assembly: GCA_943368005.1. Classification (GTDB taxonomy): domain Bacteria; phylum Cyanobacteriota; class Cyanobacteriia; order PCC-6307; family Cyanobiaceae; genus NIES-981. Next base: position 54,895 of record CALRKN020000003.1, on the reverse strand, counting down.
CTGCCCCAGGGCCTCCGGCCGGGGCAGCAGACGGGCGTGGTGCACGGCTCCTGGGCTGGCCGCCACGGCCAGGGCCAGCTGGCGGGCGCCGATCGCCAGCAACAGCCGGGTGCCCACCAGGTCCAGGCTGGCCAGATCAGCCAGCTCGGAGAGCCAGTGCACCCCGCCCTCCGGGTCCGGGCCGGCATCCCCCTCGCGCTCCAGCCGCAGCAGGGGAACGGACGCCTGCCGGCAACCGGTCTGCAGCTGCCCATGGATCGCCGTGGCGAAGGGGTGGGTGGCATCCACCACAACCTGAAAGGGCGATGCCTCGCCCTGGGCCAGCTCCAGGGCCCGCCGCAGCGGCTCACTGCCCCCCAGGGCACCCACCCGCAGCTCCAGCCGGGGGTGGCTGGGATAGGCCCGCCCAGCCTCCGCCGTGACCACACTCACCCGCAGCTGCCAGCCCCGCGCCAGCAGGGCGCTCGCCAGGGGTGGGCCGTCGCCGGTGCCGCTGAACAGCCAGAGGCGCGGCGCCGGCCGATGGTCGTGTGGGCCACCGTGCATCAGGATGGCGGCCACGATTGCGGTGTTCCGACGTGAACCACTGTCTGCTTGAAGTCGCTGTACTCGAGGCTCCCCAGGTTCGCTACACCCAGGACAACCAGACCCCTGTAGCCGAGATGCTGGTGGAGGTGGAGGGTCTGCGCCCCGATGATCCGCCGGGGCAGCTCAAGGTGGTGGGTTGGGGCAATCTGGCGCAGGAGCTGCAGAACCGGGTGCAGCCCGGCCAGCGGCTGGTGGTGGAGGGACGGCTGCGCATGTCCACCGTGAGTCGGCAGGACGGGGTCAAGGAAAAGCGGGTGGAGTTCACCCTGGCCCGCCTCCATCCCCTGGGGGGCACGGTCCAATCCCCCACTGCCCATTCCCCCGCTGCCCAATCCTCGGCCGCCCACTCCGCCGCCATCCCCGGGTCAGCCCCGGCCCGGACGCCAGCGGCCCCGGTGTCCAGGGCTCCTGGGGCCAGGCCAGCTCCTGCCGCGTACCCGGCCCAGCCAGCCCAGCCAGCCCAGCCAGCCCAGCCAGCCCAGCCGAGCTGGAACACCTCCCCCCTGGTGCCCGATCTGCCCGAGGGGGACGACGACATCCCGTTCTGACGCCGCCACCGCGGCACCGCCCGGGCGCCCCACTCAGCGCTCCACTCAGCGCTCCACGCTGGCCGCCTGGGCGTCCCCCAGCCGATCGAGGAGCTCGCCCAGTTCCCGTTCCAGCGCGGCCAGATCCAGCCGCCAGTCGGGCCAGGCGCCGCTGTCGATCTGGCGCAGCAACCAGAGTCGGTCGGCCTGGAGCAGCTCCACCAATCCCTCGGTGGGAAAGCTGGTGAGGTCGGGACCGGCCGGTTCAGCCGGAGTGGGCGCGTCGGCCATGGCAATACAGGAAGATGGCTCGTATGCAAGCACTTCTCTCGCCTGGAAGTCTGGTCACCGTGGCCGGAGCCGCCCTTTCGGTGATCGGCTGGATCGGCTACGCCAGCGGCAATCCCAACCTGAGCCTGCCCACCATCTTCTATGGGATCCCGATCCTCCTGGGCGGGCTGGCGTTGAAGTCGTCCGAGCTGCCTCCGCCGCGGCGGCTCACGCCTGCGGGGACACTGCGCGCCCTGCGGGAGCAGCCGCAGAGCGAACCCCTGCGCAAACTGGTGGCCGATGTGCTGCGCTGGCGCTACGGCCAGAAGGCCCACCTGGAGAGCTCCCTGGAGGTGCTGAAGCTCTGGGACGAGGACAATCCCCCCCAGCTGCTCAGTGTCGAGGAAGTCGACTGCAACGGTGCCTATGGCCTTCACCTGCAGTTCGCCTGTGGGGGGGTACCGTTCCAGCTCTGGCAGGAGCGGCGCGAACGCCTGGGCCGTTTCTTCGGACCCGGCCTGACGGCAGAGGTGGAACGGCTGGATGACGCCCATCTGCGTCTCTCCCTCCTGCCCCAGGCAGACCCGGCCGCTGCCCAGGTCTGAGTTCCCCTGTTCCGCCCTCTGCCGTGAGCCAAGATCCCGCCATCAGCCACACCGATTCCCTGCGGGTGTCGGTGCTCAGTGAGGCCCTTCCCTACATCCAGCGCTTCTCCGGCCGCCGGGTGGTGGTGAAGTACGGCGGGGCGGCGATGGTGAAGGCCGAGCTGCGCGACGCGGTGTACCGCGACCTGGTGCTGCTCACGTCGGTGGGCGTGCGGCCCGTGGTGGTGCATGGCGGCGGACCCGAAATCAACGAGTGGCTCGGCCGGCTGAACATCGCCCCGGAGTTCCGCGATGGCCTGCGGGTCACCACCCCCGAAACCATGGACGTGGTGGAGATGGTGCTGGTGGGCCGGGTGAACAAGCACATCGTGAACGGCATTAACACCGCGGGCGGCCGGGCCGTGGGGCTGTGCGGCAGTGACGGCTCCCTGGTGCGGGCCCGCACCTACGGCGAGGGGGCCCACGGGCTGGTGGGCGAGGTGCAGCAAGTGGACCCGGCCGTGTTGCTGCCGTTGCTGGACGCCGGCTACATCCCCGTGATCTCCAGCGTGGCGGCCGATCGCGACGGCCAGGCCCACAACATCAATGCCGACACGGTGGCGGGCGAACTGGCTGCGGCCCTGCAGGCCGAGAAGCTGATCCTGCTCACCGACACGGCCGGAATCCTGCGCGACCGCAACGATCCCAGCTCGCTGATCCGCCAGGTGAGCCTGGGGGGTGCGCGGCGGCTGATCGCCGACGGCGTGGTGAACGGCGGCATGACGCCGAAGACGGAATGCTGCATCCGCGCCCTCGCCCAGGGCGTGGGCGCGGCCCACATCGTGGACGGGCGCGTGCCCCATGCCCTGTTGCTGGAGGTGTTCACCGATGCCGGCATCGGCACGATGGTGGTGGGCAGCGACAGGCTGCTGCAGAGCTGAGGCCTGCCGGTGCCACCTCCCATGGCCGAGTCACCCGAGAGCCAACCGCCGGACCCCCTTCCGCCCGACCCGCTGGCGACGGCCCGCCTCGCCCTGGAGCGGGGTGACTACGGCCAGGTGGTGACCCAGCTCAAGCCCCTGGCCAGCACCTATCCGGCGGCAACGGCCACCGGCGCCCAGCTGCAACTGCTGATGGCCACGGCCCTGATGGGGCAGGGCAACAGCGTGGGAGCCATGGCCTGCTGCCGCCAGGCCAGCCGCTGCGCCGATCCGACCCTGCGGGCCCAGGCCCGCGACCTGCTCATGGTGCTGGAGGCTCCGGCCCTGGAGCGGCCCCGGCACTGGTCCCTCACCCTGCCCGATCTGGGCGAAGCCGAGCCCCTGGCGGGGCGGCTGCAGCAGATCGCCCGGCGCCGGCGCAGCCGGCAGGCGCCCCCCCCTCCGGCCCCGCCGGTGGGCCCCACCCGCGCACCGGTGGGCTTTGCCGCCCTGGTGCTGTCGCTGCTGCTGCTGGGCCTGCTGCTGGGGGGCTGCGTTCAGATCCGGGCCGAACTCCAGTTCGGCGCCCCCGGCCGCCTGCAGCTGGTGGAGGAGATCCGCCCGCCGGCGGGGCAGCCACCGGTGGGGTGGCAGCGGCAGTTCACCGCCGCCCTGCAACAGCTGGGCATGCGTCCCCAGATGCCTGCCGGCGGGGGGGCTGTCGGGGGCGGCGCAACACGGCTGGCGGGCCCGATGCAACCGGCTGACGACACCCTGGCGCTGTTTGAAACCAGCATCCTCGAGGCGGGCCGGCTGGCCGGCCTGGCGCTGCCCCCACCCTCCCTGCACTGGCGCGAGCGCAACTGGCTGATCGGCGTGCGCCAGGACCTGGCCATCGAGCTGGATCTGCGGGGCACCGATGGGGTGCCGGGGGTGGCGACGAGCCTGGATCTCCAGCCGTTGCGGCTGCGGGCGATCCGCCGGGCCACCCCCGAAGCGGTGCAGCTCCCGGTACCGGGGGATCCCCGCAGGCTGCGCTGGCCGCTCCGGCTGGGGGCCCTGAACCAGTTGCACGTCCGCTGCTGGCGCTGGAGCCCGCTGGGGTTGGGTGCCGTGGCGGTGGCGCTGCTGCTGGGGCTGGTGCTGGGGCTGGCCGCCCTGCGGCAACGGTTGGGCTTCGGCTGGCCCCAGCTGCCGGCCTGAGTCAGAGGGTGAGCGGATCCGGATCGATCGCCAGGCCCACCGATCCCGGCAGACCGCGCCGCAGCACCGCTTCCGCTGGCAGGGGCAGCGCGCTGCCCGCCGGGCCGTGCAGCAACAGCTGCCAGCGGCTGCGGCCCGCCACCCGGGCCACGGGGGCCGGGGCCGGTCCGATCAACCACCAGCCGGCCGCCTCCACCGCCGGGCGGATCTGCTCGGCCATGGCGGCGGCGCAGGTGGCCGTGCCGCTGGCGGATGGGCCGCTGAACCGCAGCAGACAGGCCCGGCTGAACGGCACCAGGCCGCCCTGCTGCCGCAGCTGGGCCTCCTCCGCCAGGAAGCGGTCGTAGCGGCCATCCACCAGGTGACGGATCACCGGATGGTCGGGGCTGTAGGTCTGCACCAGCACCTCTCCGGGCCGCTCGCCGCGCCCGGCCCGACCCGCCAGCTGCAGCAACAGCTGCAGGCACTGCTCCCCGGCCCGCAGATCGGGACGGTGCAGCAGGCCATCGGCGGCCAGCACCACGGCCAGGGTCACCCTGGGCAGGTCCATGCCCTTGGCCAGCATCTGGGTGCCCACCAGCACGTCGGCCTCACCGGCGGCGAAGCGCTCCAGCAGGCGGCGATGGCCGTCGCGGCCGCGGGTGGTGTCCCGGTCGAAGCGCAGCACCCGCAGGCCCTCCAGTTCCTGGGCCAGCTGATCGATCACCCGCTGGGTGCCGGCCCCGAAGGGCTTGAACGCCGTGGAGCCGCAGTGACCGCAGCGGTCGGCCAGCTCGGCGCGATGGTCGCACCAGTGGCAGCGCAGCCACTCCCGCCCGGTGGAGCGGTGCACGGTGAGGGCCACGTCGCAGTGGGGGCAGAGCACCACCTCCCCGCAACTGCGGCAGCTGAGAAAGGCGTGATAGCCCCGGCGGGGCACCAGCACCACGGCCTGCTCCTGCCGCTCCCCCAGCCTCTCAAGGCGCTCCGTGAGCGGCCGGCTGAGCAGGCGGCGGTGCCCCTCCGCCAGCTCCTGGCGCATGTCCACCAGGCGCACCGGCGGCAGGGGCCGCTGGCCGATGCGCTCCGGCAGGCGCAGCAGCCGGGTGGCGGGATCCGGGCCCTGGCAGCTGAGCCAGGTTTCCAGGGAGGGGGTGGCGCTGCCCAGCAGAAGCCGGGCGCCGCTGAGCCGGGCCCGCAGCCGGGCCACGTCCCGGGCGTGGTAGCAGGGCATGGGGCTCTCCTGCTTGTAGGAGCTGTCGTGCTCCTCATCGAGCACGATCAGCCCCAGCCGGGCCAGGGGCAGAAAGATCGCCGAGCGGGTGCCCACCGCCAGCAGGGGCTCGCCGCCCAGGCAACGCCGCCAGCTGGCCACCCTGGCGCCGTCGGCCATCCCACTGTGGAACTCCAGCACACCAGCCCCGAAGCGCTCCCGGCAGCGGTCGAGCAGCTGGGGAATCAGGCCGATCTCCGGAGCCAGCAGCAGGGCGCTGCGGCCGGCGGCCAGGCAGCGGGCGGCAGCCTGGAGGTAGACCTCGGTCTTGCCGGCGCCGGTGACGCCCCAGAGCAACAGGCTGCTGCCTTCCGGCGCCGCTTCGATGTCCGCCAGCGCCAGCCGCTGGTCGGGCGTGAGCTCCCGGCCCGAGGCACCGGGCTGGGCCACGGGGGGGGCGAGCGGCTGAGCGCCCCTTTGCCGCTGCACCAGCTGCCGCCGCTCCAAGCTCTGCAGGGTGGAGCGGCTGAACCCTGCCGCTCCACACAGCACGCGCAAGGGCACGGGCGCCCCTGCACTCTGCAGATGAAGCAGCAGCTCCCGCTGGCGCTCGCTGAGCTGGGGCGGGAGGTGGTCGCTGGTGGCACGCACCAGCCAGATCGGCTGGGGCTGCGACGCTCCACCCGGTCGGCGCTGTCCCAGCCAGCCAGCAGGCAGGGCACTTTTCAGCGTGCGAAACACGCTGGTGTGGCACTGAGCCGCCACCGCAGCGATCAGCGCCTGCCACTCGGCATCCACCGCAGCGGGCTGCAACCGCAGTTCCACCGGCTGGAGTTGTCGCTGGCCCAGGTCGGCCGGCGGACTGGTGAGCAGCTCCACCACCAGACCACCATGGTGGCGGCCCTGGAGCCGCACCCGCACCAGATCCCCGATGGCCAGGGGCAGGGCCTGGGGGTTGGCGTAGGTGAACACCTGGCCTTCCCGGCCCGCCTCAAGCCAGATCTGCACCCAGGCCGGAGGGATCACACTTGCAAAGGCCACCAGCCCTTCATAGGATGTGAGGGTTGGGCTGCACTCATGCAGCTGTCGGAACCAGACAGAGTTCCGTCCAGTGGGAAGACCTGAAGAGAGAGCAATTGTCATCCCGCTTCGGGACTGACAAACCAATCGCCCTCCGGTCTGCGAACACCCCTGACAATCCTGTCCTGGCTCAGGCCCCCATTCCACTGCCTTCACCATTGTCCGATCCGGTCCTGCCCTCCACCTGGCCATTGCCGGATCAGCAGCCCTCCAGCCCCAGACCTCTCCAGCCTGCTGGCCAGTCCTGGCCTACTTATCCGGTCCATCATCCCCACCCGGCAGATGGTCCGAATCCAGCAGAGAGTTCGCATCCAGTCGAACGGCTGGATCTTGCTGATGGTGTTGTTCGCGATCTGGTTGTTCGCGATCCATTGGTCAGATATTGGTTGGGCACGGGTCTACCGCCCCGTCACGGCCTTCCGCCACACGGCCTTCCGCCACACGGTCTCCCGCCAGTGGCTCCCCACCTGGCTACCCCCCACGTTCGACTCTTTCGCGCTTTGTCCGCCCCCAGGGGCTTGCTGGCGTGAGTCCGATGTGAACTGTTCACCCCCGGCTGGTTGCCCCCCACCCGGCCCTGAATCGATCAGCTGAATCGATCCCCGAAGGTTTCCGTCCAAAAGGATCAGTCTTCAACGACCTATCCAAGCCGAGTGCTGCCCGGCCTCGGCGGGCTCCACCTCCGGTTCCCCCTCAGCTTGCCCCCGGGGCTGCCGCCCTCCCCCCTGCACCGTCCGCCCGACCCTCGATGAGCCCTGCCGCCGCCAAAGCCACACCTCCCGTTGAAATCCTGATGGTGGCTACGGCGACCGGTGAGGAGATCAAGGTGAAGTCCCCAGCCAAGGCCGTCACCGCCAAGGCGGCCAAGGCCAAGACGGCTGCCGGCACCGCCGCCACATCCAAAGCCCCAGCCGCCAAAGCCAGCAAGGCCAAGTCGGAGGCCAAACCCGCTGCCAAGGCAAAAGCCACCGCCAAAGCCAGCCCTGCCCGGGCGGCGAAAGCAAGCCCTGAGGCAGGCTTGGACATGGACCTGGACCAGCAGGCAGACGACCTGCTGGCCGCTGCAGCCCTGCCGGGTGATGCCCTGGTCGGGTCCGTCAAGGATGACGACAAGACGGCCAAGGCACTGGCCAGCATCAAGGTGGGGCCCAAGGGGGTATACACCGAGGACTCCATCCGGGTGTACCTGCAGGAGATCGGTCGCATCCGCCTGCTGCGACCCGACGAGGAGATCGAGCTGGCGCGCAAGATCGCCGACCTGCTGCAGCTCGAGGAGCTGGCGGGTCAGTTTGAAACCGACAACGGCCACTACCCGGACACCAAGGAGTGGGCCGCCCTGGTGGACATGCCCCTGATCAAGTTCCGCCGCCGGCTGATGCTGGGCCGCCGGGCCAAGGAAAAGATGGTGCAGTCGAACCTGCGCCTGGTGGTGTCGATCGCCAAGAAATACATGAACCGGGGTCTGAGCTTCCAGGACCTCATCCAGGAGGGCAGCCTGGGCCTGATCCGCGCCGCCGAGAAGTTCGACCACGAGAAGGGTTACAAGTTCTCCACCTATGCCACCTGGTGGATTCGCCAGGCGATCACCCGCGCCATCGCCGACCAGAGCCGCACCATCCGCCTGCCGGTGCACCTCTACGAGACGATCTCGCGGATCAAGAAAACCACCAAGACCCTCTCCCAGGAATTCGGCCGCAAGCCCACCGAGGAGGAGATCGCCGAATCGATGGAAATGACCATCGAGAAGCTGCGCTTCATCGCCAAGAGCGCCCAGTTGCCGATCTCCCTGGAAACGCCGATCGGCAAGGAGGAGGACTCACGCCTCGGCGACTTCATCGAGGCCGACATCGAGAATCCCGAGCAGGACGTGGCCAAGAACCTGCTGCGTGAAGACCTCGAAGGCGTGCTGGCCACCCTCAGCCCCCGCGAGCGCGACGTGCTGCGCCTGCGCTACGGCCTCGACGACGGACGCATGAAAACCCTGGAGGAGATCGGCCAGATCTTCGACGTGACCCGCGAGCGCATCCGCCAAATCGAGGCCAAGGCCCTGCGCAAACTGCGCCACCCCAACCGCAACGGCGTGCTCAAGGAGTACATCAAGTGAGCCAGGGCCTCGCTGCCCTGCGGGGCCTGCGCAGTGCGCCATCCCTGGCTGGGCCAGAGCAGGCGAGCCTGCGGGCTGAGCTGGACTCCCTCCTTGCAGTTTGTGACTGGTTCACCGTGGGGGTGATGGCCCCCTCGGCCGAAGCGGCCGTGACCTGCCTGCGCCAGCTGGAGGCAGCCCTGGGCTGGCAGGCCCTGGAGCTCGACCCGGCCTGTGAAGCCCTGGACGCCATCGAGGGCCCCGTGTTCCTGAAGGGCAACCAGAACACGGGCCGTTTCCTGGTGCGCCGGGAAAGTGGCCTGGGGGAGGGCCTGCTGATCACCGGCCACAGCCCGGCCGATCCCGACGTGGAGGACACCTGGGGGCCACTGCCCCTGGATTTCTTCGGCCCTTAGTCTGGGCGGCTGTTATCTGGCACCGATGGCCAACCCCCTGCGCATCGCCTCCCGCCGCAGCCAGCTGGCCATGGTGCAGACCCACTGGGTGCGTGATGAGCTGGCCAGGGCCCACGACGGCCTGGAGATCACGATCGAGTCGATGGCCACCCAGGGCGACAAGATCCTCGATGTGGCCCTGGCCAAGATCGGCGACAAGGGCCTGTTCACCAAGGAACTGGAGGCCCAGATGCTGGTGGGCCAGGCCGACATCGCCGTGCACAGCCTCAAGGACCTGCCCACCAACCTGCCCGAGGGGCTGATGCTGGGCTGCATCACCGAGCGGGAGGACCCGGCCGACGCCCTGGTGGTGCACGCAAAGCACCGCGACAAAACCCTGGCCACCTTGCCGGAGGGTTCGGTGGTGGGCACCAGCTCCCTGCGCCGCCTGGCCCAACTGCGCCATCACTATCCGCACCTCACGTTCAAGGACGTGCGCGGCAACGTGATCACGCGGCTCGAGAAGCTCGATTCTGGCGCGTTCGACTGCCTGATCCTGGCCGCGGCCGGCCTGGGGCGTCTGGGGTTGGGGGATCGCATCCACGAACTGATCGATCCCTCGATCTCCCTGCACGCCGTGGGGCAGGGGGCTCTCGGCATCGAGTGCCGCGATGGCGACACCGCCGTGCTCGAGCAGATCAAGGTGCTGGAGCACACCCCCACCGCCCGCCGCTGCCTGGCCGAGCGGGCCTTCCTGCGCCAACTGGAGGGCGGCTGCCAGGTGCCGATCGGCGTGAACAGCTGCTTTGAGGGGGAGGGCGAGCTGGTGCTCACCGGCATGGTGGCCAGCCTCGATGGCCTGCGCCTGATTCGCGATGAGGCCCGCGGCCCTCAGGCCGATCCGGAGGCGATCGGCATTGCTCTGGCCCATCAGCTGCGCGAGCAGGGTGCCGGGGAAATCCTGGAGGAGATCTTTGCCACCGTCCGGCACGAGGCCTGAAGCCAGCGAAGGGAACCCGGCCCAGGTCGATCCCGGCGCCCCCCCCTTCCAGTGGGGATTGCTGGCCTGGGCGGCCCTGGTGGGCATCAGCACCGGGCTGGCCGTGGTGGCGTTCCACGAACTGGTGGGCCTGATCAACAGCGGCCTGTTCGGCCCCGGGGTGGAGGCCCTGCTGTCGATTGGCGGCAACAACCCCCTGCACAACGGCCCGCTGGTGGTGCCAGCGCCGGCACCGCCGCCCGTGGACGAGAGCACCCCGCTCAACGCCCTGCTGCGCATCGGCCTGGGGGGCCTGGGCTATCTGCCCTCGCCGCCGGCTGTGGTCGAGCCGCCACCCCTCTCCTCGCCAGCCCTGCCCGACTGGTTGCAACTCTGGCCGGTGCTGGTGGTGCCCACCCTGGGGGGAGTAGCGGTGGGGGTGTTGCGGCGCTACGGGCCGGATCTCGGGCCCGGACTGCCCAGCCTGATGGCCATGGCCGATGGATCAGCACCAGCGGCACCGAAGCTCCCCTGGCTGCGCCTGGTGGGTGCCTCCCTCAGTCTGGGCAGCGGCGCTTCTCTCGGCCCGGAGGGTCCCAGCGTGGAGAGCGGCGGCAATCTCGGCCTCTGGCTGGCCCAGCGGGGCCGCCTGCCTCCCCAAAGCCAGAAGGCCCTGGTGGCGGCCGGCGTGGCCGCCGGCCTGGCAGCGGGTTTCAAGGCCCCGATCGCCGGGGTGTTCTTTGCGTTTGAGGGCAGTTACAGCGCCATCCAGGGCAGACCCAGCCTGCGGGCGGTGCTGGTGGCGGCCGTGGCCTCCACCCTGGTCACCCAGCTGCTGCTGGGCGACGCGCCGATCCTGAGGCTGCCCGCTTATGCCGTGCGCTCCCCCCTGGAACTGCCCCTGTATCTGGGACTGGGGGTGCTGGCCAGCGGCATGTCCTGGCTGTTGCTCCAGACCCTGGCCCTGGGGCGCAGCGCCCGCCTGCAGCGCTGGCTGGGGGTGCTGCCGCCGGGCCTGGCCACCGGGGCTGGCGGCCTCACGGTGGGCCTCCTCGCCCTGGCGTTTCCCCAGGTGCTGGGGGTGGGGTACGACACCATCGAGGCGTTGCTGGGCCTGGAGGGCGGCATCCCCGTGCTGGCCCTGCTGCTGCTGCTGGTGGCCAAACTGCTGGCCACGGGAATCAGCAACGCCTCGGGCTTCGTGGGTGGTGGCTTCGCGCCAGCCCTCGTGCTGGGAGCAGTGCTGGGCAACTGCTACGGCCAGCTGCTGGGCACCGGTGGCTTGCAACTGCCGGTGGCGGAGCCGCCCGCTTACGCCATGGTGGGCATGGCCGCCGTTCTGGCCGGCAGCGCCAGGGCCCCGCTCACAGCCCTGTTGCTGCTGTTTGAACTCACCCGCGACATCCGCATCGTGTTGCCCCTGATGGCGGCCGCCGGCCTCAGTGCCGCGCTGGTGGAACGGTGGCAGGGAATCAGCGATCCGGGGCTGCTGGGGCCCGACGCCACGGAGGAGAAGCGGCGCCGCCAGCTGGCGGCGGTGACGGTCGCGGAAGCGATGGAGCCCGAAGCCCCGCTTGTGCTGCCCCGCGAGCTGGCGGCGATCACAGCCCTGGAACAGCTGGTGGCCAGCCAGGGCCATTGCCTGCTGGTGAGTGAGGGCGACCAGGTGCTGGGGCTGGTGACCTTGCCCGACCTGCAGCGGGCCCTGACGGCTGCCAGTGACGACAGCCGACCCGACGCCATGGCAAACCCAGCCACCCAACTGGCCCTGGGGGACTGCCGGCGCTCGGAACTGGTGTGGTTGCCCCTGCAGGCCTCGCTTGCCCAGCTGGAAGACCAGCTACGCCCCAGCGGCTTGCGCCAGCTGCCGGTGTTCGACCTGGACTCCGGCAGTGGGTCGGTGCTGCCCGTGGGCCGCCCCCGCCAGGGGCTGCCCCTGAAAAAACTGAGGGGGATCGCCAGCCGGGACGGCCTGGCCAGGGCCCTCGCCACCCGGCTGCTGCCGGCCCTCGCCCTCAGCAGGCTTGATCGAACTGAATAGCGGTGAAATGGCTGGGATGCAGGGCCTGGGCAACCGGATCAGCCTGCTTGAGCCGCTGCACGATCCGCTCCAGATCGAGCGCAGACAGCTCGCCGTTGCCACACCACTTGAGCACTGTGCTGGGAACGGCACAGGGCTGAAGCACACCACCCGGGTCGCCTGGCGGGTGGGAGCGGGTCATGCGGCACAACGGGAAGTGGACGCAAGGCTAGGGGGACCCTCCCCCCCAGACCGGGCTGAAGCGCCAGATCTGCAGGATCTCTTCGGTGTTGGCAAAAACGCCTGGGCCCCTAGGGTTTGACGATTACCGGGGTGCCGATCTCCACCTTGGAGAAGAGTTCGCGGACGTGGGGGGTGAGCATCCGCACACAGCCGTTGGACACGGCGGCCCGCGACGTGACGGTCCAGGCCCAGGCATCGGGGGTGCCGTGAATGCCGTACTGGTTCACACCGCTCTGCTTGAAACCGATCCAGCGGTCGCCCAGGGGAGCCTGGGGACCCACGGCGTTGTTGATCTTGCCGCTGGAGGTGCTCTGGTAGATGGGGTTCACCACCTTGTTCTCCACGGTGAAGCGGCCCACCGGCGTGGGGGTGCGCGGATCACCGATAGCCACAGGCCAGCGACCGAGCACCCGGTCGCCCTCCAGCAGGCTGATCTGTCGCTTGCCCAGCTCCAGGATCACCGAGCGGCTCACCGGGGTTTCCGGTGGCAGCGGTGGCACCAGGGCCGTGCCGCCGGGGGTGGCTGCAGCGGCGGGCGGCTGGGGCTCACTGAACCCTGGCGCCGCGCCGAGACAGCAGCCCAGGGCCGCCAGCAGCCCCACCAGGGCCCGGATGGAACCGGTGCGGTTGAGGTACCGGGAGCGGTGGAGCGGAGCCATGGCGAACCGAGTAGTCAGCAGACGGGTGGATGGGGCGCCGGAGGAGAACCGGGGAGCAGGTCGATTCAGTCGACCAGCTTGGGCGCGATCTCGCTGTTGTAGCGGCTCTCGCACTCCTTGATCACCCGCACGGCCTCGGCGGCATCGAAGAAACCGTTCACGCGGCAGGTGCCGGGCTTTTTGAGGTCCTTGTAGTGCTCCCAGTAGTACTGGGTTTCCTTGAGCCAGTGGTCGCCCAGGTCGGTATAGCTGGTGATGTGGTCCATGCGCTTGTCATCCGCCAGCACCGCGATCACCTTGTCGTCCACCTCACCGCCATCGTCGAACTTCATGATGCCGATGATGCGGGCCTCCACCAGGGAGCCAGGCACCAGGGGCTCAGTCACACCCACGATCTCGATATCGAGGGGGTCGCCGTCTTCGTCCCAGGTGCGGGGGATGCAGCCATAGGCGAAGGGATAGGCCAGCGAGGAATAGCCCACCCGGTCGAGCTTGAGGTGGCCGGTTTCCGTGATCAGTTCGTACTTGTTAATGGTGTTGCTGTTGAGCTCCACGATGGTGTTCAACCGCAGCTCCGCTTCATCGGCGAAAGCGGGCAGCAGGTGCAGCAGGTTGGGCATCGAGCGGCTGGGAGCTTGGTCGATGTTCGCCATGGGGAGGAGTCGCAGCGCCGCGCATCCTATGCAGGGGTGGGGCGACCTCCGCGCCGCCGCTCAGCCCTTCCCCGTGAGCTCGTGGACCTTGCCCCGGAGGTAGGCCAGGAAGGGCTGGGCACTGAGGGGGCGGCCCGTGACCTGCTGCACCAGCTCCTCGGCGTTCACCAACCGGCCCAGGGGCCAGACGGTGCTGCCCAGCCACGCCTGAAGCCTGGCCTCTTCTCCACCACTCACCAGCACCTGAATCGGACCCTGGTCGCGCTCGAAGGTCTCGGACAGCTGGGCACTGATCAGATGGCCCAGGGCATAGGAAGGGAAGTAGCCCATCAGTCCTTCCGCCCAGTGGATGTCCTGCAGGCAGCCCTCGGCGTCGGTCGGGGGCTGGAGGCCCAGCAGGTGCTGCATCCGCCGGTTCCACTGCTGGGGGAGCTCCTCCACCGGCAGGTCCTGCTCCAGCAGGGCCAGCTCCAGCTCGAAACGCAGCACGATGTGCAGGCAGTAGCTCAGCTCGTCGGCCTCCACCCGGATCAGGCCGGGCCGCAGGGGATTGAGGGCGCGCCAGAAGCCGAAGGCTCCGCCCCAGGGATCGCCGCCGAGGCGGTGGCAGAAGCGGGGATGCCAGCGCTCGGCGAAGGCGCGGCTGCGGGCCACCCGGCATTCCCAGAACAGCGACTGCGACTCGTGCACCCCCATGGATGTGGCCTCGCCCAGGGGCCAGGGGAAGTAGTGGTCGCCGGTGCGGGGCAGGCCCTGCTCGTAGAGGGAGTGGCCCCACTCATGGGCGGTGGCCAGGAAGGCCGAGAGCGGCTGGCCCGGCACCACCCGGGTGGTGATGCGGAAGTCCTGGGGGCCCACGGTGCAGGAAAAGGGGTGGGCGGAGCGGGAGCGCTGGCAGCGGCTGGCGTCGTAGCCCCAGCTGTCCAGCAGTTCGGCGCAGAGCCCCTCCTGCAGGGCCTCGTCCAGATCGGCGCCTGCGGCCAGCGGGGGACCAGCGGCAGCCACCTGCTCCAGCAGGGCAGGCAGCTCCGCCGTGAGCGGAGCAAACAGCCTCTCCAGCCGCGCCTTGCTCACCTCCGGCTCAAACGGCTGGGCCAGAATTTCCCAGGGGCTGCGCTCCACCGGTTCGGCGGCGGCCAGCTGGCTGGCCTGCTGGCGCCGCAGGTTGATCAGCTCGCGCAGCGCCGGCGCAAAGGCCGCGAAATCATTGCGGGCCCGGGCCTCCTGCCACACGGCATTGCCGCGCGACTGGGCCAGGGCCAGGGCGCTCACCAGCGCTGGATCGAGGCACCGCTGCCGCTCCAGCTCCAGGCGCAGCAGCTGCAGGTTGCGGCGGCGCTCGGGCGGCGCATCGCCGTCGAGCTCAGCCTCGGCACCGGCCACCAGCTCGGCGTAGTGGGCGCTGCTCTGGCGAGCGTGCAGCTGGCCGGCCAGCAGGGCCAGCTGTTCGCCGCGCCAGGCCGCACCGGCGGCCGGCATCACCGTGTTCTGATCGAAATACAGCGCGCTGCTGATCGAACCCAGCAGGCGGGTTTGGTGCAGGTGCTGCTGGAGCTGGGCGAAGGCTGAACCCACTGCTGGCATGGGGATTGGGACGGTCGAGCCGGTGCTCCCAGCATGGTCGGCCAGCGCCCTGGCCGGCACCACCCACCGCTCAGAAGCGGGAGCCCGGCGTCTGCAGAAAGGCCCGTTCCTCCGCGCTCGACTCCCTCCCCAGCGCGGCATTGCGATGGGGGAAGCGGCCGAAGCGGGCGATCACGTCGCGGTGTTTGCGGGCGAACTCCACCGTGCGGGGATCGGTGTACTGCGCAAAGAGCGGCAGGGACGCCTCCTGCACCGCCAGGTCTTCGCTGTGCATCTGCGGCATCAACCAGAACTGCCGCCGCGCCGGCACGGGCTCCGCCGCCAGCCAACCCCGGGCCACTGCCCCCTGGCTGAGCAGCAGGGCCTGGGCATCACCCGCGAAGGCCTGGCCGCTGTCGCGCCAGATCTGGCGGGGAAACTGATCCAGCAGCAGCACCAGGGCCAGGGCCGCCGCTGGCTCGCTGGCCCAGCCGTCCAGCGCGGAGGCGATCGCCTGCCGGCTAAGGCCGCCGAAGCGCTCGCGCAGGCGGGCATCCAGGGCCGGATCCCGCCCAAACCACTGGCGCGGCGTGGTCTCCTCAAACCAGAACCGCAGCACCTGTTGGGCTTCGGCGGCTTGCTCTGGCATCACGGCAGCCACCTCAGGCAGGCCATACCGGGAATTGGGCTCGGGTCCCGCCCATCAACCGGCTACATCGGCCCCCAGCGTGGCCCGAAACAGGCCCAAAACAAAGCCCGGAGCGGGGGCCCCGGGCGCCTGTGGGAAGAAGCAGGTGAGGCGTTGGGAGCAGGGGAGGAGCCCCGCCGGCAGCCGCCAGCCCTCAGCCCTCCACCTTCACGGTCACGCTGCTCACCGTGTTCACCTTGGGGGCCGTGACGGTGAGCAGTCCATCGCGGTAAACGGCCTGCAGCGCGTCCCGGTTGATGGGGTGGGGGAAGTGGAAACTGCGGCTCCAGGTGCCATAGCGGAACTCGCTGAGCAGGGGGCCACGGCCCTGCTCCACCTCGGGGCGGACCTCACCAGCTTCAGGGGCCGGCTCAGGCTGCTGGTTGGGGTCGCGGCGCTCGGCGCTGATCAACAGGGTGCGCTCGGTGGCTTTCACCTCGATGGCGGCCCTGTCCACGCCCGGCAGCTCCAGCACCACCACGTAGGCCTCGGGGCTCTCATGCACCTCGGCTGCGGGCACGCGCTCGGCGGCATGCAGCTGCTGGCTGAGCTGCTGTTCGATCCGCTCGAACAGATCGAAGGGAGAAGAAGAACGGAGGGTCAGCATGATGCGGATGGCGAAAGGTGCGGTTGCGGGGTGCACGCCCCCGGTGCAATCACTGTTGCCGGCCCATCCGGGTGTGGAGAGGGGGCCTGCCGAACCGATCGATTCGGCCCTCCCCACCCCGGTGCGGCAGACCCCACCGCACCAGCGTGAGAACCGAAGTCGTGCCGGATCCAGGCCCGCGGGGCGCGAGCGAGGGCTAGGGGTGCGGGCGCCAACGCCACCAGGTGGAGCGCTCGATGGCCAGGGCCAGGCCCACCAGGACGAGGGCAAAGCCGCAGGTGCCGAGCCAGCTCCTCTGCATCCAGAACACGGAGATCGTGGCCGCACTCACGGCGACTCCCAGGTAGGCGGCGAGAAACAACTGACCACTCATGCGACTGCGCGCCTGGGGGTCGATGGCATAGATCCGCGCCTGGTTGGCCACGAAACTCCCCTGGACTCCGAGATCCACGGCCATCAGCCCCAGGGCCAGCGCCAGCAACGAATCGGGGACCAGCCCCAGCAGCAGCACCCCCACCCCGGAGCAGAGCACCCCGGCCAACACGATCCGGTCCGGGCCCAGGCGATCCACAAGCCGACCGATTCCCGGTGCCGCCAGGATGCTCACCAGCCCCACCAGGCCGAAACTGCCCACCACCGCAGGGCCAAACCGCCAGGGCGGAGCGGCCAGGTGGAGGGCCACCGCGCTCCAGAAGGCCATGAAGGAGCCAAACAGCAGGGCCTGACTGAGCCACGACCGTCGCAGGCGTGGATGACGCCGCCAGAGTGCGATCAGGGAGGCCTGCAATCGCCAGTACTGCAGCGGCTGGGGGGGCGGGAGCAGCGGCAGACACTGCCGGAACAGCCAGGCCACCACCAGCATCGCGGCAGCCGAGATGGCGTAAATCCGCCCGCCAGCCCCACAGCTCGGCCACCAGATCGCTGGCACTGCGCGACAGCAGGATGCCGCTGAACTGCCCGCTGAGCACGATGCCCAGCATCCGGCCCCGGCTCTGCTCCGGCGTGAACGCGGTGAGGAACGGGGGCAGCAGCGACGGGATCAGGGCCAAACCGAATCCCGAGCCCACCTGCCTGCATTGGCAACAACCATCAGGCGGTTTGAAACATCCAGTCCGCATGCCCAACCCCTGGAAAACCGGGAGGCTGCCACCCCAGACACAGCGACGCGCACCCTGAATTCGGGAACCTGGCCCCTGATTCCGTAGCAGCACGCACACTGGCGCGGGATGGGCTGCCGGTTCAGTGGGAGTCCGCCAGCCAAGCCGGCCATGGTGTCCAAGCCAACAACAGCAGACGCAGAACCAGCGGCTGGGGCCAGCACCGCCAGGGCCACAGCGCTGCGCGGCCTGCAGCTGCTGCGCGATCCCGCCCTCAACAAGGGCACGGCCTTCAGCCGGGAGGAGCGACGATCCCTGGGCCTGGAGGGGCTGCTGCCGGAACAGGTGGAGAGCCTGGAGCTGCAGGTGGAACGCAGCTGGCAACACTTCAGCGGCCTCAGCGCCCCCCTGGAGCAGTTCAGCTTCGTGGACAATCTGCGCCGCAGCAACCTGGTGCTGTTCCACCGCTTTCTGGCCAGCCATCTCGATGCGGTGCTGCCGATCGTGTACACCCCCACGGTGGGTGCGGCGATCCAGCGGTTCAGCTGCACCTACCGCACCCCGATCGACGGCCTGTTCCTCAGCGCATCCCAGCGGGGACGGCTGGGGGAGGTGTTGGGGACCCAGATCCAGGGCGGGGTTGATCTGGTACTCGTCACGGACTCCGAGGGAATCCTGGGCATCGGCGACCAGGGGGTGGGGGGGATTCACATCTGCCAGGGCAAGCTCGCGGTTTACACGCTCTGCGCCGGCCTCCATCCCGAGCGGGTGCTGGCGGTGGTGCTCGATGTGGGCACCAATCGCCAGAGCCTGCTCAACGATCCCCTCTACCCAGGACTGCGCCAGCCCCGGCTGCAGGGGGAGGCCTATCTCTCCTTCGTGGATGAATTCGTGGACGCGGTGGCGGAGCACTGCCCCGGGGCCTGCCTGCACTGGGAAGACTTCGGCACCAACACGGCCCGGCTGCTGCTCGACCGGCATCGCTGGCGGCTGCCCAGCTTCAACGACGACATCCAGGGCACCAGCGGTGTGGCCAGCGCGGCGGTGCTGGCCGCCTGCCGGGGCCTGGGCCAGGGGCTGGCCGACCAGCGCATCGTGATCTTCGGGGCGGGCACCGCGGGCTGCGGCATCGCCGAGGGGCTGCTGCGCCTGCTGGAGGCGGAGGGGCTGACCGCCGAGGAAGCCCGGACCCGCCTCTGGGCCATCGATCGGCCCGGCCTGCTGGTGGCGGGCATGGCCAACCTCACCCTGCCCGCCGCCAGCCTGGCGCGCCGCGCCGAGGAAGTGGAGCACTGGCACCGGGACGCCCAAGGCCGGATCCCGCTGCTGGAGGTGGTGGAACGGGTGAAACCCACGGTGCTGATCGGCACCTCCACGGTGGCTGGCGCCTTCAGCGAAACCGTGGTGCGGGCCATGGCGACCCATTGCCCCAGGCCGGTGATCCTGCCCCTCTCCAACCCCACCCACCTGGCGGAGGCCAGCCCGACCGACCTGCTGCGCTGGACCGGGGCGCGCGCCCTAGTGGCCACCGGCAGCCCCTTCGCGCCCGTGGCCAGCGCCACCGGCACGCGCGTGATCGGCCAATGCAACAACTGCTTCCTGTTCCCCGGCCTCGGCTTTGCCGCGGTGGCCGTGGGTCTGCGGGCCATCACCGACAGCATGATTGATGCCGGCCTGCGAGCCCTGGCAGAGCACATCCCCGCCAGCCGGGATGCCGATGCCGCCCTGATGCCGGCCCTGGAGCACGCACCTGCCGTGGCCAGGGCTGTGGCGGAAGCGGTGGCGATCACCGGGGTGCGGGAAAACCTGGCCCGCCGGGCCGCCACCGCCGAGGAAGCCCGGCACTGTCTCGAGCAGGCCCGCTGGAGCCCGGCCTATGGCCCGGTCACGCCCTACCTGTAGTGGTTGGGCACGAAGAACTGCTCATTCATGGGCGGGCGGTGGTAGCCGCCACAGTCCTTGCGCGGCGGCAATTTGATGGGTTCCGGCGTCATGTCCTCGTAGGGCACCTTGCTGAGCAGGTGGCGAATGCAGTTGAGCCGGGCCCGGCGCTTGTCATCAGCTTCCACGGTGAACCAGGGGGCCTCGGGAATGTTGGTGCGGGCAAACATCTCATCCTTGGCCCGGGAAAACTCCACCCAGCGGTCCCGCGACTCAAGATCCATCGGGCTCAGCTTCCAGCGCCGGGCAGGGTCCTCCAAGCGGGAGCGGAATCGGGCCTCCTGCTCGTCGTCACTCACGGAGAACCAATACTTGATCAGGGTGATCCCGCTGCGCACCAGCATGCGTTCAAACTCGGGACAGGAGAGCATGAACTCATCGACTTCGCCGGGCTTGCAGAAACCCATCACCCTCTCCACGCCGGCTCGGTTGTACCAACTGCGGTCGAATAACACGATCTGACCGGCGGCAGGGAAGTGCTCCACATAGCGCTGGAAATACCACTGGGATTTCTGCTGGTCGGAGGGCGTACCTAGGGCAACCACCTGACAGCCACGGGGATTGAGCGGTTCGGTGATGCGCTTGATGGTGCCACCTTTGCCGGCCGCATCCCGTCCCTCGAACAGGATGATCAATCGATAGCCAACATGTTTGACCCAATACTGCATCTTCACCAACTCCACCTGCAGGCGAGCAAGCTCTTTCTCATAGAGCTTGCGATCCAGCTTGGGGGGCTTGCCCTCAGGAAATTCGGCGAAGTCATCTTGAATGGGCGAAGGCTCATACGTATCGCTGCCACCATTAAAGGCAATCAAGTTCGTCTTCTTGGATTGCTTCTTATGCTTCTTCCCCGACTTCTCAGACTTGTCTTTCATCGCCGACCAACTCCCGCAGTGAACAGACAAAATAATCCCACCAAAACTAGTGGCAGACTCCGATGCCCACAGAAGGAAACTGCACCATCACGCGTAAAAACGGAAAATCTTCAGATTTTCAACCCCTGCTGAAGGTCCTCATTCATGCCCGCACTCACGGGCCGCTGACCGGCGAAGGGAACACCACCCGCCAGTCGCGGCGCATATCCACCACCGTCCAGCCCCGTGCGCGGGCCTCAACCAAGGCCCCCTCGAGCCGCCCCACCGCACTGCCGCGGTCGTAGGCCCACTCGCGCTGGCCGTCGGTGTGATGCACCAGCAGGGCGAAGCGGGGCCCTGAACCGGCCATCGTCCACTGCAGCATGGCCAGGTCGCCATCGGAGTTGCCGAAGGCCGCAATCGGGCGCCGGCCGATGTGGTGCTGGATGCTCACGGGTTTGCTGGCACCATCATTCAGCAGCCGCAGTTCCGGCAACCGAATCAGCACGGGCTGGCCATCCCGCAGGGAAAAGCGTGTCTGGATGCTGCTGCCGATCACCTGCTCCGGGGGGATGCCATAGGTCTGCTCCACCCAGGGACGCATGAAGTCGACGCCACCGCCGGACACCACAAAGGTCTTGAAGTGGCGCTGGCGCAGGTAGGCCAGCAGCTCCAGCATCGGCTGGTACACCATCTCGGTGTAAGGCCGCCCCGTGTCGGGATGGCGGGCCGTGCGGATCCAGTCCCGCACCAGCTGGTCGAACTCATCGGTGCTGAGGCCGGCATGGGTGGCGGTGATCAGCGCGGCGAGGGCCGCTTCCCCGCCGGCCAGCGCCGCGGTGGGATCGCCGCGCAACACGGAGGCGAAGGGCTCCTGCCCGCGCCAGTGGGGGTGGGCCGGAGCCAGGGCCCTGACCCGATCCAGGGCGAACAGGCCCTGCACATAGAAGGGACGCTCGGCCCAGAGGGTGCCGTCGTTGTCGAAGGTGGCGATGCGCTCGGCAGGGGGGACGAACTGGCCGGACCCCGGCGTGGACACCGCCTCCACAAAGGTGGTGATCGCCCGCTTGCTGGGCCCGTCCACCCAGGAGGGCAGGGGATCCACCGGCCTGGTTTCGCCGCTGCGGGCCAGCAGCAGCAGGACCAGCCCGAGCAGCAGACGCCCCAGGACAAGCGGGGCTCGGCGACCGCGGGCGACGCTGGTGCTCGGCATGGGAACGGCGCGAGGCGCCATTCATGCTGGCAGCGACGGCGTCCCTGGCAGGGATGTCCAACAAAAAGCTCGCCCGGCGGAGCCGGACGAGCGATGGGGGTATGTCAGAGGGCGTTGGCGCCAGCTGTTCAGCCCAGACCCAGCTGACCCAGGATGCCCTGACCGGTGAGCAGCTCGGTGCCCAGGCCGATCACGAAGCCGAGCATGGCCAGGCGGCCATTCCAGGTTTCAGCGAAGGAAACAAAGCCGAAGCGGGAGGTGTTGGAATCAGCCATGGAAGGGGGTGCGTTGCGAAACGTGACTCAACCATAAAGAGATTTGAAGACCGCTGCGCGCGGGCGCTGTGCTGATAACCGCACCTTGCCAGGCGCATCGAATCCACTGGTCGCCAGCCTGAAGTTGCTGAAGGCCTGCACGTCCGCCACCTGTTGGAAGCAGGGCAGGCGCGGATCGCTGTCACTCACCCGGGGCGCGATCAGGGGAGGCTCCCCAACCCAGGCAATCCGCCCACTCTTGCGGCCGGAATCACGACCAAGGGTGATGGTTTCCTGGCGCAGGCTCTGGGCCTCCAGCGGTTCAACCCGCCTGGCCCCTGCCATGGGGCGTCAGCTCCGGTTTGGGCTGTAGGTCACGAAACAGTTGCGACCGGCATGTTTGGCGCGATACATGGCCTGGTCGGCCCGCGAGATCAGCAGGGTGTCGGTGAGATCGCCATCCGCGACTGATTCGGTGCAGGCGATCCCCACGCTCAGGGTGATCGATGGCGTCAGTCCCTGCTCGGACAAGGGGAGCGGAGCGGAGGCGAAGCCCTCCACGATGCGGGCGGCCAGCGCTTCAGCGCCCTTGTGATCGGTGTGGGGCAGCAGCAAGGCGAATTCCTCGCCGCCGTAGCGATACACCCGATCTCCGCCCCGTCCCACCAGGGACACCAGCCGCTGGGCAGCGGCATGCAGGCAGGAATCGCCGGCCAGATGGCCATGGGCATCGTTGAACCGCTTGAACCGATCCAGATCGAGCATCATCAGGGAGAGGGGCGCTGCCAGGCGCCGGTGCAGTTGCAGCTGGGCCTGGATATCGCGGCGAAACAGCCGGCGGTTGGCCACACCGGTGAGCTCGTCATGGGTGGCCAGCTGGGCCAGCTCACTGGTGCGGCGCGACACCTTGTCCTGAAGTGTGAGTTCATGGATCTGGTGCAGCAATACTGAATCCAGCAGGCCGTCGTGGCGGGGCAGGTCCGCCAGACCGAGGCCCAGCTGGCCGAGTTCCGCCAGGGAATGCACCACCGGCGAGCCCAGGAAGAACACATGGTCGCGGTCGACCACCACCTCGCCCTTGAGCTGCAGGGGCACCCGTTGAAACTGCAGCACCGAGAGCTTGCTGCGGATTCTGCCCATGCCCTCCAGGCTGAATTCCACAGCGCAGGGGCGCAGCCAGCTGAGCTGCTGGCCGAGGGAGGAACCCACCACCTCCGCGCCCAGGAGCCTCTGCAGTGCCACCCCCACCTGGGTGATGACCATATCGGCATTCACAACCCAGTGGAACGGAAACAGTTCCGGAAACAACTGGGCCGAAGGGGCCAGGATCATGGCTGATCGGCGGAAGGTTCGTGATAGCGAACCTCGAACACATCGTGGTCGTCGCCTTCCCTGCGGCAGGCGATCTGATCCACCTCCACGGCCGTATCAAACCGCTGGCCCAGACCTTCCACAAGTCCAATCACCATCGGCGCCAGACCCTCCCGCTGGGAATGGTAATGGAGATGCATGGAGCCGGGTTCGTGGGCTTGGGTCTCAAAACTGGGCGGCGTGAGCCTGGGGAAATGCACCCCCACCCGGGCGTGCAGGTCGTCGAGATTCTGGAGAAATTCGGGCAGGCTGGAGCCCGCTAAATCCATCAGCTGGCCATAGCCCTCCGCGGCCGTGTAGGTGACCCAGAACTCACCGAATGACCGCATGAAGGCGTGGGGATGGAGCTGCAGCTCCGCACTGGCCGCCTCAATCAGCTGGTGGGTGAGGGCGTCGGGATAGGGCTCCATCGCCTCAAAGTGCTCTGCTTGGGTCCCGGCGCGCTCCAGCACCCGGATCCAGGTCGCCTCGCCTTGGTTGGCCAGAACCATGTCCCGAATGGCCCGGTTGATCAATCCGTACATGAACGCGTCAGAAACCTCTCAGAAGCCTCATGGGACCGGGACATGGGAACGGGACGTCGGGAAACATCGGGCCGTTGGGGGTGAATGGGCCGCCAGGACCGCCGTTGCCGCCACAGTAGGAACACCTGCAGGATTCGGATGGGGTTGCGTTCAAACCTGGTCGCCTGGCTGGCACGGCGGCTGCGCAGGCTGGGCGATCGGCTGGAACCCAACCTGCTGGCGGCTCCAGGAGACCGGATCGAGGCCATGGGGCAGCATCCGGACCAGGTTGCCGATGCCGAGCAGGACACCACGCCCTCGGAGCCCTGGCAGGGGGTACGAGAGCGAGCCCTCGGCAAGAGCCTGGCCACCCTGCGGTCGGAGGCGCTGTACAGCCTCGGGGCCCTGCATGCGGCCCACTTGGCCGCGGCGGCCGTGTTCGACGAACGGCGGCTGGCGGCGGCCGTGAACCAACACCGGGGCCTGGCGGTGGGGGAGGAGGCCCTGGGCAAGCTGGCCGAAGCTGCCGCCATCTGGCATCGCGACAGTGCCTCCCTGGGGGTGGCCCTGACCGCCGTCGGCGCCACCCAGGTGCCGGACATGACCCTGGCCGAGGCACTCGAGGTGAATGAACGGGAGGAGCAGGCCCTCGAAGCGATGGCAGAGGGCTACCAGATCGAACTGAAACGCCAGCTGCTGGAGGAGGCCGACAGCTGAAGGGGCATCAACCGGCCACCGCGTCCACGCTGCGCAGGGCCGTGCCCAGGAGCCGCTCCACCTGGGCCAACTGGGCCTTGCTGCCCATCACCACCAGCATCTGGCCGGGCATCAGCCGCTGGTCGCGCCCCGGATTGGCAATCAAGGTGTCGTCACCGCTGCTGTACTGGGTGCCCCTGTACTGGCGCACGGGCGCATTCGAGGGGGGGGTGCGCACGGCCAGCACCAGGGCGCCTGTGCGCTGCCCCAGCTGCAGCTCCCCCAGGGTGGAGCCGTAGAGGGGGCCCAGGTCGTCCGGATTGGCGCTCAGACGAAACTCCTCCACCTCACAATCTGTGCCGGAGATCAGATCCATCAAGGTCACCGCCAGCGGCCGCAGGGCGCTGGCGGCCATCATCCGTCCGCCGCTCACGTAGGGGCTGATCACCTCGTCCGCCCCCGCCAACCGCAGTTTGCGCTCCGCCTCCTCGCTGTCGGAACGGGCGATCAGACGACAGGTCGGAGCCAATCCGCGGGCACTGAGCACCACGTAGAGATTGGCTGCATTGCTGGAGAGGGCAACCACCAGCGAGCGACAGCGCTGAATGCCCGCTGCCATGAGCGTTTCATCCAGGGTGGCATCGGCGGCCATCACCGCGAGGCCCAACTCCTCCGCCGCGGCCCGCCGATCGGGATCCATGTCCACCACCAGCAACGGAACCCCCTCCCGGGTCACCTGGCTGGCGATCTCCCGGCCGATGCGGCCATAGCCGCAGAGAATCACATGGTCTTGCATGGCACCTAACCAACGACGGAAGCGCCGCTCCCGCATGCGGCGGAAGTAGCCGGACTCACTCAGCCCCAGCACCCCCTGGATGCTGATCTGCACCACCACCAGGCCACCCAGGATCAACAGGGCCGTGACGATCCGGCCTCCCGTGGTGAGGGGATTCACCTCCCCATAGCCGATGGTGCTCAGGGTGATCGCCACCATCCAGTAGCTGTCGCCCCAATCCCAGCCCTCCACAACCCGGTAGCCCAGGGCTGCCAGGTTCACCACCACGGCGAGCAGCAGGGGAGCTCGCCAGGGTTGGCTGCTCCTTCTGGTGGGTGGACGCCTGTGTCCAGGACGCCGGCGGAAGGAGGAAGGCAGCATGTCGGCCCGGATCCGGCTGCCGGAGTGGCCCCATTCAACCAACAGCGCAAGAATTCCGCAGCTGATCCGTCGCTGTTTCCGTGCCAAATCACAGCAGCTCCGTTGCCAATCCAGCCGCGGTACCGGGCAGTGCTCCCGACCCGTGGGGCATCAGAAACCTCGACTCCAATCCCGATGCCACTCCCGATGGCATGGAGTGGATGGACCAGGCCGCCGAGCGGGCCGAGCAGCGCCTGGCCCAGGCCGGGGTGCAGCTCACCCTGGGCGGCGAGCCCACCTACATCCCGCTCAACCCGGAAGGGGCCGAGTGGACCGTGGCGGCGGACGGCCCCGGCAAACTGGCCATGGCCCGGGCCATGGCCGCGGCGATCCAGAGCCGCACCTGGCCCGACAGCACCCTGCTGTACTGCAGCGGCAAGCGCTACGAGGGCGAGGTGAACCCCCGCTGGGCCCTGCGCCTGGTGGTGGATCGCGAGGGCCAGGGCATCGCCCCCTGGCCCCGCAGCGACGCCCGGGGCCAACCGCTCCCGCCCAAGCGCGGCAAGGCCTGGTTGCGGGCCCTGGGCCACGCCCTGGGCACCACCCTGCAGCCCGTGCGCCTGGTCGATCCCGGCGATCCCTCGCGCCGCGTGTGGGCGGCCCCGCTCACCTGGTCGGAAGCCACCGGCTGGACCAGCGCCCGCTGGCCCCTGGCCAAGCGACTGCGCCAGCTGGTGCCTGCCCCGGGGCCGGCGGGGCTGCGGCTGCCGCTCCCCCATTTCCCCGCAGACATCCCCTGCCAGCTGCTCACCCTGGAGATCGGCGCGGCGGGTTGGGGGGTGTTTCTCCCCCCCCTCGAACGCCACCCCACCGAGCTGCTGCTGCGCGCAATCAGCGGCCTGGCCAGCGATCCAGCCCTGGGGGGCCCCCTCTCCCCACCCGAGTTCAGCGGCCTGCTGCCGGTGGATGCCGGCGACAGCTGGCAGGTGCTCGGCCTGACCGCCGACCCGGGCGTGCTGGAGATCAACCTGCCGGTGTGCCCCGGCTGGGTCGCCTACCGCGACTGGCTGGCGTTGCTGGAGGCGGCGGCCGCGGACGTGGGGCTCTGCAGCTGGCGCGCCACAGCGGAGGGGGGTGAGCGCGGCACCGGCGGCGGCAACCACCTGCTCTGGGGTGGCCCCGACCTGGAGCGCAACCCCCTGTTCAGCCGACCGGCCTGGCTGGCGGGAATCCTGCGCTACTTCCAGCACCACCCCAGCCTCAGCTACCTGTTCAGCGGCGAGGGGGTGGGGCCGGCATCCCAGTCGCCGCGGACCGATGAGGCCCTGGGCTCCCTGCTCGATCTGGAACTGGCCTACGCCGTGCTGGAACGCTGCGAGCCGGGCGATCAGCGCTGGTTGATCGGCGAAACCCTGCGCCATCTCCACGCCGACCGCTCCGGCAACAACCACCGCGCCGAGGTGAGCTTCGACAAGTTCTGGAACCCCGGCGCGCCGGCCGGCTGCCTGGGGCTAGTGGAGTTCCGGGCCATTGAATCCCTGCCCCACGCCAGCTGGATGGCCGCCATCGCCCTGCTCTGGAGCAGTGTGGCCGCCCTGCTGCTGGATCCCCAGCGCCGGCCGCGGGCGCTGCGCGACTGGGGCACCGAGCTGCACGACCGCATGCTGCTGCCGAGCCAGCTCCGGCAGGATCTTGAGGCCGTGCTGGCCGACCTGGCCGCCGCCGGGCTCCCCCTGCGGCCCGAACCCTTCGATGCCATCTGGGAGTGGCGCTTTCCCCTGCTGCTGGAGTGGCACGACCCGGCCAGCGGCGCCGCCCTGCAGGTGCGCCAGGCCCTGGAGCCCTGGCCGCTGATCTGCGACACGCCGCGGGAGGGGGGATTCACCAGCCGCTTCGTGGATGCGTCGCTGCGGCGGATCGAACTGCTGGCCAACCCAGCCTTCCGGCAGAACTGGGAGCTGCGCCTGCAGGGGCGGCCCCTGCCGCTGGACGACGGGCCGGTGGCGGTGCGCTGGCGTGCCCAGCGGCTCTATCCCTGCCTGCATCCCGGCATTCCCCCCCAATCCCCGCTGCAGCTGCAGCTCGTGCGAGGGGGCGAGGTGGAGGCCCAGTGGCAGCTGGAGGCGGATGCTCCCCGCTTCGCTCCGGTACCCCCCAGCACCGACGCACCGGGCGCCGGCGAGCTCGAGCCGTACCCACGCGCGGGCTGCAGCCTCGACCTGCGCTGGCAGACCTGAAGGTGGCCCAGCCGCCGTCCCGGGAAGCCTGATCCCGAACAGAACCGGTTTTTTTCGGACGGACCCCCCACCCTGCCGTCGGCATCGGCATCGTGAAGGACGGATTTCCTGGTGCTCGGATGGCTGTCACTGCCACACCCCCCTCGGCAGCCCCGCCCGAAGCGGCACCATTGATTCGCGAGAGCGGCCAGCGGGAGGTGTTCTGCGGACTCACCTCGATCGTGTGGCTGCACCGGCGCATGCCCGATGCCTTCTTTCTGGTGGTGGGCTCGCGCACCTGCGCCCACCTGGTGCAGAGCGCGGCCGGCGTGATGATCTTCGCGGAACCGCGCTTCGGCACAGCGATCCTGGGCGAGCGCGACCTGGCCGGCCTGGCCGACGCCAACGAAGAGCTCGACCGGCTGGTGGGCCAACTGCTGGAGCGCCGCCCCGAGATCCGCACCCTGTTTCTGGTGGGCAGCTGCCCCAGTGAGGTGATCAAGCTCGACCTGGCCAAGGCGGCCGAGCGGCTGGGCCGCCAGCACGCCGGCCGGGTGATGGTGCTCAACTACAGCGGCAGTGGCATCGAAACCACCTTCACCCAGGGGGAGGACGGCGCCCTGCAGGCCCTGATCCCGCTGATGCCCCGCCCGGATCCGGACGCGCCGGAGTCGCAGCTGCTGCTGGTGGGCACCCTGGCCGATGCGGTGGAAGACCGGCTGGTGGGCCTGTTCCAGAAGCTCGGCATCGAGCGGGTGGCCAGCCTGCCGCCGCGGCGCTCCACCGAGCTGCCGGCCGTGGGCCCCGGCACCAAGGTGCTGCTGGCCCAGCCCTTCCTGAGCGGCACCGCCCGGGCCCTGGTGGACCGCGGCGCCGAGCTGATCCCCGCCCCCTACCCGCTCGGGGTGGAGGGCAGTCGCGCCTGGATGGCGGCGGCGGCGGCCGCCTTCGGCATCGACCCAGGCCGGGTGGCGGCCGTGCTCGATCCCCTGGTGGAGCGGGGCCAGCGGGCCCTGGCGCCCCACCGGGCGGTGCTGGCCGGCAAGCGGCTGTTCCTGCTGCCCGATTCCCAGCTGGAGATCCCCCTGGCCCGCTTCCTCAGCCGCGAGTGCGGCATGGAGCTGGTGGAGGTGGGCACCCCCTATCTCGACCGTCACCTGATGGCGGAGGAGCTGCCCCTGCTGCCGGCCGGCACCCAGCTGAGTGAGGGCCAGCATGTGGACAACCAGCTGCAGCGGGTGCGGGAGGCCCGCCCCGACCTGGTGCTCTGCGGCCTGGGCCTGGCCAATCCCCTGGAGGCCGAGGGGATGGCCACCAAGTGGTCGATCGAACTGGTGTTCAGCCCCATCCACGGCATCGACCAGGCCGCCGACCTGGCCGAGCTGTTCGCCCGTCCCCTGCGCCGCCGCACCGTCCTTTCCTACGCCTGATGGAACTCACCCTCTGGACCTATGAAGGCCCGCCCCACGTGGGCGCCATGCGCATCGCCACCTCGATGGAGGGGGTGCACTACGTGCTCCACGCACCCCAGGGCGACACCTACGCCGACCTGCTGTTCACGATGATCGAGCGGCGGGACCGCCGTCCGCCGGTCACCTACACCACCTTCCAGGCCCGGGATCTAGGCGGCGACACGGCCGAGCTGGTGAAGCGCACCATCGCCGACGCGGTGGCCCGCTTCCGGCCCGAGGCCCTGCTGGTGGGCGAGAGCTGCACCGCCGAACTGATCCAAGACCAGCCCGGCGCCCTGGCCGCCGGCATGGACCTGGGCGGCATCCCGATGGTGAACCTGGAGCTGCCCGCCTACTCCAAGAAGGAAAACTGGGGAGCGGCGGAAACCTTCTATCAGCTGCTGCGCTGCCTGCTGAAGGAGCAGGTGCCCCCCCCCGGGTCACCCAGGCCCGATCCCCACCGCTGGCGCAGCGAGGGCCGCCGGCCGCGGGTGAACCTGTTGGGGCCCACGTTGCTGGGCTTCCGCTGCCGTGACGACGTGCGCGAGATCACCCAGCTGCTGGCCGGCTACGGCATCGATGCGGCGGTGGTGGCACCCCTGGGAGCCCGGCCAGCCGACCTGCAGCGCATCCCGGGCGCCGATGCCAACCTGTGCCTCTACCCGGAGGTGGCCGGCCCGGCCTGCAGCTGGCTGGAACGCAACTTCAACCAGCCCACGGTGAAGACGGTGCCCATCGGCATCGGGGCCACGGTGGCGTTCCTGAGGGAACTGCACGGGCTGCTGGGGATGGATCTCCCCAGCGAGCTCCTGGCCGGGGCTGATGGGGTGTGCGCAGCGGAGCGCCGCTCGCGCCTGCCCTGGTATTCGCGCTCGGTGGATTCCACCTACCTCACCGGCAAGCGGGTGTTCATCTTCGGCGATGCCACCCATGCGATCGCCGCCGCCCGCATCGCCAGCCGTGAGCTGGGTTTTGCGGTGGTGGGGCTGGGCAGTTACAGCCGCGAGCAGGCCCGGGAGGTGCGCGCCTGCGCCCAGGAGCTGGGCCTTGAGGCCCTGATCACCGACGACTACCTCGCCGTGGAGGCAGCCATGGGCGAGGCGGCACCGGAGCTCGTGCTCGGCACCCAGATGGAGCGCCACAGCGCCAAGCGCCTGGGCATCCCCTGCGCCGTGATCAGCACGCCGCTGCATGTGCAGGATGTGCCCGCCCGCTATGCCCCCCAGATGGGCTGGGAGGGGGCCAACGTGATCTTCGACAGCTGGGTGCACCCGCTGATGATGGGGCTGGAGGAACACCTGATCGGCATGTTCCGCCACGACTTCGAATTCGTGGAGGGTCACCGCAGCCATCTGGCGGATGGGGCGCCCGAGCCCCAGGCTGCGGCAGGCAGCGAGCCGGGGGTATCCCCCCAGGCAGCCAGCGGCGGCGAGCTGGTGTGGACCGCCGCCGGGGAGGCGGAACTGCGCCACATTCCCTTCTTTGTGCGCGGCAAGGTGCGGCGCAACACCGAGAGCTTTGCCATCGAGAGGGGCATAGCCCAGATCGATGCCGAAACCCTGCACGACGCCAAGGCCCATTTCAGCCGCTGAGGCCCCTGAGCTGGGCTGGTTGAGTATTGCTACCCATCGTTCTGTTAGCAGATCCTGTGGGCAGATCCCCACCATCGGCCTGGCGATGTTTCGCTTTACACCCACACCTGCCGCACCGCACCTTTGCCTGAGTTTGATGGACCTTCAACCCCACGTTTTGCCATGACGACCACCCTCACACGCACCGATGGCGAGGGCAGTGTTCAGGTGCACCAGGATCCGGCCCTGCACATCGAAGAAGGTGCGCTGGTCATTGCCGTCTACGGCAAGGGTGGCATCGGCAAGAGCACCACCAGCTCCAATCTCTCGGCGGCCTTCTCCAAGCTGGGCAAGCGGGTGCTGCAGATCGGCTGTGATCCCAAGCACGACTCCACCTTCACCCTCACCAAACAGATGGTGCCCACGGTGATCGACATCCTGGAGAGCGTGGACTTCCACACCGAGGAGCTGCGTCCTGAGGATTACGTGTTCGAGGGCTTCAACGGCGTTCAGTGCGTGGAATCGGGCGGCCCACCCGCCGGCACCGGCTGCGGTGGCTACGTAACCGGCCAGACCGTGAAGTTGCTGAAGGAACACCATCTTCTCGACGACACCGATGTGGTGATCTTCGATGTACTCGGCGACGTGGTGTGCGGTGGCTTCGCTGCCCCGCTGCAGCACGCCAACTACTGCCTGATCGTGACGGCGAACGACTTCGACTCGATCTTCGCGATGAACCGGATCATCGCCGCGATTCAGGCCAAGGCCAAGAACTACAAGGTGCGTCTCGGTGGCGTGGTGGCCAACCGTTCCAAAGACACCGACGAGATCGACAAGTTCAACGCGCGGGTGGGCATGAAAACCATGGCCCACTTCCCCGATCTCGACGCCATCCGGCGTTCGCGGCTGAAGAAGTGCACAATCTTCGAGATGGAGGCCACACCCGAGGTGGAGGCGGTGCAGAACGAGTACCTGCGGCTAGCGCGCACCATGCTCGAATCCGTGGAACCCCTGGAGGCCGAATCCCTCAAAGACCGGGAGATCTTCGACCTGCTGGGCTTCGACTGAAGCCGGGCGCGGCCGGTGCTCAGGGGCCGGGCCCCAGGTCGACGCAACCCTGGCGCTGGAACTGGTCCACTTTCTCGCCCAGCCGGTCGGCCACCTGGGCCACCTGGTCCACCAGCTGGCCATAGGCCGCGGCGTAGCTGGCGTAGGCACCGGGATCGGCGTTGCGCAGCGTCTCGGCCTGGGCGGGATTGAGGCGGATGGTGCGCATCTCCTTCAGGCGCACATCGAACTCGCCGCGCTTGAGCGTGCCGATCTCCCTCCGCAGCTGGCCGCAGGCCGCCACCGCCCGCTGGTTGTACTGGCGGCGCAGCTGCCAGGCCAGGGCGAACACCCCGAGCAGCGCCAGCAGGGCGGCCAGGAGCGACAGCTTGGCGCGCAGGGTGAGCTGGGGCATTGCCATTCGGCTCAGATCTCCGCGGCGGCCCGTTCCACCAGCCGACGGGCCACCGCCTGGGTGCCGGTATGGCGGTAGGTGTCGGTGAAGACGTCGAGGAAGGTGGCCAGCTGGTCGAACCGGCCCTGCCAGGGCCCGAGGGTGGTCTCCAGGGCCCGCACCGCCTTCTGGCCAGTGAGGCCGAGGCCGCCCACAAAACCGCCGGCCCAGCCCAGCCAGGTGTCCACACCGCGGCGGATGAAGTTCAGGTGGGCCGCATCCCCCCGGCCCGGGATCAGGGATGCCATCCCGGCATAGCCCGGCAGCTGGCGCAGGTCCCCCTGGCCCACCTGGCCGAGCAGCCCGTCCAGCCGCTCGAGCGCCTGATCGCCGAGGGGCAGCAGGGCGTCGAAGCACACCAGTGCCGCCATCCGCACCCGCGCCTCGCTGCCGTACTCCGCCAGGGCGGCGGCGAAGTCGCCGAAGCTGTCGCCGGGCAGGCCGTTCACCTGGGTGAAGGCCAGCAGCTCGGCGGCCACCTTGAGCCCCAGATCGGCGGCCTGCAGGGTGTCGCTGGCCGGCGTGAGGTCGGCCACCCGCCGCAGCAGCGGCACCGCGCCGCCCACATTGGCCAGCAGCCGCAGCCCACCGGCGGCCTTCTGGGAGCGGTTCACCGCCTCGTACAGGCCCAGGGCCCGGCCGTAGCCCTCGTGGCGGGCGCGGCTGAGCAGGTCGGCCCGGGCCCGCACCTGGGCGATCAGGGCCGGATCATCGCTGCCCATCACCTCCCCGATCAGGGCGTCGGCGGAGGTGAGGTTGCGCCAGTCGCCCGGCACCACGGTGCTGATGCCCTTGAGGGCCAGCACGGTGAGGTTGCGGCGGGGCAGGCGGTCGAGGCGTTCGAGAACGGTGGCACTCATGCGGCCTCAGCAGCGGAGGAGAGAGCGGGTTGGGGAGCGGGTTGGCGGGAACGGTCGCGATCGGCCTGGCGGCGGGGCAGGGCCGGGGCCCGCAGCGCCGCCAGGCCCTTCAGGTCGAAGGCGTCCAGCAGCTCATGGCGTTTGTTGACGTCCAGCCCCGTGCCCTGGCCAATCACCTTCACCTGGAAGCGCTCGGCCACCAGCAGGGCACTGGCCTGGGGGCCCTGCTCCACCACCGGCCACCCCTGGATGCGCTCACCACTGGCGCTGAACTTCTCGAGCGCCTCGGGGGCGGTGGCGGTGTCCGAGATGGCCAGCAGGGCCAGGGTGGCGTCGCCCTGCTTGAGGCGGGCCTCGCTGAAGCCCCGTTTCTCCTGGGTGAACACCAGCTGCTCACCGGCACCGGCCGGCGGGAACAGGCGGTTGAAGGCGGTGCCGTTCACCACCTGGGCGGTGGGCACATCGCCGACGCTGCCGCCCGGCAGCCACTCACCCAGGGGCAACAGCAGCAGGCCGGCAACCAGCAGCCCCCCCACCAGCACAAGGCCCAGGGCCCAGCGAACGACACGCCCCATGGCGACACGGCGGATTCAGGCCCTGCTTAGCGCCGCCACGAGCCAAGCGGTCCCGCGGGCTTGTGGATCGTTGCAGATCTGCTTGGATTCGAGGGTCGGCAGCGGCCAGCAGTGGGGGGGCCCGTGAGCGTGACCAGCGGGCTGATCGAGGCCCTATGCCGCCCCGAGGCCTACGACCATCCGGTGGATGCCGTCGCGGTGATCCAGACCCACATCTCCTGGGTGCTGCTCACCGGCCCGGTGACCTACAAGATCCGCAAGCCCGTGGATCTGGGCTTCGTGAACTTCACCACCCTGGAGCGTCGGCTGCACGACTGCCGCGAGGAGCTGCGCCTCAACCGGCGCCTGGTGGACGACCTGTACCTCGGCCTGGCGGCCGTGGTGCCCACGGAACAGGGGCCGCGGCTGCGGGAGCTGGCGGAAGATCGCAGCGACGCGGAGATCCTGGACACCCCGCTGCTGGAGGTGGCAGTGCGCATGCGCCAGTTCCCCCAGGAGGCCCTGCTGCCGGCAGCCCTGGCCCGGGGGGAGGTGGGCGGCGAGCAGGTCGACCACCTGGCTGAAACCCTGGCCCGCTTCCACGCCGCCGCCGCGATCGCCCCGGCCGGCGGCCCCCTTGGCACGCCGGCGGCGGCGCGGGAGCCGGTGGAGGCCAATTTCGCCTGCCTGCGGGAGCGGGCCGCAGCCGCCCTGCAGCCCCGGCTGGAGCGCCTGGCGACCTGGAACGCCGCCACCTTCGCCGCGCTGGAGCCGCTGCTGCGCCGCCGGCTGGAGCAGGGCCGGGTGCGGGAGTGCCATGGCGATCTGCACCTGGGCAACATGCTGCTGCGGGCCGGGCGGATCGAAGTGTTCGACTGCCTCGAAT
This sequence comes from Bradyrhizobium ivorense, assembly GCA_943368005.1. Classification (GTDB taxonomy): domain Bacteria; phylum Cyanobacteriota; class Cyanobacteriia; order PCC-6307; family Cyanobiaceae; genus NIES-981. Next base: position 20,538 of record CALRKN020000003.1, on the reverse strand, counting down.
TCAGCCCTGCCCTGCGCTGGATCGACGTGGTCAGCGACCTGGCCTTCCTGGTGATGGATCTGCGCCAGCGCGGCCAGGCGGCCCTGGGCGACCGGCTGCTCAACCACTGGCTGGAATGCAGCGGCGACTACGGCGGCCTGGCCCTGTGGCGCTGGTACGGGAGCTACCGGGCCCTGGTGCGGGCCAAGGTGGCCGCCCTCAGCGGCGACAGCAGCAGCGATGGGGCCGTGGCCGCCTACGTGGCGCTGGCCGAGGCCACCATCACCCCCGCGCCCCAGGCCCTGCTGATCTGCCATGGGCTCTCCGGCAGCGGCAAATCGCACCACAGCCGGCCGCTGGCGGCCGAGCTGGGGGCCATCCGTCTTCGCTCCGACGTGGAGCGCAAGCGCCTGTTCGGCCTCTGGGGCATCCCGGCCCGGGCCAGCCGGCAGGGCGACCCCTACGCCCGGGAGGTGAGCGCGGAGCTGTTCGGCACGCGGCTGCCGGCCCTGGCGGCCGCGGTGCTGGCAGCGGGCTTCCCGGTGATCGTGGATGCCTGCTTTCTGCGCCGCAGCGACCGGGCCGCCATGGCGGCGGTGGCGGAGCGGGCCGGGGTGCCGCTGCTGATCCTGGAATTCCGCGCACCGGAGGCGCTGCTGCGCGAGCGCATCGAGCAGCGCCAGCGCCGTGGCCACGACCCCTCCGACGCCGATCGGCAGGTGCTGCAGAGCCAGATCGGCTGGGAGGAACCCCTGAGCGCCGTGGAGCTGGAGCGCACCATCCCCGTGATGCCGGCGAGCACGGTGGACAGCACGGTGGCGGCGGTGCGACCGCGTCTGCGGCTGGCCGCGCAGGAGCCCGGCGGAACGTGACCCGGCATCCAGCCCAGCCCAACCCGGCCAACCCCCCAGCCATGCGCACGGTGCTGGTGAGCGGAGCCAGCCGCGGCATCGGCCGGGCCATCGCCGAGCGGCTGCTGGCCGATGGCCACCGGGTGAGTGCCGGCGTGCGCGACCCAGCCTGCATGGCAACCCTGGGCGAAGGCGCGGCCGATCGACTGCTGATCCAGCCCTACGAGGCAAGAGCCGATGACACTGATGCGCGCGGCCCCCGGGCCTGGGTGCAGGCCACGGTGGAGCGCTGGGGCGGCATCGAGGCCCTGGTGCACTGCGCCGGCGTGTTCTCGCGGGTGGGCCTGCGCTACAGCGACGGGGAGGAAGGGGAGATCGCCCGGGTGCTGGACGTGAACCTGATGGGCCCCTGGCGGTTGAGCCGGGCCGCCTGGCCCCTGCTGGCCGCCAGCGGCGACGGGCGGGTGCTCACGCTGGTGTCGATGAGCGGCAAACGGGTGAAGGGAGGGCTGGCCACCTACGGGGTGAGCAAGTTCGCCCTGCTGGCCCTCTGCCAGAGCATGCGCAACGAGGGCTGGGAGGACGGCATCCGCGTCACGGCGATCTGCCCCGGCTGGGTGAACACCGACATGGCCGCCGCCGTCACGGCGATCCCCCGCCAGGCCATGACCCAGCCCCACGACCTGGCCGCCAGCGTGAGCCATCTGCTCTGCCTGCCGGCGACGGCGGTGCCGTTCGAGTTCAGCGTGAACTGCCAGCTGGAGACGTGCCCCCCATGACCCGTGCCGCCCGCCAGCACCACTACCGACTGCTGCTGGTCAGCTGCGTGGCCCTGCTCGGCATCTTCACCCTGCCCGATCCGTGGAACCGGCTGGCCTCCCCGGGCTATCTGGCCCTGGGGGTGGTGGTGCTGCGGGCCCTGGGGAGCGGCGGCGACCGGAGCCGCCACAGCACCCTCCACAAGCGCCTCTACCAGGCCACGGGCATCGCCACCCTGGCCGTGGGCGGGCTCTGGCTGCTCACCCCACTGGAGTTGCGCGGCACCGGCGTGCCGGTGGTGGTGCTCTGGACCCTGTTCAGCGTCTGGAGCGCCCAGCGCCTGATCCGCCAGCTGGGTGAGGAACGCAGCGTCGACCAGGCCGTGCTGGGTGGCGCCCTGGCCGGCTACCTGATGCTGGGCCTCTCCGGCGGATTTCTGAGTGCGGCCGTGGAGACGGTGGCACCTGGCAGTTTCACCGGCGTCGACCTCAGCCAGGCCGGGCCCGACGTGCTGGAACCGGTGTGGAGGCTCGACTTCGTGAAGCTCAACTACTTCGCCTTCGTGTCGCTCACCACCACCGGCTACGGCGACATCCTGCCGATCACGCCCGCGGCCCAGATGGTGAGCATTGCCCTGGCGGTGGCCGGCAACAGCTACCTGGCCATCGTGCTGGGGGTGCTGATCGGGCGGTTCGGCGTGCGCGACAGCCAGGACCCAGGCAACCCCGATGAGGACACCCGCGGCGACTGACGGGCAAGCGAGGCCGCCGGTTCAGGCGGCGAGCATCCCGTTTTGGCTGATTGAGCCCAGACAGTTCAACGGGGCTTGTGCTGGAGGCTCCGGCCCCCGAGCAGCCGCAGCTCCCAGCCCTTGATGATCCGGTAGAGCACCGGCACCACGAACAGGCTGAGCAGGGTGGCCACCAGCAAGCCGGAGAACACCACGGTGCCGATGCTCAGCCGGCTGCCGGAGCCGAAGCCCCGGGCCAGCAGCAGCGGCACGAAGCCGGCCAGGGAGGACACGGCCGTGAGCAGGATCGGCCGCAGACGGGTGCGGGCGGCGTCGCGAATGGCGCTGTCCAGGTCCACCCCTTCGGCCAGCCGCTGGTTGGCGAACTCCACGATCAGGATGCCGTTCTTGGCGGCCAGGCTCACCAGCACCAGCAGGCCCATCTGGCCGTACACGTCCAGGGGCAGGTCGCGCAGGGCCAGTCCCACCAGGGCGCCCAGCAGGGCCAGCGGCACCGTGATCAGGATGATGAAGGGGTCGAGGAAGTTGTCGTAGAGGCCCGCCAGCAGCAGCAGGGTGACCAGCACCGCCAGGCCGAAGGTGAGCCCATTGCTGCCGCCGGCCCGGGCCTCCTCCCGCGCCAGGCCAGCCCACTCCAGGTCGGTGCCGCCCTGCTGTTCCGCCTGGAGGCGCTCCAGGGTGGCCATCGCCTGGCCCGTGCTCACGCCCGCCTTGGGCAGGGCCCGCACCGAGATGGCCCGCACCAACCGGGTGCGGTTGATGCTGGTGGGACCGCTGTCCTGTTCCACCCGCACCAGCTGGGCCAGCGGAATCAGCTGGCCGCTGCTGCTGCGCACCGGCAGGGCCAGCAGGTCGTCGGTGTCGCGCCGGCCCGAACCCTCCAGCTGCAGGATCACCTTGCGCACCTGCTCGCTCTCAAAGCTGTCGTTGACGTAATCGCTGCCCAGGGCGGAGCCGAGGCCGTCCACCAGGGTGGAGAGATTCACCCCCAGGGAGGCCATCTGCAGCCGGTCGGGCACCAGGGCCAGCTGGGGGGCGGTGGCGGTGAAGCGGGTGGACACCCGCTCGAACTCACCGGTGGCCATCGCCGCCGTGACGAAGCTCTGGACCTCCTGGGCGAAGGCCTCGAGGCTGAGCTGGCCGGCGCTGGTGTCGAGCAGCTCCAGCTCCAGTCCCCCCTCGGAACTGAACCCGCGCACGGAGGGGGCCTGGCTCAACTGCACGGCCACCCCCTTCACCTGGCGGCGCAGGTTGGCGCTGAGCCGCTCGGCCACCGCCTCGGTGGTGTCGTCGGGGCCGGTGCGCTCCTCGATCGGCCGCAGGCGCAGGAAGAACAGCCCCTTGTTGGGACTGCTGTCCCCAAAGGAGCGGCCGGCGTAGAAGTTGGCCCGCGCCACCAGGGGATCGGCGGCAATCACCTGGCGCACCCGCTCCATGGCGGCGGTGGTGGGCTGCAGGCCCAGGCCATCCGGCAGGATCACCACCCCCCGCAGCTGGCCGTTGTCCTCCTGGGGAATGAAGGCCCGGGGCCGCTGTTCCAGCGCCACCACGGTGAGCAGCAGGCCGAGCAGCAGCAGGGCCACCACCCGGCGGCGGTAGTCCAGGGTGCGCTCCAGCAGCCGGCTGTAGGGGGTCTCCAGGGATTCCAGCCAGCGCCGGGGGGGATCAATCCAGCGCAGCAGCCAGGCCGGTTGCGCCTGGCCCGGCCGCAGCAGGCGGCTGGCCGCCACCGGCGTAAAGGTGAGGGCGTTGAAGGTGGAGAAGGCGATGGTGGCGCTGATGGTGATGGCGATCGGCACATAGAGGCGGCCCACGCTGCCCTCCAGGCCCAGCACCGGCACGAACACGGCCACCAGCACCAGGGAGGTGGCGATCACGGCGCTGCCCAGCTCAGCCATCGCCTCCCGGGCGGCTTGCAGCGGCGGCACTCCCCCTTCCAGCCGCCGGCCGATGTCCTCGCTCACCACGATGGCGTCGTCCACCACCAGGCCGGTGGCCAGCACCATGCCGAACAGGGTGAGGGTGTTGATCGACTGGTCGGTGAGCACCAGCACGATCAGTGCCCCCACCAGCGCCACCGGCACCGCCACGGCGGTGATCAGGGCGAGCCGCAGGTTGCCCAGGCCCAGCAGCAGGGCCAGGAACACCAGCAGGACCGCATCCCGCAGGCTGTCCAAGGTGGCATGGATGCTGCCGCGCACGAAGTCGGCCTCGTCCACGATCAACTGCAGATCCACCCCCGGGGGAAAGCGGTTCTCCAGCTCCGCCAGGGCCCGGTTCACCGCTTCGCTCACCGCGATCGCATTGCTGCCGTCGCGCTGGAACACCTGCACCGCCACCACCGCATCCCCCTGCAGGTTGGTGGCCACCGTGTCGTAGCTCTCGATGCCCAGTTCCACCCGGCCCACGTCCCGCAGCAGGGTGACCCCGCCGTTGGGGGCCTGGGCCACCACCAGCTGTTCGAATTCCGCCGGTGAACGCAGCCGCCCCTCCATGCGCAGCGGCAGGGTGATCTCCTGGCCCGGCGGGCTGGGGGCGGCGCCCAGCTGGCCCAGGGCCGCCAGCACGTTCTGGGCCTGCAGGGCCTGGCGCACATCGGCCAGGGTGAGGTTGCGCTCCTGCAGCCGCACCGGATCGAGCCAGAGGCGGAAGGCCAGGCTGCTGCCACCGGTCACGGTGACGTTGCCCACCCCCGGCACCCGCTGCAGCCGGTCCTTCACCACCTGGTCCACCCAGCCGCTGAGGAAGCCGTCGCTGTAGGCACCGCGATCGGCACTGAAGCTGAGCACCATCAGCAGGTCGTCGGAGCTGCGCCGCACCTGCAAACCGAAGCGGGCCACCGGGGCCGGCAGCTGGCGCTGCACCACCGCCACCTCGTTCTGGGTGTTGATCTGGTTGATCTCCGGATCGCCACCGCTGAAGGTGAGATTGATCACACTGCTGCCGGCGGAGCTCACCGAGCGGATCTGATCAAGGCGCTCCACGCCGTTGAGCTGCTGCTCCAGCAGGGCCGTGACCCCCTGCTCCACCACCTGCGGGCTGGCGCCCGGGTAGGTGGCCGTCACGCTCACCCGGGGGGGGGCGATCGACGGCAGGTTCTCCACATCCAGCCTGGGCAGGCACACCAGACCCACCAACAGCACCAGCAGCGTCAACACCAGGGTGAGCACCGGCCGGCGCAGGAAGGGCTCGGAGAACGAGTTCACGGAGGCTGGACCCGGGGCTGCTGTCCTAACCGAGTGCGACGTCAGCCGAGGGTGCTGCCGGGCAACAGGGTGGCCGCCTGGGCATCGCTGAGCCGGCCCGCGCGATGCAGCACCTGGGTGATGCGGCCGATGTCGAGCACCGCATGGCAGCGGTAGCCAGCCGCCGCCAGCCGCTCGCTGGCGTGGCGGTCGTGGTCGCCGCCGTGGTCGATGAACACCACCACGTCCTGCACCTGCAGGCCCGAACTCTCCAGCTTGGCGATGCCCTCCAGCACGCTGCCGCCGGTGATCAGGATGTCATCCACCACCACCACCAGGTCGCCCTCCTCGAAGTCGCCCTCGATCAGCCGCCGGGCGCCGTGGGCCTTCACCTCCTTGCGGGGGTAGATCAGGGGCTTGTGCAGCACGAGCGACAGGCCGGTGGCCGTGGGCAGGGAGCCGTAGGGAATGCCGGCGATGCGGTCGAACGCCAGCTCCGCCATGCAGCCGGCATAGGCCTGCAGCACCCGATGGAAGAGGTTGGGGTCGGAGATGATCTGGCGCAGGTCCACGTAGTAGTTGAACACCGCCCCGGAGGCCTGCACGTACTCGCCGAACAGCAGGCAGCCGATGTCGAACAGATCGAGGATCAGCTGATCCATCGGATCGGTGTCGGCCGGGGCCTGCCACAGCACGCAGCTGCCGGCCTGCTCCTGCTGGTTCAGCCAGGCATCGCGGCTGGTGCTGATCTGCTCTTTCAGGGCCGCCGCCCGCTCGGCGATGTCGTCCTCCACCAGGAGGTTCTGGGGCAGGGGCAGCAGCAGGCCATCGCCGGCGGCGGTGAAGCCGGCCTGCAACATGGCTTCCAACCTCTCCTCCTCCCCCCAGAGGCTGCGCAAGATCAGGAAGCGCTCCGGCGCCTCCTGACGCACCCGGGCCAGGATCGCCGGGTCGCTGGTGCCCACCTCCAGCAGCAGCTGCTCGGCGGTGGCCCAGAGCTGGGTTTCACGCACGATGCGCAGATAGAGGGGGTCCTGCTCATTGGGGTAGTGCTGGATCACCCGGGCCGCCTGGTTGGAGCTGTGGCAGGTCATCACCACCGCCTTGCCGGAATAGAGCAGGAACGGGGCGGCGATGTCCTGGCCGGCCAGGGGCGACAGGGTGACCGCATCGGCCGCCAGCTCCTTGAACAGGTACTGGGCCAGGGCCGAGGAGGAGTTGAGATCGCCGTGCTTGGCGTCGATGATCAGGGGCAGATCCCGCGGTACCAGGTCGCGCACCTCCAGCAGCAGCTCCAGCCCCACGGGCCCCAGGGCCTGGTAGAACCCGAGGCTCGGCTTGTAGGCGCACACGTGGGGGGCGGTGGCCTCGATCACCGCCTTGATCCAGTGGCGGGCCTGGCTGAGGAAGGAACGGCCCCCCAGGCCCCGCCGGGCCGCCCAGCTCTGCAGCATCTCGGGGTTGGGATCGAGTCCGGTCACCAGGAGGGACTGGCGAGCCGCGATCGCATCGGTGAGCTGAATGAAGAAGCCCATGCCCGGAGCTGGCCTGGAACGTTGTTAAGCGAGCCGTTCCCCGCCACACCAGGACGCGTGAGAACTCTTAGCCATGATGCCGCGCCCGGCTCAGGCCGGCTCCACCTGGCAGCGCACCCCCTGGCGGCGCAGTTCCGCGGTGAGGAGATCGCAGATGTCGCCATCCAGCGGCGGTGAGAGGTGCTCCCGGCCATCGAGCAGCCCGGCCACCTGGCCCGGCAGGCAGCCCAGCGCCCGCGCCAGGATCTGCTGCAGCTCAAAGCGGCTGGTGGCGGGGCCGGCCTGGTCGAGCTGCAGGCGCAGCCGGCAGCTCGGGGGTGTGGCCTCGCCCAGTTCCATGCGCCGCAGGCTGTCCGCAGTGGCCAGCACCACCAGCTGGTCACCCGGGGCCACCACCGTGTCCAGCCGCGGCAGCGCCTGGGGGGCGACGTGCCGGGGGCGCCACAGGGACACCACGGTGACCGCATAGCCGTTCTCCAGCCGGGCCACGCTGCGGTCGCAGAGGGTGTCGTCCACCGCGACGCGAAACAGAACCTGCAGCAGATTGGTGCCCCGCAGCCGCAGCACCGCTTCGATCCCCTCGCCGAAAGCGGTGGCCACCATGGCATCGGCCACCAGGTCCATGGCAGAGATCACCGCCACGCCGCCGAGCAGGTCCCCCAGTTGCTCGGCGGCCCCGAAGGCGTGGGCCAGCATGGCGATGCGGGCATCCGGCCAGCGCTGCTGCAGGCTCAGGGCCACCTGCAGGTTGGCCAGCAGGTCGGTGGAGAGCAGGCCCACGGCCCGGGCCGGCAGGCCATCGAGCGCCTGCAGCGCGGCGGGCAGATCGTCGAAGCCGAGGGCCGTGGTGCCGGCGGTTCGCTCCGCCCCCACCAGCAGCACCGTGCGCCCCAGACGCTGCTGCAGGCGCGCCACCCGCTCGGCCAGGCTGCCGCTGCCCAGCAGCAGCACCGGCCGGCCCGCCCGCCGCGGCAGGCGGGGCCGGGAGGCGCCGATGCGGTCGCGCAGCAGCCTCTCCAGGATCGCCGCCACCAGGGCGGAGGTGAGCAGGGTGCCCACCAGCGAATACAAGAGTGTGCCGCCGATCAGCCAGCCACTCACCCCCTGCAGGCCCTGGCCGCCCTCCAGCAACACGTTCACCGGATCCACATACTCGCCCTTGAGCAGGGCCAGGGTCACGAACACCCCCTGGCGCCAGCCGCCCATCGCTGAGAAGAGGTGCACCCCCAGGGCCGCCAGCAGCAGCAGCGCCAGCAGGGCCAGCCGCTGCGCCCGGGACCCCGGGCCCGGCGGCGCCCAGCGGCCCCGGGGCAGCCACTGCCGCCAGCGGCGGCGCGCCGTGGCCAACGGATCGTCGTGACCCGGAAACCTGCTGCGGGGCATCACCAGCAGCGGGTCACCGCCTGGCTGCTCCAGCGGCAGCCGCAGGGGACGCTGAAAGCGGTGGTCGTCCCAGCACTGGGCCCGGATCTGGAAGTCCTGGCCATGGGCCTCGAAGCTCACGGGGATCGTCTCCGGCCGCAGGGCGGAGCTGATCGCCTCGGCGCACAGCAGCACCGGATCCACCACCGCCATCCCGGGCAAACGCTCCTCCAGCAGCAGCCCCAGCTCGGCCTGGCGCCCGCCGGAGCGCACCACGATGTCGGCCCGGGGGTTGAGCAGGCGCACCTGGAGTGCCGCTTCCATGTTCTCCGTGCTCGCGGAACTGAGCAGCAGCACCGCCCGGGCGGCGGGGGCACCGGCCTGGCGCAGCACATGGGGCTGGCGCATGTCCCCCAGGGTGAGGCAGCCCCGCAGCCGCTGCTCGAGGCTGGGGTCACGCCACCGGGGTGGCTCCCGATCCACGCAGGCCAGGGGCACGTTGAACGTGAGCAGCCGCAGCAGACAGGCCTGGCCCAGGGAGCCCAGGCCGCACACCAGCACCGGCGCCTCCGCCGCCCCTGTCTCCCTATCCGCCACCGCAACAGCCTCCGGGTCCGCGTCGGAACGGGCCAGCACCAGCGGGCCCTCTGCCGGATCCCTTAGGTCCTCCGCCGGCGCTTGTCGAGCAAGGGCGACACAGTGGCGCAGCCCATGGCCCCGCCAACACAACGAAGCCTTAACGCGGCGTTTGCAGCCTGGAGACATGCCTCTCGCCCGCCTCCATGACCGCCACCCCGCGGAGCGCTGCCGCCGGCAGCGCCAGCTCCTATGGAATCCCGGAACCCGCCAGCTACGGCGATCCCCAGCGCAACGGCCTGACCGCCGACGACCTGGTTGAGGCGATCACCGAGCACCTGTTCTTCAGCCTGGGACGCCGGGCCACCGGCGCCAGCCGGCACGATCTGTACCAGGCCTTGAGCCTGGCGGTGCGCGATCGGCTCATGACCCGCCAGCTGGGCAGCGACGCCGCCCTCCGAGCGGCCCCCGCCAAGGTGGTGGCCTACCTCTCGGCCGAGTTCCTGATCGGTCCCCAGCTGGGCAACAACCTGCTGATGCTGGGGATCCGCGGTGCCGCCAGCGAGGCCCTCGGCCGCTTCGGCGTGGGCGACATCGAGGAGATCCTGGCGGAGGAGGAGGAGCCGGGCCTGGGCAACGGCGGCTTGGGCCGGCTGGCGGCCTGCTTCCTGGAATCGCTGGCCAGCCTGGAGATCCCGGCGATCGGCTACGGCATCCGCTACGAGTTCGGCATCTTCGACCAGATGATCCGGGACGGCTGGCAGGTGGAGATCACCGACAAGTGGCTCAAGGGCGGCTGGCCCTGGGAGATCCCCCAGCCGGATCAGAGCTGTCGGGTGGGCTTCGGCGGCAGCCTCTCGAGCCACACCGACGCCAGCGGCCGGGTGCACCGGCGCTGGCACCCCGCCCAGACCGTGGTGGGCATCCCCCACGACGTGCCGGTGCTCGGCTACCGGGTGAACAGCTGCGCACGGCTGCGCCTGTGGCGCTCGGAGGCCGCCGAGGCCTTCGACTTCCACGCCTTCGACCACGGCGACCACAGCCGGGCCGTGGAGGAGAAGGTGAGCTGCGAAACCATCGCCAAGGTGCTGTATCCCAATGACGGCACCGATGCGGGCAAGCGTCTGCGGCTGCAGCAGCAGGCCTTCTTCGTGAGCTGCTCCCTGCAGGACATGCTGCGCAGCCTCGACCAGCGCGGCATCCCGGTGCAGGGCTTTGCCGACCACTGGGCGGTGCAGCTCAACGACACCCATCCGGCGATCGCCGTGCCGGAACTGATGCGCCTGCTGATCGACGAGCGGCAGCTGGGCTGGGACGAGGCCTGGGCGATCACCACCCGAGCCATCGCCTACACCAACCACACCCTGCTGCCGGAGGCCCTGGAAACCTGGCAGCTGGGCCTGTTCGCCGACCTGCTGCCCCGCCACCTGGAGATCGTGTTCGAGATCAACAGCCGCTTCCTGCAGCAGGTGCGGCTGAAGTGGCCGGGTGACACCGGGGTGCTCGAGCGGCTGTCGATCATCGACGAGCGCGGCGGCAAGGCGGTGCGCATGGCCCACCTGGCCGTGGTGGCGGCCCACCACGTGAACGGCGTGGCCGCCCTGCACAGCGCCCTGGTGCAGTCGCAGTTGCTGCCGGACTTCGCCCGGCTCTACCCCGAGCGGTTCACCAATGTGACCAACGGCGTCACGCCCAGACGCTGGCTGGCCCTGGCCAATCCCCCCCTCAATCAGCTGCTCCAGCACCAGCTGGGCGCCGGCTGGCCGGGGCAGGGCGATGCCCTGGCCCGGCTGGAGGCATTGGCTGACGACGCCGGTTTCCAGGAGCAGTGGGCGGGCTGCAAACTCCACTGCAAGCGCCGGCTGGCCGCGATCATCCACCAGCAATCCGGCCTGCTGGTGGATCCCACCAGCCTGTTCGATGTGCAGGTGAAGCGAATTCACGAATACAAGCGCCAGCATCTCAATGCCCTGCAGGTGATCACCCAGTACCTGCGCATCAAGCACGGCGAGAGAGCAGATCTGGTGCCGCGCACGGTGGTGTTCGGCGGCAAGGCCGCTCCCGGCTACTTCACCGCCAAGCTGATCATCCGGCTGATCAACGGCATCGCCGATGTGGTGAACCGCGATCCTGCCTGCCGCGGCCTGCTCAAGGTGGTGTTCCTGGCCGACTACAACGTGAAACTGGGCGAGCGGGTGTACCCGGCGGCCGACCTCTCCGAGCAGATCTCCACGGCCGGCCTGGAGGCCTCGGGCACGGGCAACATGAAGTTCAGCCTCAACGGGGCCCTCACCATCGGCACCCTGGACGGCGCCAACGTGGAGATCCGCGAGCGGGTGGGCAGCGACAACTTCTTCCTGTTCGGCCACACCACGGAGCAGATCGGCGAACTGCGCCCGCACTACCGCCCCTGGGAGGTGCTGGAGCAGCAACCGCTGCTGCGCGAGGCCTTCGACCTGATCGAGAGCGGTTTCTTCAGCGAGGGGGAAGGTGACCTCTTCCGCCCACTCACCAACAACCTGCGCGGCCAGGATCCCTACTTCCTGCTGGCGGACTTCGCCGACTACGGCAACTGCCAGGACGCGGTGGCCCAGGTCTGGCGGGACCAGGCCCGCTGGCAGCGAATGAGCATCCTCAACACCGCCCGCAGCGGCCACTTCTCCTCCGACCGCTCGATCCGCGAGTATGCCGAGCGGATCTGGAACGGGCAGCCCAGGCCCTGGGTGATGGCCTGCGCTCTGGACGCCAACACCTGCCAGCCATGACCCATCCGGAACCCCGATCGCTGCCCTGGATCCGCCACCAGCTGGCGGAGCTGCGGCGCCAATTGCTGGCCTTCGAACAGGAGCAGGCCGGGTTGCTGGCTGCGGTGGCACCCCCCTACCAGGCCAGCGCCCGCAACCTGCTGCACTTCACCGCCTTTCACCGCCACAACCATCCGGGGCTGCAGCTGGCGCTGCGGCAGCGGGGCCTGAGCACCCTGGCCGGCTGTGGTCCCCACCTGCTGGCCAGCCTGAACACGCTGCTTGAGGTGGTGGCGAGTCTCTGCGGCAGCCGCGACGACGACGACGCCCCGGACGGCAACGCCCCCCCGATCAGCCTGGAGCAGGGCCATGCCCTGCTGCGCCAGCACAGCGAGCGGCTGCTGGGCCGCTGCCCGGCCGTGATGGTGACCCTGCCGGCGACGGCGGCCGAGAACCCGGCCCTGATTCCTGAGCTGGTGGACGCCGGCATGGATGTGGCTCGCATCAACTGCGCCCACGACACACCGGCGGTCTGGGCGGCGCTGGCCGCCCGGGTGCGGGCGGCCGCCCGGGACGCCCAGCGCCCCTGCCGCATTGCCATGGATCTGGCCGGCCCCAAGCTGCGCACCGGGCCCCTGCCGTCCCTGCCGGGGGTGGTGGCCGCCCGACCCGAACGCGACCGGTACGGACGGCTTCTGCAGCCGGCCCGCATCCTGGCGATCCCCGCCGGCGACGCCCCACCCCCCGGAACCGATCCCCGCCTGGTGATCCTGCCGGTGGAGGGGGACTGCTGGCGGCAACTCGACAGTGGGGATCGGCTGCGCTGCCGGGACGCATCCGGCCGCTGGCGGGAGCTGGTGGTGGACTGTCGCCCAGGCCATGGCCTGCTGTTGCACTGCCGCCAGCACTGCCGCTTCGTGGCCGGGCTGGTGTTCCGCCAGGAGGGTGGCCCCGGCCGGCTCACAGTGGCCGCCCTGCCGGAGTGCCCCGGGGAACTGCTACTCCACCGCGGCGACCGGCTGCGGCTGAGCGCCGCTCCAGAGGCCCAGGAAGGGGCACTGATCCAGCCCGCCAGCGTGAGCTGCAGCCTGCCCGAGGTGCTGGCCCAGCTGGAGGTCGGCCAGCGGGTGCTGTTCGACGACGGCAAAATCGGCGCCCTGGTGGTGGCCCCGGGCTGCAACGACGACCCTGCGGTGGAACTGGAGATCGTCCAGGCCCGGCCCAAGGGCAGCCGGCTGCGGGCCGACAAGGGCATCAACCTGCCCGACACCCGCCTACGGATCCCCGCCCTCACCGACAAGGACAGGGACGACCTGGCCTTTGCCTGCCACCACGCCGATCTGGTGAATTACTCCTTCGTGCGCAGCGAGGCCGACATCGCCTGCCTCTACCGGGCTCAGGCCGCGTCAGGGGAGTCCTGCGGCGGTCTGGTGCTCAAGATCGAAACCCATCAGGCCTTTCTGCAGTTGCCGCGGCTGCTGCTGGCGGCCATGGGCCAGCCCATCCCTCTGGGGGTGATGATCGCCCGCGGCGATCTGGCTGTGGAATGCGGCTGGGACGCCCTCAGTGCCATTCAGGAGGAGATCCTGCGGGTGTGCGCCGCCGCCCATCTGCCCTGCATCTGGGCCACCGAGGTGCTGGACACCATGGCCCACCACGGCACGCCCACCCGGGCCGAGATCACCGATGCCGCCATGGGCGCACGGGCTGAGGGCCTGATGCTGAACAAGGGGTCCAACATCACCGAGACGCTGCGCACCCTGCGCCGGATCATGGCCGATGGCGGCATCAGCCGCTCCGACCACAGCACCGACCAGGACGAGCAGCTGCTCAGCTGCCACTGTTTCTGAGGGAATCCGCGGCTGGGGGGACCAGCCGCCAGGCCAGGGTTTCCCCGGCATGGAACGGCACCAGCTTCACCGGGGCGCCGGTCCCATCGCTGAGCAGGAGCTGGCCGGGCACCGCCTGGGGCTGGCGCTCCAGCGTGACCGTGCCCCCGTTGAGCGGCATGCCGTAGAAGCGGGGCCCGAATTCGGAGGCGAAGCCCTCCAGCCTCTCCAGCGCCTTCTCCTGCTCAAACACCGCCGCATAACTCTCGATCGCAAACGGGGCGTTGAAGATGCCGGCGCAGCCGCAGGCCGCTTCCTTGGCCTCGCGGCCGTGGGGGGCGGAATCGGTGCCGAGGAAGAACTTCGGGTTGCCGGAGGTGGCCGCCGCCCGCAGGGCGATGCGGTGCAGTTCGCGCTTGGCCACGGGCAGGCAATAGAAATCCGGCCGCAGGCCGCCGGCGAACATGGCGTTGCGGTTGATGTGCAGGTGGTGGGGCGTGATCGTGGCGGCCAGGGTGGGCGGACCGCTGCGCACGAAATCGGCCGCGTCACTGGTGGTGATGTGCTCGAGCACCACCTTCAGGCCCGGGTGCCGCAGCAGCAACGGCGCCAGCACCCGTTCGATGAACACGGCCTCCCGGTCGAAGATGTCGATCTCGGCGTCGGTGACCTCGCCGTGAATCAGCAGCGGCATGCCGATCCGCTCCATCACCGCCAGCACCGGCTCGATCCGCTCGATCGCCGTGACCCCGGAATCGGCGTTGGTGGTGGCGCCGGCCGGGTAGAGCTTGGCGGCCACCCACACCCCCTCGGCAAAGCCCCGCCCGATCTCCTGCGGGTCGATCGTGTCGGTGAGGTAGGCCGTCATCAGCGGCGTGAAACCGCAGCCCCCGGGCACGGCAGCGCGGATGCGGTCCCGGTAGGCGCTGGCGGCAGCCACGGTGGTGACCGGCGGTCTGAGGTTGGGCATCACGATCGCCCGGGCGAACTGGGCGGCCGTGGCCGGGGCCACCGCCTGCAGCATCGCCCCGTCGCGCAGGTGCACATGCCAGTCGTCCGGTTGACGCAGGCGCAGGCGCTGGATCATCGCGCTCGTTCAGCGGGGCTCCGTCGCCACTGTCGCAGCCGGCGAGATTGGGCCCGCTGGATCAGCCCGGATGGGCCGCTGGCAGGCGAGAATGGCGCGGAATTGCAGCGGACTCGATCCGGCTGCCATTCGGCCCCATCGCCTCCACGCGCATGTCTTCAGCCGCCAAGCTCACGATCGGCGAACTGGAGGCTGGTTACCCGACGTATTGCAAGGCACTCCGGCTGCTGATCCGCAATGGTCGCAGCTTCGAGGCGATCCAGCGCACCGTCTGCTGGGACCGGCTGAGCCTGCTGCAGAAATGTCTGCCCAGCCGCTACAAGTCGCCCGACTACCTCTACGCCCTGCTCAAGCGGGAAGTGGAACAGCCGGCCGTCTGAATCCGCCGAGTAAATCAACCGTCCGCACGTCCAACCGTCCGTGCGTCCAACCATCTTCGCGTCCAAACGTCTTCGCGTCCAAACGTCTTCGCGTCCAAACGTTTCCCTGCAAAGTGCTGGCTGAACTCCGCGGGTCTGTCTAGAGCAGGGGGGTCGACCGGGCAGCCGGGGCGATGCCTGAGCGCATCCGCCCCTCGCCCCCCACCCAGCAGGACGTCCACAGCCGCCATGGCCCACCACCAGATCGTGATCGTCGGCGGCGGTGCCGCCGGCATCACCGCCGCCGCCCAGCTCAAGCGGGCCCGCACCAGCCTGGATGTGGCGATCCTAGAGCCGTCCAACGAGCACTATTACCAGCCGGGGTGGACGCTGGTGGGCGGCGGCGTGTTCAGCCTCGAGGAAACCCGCCGGGCCGAGGGCGACCTGATCCCCTCCGGCGTGCACTGGATCCAGGCGGCGGCCACCGGCTTCGATCCCGACCACAACCTCGTCACCACCAGCACGGGCGAGCAGCTCAGCTACGACGTGCTGGTGGTGGCCACCGGCCTCACCCTGCGCTGGGACCGGATCGAGGGGCTCGCGGAAGCCCTGGGCAGCGGTGGGGTGTGCAGCAACTACAGCAAGACCTTCGCCCCGTACACCTGGGAGGCGATCCAGGCGTTCCAGGGCGGCAACGCAGTGTTCACCTGCGCGCCGATGCCGATCAAGTGTCCCGGCGCACCCCAGAAGATCGCCTACCTGGCCGACGACGTGTTCAAGCAGAAGCGCCTGAACGCCAAGGTGATCTATGCCACCGCCACGCCAGGCATCTTCGGCATCCCCACCTATGCCGCGCCGCTGCGGGAGGTGGTGAAGCGCAAGGGCATCGACGCCCGCTACAACCATGTGCTCACCGCGGTGCGCGCCGACAGGAAGGAGGCGGTGTTCCAGGTCACCGAGGGGGAGAGCAGCCGCGAGGAGGTGATCCCCTACGACCTGCTGCACGTGACCCCACCGATGGGCGCCCCCGACGTGGTGGCCACCAGCCCGCTGGCCAACGCGGCCGGCTATGTGGAGGTGGATCAGTACAACCTCCAGCACGGGCGCTACCCGAACGTGTTCTCCCTGGGCGATGTGAGCGGCATGCCCAACTCGAAAACCGCCGCCGCCGTGCGCGGCCAGGCGCCGGTGCTGGTGGCCAACCTGCTGGCCCATCTGGATCACCAGCCCCTGACGGCCGCCTACGACGGCTACAGCTGCTGCCCGCTGATCACCGGCTACGGCAAGACGATCATGGCCGAGTTCAACTACAAGGCCGAACCCACCCCCTCCTTCCCCCTCGATCCCACCAAGGAGCGCTGGAGCATGTGGTTCGTGAAGCGCAAGATCCTGCCGGCCCTCTACTGGAACCGCATGCTCACCGGCGCCCAGCACGAACGCCGCTTCATCCCCGGCGTGAAGCCCGCGGGCTGAAGCGCGGGAGCCGCAGGCCGCCAGGTGTCAGAGGGAGTTCATGTCACGGCCGGTGGTTTCGATCCGGAAGATCCAGGTAACGGCGGCACCCACCAGGGAGGTGAACGCCAGCAGGGGCAACAG
Organism: Bradyrhizobium ivorense; assembly: GCA_943368005.1. Taxonomy (GTDB): domain Bacteria; phylum Cyanobacteriota; class Cyanobacteriia; order PCC-6307; family Cyanobiaceae; genus NIES-981. The sequence continues at coordinate 3,925 of CALRKN020000003.1, read as the reverse complement.
CCGTTCCGTGCCCCAGTCGGCCAGGAGAATCGGAAACAGGAAGGCGGTGAGCACCGCCCCCACCTTGCCGGTGGCCGCGGCCAGGCCTGCGCCCAGGCCGCGCACCGGGGTGGGGAACACCTCCCCGGCCAGCAGATAGGTCTGGGCGTTCGGCCCCAGGTTGGTCATGAACTGAAAGAGCACGAAGCCGGCCACGATCAGGGGCAGATCGGTGTGGCCACCGGCACTGCCCGCCGCGGCGATCAGCAGACCAACGGCACAGCCCACAAACCCCAGAATCTGCAGGGGGATCCGCCCCCAGCGGTCGGCCAGGGCGATGGCACAGGTGATCCCCACCAGAAAGCCCAGGTCCACCAGAGCGGTGCCGCGGGCACCGAGCAGGTCGTTGTGGATCACGGCGGCCACGGTGTGCTCCTTGGCGGTGGCCCCAAAGGCCGCCGCCATGATCACCGGCGTGAAGATGCCGATGCCATAGGTGGAGATGTCCTGCAGGAACCAGGGCACCGAAGCCAGGATCGTGGCCCGCTGCAGGCGGCCCTGAAACAGGCTGCGCCAGTTGCTGCTGCACTGGATCGCGCCCTCGTCGGCAACCGGCCGGTTGAGACCCTCCAGCTCCACGTCGCTGCGGCCGAGCAGTTTGCGCAGCTGGTCCTGGGCCCGCTCCATCTGCCCCCTGCTCACCAGCCAGTGGCTGCTCTCCGGCAGGAACAGCCGTCCCCACAGCACCAGGCTCACCGGCACCACCGGGATCAGATAGAAGATGCGCCAGGCCTCCAGCCTGGGATCGGTGCCCAGCACCACGGCGGCGATGGCCGTGCCCAGCACCGCACCCACGGCCTGGAAGCTGAATGCCCCCAGCACCAGCCGTCCGCGCAGGGCGGCCGGGATGCTCTCGGAGATCACCAGGTGGGCCGTGGGGTAGTCGGCCCCGAGGGCCAGACCGATCACAAACAGGGAGCCCACCAGGGGCACGGTGCCCGGGCTGAAGGCGGCGGCCACCAGGGCCAGGGCGAGCAGCGCCATCTCGCCGATGAACACCGGCTTGCGCCCGAAGCGGTCGGCGAGGCCCCCGAGGGTCAGGGCCCCGATCAAGATGCCCGCCAGGGTGGCCGCCGTCACCAGGCCCCGGTCGGTGCTGGTCATGGCGAACTGCTCCGCCACCAGGGGCAGGGCGATGCCGCCCATGAACACGATCAGCCCCTCGAAGAACTTGCCGGCGGTCGCCAGCGACCACACCAGCCATTGCATGCCGGACATCGGAGGGCTGGCCAGCGGGGTGCCGCCCTCCCAGCTGGGCCGTTCTTCGATGTAGGCCTGAACGCTGCGTCGGCTCACCCGTGGTCAGTCCATGGCGACAGTGCCGCCATTTCAGGACAGTCCCGCCAGACAGTCACGATGGAGCAGGTCGCACACCTCCAGCACCTGGTCGCGGCGGCGCGGGTCCAGGTCCAGCACGTCGGCCAGACCGAGCAGAAACTCCCGCTCCGCCGGCTCCACCGCTCGGTCGCAGTGCACGAGCTGGCAGGCCAGGGCGTAGGCGGTGGCCCGTTGGGTCGGCTCCAGCAGCGGGGCCGCCTCCACCACCACACGCTGCCACGGCTCGGCCCGGAAGCGAGCCAGCAGGCCGGAGAACAGCAGCCCGAACGCATAGGGCTCCATCGTGCCGTAGGGAGCCCTGGTGAGCAGCTGTTCGCGGATCAGCTTGGCCTCCTCGGCGGCGAAGCGCTGGTCGCAGCACACGGCAGCCAGCGGGATGGCCGCGAAGGCCTCGGCAAGGGTCATGGTGCGGGTCGGGGTCATGGCCGGGAGCACGGTCTCGGCCAACCCTGGCCAGGCCGGGTTAACGCGGGGCTAAAGAGGGGACACCTCATCCCCGGCGGCAGCCGTGCCGAGCCGGACCGCCTGCAGACGGGCCTCCAGCGAGGCCAGCAGCTCCAGGGCGAACATCGGCAGGATGTCGAGGGCGAACAGGAACGTTTCCCGGTTCATCACCAGCAGGCGGCAGGGCTCAATCGCCGTGGCGGTGCCGTGGCGGGTGTGGCTGCGCTGCACCAGGGCACCCTCCCCGAAACACTGGCCGGGCCGCAGCAACTCCGCCCGGTCCCCCGCGCCCCAGGCCAGGCGCACCTGCCCGGCCAGCACGCCGAAACAGCAGTCGCCCTGGTCGCCGGCCGCAAACACCTGCTCACCGGCCTGGAGCTCGCGAATGCTGGCCTGGTGGGCCAACGACTGCATGCTGCGGAGGATCAATGCATCGGCGGAGGGAACAACCATGGTGCTCTGGGCGAGGGTGGGCAGGCGCTCACGCCCCAGGGTGGGAGGGGAGCGGACGGCTCCGGTTAAGGGAAGCTCAAGCCCCGGCCGCCAGGCACTGCCGCACCATCAGGCCCTCCTCATCGGCGGGAACCCGCAGCCAGCGCAGCGGTGCCAACCAGGCCAGCGCCGGCTCCAGCTCTTGGGCCAGGGCCTGGTCGTGCTCGCCGATGCCACCGGTGAGGGCGATGGCATCCACCCCGCCGAGGCTGGCGGCCATGGCACCGATCCCCTGGAGCAGGCGGTGGCGAAATACGGCGATCGCCAGCTGGGCCCCGGCGTGTCCGTCAGCGGCCGCAAGGCGCAGCTGCCGCATGTCGCCACTCAGGCCGGAGAGGCCCAGCAGGCCGCTCTCGCGGTTGAGGGCCTGGTCGAGGTCCTCGCTGCCGTGGCCCAGGCGCAGCAGATGCAGCAGCAGGCCGGGATCCACGCTGCCGCTGCGGCTCGCCATCACCAGCCCCTCCAGCGGCGTGAACCCCATCGTTGTATCGAGGCTGCGCGGCGTGCCATCCGCCGCGATCGCCACCGCACAGAGGGAACAGCCCGCCCCCAGGTGGCAGCTCACCAGACGGCGCACCTCCGGCGCCTGAAGCGCCACCGTCTCGGCTACGTGCTGGTGGTTGAGGCCATGGAAGCCATAGCGCCGCAGCCCCTGGTCGCGCCAGGCCGCCGGAATGGCATAGGTGTAGGCCTGCGGCTCGAGGCTGGCGTGGAAGCCGGTGTCAAAGCAGGCCCATTGGGCCCGGGGCCGGGTCGGGTCGAGGCCGCCGATCCAGCGGATCACCTCCAGGGCCGGCCCGTTGTGCAGCGGGGCCAGGGGCACGAGCTCAGCCAGGGCTTCCTGCACAGGCCCGCTGAGGGCGGTGGGTGCCGTGAAGCGGGAACCCCCATGCACCAGCCGGTGGATCACCAGGTTGGGGCCGGCGGGGCCGGCCTCCAGCAGGGGCAGGAGCCACTGGGCCAGCAGGTCCTGCAGTTCGCCCGGTGCCCCAGGCCCGCAAGCGGCTGCCACCCCCCAGCCGCGCTGCTCCTGCCAGAGCCGTTGCCCGCGCTGGTCACACAGCGCCAGCTTGATGCTGGAGCTGCCCGCGTTCACCACCAGCAGCGTGCGGCCCGGGGGGACTGCCGCGATCGCCGCGGCGAAGCCGACAGGCCCTGAAGCAGCGCCGGTCGCGGCCATGGATCCAGCATCACTGCCCCAAATCAAGCGTGCGGCGCCAGCAACGGGCCAGCCGATGGGCACACCCACATCCAAGGGGCCTTCCTCACGCCCCCCTGGCGTTGGCCTTACATTGAAGTGTCACTCGCCTCGACCCTTGATGGTCCAGACCCTTCAGTCGCTGCACCCGAATCCTGGATGGAACAGCGATAGCCACTCCTCGGTCAGCCACGCCGCGATCAGCCACTCCGCAGTCAGCCACTGCGCAGTCAGCCACTCCGCCACCACCGAACCGGACACGGTAGGCAAACACTGCATCCTCGAGCTCTACGCCTGCGACAGCGCCCGGCTCGACGACGAAGCCTTCCTCAGGGACACCATCACCGCCGCAGCGAAACGGGCTGGTGCCACCCTGCTCAACCTGATCACCCACCGCTTCGAGCCCCAGGGTGT
>CALRKN020000002.1:0-242045 GCA_943368005.1 Bradyrhizobium ivorense | reverse complement strand
TCCGGATGCCGTTCACCAGCCTTGTTCGAGTGCCTCCGGCACACTCGGGCTTCGCCCTCGTAAAGGTGGAGCTGGGAGCCGCGAGCAAGGTGGCATCGATGATCGTTCCCTGCTTCATGGCCATGCCGCGGTCCTTGAGATGGGCTTTTTCCGCCTGAACGATCTGCTCCCCCAGATTGGGCTTCTCCAGCAGGTGCCGGAACGCCAGAATCGTGGTCTCATCCGGGATCCTGTCGCTGATCAGGTCGATCCCTGCAAAGCGGCGCATGATCGGCATCTCGATCAGCGCATCCTCCGTGGCGGGATCGCTCAGGTCATACCACTGCCGCATCAGATGGACCCGGAGCATTGTCTCCAGCGGATAGGCCGGGAGACCGCCCTTGGTGGTCGCAGGACAGCCACAGCAACTTGAGGGGTGCTGCGTGGAACGCCACTACGCCCTACTTTCGCAGTGCAGGATCTGGAAACTGAGATCGGCCTCGAGTGGTCTGTTGTTGGACGGACAGCGCAGCCATGATGTTCCTGGTCGTCATTCTTTCTGCTATGGCGTCTATCCATCCGTGACGGCACGTTGCGTTGTGGTGGTGCTCGATGGAGCCGATGGCGGCTTCCTGGAGCGCTGGAGCCAGACGGTACCCTTCCCATCTCCAGGGGCTGCGGGATCGGGGAGAGATCCGGAGGCTCTCCGCTCCCGCCGCCATCTGCGACGACGGCCTCTGTGGCTCGTTCCAGTACGGGGCGGGACTGGGTAAATACAGGCGCTACCTCTGGCGCCACCAACTCGCATCAGGTGCGATGGATTGGCCCATCTGGCAGAGAGCGGTCGCCCGTTGTTCTGGAACCGGCTGTTCGACAGGGCTACCGGGTGGCCGTGTTCGACCTCCCGAACTGTGGCCGGCCACAACCGACCAACGGCGTTCATCTGGTGGACTGGCTGGTGCACGGCCGCTACTTCCCTCAGCCATTGCGTTATCCGCATGGTCTTGCCGTGGGAGTGTGCTCCCGCTTTGGCGTGCCGCCACAGAGCACCTGCGCCAACGAGCCCAGCCCCCTGCAGGATGGCGGCGGCGGCCTGGCACTACCTCCAGGGAGACCAGTTGGATCTGTTCCTGGTGGGCTTCAAGAAGGCCCACTGCGCCACCCACCTGCTATGGGACCTGGTGGATCCCCGCCATCCAGACCACGAGGCGGGACGGTCGGAACGGCTGGGCCATCCCCTGCGTGTGCTGCTTGTCAAGCGACATTGAAGAGTGAGCCACCTCCGGCCCTCACCGGGCCGGAGGTTTGGCGCCGGTATTGAGTCGATGCTTGTGGTTGCTCATGGGTCCTGCGTTGGCTTGATGGGTTTCCGTCGTTGCTGCTGGTGGGTGCAGTTGGCTGCTTGCCTCAGTCCTCCTTGGTAGGCACAGGCGGGGAGTGGGGTTCCTCCCGTCTGCGGGCGGAACAGTCCGGAGCGACGCTGTTCCCTGAGCCGGTAGCTAGCGCCGCGGATCGTCACCACATGGCTGTGGTGCAGCAGCCGATCGAGGATTGCAGCAGCCACTACCTGATCGCCAAACACCTCGTCCCACTCCTCAACGGGGCGGTTGGAGCTGATCAGCACACTGCCCTGCTCATAGCGGCGGGAGATCAGCTGGAAAATCAGATGCCCCGCCTGGGGTTTCAGCGGCAGATAGCCCAGCTCATCGACGATCAGCAGCTTGCTCTTGCTGTACTGCGCGAGCCGCACCTCCAGCGTGCCCTGCTGCTGGCCTTTGACCAGCGAGCCGAGCAGCTCCATCGCTGTCGTGAACTGCACGGTGTAACCGCGGCTCAGCGCCACTTCCAGGTGGGTCTTGCCCACACCGGGTGGGCCCAGCAGCACCACGTTGTCGCCATTGGCGACCCAGCGGCACGTGGCCAGATCGCGGATCTTGGCCGGATCGATCGAGGGCTGGGCCTCGAACTCAAATCCCTCCAGCGGGCGTACAAAGGGGAAGTGGGCGATGGTCATGGCCATCGACAACCGCCGCTGCTCCTTGCTGGCCACCTCAGCGGCGCAGAGCCAGGCCAGGGCCTCCCGCAGATTCAGTTGCCGCCGCGCCGCTTCCTCCAGCAAAGCGTCGAGCTGCTCGCGGATTGCACCGAGCCTCAGGCGAATGAGCATCCCATCGAGATCTTCCACCAGCTGCGCCATGTCGGTTGCCTCAGCTGAGGGGAAGGCGGGGGCGACGGCAGCTGTTGCCGGTTGTTTACTGCGTGTCATCAGCCCACCTCCGCCACCACGGCCGCGTAGTCGCTCAACGGGCGTGCCAGCGCGGAGCGACGCACGGCATCCAGCACCACCACCTCAGCGACAGCGCCGTTGCCGCTCCGGTTGGCATCGATCGCCCGCTGCGGCACCAGTCCGGCCCAGTGCCCGGCGATCACCTGGCGAGATCGTTGGTTGGCCGCCTGGCGGGAATGGCGCGCCACGATCCGGCCGCCCTGGCGGACCATCACCTGCTGGTGGCGGATCTGCACCGTGACGGTCTGGCGCACCGGGGCTGCCGGCACGCTGTACCAGTTGCCCTCCACCAGCACGCAGCAGTCTTTGGCGACCGGGCGGCTGAACTCCTGCTCGGCCAGATACGACGGCTTGCCGTTCAACGGCAGCAGCGCCGCCGCCTCGGCCCGCTGGAACCTCTCGAGTGGTCGCTCACCGGTGGTGCCGTGGATGCGCACATCGGCGATCTCCCGGTTCCACCACTCCAGGTGGCCCTCCATCGGGCCCCAGGTGTCAAAGCGGTGTCCGGCAAGGCCACTGCGTTTCACGTACCCCACGCCACGCTGGTCCTTGCCTACTGGTTCGCAGAAGCCTGACGGCTATGGTCTGCAGCCAGTGTGGCCAGCAGGCCTTGGGAGTGAATCCCCAGTGGCGGGCAAAGGCGGCGAACACCGGGTTGATCACCAGCTCTCCCGTTCTGAGGTTATTGAGCGTCACCAGGGCTTTGGCGTTGTCGACCAGCACCTGCTCGGGCACACCGTCCCAGATCCGGAACGCCTCCTCCAGCGCCTGCAGCCAATGCTGTTACCGCTGGTGGCGAAACACCCGCACCACCTGCCGGCGCGAGTAGCCCAGGGTCAGGACGCAGAGGTGCACTTTGGTCCTCACCCCGCCGATCAACACCCACAGCTCACCAAAGTCGGCCTGCGGTTGCTGGCCTGCTCTGGTCTCGTAGCGAACCGTTGCCTGACGGCTCTGCCGCAGTGCCTCCCGCCAGTCCTGCACTGACCGCTCGACGGTGCCTCCGGTGGTCTAATCATCCAGAGCGGCGCCTCCCTCTCCGCCATACACGGCCTGGAGGACGTGGCAGCCTGGACCTAGCAGCTCCTGGATGGATCAATACAGGCGGATCGCCAGGGCCCGAGCGAGCCATCACCGCCATAGCCTGCCCAGGCCCGATCAACTTCTGCCCAGGGTGGATTTCACCGCCGATCTTCCCGTTGTGCAGGTCCGGCGAACGGTGATGCGCCGGGCGCTGGTGGCCACGGCGATCCCGCCGAGGGTGGCTCTGGCCATGGGCAATGAGCCCCTGCTGCTGCGCTACACGATCGGCCTTTTCGGCTACGGCCTGATCGGCTGCGCGGTCACCGATGCCGAAAGCTGCCTCCAGCGGCTGGCGGAGCAGCCCCATGGACTGCTGGTCTGCTCCGACAGCCTCGAGAGCGGCGACGTGCTCAGCCTCACCGCCACGGTGAAGGAACGGCATCCCGCCATGAAGGTGATCGTGATCAGCACGGGGGATGATGTGGATCCAGCCTTGGTACGGGCCGCCTGGATCGACGGGCTGGTGGCCGAGCGGGACATGACCTTCCACAGCGGAGCCCTGCAGGCGGCGGTGCTGGCCTCACTGGGCGGGAGCCACTTCCGCAGCGCATCAATGCGGCAACAGCCGGTGCCCGAGCCGGTGAATGAACTGAGCCCGCGCGACTACCAGATCCTGGAGGGTCTCGCCGACGGACTCACCGACCGGGAAATCGCCGACCGGCTGATGATCAGCCCGAACACGGCGAAGTCCTACACCAAACGGCTCCTACAGAACATGGGTGCCCGCAACCGCCTGCAGGCTTTGGTGATCGCTCTGCGGCAGGGGCTCATCCGCTTGCGCTGACACCCCGCCGGGGCCGCAAACCACCCTCCGATGGGGGTCGCCCCAGCGGCGAGATTCCGCGTAGGACCGATGCAGAGATGCACATCATGCAATGGCCACCGTCGATCCATTCACCGGGATGACGTTCAACTACGCCAAGGCCCTGCAGAAGAACTTCCTCTTCTACGAGGCCCAGCGTTCGGGTGATGTGGATGAAACCCGCAAACGCATCGACTGGCGCGGTGATTCCGGCCTGCGAGATGGGGCGGACGGGGTGTACTTCGGTGGACAGAGCACCGCCAACCTCCAGAGCGGCCTGACCCTCGACCTCACCGGTGGCTATCACGACGCCGGCGACCATTCCAAGTTCGGGCTGCCGCTCGCCTCCACCCTCGCCACCCTCTCCTGGGGCGGGATCGAGTTCTCCGATGGCTATGCCCTCTCCGGCCAAACCGATGAGCTGCTCGACGCCGTGCGTTGGGGCACCGATTACCTGCTCAAGGCCCACGCCGTTGATGCGGCCGGCAAAACCCGCTTCTTTGTGGCGCAGGTGGGCAATGTGAGCGCCGACCACTCCCAGTGGAGTTCCCCCGAGAGCCAGCGGATCGCCCGGCCGGCCATGGCGGTCACGCCGGACAAGCCCGGCTCCGACGTGGCAGCCGGTTCGGCGGCAGCCCTGGCCTCCGCCTCGGTGCTGTTTCGCCAGAACGGCCAGGCTGCCTACGCCGATGTGCTGCTGAACCGGGCCATCTCGCTGTACACCTTCGCGGATCGATTCCGCGGCAGTTACGCCGATTCCATTCCGGAAGTGCGCAACTACTACAACTCATGGAGTGGCTATCACGATGAACTGGCCTATGGCGCCGCGTGGCTGTCGCGGGCGGTCATGGCAGCAGGGGGCAACGGCACGGCCTACCGCGACAAGGCCTTCTCGATCTACACCAACAGAATCGGCGGCCTCTCCCGGGGCTGGACCGCCAACTGGGACGATGCGTCCTACGCCACGGCGGTGATTCTGGCGGAGGACACAGGCTCGGCCCGGATTCAGCAGGACGTGGAGAGCTGGCTGAACAACTGGGTGAGTGGCGGCAATGGCGTGTCGATCAGTGCCGGTGGGTTGCGTCACATCAGTCAGTGGGGGTCGCTGCGCTATGCCGCCAACACCGCATTCTTCGCCGATGTGTACGCCGACAACGTACGGGATCCTGGCGGGGCCTACAGCCGGCTATCCCAGACCACGGTGGATTACATCCTGGGGGCCAATCCACGCTCCTCGAGCTACATGGTTGGTTTTGGCGCCAATGCGCCCCGGCAGCCCCATCACCGGGCGGCCTCGGGCGTGGGTTGGGATGGCTTCCGCAACGGCCTGCCCAATGTCCACACTCTCTATGGCGCCCTCGTGGGGGGCCCCAGCAGCCCCGACGACTTCTCCTATCAGGATCGCCGGGATGACTTCGTCGCCAATGAGGTGGCGATCGACTACAACGCCGGCCTGGCCGGGGCCCTGGCCCGCAGCGTGGAGCGCCGGGGGGGACAGGCGCTCAGTGATGCCCAGCTCGATGCCTTACCGGGCATCAGCGTTCGGCCGGGCGGTGGCGGTACTCCGGTGACACCGACCCCCACTCCTACACCTACTCCAACTCCCCCTCCGGAGCCCCAGCCGGGCACGCCCCTGCCCAGCACCCTCAATGGCATCCCCAGCATGTCCAGTGCCAATCTGGCGGTTGAGGTGGGTGGATCGATCTGGACCGGCGGCATGACGGTGCAGCTCACGCTCACCAACACCGGCACGTCACGGATGAGTGGCTGGAGCTTCAGCTTCGAAAGCCCGCACCGGCCCACTGGCACGCCCTGGGGTGTGCGGATCAACAGCACGGCGCTCTCGGGCGGCCTGTTCCTTCACACGGTGACCGGCGATGCCTGGGCGGGCCCGATTGAACCGGGCCGCAGTGTGACTGTGGGCTTCAATGCCAGCCAGGGGCGTTCCCTGGGGAGCAGCGGTTCGCTCACGGCCGAAGGTCTGTTCGGCGGCAGTGGCCGACTTGCCTTCAGCAACCCCGACCCCAGTTTCAAAACCGGAGGCTCGGCCGCGGATCTGATCACCAACAGCGCAGCAGTGGACGTGCTTACGGGCCTGGGTGGGGCAGACACATTCCGCATCAGCAACCTGCGGTACTCCCTGCTGAACTCCTACGACCAGATCACCGATCTGGACATCGGCAGCGATCGGGTCGATGGCCCCCAGACCGTGACGGCCCCAGATCTGCGCGAACTCGGCAGGGCAGCCAGCCTCACGTCCACGGCGGTGGCGGCGGTGTTGACCCCCGCCGCCTTCCGGGCCAACGGAGCCGCCAGCTTCACAATCCCGGCCAGTGGCGGCACCTGCACCTTCCTGGCTCTCAACGATGGGACAGCGGGCTTACAGGCAGCCGAGGACGCCATCGTGGAGATCACCGGCTTCCGCGGCTCGCTGTCTGCTTTCGCGATCGTTTGACCTCCGCGGAGCCCAAGCGGCCTTCCTGCCGGGATCCTGTGCTGGGATTCAGGCAGAGGGGCGCGTGAACCAGAGGAGGGAATGGAGGTGCCAGAGGCAGTTGCTTCGCTCAGCTCCGTCCAAGCCGTTGCCGTCCCACCAGCCACGGCACCCACTGCGGCAATACTTCGGCGCTGCCGTACCAGCGCTCAGCGAACCAGCCTCCGTGTCCCACACCTTCCAGCACCAAGGGTTCGGCGCCGGCGAGCAGGGCGGAGCTGAGGGGCACCAGACCGTCACCAGGACTGCTCGGGTCATTGTTGATGGCGCTGTAGGAGCGGGCCGTGAGCCGGCGGGCGCGGGGGCGCAGCTGATCGGGCTCGATGGTGCCGGCCACCGCCAGGTAGGCGAGATCGTCTGGGAAGAAGGCGCCGGGGTAGCGCTGGTCTACCAGCTGGCGCAGGGCCGTGGCCCGGTTCGCCTGGTGGGGGCTGCCCAGGCTCACCAGACACTGCACCAGCTTGCGCTGGCCGTAGACCCGGCCGCCGAAGGGTTCATCGCCCAGCAGCAGACGCACCATCACGCCGCCGGAGCTGTGGCCCACCAGGTTCACCTTGCCGGTGGGCGAGGCAGCCGCCAGCTGCCGAAGCAACGCCTGGCCGCGGTCGAGCAGGCGGGTCCAACCCAGGGTCCAGCTGGTGAGCAGCCAGTCGCCGCGGCTGGCCGGGACCACGGCAACCGGCTGGCCCGTGGCGGCTTCGATCGCCGCCGCCATCCCGCCATAGGCCTCGGGCGTGATCAGGAAGCCCCCCAGGATCAGGGTGGGCGCAGGCTGCAGGGTGCTCATTCGCGGAACACAGCCAGGGCGGCCAGCACGCCGCCACCGAAACCGCTGAGGTGGCCGATCCAGCTCACCCCCGCTGGCGTGAACAGGGGGATAAGGCTGGGCAGTACGCCGCCGTAGGCCACCAGGGTGATCAGCGAAAGCGCGATCGAGACAGGGCGCTTCTCCAGCCAGCCGATCACCAGCAGGTAGCCCAGCAACCCGTACACCACTCCGGAGAGGCCGTGGCTGCCCACTGGCCACCAGAGCCACACCGGAATGGCCGCCAGATACACCGCCAGCCACACGGCCAGGTAGTCGCGCCGGCCGCGCAGCAGCACAAGCCATGAAAGAGGCAGGAACAGCAGGCTGTTGCCGAGCAGGTGGTTGAAGCCGCTGTGGCTGAAGGGAGCCGTGAGCACTCCCGCAAAGGAGCCCCCCGGCAGCATCGGCAGGTTCCAGCGCCCGCCGAACACCAGCTGGTCCACCAGCTCCTGGCCCCAGGCCAGGGCGAGCAGGCCCAGCGGGATCACCAGGTTGGCCCCTAGACGGGCCAGCTGGCGATCAAGCGCCTGGGGGATTGAGGCAAGTGCCATTCACGGGCTTCCCGTTCTCTGAGAGGTGAAACCCTAGCGACAGGCACTCAAAAAGAAGAGAATTCAACCAGCGCTGCCCCTTACTGGCGCTTGCTCAGCATGGGAGTCCAAGGCGATTGAACAGGCTGGATGAGAACTCACTTGCTGTTGGCATTGAGCGGTACTCCAGCCTGAATCCCTCTTTTGCTTCGTGCTGTCTTTGGCAAAAGCCTCTCTGCTACAGGCAGAGCCATCAAGAATCAACTTTAAGTAGTGGCCCTAAGTCGCTGTTAGCGAAGTCGATCTTGTCTAGGACCGCAGCAATGTTTCCGCCCAGGCCTTCTTTCACGACTTTGATAGGTGACGTAGTCGCGACTATGATGTCGAAAGACTGCTGGACTCCAGACTTCTTCACGCTGATATCGGCCTTGCCGCGCGCATCATCTGCAAAGAACTCCTTAACGAAACCCTTTTTATCAATCTGAGCATTGCCATTGACAATTATGTCAAGCTTGATTTTTGCTCGATCTTCCGGCAGGTCAACAGTAGCGCTGACTTTGATTTTCATCGCAGAATCATTAATGCCAAATCCAGTCTTTAGCTTTGCCAATTGCGCGTCAGATACGCCAGCTGCCCAGTAAGGAAATCAAAAGCCGCCTCAACAGGTTTGTTCAGCGAATTCTTTACTTGTGGATCATAAATCTGACCTTTGTAGATCATCCCATTAATTTGACCCATGGCCGGCAATTCAAATCACTTTATGAATCTAGGCATGCGCCCTGAAGTGTCAACAATGATGGAGAATAACTTAAGATTGCAGGTGCTTCGTTGCGATTGATTTCGCGGCCTGCAGTCCCGATTGGTTGCTTCACCCCAGTCCCAGCAGGTTGATGCGATACAGCACATCTTCGAGCGCATCGGCCGCTGACAGGGCTGCGTAGCGCTGGGGGTTCTCCCCGTCGATGCAGCAGCTCAGGGGAGAGAGCACCGTGGCTGGGGTGGGGTGGCAGAACTGCACCACGCTCAGCCGGGCACCGCAGCTGCCCTCGGGCGCCACCACCCGGTGCCAGCCCGTGGGGATGCGGCCGTTGCTGAGCCGCTCCAGCATCAGCCCGCTGTTGATGATCACCTGTCCCTCGGGTGCCACCGCGTCCACCCAGTGGCCCTCCACCAGCACCTGTAGACCCGGTGCCGTGGCCCGGGGCAGGGCCGTGATCAGGTTGATGTCGCCGTGGGGCGCTGCCCAGCAGTGTCCGCCGGCAGGAGCAGCGGCCATCGGCGGGTAGTGGATCGCCCGGCTGAGGGTGGGGGCATCGCGCACGACGGCGTCGAAGAACTCCACGTGCACCCCCAGGCCGGTGGCGATCACCCGCAGGAAGCGGCGCTGCAGCTCGGCCAGGCTGGCGTGGAACCGTTCCAGCACCGCCGTGATCCCGGGAATGGCCGCTTCCGGCAGCAACGGCTCCGGATACAGCAGGGGGAAGCGGCGCCGCAGCGGGTGGTGGGCCGGCAGTGGCGCAGCCCAGTTGAGCATCTCCTTCCAGTCGGCCCGGCTCTCGCCGGCCGCCGTCTCCACCAGGGTGCCCGTGTAGCCGGTCTGACCGCAGGCCCCGGGCTGCTCGAAGGCCCGCTTGCGCGGCTCCTCGAGGGCGAAGAAGGCCCCCAGCAGTCCATAGGCCTCATCCAGCAGGGCGGTGGGCAGGTCGCAGCGGGTGAGCACGAAGCCCGTTCCCAGGCTGCGCATCACCCCATCCACCACCGCCGCCCGCTGGCTGGCCGTGCCCTGCTCGAAGGCCAGCAGGTCCACATCGAGAATGGCCAGGGCCATCGGCCCCCCGCAACTGCTGCCGGGTCTACTGCACGGCGGCGTGCAGCACCTCCATCAGGGCCAGGATCGGTGCGGTGTCGGCCTCGGGCAGATCGAGCGTGGCCGCCAGGGTGCTGAGGATGTTCTGCTCGTCGGCCTGCAGGGGGCCGTCGGACCGCATGATCTCCGCGGCGGCGGCGAAGGCCGTGCGCCGCAGCTCGGGGCTGAGGCCGGCGGCCGCCCGCAGCATCAGCTGCTGGGCCCCCTGGCTGCGCAGCCGCGCCAGCAGGCCGTCGATCATCAGGGCCACGTCTTGGTCGGCCAGATCCACGTAGGGGTGGCGGTAGTCGATGGCGTGGCGGAGGGCGCGGGTGCCGGCGGGGCTGAGGACCCCGTCCCAGGACACGGCGGCCAGGGCAATCGCGAGAAAGGCTTCAGGCGCCGCCATCGCGGCCACCGTGGTGGGGGTCTCGGGGCCGCTGGATTCGGACAGGACCTGCATCTCCAGGGTGGTGGTGAGCATCGGGTCGAACACGAAGTCTCCTCAGTTGAGTCACTCGGTAGGGGCCAATTCCGTGCCCTGGACCACCGAATCGACCGATTGAGTGCTTCTGCTCACTCCTCTGCTCTGTGCATCTGCTCAGTTGGGCATGGTCACGAATTCCTCGGCCACCGAGGGGTGCAGGGCCATCGTGCGGTCGAAGTCGGCCTTGGTGGCGCCCATGCCGATGGCGATCGCCGCCATCTGGATGATCTCGGCGGCGTGCTCACCCACCATGTGGCAACCCAACACCCGATCACTGCCGCGCTCCACGATCAGTTTGAGCAGCACCCGCGGGCCACGGGCGGGCAGGGCCTGGCTCATGGGTCGGAAGCGGGCCCGGTGCACCCGGATGGCCTCCTGGCCATGGCGTTCCACCGCCTGCTCCTCTGTGAGCCCCACGCCGGAGAGTTCCGGCTGGCTGAACACCGCGGAGGCGATCAGGTCGTGGTCCACCTGGCGCGGCCGGTTGCCGTACACCGTGTCGGCAAAGGCCCGGCCCTCATCCACCGCCACAGGGGTGAGGTTCACCCGGTCGGTCACGTCGCCCACGGCGTAGATGCCGGGCACGTTGGTGCGCTGGTCGGCGTCCACCGGGATGCGGTAGCCCTCCACCGCCACCCCAGCGGCCTCCAGGTTGAGGCCCTCGAGGAACGGCCGCCGGCCGGTGGCCAGCAGCACCCCCCCGCAGCCCAGCTCTTCGCCGCTCTGCGTGGTGAGGGTGATGTTGCCGGGGGTGCCGCTGATGGCGGCGGGGGAGTGGGCGAAGCGGATCGCGATGCCGTCGGCCTGCATCGCCTCGGCCACGGCGTCGCTGGCCTCCCGGTCGAAGCCGCGCAGCAGGTGATCGCCGCGGACCAGCTGGGTCACCCGCACGCCCAGGCCGTTGAGGATGCAGGCGAATTCACAGGCGATGAAGCCGGCGCCCACCACCACCACCGCCTCGGGCAGGCTCTCGAGCAAGAACATGTCGTCGCTCACCCAGCCCAGCTCAGCGCCGGCGATCGCCGGCCGGTGGGGGCGACCACCCACGGCGATGAGGATGCGCTCGCCCGTGAGCAGCCGCTCGCGGCCGTCGCCGCTCCGGACCAGCAGCTCGCCGGGCGACTGGAAACGACCCCAACCGCTCACCAGCTCCACCCCGGCCTTCTCCAGCAGGCCGATATGCAGGGTGTTGAGGCGGTCCACCTCGGCCCGCACGTTGGCCAGAAGCCGGGCCGGATCACGGCGCACCTCGCCCACGTCCCAGCCATGGCTGGAGGCGGCCTCGAGCAGGTGGCGGTAAGCGGAGCCGTACACCAGCAGCTTCTTGGGCACGCAGCCGCGGATCACACAGGTCCCGCCCACCCGGTCGCCCTCCACGATCGCCACCCGGGCGCCATAGGAGGCGGCCCGCTTGGCGGCGGCCAGGCCGCCGGAGCCGGCGCCGAGCACGATCAGATCGAAGCAGTCAGCCATGGGGGGAGTCGGCAGCAGAACGGGTGGCGCGCATCATGGTGGCCGGACCTGGTCTGAACCGGCCCGGCCTGCGGATCAGCCCTCGAACTCCCGGCGCGGGGCGGTCACCCCGGCGGGATCGGTGCCCTTGAGATAGGCGAGCATGGTGTCGGCATCCGACACCTCGAAGGGGTCGATCGGGCAGTTGTCTTCAAAGTCGGGCTCGCGGAAGATCTTCACGATCCGGCCGTCGTCCACCAGCATCGAGTAGCGCCAGGAGCGCATGCCGAAGCCCAGGTTCGACTTGTCCACCAGCATGCCCATCTTGCGGGTGAACTCGCCGTTGCCGTCGGGCAGCAGGAACACGTGCTTGGCGCCGATCGACTTGCCCCACTGGAACATCACGAAGGCGTCGTTCACCGACAGGCAGATGATCTGGTCCACGCCCTGGGCCTGGAACTCCTCGTGCAGCTCCTCGTAGCGGGGCAGGTGGTTGGAGGAGCAGGTAGGGGTGAAAGCGCCGGGCAGGGAGAACAGCACCACCTTGCGGCCCTTGAAGATCTCGTCGCTGGTGAGCTCCTGCCAGCGGTAGGGGTTGGGGCCGGGCACCGACTCATCCCGCACGCGGGTGTGGAAGGTGACGCTGGGAACGCGGTCGAGCATGGGTCTGATGGGTAAGGGGACTGGGTGGGGGGACGGGCTGGGACTTCCGATGGGACAGCCCGGTCGCCGCGCCCTCCGCCGCTTGCCTTCCATCCTAACTCATAGTTACTCCGCATAAGCCCCTCGGCGCATGCCGTTGTCGATAGCGATTGGTTGCGGCGGTTGGTTGCAGCGATTTGGTTGCGGTGGTTGGGTGAAGTCGCTGGCTGCGTTGGCAATTGACCTTCTGTTCCAGCCTGTGTATGGTGAGGAGTCAGGAATCCAATCACTGAAGCCACACCGGGTGCTGACGGGTTGCTTCGGTAATTGGCCCTGACAGTTGGCTTCCAGTGGTGCGCCTTCGGCGCACCTGTCCGGCAGTCGATCCGATAACCGATTCTTCTGCAACCGATCAGGAAGCCCCTGATCCCGGCCCACAGGTTGGCCAGCAGACGCGCCCATGCCGTGGGCGCCGGCCGAGGCCGCATCGGGCCCATCTCTCTGTTCATGCGCGACCGGCATGGTCGCGTTATTTTCTTTTCCTATGACCAAACCATCCATCCACACCCCATCCATCACCAGGCCCCATCCCTTCACTGCCCAGCAGCAGTCCCGCCGCCAGTCGCCTTCCGCCGGCTGCGCTGGCCCTGCTACGCCCACCTGGGTGGAACTGCTGGGCGAACGCTGACGGCGCCGCTCAGCTCCGACCCCGCCACACCCCATCCACCAACAGCGGATAGCCCCGCACCTGGGTCTGGCGTCCGACATACACCCAGGCCCGCCGCCCATCTTGTAAATCGAACTGGCGCCGCTCGTACTCCCGCGGATGGTCCTCAAGGTCATCCAGGCGGGCCAGCACCGCCGCCGACACCGCATACAGCTCGGCGGAGACGGTGGACATCGGGTTAGCGCAAACCACCGCCATCGGATAGGGGCCTAGGTCGTATAGCTGCAGGTGACGCAGCACGACCCGGCCCAGCCAGCGACTTTCCGCGAGCAGGTGGTGGTTGCATTCGCCCTGCTTGAGGGTGCCGTAGACGGCCACCAGCTCGCTGGGGGATGCGCTCACGGCTCGGCCTCCGCCACCCCCACCACCAGGCGGGACCCCCGCTCGCTGGCCACCACTTCGATGCCGCAGCGGATCCGTTCGCGCAGGGCCGCCACGTGGCTGATCAGGCCGATCAGCCGGCCCCCTTCCCGCAGGCGGTCGAGTTCATCCATCGCCAGCTGCAGGCTGTCCGGATCGAGGCTGCCAAAGCCCTCATCGATGAACAGGGCATCCAGCCGCACCCCACCACTGTGGGCCTGCACCGTGTCCGCCACCCCCAGGGCGAGGGCCAGGGAGGCCTGAAAGGTCTCGCCGCCCGAGAGGCTGGACACATCCCGCTCCTCGCCCGTGAAGGCATCGAGCACCCGCAGGCCGAGACCCGCCTTGCTGCCGCGCCGCTGGCCACTGCCGTCGCTGAGCTGCAGTTGATACCGGCCGGCGGTCATCAGGTCGAGCCGCTGGTTGGCATAGGTGCAGATCTCCTCCAGGAAAGCCGAGAGCACCCAGCGCTGCAGGGAGATGTGGGGGCTACTGCGGCCGAGACAGCGGTCGGCCACCGCGTGCAGACGGTCGGCGCTCTGCTGCAGGGAGTCGAGTGCCGTACTGGCCTGGCGCTGGCGCTCCAGCACGGCTGCCAGGGCGGCCAGGGCGGCTGTGAGCTGGGCATGGTGCTGCAGCTGGCCGTCGCGGGCGGCCTGCCCAGCACGCATCTGCTCGGCCAGCAGGGCCAGGTCGGGGCGCTCTTCGGGCAGATCCTGGAGGTCTGGATCGGCGAGCACCTGCTGATCCCGCTGCAGGGTCTGGTCGTGGCTGCGGATCTGCAGCTGCCAGGCCTGGCGCTCCCCTTCACGGGCGAGAGCCTCAACCACGGCCTCCGCATCGCTGAAGTGGGCTGCCGCCAGATCAGCCGCCAGCCGGGATACCAGCTCGGCGGCCCGCGTGGCCTCCTGGTTCCGCTCCTGCAGCTGGTCGGCAACAAGGGCCAGGTGCTCCTGCAGCCGTTGCTGCTGCTCCAGCAGGGCCGGGACGTCGAGGTCGGACCGGTTGTCCAGCCCCTGGGCCAGCCGCACCTGCTGGCTCACCAGCAGGGCCTGCTGGGAGCGCAGCCGCTCCTCCAGCTGGCTGCGTTCCAGGATCCGCTGCTGCAGCCGGTCGCGGTAGGCCAGAACCCGCTGCTCCAGCTGCAGCAACTCGGCCTGTAGAGCGGGCAGCAGGGCGGCCTGCGTCCGTGCCTGATCCAGCTCGAACCGCGCCTGCGCTGCCGCGCCGTGCACCGCCTGCGGATCGGCGGCGGCCAGGGGCCAGCGGCTGCTGATGGCCTGCAGATCAGCGCGCAGGGCACTGCTGTGGGCCATGGCCTGCCGCACCTGGGCCTCGCCCTGCTGCACCCGCTGCTCAGCCAACTGCAGGTCGGCATCGGCCACCGCGCCCTCCCCTGCCTTGGCGGCTCGGGGATGGTGGGGCGAACCACACACCGGGCAGGGCTGGCCCTCCTCCAGGCCGGCGGCCAGCCGGGCCGCCATGCCCTCCAGCTGGCGCCGGCGCAGGTCCTGCACCAGCTCGCGGTGGTGCAGCAGGTGCTGCTGCACTCCCAACAGGGTGGCTTCGGCCTCCACCAACCGGGCCTGGGCGGTGTGCAACTGCGCCACCGCCGCCAGCTGCTCCTGGCAGTGCCGATCCGCCTGCTCCAGGCCGGTGAGGCGATCCAGGGCGCTGCGGGCCAGCTGGATCTGCTGCTGGCGCAGGGGCAGCTCGGCCTCGGTCTGGCTGAGCAGGTGTTCGCCCCGCCGCACCTGATCCGCCAGCTGGGCCAGGGCCGTGGTGGCGGCCTCAACCGCCTGGGCCGTCTGGTCTCGCTCGGCCCCCAGGGCCACCAGGGATTCGAGGGCCGCCGATCCCGCCGCCAGGGCGCCGATGCAGCGGGTGAGCAGGGCAGGGGCGGGCAGGCTGGTGAGGTCGAGGGCCACCAGCTCCTGGGGCAACAGCGGCAACCGGTCGCGCTGCCGGCCGATCGCCGCTAGGGCCTCGGCGAGCTGCTGGTCGCGCCGGCGGAGCTGGGCGGCGGCGCGCTGCTGGGTTTCCAGGCCTGGGCGCAGCTGCTCGGCCCGCTCGGCCCGCTCCAGCCGCTGGCGGCACTGCTCGATCGCATCCTGCCGCCCTGCGGCCTCGCGGAGTCCCTGCTGGGCGGCCTGGCGCCGGTCCCAGCGCTCGGCCAACCGCTCTTGCCTGCCCAGCTGCTCCCGCAAACCGAGGCACACCGCCTCCCTCTCCTGCAGCTGCAGAGCCAGGCGCGCCTGGAGGCCGAACAGGTGCTCCTGGAGTGCGAGTACCCGCTGGGGATCGACCAGTTCGGCCGGCGCAGGGCAGGCCTGCTCCCCAGCCCAGGGCTGCCAGATCGCCAGGGCCTGCTCCGCCAGCGACTGCAACTGGCGGCGGCCTTCGCTGACGGCGGCATGGGCCTCGCGGGCCCGCTCCTCCAACCAGCGGCTGACGCGCTCGTAGAGCACGGTGTCGAACAGGGTCTTGAGCAGGGCCTCACGCTGCTCGGCTCCGGCGCGCAGCACCTCGGCAAAGCGCCCCTGGGGCAGCAGGATCACCTGGCGGAACTGGGCGGCATTGAGGCCAAGCAGGCGGCCCACCTCCCGCCCCACCTCGGTGACATTGCTGGCCACCGCTTCCTCCTCCTCCTGGCGGTCGAGCCGCCAGAGCGCCGCCCGGGCCGGCTTGGCGGTGGTGCCCTCGCCCCGGCTGCGCGGCACCTCACAGGCTGGTTGCCGCTGCACCCGCCAGCGCCCGCCGGCGGCGGAGAACTCCAGTGTCACGCGCGGCACCTGGCCCGGAGCGGCGTGGTCGGAGCGCAGACCCTTGACGCTGCGCTCGCCGGACACCTCCCCGTACAGGGCGAAGCAAATGGCGTCGAGCAGGTAGGTCTTGCCTGCGCCGGTGCTGCCATGGATCAGGAACAGGCCCTCCCGCGCCAGGGGGTCGAACTCCACCAGCACGGGATCGGCGTAGGGGCCGAAGGCTTCCAGTTCCAGCCGGTGGGGACGCATCAGTCGTCTTCCCCCCGGCCGGCGTGACCGAGGGCCTGGCGCAGCAGCTCGATCTCATCCTTGCTGGGTTCGCGGCCCTGCTGGTCGGTGTAGAAGGCGAGGATGCGGTCCAGGGGGCTGCGGGCCGCCCGGATCTGCCGGGTGCGCTGGCTGGTGGCCATCGCCTCCTGGCGCTCGGGCCGGTGGCGCAGTTCCACCGCATGGGGGAAGCGCTGGCGCAGCCGGGCCATCGCCTGGCGGGGCAGATGGTCGTCGGTGAGCACCGCCCGCACCCAGCAGGCACGGGCCGCCTCCAGCTGGGGATCCAGCAACAGCTCCTCCAGGCTTCCCTCCAGGCTGCGCAGGGCACGGCCCACCCCGAGCGGGATCACCCGCACGGCAGCCATGCCCTGCTGGTTGATCTCCACCAGGCGCACGCTCTTGCACTGACCCTCTTCGGAAAACGAGTAGGGAAGAGGGCTGCCGGCATAGGCCAACCGGGAACCGTCCAGCTCCTGGGCGGCATGCAGATGGCCCAGGGCCACGTAGTCGAAGCCCGCGAAACTGGGCACGGCCACCACCTCCAGGTTGCCCACCGAGAGCTCCCGCTCCGACTCCGAGCTGCGGCCGCCGGCCACGAAGGCATGGGCCACCAGCACCGACCGCTGGCCGGGGCGGCGGGCCAGATCGTGGCGGATCCGGGCCAGGGCCAGGTCGATCACCTGCTGGTGTCGCCAGCGGCCGGAGCCCCCAGCGGCGTCAGCGGCCTCAGCCTGTCGGGCCAGGGCCGGACCATCCAGGAGGGGCTCGAGATAGGGCAGGGCATACACGGCCAGGGGTGGGCCACCTTCCTTGGGCTGCACCAGCACGACTTCGGCCGAGCGGCGCCAGTCACCGCGCACCGTCACCCCCAGGGCCGTGAGCAGTTCGTCGTAGACGGCCACACGCACATGGCTGTCGTGGTTGCCGGCGATGGCCACCACCACGGCCCCCTCGGCCCGCAGGCGCCGCACGGTGTCGGTGAACAGGGCCACCGCCGGAGCGGGGGGAATGGCCCGGTCGTAGAGATCGCCGGCAATCACCACCAGATCCACCGCCTCCTGCCGGCAGAGGTCCACGATGCGGTCCAGTACCGCCTCCTGCTGGTCGAGCAGCGATTCCCCGTGGAAGCTGCGGCCCAAGTGCCAGTCGGAGGTGTGCAGCAGCCGCACTGGAGTCAATCACACTGGCTTGAATCCTGGCGCGGCCCACCACTAAGGAGACCCTGGAAAACCCAGCCAAATCACGGGACAATGGGGGCCTGATCGCTGGCCAGGTCTGGGTTCATGGGTGGCAAGCAGCTTGGGTTTGGTGATTACGAGCAGACCACGGCCAAGAAGCGCACCAAGCGGGAGAAGTTCCTGGCTGAGATGGAGGTGGTTGTGCCCTGGAAGGCACTCATCGACCTGATTGAGCCCCACTATCCCAAGAGCAGTTCCAAGGGAGGACGCCCGGCCTATCCGCTGGCCACCATGCTGCGAGTCCATTTGATGCAGCAGTGGTACTCACTCAGCGACCCAGCGATGGAGGATGCCCTGATCGAGGTGCCCACCATGCGGCGCTTTGCCGGCATCGACCTGATCAGCGAGCGCATCCCCGATGAGACCACGATCCTGGCGTTCCGCCATGTGCTGGAGAAGCACAATCTCGGTGAGCAGATTTTTGAGACGGTGAAAGCCCACCTCAAGGCCAAGGGCATGGCCATGAAGCAGGGCACAATCATCGATGCCACCTTGATCGCAGCGCCCAGCTCCACCTCTACGAGGGCGACGCCCGAGTGCGCCGGAGGCGACAGAACAAGAAGGGCGAGAGGGATCCAGAGATGCACCAGACCAAGAAGGGCAATCAATGGCATTTCGGCATGTAGCCAGAGGCCCGCGTAGCGGTAGGTCCACATCGGCGTCGACAAGGACACGGGCCTGATCCACTCGGTGGAAACCAAGGCCGCTAAAGTGCATGACCTCACCCCAGCAGCCGATCTCCTGCACGGTGAGGAGACCGTGGTCTACGCCGACGCCGGCTACCAGGGCATCGAGAAACGCCCTGAAATGGAAGGCAAAACCATCGGCTTCCGGGTTGCGATGCGCCCAGGAAAACGACGGGCTCTGCCCGACACACCGTAGGGGCGTCTGGATGATCTGGTCGAGTCAGCCAAGGCTCATTTCCGCGCCAGGGGAGAGCACCCGTTCCGTGTGATCAGGCAGCAGTTTGGATTTCAGAAGACCCGGCTGCGGGGCATGCTCTTACCGAGGCCGCAGGCCGAGCGTGGCGGAGCCACTAGAACCTTTGCAAGGTGAACGTGCTGGCTGCCCTATCCAACCTATTCATGGTGCGTCATCAGTTGCTATGCAGGACATGAAAAGGGGATTGGTGTGTCCGTTGGGTGGCGATTAGCCTACAATGAGAGGGAAACGAGCTCCAAAAGTGGGGCCAATCAGGCTGTTCATCCCTAAACTGGCTCGTGCAGGTTCCAGCCGAATAATTCGCCGCCCGAGGCGCTGTTCGCAGCCTTGTTGCCCAGAGCTTCCCTAACCCAGGCCGCCCGTGCTGGCGGCTGCGTAGCGACGGTTGAGTTCGTTCCAGTTCACCAGTGACCACCAGGCCTCGATGTAATCAGCTCGGCGGTTCTGGTAGGTGAGGTAGTAGGCGTGCTCCCACACGTCCAGACCGAGCAGGGGTGTGCCGCGCAGGCTGCCCTGGAGGTTCATCAGAGGGTTGTCCTGGTTGGCGCTGCTGGTCACGGCCAGCTCCCCATCGGGCCGGAGAACCAGCCAGGCCCATCCGGAGCCGAAGCGGCCGGCGGCGGCGGCGCTGAACTGCTCCCGCAGCGCCGCCTGCGAGCCGAAGCTGGCCTCGATCGCGGCGGCCAGAGCTGCGGAGGGCTGGCCCCCCTCGCCTGCGGGTGCCAGGGCGGTCCAGAACTGGCTGTGGTTCCAGTGACCACCGGCGTTGTTGCGCACCACCTCGGGCAGGCGCGCACCCCGTTGCAGCAGCTGCTCCAGCGACAGCTCGGCCAGCGCCGGATCGGCGGCCACGGCGGCATTGAGGGCATTGACGTAGCCGGCATGGTGGCGGTCGTGGTGGATGGTCATCGTGCGGGCATCGATGGCCGGTTCCAGGGCATCGCTGGCGTAGGGGAGCGGGGGCAGGTCAAAGGCCCCCACCGGTGCCGGCACGGCCAGCAACACCAGCAGCGGCGCCAGCAGCGCCACTGCCAGCCTGCGGACTGCGGGGATCCATACCAGGGGGCGTTGACGAGCCATCGCAGCCTGCGCATCAAGGCTGTGGTTCTAACGCGGCAGTGGCTGCTCCAGCCCCACCCCCCGGCGGTGGGCCTGAGCCGTGGCCCGCACCTGCTCCAGCTCCTCGGCCGGGAGCCTGGCCAGCTGCTTCATCACCAGCGCCATGCGTGGGTTGCGGCGCAGCTGGTCGCCGTGGCGGGCCAGGAAGTCCCAGTAGAGGGCATTGAATGGGCAGGCGCCCGCACCGCTGCGCTGCTTGGGGTTGTAGTGGCAGCCCTTGCAGTAGGTGCTCATTCGGTTGATGTAATTGCCGCTGGCTGCATAGGGCTTGCTGGCCAGCAGCCCGCCGTCGGCGAACAGGCCCATGCCGAGCACGTTGGTCTGCATCACCCAGTCGTAGCCATCGATGAACATGCGGTGGAACCAGGCGGTGAGGGCCTGGGGGTCGAGGCCGCTGATCAGGCCGTAGTTGGCCAGCACCATCAGCCGCTGGATGTGGTGGGCGTAGCCGCTGCGCTCCAGTTCGCCCAGCACCGTGTCCATGCAGGCCATGCCGCTGCCGCCCAGCTGCTCCAGCCAGCCCGGCAGGGGCTGGTCGGCGCCGAAATGGTTGCTCTGCCCGTAGTCGGGTCCGAACCACCAGTAGAGGCCATGGGTGTATTCCCGCCAGCCGAGGATCTGGCGGATCACCCCCTCCAGGCAGGCCAGGGGCGCGCCCCGCTCCAGCCCGGCCTGTTCCAGCCGCCGGATCACCTCCAGGGGATGGAGCAGACCCAGGTTGAGGTAGGGGGAGAGCAGGGCATGCCACAGGGTGGGCTGGCCAGCCACCATGGCGTCCTGGTACGGACCGAAGCCCTCGAGTCGGGTGGCGATGAAGTGCTCCAGCACGGCGAGGGCCTGCTCCCGGGTCACTGCCCAGCCAAAGGGTTCTGCCCTGCCGGGCAGCCCGGGCAGCTGGGCCACCTTGGCGAGCACGGCCCGGGTGAGGGCGTCGGGCTGGAAGCGCAGGGGCTCCGGACCCGCCAGGCCCTTCGGGGGAGGCTTGCGGTTGTCGTGGTCAAAGTTCCACTGGCCGCCGAGGGGCTGGCCCGCCCCATCCAGCAACACGCCGAAGCGGCGGCGCCCCTCCCGGTAGAAGAGCTCCATCCGCAGCTGCCTGTAGGGCCTGGCCCAGGCGGCGAACTCCTCCCGACTCCACAGAAACGCGTTGGAGGGATGCCACTCGAGGGGAATCGGCAGCCCGAGTCGCTCGATGGCCCGGCGAAACGGCCGCTCAGCCGGCTCCATCACCTGGAGCGCCGTGATGCCGTGCTCCTCGATCCAGCCGGTGAGCGCCCTGGCGAAGCTGTCGGCCTCGCGGTAATCGACGTTCCAGCCCGCCGCCCGCAGCGCAGCGGCCCAGTGGCGCATGGCGCTCCACACCAGCACCAGCTTCTGGCGGTGGTACCCGCGCCAGGCCAGCACCGAAGCGCTCTCCACCAGCAGCAGCCGGCAGCGCTGGCGGGCCTGCTCAGCCCCGAACTGCCGCTCCTGGGCCAGCAGGGCTGGATGGTTGGCCGAGAGCTGGTCACCCAGGATCCAGATGCCGCTCGTCATCGCTGCACCGCTGGCCATGGCAGCGTTCCAGCATGCCCCGCTGCGCTAGCCAGCGCGTGCTTCAGCATGGGGCCTGAACGCCGAGGCACCGGTGCCCGAGCCCCTGCCCGATCAGCCGTTGAAACGGATCGACCAGGCCCTGTTCGATGCCGTCGCCGACCAGGCCCGCCAGGCCCCCCGGCTGCGCCGCAACCACAACCTGCACCAGGAGAGCGAGGTGGTGCAACGCTTCCTCAACGTGCTGCAACCGGGCACCTACGTGCGTCCCCACCGCCACCTGCGCGAGCAGCCGGGCACCGGTTTTGAATGTTTCCTGGTGCTGCAGGGGGCGATCGGCCTGCTGCTGCTGGATGGTCACGGCACCGTGTTGGAGAGGTTGCTGCTGCAGGCGGATGGACCCTTGCGGGGGATCGAGCTGGCGGAGGGCCAGTTCCACACCCTGGTGGCCCTGCGCCCCGATTCCGTGATGTTCGAGCTCAAGCAGGGTCCCTACCAACCCAGCAGCGACAAGGATTTCCTGGCCCAGTTCCCCAGCGAGGGAACCGCTGCAGCCGCCGATCAGGAATGGCGCTGGCGGGAGCTGTTCGCAGACGCTGCCTGATCCAGCCCCCACTGCTGCCGGCCCCGCAACGGCTCCAGCCAGATCACCACCGCCAGCCAGTGGATCAGCACAGGCGGCCAGAGAGAGCCTGTGCCGGCATAGGCCAGGGAGCAGGCCAGGCCCAGCAGGGTGGCCTGCACGAGGAAACGGGGGTCGTCGAACAAGCGACGCGCCTGCGGATACCAGAGCCGGGCCGCCAGGGGGTGATAAAGCACGAACAGGCCCAGGCTGAGGGCGATCCAGGCCAGCTCGGGCCGCCAGGGGAAGCCCTCCACCGGGTGGGGGATCAGCAGCGCCCGGAACAGCAGTTCCTCCAGCAGCGACGGCAGCAGGAACAGCCCCGCCAGGCGCGGCAGCAGTGGGCCCAGGGACGGCCAGCTCCAGGGCAGGGTGAGAAAGCCGCTGGCAAAACCGAAGGCCAGGGCCAGCACCCCATAGACCGTGAGCACCGCCAGGCTGTGGGCCAGGGCCCCCTGCTGCAGGGGCGGCAGCAGGCTGGCCAGCACCCGGTTGAACAGGGTGCCGACCATTGGCAGGTGGCCCAGCAGGGAGGTGGGGGCCACCGGCAGCAGCCGGGGAGCGGCCGAGGGGATCTGGTTGGTGCGGATCAGCCACAGGGGCAGGCCGGCCCGGGCGATGTCGGCGGCCATGGCGTCGTGGGCCCGGCGGGGAAGCATGGAGTTCCAACTGAGCAGCACGGCGCCCAGCTTCTGGCTGCTCTCAAAGCCGCCACTGCCCCCATCCAGGGCGCGGGCAGCGTTGTGGCGCCAGTCGGGCCTTGGTCGGCCGAAGGGAGTGAGCCAGCGGTCGAGGGCCGTGCCCAGCCGGGCCAGCCGCCGCTGGTCGGCCGGGGGGACATCAGCGAAGGCCCCGGCCTGGCGCAGCTGCTGCATGGCGATCCACAGGGCCTGGCTGGAATCCTGCACGCAGGAAGTGGAGGCGGTGACCATGGCCACCCCGCTGCCGTCGCCACTGCGGTAGCGGGCCGACAGGATTTCCGTCTGCAGCGCCAGGGTGTCGAGCACCCGCGGACCCACCGGCACCAGCACATCCGAGAAGGGCCGTGAGCCCAGCCAGCCCCGCTGCAGGTTGCCGGAGTAGGCACTCCAATGCTGGCTGCCGGCCACGATGCCGTTGGGATTGTTGGCGTAGATCTGGTGGTAGCGCACCGCCAGGCGCGGCTCACCGCTCACCGCGTTGCGCACCACCTCGGCCTCGCCGAAGGCGAAGTGGCCGGTGGTGGTCCAGGCCGGGCTGGGCTCCGCCTCCGTGCCCCCGATGCCGCCGAACAGGTGGATCAGCAGGGCCCTCTCCCCCAGTTGCCAGCCGGGTGGCGCCGCCCCATCGGGTACGAGCGCGGTGGTGTGCAAGCTTCCGGGCCCACTCTCCGCCGCACTCCAGTTGGTCACGCGGATGTGGTTGAGGCTGGCGGCCGTGCCGTCGCGCTGCCTCTGGGGCGTGACGGCGGTGAGCTCATAGGGCTGCAGCGCCTGCACCGTGAACACCCCATCGCCGGCCGGGGCCCCCTGGATCTGCCAGCCCTGCTGGTTGAGCGGGGAATCCCGCAGGGCCGGCAGGTGGAAGGCCTGGCGGCCGAAGCGGTCCGGCGGCAGGTGGGGAAAGCGGATGCGTTCCTCGGCACCATCGAAGCGGCCGCTGGCCGGGTTGAAATGGCGCACCAGCACCAGATCACTCGCCCCCTCTCCTGGGGCGGTCGGGGCCTCCAGCAGCTGCACCAGGCCCTGCCAGCGGCCGGTGATCTGGAGAGGTGGGCGGCCGATGGTCAGGCCATCCGGCTCCAGGCTCACGTCCTCCAGGGCCACGGTCACGTCATCCACCGGCCGGGCACCCGCCAGCGACTGCAGGGGCCCCACCTGGTTGCGGCCGTTCAGGCGAGCGGGCACCACGTTGAAGCCCGCCTCCACCTGGCGGGCGCTCTCCCCGAAGCGGATGTCCACGGTCACGGCCGCCACGATCCGCTGCAGCTCGGGATCCACCGCCCAGCGCAGGCGCCGACGGCTGCCGATCCAGGCCCGCTGCTCCGGGGGCGTCTGCTCCAGCTCGATCCACACCCAGTCGCCCGGGGTGGCGGCAGTTTCCGCAGCACTGGGCAGGATCAGCCGGCCCAGCCAGTCGGCACTGGGCCGATAGCGGTCGGGGGCCGGTTGGCGGGAGAGGGGATAGGTTTCGGGCCGGTTCCAGGGCGACTGCCAGGCCAGGGCGTTGCTGCTCAACGGCAGGGGCTCGCGCGGGGTGCCCACCGAACTGGCCCGCAGCTGGGGGCCGGGCAGCAGGCCGAGCAGCACGGCCAGGCTCATCACCCAAGGAAACCAACGCCGGGGTCCCCAGCCAGTAAACACAGACGCCATACGTCAACCCTCCCCGGCGAGGCGGCAGGCCCGTCGAGCCATCGCGGCCGCATAGCCCCGGTCCACCAGCCCGGCCTGGGGACTGAGGGCGCCGTTGCGGCAGTCCACCACCAGCCGTTCGCGGTGGCCCTGCTGGTCGTTCACCCACAGGCGCAGCTGCCAGTGGTGCTGGGCGCTGCGGGTGATCTCGTCGCCGCACACGGGCCCCACGCAGAGGCCCGGCGAGGCCAGGGCGGAACCTTGCAGGGGAAGGGGAAAGAACACCATGGCGATCAACAGGCCCATGAGCAGGCTGCTCCAGAGCAGGGCGCGCAGCAGGGGCCTCAACTGGCCAGCTCCATGGGCAGGGGGTCGGGGTCATTCTCCCCCGGCAAGCCATTCTCCCCGGGGAACCCAGGGGCGGGATGGAAGTACTCCCACACCTGGCGGGCCAGGGCAGGACCCATGCCGGGCGCCGCCGCCAGGTTGTCCACATCGGCCAGCTGGATGGCGTCGATCGAGCGGAAATGGGCCAGCAGCTCCTTGATCCGCTTGGGTCCCAGGCCGGGGATGTCGGAGAGGCGCGAGCGGGTCATCCGCTCGCCCCGTTGCTGGCGGTGGAAGCTCACGGCGAAACGGTGGG
Source organism: Bradyrhizobium ivorense (assembly GCA_943368005.1). Lineage (GTDB taxonomy): Bacteria > Cyanobacteriota > Cyanobacteriia > PCC-6307 > Cyanobiaceae > NIES-981. The sequence continues at coordinate 217,086 of CALRKN020000002.1, read as the reverse complement.
CCTCATCGCGCAGGCGGCGCAGCAGCTGCACCCCCAGCTGGTCGGGCTCGCTCTCCAGAGGCTCCTTGCCCCCGCGTAGGAACACCTCCTCCCGCTGCTTGGCCAGGGAGCACACCACCAGCTCCTCGTGCAGGTTGAGCTCCCGCAGGACCTCCAGCACCGCCGAGAGCTGGCCCTTGCCGCCGTCGATCATCACCACATCGGGCCAGTCGTTCATGCCGGCGGTGTGCAGGGCGGTGCCCGTGGCCCGGCGTAAGTCCGCCAGATCAGCCCCCTCCGCCTTGGCCTGGGCCCAGCGCCGGAAGCGGCGGCGGATCACCTCCGCCATGCTCATGAAGTCGTCGGAGTGGCCGGCGCGCACGGCGGCGCTGCGGATCCTGTACTTGCGGTAGTGCTGCTTGGCCGGCAGCCCGTCGAGGAACACCACCTGGGACGCGACGGCGTCGCTGCCCTGGATGTGGCTGATGTCGTAGCCCTCGATCCGCCGCGGCGCCGCCGCCAGATCGAGCAGCTGGGCCAGGTCTTCGGTGGCCAGCAGATTCTGTTCACTGGCCCGCTGGGCCCGCTGCAGTTCGTAACTGGCATTGCGCACCACCAGCTCGATCAGGTCGGCCTTCTGCTGGCGCTGGGGCACCGCCAGCTTCACCCGACGGCCGCGCAGCTCGCCCAGCCACTCCTCGATTAGGGCCTGCTGGGGCAGGGGATGCTGCACCAGTAGCTCCGGCGGGATCTCCACCCCCTCCACCTGGCTGTAGTGCTCCTCGATCACGGTCTGGAGGATGCGCCCGAGGGCAGCGCGGCGCTCGGGGGAGGGGGGCGCCTCTCCGCCGGCATCTTCGGGCAGCGCGGGCGTGCCCAGGGCATCGGCCGTGTATCCCAGCCGGCCCACCAGTTTGCCGGCCCGCATCTGGAACAGCTGCACCGCCGCCACCCGCCCATCGGCCGCCAGGGCCAGCACATCGCGGCTCACCGAGCTGTCGCCGATGCTCATCTTCTGGTCGGCCGTGAGGGTGTCGAGGCCCTGCAGCTGGTCGCGCACCCGGGCGGCGCTCTCGAAATCCAGGCGCTCGGCGTAGCGCTCCATCTGCTCCTGCAGCAGCTGCAGCAGCTCCTCGTTGCGGCCCTGGAACACCATCGCCACCTGGCGCAGGGTGTGGTGGTAGTCGTCGGAGCTGATCTTCTGCTGGCATACCCCCGGGCAGCGGCCGATGTCAAAGTTGAGGCAGGTGCGGTCGCGGTACAGGGGCTGGGGGCGCTGGCGCAGGGGGAACACCCGTTTCACCAGGGCCAGGGTGCGGCGCAGCAGGCCCACATCCACATAGGGCCCGTAGAAGCGATCCAAGGGGGAGCGAAACCGGCGCCTACGGGTGATGAAGATGCGCGGATAGGCCTCGCTCCAGGTGATGCAGAGGTAGGGGTATTTCTTGTCATCCTTGAGCAGCACGTTGAAGTGCGGCTGGTTCTGCTTGATCAGGTTCGCCTCCAGCGCCAGGGCCTCGGCCTCGCTGTCGGTGACGATGAACTCGATCTCGGCCACCTGGCGCACCATCAGCCGGATGCGGGGGCTGTGGCCATGACCGCTGCCGCTCTGGAAGTAGCTGCGCACCCGGTTGCGCAGCACCTTGGCCTTGCCGATGTAGAGGATGCGGTCGGCATCGTCCCGCATCAGGTAACAGCCCGGCTCCGCGGGGATCTCGCGGAGCCGGGCCCGGAGCCGGTCCGGCTGCTGCAACAGGGGCTCGGCACTCATGCCGGCCGGCGGCGAGGGGCTGACACCCGAGGGATCAACCGCCGTACTGCCAGCCGGTGCTGGCCAGCTCCAGGGCTGGGCCATCGGCGTGAAGGGTGGCGGTCTTCACCTCCCCCACGAACACCGTGTGGTCCCCATGGGCCACCTGCCCCACCAGCTCGCACTCCACCGCGCCCACGGCATCGCTGAGGATCGGCAGACCCAGCTCGCCCAGGGTGAAGGGAGCGGCGTCGAAGCGACCCCCCACCCCCTTCTGGGGCTTGAAGAACACGGCGGCCAGGTCCTTCTGGTCAGCCTTGAGCACATTCAGGCTGAACTTGCCGGTGCGCTGGATCATGCCGTTGCTGGTGCTGTCCGCCCGCACCGCCATCACCACCAGGGGGGGCTCGAAGCTGCCCTGGGTCACCCAGCTGGCGGTGAAGCCGTTCACGTCGTCACCCTCGGCCACACCGCAGATGAACACCCCGTGGGGAATCTTGCGCAGCAGGGTTTTCTTGGCGTCGGCGTTGAGGGCCATGGCAGGCGGGGGTGCGCAGTCGCGCAGATCACGTCCTGAACTCTAGAAACGGGGAGGGGCGCCATAGGCTGGCCGGATGCGTGCCCTCTATCCCGGCAGCTTCGATCCCCTCACCCTGGGCCACCTCGACCTGATCGAGCGGGCCGCGCGCCTGTTCGATGGCGTGATCGTGGCCGTGCTGCAGAACCCCGGCAAGACCCCGGCCTTCAGCCTGCAGGAGCGCCTGGGCCAGATCCGGGCTGCCACCGGCCACCTGCAGGGGGTGGAGGTGGGCAGCTTCGACGGTCTCACGGTGGAATTCGCGAGTCGCTGCAACGCGGGCGTGATTCTGCGGGGCCTGCGGGCCATGAGCGATTTCGAATTTGAACTCCAGATCGCCCACACCAACCACAGCCTGGCGCCGGCGGTGGAAACCCTGTTCCTGGCCACGGCTGTGCAGCACAGCTTTCTGAGCAGTTCAGTGGTGAAGGAGGTGGCCCGCTTCGGTGGGGATGTGGGCCACCTCGTGCCCAAAGTTGTGGCGGATGACCTGACGAGGCTTTTTAATCAAGTCGACTCACCCCGGGGCATCAATGGCTGAGGCCAGCATCACCGTCCTTGATCAGCTCGACCAGCTCGAGGAGGTCGTGCTGGAGGGCACCCGCGTTCCGTTCAGCGGTGGACGCCTCGTGAACGAACAGGACGCCATCGAGGTGATGGATGCCGTGCGGGAGGCCCTGCCGGCCCAGATCACCCAGGCGGTTGAATTGATTCGCCAGCGGGAGGAGTTCATCTCCCAGGCCCGTCGCCAGGCCGATGAGATCGTCACGAACGCCCAGCGGGAGCGCGAGCAGCTGATCAACAACGCCTCGATCCGCCAGGAGGCGGAGCGGCAGGTGTCGGACATGCGGGAGCAGGCCCGCCAGCAGTGCGAGCAACTGCTGCTGCAGGGTCGCCAGCAGGCCGCCAAGGCGGAACAGGAACACCAGGCCCGCCTGGCCCAGATGGAACAGCAGTTCGCCAGTCGCCGTCAGCAGCTGGAGCAGGAGGTGGCCGAGCGCAACCGCCTGCTGCTGGAACAGCACGAGCGCAACCGCCAGCAGGCCATGGCCGAGCTGGAACAGATCCGCCAGGAGGGCATGCGCATTCAGCGGGAGAGCCAGGCGGAGGCGGAGCGCCTCCAGAACGACGCGCTCCAGTTCCGCCAGCAAACCCAGCAGCAGTGCGACCAGCTGGTGAGCCGCAGCCGCCAGGAGGCCGCAGGGATCAGCGAGGGGGCCAACCGCTACGCCGAACAGGTGCTCGGCGAACTGGAAGGGCGCCTTAAGGAACTGGGCCAGGTGGTGGTGGCCGGCCGCAAGGAGCTGGTGCGGTTGCAGGTCACCGAAGGGCCAACGCCAGCAGAAGTCGGCGGCAGGGGCACTCCCCCTTCCGGCCCCGCGGGCGGTGGCGGCGGTTCGTCCAGCAAGCGGCGCAGGGTGGTGAACACCCTGCGCCAGCTCGCCGGCTGATCAGAGAGGGCAGAGGCTCGTGACCTGAACGGTGCGGAGCACCTGCCCGATCACCGTGTTGGGGTTGCCCGCGCCGATGCCGATGGCGCTCACATAGCGGGGGCCATCCCCGGTGAGCAGTACGCCGCTGATGGCACGGACCCCAGTGAGGGTACCGGTCTTGCCGTAGAACTGGCCCTGCAGGCTTGAACCGTTGTAGAGATTGCGCAGGGTGCCCCGCTGGCCGGCCACGGCCATGGAGGCCAGATAGTTGCGGCCGTAGGGGTGTTGATCCATCCGCAGCAGCAAGGCCGTGAGGAAACGACTGGTGAGCTGGTTGGACCGGTCGAGGCCGCTGCCATCAGCCACCTGCACCCCCTGCAGGGGCAGGGACTGGGCCAGCAGCCACTGCTTGGTGCGGATCTGGGCTTCGCGCAGATCCCAGGTGCCTGCGGCCTGCCGCATCAGCACTTCAGCGGTGAAGTTGTGGCTTTCGCTATTGGCCAGGCTGAGCAGGTTGTGCATCGGAGCAGACGACTCCTCATGCAGCAGCACGGCATCGGCGGGCAGGGGTGCGCGGGCGGGGACGATGGCGATCTGGGCGCTGCCCCCCTGCTGCTGCAGCGAGCGCTGCAACAGCGCCTGCAGCCGTGAGGGCGGATTCGGAACCGCGTCGTGGATCGCGTTGCTGGTCACCGCCAGCCGGGTGATCGGCGCGCCGTAGGCATAGACCCGATCAGAGGGGTGCCAGCCGCGCGGCCACCACTCCTGGCTGGGTTCTTCCGCCAGCTCAAGCCGCACGGAACCGCCCCCAGCATTTCGGCTGCCGCCGGAGCCGAGGGCGAGCATGGCGAACCGCTGCAGCTGGGGCAGGGCCAGGTCGGGATCCCCCTCACCCGTGAGCCGCAGGCTGCCGTCGGGCAATTGCCACAGCCGGGTGGAGAGGCGGTAATCGGGGCCGAGCCGATCGAGGGCGAAGGCGGTGGACACCAGCTTCTGGTTGGAGGCCGGTACGCGCGGCACCGTGCCGTTGTAATCGGCCAGCAGGTGGCCGCGGCCATCCGCCACACTCACGCTCCAGGAACCGCTGGCGGCGGAGAGGGTGGACTGCAGCCGCTGCTGCAGGGCTCCACAGGAGACCTGACCCTGCAGGGTGGGGAGGCCGACGGCAGCGGCGGGGGCAGGCAGGTTGGCGAGCGCCGCAGGTTGGGCGCCGGCTCGATCCGCGGCGGGAATGCTCACCTGGGCCAGTCCCAGGCCCTGATGCAGCGCAGGAGCGGCGCCGGCCAGCAGCAGGGGCAGGGAGCGGCGCAGGATTCCGGAGAGGAGTGCCATGGCCATCAACCCTTGCCGATCTGGATGCCGGTCACGGAGCCACCCACGCGAAAGCCCTCGCCCTCGATCTCCACCGGAGCTCCCACCTTGATGTTCTGATTGCCGAACACCACGCCTCCGCCGGAGCGACGCCCCTGGCCCTGCAACAGAAAGCGGGCGTCCAGGGTGGTGAAGTTGGCCTGGTTGGGATCGGGAGCGGTCACCACCCGGCCATCCGGCTGGAGGGCCACCAGGCGCCGGGGCAGGGGGTCGACGGAGGCGATCTTGACGGAACCGTGGGGCTGGTTGCGGATCACGATCGCCACCTGACCCTCCCGGCGGGCCGCCTCGATCAGGGCGGCGGGATCGGCCACCGGCACGCCCCGCACGTCCACGAACACCTCCACCGGCACCATGCCGCCGGTGGCCTGGGCCACGGCCCCGGACAGTTTGGGACTCCAGATCACCCCGCCAGCGGCGAACAGAACGGCGGCGGCAGCTCCGAGATCCACCAGGCTCCAGCGCCTTGGTGATCCCTGGGACGAATCAGCTGCCATGGCGCATCGCAAGAGCTGGTGCAGTGTACGGAGACTGCAAGAGGCAAGCCAGGTGCCTTCAGTTGCGCAGTCCCTCCACAAAGGCGTCTAGGGCCCGCAGGTTCCCCGCCAGCCCCGCGCCGGCCTCGCCGGCAAGGGCGGCCAGTTGCATCTCCAGATCCGGTTTCTGGTCGAAGCGGGCGGCAAGGCGGAAGCCATCCGGATCCTGCCGGTAGAGCTCCCAGGCGCCGGGGAAGGCGAAGCGCAGGGCCGCCCCCTCGAGTGGCTGAAGCGCATAGGCCGGCTGCCACTGGGAGAGGAAGCCGCGCCGCCGCTCCCGGGCCACGCTGCCGATGCCCACCGCCGCATCCTCGAGGCTGCCGTTGAGCATCACCACCGCTCCGGCGTGGGCCACGCAGAGTTGCTCGAATTCGCTGTAGTCCGGGGGAGCCGGCGCCACCGCCAGCAGCAGGGCCGGCTCCGGGGCGGCATCGCCCAGCGCGGATTGCTGCGTAGCCAGCGCCATCTGGGCGCGGAAATCGGCGATTTGGCCCGCCAGCTCGGGCGCATCCCGGCGGGCCAGGGCCGCAGCGCCGGCGTCGGGAAAGATCAGACGAACGGTGTGGCCGGCATGCTGCAGGGCCTCCGCCAGCCGCAGGGCAGGAGCCAACACGCGCAGGCCCTCGAAGCGCCACTCCACGGTCCAGCGTCCCCGGGCCAGGCTCGGCAGAGCGGCCAGCACCGCCTCGAGGGCCTGGGCCTCGGCGCTGAGCAGATCGGCGGGAAGCATGGCTGGGGCCCAACTGGCCAGACCCTACGGGGTCGCTGTCAGCCGCTGGCGCGCCCGCTGCAGGGCCGCCGGCACCCCCTCCAGATCCGCCGCCCGAATCCAGGTGCCCAGGCTCAGCCGCAGCCCGCTGGTGGCCTCCCTCTCGCCATATCCCAGGGCCAGCAACACCGGGCTGGCGCCTGATCCCTGGCTCTGACAGGCCGAGCCACTGCTCACGGCATAGCCCTCCCGCCAGAGCTCCCGCACCAGGGCGCGGCCGCTGAGGGGCTGCCCTGATCCACTGGACACGAGCAGGCTGAGGTGATGGGGCAGGCGCTGGTCGGGGTGCCGGCGGGGGTCCGGCCCGCTGAGCCGCACACCCTCGAGCGCCAGCAGGGCTTCCAGCAGGGCATCGCGCCGAGCTGCCACCCCATCGGCACCCGGCCGAGCCAGTTCCAGGGCCTTCGCCAGGCCGGTGGCCAGCACCACGGTCTCCGTCCCACCGCGGCGTCCCCCCTCCTGCCCCCCCCCAGCCAGGAGGGGCTGGAGGGGAAGTCCCTCGCGCACCAGCAGCGCTCCGATGCCCCGGGGACCCCGCAGCTTGTGGGCCGCCAGGCTGAGCAGGTCCACCGGCAGGGTGGCGAAGTGGAGCGGCAGCTGGCCCACCACCTGTACTGCGTCCACGTGCAGCGGCACAGCTGCCTGCCGGCAGAGAGCGCCGATTCGTTCCAGGTTCTGGAGGCTGCCCACTTCGCTCTGCCCCCAGATCAGGGACACCAGCCGGGTGGGCGGCGCCAGGGCCCTCTCCAGGGCGGCCAGATCGAGCTGGCCCTGCCGATCCACGGGCAGCTGCTCCACCTGCCAGCCCCGCCGTTGCAGCTGGGCGGCGGCCGCCAGCGTGGCCGGGTGTTCCACCGCCGAAATCAACAGGCGGCCGGTGGGCAGGGTGGCGCCGTGGCCCAGCAGGGCGAGGTGGATCGCCTCGGTGCCACCAGAGGTGAACACCAGCTCAGGGGAGCTGCAGCCGAGGCGGGCGGCACAGCGCCAGCGGGCCCGCTCCAGGGCATCCGCCGCCACCAGCCCGAAGCCGTGCAGGCTGGAGGGGTTGGCCCAGGCCCGGCTCTGCACCTCCGCCATCTCCGCCAGCACCTCGGCAGCGGGGGGCGTGGTGGCACTGGCATCCAGGTACACCGCCTCAGGGGGCACCGACGCCTGCATGGCTCAGCCGCCCAGCCCGGTGTCCCGCGCAAAGCGAGCCCGGGTGCGGGCCTCAAGCGAGTTGGTGGCCAGGGCCACCAGATCGTCGAGGGAGCTGCTGTTGAGCAGGGCATCCACCCGCTGCCGGGCCTCCGCGGAAGCACAGTTCTCCGGCTGGATGCAGCCGTTCACGCACACCGTGGCGCAATCGAGCGCGGCGGGTGCGGCAGGTGGGGCGGCCTGGGCCCGGTTGGGCGCCGGAACCGGAGCCGAACGGGGAGGTTCCACGGGATCCGACTCTCCCCAGAGCTGGGGTGTGACCACGGCGTCAAACACGGCCTCCGCCGGACCGGTCATGAAGAGGTGGCCGCCGCTCTCCTCCCACTGAATCCAGAGGGGTCCGCCCGGCAGGTCGAGCCGGGCGGAGCGGCCGGCCAGGCCGAGGCGATGGCACACCACCAGCGTGGCGCAGGCCCCGGTGCCACAGGCGAGGGTGGGACCTGCGCCGCGCTCCCACACCCGCATCACCAGATGCTCCGGGCCCAGCACTTGCACAAAGTGCACGTTGGTTCGGGCGGGAAAGGCGGGGTGCACCTCCAGGGCGGCGCCGAACCGCTCCAGATCGATGCCGGCCACATCCGCCACCGGGATCACCACGTGGGGATTGCCCATGCCTGCGGCCCCGACGACAAACCGTTCGCCCGCTACCTCCAGCTCTCCCTGGGGCACGCCCGCAGGCCCGAGGGCGAGGGAGGTGGGCACCTGGTCGGGCTGCAACAGCGGCTCGCCCATGTCCACCCGGATGGTGCCCTCCTCCTGCAGCTCGGGCACGATCAATCCGGCCAGGGTTTCCACCTGCCACGACCGGCCCGGCAGGTCCCCGTCACTGTCGGCCAGGAAACGGGCCAGGCAGCGGATGCCATTGCCGCACATCTCCGGCTCCGTTCCATCGGCGTTGAAGATGCGCATGCGCAGTTCGCCGCTGCCCTGGGGCGGCAGGGCCAGGATCAGACCGTCGGCGCCGATCCCGAACCGCCGATCACACAGCCGCTGAATCCGCTCCGGAGTGAGGCCAAGGCTGTCGTCAGCACCGGCACCACGGGCATCCACCATCAGGAAATCATTTCCCAGACCTTGGTACTTGCTGAACTGGAGCACGATGGAAACGCCCACATCCCACGGCGAATCCTATGCAGAGCTTTCTCGAAAGCCGCGCCCCCATCCTCGACACCTCCCAACCCAGCGTTCGCCACATCCAGAGCCTGATCCGCCAGAAAGTGCCCGTGGCCCTGCGGTTGTTGGATGGCCATGAACTGGAAGGGGTGCTGCTCTGGCAGGACCTGGAGCAATTCGCCCTCGACCCCGGCGAGGGCCGCACCCTGATGCTGATCAACCGCCATGCCGTGGCCGTGCTGCGCTCCCTGGCCTGAACGGGCCTGTGGCACGATCACTCCCCTGAGACCCGGCCAGTCGTGAGCGAGAGCAACCGCTACCAACCCCAGGTCGTGGAACAGCGCTGGCAGGAGCGCTGGCGCAGCGAGTCGGCCGATCGCACCCCAGGGGCGAAAGCCGGGGGTGGGAAGGCTTTCTATGCCCTCTCGATGTTCCCCTATCCCTCGGGGAACCTGCACATGGGCCATGTGCGCAACTACGTGATCACCGATGTGATTGCCCGGGTGCAGCGGATGCGCGGTTGCAACGTGCTGCATCCGATGGGCTGGGATGCCTTCGGCCTGCCGGCGGAGAACGCCGCGATCGAGCGGGGGGTGGACCCGGGCGCCTGGACCGATCGCAACATCGCCTCGATGCGGGCCCAGCTGCAGCGCCTCGGCCTCTCGATCGACTGGGATCGGGAACTGGCCACCTGCCACAGCGACTATTACCGCTGGACCCAGTGGTTGTTCCTGCAGTTCTTCGATGGCGGCCTGGCCTACCAGAAGGAGGCCACCGTGAACTGGGACCCGATCGACCAGACGGTGCTCGCCAACGAGCAGGTGGACGGCGAGGGGCGCTCCTGGCGCTCCGGCGCCCTGGTGGAGAAGCGCAAGCTGCGCCAGTGGTTCCTGAAGATCACCGCCTACGCCGACCAGCTGCTGGACGACCTGCCCAGGCTGCAGGGCTGGCCGGAGCGGGTGCGCACCATGCAGGCCAACTGGATCGGCCGCAGCAGCGGCGCCGAGCTCACGTTCCCGGTGGTGGATGCCGAAGGGAACAGCACCGATCACAGCATCACCGTATTCACCACCCGGCCCGACACGATCTTCGGCGCCACCTACGTGGTGCTCGCACCCGACCATCCGCTGGTGCCGCAGCTCACCACGGCGGAGCAACAGATCCACGTGGAGGCCTTCTCCGATCTGGTGCGCCGCCAGAGCGAGCAGGAGCGCACGGCAGACGACAAGCCCAAGCGCGGCGTGCCCATCGGCGCCATGGTGCGCAATCCCGCCAATGGCGAGCTGATTCCCCTCTGGATCGCCGACTACGTGCTGGCCGACTACGGCACCGGTGCCGTGATGGGCGTGCCTGCCCACGACCAGCGCGACTTCGTGTTCGCCCGTCAGTACGAACTGCCGGTGCGGCAGGTGATCATCCCGGAAGGCAGTGACGAGCACGCCTACGCCGGTGGCGCCTGGACCGAACCCGGCGTGCTGATCCACTCGGGCCGCTTCGATGGGCTGGCCAGCCCGGAGGCGAAGGGGGCGATCACGGCGGCGGCGGAGCAGGAGGGCTGGGGTCGGGGCCGCACCACCTTCCGCCTGCGCGACTGGCTGATCTCCCGCCAGCGCTACTGGGGCTGCCCGATCCCGGTGATCCACTGCGAGCACTGCGGCGTGGTGCCCGTGCCGCCCGAGCAGCTGCCGGTGGAACTGCCCCGGGATGTGGCCTTCAGCGGCAAGGGCGTCTCACCCCTGGCCCAGCTGGAGAGCTGGGTGAATGTGCCCTGCCCCAGCTGCGGCCAGCCGGCCCGGCGCGAGACCGACACCATGGACACCTTCATGTGCTCCAGCTGGTACTTCCTGCGCTACAGCGACCCCCACAACGCATCGCTGCCCTTCAGCCGGGAGGCGGTGGATTCTTGGCTGCCCGTGGATCAGTACGTGGGCGGCATTGAGCACGCCATCCTGCACCTGCTCTACTCGCGCTTCTTCACCAAGGTGCTGCGCGACCGGGGCCTGCTGGGCTTCGACGAACCCTTCCAGCGCCTGCTCACCCAGGGGATGGTGCAGGGCATCACCTACAAGAACCCCCACAGCGGCAGATATGTGGCCCCGGCCGAGGTGGCCGACCCCACCGACCCCCGCGACCCCCACAGCGGCGAGCCGCTGGAGGTGTTCTTCGAAAAAATGTCGAAGTCGAAGCACAACGGCGTGGATCCGGCCGTGGTGATCGATCGCTACGGCGCCGACACGGCGCGGATGTTCATCCTGTTCAAGGCGCCGCCGGAAAAAGACCTGGAGTGGGACGACGCCGACGTGGAGGGCCAGTTCCGCTTCCTGCAGCGGCTGTGGCGCCTGGTGGACGGGGCCGCGGAGCGCGACCTCAGCCTGGCCCTTGCCGACCCTGGAGTACTCAGCCTTGCCTTCATCAGCTCCGGCGCTAGCGACAAGCAGCTGCGCCGGGCGGTGCATGGTGCCATCGCCGCCATCAGCGACGACCTGGAAGGGGAGCTGCAGTTCAACACGGCGGTGTCGGAGCTGATGAAGCTCAGCAACGCCATGGGTGAGCACCTGGCTGCGGCCTCGGGCCCGGTGGCCTGTGAGGCCCTGCAGACCCTGCTGGTGCTGCTGGCGCCCTTCGCCCCCCACCTGGCCGAGGAACTCTGGAGTCGCCTGGGCGGCAGCGGCAGTGTGCATCGCCAGCCATGGCCGCAGGCCGATCCCGCAGCCCTGGTGCGTGACACCGTGCCCTTGGTGATCCAGGTGAAGGGCAAGGTGCGGGGCAATCTGGAGGTGCCCGCCGACGCCGACAGGGCCACCCTGGAAAAACTCGCCCTCGAGAGCGAGATCGCCGCCAAGTGGCTGGAGGGCAAGGCGCCCACCAGGGTGATCGTGGTGCCGGGACGGTTGGTGAATCTCGTTCCCTGATCCCGCCATCGGCCCCAGCAGGCGGGCCCTGGTTCCTTGGGCCTGCGGCGTAACTTGAGCAGACCCAGCCAGTTCCCCGATGCGTGCCGTGCAGCTCCACCTCGATGCCGGCAGCGACCTGCACACGAGCCTGCAGGCGTTTGCGGCCGAGCAGGGCAGCCCGGGTTTTGTGCTGAGCGTGGTGGGCAACCTCAGCCAGGCCGCCTTCCAGTGCCCTGGCCACAGCCAGCCCACCGTGCTGCGGGGGGATCTCGAACTGATCACCCTCCAGGGCACCCTGGGGCCGGACGGGGTGCACCTGCATCTGTGCGTGTCCGATGGCAGCTGCCAGGTGTGGGGCGGGCACCTGGAGCCCGGCACCCTCGTGCAGAAGGGTGTGGACCTGCTGGCGGGGCTGCTCGGCCCGGAACGGAGGCCGGAGCCGCCGGCTGCCATGGCCCCGACCAGCCGGGTGCAGGTTCTGGTGCGCCAGGGCTGCCCCTGGTGCCGCCGGGCCCTGAGGTTGCTGCACAGCCAGGGAATCGACCACCAGACCAGCGAAGCCCAGGGACCCGGTCCCGTGCCCCAGATCTGGATCGACGGGGAGCTGATCGGCGGCTACGACGCCCTGATGGATCTGCAGGCCACGGGTCGGCTGCTGCAGCTGCGGGCCCAGTGAGCCCGGCCGCGACGACCGGCCTTGCGGGGGAGGTTCAGGCGGTGCGGCTGCGGACGGCCGCCGGTTGCAGCCTGGCGATCGGCGCCTATCCCCGCTTCTGCTACGACGCCCGGGGTGGCGGTGGCGACGGCCATCTGGCGCCGCCGGATGGGGAGGGAAGACGGCGCCTGCGCTTCCCCACCGAGGATCTGCGGATTCCGCCGATGGACGGGCGTTCCGCTCGTTTCCTGGGCCTGCCGCTGCCCCCCGGCCTCAGCATCGCCATCCTGCCGGAACTGTTGCAAGGCTGGCTCGATCCCGCCAGTGGATCCGTGCAGCTCCAGTTCCAGGCCCGTTTCCAGTTCAGCGCCGCTGGGCTCTACAGGCCTCCCCCGCTGTGGGTCGATACCCAGCTGAGCAGCGGCGCCGCGCCGGGCCCGGCCCATCCCCGCTGGGGAGAGCTGCAGGGCCACCCCCTCCAGCAGGACGGAGCCGTGACCCTGGTGGGGATCGCTCCGGTGCAGCCCAGCGGCGACCCCTGGTTCGATCGCTTTCTCGGCCTCCCCAGTGAGGCCCTGGCCGTGATGCGCTGCGTGCTGGAGGTATGAGCGGACGCGGGTCTCAGCCGTGGGACACGATCAGGCTGGCGGGCTGGCCCCAACTGCCCTGCACCACGTAGCTGGAATCGTTGGCACAGAGGTGCCTCAGGATCCAGAAGATCGGTTCAGGACTGGCCGTGTGCAGCTCCGCCGCCAACTGCTCCAGGGAGCGCTGCTGGCCATCGGCGAGCAGGGCCTCGATGCGGCCCTGCAGCTCCAGAACGGCAGCGGCGGCCAGCTTGCCCGCCTCCACCCCCGGCTGGTCGTAGGCATTCACGTCCACCAGCTCGGCATAGAGCCCCACGGCCCGCTCAAACAGGGCCACCAGGGCACCCAGCCGGCGCTCGTCGAAGGCGGCGAGGGTGATGGTCATGCTCTGGCGCCCCCCCTCCAGCAGGGCGGAGCGGGTGCCCTGCAGGAAACCGTCCAGCACATCCCCGGGCCGCTCCCCCTGCAGGGCGGGGAGGTGGGTGGGATCGGCCAGCACCTCAATGAAGGTCACGAAGAAGTTGTCTACGCCATCCCGCAGCTGCTGAACGTAGGCGTGCTGATCGGTGGAACCCTTGTTGCCGTAAACGGCGATGCCCTGATGCACCTCGCACCCCTGGCGGTCGCGCTGCTTGCCGAGGCTCTCCATCACCAGCTGCTGCAGATAGCGGCTGAACAGCTCCAACCGGTCGCGGTAGGGCAGCACCACCATGTCGCGCAGGCCACGGCCGGCCCCGGCCGCATACCAGGCGGCCGCCATCAGCGCTGCCGGATTGCGTCGCAGATCGGCCACGCGGGTGGCGGCGTCCATGGCGGCGGCGCCGTCGAGGAAGGCCCGGATATCGGCTCCCACCAGAGCCCCAGGCAGCAGCCCGACGGCGCTGGTGATGCTCGTCCGTCCACCCACCCAGTCGAACATGTCGAAGCGGGCCAGCCAGCCCTGCTGCTCCGCCAGCTGGTCGAGGCGACTGCCGAGCATGGTCACCGCCACGGCCTGCTCCGCCCAGCTGCCGCCGAGGCTCTCCAGCCGTGCCCGCACCTGCTCCATGCCGATGCGGGGTTCGGGGGTGCCGCCCGACTTGCTCACCACCACCACCAGGGTGTGGAGCAGGCGATCGCCGAGCCGCTCCAGGGTCTGGCTGATGCCCTCGGGATCGACGTTGTCGATGAAGTGGAACGGCAGACCGCTGTTCACCCGGCCGAGCGAGCGCACCATCAGCAGCGGGCCCAGGCCGGAGCCGCCGATGCCGATCCACAGCACATCACTGAAGCGCCCGGCATCGAGCTGGTCGCGGCCGAAGCTCTCGATCCGATCGATCTCCGAGCGGATGTGGTCGGCAGTGGCCGCATCCGGGGCCAGCTCAGGGGTGCGCAACCAGTAGTGGCCCACCATGCGCTGCTCATCCGCATTGGCGATGGCGCCCCCCTCCAGGGCCTCCAGCGCCGCAAAGGCAGCGGTGAAGCGAGGCTCCAGCTGGTCGAGATCGGCGTCATTGAGGCCCATCCGGCTCACATCCAGCCAGACCTGCAAACCGGCCTCAAACCAGAGTCGATCACAGAAGCGCTGCCATTGGCTGGCGGGATTGGTCCGATCAAGGTCGGCGGTCATGGCCCAGGCAGCGATGGCGGGAACGATCTACGAAACCTAGGGCTGAGCAGGAACGGCCGAGCCGGGAATCGGGACCGGGGCATGGCCTGGCTCAGTGGTCAGTCCGCAGACCGTTTCAGCATGGAGCATGGCTTGCACACCTTCCTTAAGATTCATTCATGGTTGTTCAACCATTTCAGCCCTAGTGGCGCGGCAGCACGCCGCTCCCGGATGAAGCCGCGCCGGTTGGAGCCCCCAGCTCAGCCACCCCCCAGCCGACCAGCAACCTCCCACCGTGATTTCCCCCACAGCAGTTCACCGGACCCGGAGATGCGCCGGACTGGCTGGCCTCGGGGTGGCCCTGACCCTGCTGGTGCCCCTCAGTGCCCCTGCGCCCCGCCCCTGGGTCGGTGATCCATCGGTTGTGAATCCGGGTCCCCCCCGCCCCGATCCGCTGGCCTTCAGTCCGCAGGAGCTCCAGGAACTGCGGCGCCGTTTCGGCGTCCATGGCCCCCAGCCCCGTCTGGCCCAGCTGTTCAGTGACGGCGTAGGCCAGCTGCAGCCGTTGCGCAACCACACCCTCGGACGACTGGAGGAGTTGCGCGCCACGATCCTCAGCCTGAGCGCCCGGCAGAACGTGAACCCGATGCTGGTCACGGCCGTGCTCTTCGATGAGATGCGCCACGCCAAGCCCGGAGAGAATCACCCCCTGGCGGCCCACTCGGGCCTGTTCCGCACCCACGGCCTGGCCCAGCTGGGAATCGGCGAAATGCAGCACCAGGGTCTGCTGCCGCCCGACCCCACGCCGGAAGAGGTGGCCTGGGCGCGGGATCAGCTGCTGGATCCCACCCGCAACATCCAATTGCTGGTGGGCAAGTTCGCGCGGCTTCAGCAGCAGCTCCGCTTGCCCGATGACCGGACCTTGCAGGCCAGCGCCAGCGTCAAGGATGCCAAGGCCCTGGCCACCCTCGCCTACCTGCACAACGGCAAGCTCGACTACCCACGGCGGATTCTCAGTTCGATGCAGGATCCCGAACTGCACAACCTGCTCTACGGGGTGCGCAAGACCCCCGTGTCGCCTTTGATCTGACTTCAGCAGAGCAGCCCGAGCTCACCCAGGCGCTGCTGCAGGGCGTCCCACTCGAAGCTGCGGGGATCGGCCCGCTCACCACCCAGATCCACCGCCCGATGGGTGGTGATGTGGTCGGCGGGAATCGGGAACGTCTGCATCCAGAGCGCCAGCAGGGCCGCCAGTCCGTCGTACTGGGCCGGGGTATAACCGCTGTGCTCAGGCCCGGGATTTTCGCCGTCGAGTGGGCTTTCCAGGCTCACGTGCAGCGAGAAGTTGTTCACTGAGCCGCCCACCTGCGGATTGGTGATCGCCCATTGGCCCCGGAAAGCTGAGTTACCAGCTCCGAAGGCCCGCTTGCGGGGATCGAGCAGAAACACCACCGACCCATCCCGACCCACCAGGGCGTGGTAGCTCACCTGGTCCTCGTCGCGGGGATGGGGGGTGCGGAAGGTGCTGATGGCGGAGTCCATGCTGTACACGGTTTCGTGCAGCACCACCAGCCGGGGGGTGGGATCCAGGGCATTGCCGAAGGCATCGCGACTGAAGCGCTCCCCGTAGTTGGTGGGATCGATGGTCACCTGGCTGGGGGAGGTGCGCAGCTGGGAAACCAGGGCGAGCAGCCGTTGCCGCTCGGCCGTCTGGGGCACTCGGCACTGCTGACCAAATGGCGACTGCCAGTTTTCGTGGGGCGGTGGTGGCGAAGCGGTGGTGCCCGGGGGCAGGGCGGGCTCGGGCTGGGGCTTGCCGAACTCCAGCAGATCCAGCAAGGAAGGCCCCCCCCCTTCACCGGCCTGGCTGGTGAGATCGCGTGCCATCCAACCGATGCTGCCCAGGCCGGTAACCGCCGCCGCGAGGCTGGCGAGGAGCAGGGGCTGGCTACGCAGGGTCAAAGGGCCTCCAGGGCAAGCCAGCGTCCACGGCGCTGGAGCATGGCGTCCGAAGCCTCCGGCAGAGGTTCCAGACTCCAGCGCTCCACCTCGGGAAGGCCCGGTTGAATGCTGGTGCTACGCAGCCTGCCATCACGAACGAAATGTAATGAAAGGCTTGGTCCACTTTTCTGAGTCGTCAGCAGGGCTGGCAGGTCTTCCGGGCGGCGCAGCCGCTCGCCGGCCAGGGCAATCAGCTCATCGCCCACCATCAGGCCGGCAGCTTCGGCCGGCCCGCCCCGCAGCACCCGATGCACCAGCAGGCCCGCCGGAGTGAGCTCCAGCTGCCAGCCCAGCCAGGGGCTGCCGGCGGGATGGGGCTTGAGCTGCAGGCCCACATCCGCGAGGTAGGCATCCAGATCCGGGTCGGCCAGCCCGGTGAGCCAGCCCGGCAGCAGCTCGGCCAGATCGGCGGAGGCGGCCTGGAACGCCGCGAGCAGATCGCGTTCCCGGTAGCCCCGGCCCCAGCGCCCGTGGCTCTGCCAGAGCTGGCGCAGCACGGCCGGCAGGCAGCTGCCGTTGCGGCGCAGGTGCAGGTCGAGCACCAGGGCGACCACCGCACCCTTGAGGTAGTAGCTCACCTGGGAATTGATCGCATAGGCATCGGGCTTGTACAACTTCACCCAGGCCTCCTCACTGCTCTGGCGCAGGCTCTGCACCTGCCGCCCCGGACTGAGTCGGTAGCGGCTCAGATCACTGCCCAGATCGGCGAGCACCTCATCGCCGCTGCAGAGCCCGGCCGCATGGGGCAGCAGCTGATCCACATAACTGGTCACCCCCTCGGCAAACCAGAGGGTGGGGACGGGCACGGGCAGCCCGTACTGGTACGGAACGAGCTCGGCCGGCCTCAGCCGCCGCACGTTCCACTGGTGCAGGTACTCGTGGGCCACCAGCTGCAGAAACCTGCGCCGCCCGTCGGTTTCCGCCAGGCGCCTGCGGCCGTACTGGAGCACGCTGCTGGCGTCGTGCTCCAGCCCGCCATAGCCCGTTTCGGTGAGATGGAGCACAAAAAGATAGTCATCGGCGGCCGGCCGATCCACCCCCATCAGGCGGCAACAGGCCAGACACACCCGCTCCACGTCGGAGAGGAGCTGCCCGTCCGCCTCCACGGGATCCTCCCCGCCCAGGGTGGTGCCCCAGGTGACCCAGCGATGGGGGATGCCGGCCACCGCAAACCGGTGCGCCCGGTGGGGACCGGCCTCCACGGGGCTGTCCACCAGCTGGTCGAAGTCTTTGGCATACCACTGGCCATCGGCCTGCTGCGGCAAGGGCAGATGGGCCCGCCAGCCCGCCGGCAGGGTGAGACGCAACCGGTGGGGCTGCCAGCGCAGGCCCTCCAGTTCCACCACCACGGCCGCCAGGCAGAGAAAGCCGTGATCGCCATCCAGATGGCAGGTGCGCACCGTGAGCTCGGTGGCCATCAACCGGTAGCGCAGGGTCACCGGAGCCAGGGTGGGCAGCTGGGCCTCCCAGGAGGCCACATCGCGGCGCCGCACGGGGATGGTCACGCCCTGCTGGCTGAGCTCCATGCCTTCGAGCTGGCGCACGTAATCGCGGATCAGGTAGGAGCCCGGGGTCCAGGCCGGCAGGCTCCAGCGCAGGCAGGGGCGCTGGGGCTCGGTTGTGACCTCCACCGCCACGAGATGGGCCGAGGCGGCCCGCAGATCAAGGCTGAACGAAGCTGCCGGAACTGAACTCACCGCCGATCGAGGCTCAGACGCCCAGGCTCACCTGGGCCGAAGCCAGGTGCATCTGTGCATCCACAAGGGCCTGCCGGGCCGCGTAGCAGCGGGTGATCCGGGCCAGTAGCCGCTGAACGCTCTGGCTGCGGCTGAGCCGTTGCAGATCCCCCACCAGCGCCAGCGAGCCGTCGGCCTGGCGGCTCCAGCCGAGACTGGGACCATCAGCGCTGGACACCTGCAGCAGCACGGGCTCCCGCTCAGCGGCGAACCCTTCCAGATAGCCACCCCAGCGGGGCTGGAGGCCGAGCGCCTCCAGGCTGGCCGCGAGCACGTCGGCGTCCCGCAGCACGGTGGGCAGGATGGAGAGATGGGACATGGTCCGATGCCCGCTTTTCCAGACCCTAGCCACCCCGATTGCAGCATCCAGTGGCCGTTGCCACCGACCAGCGGGCCCGGGGCTGCTGCTGGTACTGGAACTGGGGCTGGGGTAAGGCCAGCGCGGCTGGCGGTGATGGCGTCCGGCGCTGGCAGCAATTTCGAGGCCCTCGTGCTCGCCTGCCAGGCCGGCAGCCCCCGGGCGGAGGTGGTGCTGCTGGTGGTGAACAACCCCGGCTGCGGCGCCATTGCCCGGGCCGAGCGGCTGGCCGTTCCCTGGCAGCTGGTGGACCACCGGCACCAGCCCAGCCGGGAGCAGCTGGACCGGCGCCTGGTGGAGCTGTTCCGGCAGCAGGCCATCGATCTGGTGGTGATGGCGGGCTGGATGCGCGTCGTCACACCGGTGCTGATCGATGCCTTTCCCGATCGACTGGTGAACATCCACCCCTCCCTGCTGCCCAGCTTCCGGGGGATGAATGCGGCGGGCCAGGCGCTGCAGGCCGGCGTGACCCTGACGGGCTGCACGGCCCACCTGGTGCGCGCGGAGGTGGACGCGGGGCCGATCCTGGTGCAGGCGGCGGTGCCGGTGCTCGAGAACGACGACCAGGCCAGCCTCAGCCGCCGCATCCAGGTGCAGGAGCATCGCATCCTGCCGTTGGCGGTGCAACTGGCGGCGGCTCGGCTCAACCTGGCTGGCACTCAGGGATAGAAGGGCAGCAGCGGCAGCCCGGTGGTGGGCTCCAGGCCCGCCATCAGGTTGAGGCACTGCACCCCCTGGCCCGCCTGGCCCTTCACCAGGTTGTCCACCACCCCCATCACGATCAGCTGGCCGGTGCGGGGATCGGCCTGCACGGAGTAGAGCGCCCGGTTGGTGTGGCGCACCCACTTGGTGGACGGGTAGGTGCCCACGGGCAGCACCTGCACGCAGTCGGACTGGCGATAGGCGGAGCGCAGCACGGTGGTGCAGTCGTCGGCGGTGAGGCCCGGATCGCGGAGGCGGCAGTACACCGTGGCAAGCAGGCCCCGCACCATGGGGATCAGGTGCGGCGTGAACTGCAACTGGATGTCCTGGCCGGCCACCCGGCTGGCGATCTGTTCAATCTCGCTGGTGTGGCGGTGGCCCACCACGCCATAGGGCGCCACGGCCTCCCCCGCCTCCGCCAGCAGCAGGTTTTCCTTGGCAGCCCGGCCGCCGCCGCTGGTGCCGGTCTTGGCATCGATCACGATGCCGCTGGCCTCCACCAGCCCCTGCTTGAGGAAGGGCAGCAATCCCAGCAGCGAAGCGGTGGGGAAACAGCCCGGGGCGGCTACCAGGCGGGCGGTGGCGATCTGGTCGCCGTACCACTCCGGCAGGCCGTACACGGCCTCAGCACAGAGGTCCGCATCAACCCTCTCCTGCTGGCGCGCCTCGGCGGCATACACCTCCTGCCATTGGTTCAGGCAGCGATAGCGGTAGTCGGCGGAGAGGTCCACCACCCGCACCCCCCGCTCCAGCAGGGGCGGCACCAGCTGGGCCGCCAGACCGTTGGGCAGGCTCAACACGGCGAAGTCGGCCGCGGCAGCGATCGCGTCCGGCTCCGGCACCTGCACCACGGGGTCGTCCAGCAGCGGCAGGAAGGGGGTGAGTTCACTCCAGCGCTTGCCGCTGCTGCGCTCGCCGCCCAGGAAGGTCACCCGCAGGCTGGGGTGACCCTGCAACAGGCGCAGGGTCTGCAGCCCTCCGTAGCCGCTGGCGCCGATCACCGCGACGCGCTGGCTGGAGGAGGGGTTGGCCATGGCGCTCGTCAAGACGTGCAGGGCTTTATAAAGGATGATTGAGCCTGGGCCCGTCGGGCCTTTGCGGCCGTTGACATCCCTGCGACCTCCGTTCCTCGACAGCACGGCCCCCACCGGCAGGGCCGACGGCGAGGCCGAAGCGATCCGCTTCGATGCCATCGCCGATGCCCTGGCGGCCATCCGCAACGGTGAATCCATCGTGGTGGTGGATGACGAGAACCGGGAAAACGAGGGCGACCTGATCTGTGCGGCCCAGTTCGCCACCCCCGAGCAGATCAACTTCATGGCCACCCAGGCCCGGGGGCTGATCTGCCTGGCGATGGAAGGCGAGCGACTGGATGCGCTCGATCTGCCCCTGATGGTGGATCGCAACACCGACGAGAACCAGACAGCCTTCACCGTGAGCGTGGATGCGGGGCCTGAAAACGGGGTGAGCACCGGCATCTCCGCCGACGACCGGGCCCGCACCATCCAGGTGGCGATCCACCCCAACAGCCGCCCGGCCGACCTGCGCCGGCCCGGCCACATCTTTCCGCTGCGGGCCCGCCAGGGCGGGGTGCTCAAACGCGCAGGCCACACCGAGGCCGCCGTGGACCTCGCCCGGCTGGCGGGGCTGTATCCAGCCGGGGTGATCTGCGAGATCCAGAACACCGACGGTTCGATGGCCCGCCTGCCCCAGCTGGCGGCCTATGCCCGTCAGCACAGGCTGCGGCTGATCTCGATCGCCGACCTGATCCGCTACCGCCTCGACACCGAGCGCTTTGTGCGCCGCCAGGCGGAGGCCCGCCTGCCCAGCGCCTTCGGTGAATTCCGGGCCATCGGCTATCGCAATGAACTCGATGGCAGTGAGCACGTGGCAATCGTGAAGGGCGAGCCCCAGAACGCCACGGCCCCCGTGCTGGTGCGGGTGCACAGTGAATGCCTCACCGGTGACGCCTTCGGCTCGCTGCGCTGTGACTGCAGGCCCCAGCTGGAGGCTGCCCTGCGGATGATCGAGGCGGCCGGCGAGGGGGTGGTGGTGTACCTGCGCCAGGAGGGTCGGGGCATCGGACTGGTGAACAAGTTGCGCGCCTATTCCCTCCAGGACACCGGACTGGACACGGTGGAGGCCAACGAACGCCTGGGCTTTCCTGCCGACCTGCGCAACTACGGCGTGGGTGCCCAGATCCTCAGCGACCTGGGCGTGCACCGGCTGCGGCTGATCACCAACAATCCGCGCAAGATCGCCGGCCTGGGGGGCTACGGCCTGCGCGTGGAGGACCGGGTGCCGCTGGTGATGGATCCGGGCACCCACAACGCCGCCTACCTGGCGGCGAAGCGCACCAAACTGGGCCATCTGCTGGAGGAGGGGCCGAGCTGCCCGATCGGGGGGCCTTCCGTGGTACTGGCCTGGCACGGGGAGGCCAGCGAGCCGCAGTTGCTTGAACGGCGCCAGCACCTGCAGGCCTGGGCTCTGGAGCAGGGGCTGCGGTTGGAAACGGAACCGGAGGTGCGCCTGCTGGCCCTGCTCAACCGTCCCCAGCTCACGCTGCTGCTGAGCGGAATCGACAACGACGCCTGCTCGAGCCAGGCGGTGGTGCGTGCGGTGGCCAAGCTGGGACGCTGGCCCGGCACCCAACGGGTGAGCCTGATGCTGGCGCCGGACATGGAACACAGCAGCCACCCCAGCGCGGACCTGGAGCCGGAGCACCGTCCCCTGGCCGAACTGGTCACCGCCCCCACCGCCAGTGGGCCGGCCGCCCTGGCTGGCCTGCGCCTCAGTCCAGGATCTTTTCTGGTGTGGCGCTGAGCAGGCGCTGGGGGGCCCAGCACGAAGGGCAGCACAAGGAAGAAATGCGGCCCAGGATGATCCTGGGCCTTGGCTGATCTCAGTCGTAGCTGATCTCAGTCCTGGATGCTCACCTTGTTGATGCGGCTGCCGTTCTTGAGGGCCAGCACCACATCCATGTTGCCGGTATGGCCAAACACGGTGTGCAAGCCATCGAGATGGGGCTGGGCTTCGTGGCAGATGTAGAACTGCGAGCCACCGGTGTTGCGGCCGGCGTGGGCCATGGCCAGGGTGCCTGCCTGGTGCTTCTGGCTGTTGATCTCGCAGTTAATCGTGTATCCCGGACCACTGGTACCGGCCATGCCGCGGGCACCTTCCCGGCTGTTGGGGCAGCCGCCCTGGGCCATGAAGCCGGGGATCACCCGGTGGAAAGCCAGACCGTCATAGAAGCCCTCGCGGGCCAGCTTCACGAAATTGGTCACCGTGTTGGGAGCGTCGGCATCAAACAACTCCAGTTCGATCGTGCCGGCGTCGGTTTCCATCAGGGCTTTGGTCATGGGCTGAAGCAGTACAACGGCCGACTGTATGGGGCCGTGCTGAGAATGGGAGGCCCCAGCTCCCCGACCCACCGTCAATGAGCAACTCCGCCGCCCCGGTCGCCGCCGCCCCGGACCTCAGCCAAGCCCGGCTGGGCGTGCTCGGTGGCAGTGGGCTCTATGCCATGGAGGGCCTGGAGCAGGTGCGCGAACTCAACCTGGACACCCCCTTCGGCGCCCCGTCCGACGCCCTGCGGCTGGGCCGCATCGGGGACCTGGAGGTGGTGTTCCTGGCGCGCCATGGTCGCCACCACACCTACACCCCCAGTGAGGTGCCCTACCGGGCCAACCTCTGGGCCCTGCGTTCCCTGGGGGTGCGCTGGATCCTCTCGGTGTCGGCGGTGGGCTCGCTGCAGGAGCAGTTTCGCCCCCTCGACATGATGGTGCCGGATCAGTTCATAGACCGCACCCACCAGCGGCCCCTCACCTTCTTCGGGGAAGGGGTCGTGGCCCACGTCACCCACGCCGATCCCTTCTGCCCCACCCTCAGCCGCCTGCTGGCCGACGTGGGGGAGAGCCTGATGCCCCCCGGCCGGGAACTGCACCGCGGCGGCACCTACCTCTGCATGGAGGGTCCGGCCTTTTCCACCAGGGCCGAATCGGAGCTATACCGCAGCTGGGGCTGCGGCGTGATCGGCATGACCAACCACACCGAGGCCCGGCTGGCCCGGGAGGCGGAGATGGCCTACGCCACCCTGGCCATGGTCACCGACTACGACTGCTGGCACCAGGAGCACGCTTCGGTGACGGTGGACCTGGTGATCGAGAACCTGCGCAGCAATGCCAGCCTCGCCCAGGAGATCGTGCGCATGGCGGCCGAGCGGGTGGGTGCCCAGCGCCCCGGCAGCAGCTCCCACCGCGCCCTGCGCCATGCCCTGATGACGCCGAAGGAACAGGTTCCCGCCGAAACCCGCCGCAAGGTGGATCTGTTCACCGCCCCCTACTGGGGCAGCCTGGAAGCGGCTGACCGGGGCTAGAGCTGCAACTGCCCGCCGGTGGCCGTGAGGACCTGGCGCAGGCTGGGTCCGTGCTGCTCCAGCCTCTGCCGCGCCTCGGCGGCCGCCAGCCCTGTGGCCGCCATCAGCAGGGCCAGCTTCACGGAGCCGTCCGCTTCCTGCAGCAGCTGGGCTGCCTCCGGTCGGGACACCCCGGCCAGATCGGTAAGGATGCGCAGGGCCCGGTCCTCCAGCTTGCTGTTGGTCACCGCCACATCCACCATGCGGTTGCCGTACACCTTGCCCAGCTTCACCATCACGCCGGTGGAGAGGATGTTGAGGGCCATCTTGGTGGCGGTACCCGCCTTCAGACGGGTGGAGCCGGTGAGCAGTTCCGGTCCCGTCAGCAGGCGGATGTCGATGGTGCAGGGCATGGGCGCCTGGTCGGTGGGCACACAGGCCAGGGCCACGGCCAGGGCGCCGAGACGGCAGGCATGGCTGAGGCCGCCGAACACGTAAGGCGTGGTGCCTCCAGCGGCGATGCCCACCAGGCAGTCGGCGGTGCTGAAGCCCGCCTGCTGCAGGTCATCCACCCCCGCCTCGCGCAGATCCTCCAGTCCTTCTGAGCTGCGCAACAGAGCCGGCGCACCACCGGCCAGCACGCCCTGCACGAGGCTGGGATCGCTGCAGAAGGTGGGAGGGCATTCCGCCGCATCCAGCACCCCCAGGCGACCGGACGTGCCCGCTCCGAGATAGAAGAGTTTGCCACCGGCGGCCAGGCGAGCGGCGATCGCATCGATGGCCGAGGCCAGCTGGGGCGCGGCGGCCGCCACGGCCCGCTGGGGTTCGAGGTCGTTGTGGCAGAACAGATCCACCAGGTCCGTCGTGGCCAGGGCGTCGAGCTGGGTGCTGAGGGGGTTGGCCTGCTCGGTGAGCAGGTGCCCGCGATCGAGCTCCTGGCGGTGCGGCGGATGGGTCACAGCAGCCCCTCCAGCTGACGGCGGAAGGCCTCCAGCTCGGGATCGGCGGACTGCACGGGATCCGATGGCCGGGCCGGAGCATCGCCGGCCGGCTCAGCGCCAGGCTCAAGCCCCTCCTGCCAGAGGGTCACATCCATGTTGCGCTCGGGCGGCGCGATCAACAGGCGGTCCTCCGCCGTCTGGGGCAGGAAGCCACCGGGCACGAAGCGGGCCTCGTAGCCGGCCTGGCTGCAAAACAGCTCCATCTCCTGACGGTCGAGCTGCTCCACCGTGGGAACCGGAAAATCCTGGGCCTCCAGCAGTCCGGCGTAGCGCTCGGCATCGTCCCGGTTCTCAAACAGCAGCACCACGGTGCGGCCGTTGAGTTCGAGGGAGTGGATTCCTTCCTGGTCGGAACCGGCATCGAACAGGAGCACATGCACCGGCATCACGGGGCGCGATCCAACCGAACTATGCCCTCAGTGTCTCACTGCTCACCATCGGCCAGTTCCAGCAGGCGGCGGTAGAGAGCCAGTTCGGCGTCCGTGGGCTGGTCGGGCACCACGATCCGCAGCTCCACCAGCTGGTCGCCCCGCTGCCCACCCCTGGCCAGTCCCCGACCCCTCAGCCGCAGCAGGCGGCCGCTGGAGGACCCCGCCGGAACGCTCAGCTTCACCGCCCCCTGCAGGGTGGGCACCACGGCCCGGCAACCCAGGGTGGCCTCGGCGGGGCTGATCTCCAGGGTAAAGAGCACCCGCAGACCATCCACCCGCAGCCCCTCGGCGGTGACCACCCGCAGCTGCAGGAAATGATCGCCGCCGCCGGGGGCCACTCCAGCCAGGCGCAATCGCCAGCCGTCGCCCGCCAAAGCGGGGGTCCACACCTCCACCACCACGCCATCGGGCAGTTCCAGCTCGACGCGGGATCCCTCCAGGGCCTGCTCCGGCGTGAGCTCCACCACGGTTTCCAGGGGGGAGCTGGCCTGAACCGGTGGCTGGGTGGGTTCGGCCGTCGCCACCGAGCCGGCGTCCGGTTCGGCAGCCCCCTCCCTCGGTCCGTCCGGCCCATCTGGGCCGTCCTGATTCTCCCCACGCGGGCGGCGCCGCCCGCCGAAGAGCTGGTCGAGGTAGGTGTCGAAATCGGGGAAACCGGTGGCGAAGGGATCCTGTTCGCCGGCCCCCGGCCGCTCCGGCTCCCCCGCCTCCCAGGCCCGGCGGCGGGCTGGGTCGGAGAGCACGGCATAGGCCTCGTTCACCTGCTTGAAGCGCTCCTCGGCCACCGGATCGTTGCCGTTGAGATCCGGATGCCAGCGGCGGGCCTGGGCCCGGAAGGCCCGCTTGAGGCTGGCGGCATCGGCACCGGGTTCGAGACCCAGCACCCCCCAGTGGTCAACGGTCCCTGGCGTCAATCTGGCCACGGTGGTCAGCGGTCGTCCCAGGGGTCATCGTCCGGCGGCCGGGATGGGCTGCGGCGCGGCAGCCGCGCGGGAGCGGCGGGCTCGGCTGCCTCCGGGAAGCGGTCGTAGCGGTCGTCCAGGTCACCCCTGTCCCAGCCGCGCTCGTCAGGCGAGTCCCCGTAGTCGCGCTCCTCATAGGCAGGCTGCTGGGGTCGGCGGCCTGTGGGAGGGCGCTCCGGCGGAGCCCAGCGATCGGCTGGAGAGGCTTCCCGTTGGTAGGAATCGCGGGGATCGGCATCCTGGCCATAGGGATCCCGGACATAGGGCTCCCGACTAAACGAGTCCCGGGAATAGGGATCCCGCGCCATGCGGCTCCGCGGGGCCGGATCCCGAGACCAGTCGCCCTGCCGGGACCAGGGATCGCTGGCGGGACGGCTCCAGTCGTCCCAGTCGTCATCATCGGAGAAGAGCTCATCCTTGAGCGAGCCGAGGGTGTTCTTCAGGCCCTGGAGCGGACCCTGGTCGGCCTTGCGCTCACTCAGCAGCCGGCGGTTGAGGCCGAACAGGGCCTCCTGCAGCTGGCTCACGGCCAGGTCCAGCTCTCCCGGGTCGCAGTCGCCCCGCTCCTCCAGGGCCAGCAGGTCCTGCACGTCCCGCAGGGCCATCTCCACGGCCCGCTGCTGCCGTTCCGCCCCATAGGGGCCCAGTTCAAGGCTGGCGTCCCGCAGGCGGCGCTCCGCCTGGGCCACCAGGGTGAGGGCCCGGTTGCGCCGGTCAATCTCGGCCCGCTTGCGGCGGTCTTCGGTGGCCTTCAGCTCCGCCTCCTCGATCAGGCGGGCGATCTCCTCCTCACTGAGGTTGGACCCACCCTGGATGCTCACGCTCTGCTGGCGGCCGGTGGTGCGGTCCATGGCGGAGACCTGCAGCAATCCGTTGGCGTCTATGTCGAAGGACACCTGCACCTGGGGCACCCCGCGGGGAGCCGGAGGAATGCCGGAGAGACGAAAACGGCCGAGGCTCTTGTTGTCGCTGGCCATCTGCCGTTCCCCCTGCAGCACATGCACCTCCACGGAGCTCTGGTTGGCGGCGGAGGTGCTGAACACATCGCTGCGCCGCACCGGGATGGGCGTGTTGCGGGGGATCAGGGCCTTCATCACGCCACCGATGGTCTCCAGACCCAGGGAGAGGGGGGTGACGTCATTGAGCATCAGGTCGCGCAGCTCGCCGGTGAGGATGCCGGCCTGCACCGCCGCCCCGATCGCCACCACCTCATCGGGATTCACCGTCTGGCAGGGATCCCGGGGAATCAGGGTGCGCACCATCTCCTGCACCATTGGCATCCGGGTGCCCCCCCCCACCAGCACCACGTCGTCGATGTCATCGGCTGCAAGGCCCGCATCGCGCAGGGAGCGTTGCACCGGGCGCAGCAGCCGATCCAAGAGGTCGGGGCAGAGCCCCTCAAAGGTGCGCCGCTCCAGGGTGGTCTCGATGTGCAGTGGCCCCCCGTTGCCGGTGGCGATGAAGGGCAGGGAAATCGGTGTGCTCTGCACGCCACTCAGCTCGATCTTGGCCTTTTCCGCCGCCTCCGTGAGCCGTTGCAGGGCCTGGCGATCCCGGCGCAGATCCAGGCCATGCTCTCGCTGGAAGGCATCGGCGAGCCAGTCCACGATGCGGCGGTCCCAGTCGTTGCCGCCAAGTTGGGTGTCGCCGCTGGTGGCCTTGACGTCGAACACCCCCTGGGCAATGCGCAGGATCGACACGTCGAAGGTGCCGCCGCCCAGGTCGAACACCAGCACCCGCTTGGCGGCGCTGCGGTCGAAGCCATAGGCGAGGGCCGCCGCGGTGGGCTCATTGAGAATCCGTTCCACCTGGATCCCGGCGAGGCGGCCGGCATCGCGGGTGGCCTGGCGCTGGGCATCGTTGAAGTAGGCGGGAACCGTCACCACCGCTGCCTCCACGGCCTCGCCCAGGTAGGTGGAGGCGTCGTCGCACAGCTTGCGCAGGATGCTGGCCACCAGCTCCTCAGGCGCGTACTCCCGCTCGGTGGCAGGGCACACCACGCGCACGTTGCCCTGGTCGTTGGCGCGAACCGTGTAGGGAACGGAAAGGCTGCCCTCGTCGAGCTCCTCCCACTGGCGCCCCACGAAGCGCTTCAGGTTGGCGAAGGTGTTGCGGGGGTTGAGCACCAGCTGGCGACGGGCCAACTGGCCCACCAGCAGCTCCTGATCCCGGCTGAAACCCAGCACGGAAGGGGTGGTGCGGCCGCCTTCGGCACTGGCGATCACCTGGGGCCTGCCGCCCTCCAGCACCGCCACCACGGAATTGGTTGTGCCGAGGTCGATTCCGACGATGCGCCCCATGAACAGCTCTGGAGTCGTGAACCGCGCGGCGGCCCTAAGTTAACGGTCCATCGGACGTTAATCGCCGCTTAAACCGCAACGCCCCGAACGGTTCGTAAATTTGCTCTAGCACGGCCGGCGCCGTGTGCCGCATTGCGGCTCTTCGCACGCTTTTCCTGCATGACGACGGATTTCCGATCAGCCGCGAAAGCCGATGCGTTCACCCTCCGTCGCCGCCCACCCGCCGAAAAGCTGGTGGACCTGGGCTTCCGCCAGCTCACCCTGGGGCTTGCTTCGGTGGTGGCAATCGTGCTGCTGGGCATCTTCCTGGTGGTATTCAGCGGGGCCCAGGAGGCGATCCGCGAGTTCGGCCTGTCCTTCCTGACCACCTCGGCCTGGGACCCCGTCAACAACGAGTACGGGGCCTGGACCGCCATCTACGGCACCATCGTCACCTCGCTGCTCTCCCTGCTGATCGCCATTCCCCTGGGGCTGGGCACAGCGATCCTGATCACCGAGGACATGCTGCCACGCACGTTGCGCGACGCCATCGGCCTGATGGTGGAACTGCTCGCGGCCATTCCCTCGGTGGTGCTCGGCCTGTGGGCGATCTTCGTGATGGAGCCCGCGCTGCGACCCGTCCTCCAGTTTCTTCACCAGGTTCTGGGTTGGTCTCCGTTCTTCAACACGGTGCCCCAGGGCCCGGGTATGGCGCCCGCCATCCTGATCCTGGTGGTGATGGTGCTGCCCATCATCACCGCCATTTCCAGGGACGCCCTGAACCAAGTGCCGGTGGAGTTGCGCCAGGGAGCCTACGGAGTGGGTACGACCCGCTGGGGTGCGATCAGCAGTGTGATCCTCCCGGCGGCCATTTCCGCCATTACCGGGGGTGTGATGTTGGCCTTGGGCCGTGCCATGGGAGAAACCATGGCGGTGACGATGATCATCGGCAATGCCATGAATTTCAGCACCTCCCTGCTGGCACCGGGTAACACGATTGCATCCATGCTTGCCAACCAGTTCGGTGAGGCAGATGGAGTTCAGGTGTCGGCCCTGATGTATGCCGCATTGATCCTGATGCTGCTCACCTTCACCATCAATATCCTGGCTCAGTGGGTGGTGCGCCGCCTCAGCCTGCGCTACTGATCGACTCCCTACTAATCCATCATGAGATCAATGGAATCAAGCGCAGGCCCAGAGGCAATCCTTGATCGGGCTTCTCTTTTTGATCGACGCCCGCTCACTTTTGATGCAACACTGAAGCGCAATCGGATCAACAAGCTCTGCACCTCGATCGCCTCGGCCTTTGCGCTGATTGCCGTATTGCCTTTGGTGCTGGTGCTGGCCTACGTGCTGTTCAAGGGAGCTTCCCTGCTCAGCCCGGCTTTGTTCTTTCAGCTTCCCCCTCCACCCGGATTAGATGGTGGCGGTATCGGTAACGCGGTGCTGGGAACCATTGTGGTCACCCTTGTGGCATCCCTGATCGCCATTCCGATTGGCGTGGGTGGAGGCATCTATCTGAGTGAGTACTCCCAACGCGGTTGGTTCTTCCAGTTCATCAGCTTCGGCAACGATGTGCTGGCCGGGGTGCCCTCCATCATTGCCGGTGTGTTTGTGTACGGCGTGGTGGTGGCTACGCGAATCTTCTTCAACCAGAGCTACAGCGCCGTAGCTGGCGGTATTGCCCTAGCAGTGCTGATGCTGCCCACGGTGATCAAGACCACCTACGAGGGCCTCAAGCTGGTTCCCTCCGAAATGCGTTGGGGTGCCTATGGGGTAGGTGCTTCCAAGTTTGTGACCGTGACTCGCATCACCCTGCCGGCAGCCTTCACCCCGATCGCCACGGGGGTGGTGCTGGCCATTGCCCGGGCAGCCGGTGAAACGGCACCGCTGATCTTTACGGCCCTGTTCTCCCCCTTCTGGCCTGAGGGACTGTTCAATCCGATCGCCACCATGTCGGTATTGATCTTCAACTTCGCGATCATGCCCTACGAAGCTCAGAACACCCTGGCCTGGGCTGCTTCCTTTGTGTTGGTGATGATGATCCTGGCGGCAAACCTGCTCGCGCGCTGGATCAGCAAGGTGGCCAAGAAAGCCTGAATCCTTTATCCATCCTGTTCCCCATCCACTCCGCATCCAACCGGCCATGACCTCCTCCACACCCCCCAGTATCAACGCAGAAAACGTCTGCATGTCTCTGCAGAACGTCACCATCTCCTACGGGAGCTTCGAGGCCGTCAAGAACGTCTACATGGACATTCCCAACGGCAAGGTGACGGCGTTCATCGGACCGTCCGGCTGCGGCAAATCCACCGTGCTGCGGGCCCTGAACCGCATGAACGACCTGATTCCCGGCTGTGGGCTGAGGGGCCGGGTGGTGTTCGATGGTGTGGATCTCTACGAGCGCCAGGTGGATCCGGTGGAAGTGCGCCGCCGCATCGGCATGGTGTTCCAGAAGCCCAACCCATTCCCGAAGAGCATCTACGAGAACATCGCCTTCGGGGCCCGCATCAATGGCTACAAGGGTGACATGGACGAGCTGGTGGAGCGGTCGCTGCGCAAGGCAGCCGTGTGGGACGAGTGCAAGGACAAGCTCAAGGAGAGCGGCTTTGCCCTTTCCGGCGGCCAGCAGCAGCGCCTCTGCATTGCCCGGGCCATCGCCACCGAGCCTGAGGTGATTCTGATGGATGAACCCTGCTCCGCCCTCGATCCGATCTCCACCCTGAAGATCGAGGAAACGATGCATGAGCTCAAACGGAGCTACACCATCATCATCGTGACCCACAACATGCAGCAGGCCGTGCGGGTGGCGGACATGACCGCCTTCTTCAACGCTGAGGCCGTGGAGGGTGGCAGCGGCAAGGTGGGTTATCTGGTGGAGTACAACGACACCGAGAGAATCTTCAATGCCCCCGGCCAGCAGGCCACCCAGGATTACGTCACCGGCCGCTTCGGCTGATTGAGCTGCAAGCCAGGTTCAGGTCGTCACGGTTGGCAGGCACGGGCCTGACCCAGGCCTGGAGGCGACCCGCACAACAGCTCAACCATTCGGGTGGATCAGCTCCGGTTGGTTCACCCGATTGCGCGTGCTGAATCTATTGAATTCCATAAAAAAAACCGGCCCTTGGGCCGGTTGACAAGCGGAGAGGGAGGGATTCGAACCCTCGATAGAGTTGCCCCTATACAGCATTTCCAGTGCTGCGCCTTCGACCACTCGGCCACCTCTCCAGCGGCAAAATGGGGCAACGTGGTGGCAATGTAGCAGTCGACCTCTCGCCCGACCTCCCCTGGGGTCGTTGTCAGCAATGCCGCGATGCTTCCCGATCACCGTGCACTGGCGCCAGGCCGGACGGGTGATCAGCCACGACGTGCCAGAAGGGGAATACATCCTGCGCAGCTTCGAGCACCAGGGCGATCCCCTCCCCTTCAGCTGCCGCAATGGCTGCTGCACCGCCTGCGCCGTGCGGGTGCTGGCCGGTGCCATTGACCATCGCGAAGCGCTCGGACTGTCCCAGGATCTGCGCCGTCAGGGCTATGGCCTGCTCTGCGTCGCCCGGGCGACCGGACCGCTGGTGGTGGAGACCCAGGACGAGGACGAGGTGTACGACCTGCAGTTCGGGCGCTTCTTCGGCCGGGGGCGCACCCGGCCTGGCCTGCCGATCGAGGAGGACTGACCGTGACCACCACTGCCCATCCCGCCGCCGCCGGGGGCACCGAAGCGAGCCTGTGTCGCCGGGCCCTGGCCGGCTCCGGCCTCTCCCTGCCCAGCCTGGAGCGCTACCTGAACCTGGCCCGGCGTGCCGCCGAAGCTGGCGGCGTGCAGCTGACGGCCCACTTCGGCCGGCTGGAGCGGGTGCGGGAAAAGGGCCGCTGCGGTGACCTGGTGACCGAGGCGGATCTGGCGGCGGAGGCGGCCGTGCTCGGACTGCTGCAGGCTGAGACTCCAGAAATCGGCATCCTCGCCGAGGAGAGCGGCCGGCGCCCCGGCAGCGGCGAGCTGGAGTGGTGTGTGGATCCCCTGGACGGCACCACCAACTACGCCCACGGCTTTCCCTTCTTCGGCACCTCGGTGGGACTCACCTGGAAGGGACTGCCGCTGTTGGGTGCGCTGGCCGTGCCGGCCTTCAACGAGCTCTATTGGGCCGCAGCGGGGCTGGGCAGCTGGTGCGATGGACGCAGGCTCGCGGTGAGCGAATGCAGCCGGCTGGCGGATGCCCTGCTCACCACGGGATTCGCCTACGACCGGCGCCAGCGGCGAGACAACAACTATGCCGAGTTCGCCTGGTTCACCCACCGCAGCCATGGCGTGCGCAGGGCTGGGGCGGCGGCCGTGGATCTGGCCTATGTGGCCAGCGGCAAGCTGGACGGCTACTGGGAACGGGGTCTGGCCCCCTGGGATCTGGCGGCGGGCCTGGTGCTGGTGGAGGAGGCCGGGGGCGTGGTGAGCGGCTACGACGGCGGACCCGTGCAGCTGGGCAGCGGCCGAGTGGTGGCTGCCGCCCCTGGTCTGCACGGGCAGCTGCTGGCCGGACTGGCGGCCTGCGAGCCCCTGGCCGGCAGCAGTTATGGCGCCCCCGAACTCGACCGGGAAGGGAGCGCCGCCAGCGCCGCTCCATAGGATCGGGAACCCCGGTTCCCTCTCCGCCCCCATGGCTCTGCAACCCGCCGCCGGCGCCAGGGACCTGAACCCCAGGGAGGTGGAGCAGAACCGGGAGATCTGCGCCTCCCTGGCGGAGGTGTATCGCCTCTGGGGCTACCAGCAGGTGGATCCCCCCAGCGTGGAACGGATCGACACCCTCGAGGCCGGCGGCGGCATCGATGCCCGGGAACTGGTGCTGCTGGCCAGCGAGGATCGGCTGGGCCTGCGGCCCGAGCTCACCGCCTCCATCGCCCGCGCCGCCTGCACCCGCATGGCCGAACGGCCCAGGCCCCTGCGGCTCTGGACCAATGGCACCATCTTTCGCTGCAGCACTGGTGACAGCGGCCAGCAACGCATCCACGAGCAGCTGCAGAGTGGCGTGGAACTGCTGGGGGAACGCTCCGCTGCCGCCGACGTGGAGCTGATCAGCCTGCTGCTCGCCGCCGTGGCCCAGCTCGGCCTGGATGCCCACAGCCCCCGGTTGCTGATCGGGCACCATGGCTTGCTGACGGCCCTGCTGGCCGAGGTGCCCGAGCCCCAGCGGCAGGCCACCCGGCGGGCCCTCACCGGCTTTGATCCGTTGGAACTGGAGGCCCTGCCCCTGGATGGTCCCCTGCGGCAGCGGCTGAGGGCGGTGATGCGGCTGCGCGGCGGGGCCAGCGAAGTGCTCTACGCCCTGGAGCAGTGGCTGGGGCCGATCCCCCTGCTGGCCGATCTGCAGGAGGTCCTCCACACCGTGGCGCCGGCGGCCGAACGGGGTGGGGTGGGCCTGCGCCTCGATCCCACCTTCCAGCCCCACTTCGCTCTCTACGACGGGCTGGTGCTGAAGCTGGTGTGCCAGGGAAGACAGGCCCCACTGGAGATCGCCAGCGGGGGGCGCTACGACGCCCTGGTGGGTCGCTTCAGCGGCTCCGGCCACACCGGAGCCGGCGTGGGTTTCGGTTTTGACGTGGAGGCGCTGCGGGAGCTGCTGGGCCATGGCTGGGCCCATGCTGAACGGAGCATGGCGGTGCTGGTGAGCTATCCGGCCGGCACGCCCATGGTCAACGCCCTGGAGGCCCAGCAGCAGCTGCATCGGCAGGGCATGGCGGCGGAACTGCACCCCGAACCGCTACCGAGCCGGGAGGCTGCCGAGGCAGTGGCCAGCGCCCGTGGTTGCTCCCGGGCCCTGTGGCTGGGTTCCTAAAGTTGCCCCTTCAGCTCCGCACCTGTGGCCCATACGATCGTCTCCAACGTCTGCGAAGGCGTCGCCGATTGCGTCGATGCCTGCCCGGTGGCCTGCATCAACCCCGGGCAGGGGGCCAACAGCAAGGGGACGGGCTTCTACTGGATCAACTTCGACACCTGCATCGACTGCGGCATCTGCCTGCAAGTGTGCCCGGTGGAGGGAGCCATCCTGCCGGAGGAGCGCCCCGAGCTTCAGAAGGTTCGATGACGCGCGGTGGGGTGGAGCGGGAGACCCGCGTGTGCGCCGTGTGTGGCCGCCCCTTCCAATGGCGCCGCAAATGGAAGGCCGTGTGGCATGAGGTGCGCTATTGCTCCGAGCGCTGCCGGCGCCGTCGGGGCCAGATCCCCCCGCAGCCATCCACTCTTTCTGCCTGATTCCCCAGGGCTGCCCGCAGCTACTGGCTTTTCCACAGTTCTGCGCCAGCCTGGCCATCCGGGCGGCCTGCCACAGCCCGCCGGCGGGCCGTGGCAGGCGTACCTCTCCGGCCCCCTCGGCAGCCGAGCCCACGGCCTGCGCGGAACTCCCGACCCGTTTTGCCGAAAGCGAAACCCTGCTCTGCCAGGGGTATTGGTCCATTCTGAACAGGTGCCGCCCATCGTCCGCCCCAGGCCTGGGCCCCCTGGTGAAGAACCCACCGGGGCGGCACGGCAGCGGCCGCTCCCGCATGACAGGTGGCCTGTGGGAAATCTGTGGGAAAAGGCGCCGCCACGTCCAACGGGCTCGACGTTCAGGGGCAGCGGGGAGTGAGCATCGCCAGGCGGTTGGCCTGAAGCGGATTGAGATTGTCGTCGCTCACCAGCAGCAGCAATTGCGGCTCACCGGGCCGCGATGGGCCCGGCGCCAGTCCCTCCCAGTTGTCGGGCTGGAGTCCGCCCGCCACCAGATCCCACTCGGCCAGGGGCTCCGCCGGCTTGGCCTGGCCTGGATCCGGCAGGGGATAGAGGGCCAGACGGATCTGCCACTGGTTGGGGAACTGGAAGCGCCGCAGCAATGCGAGCAGGTGGCCGGAGGGTTGCACCTCCAGCAGGTCGGTGAGGCCCCAGTCGTCACCACTGGGCAGCAGCAGGGCTCCCTGGGGGCTGGGCGTGGGTGCGGCCCCAGCGGGATCCTGGCCGGGCTGCCAGTGCCAGCGCAGCAGGCGTACGTGCCGGGCAGGATCCTGGAGCAGGGGCCGCTCGGCGGCCATCAGCAGCGCCGGCGCCTGCGTCGCAGCCCCCAGCAGGGTCAGAGACTCCGGACCCGCGTTGCTGCCCAGACCCTGACCGGGCAGCGGCTGCCAGGCGGGCGGCAACGCAACGGTCTGCAGCAGCGCACCGGTGGCGCCATCAAAACGCAGCAACTCGGCGGGACGGTCAGCGGAGCGGCGGCCCTCGCTGGCCACCCAGAGCTGACCCTGCAGCCGCACCAGCCCCTCCCCGTCCATGGGCTCGCGCTGGAGCGCCAGGCTTCGCTGCAGCTGAGGGGGCAAGGCCGCCTTGGAGGAAGGGGACGTCAGGCCACGCCACACCGTGATCGAACCCTGGGGCAGGTCGCTGAGCAGCCACAGTTCGTCCAGAGCCGACTCGTAGGAGGCGGCGGAGAAGCCGCCGATCCGCTGCCCGTCCGCCCCCTTGGCTGGCAGGGGCAGCTGGCGCACCAGCTCCCAGTGGCTCGGCACCGGGCAGGGCAACTCCAGGGCAGGGGCAGCCGGCGCAGCCAACACCACCAGCGCCACCGCCGCCAGGACGCGACTGAGGCGGGCGATCAGCATCGGCTCAGCTGCTCATGGCACGAGCTCTGCCAGGCCCCACTGGCGTCGTAGCAGCGCACCAGGCGCTCCAGCCTGCCAGGGGCCCTGAGCCAGCCCGCCTCCACGCTGAAAGCCTGGCGATGACTCACCTGGGCCGGCCTGCGGCTGTAGCCCCCATCCGGCAGCAGCACGCAGGCGTCGAGGTCGCTGGTGGTGAAGCGCACGGTGCAGGCCTCCACCTCCGCCTCAGGCCAGTCGGCCGTCACCGTGGCCCGGAAGCCCTGCCAGTCGCCGAGCAGCTGCCCAGCGGTGAGAGGAACGGTCTCGGTGGCTGTGCTGCCCTGCCGGAACTCACGGATCAGCACCAGCTGACCCATCTCTCCCGCCTCGCCGTAGAGCTGCACCAGCCTGTGACGGCGGTCGCAGGCGATAAAGCCGGTCTCCACCCCGAAGGCGCTGCCGGGGGCCACCTGCATCGAGCCCTTGCTGAAGGCACCGGTGTCAAAAAACACCACCTGGCGCCCAAGGCTGCGGTACTCCTGCTCCATGTCGCTGATGGGGGCGCCATCGGGGCCCTCCGGGCCGTAACGGCGCAGCCGAAACCGCATCAGGCTGCCCTGCTCGCCGCTCTCCAGGCTGAGCAGGGAGGGGGTTTCATCCAGCAGCTCGCCGCTGGCGCTGAGGGTGGCGAAGCGTCCCTGCCACTGGCCTTCGTTGCGGAGAAAGTTCTGCCACTGACTGGCCATCGCGGGGAAGGTGGCGGCTGGCCGAAATCGTAGGCAGGCGAAGGGAAGCTCCTGTTCCGCCCGAGCTGCCGAGGCACACCCGGCGGGGCGGGGCCTCAGTCATCCCTCGCTGGCCAGCCGTGCCCCGGTTGCCCTGGCAGGGGTTCGGAGACCCCCCCCTGGGATGGCTTGAGTCACTGGGAGGGGATCCCTAAGGTCGCCTCAGTGACTCGACTGCCATGACGGTGCTGGAACAGGGCCAGATTCAGATCCACACCGAAAACATCTTCCCGATCATCAAGAAGGCCGTGTATTCCGGCCATGAGGTGTTCCTGCGGGAGCTGGTGAGCAATGGGGTGGATGCCATCAGCAAGCGGCGCATGGCAGCGATGGCCGGCGACTGCAGCGAGGGCGCGGAGGGCAGGATTCAGATCCACATCGATCGAGAGGCCCAGACCCTCACGATCTCCGATAACGGCATCGGCATGGATGCCGACGAGGTAAAGCGATACATCAACCAGGTGGCCTTTTCCAGCGCCGAAGACTTTCTCGAGAAGTACAAGAGCGAAAGCGACGCGATCATCGGCCACTTTGGTCTGGGCTTTTATTCCAGCTTCATGGTGG
The DNA here is from genome assembly GCA_943368005.1 of Bradyrhizobium ivorense. GTDB lineage: Bacteria > Cyanobacteriota > Cyanobacteriia > PCC-6307 > Cyanobiaceae > NIES-981. The sequence continues at coordinate 179,868 of CALRKN020000002.1, read as the reverse complement.
CCAAGCAGGTGGAGCTGATCAGCCGCAGCGCCCGCGAGGGCAGCGAAGCGGTGCGCTGGAGCTGTGATGGTTCGCCCAGCTTCACGCTCGAAGCGGCAGAGCGGCCGGAGCCCGGCACCGATGTGGTGCTGCACCTGATGGAAGAGGAGCTTGAGTACCTCGAACCGAGCCGCATCCGAACGCTGATCACCACCTATTGCGACTTCCTGCCGGTGGAGGTGCAGCTGGAAGGGGAGACGGTGAACAAACGGGAGTCCCCCTGGCGCAAGAGCCCCCGCGATCTGTCCGACAACGACTACATCGAGCTCTACAGGTATCTCTATCCGTTCCAGGGTGATCCTTTGCTTTGGGTACACCTCAACACCGATTACCCCTACAACCTTCAGGGTATTCTTTACTTCCCGAAATTCAGTGGCCGAGCCGATTGGGAAAAGGGCGAGATCAAATTGTATTGCAACAATGTGTTTGTGAGCGACTCGATCAAGGAGGTGGTACCCCGCTATCTCCTGCCCCTGCGTGGCGTGATCGATTCACCCGACATCCCCCTCAATGTGAGTCGCTCGGCCCTGCAGACCGACCGGAGGGTTCGCTCGATCGGTGGTTTTGTGGCCAAGAAGGTGGCCGATCGCCTCAAGCAGTTGCACCGCGATGAGCCCCGGCGCTATGCGGAAATCTGGGAATCTCTGGCCCCCTTCATCAAGATCGGCGCTATGGAGGACGACAAATTCGCCGACCAGGTGGCCGATCTGGTGCTGTTCGCCACCACGGCACCAGCCGCCGAGGCGGCTGCCGCCAACGACGATCCTTCCACCCAGGATTCCACCCAGGACTCTGCCGTGGATCCCATCCCCGGCGAAAACGGCAAGGCCTTTACCACCCTGGCCGGCTATCGCGGCCGCCTCGATGCAACCCACGACAAACGCATCCTCTATTGCAGTGACGAGGCCGGCCAGGCAAGCGCCCTGGCCCTCTGGCGGGGTCAGGGTGCCGAGGTGTTGATGGCCGACACCTTCATCGACACCCAGTTCATCCCCTGGCTGGAGTACCGCCATGGCGAATTGAAGTTCCAGCGGGTGGACAGCGAACTGGATGAATCACTGCAGGAGCAGGAAAACGAGCTGGCCGATGTGGATGGCAAGGATGCGAGCGAAAAGGTGCGGGAGCTGTTCAAAATCGCCCTCGCCAACGACAAGGTGACCATCCAGGTCCAGGCCCTCAAGGGCGACAACACCCCGGCAGCCCTGATCCTGCTGCCCGAACAGATGCGCCGCCTCAACGACATGGGGGCGCTGATGGAGCAGCGCCTGCCGACCCTGCCGGATCACCACGTGCTGCTGGTGAACCGGCGCCATCCGCTGGTGGAAGGCCTGCTCAAGCTCTCGGCCGGCTCGGTGATCACCACCCCCGGCGGCTCCGGCTCCAGCTCGCCTAGCAACCAGCTCGCCACTGAGCTCAGCTGCCATCTCTATGAAATGGCCCGGCTCGCCGTAGGCGGTCTGGAACCGAACCAACTGGCAGGCTTCCAGCAGCGCAGCGCAGATCTGATGGGCCGATTGGTGGCGCGGGGCCTCTGAACGGCGGATTCGGTTTACCTTGATAACTCGCTGTCCACGCATTTCAGGGCGCAGCATGGGTCTGCAGACACTGGTGGTCGAAGACCAGCTGATGTTCAAGGAGCTGCTGGTGGCCATGCTGCGAGGCCATCCCGGCCTGGATGAGGTGTCCACGGCCTGCACGGCGGCGGCGGCCATCTCCATCTGCACCCGGCAGCGACCCGACCTGCTGATCCTGGACATCGCCCTGCCGGATGCGGAGGGGTTGACCGTGGCCACTGCCCTGCAGAAGGTCAACCCCGATGCCCGGGTGATCGTGCTCTCCAGCCATGCGAGCACCTTCCTCAGGCCGCCCGAATTGCGAGACACGATCTGTGCGGTGATCGACAAGGGGCGGGCCTTCGACGACCTCCTGCAAGAGATCTCTTCCCTGGCCGGCTGCGGGCCCACGGGCCCACCGGAGGAGGAACTGCCCCTGGAGGCACTCAGGCACCTCACCCAGCGGGAGCGCCAGGTGCTCGAGCGGCTCGGTCGCGGCCAGAGCAACAAGGACATGGCCCTCAACCTCGATCTCTCCGTGCGCACCGTGGAGTCGCACCGGCGCAACATCGCCCTGAAGATGCGCTGCAGCGGCGCGCGCCTGATTCGCATTGCCACCCTGCTGCAGCAACGCTCCGACTGGTGAGCCACCCCGCTGCCCCCCTTCCCCCTCGATGGGTCGGCACCGGTTGATACAATCAACACTCGGACATCCCGCGTGGATGCCCAGTTGTCTCTCGTCAGGTTGAAGGTCATGTCCCGGGTCTGCCAGCTCACCGGCAAGCGCGCCAACAACGGCATGGCCGTGTCCCACTCCCATGTGCGCACCAAGAAGCTGCAACAGGTGAACCTGCAGGAGCGGCGCCTCTGGTGGGCCGAGGGCAATCGGTTCGTGAAGCTGCGGGTCTCCACCCGCGCCCTCAAGACCATCCAGAAGAAAGGTCTCGGCGCTTACGCCCGCGAACTGGGCGTGAATCTGGCCCGCATCTGAACTGGATCGCTCCATGGAGCGTCGACGCTTTCTGCAGGGCTGTGCCACGGCACTGACCGCCGCCTTCTCTGGAGTGCTCAGCGGGCTGCTGGTGCAGCCAGGGCATGCCTTTGCCATGGGCGGGACGCTCCCCGCTCTCGGCCAGCCGGCCCCACCCTTCCAGTTGGCTGGCTTTCTGCCACCGGGTCAAGAGGGGCAGCTCGGCCTTGACGCTCTCCTGGGCAGCTGGGTGGTTCTCTACTTCTATCCCCGCGACTTCACGGGGGGCTGCACCCTGGAAGCCCGGGGTTTCCAGCGCGACCTCGCGGCCTATCAGGCTGCCGGTGCCACCGTGGTGGGCATCAGCGCCGATGATCCGGATTCCCATGCCTCCTTCTGCTCGGAGGAAAAGCTTGCCTTCCCCCTGCTGAGTGACCCGGGCGGCCAGGTGAGTCGGCTCTATGGCTCCTGGATCCCGCCTTTCTCCCAGCGGCACACTTTTCTGATCGATCCCCAGGGCATCGTGCGGGCCAGCTGGCAGGCGGTGCGGCCCAGCGGCCACAGCCAGGAGGTGCTGCTCGTGCTGCAGGAGCTGCAAGCCACGTCGGCCTAAACACCCCCCCGTTAACGCGCCGGCTGGGTCAGGGTGGCGAACAGACTGCGGTGCACCTCCCCGGCCTGTCCCAACTGCTCGAGCCGACCAGGGGCAGGAGGTTGGTCGAGGCAGCTCTGCCAGGCCTCCACCAGCTGCTCGCTGTGCACGGCTGCGGCGAGATCGTGCACCGGGCAGCCGAGGGACCCGGCCGCTGCATCCACCTTCGGGTCGTAGCTCAGGGCCGCCACCGGGGCGCCACTGACCGCAGCCAGAATCAGACCATGCAGGCGCATGGCCAGCACCAGGCCGCTGCGGGAGCAGAGATCCATCACCTCGGCCGGCGTGTCCGCCTGCACCTCCCGACTGCGGCCGCCGAGGTCAGCCGGCACCAGCCCCTCCTGCCGCAGCTGGGCCAGCAGGCCCCGATCCTGGTGGGCATGGAACGGCAACCAGAGCACGTCCCTGTGGGGAGCCAATCGGGCCAACGCCGCCAGCCAGGGTGCCCAGGCCTGTCCCTGCAGCTGGGCCGTGGGACGGAAGCACACCACCACCGGCCCGCCCCGGCCCTGCCAGGGGCGCGCCGGCAAGGTCCACACCGGATCACTGCCGACCCCCGGCTCATACCCGGGCGCGGGGCGCTGCCCGCTGCTGGGCCGCCAGCCAAGTCGGCGGGCCAGCTGGGCTGAGGCCGGGTCACGCCAGCTGCAGGCCGTGGCCTGGGCCAAGAGGAGACGCACCAGCAGCCGGCTGCGGCGACGGCGCAGGGGGCCCAGCCCCTGGGCCCAGAGCAGCACGGGCTTGGACTGGGCCCGGGCGGCAAGAATCAAGCTGGCGTAATAGATCAGGCTGAGAAAACTGGTGCTGTCCTGCAGCAGGCTGCCGCCCCCCAGCACCAGGGCACTGGAGCGGCCCAGGGCGCCCAACACCCGCCGCAGGCTGCCCCGATCCACGCAGGCCACGCCGAAGCTGGCGGCCACCTGCTGCTGGTCCCGGGCCGTGACGAGGGGCTCGGCGCCCGCGGGCAACTGGGCCAGCAGCACCGCCAGCAGGGCGTCGTCGCCGAGGTTGTGCTCGCCGTAGTAGCCCACCAGCAAGGGGCGACAACCGCTCGAGGGTGGGGCGGGCAAGGGGTGCGGAGCCGGGGAGGAGCCCATTGCGATCACCAGCTGCCCCGCAGTCCCGATCCGGGCTGGCTGGAGGGGGGCAGGACGGGCTGCCGGCCCTCGGCCAGCCAGGCCAGGGAGGCCGCGACCGCGACCAACAGGGCCAGGGCCCACCACCGTCCCACCCGGCCGCCGGTCCAGAAGCGACCGGGGGAGGTACTGCGGGCAACCCGTTCGGCAGCGCGCCCCAGGGGCCGGCCACAGCGCCCGCACACCATGCGGCCCGCCAGGGATCGGTCGGCTTTCACCGCCCAACTGCCGCAGTGGGGACAGGCCATGGATTCAGCTCGACGCGGAGGTGTAATAGCGCAGGGCCAGCCGCCAGAAGCCCCGGCTGAGCGCCAGGGCGCAGAACGCCACCCCCAGGCTGGCCAGCATCCAGCCCACGCCGCTGCGACCCAGGAGGATTTCAGCGGGCACGGTGGTGAGGAAGGCCACGGGCAGCACCAGGGTGAAAAACAGTCGCACTGTGGCTGGAAAGGCGCTCACGGGATAGCGGCCCGCACTGAGGGCGGCCCGCAGCACTTCGGTGGCGTTCCAGGTTTTCACAAACCAGATCGCCGTAGTGGCCAGCACGAACCAGAGGGAATAGAGGATGGCTGCGGCGGCCAGCAGCACCACCACCGTGGCCAGAATCAGCTCGGGGCGCAGCGCTCCCCGGTCGGCCCAGGCGGCCCAGAGCATCAGAACCAGACCCAGCACCAGCTCGGGAATTCCGGCGGGGTTGAAGCTGCGCAACGACAGCCAGAACTGGCTGTCGATCGGTTTGAGCAGCACGAAATCCAGCGTTCCCTCCTGCACGTGGGTCACGATGCGGCTGAGGTTTGGCTGCAACAGGGTGCTGGTGAACCCATTCAGGCCGGTGTAAGCGCCCAACACCACCAGCGCACCGTGCCAGCTCCAGCCACCCAGCGCCACCCCCTGGCGGTAGAACAGCCAGAGCACTCCCACACTGCCGGCCAGATTGGCCAGCATAGCCAGCAGCTCGATCAGGGCATTGAGCTGGTATTCCAGCTGGGTGGCCAGGGACGTGCCCCAGAACCGGCGCAGGCTCAACAGGTAGCGGCCCAGAGCGTGCCATCGATGCGGGTGTGGCCCACCCATCGCTCAGGCTCCCATGGCGCCGTAGCGGCGAACCCCCGAACGCCAGAGCAGCAGCAGCAGGGGAAACAGCAGGCCGAGCCACACGAACAACATGGCAAAGCCGGAAGCAAGGCTGAACGGACCTGACGCCGTGAGATCTTCCCCGGCCAGCAGCGCGGCCGGGAAGCCGATCAGGTAAGGGAAGGGGGTGAACAGGGCCACGTGCTGCACGGACGGCGGGAAGGCCTGCAGGGGTGCCACCAGCCCGGAGAGGAACAGGTAGGGGATCATCAGCAGGCGCTCCAGGGCGCTGGCCCGCTCACTCCAGAAGCACAGGCAGGCGATCGCACTCTGCAGCAGAAAGTGCACGGCAAAGGCCAGGCCCACGGCCAGGATGCCCAGCAGCAGGCGGGCCGGACCCGGCCAGAGAAAGCTGGCGGGCTGCAGCAGGAAGAAGGCGCTCACGATCAGCAGCACAAACGGCAGGCGGGTTGCCTGTTCCGCCTGGTGGGCGGCCACATAGCGCCAGAGGGGGTGCAGGGGCTGCAGCAGGTAGGGGGAAAGGCGGCCCTGGATCGTGTCCTCCTCGAACTGCCACACCACCCACACCACCGTGAACTGGCGCACCACGAAGGCACTGAGGAAATAGCGGCCCAGGGCGGCACTGTCGAGGCCCAGGCCCGGCACCTCCGCCGAGCTCCACACCGCCAGCATGATGAATGGCAGCACCCCGGACAGGGCCCAGAGAACGATCTCGGCCCGGTATTCGGCCATGTAGGCGAACTGCACGCTCCACAGCACCCCGTGGCGCCGCAGCCAGCCGAACCTGCCCCGGGTGCTCATGGCTCCTCCGGCGGCCCCAAGTCCACGCTGCCCTGCTGAAACAGCCGGCCGAACAGTTCCTCAATCGGCGGATCGCGCACCTCCAGATCCAGCACCGGCAGTTCGGCCAGCAGCTGGTTGAGGCAGGAGGTGAGCCGGTCGCGGGCGATCAGCAGCCGCACCACGGCACCGTCGAGCTGCTCGATCTCGCCATAGCGCTGCAGCCGAACCGCCGCCACCGGTTGGGCCAGCTCCAGCCGCACCTCCCGCCAGGGGGTGAGCCGCTCGGCCAGGGAGGCCAGGGAACCGTCGTAGAACAGCCGACCCTGGTGGATCAGCAACACCCTGGGGCAGAGGGCGGTGATGTCGGCCATGTAGTGGCTGGTGAGCAGCACGGTGGCACCGGTGCGCCGGTTGTAGTCGGCGAGGAACTGGCGCACCCGGGCCTGGGCGTTCACGTCCAGCCCGAGGGTGGGTTCATCGAGGAACAGCACCCGGGGCCGGTGCAGCAGCGCCGCCAGCAGTTCGGCCTTCATGCGCTGGCCCAGGGACAGCTTGCGCACGGGCCGGGTGAGCTCCTCCCCCAGCTCCAGCATGTCGGCCAGCTCGGCGATGCGCCGCCGCGCCTCCCCGTCGTCGATGCCATACACCGCCGCATTCACCCGCAGCGAGTCGAGGGGTGGCAGATCCCAGATCAGCTGCTGCTTCTGGCCCATCACCAGGGTGATCGCCTCCAGGAAGCTGCGCTGGCGCCGGAAGGGACGGTGGCCGGCCACCTCCACCTCCCCACCGCTGGGATGGATCAAGCCACTGAGCAGTTTCAGGGTGGTGGTCTTGCCTGCGCCGTTGCCCCCCAGAAAGCCCACCACCTCCCCGGCTTCGATGCTGAAACTCACCTCGCGCACGGCGGGCAGGTCGTGCCAGCGGCGCTGCACCAGGTGCCGCAGGGTGCCAGCCAGCCCCGGCTGCTTGTCCGCCACGCGAAAGCTCTTGCGGAGCTGGCGGGCCATCACGATCGCCATGGCCGAACCCTACCGATCCAGCGCTGTCCACGGCGACCCGGCGCTCCATAGAGTGCGGCCATGCATGCCCTCTCCCTGCCCACCTGGTGGATCCACATCACCTCGGTGCTGGAGTGGATGGTGGCCATGGGCGCAGTGCAACAGCTGGCGCGGAAGCGCTCGGATCCCACCTGGAACTGGCTGGCCCTGGCGATGCTGCCGGCGCTGGTGAGTGCCATGTGCGCCTGCACCTGGCATCTCTTTGACAACAGCCCCGCCCTCTACGGCCTGGTGGTGCTGCAGGCGGCGCTCACCGCCATGGGCAACCTGGCCCTGGCGCTGGCCTGCCTGCTGCTGTTGCGTCGCCAGGGCCCGGCCACCGGGGACGCTGGGGCCCAGGGCGATGGCTGATGCCACCGCGGCCGGGCTGCCGCTGCTGCAGTGGCTGGGCGGAATCGACCCGAGCCCCCTGTTCGTGCTGTCGCTGATTCCTTATCTCGCCTTTCTCTGGCTGGCGGGCCGGGTGGAGGGATTCCCGCCACTGGCGCTGCGCGGATTCCAGCTCACCCTGCTGTTCGTGGCGGTGACCATCGGCGCCTCGATCCTGGCGCTCCAGACCAGCGGCCGTCAGCTGGCAGATGTGGACCCCCTGCACGGCGGTGCCGAGGCCTTCCTCACCCTGGCCAACCTGCTGGTGGCCATCGGCTTCAGCCAGGCGGCGCGGCGATGAACAAGTCTTAAGGGGACTGGGAGTATTGCCCGCTCACCCGGAAGATGGATCGTCGCCTCGTGCACCATGTTTGCGCCCCTTCTGATCCAGCCCCTGGCCATGGCACCCGCCACGATCACCTGGTCGCCCAAGGTGGCCCTGGTGATGATCATCTGCAACGTGATCGCCATCGCCATCGGCAAAGCCACCATCAAGCAGCCCAACGTGGGCCTGCAGCTGCCCAATGCCGCCATGTTCGGCGGCCTCAGCCACGGTGCCATGCTCGGCACCCTGAGCCTGGGCCACATCCTGGGCATCGGGGCCATCCTCGGGCTCGCCTCCCGCGGCGTGGTCTGAGCCGGCCGATTCAGGCTGATCCAGCTGGGGGTGCCGCGTTGTCTGCGGCACCTTCCCCTAACGGGCAACCACGCCAAACAGGAGCTGCTGCTGCAGAGTTGTCCTTCTCCAGGACTATCTCTCTGCAGTACTGCAGGTAGGAAAGCCCAGCGGTCGCTGGCCCGGTCAGACCCCCAGAACCTGGGGGCTGGCCACGGGCAGGCGGCTGGCCGGAAAACGTCGCATCACGGTGGCGGCCATCTGGGCGGGGGTGAGGCCAAGAGCCTGCTTGCTCTGGTCCGGACTGGCGTGGTCCACCAGGGTGTCGGGAATGCCGATCCGCAACACGGGCACGAGCACATCGTGGTCGTTGAGCGTCTCCACCACGGCGGCACCGAAGCCCCCGGCCAGGCAACCCTCCTCCATCGTGACCACCCGACCGATGCGGCGGGCCAGCGGCAGGATCAGGGCCTCATCGAGGGGCCTCAGGAACCGGGCATTCACCACGGCGGCCCGCACCCCCTGCTCCTGCAGCAGACCGGCTGTGGCCAGGGCGGGGTACACCATCGAGCCATAGGCCACGATCAGCAGGTCGTCGCCATCGGTGAGCAATTCACCCCGGCCGATCTGCAGGGGCTCGAAGCCCTCTTCGGCCAGGGGAACCCCCTCCCCTTCGCCGCGGGGGATGCGCAGGGCGCAGGGGCCACTGTGGTGGATGGCGGTGACCAGCATGCGCTGGAGCTCGGCCTCATCCTTGGGGGCCATCACCGTGAAGTTGGGCACGCAGCGCAGGTAGCTGATGTCGTACTGGCCCTGGTGGGTGGGACCGTCGGCGCCCACGATGCCGGCCCGGTCCAGCACGAAGGTCACGGGCAGGTTCTGGATGCCCACGTCGTGGATCAGCTGGTCGTAGGCCCGCTGCAGGAAGGTGCTGTAGATGGCACACACTGGCCTGAGACCCTCGCAGGCCATGCCGGCCGCCATGGTCACGGCGTGCTGCTCGGCGATGCCCACGTCGAAATACTGATCGGGCAGGGCCTTTTCCAGCAGGTCGAGCCCGGTGCCGGTGGCCATGGCGGCGGTGATCCCCACCACGGTGGGATCCTGCTCGCACAGCTTCACCAGGGTCTGGCCGAACACCTTGCTGTAACTGGGCGGCTTCGGCTTGCTGGAGGGGTAGGCCTTGCCGGTGGCCAGATCGAAGGCGCTCTGGGCGTGGTAGCCCACCTGGTCGGCCTCGGCGTAGGGATAGCCCTTGCCCTTGGTGGTGGCCACGTGGACGAGCACGGGCCCCTCATGCTCATGGGCCTGCTGGAACACCCGGATCATGCCGGCAATGTCGTGGCCATCGACCGGGCCCATGTAGGTGAAGCCCAGCTCCTCGAACACCGCGCCCAACTTGGGAACGGCCAACCGCTTCATACTCTCTTTGAGATTCTTGAGCTCCGGCGGCAGTTCGCCGTGCATGAACGGCAGGTGCTTGATCGCCTCCTCGGCGTTGTCCTGCAGGAACTGCAACGGCTTGCTGTGGCGCATGCGGTTCAGGTGGGTGCTCAGGGCTCCCACCGGGGGACTGATCGACATGTCGTTGTCGTTCAGCACCACCAGCAACCGGGTCTTGGGCAGATGGCCGGCATGGTTGATGGCCTCCAGGGCCATGCCGCCGGTGAGGGCGCCGTCCCCGATCACGGCCACACAGCGGAAGTCCTCGCCCCGGCGATCGCGGGCCAGGGCCATGCCGAGGGCCGCGGAAATCGAGGTGCTGGCGTGGCCGGCGCCGAAGTGGTCGAAGCGGCTCTCGCTGCGCTTGAGGTAGCCGGCCACCCCTCCCTGCTGGCGCAGGGTGTGGAAACTGCCGTAGCGGCCGGTGATCAGCTTGTGGGGATAGGCCTGGTGACCCACGTCCCAAACCACCTTGTCCTGGTCGAGGTCGAGGGTCTGGTAGAGCGCCAGGGTGAGCTCCACCACCCCCAGCCCGGGTCCGAGGTGACCGCCACTGGTGCTCACCACCTCCAGGTGGCGCTCCCGGATCTGACGGCCGATCGCCTCGAGCTCGGCGATGCTGAGCCCGTGCAGCTGGTTCGGGTGCGTCAGCTCGCTGAGGTGCATCACGTCCCCTGAAGTGGCGTGCAATCTAGGCCGTGCCAGCGGCGCCCTGGTGCCGATTGCGACACTGGGGGGATGAGCCAGACCGCCGTCACGAGCGAAGCCGATTCCAACGGCTACCTGCAGAGGATCCTGCGGGCACGGGTGTATGAGGTGGCAATCGAGTCGCCGCTCGATCCCGCCCCCAACCTCTCAGCCCGGCTCGGTAACCGGGTGCTGCTCAAGCGGGAAGACCTGCAGCCGGTTTTCAGCTTCAAGCTGCGGGGGGCCTACAACAAGATGGTGGGCCTCAGCGCCGCCGAACTGGCGCGGGGTGTGATCGCCGCCAGCGCCGGCAACCATGCCCAGGGGGTGGCGATGGCGGCCCAGAGGCTGGGCTGCCGGGCAGTAATTGTGATGCCGGTCACCACCCCAGAGGTGAAGGTGAAGGCGGTGGCGGCCCGCGGCGCCGAGGTGCGGCTCCATGGCGACAGCTACGACGACGCCTGCGCCGAGGCCACCCGGCTGGCAACGGAGGCCGGCCTCAGCTTCATCCATCCCTTCGACGATCCGGACGTGATCGCCGGCCAGGGCACGATTGCCCTGGAGATCCTGCGCCAGTGCTCCACCCCCCCGGATGGGATCTACGTGGCCGTGGGTGGCGGCGGCCTGATCGGCGGCATCGCCGCCTACGTGAAGGCCCTCTGGCCCCACGTGGAGATCATCGGCGTGGAGCCTGTGGACGCCGATGCCATGACCCGCTCGCTGGCCGCCGGCCACCGAGTGCGGCTGGAGCAGGTGGGGCTGTTCGCCGATGGGGTGGCGGTGCGACAGGTGGGCGAACACACCTTCGACCTCGCCCGGCGCTACGTGGACCGGATGGTGACAGTGAACACCGACGCGATCTGCGCGGCCATCAAGGACTGCTTCGAGGACACCCGCTCGATCCTGGAACCGGCCGGTGCCCTGGCGATCGCCGGCATGAAGGCCGATGTGCACGCCCGCGGGCTGGAGGGGCGCACCCTGGTGGCGGTGGCCTGCGGCGCCAACATGAACTTCGACCGGCTGCGGTTCGTGGCCGAGCGCACCGAGATCGCCGAAGACCGGGAAGCCATGCTGGCGGTGGAGATTCCGGAGCGGCCCGGCAGCCTCAGGCGGTTCTGCAACCTGCTCGGCGACCGCAGCCTCACCGAGTTCAGCTACCGGCTGGCTGATCCATCCCGGGCCCACATCTTCGTGGGGGTGCAGACCAGCGGCAGCCGGGACGAACAGGACCTGATCCAGGACGTGCGCGTAGCCGGGTTCCCCTGCCTCGACCTCTCCAACGACGAGCTCTCCAAGCTGCATCTGCGCCACATGGTGGGAGGACGGCTGCCCCTGCCGGCGGCTGGGCCGGAGCTGCGGGAACTGCTGTACCGCTTCGAGTTTCCCGAGCGTCCGGGGGCGTTGATGCGGTTCCTCTCCAGCCTCCACCCCAACTGGAACATCAGCATCTTTCACTACCGCAACCACGGGGCCGACGTGGGGCGGATCGTGGTGGGGGTGCAGGTACCCGCCGACGAGCAGGAGGCCTGGCAGACCTTTCTCGATGGCCTGGGCTACCGGTATGTCGATGAGTCGGCCAATCCCGCGTACCAGCTGTTTCTCGGGGCTGTTCCCCCACCTGGTCGCCTGCGGTAGTTTGCGGCCATCGGTTGCGGGAGACACGGTTGCCGCAAAACGGGACGCCACAGCAGGGCTCTCCACAGCAAGGCTCGACACAGCAAGGCTCGACAAACGACGGAGCACCCCGATCTGGGCCAGAGCTGGCCGAGATGAGGTTGGAGCCCGCCATCGTGTCCGGCGTCGCCGGCCACCTCTCCCTGGCGGCCAGGCTCGAGGCGATCCTCTACCTGAAGGGCAAGCCCCTCAACCTGGCCGAACTGGCCTCCATCGCCGCCGTGGATCGGGACGAGGCCGAGTTGGCCCTGATCACCCTGATGGCGGACTACGCCCATCGCGACACGGCCCTGGAAATCCGCCAGGAGGGCAACACCTTCAGCCTGCAGCTGCGCGAGAGCCTCACCGACCTGGTGCAGAACCTGTTGCCGGTGGATCTCTCCACGGCCTCCCTGCGCACCCTGGCCACGATCGCCCTGAAGAAGCGGATCCTGCAGTCGGAGCTGGTGGAGCTGCGCGGTTCCGGCGCCTATGACCACATCAAGGAACTGCTGGCCCAGAACTTCATCGAGCGGCGGCGGCAGAGCGAGGGCCGCTCCTACTGGCTGAGCCTGAGCGAAAAGTTTCACCGCACGTTCGCGGTGCGGCCTGATCAGAAGCCGAACCGGGCTGCCTAAGGGCACTGCCTAGAGTTGATGCCTTGGAATTCCCTGTACCCACCCTCGCCCGGACCCCATGGAAGTGATCGCCACCCTGCTGAGTGTGCTCAGCCGCACCCTCGAGATCTATTCGTTGATCCTGCTGGTGCGCGTGTTGCTGAGCTGGTTCCCGAACATGGACTGGAGCAATCCGGTGCTGGCCACGGTGAGCTCGATCACCGACCCCTATCTCAACGCCTTCCGGGGGTTGATCCCGCCGATCGGCGGTCTCGATCTCTCGGCGATCCTCGCCTTCCTGGCCCTCAACCTGGGCCAGCAGCTGCTGGGCAGCGCCAGCATGAGCGTGATGGCCGGCCTCTACTGAATTGCGCTGGGCGGTGCTCAGGGTTCAAGGGCCTGCTCCAGGGGCAGCAGGTCGTCCCCATCCAGGCCCCGGCTGCGCACCGGTGAGCGGAAACCCCGGGCCTTCACGTCGGAGAAGCCGAGGGGATCCGGCGTGCCCGCCGGAACCGAGAGGCGCAGGGCGAAGGCCGACCGGCCCGGCGGCACATCGCCAATACTGCCCACCCGGGTGCGGTTCTGCAGCACCGGCTCACCGCTTGCATCCAGGATGCGGGCGAACACGTCAGTGTCCACCACCGGCTGGCGACCGGGATTCTCCACAAAGCCGCGCAGGGCGTAACAGCGAGGGCCGCTGGTGCGGTTCTGGCCGGACTGGCCAGCTACGTCGCTGGCGGGACAGGGCTCCAGGGACACCTCACTGACCTGCAGGTCGGAGGCTGACGCGGCGGCGGGCCAGCCCAGCATGAGTAGGCCCGCCATCATCAAGGCACCGAGCCAACGGCCCAGGAAACGACGACGCAGTGCTGGGAACATGGCCTTCACCGCTGGTCACCGCTGCCTGCGATCACGTTACGGGCGGCGCGACTGGCCAGCTTGTCCAGGTTTGCCTGGGCCAGCTGGTTGAGGTCGAGGTGCAGTTCGGTTGCCAGCTGGGCCACGTACCAGAGCACATCGCCCAGCTCCAGCTCCAGGGCAGCCACGGTCTCGGGGCTGAAGTTGCCGCCCTGGTCGCGCAGCACCTTCTTCACCTTGTCGGCCACCTCGCCGGCCTCACCGCAGAGCCCGAGGGTGGGGTAGATGGGATTGCTGCCCGCATCCGGGTAGCGGGCGGTGGCCCGACTGCGCCGCTGGTAGGTGCTGAAATCCAAGCGGGATCAAGGTGCGACAGGGCCGATGGTAGTTTCGGCCTACCCAAGGCGTGCCGATGCCGAAGCCCGATCTCATGCGCCGCACCAAGATCGTGGCCACGATCGGGCCAGCCACAGAATCCCCCGAGCGCCTGCGGGAACTGATCGCCGCAGGCGCCACCACCTTCCGGCTCAACTTCTCCCACGGCGACCACAGCGAACACGCCGTGCGAATCCGCACGATCCGCCAGGTGTCGGCCGAACTGGGCGTGCACATCGGCATCCTGCAGGACCTGCAGGGTCCCAAGATCCGGCTGGGTCGGTTTGTGGACGGACCGATCACCCTGGCCAAGGGAGACCCGTTCACCCTCACCTCACGGGACGTGGCCTGCAACCGCAGCATCGCCACCGTCACCTACGACAGGCTCGCCGACGAGGTGCTGAGCGGCAGTCGAATCCTGCTCGATGACGGCCGGGTGGAGATGGTGGTGGTGGAGGTGGACCAGGCCAGCCAGACCCTGCAGTGCCGGGTGACGGTGGGTGGGGTGCTGTCCAACAACAAGGGGGTGAACTTCCCCGATGTGCAGCTCTCGATCCGCGCCCTCACCGACAAGGACAAGACCGATCTCGCCTTCGGCCTGCAACAGGACGTGGACTGGGTGGCCCTGAGCTTCGTGCGCAACCCTTCCGATCTGCTGGAGATCAAGGAGCTGATCGCCAGCCACGGCGCCAGCACGCCGGTGGTGGCCAAGATCGAAAAATTCGAGGCGATCGACCAGATCGACGACATCCTGCTGCTCTGCGACGGCGTGATGGTGGCCCGCGGTGACCTGGGCGTGGAGATGCCGGCCGAGGAAGTGCCGCTGCTGCAGAAGGAACTGATCCGCAAGGCCAACAGCCTCGGCATCCCGGTGATCACCGCCACCCAGATGCTCGATTCCATGGTGGGCTGTCCGCGGCCCACCCGGGCCGAGGTGAGCGACGTGGCCAACGCCATCCTCGACGGCACCGATGCGGTGATGTTGTCGAACGAGAGCGCGGTGGGCGATTTCCCGGTGGAAGCCGTGGACACGATGGCCACCATTGCTTGCCGGATCGAGCGCGACTACCCCCAGCGGGTGATTGACAGCCGCATGGCCACCACCATTCCCAACGCCATCTGCCAGGCGGTGAGCACCATTGCCCGCAACCTGAACGCCGCCGCCATCCTGCCCCTCACCAAGAGCGGCAGCACCGCCCGCAATGTGAGCAAGTTCCGCCCCAGCACCCCGATCCTGGCGATCACCAGCGAAGCCAAGGTGGCGCGCCAGCTCCAGCTCTGCTGGGGCGTGAATCCGTTGGTGGTGGAGGAGCAGACCTCCACCACCAGCACGTTCAGTCTGGCCACCGGCATGGCCCGGGAGCTCGGCTATCTGCAGGATGGGGACCTGGTGGTGCAGACCGCCGGCACCCTCTCCGGCGTGAGCGGCTCCACCGACTTCATCAAGGTGGGCATCGTGTCGGCAGTGCTCCACAAGGGGCTCGGCATCGGCACCGGATCGGTGAGTGGCCGGGTGCGACTGGTGGACACTCCGGACGATGCCGCCGCCATCCAGACCGGCGAGATCCTGGTGCTGCGGGAAGCCAGCGAGGCCTATGAGGAAGCCTTCCGCAAGGCCAAGGCGGTGATCGCCGAGATGGCCGGCGAGGGGAGTTCCGCCGCCCTCCTGGCCCAGCGCACCGGCATCCCGGCGATCGTGGGGGTGACCGGAGCGATCGCCAGCCTGCAGCAGGGTGAGATCGTGACCCTCGATCTGGTACGGGGGGAGGTTCACCTGAGCGCCCGCAGCCACAACTCCGACCCCCAGGGCGCCATCGTCTAGGCATTCCGGCAGCCCTCGGCCATGGCCTCGAAGCTCCCTCTCGGCGAAACGGTGGGGATGGCCCTCTCCACCCTGCGCTCGAATCGGCTGCGCAGCCTGCTCACCATGCTGGGCATCGTGATCGGCAATGCCTCGGTGATCACACTCGTGGGGGTGGGTCGGGGTGCCCAGAATCTGGCGGAGGGCCAGCTCAGCAACCTCGGCGCCAACGTGCTGTTCGTGGTGCCCGGCAACAACGACACCCGCCGCCAGGGCATCGACTTCCCTAAGACCCTGGTGCTCGAGGACGCCAAGGCGATCGCCGAGCAGGTGCCCAGCGTGAACCGGGTGGCCCCCCAGATCACCCTCAATGAGGTGGTGCAGGTGGGGGGGCTGAGCACCAGCGCCTCGGTGCTGGGGGTGACGCCGGAGTTTTTGCCGGTACGGCAGTTCGAGATGGAGCAGGGGCGGTTCTTCAGCGGCAGTGATCTCGAGAGTGCCCGCAATGTGGTGGTGATCGGCCCGGACCTGGCCGCCAAGCTGTTTCCGGCCCAGGAATCCCTGGGGCGCATCCTGCGCATCCGCAACCAGGCCTTTGAGGTGATCGGCGTGTTGGCCCCCAAGGGAGCGGTGTTCGGTCAGAACCAGGACGAGAACGCCTACATCCCCCTGAGCACGATGGTGAACCAGCTCTCGGGGCGCGATCCCACCTATGGCATCAGCCTGAACTTCATCAGCGTGGAGGCCCGCGATGCCGACAGCATCAACGCGGCTGCCTTCCAGATCACCAACCTGCTGCGCCAGCGGCACCGCATCCTGCGGGAGGACGACTTTGCCGTGCGCTCCCAGAAGGATGCCCTCACGATCGTGAGCACCATCACCGGCGGGCTCACGCTGATGCTGGCGGCCATCGGCGGCGTGTCGCTGCTGGTGGGTGGGATCGGCATCATGAACATCATGCTGGTGTCGGTGAGCGAGCGCACCGCTGAAATCGGCCTGCGCAAGGCCCTTGGTGCCCGCAGTGGCGACGTGTTGCTGCAGTTCCTGGTGGAATCCCTGGTGCTGGCCAGCCTGGGGGGCGCGATCGGCACGGCCCTGGGCATGGGCACGGTGGCCCTGGTGGCGGTGGTGACGCCCCTGCCGGCGGCGATCGGCACGGGCACCGTGCTGCTCACGGTGGCCCTGTCCGGGTCGATCGGCCTGTTCTTCGGGGTGGTGCCTGCCCGGCGGGCATCCCAACTGGATCCGATCGTGGCCCTGCGCAGCCTGTGATCGATCGGGGCTCAGGACTGCAGGGACCGGGCCTTGCGGCTGCAGACGGCGAAAGCAAAGAAAGCCTTAAGCCTCGGGGTCTGTCGGCGAAAAGGTTGCATCAGGCACCAACGCCTTCCGGGCCCCAATGCGTAAGTAGGTGACAGTAAGCCGGACTCCCACCTTGGACCAGTTGGCATGCGGATATCGGAACAGCAGCGATCGCATGGTGATTGCCCGCTGCTTCGCAGGCAACTCTTTTTTCCTGGAACGGGTGGTGTTTCCCTTTGAGCTGCTGAGCTTCTCCTGCCCCCCGGGTGCTGAGCTGGAGATCTGGACCCACGGCCTGGGAGGTCCGGAGTTGATCGAAACCATTCAGGTGCAGGACCTGGTGATCGAAACCTCCGGCGGGCCAGGGCCACTGGAGGCGGTGGGCGGCCTGCTGCGGGACGACCTGCTCGAATCCTGGGTGGCTGCCGGTTGAGACCGCTGGACGGGGTCTGGTTTGGGGACCAGCACCGTTACAGTTGTTAAGAAAGTGTCTCAGCTATGAATCAGCGCTGGCGTGTTCTGCTCCTCTGGCTCCTGCCGGTGGCCGTGGTGGCTTTTCTCGGGTTTCAGGTGCTTCGCAGCGGCAATCTGAGCCCCAACGCTCCAACGGCCGCTCCCCGCAACACCGCCGTGGCCCGCATGAGCTACGGCCGCTTCCTCGACTACGTGGAAGCAGGGCGAGTCACGGCCGTGGACATCTACGACGGCGGCCGCAACGCCGTGATCGAAGTGGTGGATCCCGACCTCGACAACCGGGTGCAACGGCTGCGGGTGGATCTACCTGGCCTGGCCCCCGAACTGGTGAACAACCTCAAGGAGCAGGGGATCAGCTTCGACATCCATCCCCCGCGCCAGACCCCCCCCGCCCTGGGAATCCTGGGCAACCTGCTGTTCCCGCTGCTGCTGATCGGCTCGCTCATCTTTCTGGCCCGTCGCGGCAGTGGCATGCCCGGCGGTCCTGGCCAGGCCATGCAGTTCGGCAAGACCAAGGCGCGCTTTGCCATGGAGGCCGAAACCGGCGTGATGTTCAACGATGTGGCAGGGGTGGAGGAGGCCAAGCAGGATCTGCAGGAGGTGGTGACCTTCCTCAAGACGCCCGAGCGCTTCACCTCGGTGGGGGCCAAGATTCCAAAGGGCGTGCTGCTGGTGGGCCCCCCCGGCACCGGCAAAACCCTGCTGGCCAAGGCGATCGCCGGTGAAGCGGGCGTGCCCTTCTTCTCCCTCTCCGGCTCCGAGTTTGTGGAGATGTTCGTCGGCGTCGGCGCCAGCCGGGTGCGCGACCTCTTCAAGCGGGCGAAGGAAAACAGCCCCTGCCTGATCTTCATCGATGAGATCGATGCGGTGGGTCGCCAGCGCGGCGCCGGTGTGGGCGGCGGCAACGACGAGCGGGAACAGACCCTCAACCAGTTGCTCACCGAGATGGACGGCTTCGAGGGCAACAGCGGCATCATCATCATCGCTGCCACCAACCGGGCCGATGTGCTCGATTCCGCCCTGCTCCGCCCCGGTCGCTTCGATCGACAAGTGATGGTGGACGTGCCCGACATCAAGGGCCGCATGGAGATCCTCAAGGTGCACAGTCGCAACAAGAAGCTGGCCGAGGACGTGAGCCTGGAGACCATTGCCCGCCGCACCCCCGGCTTCTCCGGAGCCGACCTCGCCAATCTGCTCAACGAGGCCGCGATCCTCACAGCCCGTCGCCGCAAGGAGGCCACCAGCCTGGCCGAGATTGACGACGCGGTGGATCGGGTGATTGCCGGGATGGAGGGCAAGCCCCTCACCGATGGGCGCAGCAAGCGCCTGATCGCTTATCACGAGGTGGGCCATGCCCTGGTGGGCACCCTGGTGAAAGCCCACGATCCTGTGCAGAAGGTCACCCTGATTCCCCGGGGCCAGGCCCAGGGGCTCACCTGGTTCTCCCCCGATGAGGAGCAGATGCTGGTGAGCAAGGCCCAGCTGCGGGCCCGCATCATGGGAGCCCTGGGCGGTCGGGCAGCCGAGGATGTGGTGTTCGGCCGCGAGGAGGTGACCACCGGTGCCGGTGGCGATATCCAGCAGGTGGCCTCTATCGCCCGCCAGATGGTGACCCGCTTCGGCATGAGCCAGATCGGCCAGTTCTCCCTGGAAGCCGGCAACCAGGAGGTGTTCCTGGGTCGCGACCTGATGACCCGCAGTGACGCCTCCGACCGCATGGCCAGCCGGATTGATGATGCCGTTCGCCAGATCGTGCTGAGCTGCTACGCCGACACGGTGAAGCTGGTGGCCGATCACCGTGAGGTGATGGATCGGGTGGTGGACGTGCTGATCGAGAAGGAGAGCCTTGATGGCGATGAGTTCCGGGCGATCGTGGCCGAATTCACCGCCATCCCCGAAAAGGAGCGATTCTCACCTCTACTCGATACCGTCAGTGTGAACGGCTGAATTCAACAGCTCCACAAAAAGCCCCTGAGCTCGGAAAGAATCCGGGTTCAGGGGTTTTCGGTTTGAGACGCGATGCAGCCGAACCAGCCGATGCAGCCGCTGGAGCCGAATTCAGACCGGACGGACAGGGCGCTTCTCGATCACCTTGTCGATCAGGCCATACTCCACGGCCTCGAAGGGGGACATGAAGAAGTCGCGGTCGGTGTCTTCCTCGATCCGCTCCAGGGGTTGGCCGGTGCGATCGGCAAGCTCCTGGTTGAGCTTCTTCTTCAAATAGAGAATCTCGTCGGCCTGGATGCGGATGTCGCTGGCCTGACCACGGGCTCCGCCCAGGGGCTGGTGGATCATGATCCGGGAGTGGGTGAGGCTGCTGCGCTTGCCCTGGGTTCCGGCGCAGAGCAGAAAGGCACCCATCGAGGCGGCCAGTCCTACACAAACGGTGTGCACATCGGGCTTGATGTGCTGCATGGTGTCGAAGATGCCGAGGCCGTCATACACCGATCCCCCGGGTGAATTGATGTAGAGGTAGATGTCCTTGTCGGGATCTTCTGCCTCCAGGAAGAGCAGCTGGGCCACGATCCGATTGGCGGATTCAGCCGTGACCTGTTCACCGAGGAACACGATCCGCTCACGCAGCAGACGGGAGTAGATGTCGAACGCACGTTCACCCCGCCCCGACTCTTCAATCACAATCGGGATCGTCGTCACTGGGCTGTTGGGGTCGCTGCAGGCGATCCTACTGAGCTCAGGCCGCTAGGGTCGCTTCACTCCTGAACAAGCAGCGTGAGCGCCGCCCTCACCGTCTCTGACAGCAAGCGCGCCTTTCACAGCGCCTTCCCCCATGTGATCGCGCCGCTTTACCGGCGCATGGTCGATGAACTGCTGGTGGAGCTCCATCTCCTCAGCCGCCAGCGGGGCTTCCAGGCCGATCCGCTGTTCGCTGCCGGCCTGATTCAGGTGTTTGACAGCTTTGCCCGCGGCTACAGACCCGAAGACCAGCGGGAGAATCTGCTCGCCGCCCTCTGCAGCGCCTCCGGCTTCGACGCCGCTGAGCTGCGCCGCCAGCGAGACGCGGCCGTGGCCGCCATCGGCCAGCACAGCGTGGCGGAGGTGGAGCAATGGATCGCCCAGCAGGGCTCTGGGGCCCCCGAACCCCTGGCCTCCGCCCTGGCCAACATCCGCCGGCCCGACTTCCATTACTCCCGGCTGATGGCCGTGGGGCTGCTCAGCCTGCTGGAGCAGGCCCAGGGTGCCGATGGCATGGACGCGGCCAACCTGCGCGGCTACGCCCATGAACTGGGCGAGGCCATGGGTCTGCTGCGGGATCGCCTCGACAAGGACCTCAGCCTCTACAGCGGCAACCTGGAAAAAATGGCCCAGGCGGTGGTGATGATGGAGGAAACGGTGGCGGCCGAGCGGCGCAAGCGGGAGCGCAAGCAGGCTGAACTCAGCGGGGTTGGGCAGGAGGAGCCTGGGGCAGCGGGCGCGGTTGGGGCAGCGCCGGCACCCGGGGAAGCTGGGGCTGGGGAGCCGGCTGGCGGGGCCTGAGCTCCAGCCGCCCCAGCAGCCGACTGGGGGCATCCTTGCCACTGCCGAGCGACTGGGCCATCACCTCGAGCTGGTCGGCCTGCTGGAGGGGCATGGGGAGCTGGGGAGGCAGCAGCAGGGCTGCCGCAAGGGCCGACGGTCGCGCCTGCAGCCGCAGGGTGGGCAGGCTCTGCCAGGCCTTGGCACTGGTGAGCGGCGAACGGAAGGGGGGCGGCTCCGGGCCGAGGAACAGCTGCAGCAGGGGCTGGCCACCCGCTGGCGGGAGCCACCGCCAGCCGCCCACGATGCGCTCACCCTCGTCTCGCCAGCTGGTGGCGGTCTCGGCTGCACTCTGCAGCCCACGGGCATAGAGCCGCTCCGAGATGCCATCCAGCATCCGCGTCCAGGCCTTGCGATCACCCCGGGGAGCCACCACCAGCTCCAGCCCGGCCTGAAAGGGGCCCGTGGCCAGGGGCCGCAGGGTGAGCAGGAAGGGGCTGTCCTGGAGCAGCCGCAGGTCGGCCTCCGTGAGGCCATAGGCCGTGGCCAGGGGTTCGCGGATCAGCTCACGTCCCAGCAGACCCGCCAGCAGGGGTCGCAGGGACTTGCCACCCATCTGGATCAGCAGATCGGTGGACAGGGGTTGGGGGAGAAGCGCTTCGTCTGCGGGTGCGCTGGCAGTGGAGCTGGGGGTGGGGCTGGCCGGTGCGAGCGACCCACCGATCGCGGCGGCTTCTCCCGCAAAGTCGAGGGCCCCATCGGCAAGCTGCAGGTCGATGCAGCCCTCCTGGAAGCTCTGCAACAGGGGGGCCAGCGCGCCGGCCATCGCCCCCAGCCCGTCCGCCGTCCAGTAGGCGGACTGACGCCGCTCCAACAATTCCAGGCAGCGCAGTTGCAGGCCCCGCTGCTGGCGGGGGGTGGCCTTGAGCTGCTGACGCAGCAGGTTGAGGGAGAGGGGATTGGGGGCCACCACCAGCAGGCCGTCCACCTCCAGGCTGTTGGCCGGCCTGGGCAGGGCACCCACGCGGATCGGCCGGGGGGTCGGCAGCACCAGGTAGGGGCCGCTCGCCCCACCCGGTCCCCACAGCTGCCACCAGAGCTGGCGCTGCTGGCGCCAGAACCGCTCGGCGAGGGGGCTGGGCAGGCGCTGGCGCCAGAGCTGGGGGGCGCCCCGCTCCGGGCCTGCCGGGAAACTCTGCAGCAGGGCGGCGTAGGGCAGCAGCCGGCCCAACCCCTCGGCCCGCGGGCGCGGCAGACGCACCAGCACGATCGTGGGCAGCGCCAGCAGGGCGGCGGTGGCCAGCACCGTGCAGCGCAGGGGCAGGCTCCGGGGCCAGCGCACCGGGGCAAAGCTGGGCAGCTGGGGGAGGTTGGGACGGGGAAGACGCATTACGGCCAGCCGTAGAGGGTGGTGCGCTGGCGCACGGGGCGATGCAGCTGCCGGGCTGCGCGCTGGAGGGCAGCCGGGGTCTGGACCGTGCCACCGCGGGCACCGGCCATGCTGGTGATGTGTTCTTCCATCAAGGTTCCGCCCAGGTCGTTGCAGCCCCAGTTGAGGGCTTCCCTGGCACCATCGAGGCCCAGTTTCACCCAACTGGGCTGATGGGCCGGCACCCAGCCGCCCAGCACCAGCCGGACCAGGGCGGTGAGCCGCAGCATGGCTGCCTGGTCTGGCTGATCCCGCCCCACCTGCTGACGCAGGACGGCGGGGGCCGATGCGCCGACGTAGGGCAGAAGCACGAATTCGCTGAAACCCGGCATCCCGTGGCTGCGAGCGGCGGCCTGGAGGGCCACCAGGGTGAGCAGGTGGGCCACCAGATCGGCCGGTTGCTCGATGTGGCCCGCCATCAGAGTGCAGGTGCTGGCCAGGCCGGAGCGATGCACCTGCAGCATCACGGCCACCCAGGCCCTGGCGCTGAGCTTTTCGGGGCACAGCCGCCGCCTCACCCGCTCGGACAGCACCTCCGCGGCGGTGCCGGGCACTGAGCCGAGGCCCGCCTGCCGCAGGCCCCGCAGCACCGCATCGAGCGGCAGTCCATCCTGCTCAGCGAAGAACAGCAGTTCCTGCGGTGAGAAGGCATGCAGATGGATGGCGGGCGCCGCCTCATGCAGGGCGCGCAGCAGCTGCTCGGCATAGGCCAGCTGGCTGCCGGCCACGGTGGCCTGGGGGTTGAGGCCCCCCTGCACACAGAGTTCGGTGGCCCCGGCGGCCTGGGCCTGGCGGGCCCGCTCCTGCAGCTCCTCCAGGCTCAGCCAGTAGGCACCGGGCTGGCCGGGATCCCGGCGGAAGGCGCAGAAGGAACAGTGCTGGACGCAGATGTTGGAGACGTTGAGATTGCGGTTCACCACGTAGGTGACCGTGTCGCCGATCAGCCGGCGGCGCAGAAGATCGGCCTGCTGCCGCAACAGCTGGAGGTCGGATCCCGTCCAGGGGTGCTCCAGGAGGGCCAGGGCCAGACCCGGGTCTGGTTGGGCGGGTGGCGCCACCGCCACGATGCAATCGAGCAGCTCAGCAGGGCTGAGACAGCTGAAGGGATCGGCCTGCAGGGGCCCGGGAGGGGGAACCAGCAGACGGCCGGCATCCCGCCAGGCCCAGGCTGCCAGGGCAGTTGGTCCCGGAGCCTCGATCACGATGGGCGGGCACTACGGGGGGCCTTGGCGGCCCGGGCGCGTCGGCGCCGATCCCGCCATTCTACTGCGGAGAGGTAGACCACCCCGATGCTCACGAACACCAGAAGGGCCGCGGCGGTGGCGGCCAGCACCTGGTTGCCGGTGATCGATTCCACAGCTAACGGGTTAGAAGTTGATGCTGCCGTCGCCGTGACGACCCCACACCACCATGGCGATCGAGAAGCTGAACAGAGAGGCCAGGGAGGCCCAACCCAGGGTGATCAGCATGCGGAGAACAACGAGCTGTGGCGGCACTGTACTTAGGCTCGAACCCACGCGGATGGGCAGCGCCATGGACACCAGGGTCGGGAGTGCGGAAAGGGCGGCTGGGGCCCCCACGGCGGTGCAGGAGCGCCAGCGCCAGAAGCAGACCTACCCGAATTTCAAGGTGGTGGTACTGGACGATGACGTGAACACCTTCCAGCACGTGGTGGAGTGCCTGGTGCGCTACATCCCCGGCATGCAGCCCGATCAGGCCTGGAATCTGGCCCATCGCATCGACAGCGAAGGGTCCGCGGTGGTGTGGTGCGGCCCCCAGGAGCAGGCGGAGCTCTACCACCAGCAGCTGGCCGCCGAGGGCCTCACCATGGCACCGCTGGAGCCCGCCTGATGGGACGGGTGGTCATCACCCACAGCACCTATCTGGAGGGCCTGATCCCGCTGCTCAAGCAGCTGGCGGCCCTGCCCGGGGTGGACACGGTGACCCCGGCGGTGATCAGCCGGGTGCGGGGCCGCAGCCCGGGCCTGCGGCTGCGGGTGTCCACCCCCATCACCGGCGGCCACAAGCTGGTGGCCCGGCGTGGCGGCAGTGCCCAGGAGGTGTTCGTGGTTACGGCGTGGACGCGGGATCAACTGCAGCAGGAGCTGGATCGGCTCCTGGCAGGGTGACCCGCAGCCAGGCGCCGCCCTCCCGGAACCAGCTCTCCGCCATCTCCTCCACGGCCAGGTCGCTGGCAGGCAGCTGCCAGTGCTGCTCCAGGTAGGCGAGCGCGGCCTGGCGGGGGGGCTGCTCCTGCACCCGCCAGTGCACCAGCGCCAGCTCCAGCAGCCGGTGAGGAGACGGGGGATCGCTGTCCAGCTCGGCCGGCTCCTCGCTCAGCACGAAGGTGCGGAAGGCAATGGCGGCTGGGGCCAGGGCCAGCTCGTCGGGCAGACCCTCCAGCGGATATTTGTCGAAGTAAAGGCGCCGGGCCCGCGGGAACAGGCCCGCCGGAGCGCGCTCCAACAATGGATCCAGGGCCTGCTGCAGGGCCTGCGGCAAGGCCGTGGGCAGGGTCTGGGCAGGGCCCGCGGGCGAGTCTGGGATGGCAGCCATGGCAAGGAAACCCTCGGGCCCAGCATCTCAGGCCGGGGGGGCTGGCCACGGAAGTTCCCCAGGGAAGACAGCCCAAAAGCTGCCAGAGGCCAGTGCCTGACTGGAACGAAAAGGTTGGACCACCGTGCCGTCTTGCCCCAGTGTTCGACCTGGTGGAACCAGAAGGGGGGTCAAGGGCGGGGCTTCGTTTCCAGCTCGAGGCCGGCCTACGTTGCTTCCGCTGCAGACCCCCATGTCGAAAGGGGAGTCAGATCAGAAAACTGTAGAAGGCAGTCACCAACACAGCAGTCCGATTGCAGTCTAGGGGTGTTGGTCGCTGGCAGGTGGCAGGGGCCAGATCGCCCGCACGGCACTCAGCCTCTGGCTGGCCAGGGCCTGGCGCTTCTCCGCACTGGGAGCGTCGAGCACCAGGGTGACGTGGCCGAGCTTGCGGCCGGGGCGGGAGTCCCGTTTGCCATACCAGTGCACGGTGGCGCCGGGCAGGGCCGCCAGCTGTTGACGCTGCTGGGCGTAGTCGTGATCGGCGGACTCGAAGCCCAGCAGGTTCACCATCAGGGCGCCAGGTACCTTCAGCTCGGGATCGCCCATGGGCAGGCCGGCCACGATGCGGGCCTGCTGGGCGAACTGGCTGGTGTGGCAGGCCTCGATCGTGACGTGCCCGGAGTTGTGGGTGCGGGGTGCGATCTCGTTCACCTGCAGCCCTTCCGGGCCGTAGAAGAACTCGATGGACAGCACGCCCTCATAGTCGAGGGCCGTGAGCAGGGAGGCAGCCATGTTGCGGGCGAAGGCCTGCACGGCGTGGGGCACGCAGGCGGGGGAGAGCACCCAGTCGCATACCTGCTGGTGCTGGTGGGTCTGCACCAACGGGTAACAGAGCACGCGGCCCTGCCGGTCGCGGCACACCAGCTGGGAGAGCTCCCGCTCGAAGGGAACGAACGCCTCCAACAGCCACTGCTGGGGATCCACCTCCTGCCAGAGGCTCTCCAGGTCGGCGGGGCAGCGGAGCAGGCGGGTGCCCTTGCCGTCGTAGCCGCCGGTGTCGGCCTTGGCCATCAGGGGAAAGCTCCAGCCCGGGGGCAGAGAGAGCGGATCGGCCGGTGAAACGGTCGCCAGAGCGGGAGCCGGCGCGGCAGGCGGCGGGGCGACCAGGGAGGCGAAGGGCATCCAGGCAGGGCTGGGAATACCGAGGCGCTGCAGGAGTTCGCGCTGGCGGCGCTTGCTCACCAGGGGCTCCAGGGCCGCCAGGCTGGGCAGGAACGTCACCCCCTCGCGGGCCAGTTCAGCCAGTCCCTCGAGGTCCAGCCATTCGTTTTCAAAGGTCACGGCCGTGCAGCGGCGCGCCAGCGCCCGGGTGGCCTGCAAATCCTGGAGCGGGGCCATGACCACGTCTGTGGCCAGGCGGGCGGCCGGGTCGTCCGCCTGGGGGGTCTGCACCAGGAGCGGAATCTGCAGCTCCCGGGCAGCGGCGGCGAGCATCCAGGCCAACTGGCCACCGCCCACCACACCGATCACCGGCCGGGTGGGTGGGGAATTGCTGTCGGAGTGGGTCTGGGCTGGGGTCTGAACCATCTGCGGTCCGGGCTCAGCGGCGGCCAATCGGCCAGGGTAAGTCTCCACCCGGCCAGACGGTTCGTCCGCCGACGCGTGGGATCAGCTGAAGCCGCGGTCGCCGGCAAAGGCATAGCGCACCAGGCTGAGCAGCAGCACCGCCAGAAACAGGGCCAGGCCCACGGTGCAGGCGTAGCTGATCTCCAGCTCGGCGAAGGCCTGGTCGTACACGTAGTACACGATGGTGCGGGTGGCGTCGGCCGGGCCTCCCTGGGTCATCAGAAACACCTCCTCGAACACCTTGGTGGCGGCGATGGCGGAGATCACGGCCACCAGCGTGAGGTAGGGACGCAGCAGGGGCAGGGTGATGTCGAGATGTTTGCGCCAGCCCTCGCTGCCATCGAGGGCCGCCGCCTCGTAGATGTCGGCGGATATGCCCTGCAGCCCGGCCAGGAAGATCACCATGTAGTAGCCGAGGCCCTTCCACAGGGTCACGAGCATCACCGAGGGCAGGGCCAGCAGGGGGGAGGTGAGGAAGCCGATCGGACTGAAGCGTTCGGCCAGCAGGGCACCCAGCCAGCCGTTGATCAGACCGTTTTCGGCGTAGAGCCAGCGAAAGGCGATGGCGGCCACCACGATCGACACCAGCACCGGCGTGTAGAGGGCCGCGCGGAACCAGTGGATGCCCGGCAGTTTGCCGTTCACCAGCACCGCCAGGGCCAGGGAGCCGAGCACCATTGGCGGCACCACCCCCACCAGATACAGAAACGTGGTGAAGCTCACCCGGGCGAACATCGGGTCGGCCAGCAGGCGACGGATGTTGGCCAGGCCGATGAAGCGCAGCGGCTCGCTCACGTCCAGGCCCGTCTGGGTGAAGCTCATCACCAGGGCCATGGCGGCGGGGATCAGCACCGAGAAGCCGATCAGCAGCAGCCCCGGCGTGAGGAAACCCCAGGCGGTGGCCGTGCGGGGGGCGGAACTGGACATCAGCGCGCACCGGATGGCGCCATTGTGGTTGGTTCCCGTGCCCACCACCGCGGCGTGAGCTCCGAGACGATGCCAGCCCCTGCCGATCCCCGCGCGGTGCTGCGCGAGGTGTTCGGCTACGGCAGCTTCCGCGGACCGCAGGAGGCCATCGTGCGGCACGTGATCGCGGGTGGCTCGGGCCTGGTGCTGATGCCCACCGGCGGCGGCAAGTCGCTCTGCTATCAGGTGCCGGCCCTCTGCCGTTCGGGCCTGGCGGTGGTGATCTCACCCCTGATCGCCCTGATGCAGGACCAGGTGGAGGCCCTGCTGCAGCTGGGCGTGCGGGCGGCCGCCCTGCACTCAGCCCTCGACCCCGAGCAGACCAGGCAGGTGTGGCAGCGACTGCAGGCCGGCGGCCTGGACCTGCTGTACGTGTCGCCGGAGCGGCTGCTGGGCGGTGATCTGCTGGAGCAGCTGGGCCGCTTGCCGGGTCCCGCCCCGCTGGCCCTGTTCGCCATCGACGAGGCCCACTGCGTGTCCCAGTGGGGCCACGACTTTCGGCCCGAGTACATCCAGCTGGGGCTGCTGGCCGAGCGGTTTGCGGCGGTGCCGCGACTGGCCCTCACCGCCACCGCCGATCCGCGCACCCGCGCCGAGATCATCGAGCGGCTGCGCCTGGAGCAGGGCCAGGTGTTCCTGGCCAGCTTCGATCGTCCCAACATCCGCTACCTGCTGCGGGCCAAGGAGGAGAGCAGGAGCCAGCTGCTGCAGTTCCTGGCGGAGCACAGGGGGGAGGCGGGGATCGTGTATGCCCGCTCCCGCAGCCGGGTGGATCGCGTCTGTGCCGAACTGCAGGCCGCCGGTTTCGATGCGGTGTCGTATCACGCCGGCCTGGGCGCCGACCAGCGCAGCCGCGCTCTGCAGCGGTTCCGCCAGGAACCCGCCGTGGTGGTGGTGGCCACGATCGCCTTCGGCATGGGCATCGACAAGCCCGATGTGCGCTTCGTGGCCCACGTGGACCTGCCCAAGAGCCTGGAGGCCTACTACCAGGAAACGGGGCGGGCCGGCCGTGATGGCCTGCCGGCGGTGGCCTGGATGGTGCATGGGCCGGGGGACATTCCCCAGCTGCGGCGCTTCATCGACGACTCGATGGCGCCGGAGGAGCAGAAGCGGATCGAGCACGGCAAGCTCGAGGCCCTGATCGGGTTCACGGAGGCGGTGGGCTGCCGCCGCCAGGTGCTGCTGCGCCACTTCGGCGAGGAGCGGGCCGAACCCTGCGGCAACTGCGACGGCTGTCTCGAGCCCAGGCAGGTGGTGGATGTGACGGTGGCGGCCCAGAAGCTGCTCTCCGCCGTGGTGCGCACCGGCCAGCGCTTTGGGGCGGCCCACGTGGTGGACGTGCTGCTGGGCGGCAGCACCGAGAAGATCCGCCAGTTCGGCCACGAGGCGTTGAGTGTGTACGGCATCGGCCGCGACCTCGACCGCGGCCAGTGGCGCACCCTGGTGCGCCAGCTCACCGGCCTCGGCTACCTGCAACCCGTGCCGGGCGGCAAGGGGGGGCTGCAGCTGGGTGCGACCGAGCTGGTGAAGCCACTGTTGCGGGGCGAGACCAGCCTGGCCTTGCCCCTGGCGCCGCCCCAGCGCGAACAGCGGCGCCGCGGTGCCGGCAGCCAGGGCCCGGCCAGCCCCAGCGAGGGCGATCCCGTCCTGCTCCAGGCCCTGAAGCAGTGGCGCCGGGAGCAGGCGCAGGTGCAGGGGGTGCCCCCCTACGTGGTGTTTCACGACCGCACCCTGATCGAGCTGGCTGCACGCCAACCGGCCGATCGGGAAGCCCTGGCCGGGATCAGCGGGGTGGGGGCCGCGAAACTGGACCGCTATGGCGAGGCCCTGCTGGAGCTGTTGCGTGAGGAAAGCGGGAGCGGCAACGGTCGTACCTAGGGCTGCCGCCCCAGCAGGGAATCCAGCTGGTGTTCGTTCCAGCCCTCACCGCGCCAGCGCTGGCCCAGGGCGGTGCTGCAGGCACTCACCAGCAGCAACACGGGCAGCAGGCTGGGGTCGCCCTGCAGGGTGAACACGAAGGCGGCGCAGAAGAGGGGAGTGCCGTGGGCGGCCGCAAACAGGGCCGTGGCTCCGATCGCCGCCAACTGGCCCAGTTCAGCGGCGGTGAAGCCGGCCACCCCCTGCAGGGGCGCCACCAGCAGGGCGCCGAGGCTCATGCTGTCGTGCATCAGGCCACCGGGGGCTCCTGCCGCCAGGCTGATCAGGGTGGACAGGGCGCGCCACAGCAGGGTGAGGAGGGAACCACCGGGCTCGCCGGCCAGGGCAGCCCCCAGCGAGAGGGAGCCGTCGTTGAGGCTGAGGCCACCGCTGGCGAGGGCGACCAGGGCCAGCAGGGCGGCAAGGGACAGGGCCCCGGCCCGAGGCCGGCGACGCATCAGCTGCTGCACCCTGGCGGCCAGGGGAAGGAGCAGGCGCACCAGCACCACCCCCAGCGCGGCCCCCACCAGGGTGAGCAGGGCTGCCCAGCCCCACAGGGCCGGCGCCAGGGTGCCGAACTGCACACCGGCCAGTCGGGCGGGTTGACCGAGGGCCGTACCTGCCAGGGTGCCGAGGCCCGCTAACACCAGGGTGGGCAGCAGCAGGGGGATACCGCTGCGGCGCCCCAGCTCCTCGAGGCCATAGGTGGCTGCCAGGAGGGGCGAGCGGAAGGCCGCGCCCAGGCCGGCTGCACCACCGATCACCGCCACCTGCGGAAGGGACAGCTGGGCCAGGGGGGACCACGAGGGCCAGCGGCGCCGGATCGCCAGCAGCAGGCCGGCGCCCAGGGCCACCGATGGCGACTCCACCCCCACCGCCAGACCGCCGAGATGGGTGAGCAGCATCAGCGGCAGCCGCTGCAACTGGGTGGCCAGGCTGAGTTTGGCCAGCCACTGCCCTTCTGTAGTGGATCCCGCCGGGGGAGCCTGGCGATCGAAAGCCAGCACCGGGGTCACACCGCCGCCCCGACCCGCGGCCAGGGGACCCCAGGCCAACCAGAGCAGGGCAGCACTGGCGAGGAACACCAGCAACACACCGCTCCAGGACGGCGCGCCGGTGGTGCCAGAGGTGCCCAGTCCCGGCAGGGGCCAGAGCCTGCGCTGCAACTGGAAGCCCAGCTCCGAAAGAGCCTGGTAGGGCCACTGCACCAGGCCCATGGCCAGGCCCAGCAGCAGCCAGATCAACAGCGATGTCAACATGGCTGGTGGGGATGGGGGAGCCATCGCAGTGGTGCCATGGACAGGCAGGCGCCCTGGTGGGTAAGCCCGCGCAACCTACCCGCGCAACCTAGGGATGACCGCTGTTCGGCAAGCTGGCGGCAGCGACGGGGCGAGTCATGGAGTGATTCCAGCCAAAGATGGGTGGCCGAATCCAGGGAAAAGTGGACTCATTTTCCTGACAGCAGCCAGAGTCCACCGATGCAACATCCTGTGGATCATCGGCCCCGAAGAAAACACTCAGGCGCTGGTGCTCACCAGAGCTGATCCAGCATGTTGCCCTCACTTTGGCCATAGATCGACCAGCCATGCAGCAGCAGATGGCGCATGAAGCGGGAGGCATCGAGGCGAGCCTGGAACTTGCGCGCCTCGGCCACTACCGTCTTTTCAGGCTCAGCGGCGGTGTCATGGAGGGCCCAGAAGCGGCCCTCGGAATCGGCACAGATCAACCACTTGCCGCGGTAAGGAGCCCGCTCATCCCGCAGGGCGATGTACTGATCAGCTTGATAGCGACCAGTCTGCATCTGAAGCGGCTGCTCGAGCGTGGCCATGGACGTGACGAATACCTTGATGCACGGGTAACTGTCCGCGCAGGGGCGGCGGACAGTCAAGGGAAAGACTGAAGGGATGGTTAAACCTTGACGGCAAAGCGTAATAAGCGATACGGAATGGAAACGATTCGGGGGGAATTAAGCAGAACTACTCAGCTCGATTGCCCATCGTTCCTGCCGAGAAACCGGGGAGCAAGCCGCACGGCCAGCACCACGGTGGCGATGCCGTAGGCAGCGAAAGTAATCGCCTGGCCTGCGGTACCGGCGGGATAAACCTCCCGCTCCAGCAGCACGAAATCGGCGATGGAGGCGGCCGTGCCCCAGAACAACACCCAGCCACTCACGTAGGCAACGCCCTTGACGGTTCGGTCCATGGCCAGCCGGCGGAGAGCCGACCATACCGAAGCTCGCCGGGCAGCGCCGCCATCCATCAGGCTGCGGGGGTCAAGCCCCCTTGCGGAACGCCCGGGTGATCGTTGCGGCCCTGCTGATCCTGCTGGTGATGGTGGCGGTGGTGGCGCTGCTGAGCCCGAACCGGCAGGACTTCGCCTGGTTTCTGGGGCTGCGGCGACCGGCCTGGCTCACCTTTGAAGCGTTGATTCCGCTGATCTGGATCAGCATCTATGCCTGCTTCTGGGCTGCGGCCCTGCTGAGCTGGCGGGCGAGCGGCAGCTGGATCCTGATGCTGGGCTATTTGGGCCTGCTGCTGCTGGTGCAGAGCTACACCCTGGTGATCTGCCGCACCCGCCGGCTGGCCAACGGCACCCTGGTGGGCTTCGGCGGCTGGCTCTGGGGAGTGGCGCTGGCGGTGGTGGTGGCCCCGCAGGTGCCGGTGGCGGCCCTGCTGCTGCTGCCCTATCTGCTCTGGAGCCCGCTGGGCACCCTGCTCACCTGGCAGATGCAGCGGCTGAACCGCTGAGAAGCGCCCCACCCCCGGGCGGAGGCGCCACAGTGACGGGCAGCGATACCTTGACCATGACACCCACCCGTGAACAGATCCTCGCCGCGTCTGCCGGCTGGGTGGCCGTGCTGCTGAACGTGCTCCCCGGACTGGGGGCGGGCTACCTCTATCAGCGGCGCTGGAGGGCCTACTGGATCACCAGTGCCGTGGCCACCGCCTGGATCGGGGCGGGAGCAGTACTGGGTCAGGCTGCTGAGGCCACTGCCACCGCACAGAGCCAGGTGGTGGGCCTGGTCGGCCTGTTGGTTCTGGCGGCGGTGACGGCCGCCGAGGCGGGACTCGCCGTGAAACGGGTGCGCCTGGAGAACGGCTGAGGAATCGACGGGCGAAACGACAGGTGATATCGACGGGTGAAACAGCGAACGAAAAGGCGGCAGGGGCTGCGGCGCAGTTGATCTGCAGCAAATGGGGCGGAGATTTAATCACCGCACAACCTGGAACGTCCCGGCACCATCTAGGATCTGTAAAGATCCTTAACTTCTGTGCCCATGTTCACGCTCGAGAAGGCTGCCCAGATTTTCCCTGACACCCTCTCAGCGGATGTGGTGCCCGCGATCACCGCGCGCTACCGCCTGCTCAGCGCCGAAGACCAGCTGGCCCTGATCTGGTACGCCTACCTAGAGATGGGCACCACGATCACCGTGGCGGCTCCTGGCGCAGCGCGGATGCAGTTCGCTGAGCCGGTGCTCAACCAGATCAAGGCGATGAACTTCGCCGATCAGAGCCAGGTGATGTGCGACCTGGCCAACCGCAGCGACACCGCGATCTGCCGCACCTATGCGCTGTGGTCGGTGAACATCAAGCTGGGCTTCTGGTACCAGCTGGGCGAATGGATGGCCGCCGGGCTGGTGGCGCCGATTCCCGAGGGGTACCAGCTCTCGGCCAACGCGTCGGCGGTTCTGAGTTCCCTCAAAGGGGTGGAGCAGGGCCAGCAGATCACCCTGCTGCGCAACTTCGTGGTGGACATGGGTTTCGACCCCGCCAAGGGTGAAGGCCAGCGGGTGGCTGAGCCGATCGTGGCTCCCACCCCGGAAGAACTGCGCAAGAAGGTGTTCATCGAGGGGGTGATCAATCCCACGGTGAACAACTACATGGACCTGCTCAACGCCAACGACTTCGACAACCTGATCCAGTTGTTCCTGGCGGACGGTGCCCTGCAGCCCCCCTTCCAGAAGCCGATCGTGGGCGCCGACAAGATTCTGCGCTTCTTCCGCGAAGACTGCCAGAACCTGCAGCTGCTGCCAGAGCGGGGCTATGCCGAGCCCACCGAAGGCGACTTCACCCAGATCAAGGTCACTGGCAAGGTGCAGACCCCCTGGTTCGGTGCCGGCGTGGGCATGAACGTGGCCTGGCGCTTCCTGCTCAATCCCGAGGGCAAGATCTACTTCGTGGCGATCGATCTGCTGGCCTCCCCGGCCGAACTGCTGAAGTTCCAGCGTTGAGGGAGCCCGGCCGGCACGGGGTGCTGCTGGCGGCGTTGATCCTGCTGCTCTGGATGGCGTCGCTGGCAACCGTGCTGGTGGTGCGCCCCGGGCAGCTCGGCTGGCCCGGTGTGGTTGCGGCGGTGCTAACCCGCACCCTCTTCCACACCGGGCTGTTCATCGTGGCCCACGACGCCATGCATGGCCTGCTGCTGCCCCGCCAGCCGCGCTGGAACAACCGCCTCGGGGCCCTGGCGCTGACCCTGTATGCGGGGCTGCCCTATGGCCGCTGCCGCCAGAACCATCACCTCCATCACCAGCGCCCCGCCACGGAACAGGATCCCGACTTCCACGGGAATCGCCGCAGCGGAGCCTTGGGCTGGTATGTGCACTTCATGGCGGGATACTTGAACCCGCGCCAGATGGGGGTGCTGCTGGGCGGCTGGGCCCTGTTGGCCCTCTCGGCCATCGGGCTGCGCCACGGCGACTGGCGACTGGTGGTGGCGCAGGTGCTGCTGGGTTGCACGCTGCCGTTGCTGCTCAGTTCCCTGCAGCTGTTCGTGGTGGGCACCTATCTGCCCCACCGCAACCAACGGGAGCCTGAGCGGGCAGCGGAGGCCACGAGCCTGGCCTGGCCCACCTGGCTGTCACTGCTGGCCTGCTACCACTTCGGCTACCACCGCGAACACCACCAGCAGCCTTCCCTGGCGTGGTTCCAACTGCCGGAGGCCCATCGCCGCAACCGGGCGCTCGCACCCACCTGAAGAGCTCGGTAGTGTCTCAAGACGAAAGTGCGAGGGCTTCAGCAGTGATCGAAACCATGCTCGAGGGTTGGACTGAAACGGAACAGGGGGTGGCCCGTTCCGCCTTCAGTCGCGCCTACGAGCGGGCCGTGAATCAATTGGTGCAGCAGGTGCAGAGCCGGGCTGCGGGGCTGAGTTCGGCCGACACGCTCTGGCAGCTGCACGATTTCCTCAGCATTCAGCGGCACACGATGGAGGGTCGATTCGACTTCCGCCTCGACGGCATCCTGTTCGTGTTCGCCAGCCTGGTGAAGGAAAGCCTGCTGCAGATGGACGAACTGGTGGGTCTGGATTCGGAGAAGCTGGCCAAGATCGCGGCCATGTCCAGGTTCTAAGCCAGGACCCAGCCCCTGGGATCACCCAGCCGATACCTTCACACCTTTCCAGAAGGCCACCCGACCCTTGATCTCGGCAGCTGCGGCCTTCGGATCGGGGTAGAACCAGGCGGCATTGGCGTTCACCTGGCCCGCCACCACGACGTCGAAATAGTGGGCTTCCCCCTTCCAACCACAGACGGTGCGATGGCTCGAGGGGCGCACCAGGTCAGGGTCGAGGGCGGACACCGGGAAGTAGGCGTTGCCCTCGACGCTGACGATGTCATCACTGCGGGCGATGACAGCCCCATTCCATTGCGCTTGCATCGGGAATCAGAAGCAGAAGGGCAGGAACTGGGTGCGGCAGGCGGCATAGCCATCCACCACGGGACCGAGCCCGCTCTGATGGGCAATGCCGGCGCCGGTGAGGGCTTCGGTGAGCACACCGATCACGATGCCGAGCATGGCCATGGGCCCATTCGAGGTTTCCGCGAAGGCCTCAAAGCCAAATCGGGTGGCGGATCCGGAGGGCAAAGTCATGGCGACTGCGAATCGTTCCGCTCATTGTAACGAGCTGTAACGGATCTGTCCATCAGGGGGCTGGCTGACGCTGCCTGCGGGGGAAGAGGGGCGGAGCCGACGGCCCGCAGCGGCGGCGGCCAGGCATGGTCGGCGGCCCGGAAGAGGGCGTAGGGGGAAGAAACGAGCATGACCAAAGGCGTGAAGTACACCTGTACTAGCCCGTTCCCGTGGGGGTGTCAACCCAGGGGCCGGCCGGCTTGACTCGTGCGACCGGGTGGGTCGGGCGGCGTGGCATGGGAACAGGGGCGCCGTGACCGTTTGTAACGGTGCCAGGGGATCGGCGGCTGATCCGGCGCATTTGCGTGGTGACGTTGCTTAGAACAAGAGAGTTGAGATGGCTCCATGCGATTCACCTGGGCCCAGCACCGAGAAGCCGCCCGCACCCTCAGCCAGGTGCAGCAACAGAACAGCGGCACCGCCTTGGCCCTGATGGGAATCGCCCTCTTGCTGCTGATCCAGGATCTCGAACACGAGTATTGAGCACTCGTGCTGAGGCCGAGCATCAGCAGCCGTGAAGCGGGGATCACGTCCTGCCAGCAAACGTTGACACAGGTTGATCCCGGTGGCTTTCGCTACCTCCTGCTGATGCCAGCACCCATACGTTGCGGGCCAACCTTCGGGAGCCAGCCGTGACGTCCCAGATTGAACTGAGCGTGGGCCAGCAGTTCGAGATCGAACGCTTCAGCCGGGCCATCGACGCCCATGCCGATGCGGAGCAACTGCGCAAACTGGCCAAGCAACTACTGCACGCCTGGCATACCCAGAAGGCAGCCACCAACTGGATGATTCAGCAGCAGCTGGGAGCCCCCCAACAGCCCCCCCAACCCTGAAGCGATCGGCGAAAGGCATGGGGGGGCCAGCCTCCTTTGCCTTCTTCAGTCACCCCCTTCATCCGACAACTCTCAGCCCCCGCTTTCAGTTGGAGATGGGGATTGGTAGAAGAAGCCGTCCGTCCCAGCCCGCTCGCCCACCACCGCACAGCGTGTGGCAATCCGCCAGAGAGCCCGATGGATGGGAGTGGGGTCGAAGCGCACCAGATCGGGAAAGCGCTGCCTCAGCAGGGCGGTGGCCTGCCAGGCGTTGTAGTGGGGAATACGCGAGTTCACGTGGTGGCACACGTGGGTGGAGCCAATGCCATGGTGGAGCAGGTTCAGCACTGGGCCATAGGGCCGATCCACCGTCTGCAGGGCACCCTTGGCCCAGGTCCAGTTGCTGGTGCTGAAGTGGGGAATGTCGGTGTCGGTGTGCTGAAGCCAGGTGTAGGCAACCAGCCAGGCGTTGATCACCAGATAGGGCAGGCCGTAAACGGCCAGCACCCTCAGCACAGAAAAGTGGGCTGAGGCCACGACCAGGGCCAGCAGCATCGCCGCGATGCCCAGGTTGGAGCGGAGCATTGCTGGGCGAAAGCTTGCGGGGAAGAGGAGTTGCTGACCATTGCGGAAAGGAGGACCGTTCCAGAAGTGGGACGTGGGGGATCCATAGGCCTCGCCACCGGCCACACCGAACAGCAGGTAGAGGGGCCAACCCAGCAGCAGGTGGGTGAACAGCGAGAGCACTCCGTAGGGCCCTGGCCCCAGGCGCTGGCTCAACAGTGCCACCCGCCGGCCGATCGGCGAATCGGAGCGGGGCGGCACATGGGTTTCACCGGCCTCGAGGTGGTTGCAGTTGGCATGGTGCACCGCATGGCTGCGCTGCCAGCTGAAGTACGGCACCAGCAGCAGGCTGTGCAGCACGAAGCCAACCGTCGCCTCGACGCGCCGGTTGGGATGGAAGGCGTTATGGCCGCACTCGTGGGCTATCACCCAACATCCGCCCGCCACCGTGCCTGTGACCAGTGCATAGAGCACCCAGAGGGGGATGGCGCCCAAGCTGAGAGGAATCTGGGTGCCCAGGCCATAGGCGAGAAGCGAGAGGCCCAGGGAGAGGGCCAGGCTGCGCCAGGACCGGGCCGGATCGATCTGGAGCAGTTCGGGAGGAAGGCAGGCCAGCAACTCCGCCTTGCTCGGATAGGTGGACTGGCGGGGGAGAGGTGGCTGGGAAACGGAAGCCCCGGGGTGGGCAGACAGGGAAACGGAACCGATCAACGAAGCTGCCGCATGACTCACGGGCCCAGGTCGGGCCGGCATTGCTCCGGAAAGATAAAGGTCGAGGTGGGGCGAGCGCGGCGCTGGTCAGTCGAGGTGGCGACCGAGCAGCAGATCCCGGGCCCCGTTCACCAGCTGCATGCTGTGGTGGGCACCGCCGCGGTCGGGGTGGTGTTCAGCGGCGCAGCGCTTCCAGGCCTGGTTCACCTGGGCCTGGGTGAGGCGGCCGGAGCGCGGCAGGTGCAGGCGCTGGCGGGCGAGGATGGCGTCGAGATCGGGATGCTTGCCCAGCGGACCCCAGTCGGCTTTGCTCAACGCAGGGCTTCGCCTGGAGCTGGCTTTGCGCCGGCCCCCCTTGGCCGGACGGTCGCCGCCGAATCCCATCGGGGCCGCAGCGGCTGCGGACTGGCGTTGCCCGCCGGTGGCACGGGCACTGAGGGCCAGCGCCACCGTGGATGGCTCAAGGGTGGACGGGTGCATCACAAATCTCTCGTTCGTCCAGTTTGCTGCAGCACGAGCTCCGGTCAGAGTCGGGCACGGACAGCAAACCGCCTCGAAAAGCGCAGCTCAGAGGACTGAGTGGGGCCAGCGTTCCCGAGATGGCGGCTGCAGGATCAGGAAAACTGAACAGAGAACGGTCCAATCGAAGGAAGTCAATGTTGGTGGCCCCAAGGCTGTGCCGGTCGATGAAATAACGCTGCGAGCCCATGGAGCTCCGTATCCATCAATACAATCTTTTTGACCTCGTGTTCCTAAGATGGTTAAGAATATGAACTAGAGTATGCGGTTATTTCAATAACCAACTGGTTTAGCAACCAACTGAAGCAGCAGCCCACTGGAGTTCGGTGCACGGTTGATCAGGCAAGAGATGGGGCTTCAGGCGAGGAGAAACAATCCGATTGGGAGGCTAAGCTCATGGATGACAGCAGATGATCGATCCTTCCCCTCCTGCTGGCCCCTGGATGATCACCAGGGGCCCATAACCAACAATGGAGACTGAATCCTCATCCTCCCTATGGGATCTCCAGGGTGACGAGCCCGATGCCGATCATCTGAGTCGGCTACTTGAGCATCAGGAGCTCGATATCGTATTTCAGCCGATCCTGTCACTGCGCCACAAGTCAGTGGTGGGGATCGAAGCTCTGGCGCGGCCGCACCATATGGGATTGGGGAACATGTTTCCGGAAGCGGAAATCAGAGGGCGGATGCTCGAGCTCGATCGCCTCTGCCAGTTGAAGGCTCTGGAGACCTATCAGCAGCTCCGCAGGGAACAGAGCTCACTACCCCTTCTGTTCCTCAACTTCGAATCATCCGTGATCGACCGTGGGGCCCTGGGCTCCGGCTGGCTGCTGGAGAAGGTCACAGCCCTGGGCCTGAAGTCGAGCGACATCGTGATCGAGCTCAATGAAAGCCGGGTGGAGGATCTGGAATCGTTGACGGAGTTTGTGAATGACTGTCATCGCCATGGTTTCCTGATCGCCCTCGATGACTTGGGCGCTGGCGAGAGCAACCTGCCCCGGATTGCCCAGTTGCGACCGCACATCATCAAGCTTGACCGCCATCTGATCGCCAATGTGGATCGAGACTTTTACAAACAGGAAACGATCCAAGCGCTGGTGAACCTGAGCCGCAGCATTGGCTGCCTGGTGTTGGCCGAAGGGGTTGAAACCCAGGCCGAGGTGGATACCTGCGCGGCCCTGGGTGCGGAGCTGCTGCAGGGCTTCTTCTTCGCCAGGCCGGTAAACCCTCAGCACCTCGATCTGCCGCGCTTGCTCCCGCCGCTGGCGGAAGCCAGCCAGCGCCAGCGGCTGCAGGCGATCCAGGCCCTCAAGACCAGACGGGAACACAGTCACAACCTGAAGCGCCTCGCCGAGGAAGGCGGTGACGTTCTGCAGAAGGCGAATCCCCAGCACTTTGACGGGGCCCTGAGGGACATTCTCAGCAGCAATCCGGAGATTGAAGCCGTTTATCTGCTCGACGACCAGGGTATCCAGGTGAGCGAGACCCACATGGCAGTTGACGCGAAGGTGGTACCCAGTCGTCTGTTTGAACCCGCCCAGCTCGGCTCAGACCATTCGTGCAAGGAATACTTCTTCAGCCTGGTGGACACCGGCCTCGACCTGTTCACCACCAAGAGCTACATCAGCCTGGCAACCGGCCACCAATGTCGCACTGTGGCTGCCCTGCTGCGGCATGGCCCCACCGATGCCAGTTATGTTCTCTGCATCGACGTATGCATGCCCGCGAGCAGCACGTCGCTCGCCTGGCATGGCCGACCGTTCGGGACTGCGCCCTAGGGAGTCTGGAGCGACTCCGTTCAGCCTGGAAAGGGTGGACGGAGAAGATGAACCTGCGATGAAGGGTTGGATGCCACTGCCTGCTCCGGGTGTACCCAGCGGCACGATGTCCACCACCAGGGCCCGGGCGGGGGTGGTGCCCTCATTCCGCCACCAGTGGGTGACGGTGCAGACCGATGCTGCCGCCGGGGGCGATCGTGAGTTCCCGCAGGCGCAGCTCCCAGCCCTGCAGGGGGCTGAAGTCCTGCCCGAGCGGCTGGCCCCCCCGTCATTTCAGCGCCAGCAGCCCCTGGGTCACGGCGGCCTCCTGCGCCATGGGCAGGTGTTCATGGGGGGGCACCACGGCCGGCCGGGGCTGGGCCGGAGCCGGAGCGGCAGCTGCGAGCAGCAGGGCCGCCGGCAGGGAGGCCCCCCGCCACAAGGCCCTGACCCCAGGCAGGCAGGAGGTAAAGACTGGCTGGCTCATCAGGGATCGTCAGCCGAAGGTGTGGCCGTTCCAGCCCCAGTTGCTGGCCTGCACATCATCGAAGCTGATGTAGATCCTGCTGGCGGGAATGCCGGTGCGAGTGCTGATCAACTGGCAGAAGGCGGCCGTCATGGCCGGGGGACGGAGTGCCCCGATCGAGCGGACTTCCACGTAGGCGCAGGGGTCACTGCTGCCGCCCATGGTCATCGGCACGGCCGCATCGAGCAGGGTCATCACATAGGCCTCGGGCTTACCAGTCTGCGCGGCGAGGGCAGCGGAAAGCTCCTGCAGCAGAGCCGGCGCATCGTCCACGACGGGCAGGGAGGTGCGCACAGTGATCAGCGGCATGGGGGAACTGGAGCTCGCCAGCGCATGGTGCCATGGGAAAACGATCCACCAACAGCCCCTCCTCGAAGGGAAGGGCTGTTGGTGGCGGATCAGCTCACCACTTTTTGTAGGGGAGAAACTTGCCGCACATCGTGACCTTCACCCGGTCTCCGGCTGGATTTTCCACCTTTTCTACCTCCATGGTGAAATCGATGGCACTCATGATGCCGTCTCCGAACTTCTCCTGAATCACGTCCTTGAGGGGGAGGCCATAGACCTGCATGATCTCGTAGAAGCGATAGATCAGGGGGTCGGTGGGAATCACGGGATCCAGGCAGCCCTTCACGGGTGGCGTCATCAGGTCAACCTTGAGGGCAGGATCCAACCCAAGCGCCGCAATCAGGAGGTCGGCTTCCTCGGCAGAGGCTGTGGACTGGCCATGGAGCAGGCTGGCAATCCACACTTCATCGCGGCCCAGCAGGGTTTCCAACTCGGCAAAGCTGATGCCCTTGCTGCGCTTGGCCTGCAACAGGGTGGTGGAGAGGGAAGCAGGGGCCATGGTGCTGGGCGTGACAACTGGCAGCAAGGGTATGGGAACTGGGGAGGAAGCCGTGCTGCTGAACTGTCACGATCCACAGATCCGCCCATCCGTTCCCCAAACGTGACCCGTTGCTGTGAACCTCGGTTCACGGCCTGGAGGGAGGCACTGCTGGCAGGGCCTGCTCGTGCCCAGCCCCTGCCGCAGCTCCGGGGCGGTGGGCTGGCAGCTGCCGGTGGGCCCGGCGCATCAGCAGGGTGTGGGCGGCCGGCACGTAGAAGAGCGCCAGGGCGGTGGCGCCTACCAGCCCACCGGACACCGCAATTGCCAGCGGCGGCCAGAAGCCGGTGGGGTCGAGCATCAGCGGCAGGAAGCCGATCACGGTGGTGAGGGTGGTGGCGAGCACATGGCGGGTGCTGTGCAGCACCACGGTGGTGCTGGCGGCCGGATTGCCACCGGCGGCATCCGGATCGGTGCGCAGGGCGTTGAGCACCACGATCGAGTCATTCACGGCCAGCCCGATCAGGCCGAGCGTGCCCAGGATCGCCGTGAAGCCGAACAGCGAGCCGCTGAGCCGTAGCGCCAGCGCGGCCAGGCTCACCGCCAGCACAGCCACCGAGCCGATCAAGGCCGCCAGCCGGAAGGAGCGGAAGGAGAGCACCAGGGTGGCAGTCATCAGCACCATCAGCACCCCCGCCGTGGAAAGCAGGCTGCTGACCGCATCGCCGCGGGCGTCGGCTTCACCGCCGTAGGTGAGCTCCACCCCCGCCGGCAATTGCCAGCCGTCGCGCTCCAGCTGCCGGCGGAAATCCGCCAGCACCGAACTGGGCAGGGTGCCGGCGGCGAGATAGCCGTAGACGGCGTTGATGCGCTGCCCGTCGCGGCGGGCGATCGAGGCCAGCTCCGGCTCCAGCCGCAAGGAGGCCAGAGCCGCCAGGGGAACCGTGCCGGCGCCGCCGGGTGCCACCAGATCAAGGCTCGCCACCTGCCCCGCCTCACCCCGCTGCGTCTCGGCCACCTGCACCCGCACCGGCAAGGTGGTGGTGCCCTCCTGGATCGAGCCGCCCACGGCACCATCGAGGCCGGCCTGCAGCTGGCGTGCGATGGCGCGGTTGTCGAGGCCGCTGCGGCGGGCCTGCTCCTCATCCACCGCCAGGGCCAGGCGCGGCAGGGCCTCGCTCAGGCTGGCGCTGGTGTGCGTCACCGCCGGCAGCTGGGCCAGGCGCTGCCTGAGGTCGTCGCCGAGCCGGCGCAGTTGCTGCAGGTCGGGGCCCTGCAGGCGCAGCTCGATCGGCGCCACGAACGGCGGACCCTGTTCCAGCTGCTTCACCAGCACCTGGGCCTCCGGGAAGCGGCGATCCAGGCTCTGCTGCAGCGTGCGGATCGTGTCGCGCAGGCCCTCGGCACTGCGCAGCTGCACCAGGCCCTGGGCGTAGTGGGGGGCGTTCTCCTGGTCGGCGATCACGTTGTAAAAGAACTGCGGCGCGCTCTCGCCCAGAAACCAGTGCACGTCGTCGACGTGGGGGTGGCTGCGGATGTGGTGCCGCGCCTGGAGCGCCAGCGCTTCGGTGCGGTCGATGGCGCTCTGCTGCGGCAGGTGCAGCTCGATCTGGAACTGGTCGCGGTTGGTGGGGGGAAAGAACTGCCGCTCCAGGCTGGCGAAGCTGGCAAAGCCCACCACCGGCAGCACCAGACACAGCGCCAGCCCCCGCAAGGGGCGGCGCAGCACCTGCTGCAGGGCGGCGCGGTAGGGGCTGTCAAGGGCGGGAACGGCCAGGCCCTGCTCCCACCAGCGCAGGCCGGGCCCCAGCGGCTGCCAGCGGTGCAGCCGGGCGGCCAGGGCCAGGATCACCGTGAGCGAGAGCAGCAGGGAGCAGAGCAGCGCCAGGATCACCGTGAGGCCGATGCTGCCGATGAATTCCCCCGTCGCACCCGGTGAGGTGGCGATCGGCACGAAGGAGAGCACGGTGGTGAGCGTGGCGGCCAGCATCGGCACCAGCAGGTAGCGGCCGGTCTGCCGCACGGCCTCGCCGGGCGCGGTGCCGGCCCGCAGGCGTTGCTGCAGCTCCTCCACCACCACGATGGCGTTGTCAATCAGCAGGCCCAGGGCGATCACCAGCCCGGTGGCCGACATCTGGTGCAGCGGCACCTGCAGCACCCGCAGGCAACCGAACACCATCAGCGCCGTAAGCGGCAGGGCCGCCCCCACCACCAGGGCGGCGCGGCCGCCGAGCATCAACGCCGACACGGCCACCACCAGCAGCGAGCCGGTGATCAGGTTGCCGATCACGCCATCGAGGCGTTCCTCCACGTAGCGGCTCTGGTCGAGCACGGTGTGCAGGCCCAGCCCCGCCGGCAGGGTGCTGCGCACCTCCTCCAGCACCTGGCGGGCTTCGCGGGCCCAGTGGTCGAGCCGCACATCCGGGGCCACCGTGGCCGCCACAACCACGGCGGGGCGGCCGTGCACGAGCGCCTGCTGGGCGGCGGGGCTGCGCACCCCCCGGCTCACGGTCGCCACCTGGGCGAGGCGGGCGGTGGCGCCATCGGCGCCGCTGCTGAGCGGGATGGCCCGGATCCGTTCGAGCGAATCGAGGGCGCCATCCACCTGCAGC
This sequence comes from Bradyrhizobium ivorense, assembly GCA_943368005.1. Lineage (GTDB taxonomy): Bacteria > Cyanobacteriota > Cyanobacteriia > PCC-6307 > Cyanobiaceae > NIES-981. The sequence continues at coordinate 136,204 of CALRKN020000002.1, read as the reverse complement.
AGCCGTTCACCGCGCTCGTTGCGCACCTGCCCGGCGGCCTCCTTGGCGTCGCTGGCGGCGATCCGTTCGGAGAGGTCGCGGGCGGTGAGGCCCAGCCGGGCCAGGTCGCGGGCGCCGATCTCCACCAGGATCTCCTCCTGCGGTTCGCCGCTGATCTCCACCTTGTTGGTGCCGGGCAGGGCGCGCAGGCGGGTCTGCAGGTCGTCGGCAAGGCGGGAGAGCAGGCCCAGATCGGCGGGGCCGGGCAGCTCCCAGGTGAGACCCACGATCAGGGCGCTGGCGCCCACGTTGCCGTCGCGGAACTCCGGCTCGCTGGCCTCCGGCGGCAGCAGCGGAGTGGCGTCGTCGAGCTTGCTGCGCACCCTGCTCCAGGCCGGTGCCACCGGGTGCACCGCATCCTTGAGCACCACCGAAATCACCGAGCTGCCGGAGCCGGAGCTGGACGACACCTCCTCCACCTCCTCCAGTTCCAGCAGGGCCTCCTCCAGCGGTTTGGTGACCAGCGCCTCCACCCGCTCCGGCGTGGCGCCGGGCAGGGTGGTGATCACCAGGGCATTGCGCTGGCTGATCAGCGGGTCTTCCAGCCGCGGCAGGGTGAGCAGGGAGCTGACGCCCCACACCACCACCAGCAGCACGCTGAGCAGCAGCAGCTGCCGGTTGCGATGGAACAGCTCGCCCATCAGTTCGCCTCCTGCACCCACACGCCCGGCACCACGCGCTGGGTGCCGGTGGCGATCACGCGCTCGCCGGGGCGCAGGGTGCCGCGCACCAGCGAGCGCTCCCCTTCGCTGTGCACGATGCCCACCAGGCGTCGACCCACCTGCTGCCCCTGGGCCGGGGGGCTGCTGCCGGCCGGCTTCTCCAGCACATACACCGACCACAGCCCCCCTTCCGCCGCCACCAGTGCCGTGGTGGGCAGCCAGAAGCCTTCGCCCTGCTCGCGGCGCTCCAGGCTGAGCCGGGCGGTGGCTCCCACCGGCAGATCGTTCACCGGCAGCCGCAGCACCGCGGTGACGGTGCGGCTGGCGGCATCGAGCTCGGGCAGCAGGGCGCTGACGCTGGCCTGCAGGCGGCGATCGCCCACCTGCACCGGATGGCTTTCGCCCAGGCGCAGGCCGCTGGCGACGGCAGGGGGCAGGCCCACCCGCACCTCCTGCGGGGCCTGCTCCACCAGGGTGAGCAGGGCCTGGCCGCTGCTCACCACCACGCCCTCATCCAGTAGGCGCCGGCTCACCGTGCCGGCGAAGGGGGCCACCAGCACGCTGCGGGCCAGGTCGCCATCAATCTCACGCAGGCGGGCGCCGGCCTCCTGCACCTGGCCTTCGGCCTGAAGCAGCCGGCTGCGCAGCACGGCGCTGCCCTGGACCTGCTGGTCGAGATCCTCGCGGGCGATGGCGCCCTGGGCGAGCAGCTGGCGGCGCCGCTCGCGCTGCAGCTCGGCCAGCACCAGCTGCTGGCGCACCTCCTCCACCGCGGCCAGGGCCTGCTGGCGCTGGGCCGCGGCCTGCTGGCGCTGGGCCTGCAGGCGGCGGCGGTCGAGGCGGGCCAGGGGCTCACCGCTGGCCACCCGGTCGCCCTCGTCCACCAGCACCTGCTCGAGGGTGCCGCCCAGCTCGAAGCCCAGGCTGCTGCTGCGGCCCGCCACCACCTCGCCGGTGTAGGCGCGGGTGGTGCGGAAGCTGCTCACCGGCTCGGCGGTGACCACCGCCACCGGCAGGGGGCGGATCGCGGGCGGGCGGGGCCGCTGGCTCAAGGAAACGGCCAGGGCCCCGGTGGCGATGGCGGCTAGCGGCAGGCCCCAGCGCAGCCAGGGCGCCCAGCCGGTGAGCAACTGCAGTTGTGGATGTGGCTGCGGCGGCGGCGGGAGCTGGGGCGCAGCAGCAGGCACAGAGTCCATGGCGGGCAGGGAGCGCGCAGCGGACCAACCACGGGGCCTGCTACGCAACAAGTTGACTATGCGCGGAGTGTATGCGCAACAAGTTTGGTAGGTCAAGCGCAGGTGCCCTTCGGCTGAGGGAGGATCGGGTACCCGCTGCTGCGATCTCCTCCCTGCCATGGCCCTGGCGCACACAATCCTCACGGTGCTCTGCGAGAGGGAGGCCAGCGGCTACGACATCAGCAAGCAGTTCGAGGAGACGATGGCCTGCTATTGGACCGCCAGCCAGCAGCAGATCTACCGGGAGCTGGGGCGGATCGAGCGCAACGGCTGGGCCCGCTGCCAGGTGGTGCCGCAGCAGGGCAAGCCAGACCGCAAGGTGTATGCGATCACCGAGGCGGGCCGGCAGGAATTGCGCCAGTGGGCGGCCGAGCCCTCCATGCCCACGCCGATCCGGGAAGACTTGCTGGTGAAGGTGCTCGGCGGCCCCTACGCGGATCCCGAGCAGCTGGTGGCGGAAGTGCGGCGCCGCCGCGCCGTCCATGCCGCTCAGCTCGCCTCCTATCGGGAGAAGGAGGCCCTGGTCCACAGCCATCCCCACCTGCCGCTGCAGGAGCAGTACCGCTACCTCACCCTGCGGCGGGGCATCCTGTTCGAGCAGGAGTGGATCCGCTGGTGCGATGAAGTGATCGCCTTTCTGGAGGGGCAGCCACCCCCGGTGGCGCCATAGCGGTGGTTTCTGCCCCGGCCCAGCGGCTGGCCGGTTCGAGGACGCGGTGGGAGGGAACCTGATCGAGGGCCATCAGGCGACGCTCCACGGTGACTCCCCTCACCTTGAGCCAGGCGCCAGGGCCCATAGCATTTCGCTTGCTGCCTGAGCCGGTGTGGATCGTCGCTGGTTCGCCCCACAGGCTCGACGGGCCCTGGGTGCCCTCCTGGCGGGTTGCCTGGTGGGCGTGGGCCCCGTCCAGGCCCAGAGCCCCGACGGGGCACCGCCGGCGGCTTCGCCCCAGGCGGCAGGCATCCTGCGGATTGTGCGTCAGCGCATGGCCGACGACCACCTGAGGGCGGTGATCGTGCGCGTGACGATCGACGGCAAGGAAGTGGTCACCGAGGCGATGGGCGAGTCGATGACGGGCGTGCCCGCCACGGAGGACATGCATTTCCGCAATGGTGCGGTCGCCATCTCCTACGTGGCGACGCTGCTGCTGCAACTGGTCGACGAGAACAGGGTGAGCCTCGATGACAAGCTCGCGACCTGGCTGCCGGAGATCCCGCATGCGGAGCGGGTCACGCTCGGCCAGCTCGCCCGGATGACCTCCGGCTACCGCGACTACGTGATCGGCAACGACGCGTTCAACCAGGCCCAGCTCGAGAACCCGTTCCGGCAGTTTTCGGTGCAGGACCTGCTCGCCTACGCGGACCTGAAGACGCTCTGGTACGAGCCCGGCACGAGCTGGAGCTACGCGCACACGAACTACGTTCTCCTCGGACTGGCGCTGGAGAGGATCACGGGCAAGACGATCCCTGCGCTGATGCAGGAGCGGATCTTCGGACCCCTGAACCTCCGCAACACGCGGGACCCCGGCGGCACGCCCGTGATCGCGCCGCCGGTGCTGCACGCCTTCTCGTCGGAGCGGCGCCAGAGCCTCGGCATCCCGGCGGGCACACGCTTCTACGAGGAGTCGACCTACTGGAATCCGTCGTGGACGATCACCCGTGGGGCAGTCCAATACACGACCATCCACGACATGGCGACGTCTGCCGAGGCGATCGGGACGGGGCGGCTGTTGTCGCCGCAGAGCCACAGGCTGCAGATCGCTCCGACATTGCGGGGCTTCGGCCGGCCGATCGAGGGCTGTGCGACCTGCGCCACCCTGGGCGACTTCTACACCTACGGGATCGGGATCGTTCTCTCGGGCCCCTGGCTGGTGCAAAACCCGCTGTTCTCCGGGCAGGCCGGGGTGATGGCCTATCTGCCGTCACGCAAGATCACGATTGCGGTGGCGGTGACCTTCGACGAAGAGGCGTTCGATGCCAGCGGTAACTACTGCCATTCCGCTGATGACCTCTTCCGTGCGATCGGCGCCCACCTGGCGCCGCAGGACGCCCCGCCCGTCAGGGCCCCTGCCAGAGAAAGGTGTTGAAGGATCGGTGGCCCAGCTGGCTCCTGTACTTCAGGGTGTGCTCGCTGGAGAGACTCACCACGGCGCCGAGCCGGTCGGCCAGCTTGAGGCACTGCTGAAACTGCGGGGCGCTGTAGCACTGCACATCGAGCTGATTGCAGCCCTCCGTGGGCACCAGGCTGGCCTGGAACGGCTGAATACTGCAGAAGATGGGCTTGGGGTACAGCCGACGCAGCAGGTAGAAGTCTGCCAGCGAGTAGTTGGCGAAAAAGTGGTCATCCACCTGGATCGCGTCGCCGTGGCGGGCTTCATGCACCAGACCCTCGATCGCCAAGGCCCGGTAGTGGGGTGACTGCACCCACACCACGGGCATGAGTCCCTGGCGGCGGGCCGCCTGGGCCGCCTCCCTCTGCATCGGCTCCGACACCTTGCGGACGTCGAGGAACACCACCTTGAAGTCGCTGCCCCGGATGTCGGCCATCAACCCGTTCAGGGACTGCCGGGAGGCGTAGTACCAGATCTGGGGCTGCGAAAGCCAGGTGCCGTAGGGGGCTGCCTGCACCGCTGCCGTGCTGAGGGCCAGGGCGACGGCCAGGGAGCGGCACCCCGCAAGGCCCAGTTTTCCCGTACGGGGCAGACGCATCACAGCAGACCTCGGCAGCAGCGGAACGGGTTGGCCAGGCCCGAGCCCCTGAGGTGCCCTCAGTGTGCCGCGCCCTGGCCCACGTCAGCTGGATCCGCCTGGTTCGCCCAGGCAGGGCAGGTGGGGTGCCCAGGCAAGTCAGCGGGGTTCGCGGGGGGCGAGGTCGCTGGGGCGGGAGAGCACAAAGACCACCATGGCCGTGAGCAGGATCACCACGGCCGCGAGGCCAGCGATGGCGGCGGAATAGTCGGTGTCCATGGCGATCAGCCCAGGCCGAGCTGGGACAGGATGCCCTGGCCGGTGAGCAGCTCGGTGGCCAGGCCGATCACAAAGCCGAGCATGGCCATGCGGCCATTCCAGGTTTCGGCGAAGGCGCTGAAGCCAAAGCGGGTGGAGGGGTCAGCCATGGGTGTTACACGGTGTTAAGCCCAGTGTAACCATCTGTAACGGCCTCCTGTCACGGCCCCGGTGCAGATCCGGGTCCGCTCAGCGCAGCGGCACGAAGATCCGGTTGCCGTTGGCCGGGTTGGTGAACACCGCGTTGCCCTGGATCAGCACCTCCCGCTCCCAGGTGCCGCCCAGGGAATCCCGCAGCACCGATAGGGGGAAACCCTCCTTCACCAGCCGGTAGGTCATCGCCTGGCCGTCTTCCCACACGATGCGCACCGTGCCATCGGCGGTGTGGCTGTCGCGGCAGCGGATCGGGCGGTCGTTGAAGGCACAGCTCTTCCATGTTTCCGCCCGCAAGGCCGGAATCCCACCGGCCAGCAGCCAGGCGGCGCCAACACCGGCCAGCAGGCCCAGGCGAGCCCACGGAGCCATCACTGGCTTTCGTTCTCGGCGGAACCGCCCTCGCCTTCTCCGGCTTCAGCGGCGCCGTTCTCGCCAGCACCTTCGCCGGCAGTGCCCTCGCCGGCAGCGCCCTCACCCGCAGGGCCTTCGCCGGCAGCGCCCTCACCCCCAGCACCTTCACCCCCAGCGCCGGGTTCCATCGGCACGCCAAGGGCGCGGCACGACTCGATCGGATCCACCCCCGGTGCCAGGCCCAGGGCCTTGCGCAGGGTGTCGAGCTGGGACACCGACTGCAGATCGATCGTGTTGGCCACCTGCTGGCAGGCCAACTTCTGCAGGGCCTGGGTATCGGGGGCACCGCAACCGGCCAGCAGCAGGGCGCTGCCGGCTCCGATCATCACAAGCCTGGTCATCGACGGTATAAGGGAAACGCAGCCAACGTAGGGGCAAAGTAGGGGCAAAGGCACCTTGCTACCCCGCCCCTTCGCAGACCTGTGATCGGCTGTGGAACATGCGGAAGCGGGTATCGGCATGAACCCACTGCGACGCCGCAATGGGCGACAGTATCGCCAGGATGGTGGCCTCTGCGCCTGGGCGATGTCCGGGCAGCGCACCACCCGAGAAACCCGTGGCGACACCAGTGGCGACAACCGTGGCGACAACCGTGGCGACCCCCGTGCTGACAACCACGTTTGCTGAGTTTGCCCAACAGGCCGACTATTCGCTGCTGGATTCGCTGCGGGCGGATCCCCAGGCCAGCGGTGACGGCCGCGATCACCAGCCCCGCCAGGTGTTCTCCGGTCACTACGTGCCGGTCACGCCCACACCGCTGCCGGCGCCGGAACTGGTGGCCCACAGCAGCACCCTGTTCCAGGAGCTGGGCCTGGGCGAGGCACTGGCCCAGGACGAACCGTTCCAGCGGCTGTTCTCGGGCGACATCGGCGTGGCCAGTGGACCGATGCGGCCGTTCGGCTGGGCCACCGGCTACGCCCTCTCGATCTACGGCACGGAGTACACCCAGCAGTGCCCGTTCGGCACCGGCAACGGCTATGGCGATGGCCGGGCCATCTCCGTGTTCGAGGGCGTATTCAACGGTCAGCGCTGGGAGATGCAACTGAAGGGCGGCGGGCCCACGCCCTACTGCCGGGGCGCCGATGGCCGCGCCGTGCTGCGCTCCAGCGTGCGCGAGTTTCTGGCCCAGGAGTTCATGCATGCCCTGGGGGTGCCCACCTCCCGCTCGCTGATGCTCACCATGTCGCGGGCGGAACGGGTACGGCGGCCCTGGTATGGGCCGAACTCCCGCTCGTTCGATCCCGACATCCTGGTGGACAACCCGGCGGCGATCACCACCCGGGTGGCGCCGTCGTTTCTGCGGGTGGGCCTGCTGGAGCTGTTCGCCCGCCGCGTGCGCAGCCAGGCCCATCCCCAGGCGCTGCCCGAGCTGCGGATGATCGTGGCCCACCTGATGGAGCGCAACTACCGAGCGGACATCAATCCGAATCTGGCGTTCAGCGAGCAGGTGGTGGAGCTGGCGGGCTTGTTCCGCACGCGGCTCACGTCACTGGTGGCGAACTGGATGCGCGTGGGTTACTGCCAGGGCAATTTCAACAGCGACAACTGTGCGGCAGGTGGCTACACCCTCGACTACGGCCCCTTCGGCTTCTGCGAGCTGTTCGATCCCCGCTTCCAACCCTGGACCGGCGGCGGCGAGCATTTCTGCTTGTTCAACCAGCCGGCGGCGGCGGAGGTGAATTATGGGATGTTCGTGAAATCGCTCAGGCCACTGCTGGAGGACAACGCGGAGGCCCTGGCGCAGCTGGATCACATCCACGACGGCTTCGCCGCGGCAATGGGGGAGGAGATCGAGGCGATGTGGGCCCGCAAACTCGGCCTGGGCCACTACGACGCCGAACTGGTGAACGAGCTGCTGCAGCTGATGCTGCTCGCCAAGGCCGACTACACGATCCTGTTCCGCCGGCTGTCGGCCATCCCCGAGCAACTCTCAAGCCTGAAGGAGAGCTTCTACCTGCCCAGTTCGGAGGAGCTCGACGGGCGCTGGACGCAGTGGCTGCAGCGCTGGCGCGATCAGATCAGCGCCCAGGGCGACCTCAGCGAGACATCCGCGGTGATGCGACGGGTGAACCCGGCCATCACCTGGCGCGAATGGCTGATCGCGCCCGCCTATGAACAGGCAGCGCAGGGTGATTTCAGCCTGGTAAGAGAGCTGCAGACGGTGTTCCGCCATCCCTACGAAGAGCTCTCTCCGGAGCTGGCTGCCACCTACGACCGGCTCAAACCCAGGGAATTCTTCAACGCCGGTGGGGTGTCGCATTACAGCTGTTCGTCCTGAAGGCCGCTCTCGCCAGCACCCGCTCAGCCTGCTGAAGCGGCCAGGGGGTGTTGGGTTGTTGCTCCAGCCGCCACACCCCAATGGCCTCCCCACCGCCAGATCACGTCGGTGAAGAGGTACTCCGGCAACGTTCACCTCGAAGCTGGTCTGCAGCCGAGGCGCCAGCACAGGTTGCGGATCTTCCTCCAGGTAGGGCTCATCGTCCCGGTACAGGATCGCCTTGAGGCGCTGGGGATCAGGATCCACGGCCTGAGCTCTCTGGGCTCGCTGGCATCGAGGGGATCCCAGTGGGAGCCTCCTGAGAGGGGAACGGCAGAAGCGTCGATGGGCCACGGCAAAGGCAGCGAAGAAGCCTGCCCCGCAGTTCTCTGCATTTCGTGTCGGCGCCTCAAGCGGCCGGTCGTCCCTGCTGTTTGCCTTTGGTTGTGGCCCCGTCAATCCACCAGGCTCACGTAGCGTGGTGCGGCTCGCAATGACGCCTCCCATTTGACGACCGTAAGCGTCATCACGCCGACCAGGCTTTTGCCTGATCGCTTGTCTATGTTGAGCGATTTAAATCGTAGCCTCGCTGAAAACAACTGCAATACAGAGCATGTGATTGTCGTTGATGGCAACGGCATCGAATCGCTTCCTCCGGATCTTGCGGCTAACGCCACCGTGATCGCTTCCGCTCGGCCCATTGGTCAGGCAGCAGCTCGCAATCTTGGTTTGCTTGTTGCACGGGGTGAGTGGATCACCAGCGCCGACGATGACGACTGGCTCTATCCCCGCTCCATCGACCAACGCCTGGCTGCGATCGATGGTCAGGCTGGGGCCCTGTGGGCAGCCGGCTATTGCACTGACGACCTCAAGAACGATCCTGCCATCGTCGCCGCAGGACCATGTTTGGCGGGTGATGTCTGGCGTGCCTGGCCATCTCCCCATGACAGCATTCCCCTGGGGCCAACCACCCTGCTGGTGGAGGCCGCATTGCTCAAGCGGGTGGGCGGCTGGATGGGCCTACCTCAAGGTGAAGACCTGGGCATGATGATCGCCGTTACCAGCACGGCGCCGGGTGTATTGATTGCTGATTACGTGTATCACATCCGCCTCCATGTTGGACAGATGACCAAAGCAGCATGGTTTGACGATTTAGAACTCCTGTCGCGTCGATCTGCCTGGGAACGCGGTTTGTGCATTCTCTCTCAGCAGCAGCAGCATGCAAGCGCAACGGTGCCTCTGATCCGCCAACGGATGGCCACCCTCTGATCTCCCCCGGGTGCAGGCAACGGCACGGCAGGTTGTGGATCCCCAGGCCTTGCGACCACCGGGATCAGAAGACGGAGACGGTGCTGTCGGTAACGGGCTTCAGCTGAAGGAGCAATCGATCAAAGCTTGGCGATCTCTTGTGTCCATCACAAGGGGATGGCTTCGGCTTCCACCAGGGCTTTGAGATCGGGCTTGAGGTTGCGGCGGCCGATCAGATCCACCCGGGTGAGGAGCAGATCGTCATCACTGCTCGGCGTGCCCTGATCCCTCGCCACAGAGCCGAACACCGCCGGATTGCTGGCACCATGGCGGGCGAGGAACAGCTGGTGTGCCACACAACAGCCGTCCATCCACACCGCCAGGATCTCCCGCTCCAGCCGCCAGCGAATCGCCATCGGCCGCTCGCTCTCGTGGTTTCCGTTGCATCCGCGAGCCGCGGTCACCAGGTAGATCAGGGACATTGGGGCTTCAGCTTGGCGAGCGAATTTCGACCCAGGGTTCACCTTCGCAAAGGCTGGCTATGGCCGACTCAAGGGTGCGCTGCCAGCTGATCTCGCCTGGGCGAAGATCACGCGGTCATCTGCATCCCTGAGGTCGATCTCTCTGACTGGCACCGCCTGGATCGGAGCGAATCGTGCTGTGATCCAACTCGCGAGTGCTGGGGACAACTGAGCATCAAGCCAGAGAATCACGCCACCAGAACAGGATGGTTCAACTCGCGGGCGGCGTAGGTGAGGGCCGCCTTGAGATCTTCCGGTTCAAGATCAGGAAGCTCCGAGAGGATCTGATCGGGGGAGAGCCCAGCTGCATACAGGTCGAGCACATCGCTCACGCGGATGCGCATCCCTCTGATGCAGGGCTTGCGGCCGCACTGGGCTGGGTCGTGGGTGATGCGCGAATCAGCCATTGCAACAGGCTAGCGGTATCAGCACCCCTCACACCGCCAACGCCGCAGCTATGCCAAGCAACAGCCCTGCACGAACGCCGCCGGAATCGCCCGCTGCAACCGCCAGCGAATCGCCAGCGGCCGCTCGCCCTCGTGGCTCACGTAATCGGCAAACCCCAGACACAGAATCGGCAACGTCACCCCGCCGCGCTTGTTCTCCTCCCGCACAAACAACATCACCCGACTGCCGCGCTCAACGTAGTGGATGTATCTCTGCCCGGTGGATGAGGTTTCCCGGGTGAGGCTCTGGCTCTCCCAGTGGAACTCCCAAGGGGAGATGGCGTAGTCGTTGGTGCGGGTGGTGGGGGAGAACAGGCGCTCACTCTTTTTGAGGGTGACGAAGAACACGTCGCACTGGGTGGTCTCGTCAAAGAACACGCCCTCGCGGCCGGGGAAGGGCCGGGCCTCGTTCAACAACCCAAACGCGGCGAACACCTCGGCGCGGGAATAGCGGCCGTGGAGTTTGAGGGGGATGGGGGGCGGATCGGCGCGGTCCCAGTCGAGCGGCGCTATCAGGTGGGCGGTGCGCTCCAGCAACAGCGCGAACAGCTCCACCAGTTCGGCGCGGAGGTCGGAGGCGGCCCAGAGCCGCAGAAGGGCATCGGCCAGGGGCAGGTGCTGCCGGCCGCTGCCCCAGAGCTGGGCCATCAGCATGCGCCAGCTGCGCTCGGTGGCGGGATCGAAGCCCGCCGGATCAGGCGGTGCCGCGCGCTGCAGCTGATCCGCCAGCCAGCGCAACCGCTCGGGGTCGTCCAGATGCAGAAGGCCGCCGGCGATCCCCCGCCCCAGCCGCTTTTCATCGTCGCTGGGCTCCCCTGGGGCCGCCCCGGTGAGCCACCCCAACTCCCGCTGCAGCAACGCCCAGGAGCCCGCCACCTTGTAGAACTCCCCCAGCTCCATCCCGAGCCCCTCCAGCAACCCCGCCAGCGAACAGCGCCCGAGGCGGCGGGCTTCGGCGAGCAACTGGGGCCGGCGCGTGGGCAGCGACTCGCGCAGATTGGCAAGCACCCGCTCGCTCGCCACCCGATCGAGTTGCAGGCTGCAGCCGGCCGGCAGGAAGGGAAACCCGTCGTTGATCTGCTGCTCCAGCTGGTCGCGCGTGCCGCCGAGCAGGGCGCGATAGCGCAGATCGAAGCGGAAGCTCCGGTGGGCCTGGCCGAAGGTGATGACCCTGGCAGGGCCGGCGATGATGGAGCCATGGCCATGGCCCCGTTCGTCACGCAAGAGGCTCTCCAGGCCTTTACCGATCGGCTGGTGGAGGCGTTCGCCCCGGAGCAGGTGATTCTGTTCGGCTCGATGGCACGAGGAACAGCCGGTGTGGAATCGGATGCCGATGTGTTGGTGGTGATGCCCTTCGAGGGAAGAGCGCTGGAAAAGATCCTGGAAATCCGCAACGTCTGCCAACCCGAGTTCCCTCTGGACATGCTGCTTTGGCGTCCCGAGGACATCCCCAGGCGCTACCGCTGGGGAGACCCTTTCATCCGTGAAGCACTCGACCACGGGGTGGTGCTGTATGGCTGAGCGCAATCCTGTCGTTGACGAGTGGATCAGCAAAGCCGAGGGTGATTGGCGGGCCATGGAGTTGTTGCATCGCCAGCCAGGGCATGAAGACGCCGTGGTTTTTCATGCTCAGCAGTGCCTGGAGAAATACTTCAAGGCAGCCCTGATTGCCCATGGCGAGTCTGTACAGAAAATCCATGATCTTCGGGAACTCTCCAGGCAACTCGGGATCTTGATGCCGGATTGGGAAGCTGATCCCTCCGATCTGACCCGGATCACTCAGGGAGGCGTGATGTTTCGCTACCCGGGGATGGAGGCCCATGCTGACGACGCTGCCCGTGCTGTTGGCATCACCAACCAGCTGAGGCAGCGGCTTTCTGGATGGCTGAGGACGCTTCCGGAAGTCAGTTGAACTGCCCCCTCACACCGCCAACGCCGCAGCTATGCCAAGCAACAGCCCGGCACGAACGCCGCCGGAATCGCCCGCTGCAGCCGCCAACGGATCGCCATCGGCCGCTCCCCCTCGTGACTCACAAAATCCGCAAACCCCAGACACAGAAACGGCAGCGTCACCCCGCCGCGCTTGCTTTCCTCCCGCACGAACAGCATCACCCGGCTGCCACGCTCGGCGTGGTGGATGTAGCGCTGGCCCGTGGGTGAGGCTTCCCGCGTGTTGCTCTGGCTCTCCCAGTGGAACTCCCACGGGGAGATGGCGTAGTCGTTGTAGCGGGTGGTGGGGGAGAACAGGCGCTCGGACTTCTTGAGGGTGATGAAGAAGACGTCGCAGTGGGTGGTTTCATCAAAGAAGACTCCCTCCCGGCCGGGGAAGGTGCGGGCATCGTTCAGCAAGCCGAAGGCCGCGAACACCTCGGCACGGGAGTAGCGGCCGTGCAGGCCAAGGGGCACTGGCGGGGCTGGCTCGCCAGCGGCCAGGAACGGCCAGGCGAGGGGCGCCACCAGATGGTCGGTGCGCTCCAGCAGCAGCTCGAACAGATCCACCAGCTCGGCGCGGAGGTCGGCGGCAGCCCAGAGCCGGACGAGGGCCTCGGACAGGGGCAGGTGCTGCCGGCCGCTGCCCCAGAGCTGGGCCATCAGCATCCGCCACTGGCGATCGGCTCCAGGATCCAAAGCCGCCGGATCGGGCGCCAGGGGCCGCTGCAGTTGTTCCACCAGCCAACGCAACCGCTCGGGGTCATTCAGGTGCAGCAATCCGCCGGCGATCCCTCGCCCCAGCCGCTTTTCATCGACGCTGGGCTCCCCTGAGGCCGCCCCGGCACTCCACCCCAACTCCCGCTGCAGCAACGCCCAGGACCCCGCCACCTTGTAAAACTCCCCCAGCTCCATCCCGAGCCCCTCCAGCAACCCCGCCAGCGAACAGCGCCCGAGGCGGCGGGCATCGGCAAGCAGCTGGGGCCGGCGCGTGGGCAGCGACTCGCGCAAATTGGCCAGCACCCGCTCGCTGGATACCCGATCGAGCTGCAGGCTGCAGCCGGCCGGCAGGAAGGGAAACCCCTCTTTGATTTGCTGCTCCAGCTGGTCGCGCGTGCCGCCGAGCAGGGCGCGGTAGCGAAGGTCGAAGCGGAAATTCCGGTGGGCCTGGCCAATGAAGTCGAGCACCGTGAGACAGCTCTTGGACGGGTGCAGGCGCAAGCCCCGGCCGAGCTGCTGCAGGAACACGATCGCGCTCTCGGTGGGCCGCAGGAACAGAACCGTGTCGATTTCGGGGATGTCGAGGCCTTCGTTGAAGAGGTCAATGGCGAAAAGGATCTGCAGCTCGCCGGATCGCAGGCGGCGGATCTGCTCAGCGCGCTGCTCCCGGGGGCTGGACGCATCCAGGGCAGCGGCGCGCAGGCCGGCGGCCACGAACTTGCGGGCCATCCAATGGGCGTGCTCCACGCTCACGCAGAAGCCCAGGGCCCGCATCGACTCCAGGTTGGTGACCTTGTCTGCCAGTTCGCGCAGGATCAGGCGCAGGCGGGCGTCGTCGGCGGTGTAGAGGTTGGACAGGGCTTCGGTGGCGTAGCCGTTGCGGCGCCACTCGATCCGCGAGAGGTCGGTGCCGTCGTGGAGGCCGAAGTAGTGGAAGGGGCAGAGCAGGCCCTGCTCCAAGGCGCTCCAGAGGCGCAGCTCGGCGGCAATGCGGCCGTTAAACCAATGGAGGATGTCCTCGCCGCCGGTGCGCTCGGGGGTGGCGGTGAGGCCCAGCAGCAGGACGGGCGCCAGGTGGCGCAGCCAGCGCTCGTAGCTGGCGGCTGCGGCGTGGTGGAACTCATCGACGATCACCACGTCGAACGTGTCCGGCGCCAGGTCCGCCGGATCCAGCCCCGCGAGTGACTGCACCGAGGCAAACACATGGCGCCACTGGCTGGGGCGCTGGCCATCCACCAGCAGCTCGCCGAAGGAGCCATCGCGCAGCACCTGGCGGAAGGTGGCGAGGCTCTGCTGCAGGATCTCGCGCCGGTGGGCCACGAACAGCAAGCTCGGGTGGGCCGGACCGGCCTGGCGGGCGTAGTCGAGGGCGGCGATCACGGTTTTGCCCGTGCCGGTGGCGGCCACCACCAGGTTGCGCCAGCGGCCATGGAGGCTGCGCTCGGCCGACAGCTTGTCGAGGATCTCCTGCTGGTAGGCGTAGGGGCGGATGTCGAAGAAGCTGAGCGGGGTGGCGTCCGTCGCTAAATCCCCCGCCGACTCTTCGCGCACGGCCCGATCAAAGCGGCGCTGCTCCAGTTCGCTGGCCCGGTAGGGCTCGAACTCGCCCTCCTCCCAGTAGCTCTCAAAGGCGGCCTGGAACTTGGCCAGGATGCCCTCGTTGTCGTGGGCGGAGAGGCGCACGTTCCACTCCAGGCCGTCGTGCAGGGCGGCGGTGGAGAGGTTGGAGGAGCCGATGTAGGCGGTGGAGGCAGGGGGGGAGCCTGAGATCCCGGGCCGATGGAACAGCCAGGCTTTGGCGTGCAGGCGGGTGCGGCGGGTGTCGTAGCTGACGCGCACCTCGGCGCCCTGGGCCACCAGCCAATCAAGGGCGCGGCGGTCGGTGGCACCCAGGTAGACGGTGGTGAGCACCCGCAACGAACGGCGGGGCTGGGCCTGCAGGAATTCTTCGAGCGCTGACTGAAGCAGGCGCAGGCCGCTCCACTTGATGAAGGCGCAGAGCAGGTCGATCCGCTGGGCGGAGGGGATTTCGTGGATCAACGACTGCCCCACCGACGGTTCGCCGCTGGCGTTCACCAGCAGGGTGCTGTCGGCCAGGGGGATGAGCGGGCGGATGGTGGCGGCTTGGCCGGGGAGGAGCGCCGCGGTCCGGATCTCCGAGAGCAGCCGGGCGGAGGGGTGCAGCAGGTCGCCTGTGGAGATGGCGCGGGGTGCCTGGCTTTGGAGCAGCTCCACCAGTTGGTTCACCAGGGCCAGCTGGTGCTCAGGGGTGGCGCCACCGCTCAGGTGCTCCAGGGCAATGCGTGCCTGACCCGCCAGGTGCCGGGCCAACAGGCGCGGGGCTTCCTGGGGGTCCAGGCCGTCGGTGGCGACCAGGGTTTCTTGCAGGTCGCGTAGCTGCTGCTTGAGGCCCTCGGTGAGGAGTTGCTGGTAGAGGCCGGGGGGTGGGGCTTGGTGTGGCATGAGACTCCAGGCGCCTGGGCTGCCTCAGATCGGCAGGCGTCGGAGCGAGTTGTACCGATTTTATGCGGATCCGCATAAAATGCGCTCGGTCACCGAAGGACAGAATCGGAGTCGTGTTCTAAAAATAGGCCATCTTATGGCAGCACTTCTGACTTTCTCGTGCGGCGCCTGACGCAGAAAATGGGACCACACGTCTTGGCCTATGCCATCTGCTCTGATCAGCCCTTGAATTGCCTAACACCAAGTATCACAACGAATTTCAGAACATGAAGATGGTTGACAGGAATGTCATTGATTCGGAGATTTTTACGGAACAGGCTGAATACCTCTCGAGTAATTCATTTGAAAAGTGGTCAATAAGTCACCAAAACGAAGCTGACACTCTAAGAAAGTTGACCCAGGCTGGTGCAAAGCTGATTACTGGACCTAGGGGATGTGGAAAAACGACTTTGATGCTTAAGGCATTTAACAAGTTGCTCAAGAGCGCGAGTAGCAATGGTTTCCCAGTGTATGTGAACTTTAAGTCTTCTCTTAAGCTGGAACCTCTTTACAGGAGTAATACCAATGCACCATATTGGTTCAATCAATGGGTTTTACTTAAAGTTGTCAATGGAATATATGCGACTCTGGCCAGACTAGGAGTCATTGAAGATATATTTAGGCTAACCATGGATCAAACCAATAAAAACATTGAGCTACTGGAAATGGGCCGCATAGACCTTCTGAACGACAATGAAGACCAGGTTACTTTAAATGATATTCACGGCTTGGCAGATAAGGCATGCGAGGCAACTCATAAAACTCGCTTTATTCTTCTCCTAGATGATGCTGGCCATGCCTTCTCATCCGATCAACAGAAAGACTTTTTCGAGTTTTACCGACAGATTAAATCAAAGAGAATTTCTCCAAAAGCTGCTATTTATCCTGGAGTAATTAATTACTCATCTTCATTTCATGTTGGTCATGATGCTGAGGAAATTGATGTGTGGGTGAAGCCCAATAGCGAAGGATACCTAAAGTTTATGCACTCACTGTTGGAATCTCGATTTGAAACAAATATATTTGAGACCTTGAAGTCAAATATAAATCTGCTGAATCTCATGTGCTTTGCGGCTTACGGTATTCCCCGCGCCCTTTTAAACATGATCTCGTCTATCTGCATTGAAGGCGATGAAGGCGATGAAGGCGATGTAACATTAAACTTATCAGCCAAAAATACGCTTAAACAAATTAAGAATAGTTACGATTCAACATATGGCGTCTATGACTCATTGAAGATAAAATTGCCTATGTATCGTAACTTCATTGACACTGGGTCTAACTTTTACGAGCAGATTCTAAAGATTCTTAAGGAATTCAATAAGGGATCGGATGTAGGTAGGCAAAGCTCAATGATAGCAATCAGACGTTCTGTTTCTTCAGAGTTGGAAAAGGTTATCGGCTTTTTCCAGTATTCAGGTTTGCTTGCCCCTAACGGAATTAGCAACAGGGGAGGGAAAGGTGTCTATGAACTGTATGAAGTGCACTATGCAGCCATTATTGACAGAAATATCTTTTTTAGCAGCAGATCGATAAACGTTGATAAATATATTGAAGCATTCTCTAACAGGCCAAGTCACCACTATCCGAGGCACTCTGAAAGCTCGTTAATTCCAGAAACAGATTTGGGAAAAGCCTTCGCTTTGGCGCTGCCTCCATGTGAAGTCTGTAAAAGTCCAAGGGTTTCTGATCTGGCTAAATTCTGCATGCAATGCGGAGCAAAACTACAAGATGCATCCATTTTTGAAGATATTGTCAGCCAAGACATTATTTGCCTGCCGATTACATCTGGTCGAGCAGACTCTATAAAGCAAGGCTCAAAAATACGTAAAATCAAAGATATCTTGATGGATCATGACAACAAAGAACTGCGAAAAGTCAAGATGATCGGCCCTACTTGGGCAAAAAAGATTAAGAATTATGCAGAGGAGTTTATTGCATAATGTCAAGTTGGAAGCATTGCATTTCTCAGGTTGTAGGTTCTGAGAGAATAACCGATCTGAATACATATGTGTCAACCAATGCCGTCAATAATGATTCTCCTATCGATCAGTTCTATGATGAACGGCAAAATATAGTCTCACTGTTTTCGCCTTCTGACTTGAACACAAGTAATTGGAAAGGTGCTCTAGCTTCGATTGCAATTGTCTCTAGTATAGAAAACTACTTTAGGCAGATCTTTAGTCAAATCTTAAAGATTTGCGTGGATTCACAAAAATTATCTGCAAATCATAGCATGAACTTGGGGTCGGTTATATGGCATCCGTCGAATGAGGTGGAAAGGGGTGCATTTGAACATATTTCTCTTGCTTCTGCAGAAAGTATCAACAAAACATCAAAGAACTATGTTGGCATCGATCTAAGATCTAACAGGCTTGGGGCTATACTAGATGAATATGATAAAATATGTGAGTTGAGACATGGAATTGTGCATTCTGGAAAAGTAATGGCCGGAAAAAACGGAATCAAGTTGAAACTAAATCCAGTCAATGATGTCACGCATGTTGATGTTAAGTTTGCTCAACTGCAAGAGATTATAGCAATATGCAATGCGCTAGTGGTAGATTCGAACAAATTGTATTTTGCTGCTCTAGCAAAGCGTTGGGCTACGACATGGCGGGCAACTCCTGGGTGGAATGCTTCAGATGCAAATTTGAAATTTAAGAAGATATGGACGGTATTCCATTCAACTCGTGATGAGCAAAATGGGCTAATTGCCAATCCCATGACATGGATTAAATGCCGCAATCAAGTTAAGCGAGAATTTAATATTTGAGAAATGCGTGACTGACATCATGTTCTATTTGATTGGCAAAGAAGAGAGGATTAGGGATTTGTTCAAGCTAAATATGCTGACCCATCTTAGCTATCTCGGTGGGGGCTAGATGCTTGTCTGAATAGCTTTTGGGGCCAGGGAGTACAAGCAAGCTACTGCAGAGGCAATATGGCTTAGCATATAGGCATTTTATAGGTGCTGTAAAGGCCTCCCTGGCCTTGTCACGCAAGCTTTTTCGCCACTATCCGGCCACTCCTGACTCGTCCAATTACACCTTTGTGGATATCACTCTAGCCACCTGGTAATCGACTAACCTCAGATCTTGTAAATTGAACAAACTGGCAATTATCGTGTTCCAGTTCATAGCGATTGAGGATGTATCCAGTCAATTGTGTTGTGCCGGAGATAAAGAGTTATCTAGTACCTTCTTTCCGAGCTTTCGGCAATGCCTAGCGCATTGCGAATACAATGTCTTTCACGGGTATTGGGCTGCCATTCGAAAACCCAGGCACGGATCCGGCCAGTAGTTGCATTGTTGAAGCTGAGGTGAGGCTGGTTCTCTTCAGTAGGCCTGTCTTGATGGGATCACACCTCCCACCCCACCCCTCGGCTGCGCACAATCTGCCAAACGCCTCGGAATCAGATGCCAGTGCGCATGAAACACCGTCTGCCCCGCCGCCTCGCCTGAATTCAGCCCCCTCTTGCGTTGAGCAAACCAGCCCAGCCGCTGATCGACGCGTCCTGGGCACTGAGCTGCTCCCGCCGCAGCTTCAGCAGCTCCACCACGGCGTACCACTCCGGCTGGTGCAGCTCCAGCCCGTTGGCCCCATGACCACGCGGGATCACCAGGTTGTGCCCCTCGTTCTCCAGCAGCACACGGCAGCTGCCCTCCAGCGCGCAGAAAACACAGCCCGCTTCGCCGTGGCCGTAGCTGGCCTGCACACCGCGGAAGTCGGTGCGCCCTCTTGCGTAGGGAAACAGCTGTCGCGCTTGCCGGCGTTGCAGCGGAAGCAGAGGTCCTGCAGGTTGCTGATGGCGTCGGAGCCGCCCTGGTTCTTGGGGACGATGTGGTCCACCGCTAGGGCCCGCTGGTGCTCGTGTGCGCCGCAGCACTCGCAGCGGCCCCGGGCGCATCGGTGAACCCTGTAGTTCACCGAGCCGCTGATCGGGCTGCGGTGGCGGCTGCGGTGGGCAAACACCTCTTCGCCGCGCTGCTCGCGGAAGGCATCGAGGCGCTGGCGGCAGAGCTCCTGCAGTGCGTCGCGCTCGCCATCGCTCAACGCGTCGCCGCCGATCAGGCTGTCGTGGCCATCGCCATAGGCGGTGCTGCCGTTGAAGGTGAACCCGGCCCACCATGCGCTTCCCAGGATCCGGCGGGCCACGTCCTGCGCCGGGGCGGGGCATAGGGGAATCCTGGCGGGGTGAGACGGGGGTGGCACTGGTGGAGGAGAAGCCCCGGCGATCACCCTGGCCCACGGATGCTCCCTCATGCAGACCACGCGATCGTTGACGAAGCCAAGATCTGCGACTACTTGCTCTCCGATACGCATCCAGTCGGTCGCTTCAAGGCCAGGGTATTTCGTTCACTCGGCTACACCGTTGAATCCTGGATACGACTTCATGATGATCTGCTCCACCATGGCCAGACTGCGAAAGTTCAACGGATCGAGAGGAGCGCCTATGGGATGAAAGTTGTCATCAGTGCTATGTTGAAAGGTCCCAACGGCGCATCCAGACCATTCAGAACGGTCTGGCTGATCCCCGATTATTCCAGGCAGCCAAGGCTCGTCACCGCATTTCCGGAGGTAGTCATGTTCGTCTTGCACCAGACAGTTGCTCTCACCCACGACATACCTGATGCTGGTCTGCAGTTGGGCGATCTCGGTGCTGTCGTCGCTATTCACGATCCTGAAAATGTCGAGGTTGAGTTTGTCGCCGCATCGGGACGCACCCAATCGCTTTTGACGCTTTCAAGCAGCAGCCTCCGAGAGATTGGTGATCAGGATCTGATCGCGGTTCGTTCGCTGGCCACTGCCAAGCATTGAGTTTCGGACGTGCTCAACGATCCCAACCATCCGCCCGGTGATGAGCTCCAGCGGGCAGAACACACAGCCTGCTTCGCGGTGGCCGTTGCTGGCCTGCACATCGCGGAAGCACAGCGCCTGCAGGTTGCTGATGGCGTAGGGGCCGCCCTGTTTTCACCGAGCCGCTGATCGGGCTGCGGTGGCGGCTGCGGTGGGCAACCACCTCTTCGCCGAGCTGCTCGCGGAAGGCATCGAGGCGCTGGCGGCAGAGCTTCAGCAGCGCGTCGCGCTCGCCATCGCTCAACGCGTCGCCGCCGATCAGGCTGTCGTGGCCATCGCCATAGGTGGTGATGCCGTTGAAGGTGAACCCGGCCCACCATGCGCTTCCCAGGATCCGGCGGGCCACGTCCTGCGCTGGGGCGGGGCTGGCTGTTGCCTGGCAAATCCGCGGCCCATCAGTTCCATGGGCATCAGCGGTTGGTCGATGGGGCTCATGCGCCTGCGTTCGGCGAAGAACGCGCGTAGGCGAAGGAAGCCAGCAGAGGGGTGCTGGGGCATGGCAGATCCTTCAGGCCTCAGCTTCGGAACCCGGCACGACCAACGCCTCCACACGAGTCACCAGCTGCTTCACTTGGACATTGAAGGCCTCCCGATCCAGACCCAGGGGAGCAGGATCAGCGTCATACCGAAACTGGACGGCGTAGATGGTGAGCTGAGCGAGCGGCTGCAAGTCGGCCGTGGCCACTCCCTCCGCAGCGAGCAGCAACAGTAGACGGCGCAGGTCATGGGTGAGCGGCGGATCACCACCGAGTTGCAGCAGCCAGGCTTTCAATGCCTTCTCAACGGCCTGCTGCAACCAGAAACCCCAAGCCCCTTCGCCAAAGACGGTCGGGTCGGAGGAAGCCTGAGCGCTTTCCAAATCGACGGCGGCGATGCGCAGCAGACCTTCCGCTTCAGAGAGCGCCATGCAGGAGCCGTCCTTCCCGGTAGGCCCTGCCAATCACGTGGCTCCGCCAGTGCTGGCGCTCCTCGCATTCGCTGCGGGAGTAAATCAGAAGATCGAGCGACACATCCGCCTGGGCCAGCCGACCCCACAGATCGTTCAGCACCTGGAAACGGTGATGCTGCGCCAGCCAGTCATCCGGGGCGGTGATCAGCAGATCGATATCAGAATCCGGTCCACTGGTGCCGCGAGCCCTGGAACCGAACAGCCGCACCTGCGCCCCTGGGATGACGCCATGGATCACCCCGGCCATGGCCTGGAGCCGTTCCTCGATCGGGGGCGCTGATGCCGTGCTCATCGCCCCATTGTGAAGCCACCCGCCAGGCCATGCATCCGCGTTGGGGTTGGTGGGCTGATGTGTCAGCCCAAGTCCGATCGGCAGGCCGGCTTTGGGCGGCCCGTCATGCCATCGCCCCTGCTGCGATCCTTTCTGGCGTGGGAGTGCGGCGGCTGCAGCCAACCCGGATCAGGGTGTGGGTCTTCCGCCCCAGTCCCCTTCATCCTCAGGACCCATGGGCATCCTCTACGCATGCCTACGGCCATCAGCCCAGAAGGCCTTCCACCTGTTCGATCAATGCCTCGGCTCTCTCGCTCCAGGCCGTGCGATCCAGGCTTTGAGCGCCTTCTCCAGACACTGCTGAGTTGCCCAGCCCCAGCTGGCTTCCTCCACCTCTGGATCCAGCAGAAAGCGGGCCATCCTGAGGTCGCGGCGGGCGATGCGCAGCAGCCGCAGCGCTTCAGGCCTGGCCATCGAGCAGAACGCCTTCTCGCAGGGCCTCGCACACCAGGGAGCCCGGCTCTTTGGCTCGGCGGGCCACTTCGCTGCTCGAGTGCAGCACCAGGTCGACCGACAGATCCGGCTGGGCCACGGCACCCCAGAGGTCAGCGAGCAGCGCAAAGCGGTCGCGTTGCGCCAGCCAGGCATCAGGCACGGTGATCAGCAGGTCCACATCGGAATCGGTCCGGTCATCACCTCGGGCCCTCGATCCGTAGCCGCAGGCTTCTCCGCAGGAGTACAGACGCACATCGGCAGCAGGAATCAGCTGGCGAATGCCGGCAACCATGGCCGCCAGCCTCGGCTCGATCAGTTTGGAGGCTGTGGTGGCAGTCATGTCTCCATTCTGACGGCCACTGGCTTCGCCCGGTAGCAGGCACACCATCGCTGCGGTCTGGATGAACGCGCGCAGGCGAAGGCTGCCGGGCGACCGGGCCAGGTTTGGTTTTGGGCGGCCCGTTAGGAGGGCGACCCTGCTGGGATCCCTTTTGGCGTAGGCCCCTGGCGGCTGCAGCCAACCCGGCTCCTGGTGTGGCTGTGCCGCCCCAGTCCCCGACCCGTGCTCTCGACCGTGGCGTGGAAAAGGGCCCGTCGTTGTGAGGGTGGACGGCCGGCAGAAGGGAGAGAGCCGGGATCCAACAGCTTGTCCCGAGGACGGGGGCTTTCTGATTCGGACATGCGCCAGAGAGCCGAAAAGGTATAGAATAAGCACCCTATGGAGTTCGCGTTCGATCCGGTCAAGAGTGACTCCAACCTTGCCAAGCACGGCATCGACTTCCTTGCTGCCCAGCGGCTCTGGAACGATTCGGAGCTCCTGGAGGTTCCGGCCCGCACCACCGGAGAGCCAAGATTTCTGGTGATCGGCAGGATTGGCCTCAAGCACTGGTCGGCCGTGATCACCTATCGCGACCGGTGCATCCGATTGATTTCCGTTCGGCGGTCCAGACCCGAAGAGGTGGAGCTCTATGAACAGTTCTGATTTCGATCAACGTTTCGATGCTGGCGAGTCCGTGCTCGAGGCCCTCGACCTCGGCGGTGCCCGTCGCCGTCGGCTGGAGCAGAAACGCGTCAATGTCGACATCCCCGTGTGGATGATCGACCAGCTCGATCGTGAGGCCAGCCGGCTCGGTGTCACCCGTCAGTCGATCATCAAGGTGTGGCTGGCGGAGCGGCTGGAGCAGCGGACGTCTACTTGAACCCCGAGCTGTGACTTCGTTCCAGAGGGATGAGGCCGCACCCCAATCGGATCCAGCAGCCGCAGCGCTTCACGCGCTCCAGGCCATGGTTTGCGCCGGTCAGATGTGCCCCAACGGGATGCCCCTGTCGATAGGCACCATGATCATGCGGATAGACACCGTCTACCCAGAGGGGCCAGGGTGGCTTGAGGCCTGCTGTTCATCCGTGGCTGCCACCCCTCGCCTCAGCTGGAATCTGCGGGTCACGCCCGACGATCAGGCGCTGATTGATCGCGCGGTGCGTACCTCTGGCCTCACCCGAACCGACTTTGTTCTGCAGGCAGCCCGAACCGCCGCCCGTGAACTGCTGGTGCAGCAGGCCTGGCAGGCCATTTCGACAGAAAAGTTTGACCAGTTTCTCCGCCAGCTCGATGCTCCGCCCAGCCCCACGGATCGCCTGCAGCGCACCATGACGGCACCGAGGCCCTGGCAACGCTGATGGATCTGCTGGCGCCCCAGCCGCTGGCGCAGCACCACAGCACCGTCAGCTTTGACTGCGGCGACTCCAGCCTCGACCACTGGCTCCAGCAGCGTGCCCTGGCCAACCAGCAAAGCGGTGCGACCCGAAGCTTCGTGGTGTGCAACGGCGACGGCATCGTCAAGGCGACTCTGGCTCTGGCCTCCGGGGCGGTGGCCGTGGCCTCAGCCCCTGGGCGTTTCAGGCGCAATAGGCCCGATCCCATTCCAGTGGTGGTGTTGGCGCGGTTGGCGGTCTGCCGCAGCGTCCAGGGACGCGGCATCGCTCGCGCCCTGCTCGCCGATGCGTTCGAACGGGTGCTGCAGGCCAGCACACAGATCGGCGTGCGAGGCATCGTGGTTCATCCCGCCTCCGCGGAAGCCCGCAGCTTCTATCTCCACATGGGCTTTGATCCCTCACCCATCGACCCCGACACCCTGCTGATTCGTCTCTCCGCTGTGGCGGTTACCTTGCCGTTCTGATCTGTGCGGCGCAGGGCGCAGCGGGGAACCCTGTACTTCATCGAGCCGCTGATCGGGGTGCTCGCGGAAGGCATCGATTCGCTGGCGGCAGAGCTCCAGCAGCGCGTCGCGCTCGCCAACGCTCAACGCGTCGCCGCCGATCAGGCTGTTGTGGCCATCGCCATAGGCGGTGATGCCATTGCCGGTGAGGACCCGGCCCACCATGCGCGTCCCAGGATCCGGCGGGTCACGTCCTGCGCCGGGGCCGGGACAGAGGGGAATCCTGGCGGGATGAGACGGGGGGATTCTCCAGCGACACTGCTGCCAGAATGGAGATTGGGATCGACATGCCGATGCCCAGTTCCGACTCTGAGCTTGAACGGCTGCGGCAGCAAGCGAGTGTGCTGCCGCTTGGCGCGCGCATCATCCGTGCTGTCGCCAGTTCTACGGCCATCGAAACGGGCCAGCCAGTGGCTGAGATTGAGCGTGCACTCACGGATCGGCAGTCGACCCAGGCAACACCTGCCTGAACTGTGCCTCCATCGGGGCCATATCCAGCACGGCCCCCGCGCGGATCGCAGCAAAATACTGCTCTCGCTGTTGATCCCAGGCTGAATAGTCGAGCGGACCGATCCCTGCCTGGCAGGCCATCACATCAATCAGTAGACGTGCGATTCGCCCATTGCCTTCACGGAAGGGATGGATGAGCACGAACTCAACATGGACCTGAGCAAAGCCACTGATCAGCTCATCCATCGATTCGGGATTGAATGGAGTCAGCCTGGCAAGCTGCTCTGATTCAAAAGCCTTGAGCAGATCTGGCAGCAGATGGGCACTCGCATATGCAAAGCCCTGCTTGCTCAGATTGAATGGCCGCACCTTCCCTGCCCACGCATAGACAGATCCCAGCCATTGCTGATGCCACCCGATCAGATCTTCCATCCTGAGGCGGTTGATGGGAGTCCCGTTGGCGACGATCGCCTGGTAGAGATCAAGCAGCAGATCCCGCTCCACTGCCTCCATCACGGCCGGATCTTTGATGCCCAGGAGGTTGCGCAAGACCAGGCCATCCGAACCTGGCTCACACTCCGCAGCTGACCCACCAACGCTGCAACGGCTCATCGCTTCATCACCAGGGCCCTTGGAGCCCTGTGACCACCGTGGCACTGGCTGCGACTGATGCCGTTGCCGGTGAGCACCTTGCCCACCATGCGCTCCAGAAGCTGCTCAGCAGTGCGCAGCTTGCGGATGATCTGCTCGGGAGTGTGACGCCTGCGTTTCATGGGGCTTCCCCTGGCCAAGTTTGGCCGATAGGGAAGCTCTCATCAGGGCTGGTTCAGTTTTTGGGGTCTACGGTATGCCAGCCCGGGCCAGCCGGATCGCGCTGCCCGACAAAGCGCTGCGCCTATCCCACCCCGCCGGAGCCGAGCGAGCGCAGGATGGCCCAGAGGCTGCTGCCGGCTTCAGGCCGCTCCACACCCCGATTCACAAACCACATCGCTCCCGCCATGGCGTTGAGCACCAGCGCCACCAGCCACACCCTCCATCCCTCTGGCAGCTTCATGGCGATCGGTTCAGGCAACTGCCCCATCATCTCCGCTGTGGTGCTGGCGGCCGCCTGACACAATCCACACCCGCCCACCCCCAGGCAAACCCATGGCCGTTCTCGGCAGAGAGGCGATCCTGCAGGCGATCGAGCAGGGCTCGATCACGGTTACCCCCTTCGATTGCGAGCGACTGGGCCCCGCCTCGCTCGACCTCACCCTTGCCCCCTCCTTTCGCGTGTTCCGCAAGGTGCACGCGGTGATCGAGGTGCGCGAGCACACCGACTACCGGGAACTCACCGAGAAGATCGAGGTGCCCGAGGGCGGACACATCCTGATCATGCCGGGCGAAACGGTGCTGGGCATCACCCGGGAGCGGCTGCGGCTGGGGCCAGGGCTGTGTGGCTGGCTGGAGGGTCGCAGCCGTTTCGCCCGCCTCGGCCTGATGGTGCACATCAGCGCCCCCTTCATGGGCCCGGGAATCGACAGCCAGCAGGTGCTGGAGATGAGCAACTTCGGCCCCGCTCCGCTGGCCGTGGTTCCCGGCACCGCGATCTGCCAGTTCGTATTCCAGAAGCTGCAGGGCAGCGAGAGCTACGCCGGCCGCTTTGCCGGCCAGACGGAAGACTCCTTCTGATGGTCCGCCCGTTCCCGGCGCGGTGCGGGGGACTGGGGCTGCGGCACTCAGAAAATGCCCAGGGTTTTCTTCTTGCAGTATCCGGCCCCGATGTTCATCCAGCCCGACTCGCAGGGCTTGCCGTCCGTAGGCCTTACTTCGTAGTAGACGGGTGAATTGCAATGCTGCTTAAGGTCGTTCACGTAGCCCAGCGGACACTCGTCATAGCCGGGCAGTTTGGGAATCCGCTTCTGGGCCATGGCGGCGCCTGGGATCAGAACAGGCACCAGGAGAGTGGAGGCCAGAATCCAATGGAACGTGCGCACCTGGCGAGCTGTCAGCTGGCCAAACTCTAGGAAGGGCCTCCAGGGTTGTCCGCACAAGCCCTCCATGGGGCACCCACCCCTGAAGCGCTGAAGGCGATCTGCAGGGGTTGCACTCCATCCACTCCATCCGGTACTGCATTGCCAACAACCTGGCTTCGGGCACGGGGGCGAAGAGCCCATCCTTCACCCGCCCATGCCTGGAATGACTGCTGGTTCGGCTTCTGGTTCGGCTTCTGGTTCGGCTTCTGGTTCGACTGTTGAGCGGCTCCAGGACTGGTTTCTTCCAGGGGTGAGCCGGGCGCGCTGGCCTACCTGGAATCGATCCAGCAGCTAGGCCAAGGCCCTTCGGTGACTGCAGACGGAGATGATGCCTGCGTGATCTGGGACCGGATGGGGTTCAAGGGGCCGGAGGAGATCCGCGTGCTCAAGCAGCTGCCCCTCACCCCCGTGGGCACGACCGACCGGCTGGCCCTGCGGCAGCTGACGGCGGATGGGCTGCAGACCCAGGGGGTCTGCACCAACTCCAACCATTGCGCCTGGGGCCGAGTCCGCAGCCCATTCCCGCATGCCGCTGCGCTCGGGACGGAAGCCTCGACAGCCAACAACAGACAGTGTTGGCGGCACCATTCAGGTCCACCCATCCGCATGGCTGACTGCACCCAGCGCGAAGCCATTTCCGTTCTCACCCAGCTGGCCCACCTCAATGCCCCTGGGTCGCCGGAATGAGATTGAGCTCCCGGCGCCACTGTTCCAGCGGCTTCGCCCAGCCCTCCTCCCAGCGCTGGGCGAACAGGGGTCTGGCCTGGCGGCCCATGGCCAGCCCCGTGTACACCGCCTCCACCAGGACCGGCAGCTGGGCGGGATCGCCGAGGGTGGTGCTGATCAGCGCCTCGGCGATCAGCAGGGCCGCCAGCGGGTAGGGGAACTGGCCGAGGTGGAAGGCCTGCAGGCCAATCTCCCCCTCCAGGGAGCTGTCGTAGCCAGTGAGCAGGTGCCAGAGATCGTGGGTCTGGCTGAGGCGCAGCTCCACATACATCGCCTCACTGCTGGCCTCCATGCCGGCGTGCAGGTTGGGGTCGTAGCCGAGCCGAGCCACTGCGGCGGCATAGGCCTGGCCCAGCGATCCCTCCGGCAGGGCGGCGAGCTGCTGGAGATCGTGGGCCTCCGGCACCCAGCGGGCCTCGATCAGGGCGGCACAGCCGGGATCGCGGCGCAGCTGCTGGGCCGCCAGGGCATAGGAGGGGGTCTGGAGCAGGGCGTCGGTGAGGGCCTCCACCAGCTCGAGGCTGGTGTCGCCGCCGCTCATGGCCAGCAGGGTGCCAAGGATGCGGAAGTGGGGGTCGGGCCGGCCTGCGCCGGGGGCTTCTGTGGCGAGGGCTCCGGTGGGGGCTTCGGAAGGGGCCTGGGCGGAAGGCCAGAGGGTGGCGGTCATGACGGGATGGGCCGGGGAACCGGTGGAGAGATCGGGAAACGTGAGGCTCGCTCACATCTAGAAAATATGAGCACCCCTCGGCTTTGTCAAGGCAAATGCGAGGATTGCTCGGATCGCCGCTCCGCACTGCCCCTGCCATGGCCCGCCGCCCCGCCCCGGACGCCGCTGCCAGCCAGGAGCCAGCTGCCGCGACGGGTCTGCGCCGCCAGCCCCGTCAGGCCCGCAGCCAGGAGCGGGTGCGGCGCATCCTCGAGGCCGCCGAGGCACTGTTCGTGGCCAACGGGGTGGCCGGCACCACCACCAACGCCATCGCCGCCCGAGCGGACGTGCCGATCGGCTCCCTCTATCAGTTCTTTCCCGACAAGGCGGCGATCCTGCACAGCCTCGCCCGCGGTTACGGCGAGCAGCTGCACCAGGAGCTGGCCGCCTTCGAGGCCAGTGGGGCCTCGGCCCTGCCCCTCGACGCCTACATCGAGGCGATCGTGACCCTCGCCGACGACTTCTTCACCCGCCACCCCGGCTATCGGGCGATCTTCCACGAGGCCCAGGGCCCCATCGCCGAGCTGCTGGCGATCGAGGAGGAGGCGGACGGGCGCCTGGTGAGCGAATGGTCGGCCGCGCTCACGGCCCGGGTGGCGGCGGAGGGCGGGGTTCTCCCCGGGGAGGAGGCCCACACGGTGGCCTACGTGCTGGTGAAGTCAGTGGGCAACCTGCTGTGGCTGTCGCTGGGACAGCCGCCCCCCCTGCGCGCCCGGCTGCGGCAGGAAGCCGTTCAGCTGGCGATCGCCTACCTGCGCCGCCGCATCCCCCTCGCCGGCGGGCCATAGGGTCGGTGCCATCCGCGGCCACACCGATGAACGCCCAGGGTCTGCCGCCGATCGCCGGCCGCGAAGCCGAACTCCTGGCCCTGATGCAGCGGGAGGGCCCGGTGGTTGCGCCGCCCCACCCCCTGCAGCTGGAACGGATCCGCTCCGGCTTCGCCTGTGCCCTGCACATGCACCAGCCCACGATTCCGGCCGGCTCCGGCGGCGAGCTGATCTCCCACCTGCAATACATGCTCGAGCACCCGGGGGAGGGCGACAACCACAACGCTGAGCCCTTTGCCCAGTGCTACCGGCGCATGGCGGAGCTGATCCCCCAGCTGATCGGTGAGGGCTGCGATCCGCGGATCATGCTCGATTACTCCGGCACCCTGCTCTGGGGCTTCCAGCAGATGGGCCGGCACGACATCCTCGAGGCCCTGCGCTTTCTGGCCTGCGATCCCGGCATGCAGCCCCACGTGGAGTGGCTCGGCAGCTTCTGGGGCCATGCCGTGGCCCCCTCCACCCCGATCCCCGATCTGAAGCTGCAGATCCTGGCCTGGCAGCACCAGTTCGCCGCCCTGTTCGGCGATGGGGCGCTGCAGCGGGTGCGGGGCTTCTCGCCGCCGGAGATGCACCTGCCCAACCACCCCGACATCCTCTACGCCCTGGTGAAGGCCCTGCGGGAATGCGGCTACCGCTGGCTGCTGGTGCAGGAGCACAGCGTGGAAAACCGCGATGGCTCCCCCCTCAGCCGGGAGCAGACCCACATGCCCAACCAGCTGGTGGCCCGCAACTCCAGCGGCGAGGAGCTGAGCATCACCGCCCTGATCAAGACCCAGGGCTCCGACACCAAGCTGGTGGGCCAGATGCAGCCCTGCTACGAAGCCCTGGGGCTGGAGCGGCTGGAACTGGGCGGCATCCCCATCCCGGCGCTGGTGGCCCAGATTGCCGACGGCGAGAACGGCGGCGTGATGATGAATGAATTCCCGCCCGCCTTCCTCCAGGCCCATCGCCAGCTCGTCAAGCAGCCAGCCAGCGGCCCAGCCGGAGGCGGTGCCACGGTGGGGATCAACGGCACGGAATATCTCGAGCTGCTCGACGCCGCCGGGGTGAAGCCTGCGGCCTTCCCCGCGATTCAGGCGGTGCAACAACAGCAGCTGGGGCAGCAGGTGGGCCCCAGCCCCACCCCCGAACGGGTGGAGGCAGCCATCGCCGCGCTCCAGGCCAGCCACCCCGGCTTCTCGATGGAGGGCGCCTCCTGGACCAACAACCTGAGCTGGGTGGAGGGCTACGCCAACGTGCTCGAACCGATGGCCGAGCTCAGCGCCCGCTTCCACCAGGTGTTCGACCCCCAGGTAGCTCGCGATCCCGCCGTGACCCAGAGCCCTGCCTACCAGGAGGCCCTGCTGCAGCTGCTCCTGCTGGAAACCAGCTGCTTCCGCTACTGGGGCCAGGGCACCTGGACCGACTACGCCCGCGAGATCCACCGCCGCGGCATGGCCGTCCTCCGCTGATGGCTCTGCTCGCGACACCCTGGCATCAGGCTCTCAGGCCGGAACCCACAAAACGGCGAGCCGCTATCTGCAGAACCGGCTGGAGAACAACGCACCCATCCTGCAAAGTGAGGGCGTTTACCTGGCGTGGCCTGGCAGACCCGGGCGCAAACACAAGGGCCTGGTGGAGGCCATGTTGGAGGCGAAAACCAGGCCATGGGAACGCTATCTGGCCTCCGCCTTTCCAGGGGACCGGCAGTGGGTGGTGACGGCAGAGCAGTTCACACCAGCCATCGCGGAACCACAGCCCCTGGCGTTTCTCCATGGCGTGGCCCGTCGCCTAGGGATGACCCTGCGGCTGGTGCTGTTTCTGCGGGATCAACCAGACCTGCTGAATTCGCTGTACGCACACACAGTGCGGCGTCTGTACCACCACCAGGGATTTTCCAACTATGGGCGCCGCGCTTGGGGCGGTGGAAGCTGGTTCGTGAATGATCTCGACTGGCTTGCACCAGCGCGGCTGCACCCCAGCATTGAACTGGTGCTGTTGCCTTACCACTTTCAGCTGGAGAACCCAACCGGCAACGCCGATCCTTTCAACCGCATGGCCCAGGCCCTGGGATGGCGGATACCTGGCCAGGGCTGGCAGCCCGCATCACGCAGGCAGATCAACACGCCGGTGGGTCGCAAGGGAATCCTCTTGGCCATGGAGATCAGCAAGGCGCTGTCATCCCGTGGGATTGAATCCAGGTCTGTGCGCAACACCGGAGGGGTGATCAGAGCGATTGCCGAGCGGCAAGGCTGGGCGCAGGATCGCTTTCAAGGCTTTGAGCCATCTGCCTACTGTGCTGTGAGAGAAACACTGAAAGCCAGCAATGATCTGCTGGCCCAGGCTGCCTGGGATGGGCCCTGGGCTGAGGTCTTTGCCTCCTCTCCCCAGGAACAGTCCATCGTCACTGCACCAACAAACCCCCAGGAGGCCCAACACATGGAGGCCTGCCTGGAGGAGGCACTGGAACAACTCCTGAACCAGGCGCCTTGAACCAGTCGCCTTGAACCAGTTGCATCAGGAAAGCTCTGGGCAACAGCGGCTTTAGCAGCTGCTGAGAGCAACAATGTTGCTTTTGGCCTGAATTGGCCTTTGAGGCCACGTATTGCGTCTCTATGGGCTCCTTCCCATGCTCAGGCTGCTGCAAGGAACTGGCACCGGGCCAGAAGCAGATTCGTCAGGGCTGCCAGCCCATTGATCTTGCAGCGGTTCTTGACCAGGCCGCGCAGCCGGGTTCCGTAATAACCGAACTGCTGCTACGGCATCCGGCCGACTTCGCAAAGATCACTCTGCATGGGTGCTCAACCCTGGAGCGGATGTGCGCCTTGCTGTCTCGAGCAGATCTTTCATTTCCCCTCGAGTGGTTCGGCCTGGGCGCGGCATTTGCCGGCGCCCTGGCCGAATACCACTGCTGCAACCGGTGAATCCGTAGCATTGTCGCCAGTGAGTATGGTGGCCTGCGGTCTTTCTTCCTGGTCTTAAGGTAGTGGGATGCGATCCAGTCGATCAGCGCCTCCCAGGGCACCATCACCTCCATCTCACCTCCATCTCAGCTTCATCTCAGCTTCATCTCAGAGAGAAACTTCTCCCGTTTCGTCTGCTTCTTGGCGCTAGTGAGCTCGTGATGCGAGAAGCCCAGCTGCTTGCCGCCCATCAATCCAATTCTAGCCTGCGATTACTGGGTCATTGTCCCGCAGACGGCATGGGTTTGCCAGTGACTCCCTAACCAACCCTTTTCACTAGTAGGACATAGACACGGTTGAAGGACGCCTTGTCTAGCGCTCAGACCTCGCCCTGTGGGTGTTCTCTCAACCGTTCGGTTTTCAAACTCAGCACACTGGCAGTACACTCAATACGCGCACAGACAAGCAGCATCAAGATGCAAGTTATTTTTGTCTCCTACGGCAACAAAAGATATCGATACTCAAAACAAAGAATTAAGCAAGAGGCGTTATCATGCATGTGGTTTGACAAGATTGAAATTTTTTCGCCCAAGATGCTAAGCGAGAATTTTCGCCACCAATTCTCTTCGATATTGAGTGAAAAACGCGGTGGAGGATTCTGGATTTGGAAGCTAGACGTATTGGAACAGGCATTTTTAGCGGGCAAAGACGGGGATATCATTGTATACTGCGATGCGGGATGTCACATTAATCAATCAGGCAGAAGAAGATTCAAAGAATACATTGATATTCTTCAAGGTTCAGAGCATGGAATGCTGTCGTTCCAGATGGGTCATATGGAGAAAACATATACAACGGAAGAATGCTTCAAGGCATTAGAGATTCCGTCCTATTCTGAGGTCCGAACCACAGGTCAGATTTGTGCAACTATCTTGGTCGCCAAAAGATGCGAGCACACTGCACTCATCCTGAGCGAATTCCACAAAGCACTTACTAGCAATCCACTAATCATTACAGATCATTACAATTGTGATCAAGATTCATACTTCATCGATCATCGCCACGATCAATCAATTCTGAGCGTACTACGCAAAAAATACGGCTCTGTCCTCATTGAGGACGAAACATATTATCGCAACTTTGGTTGCCCAGAATCTCTCAGTTCACCATTTTGGGCAACTCGCATACGAGGATAGTTCAACCATGAGGCATAATGCGGTGCCATAGAGGTCACATATGCAGTGACACAGTCGTGACCCATTCGTGACCCATCCAAAAAGACCACCCACGAACCATCGTTGCGACTGGTTTTCTGTTTCCGTCGTGTAATCGGTGTTGCTGCGCACCTATTGATCGGACAGATTGCAGCAGGTGCTGCGACACCGCCATGAGGCCGGCCTCCAGCGCCTCGAAGTGCTCGGGGCCCAGGGGCTCACCGGCTGCAAACGCCAGGATCGGGTCGTTGGTGCTGGTGTCGCCGTCCACCGTGATCGCATTGAAGGAGCAAGCCACCGCCCGGCTCACCACCGCCTGCCACACGTCCGCCTGCCACACCTCCGCCGGCACGCCCCCATCCCAGCTGAGATAGCCCAGCATCGTGGACATGGTGGCGTGGATCAACGGGCCTGTAGCCCAGCGGCCGTTTCCAGCAGACCTTCACCCCCAGTTGGCCCGGGCGGAGGCCGCCGAGAATTCAGCGCTGCAGGCGGTCCAACCGGCGCCTCAGCTCGGCCAGTTCCTCCCGCAGCTCCCGCTCCTCGCTGCGGGGATCCCGGGGATCGGGGCCTGGGCCGGCACGGGGAGGTTCGGCCTGCTCAACGGACCGCAGGCTGCGGAACATCAGGCCTCCGCCGCTGGCGATCATCACCACATACACAGCGAGCTGCCAGAGGGTGGCGGGCATGAAGGAGATGCGCACACTGTTGAGCACCCCCACAAACAGTGCCGCCAGCGAACCCCACACCAGCAGCCTTCCCCAGCGCTGATAGGTGCCGGCAAAGAGCAGACACACGCCGATGGCCAGGGGAACCATCAGCAGCCCCATGCCCGGCGTCCCCCAGGAGAACGAAGAGCCGCCGCCGGCACCCCAACCGCCCAAGCGGCCCCAGAAACGACCCGTGCCGGAGGCCACGCCGTCCGAGCGGACGATCACCTGGTTGAGGAACAGGAAAATCCCGCTGCCGAACAGGCACCCCCCCACCGTGAACTGCACCAGTGCACCGGCCTGGTTCGACGTGCCGCTGCTCATCCCACCCATCTGGACTGGCTACCAGCAGGCTAGGGGGATGGTTCAGGGAATGTGTCAACAAAAAAGGGGGGGCGCAAGCCCCACCGAACCCATGGAATGGACACCAATGCGTGGACGTCAATCAGTGGGCGTCAATCAGTGGGCGTAGTGCTGGCCGCGGTAGGTGAGCTCCTTGGTGGCCTGGTCGGGCTTGGGCTCATCGTGGTGGGCATCCACGTAGGCCACGCCCCTGTAGGCCTTCGCCATCAGGAACTGGGCGTCATCGAGCCGCTTGGCCTTGAGGATCTTGGTGCGGATCAGATCGAGCACGTTCATCACAGTCTCCACAGTGCCCGCGTCCCCGTTGCCTGGCGCGGATCGATCTGCGTCCACCGGAGGGGTGGATCAACGTGCTTGTAGTGTGGCACTTGGTAGCCGTTGCTACAGACGGTCGCCATGAAAGTTTGTGTATTCAGGGCTACCGGTCCAGCCTGAGCCGGTGCTCAGCCCAGCAGCGGCCGGCCGTCGCCGCGGCGGATCGCCACCACCCCCGGCCGGGGTGGCCGCCCCGGCACCGTTGAGGGCCAGTTGGAGCCGAGGGGCACCTGGCGCAGCTGCTCGAAACGGCCGCCGTCGCTGGCCTCCAGGGTGTGGGCCTGCACCTCCTCGTCGCCGCGCTGGTGGGTGCCGTGGATCTCGCCCGGGTGTTGCACCGCCAGGAACAGGGTGGTTTCGTCCGGATCGAAGCAGGGCCCGCACAGCTCGCACTCGGTGGGGCCAGTGGCGAACAGCAGCCCCTCCCCGGCCCGGGGACCGGCGGCGGGGAACAGCCAGCAGGCGTTGTTGCCGAACACATCCAGTTCGGCGCTGTTGAAGGAGCGGTCAGTGACCATCCACACGTTGCCGCGGTGGTCGATCGCCAGGTTGTCGGGCATGGCGAAACCCATGCCCCCCTGCCAGGGGGTGCCGCCCGCCGCCACCATCCGCCAGCGGAACGCCTGGGGGTCGCCCCCCCGCTGCAGGCCATCCTCCAGCCGCATCACCCAGCCGTAGGGCCAGCTCGCCTCCCCCCGCGGACCGCCGAAGATCGCCGGATCGGCCCTGCCCTCTTCGTCGCTGCCGCCGGAGGTGAAGGCGATCAGCAGGTCGCCGCTGCGCGGATCGATGTCCGTGTCCTCCGGGCGGGCCGCCGCCGTGGCCCCGATGGCGTTGGCGGCCAGGTGGGCGTCGATCAGGATCGCCCCCTGCCGCTCCTCGCCGCTGCCCGGGTAGAGGTCGGCCAGGCTGCGGTGCTGGCGCAGGTAGGCCGCCACATCGGCGTCGCTGGCCAGGGCCTCGGCGCCGGCCTGGCTGCGGTCGCGGTGGGGCAGGACGGTGGGCTGGCTGAGCCCGAAGCGCTCGTAGTGGCTGGGACGCTGGGGCGCCAGGGGTGTCTCCGGGGCCAGGGCCAGCCACCGCCCCGTGCCGTCGGTGTTGAACACCGCCGCCTCCAGCCGGCCCCGCTCCAGCAGCCGGGAGTTGGCCGGATCGGCCGGATCGCGCACCAGCTGCTCGCTCACGAACCGGTAGAGGTGGCCGCCGTGGCGGTCGCAGCCGGAGAACACCACCAGGGGCCGGCCGGCCGTGGCCTGCACCGCCACCGCCTCGTGGCGGAAGCGGCCCAGCCAGCTGTGCTTCACCGCCGGCTGCTCCGGGCGGCGCGGATCCAGCTCCACCATCCAGCCGTACTTGTTGCCCGCCAGCCCGAAGGGGTTGCCCAGGCCATCCAGCCGGGTGCCATCGAAGCGGAAGGGGCGTTCCGCCGGCGGCGGCGAGGAACCGTCCGCGTATACCCGCTCCACCACCTGGCTCTGGACGTTCTCCTCGGCGGAGAGCACCGTGCCCCAGGGGGTCTGGCCGCCGGCGCAGTTGGCGAAGCTGCCGATCACCTGGTCGCCCAGGCCGTCGTCGTAACCGAGGCGCCGCTTGCGGCGGAACACGGCCGCCGCCGGACCGCTGCAGCGCAGCCGCTCCTGGGGCCGTTGCCAGCCGCTGAGGCCCGTGATGCGGCGGTCGTACGTGCCCGGGGTGGGGCGCCAGGCGCCGGAGGCATCGCGGCCGATCTCCGCCACGCCGATGCCCAGGTCGGCCATGGCGGCGCTGGCCACCGCCAGCAGCGGCCGGCGCAGCGGGTCGTCCGCCGCCAGGGCCATCACATCCACCCGACCGCCGCGCTGCGCCAGCAGCTCGCGCAGTTCCTCGAAGGGAAGGCTCTGGCCGGTGGCCTCGGCGAACCCCTCGATCCAGGGCCGGGGGCTGATGTACTCGAAGTTCACCGTGAGCAGGGCCCGGCCAGCCGCCAGCGGTGTAAACGCCAGGTAGTCGTTGTTGAAGCCGAAGCGGCCGTCGGCCAGCGGCTCTCCCCAGCTGAACAGCAGATCGCTGCGGTAGCCCTCCGGCACCACCAGCCGGTCGTGGAGGGCGATGCGGCCGTAGAGCTGGCGCTGTTGCGCCGCCGTGCGGCCATCGCCGGGCAGGGGCATGGGCCCGGCGAGGGGCTGAAACGGGGGCGGACCCGCAAGAGAACCCGAAGGGACGCCGGCCGTTGCTGCCCTCGCCCCCGGGGCGGGTGCCACCAGCACCGGCCCGGCCGCGGCAGCGCCGCCCAGGCCCAGCAGCTGGATCAAGAGGGTGCGGCGGTTCATGGCAGCAGGGCGCCCGCGGCGACAACGCACGTGCCCCAATGCTTAGTCAGGGCAGGGAAAGCCAGGGCATCGCCGGACACATCGGCCCTACCAGCGCAGCATGCGGATCCACAGCGCCCAGAGCAGGGCCACCGGCAGGGCCGCCAGGGCCAGCACCGCCACACACTGCTGCTGCTCCGGCGTCATCCGGCCTCCGCCAGGGCCCGCTGCAGGGCCTCCAGCCGCCGGCCGTTCACCCCCAGGTCGGAATCCCCCAGGCGCGACACCGAGCGGGCCTGCAGCACCCCATGGCCGGGGTCGGCCAGCAGTTCCAGGTCGTCCACGAAGCCGAACAGGGCGCTGCTGGCGGTGGCGTGCAGGTAGAGGTCGCTCCGCTCCAGCACCTGGGTGCGCGGCATCGCCGCCAGCACCGGCAGCAGCCGGGCCAGGTCGGCCTGCGGATCGGCGCTGGGCCAGTTCACCC
The DNA here is from genome assembly GCA_943368005.1 of Bradyrhizobium ivorense. Classification (GTDB taxonomy): domain Bacteria; phylum Cyanobacteriota; class Cyanobacteriia; order PCC-6307; family Cyanobiaceae; genus NIES-981. The sequence continues at coordinate 99,301 of CALRKN020000002.1, read as the reverse complement.
GGGCGCAGTGGGCCGGCGACGGGCAGGCGGCCAGGGCCCCGTCGCGCCCGCCCAGCTCCGGGGGCACCGGCCCCACCAGGTGGAACAGGGCCAGGGTTACCAGCAGCAGCCCGTGACCCAGCAGAGCGGGAATCGACAGCAGCATCAGCGGGACGGGAACGAACGACGGAACCGGCACGCCACACTGGCACCGATCGCTCCGCTTTCCCAGCCGTGCGGCCGTCCCCGCCCTCCCCTGCCCTGCCCCCCTGGCGGCAGCTGCTGCGGGGAGCCCGCCAGCGGGAGGGCCGCTCCCCTGCCGGCCGCTGGCTGCAGCTGGCCACGGTGGCCGCCGACGGCACCCCACGGCTGCGCACCCTGGTGTTCCGCGGCTGGGCCGGTGCCGCCGCCCTCGATCTGCTCAGCGATGCCCGCAGCGACAAGGCCGCCGAACTGGAGCGTCAGCCCGCCGTGGAACTCTGCTGGCTGCTGCCCCGGGCCCGCTGCCAGTTCCGGCTGCGGGGGGCGGTGCAAGCCCTGCCGCCCCCGTTGGTGCAGGAGGAGCGGCAGCGCCATTGGCAGGCCCTGAGCCCGTCGGGGCGGGCCGTGTGGGGCTGGCCCGAACCGGGTGCCCCCCTGCAGGCCGATGCCCCCTTCCCCGCCGAGCTCGGCGATGGGGCGCCGCTGCCCCACCACCTGCTGCTGCTGCGCATCGGCCTGAGCCAGGTGGAGCTGCTGGAGCTCGGACCGCACCCCCATCGCCGCCGCCGCTGGTGCCTGGCCGATGGCTGGGCTGAACACCCGCTCAATCCCTGACGCGCCGCTGCGGGCCGCCATCCCCCAGAGTGGGGGCCGTTGCCGGCCCTTGGATGAAGCAGGTGAGTGCTGTGGAGCTGCTGCTCAGGGGCCTGGCCCGCCTGGCCGCCGCCTCCGGCGTGGTGGCACTGCTGATCTGGCTGGGCTGGGTGATGCTCGACGTCAAGAACATGCAGTCGGGCTTCACCCTCCCCTAATGGGGACGAATCGCGGCTCCCAGGCACAGCTCACGTAGGCACAGCTCACGGAGGCACAGCTCACGGCCACCGTGGCAGCTCGCCAGGATGAAGTCCGTGCTGCGTCGCCATGCTGACCGCTCCCTTCACCGCCGCCAAGGTGCTGCATCTCCAGGCCACGGTGGTGGTGCTGCTGATGCTGCTGATGAAGTCGCAGCTGCTGCGGGTGAAGATGTCGTTCCTGGGCAGCGTGATCGGCCTGGTACTGCTGCTCAACTTCCTGGCCGCCACCGGCCTGCTCAGCCTGGTCGCCGGCGGCTCCCTGCTCTATGCCTTCAGCCGCTCCCCTCAGGCCACGAAGCGGCCGTAGAGCCAGCGCACAAAGCCGCCCACCACGGGCACCGGCGCAAAGGTGGGGCCCACGAAGTCGAAGTAGTCGCGGTGGTCGACGATCTTGCCCGCTGCGTTGAAGCGCAGGCGGGTGGTGCCGGGATAGATGAACTCGATCCCCCGGATCTTCAGGCCCATCTCCCATTCCACAAAGGCGGTGTCGCCGTCCATCGCCACCGCCCCGGGGGTGAGATAGGTGTCGTCGCAGCGCTTGAGCAGGCCCTCCTGGGCGGCGATGTACGCCGCGATTCCATCCCTTTCCTGGGTTGGATCACTGAAGTGCACGTCTTCGGCGTAGAGCTCCCGCCACTGGGCCTCACTCGGCCCCGGGGCCCCATAGGGCTTGCTGAACAGGGCCCTGAGGCCGGCGGCGGTGGGGGTTGAAGCGTCCATGGCCCGGGGCTGGGAATCTCCAGGCTATGGACCTGGAGCGGTGCAACGCAGAGTGGGGCCACCCCAGCCGTGATGGCCCGCGCTGCGATGGCGATGGATCCAGCCCTTGCCCAGCTCGAACTGGCCGTGGTGGGCCACATGGAATGGGTGAGCTTCGTGGCGGTGCCCCAGCTGCCGACGGCGGGGGTGGTGCAGCACGCCCGCGCCTTCCGGGAGGAGCCGGCCGGCGCCGGGGCGGTGGCGGCGGTGCAGCTGGCCCGACTCACGGGCCGGCGGGTGCGCTTCTTCACCGCCCTGGGCCGCGACGCCATCGGCGAGGAGGCTGCCGCCCGCCTGGAGCAGCTAGGGCTGGAGCTGCACGTGGCCTGGCGCGACGCCCCCAGCCGCCGGGGGGTGAGCTTTGTGGATGGGGCCGGGGAGCGCAGCATCACCGTGATCGGCGAGCGGCTGGGCCCCGTGGCCGCCGACCCCCTCCCCTGGCAGGAGCTGGCCGATTGTGACGGGGTGTTCGTGACCGCCGCCGATGCCGCCGCGCTGCACCACTGCCGCCGGGCCCGGCTGCTCACCGCCACGCCGCGGCTGCGGCTGCCGGTGCTGGAGGCCAGCGGCGTGGTGTGCGATGCCCTGATCGGCAGCGGCCTCGATCCAGCCGAGCAGGTGCCCCCCACGGCCCTCAGCCGCCCCCCGCGGCTGCGCATCGCCACTGAGGGGGCGGCCGGCGGCTGGAGCAGCCCGGGCGGCCGCTATGCAGCCGAACCCCTGGACAGCCCCGTGGTGGACAGCTACGGCTGCGGCGACAGCTTTGCTGCAGGGGTGACCGCCGGCCTGGCGGCCGGCTGGAGCGCCGCGGCGGCCATCGGCCTGGGCGCCCGCTGCGGCGCCGCCTGCGCCGGTGTGTTCGGCCCCTACCCCGGCGGAGGCTGAGGCGGTGGCCGGATCAGGGGTCCTGCATCATCAGGGCCACCTGGTTGTGGCCATTGCCCTGGGCCAGGAACAGGGCCCGCTCCGCCCGCAGCAGCAGCTGCTGGGGACGGACGTCCTCGGGGGCCAGCAGGGTGAGCCCACAGCTGGCGCTGAGCTGGTGGTCACGGGTGCGGTACGCGCCACCCAGGTCGGCGATGCCGGTGCGGATCGCCTCGGCCCGCTCCAGGGCGGCCACCTGGTCCACGTCCACCATCAGCATGGCAAACGACTGGTCGCCGATCTGCCCCAGCAGATCCTGGGGGCGGTGCTGGGCCTGCAGGCAGGCCCCCACGTCATGCAGGGCCTGGTCGGAGACCTCCAGCCCCCAGCGGATCCGCACCTGGCTGAACCGGTCGAGCTCCAGCACCAGCATCGCCAGCGGCTGCCGGTCGGCCCGGGCGCGCTCCAGTTCGGGCTGGGCCTGCTCCAGGAAGCAGGCGCGGTTGGCCAGACCGGTGAGCGGGTTCACCGTGAGCTTGCGGCGCAGCTCCAACTCGCGCAGCACCAGCTGGGCCATCTCCTCCAGCAGCGTCACCTGCTTGGGGCCGAACTGGCGCGGCTCGCGGTCAACCACGCAGAGGGTGCCGAGGTTGTGGCCCTCCCGGCTCTGCAGCGGCGTGCCGGCATAGAAGCGGATGTTCGGTTCCGCCGTGACCAGCGGGTTGGTGTTGAAGCGCTGGTCCTGGCTGGCATCCGGCACCACCAGGGTTTCGTCGCCGGCGATGGCGTGGGCGCAGAAGGCCATCTGCCGCGGCGTTTCCTTGATCTCCAGCCCGTGGCGGGCCAGGAACCACTGGCGATCGCGATCCACCAGGGAGATCAGGGCGATCGGCGCATCCAGCACGCTGGCGGTGAGGGTCACCAGCCGGTCGAAGTGCTCATCGCCGGGTTGGTCCAGCACCCCCTGGCGCTCCAAGTCCCGCAGCCGCTGGTTCTCATCCGGCGGCAGGGGATAGTCGGGGTAGGGCATGGTGTATTCCCCTTGGACTTCAGCCTAGGCGGGCTGGAGCAGGGTGGCTGAATCGGGGTGGCGGGCGAACCTCAGCAGGGGTTGTCCACGAAGCGGCGGCCCACGAAAGGCGAGGTCATGGCCCGCAGCAAGGCGCTGTAGCTGAGCTGATAGCGCTGCTCCTCGCCCACCTGCAGCGGCCTGCTGCCGTGGCCCTCCACCACCAGGTGGTCGCTGGAGGCCCCGCGGATGGTGCTGCCCGGCGGGGGAGTGAGGCCGGCCGGATCCACGTCCTGTTCCCCCAGGGCGAGCAGGGCCCGGTGCACGGGGTGGGATGACGCGGCGGCGGCCACCCCGGTGGGCGCACGGGCGAAGCTGGTGTGGCGGCGCTCACCCCAGGGCTGGCTGGGCTTGGCCCGGGCCTCGATCACCTCGGCCACCAGGGTGATCGCGTCGGTGTGGAGTCCGGGGATCGCCGTGCGACCCAGGGGTTCCCGCCCCAGCAGCAGGGCCTCCCCCAGGCGCAGGTGGTTGATCCGCCCCGGATCGCCGCCGGCCGCCAGCCAGGGCAGGTTGGCGGAATTGCCCCCCGAGCACCAGGGCAGGCGCAGGGCAAAGCGCCGCTCCAGCGCCTCCGCAAGACGGGAGAGTTCCGCCATGTTCGCCGCGTCCGGGGCGATGCCGTGCTGGCAGCCGAGGTTGGTGCCGATGCCCACCAGGCGCAGGTTGGGCAGGGCCAGGGTGTGCTGGGCCACCCGCTCCAGATCCACCGGCAGGATGCCCTCCCGCAGATCGCCCAGTTCCACCATCAGCAGCACCCCATGGCGCAGCCCCTGGCACGCTGCCGAGGCCGCCAGGGCCTCCAGCACCCGCACCTCGCTGTTGCAGCTGATCGCCGCGTGGGCCACCACCCGCTCCACCTGGCTGAGCATCGGCGAGCGGAGCAGCAGCATCGGCACCGCCAGCCCGCCCCGGGCCAGGGCCTCGATGGATTCGATCCGTGCTTCGCCAATCGAGCCCACCCCCGCCGCCACCCAGGTGCGCACGATCTCCGCCAGGCCCAGGGTGGCCTTGCTCACGCCGGTCACCGCAATGCCCTGGCGGGCCAGCCGCTCCACCAGGGTGCGGGCGTTGTGGTGCAGCTTCTCGAGGTGAATCTCCAGCCGCGGCGCGCTCAAACGGGCAGGGAGCGTTCGGCGCTGAGCTGGGGGAAGGCGCGCACCACCATGGCCACCAGGCTGGCCGCTGGCCGGCGGATGGCATCGGTCACCGGGATGGCGAGCTCGGCCTCGTAGAGCGCGATCGCCGCGGTGAGCTGGGCGTCGTCCAGGCCCTCGTGGTTGAGCGTGAGTCCAATCACCCGGGTGGGGGCGAAGGCCTCGATCAGCCGAATCTCGCTGGCCGGCGTGGGCATCGGCACGAAGGGGAAGTCGCTCAGGTAGCGGCGGGCCGGTGCGTGCTGCAGGATCACCGCCTGGGGCTGACCACCCCGCAGGATGAAGCTCGAAGAGAGGTAGGCGGGATGGCTGAGGGCCCCCTGCCCCTCGATCACGATCACCTCCGGGTGTTCACAGTCGTAGGCCGCCACCACCGCCGCCTCCACCTCCCCCGAGCAGAACTGGGAGGGGATGGCATCGAGGGGCACGCCGAAGCGCCCCCCCTGGATCAGGCCGGTCTGGCCGGTGCTCACCAGCGCGGCGGCGATGCCGTGGTCCCGGAGGGCCCGCACCAGCAGGGTTGCCGTGGTGCGCTTGCCGATGGCTCCATCGGTGCCGAGCACGGCGATGCGCGGGCAGCGCACCCGGGCGATCGAGCCGTTGAACAGCTTCAGGTCCTTGAGGGGGGCCGGGCGTCGCACGTCCCGGATCGACACCCCATGGCGCCGGGCAGCGGCCTGAAAGACGCCGTCGTCGTTGAGGAACTCCCGCATGCCGTTCACCAGGTTGAATCCCGCGGCCATCGCCTCCAGCAGCACGCGGCGATCCTCCGGGCCGAACAGGCCGCTCGCCGGGGCCATGCCATAGATCAAGGTGCCGCCCCCCGGACCCACCAGGGCGCGGGCGGCGGCCAGATCGGCCACCACCGGGATGCCGTTGGCCACCCCGTCGAGCAGGAGTCCCGTGTCCAGCCCGGCGCACTGGCTGTCGATCACGGCCCGGATGGCATAGGCGTCGCAGTGCCGAACCAGGCCGTGGGCCGTCTTGCCATCGAGGCCGGAGAAATGGCCTTCGCAGTACACAACCGCTGCCGGTGTGCGGGCTGCCATCAGACCGGTGGCGGCCAGGGTCAGGTCGGGGACCTGGGGGGGAAATGCCAAAGAAGCCAGGCCGGGTCCGCTGGGCGCCGTGACCGCTGGGCGAAGTGACAGCTGGGCGAAGTGACAGCTGGGCCGGGTGCAGCACCGCAGACGGAAGCGGCGCAGAGGTGGCCGCCAGGTGGCGTGGTTCCAGCCAGCCTAGGGAGATTCCAGGGGTTGGAGCACGCCGCAACCTGCTGCGCTCAGCGGCGGCCGTTCACGATCACCCCCTGGCCGCTGCCTCCAGCGGCACCGGGCAGGGCCGGCACCACTGAGGTCTGGCCATCCCACTTGTCGAGGAACAGCTTGTAGAGCACCTGGTCGTCGAGGCTGGAGTTGAGGGTCTGGTAGCGCTTGGCCTCCTGCTCGGCGATGCGCACCTCGGTCTGGGCGCGCAGCAGCTGCTGCTCGGCGATCTGCTTCTGTTCGATCGCGGCGCGGTATTCCTCGGCGATCTGCAGGCCGGTGAGGTCGAGGCCCTGCACGTTCACGTAGTCGAACTTGCGCAGTTCCTCCGCCACCTTCTCCTGCACGATCTCCGAAATCGAATTCCACTCCGTGGCGATCGTGACCAGCTCGTACTGGGAGAACACCGACTTGAGCGCCTTGAGCAGCGAGGGCTGGATCACCCGCGGATAGATCTGCTGGTTGTCGGTGGCGATGGTTTCGTAGATGCGGCCGGCCTCGTTCGGCTTCATCGCGTACTTCACCGTGGCGGTGGCCTCGATCACCTGCAGGTCTTTGGTGAGGGTGGAGAACTGCTCGGGCCGCACCTGGGTGCGCACATCGAACAGGGAAATGGCCTGCACCAGCGGCGCCTTGAAGTTGGCCCCCGGCCCCCGCGGGATGCCCGTGACCTTGCCCAGGGTGGTGACCACCGCCACGTTGCCGGCCGGCACGATGAACACGGCCTGGCTGAGCAGAAGCACCAGCCCCAGCACCGCCGCCACGATCAGGCTGAGGCCCGCGCCGGGTCCATCGGCACCGGCGGAGCGAAGCGGCGATTGCATGGGAAGGGAAATGAATGGCAAACCCTAGGGGTGATGACGCCGAAAAGCTGACCAACCCTTGGCAGCAGCAGCCGGCTCCCGTTCACTGGGGACGTCCGGTAACGGTCGAACAGCCATGCCAGATCAACCCGCGGTCGCCGAATGGATCCACCGGGGCTGCCTGGTGCGGCTCCGAGCCGATGCCCCCGCCGACGAGCGCTACGCCATCCGCCACGGCAGCGGCATGCCGATGGGAACCGCCGCCAACCTGGCCGAGGCGCGCATCCTGATCGATGCGGCCATTCCCCTGCTGCGCCAGCGGCTCGCCTGCCCGGCCTGAGCCCCGCCCCTCAGGCCCCGTCGGCCAGTTCATCCAGCCGCACGAAGCGGTAGCCGCGGCGCTGGAGGGCGGGCACCACCTGCCGCAGGGTGTGCAGGGTGGCCGGCAGGGTGTCGGGCCGGTCGTGCAGCACCACGATGGCGCCGGGATGGGCATGGGCCAGCAGGAACCGGGTGGCAAACCAGGGCGGCGGCTGGCTGGTGTCGAGCGGGAACAGGGAACCCAGGGCCAGGCGGTAGCCGGCGGCGGCCAGCTGGCGCAGCATGCGCCGGTGAAACCAGCCCCCACCGGGGCGGAACCAGCGCAGCTGCAGCCGCTGCGGCGCGGCCGCCCGCTGCAACAACTGCTCGGTGCACTGCAGCTGGGCCGCGAAGGCGGCGGCGTCCAACTGCGCCGACACACCATCCACGAGCATGTGGTTGCCGATCAGGTGCCCCTCCGCCAGGGCCCGGGCCACGAAGTCCGTGGGGCCGCACTCCAGGTGATCGCCGATCAGGAACAGGGTGGCCGGCACCTCCAGCTCGCGCAGCAGGTCGAGCAACTGGGCGCTGGCGGGGCTGGGGCCGTCGTCGATCGTGAGGGCCAGGCGGCGCCCCGCGGCCGGTGCGCAGAACAGCACCGCCGGACAGAGCGGCACCAGCAGCAGCCGCGCCAGCCCCAGCAGCGGCCCGCTGGCGAGCAGCGCCAACCCCCATCCCAGCTCTCGCAGTGATGCCGATCCGCTCACCGAAGCCCCATTTGGTGCCATGCACCACAACCGTGCTAATTCAGCCCGCTAGGACCTGCCCAGTCGGATCTCCCCCATGTTGTCGACCAGCACCCGCCTGCGACTGCAGGAGATCCTGCGCCGGATCGGTAACGGCGCACCCGTGAGCCTCAGCGAGCGGGTGTACCTGCAGAAGTTCGCCGACCGCGATCCCACCGTGGCCTCCTGGCTGCGGCGGGCCCGCCGCCGGCAGCAGGGCGAACCGGTGGACGGCCTGGATCGGCTGCTGGCCGACCTCGACCTGGGTCCGGCCGATCCCGATGCCGGGTTCCATCCCGATGGCGACGATCTGGGCGACTGGTTCAGCGGCGCGCCGCCCTGGCTGCGGCGCAGCTAGGTGAAGGCGGAAGGCCCCTCCAGGTTTCATCCCTGCTCCCCTGATCCGTTGCAGGCTTCTTTCAAGCCTTGCCAGAGGCTCTGCCAGCCGGACGATTCGACGGCATGGTGAAGGGAACCAGTTGTTGTGTCTCACCACGTTGGTCAGCAGAGCAGCTCAAAGAGCTGCTCTGCTGAGGTGAGTGCCAGCCAGGGGCCGAGTGCTTCCTGTGTTGGATAGAGATCGATAGGTAGCAAGGCCGCCAGCGTTTCCGCTCCTCCGAGTTCTGGAACGCCATGGTGGTGGTTTGGGCTCCAGATTCCTCAGACGGCCCAGTCCCCTACGGTTGAGAACCCTGGCGACGTTGGTGAAGGGGGCCGCGGCAGCCTGGCGATGGGGCGGAGAGGCAGACGCTGGTGGCGGAGGTCGATGGCTCTCTGCAGCTGCTGCTGATCGAGCGTCCGCCGCTGGGTGCGGCGATCGCTGCGTCGATCCGCCAGAGAGGCCGCACCACCGGTGCGGTACCGCGCGAGCCAGCGCTGGGCGCAACGGAGGCTGATCCCGTTTTCGGCCGCCAGTTCGGCAAGACTGCGGCAATGGTCCAGGTGCTGGGTCACGAGCCGGAGACGGCCCGTCTGTGTCGGCTGAACCTGGTGAGACAGAACTGCTAATCTGCCAATTACAATGATTAATATTGCTTCTCTCTAGGCCGCCGCAGTACCGCGCTGAGCTCCGGACAAGACAACCACATCTACCTCCCCTTCCCTTGCTTCGAGCCGGCTGGCGGCTCGCCTATCTCCCTTTCCTGAGGCTGACGCATGTGATCTCTGCCGCACGACTCGCTCTCCCATACCAAAAGCGGCTGACCCGCGCCAGCTTCCTCGATTTCGTGCGTGTGCTCGATCAGCACGGCATCCGCCCCTGGTCTGCAATTCCCTGCTGGACCGTGCCCCCGCGAGCACTGCCCAGCTGGTTGTGTTACCGGGCCTGGAGTGGCCCCACGCAGCTGGTGCGATGGAATGGCGCACTGGGTCAATACGAAAACCGGGCTCTGGTGCCGCGCTGATGTCTATGTCCGCCCGTTCCGCGCTCAGTGCTGCCAAAACGCTTTTGGTCCGCCAGCCTCTTTCTGAATTAAGGCGTCTGCGCCGCTGGGGCCCACGCGCTTTTGTCCGTACCAGTGCCTGGGCTCAGCAGATGGAGGCCGCCGCCTTTCGCCTCCCTGCTCCCGTACCTGCGCCCAATCAGGAACCAGGCCTCGAGGTCTGGTTCCTGACGGGCAAGCGCTTCTGGTATCAGACCGCCTTCTGCGCCTGGAGCCTTGCGCGACACACCCAGCGTGAGCTGGTGTTGCATCTCGTGGACGACGGCACCTTGCGTTCCGATCAGGAGCAACAGCTGCGTCGCCTTTTCCCCTCAGGGGACACCCGATGGAAGCACGAGGTGGCTGCGGAGCTGGATCAGCACTTGCCCGTGAGTCGGTTCCCGGTGTTGCGTCAGCGCTGGAGTGATTACATCAATATCCGCAAGCTCACCGACATCCACCTTGGCAGCAGAGGCAACAAGCTGGTGCTCGATTCAGACATGCTGTTTTTCCAGCGGCCTGATGAATTGCTGGCTTGGTGGGATCAACCGGATGGCCCCTGCCTGATGTTGGATTGCGTCGAGTCCTACGGCTACAGCCGGGAGTTGATGGAGGAGTTGGCGGGGGCCTCAATTCCGCCCTTGCTGAATGTGGGTATCTGCGGCCTCGCCAGCGAGTTGATCAACTGGGAGGAGCTGGAGTATTGGTGCCAGATCCTGGTGGAGCGGGAGGGCACCAGCTACTACCTGGAGCAGGCGTTGGTGGCCATGCTGGCGGCACGATCGTCTCCTACCGTGATGCCCCGCGGTCGCTACATCACCTTTCCCACCCGGAAGCAGACGCTAGCTGGGGAGGGGGTGTTGCAGCACTATGTGGCGGATAGCAAGCCTTGGTATTTCGGGGAGGCTTGGCGAATTCAGTTTGCCAAGGAGTCTCTGGGCAACAGGGGTTTGTGTAGTGGTTGAACCGACCAATCGATCGAGATTGCTCGCACCGTGCTGAGCGGCTCGGTTCGACGACCATTGAGGTTGTTATCTTGCCCTATCGACCTGTTTTGGGCCTGTCAATAGCGCCTTTGCGGTACACCAATCCCCTGGTCATGCTGCCGAAAGCAACAGCCGCTGCGCCAGGAACAGATTCGTCAGCGCAGCAATCACGTTGACCTTGCAGCGGTTCTTGGCCATTCCACGCAGCCGGGTCTTTTCGAATCCGAACTGCTGCTACGGCCTCCGGCCGGCTTCGCAAAGATCACGCGGAACGGGTGCTCGACCTTGGCCCGGACGTGGGCTTTGGCGGTCTCGATCAGATCCTGCAGCCCTCCCTCATCGGTATTAGGCAATGCACGGCGTTTCCCTGGTAGCTGGCGTCGCCGCAAACCACTTCCTCCTCGCCATGCAGAAGCTCGGCAGCTGGGGTGAGATCGTGAACATTGGCGGCCGTGGTTACAACTGAGTGGGTTAGGCCTGAGTCCTTATTGACACCCAGGTGCACCTCCATCCCGAAGTACCACTGGTTGCCCTTCTTGGTCTGGTGCATCTCAGGATCCCGCTTCCCTTCCTTGGTCTAGTGCACCCGGCACACTCGGGCTTCGCCCTCGTAAAGGTGGAGCTGGGCGCCGCGATCAACGTGGCATCCACGATCCTGGCTTGGAGCATCGCCATCCCCGGCGCACTGAGGATGGCGGTAAAGCGGCGCATGGTTGGCACCTCGATCAGGGCGTCTTCCATCGCCGGATCGCTGAGGGAATACCACTGCTGCAGCAGATGGATGCGCAGCAACCGCTGCGCGAAAGCCAAGGGCTACGTCGCCAGTGGATATGGAGGCCTACCGCCCTTCTTGCTGGTTTTGGGGTAATGCGGCTCGCTCAGCGCGATCAGGGAATCCCAGGGCAGTACGACCTCCATCAACGCAAGGAACTTCTCGCGCCTGGTCTGCTTCTTGGCGGTCGTCTGCTCGTAGTCAGATCAGCCGAGCTGCTTGCCGCCCTGGTTTCCCAGAGCCTCTCGAGGACCTGCCCAGTCGGACCTGCCCCATGTTGTCGAGATCGGCAGCGGCGCGCCCGTGGGCCTCAGCGAGCGGGTGTAGCTGCAGACGTTCGCCGATCCCGATGACGGCTTCCATCCCGATGGCGACGATCTGGGCGACTGGTTCAGCGGCGCGCCGTCCTGGCTGCGGCGCAGCTAGGCCCGTAGCCTCAGGCCACCGTCCCGGGATCCATGACCACTGCGCTGCCGGCCTGCCGCACGATCCAGGTGGAGCTGAGCGCCCACCCCTACCCAATCGTGATCGGCGCCGGCGGCCTGGCCGGGCTGGGCGAGGCGATCCGCGCGCGGGGCTTCAAGGCCGGCACCAAGGTGCTGCTGGTGACCAACCCGGTGGTGCAGGAGCACTACGGCGCCCGGGCCCTGGCCAGCCTGGCGGCGGCCGAGCTGGCGGCCACGGTCCTGGTGATCGAGGCGGGGGAAGACCAGAAAACCCCCGCCACCGTGGCCCGGATCCACGCCGCCGCCTTTGCCCACAGGCTGGAGCGGGGCTCCCTGATCGTGGCCCTCGGCGGCGGCGTGGTGGGTGACATGGCCGGCTTCGCGGCGGCCACCTGGCTGCGGGGGATCGCCGTGGTGCAGGTGCCCACCACCCTGCTGGCGATGGTGGACGCGGCGATCGGCGGCAAGACCGGCGTGAACCATCCCGGCGGGAAGAATCTGATCGGCGCCTTCCACCAGCCGCGGCTGGTGCTGATCGACCCCGACACGCTCGCCACCCTGCCGCAGCGGGAGTTCCGGGCGGGCATGGCCGAAGTGATCAAGTACGGCGTGATCGGTGACGCCGACCTGTTCGCCCGGCTGGAGGCCGCCGGCGACCTCGGCAGCATGGAGGCCGTGGGGCCGGCGCTGCTGCAGACGCTGCTGGAGCGCTCCGCCGCCGCCAAGGCGAAGGTGGTGGCCGCCGATGAACGGGAAGGGGGCCTGCGGGCGATCCTCAACTACGGCCACACCCTCGGCCACGTGGTGGAAACCCTCTGCGGCTACGGCACCTGGCTGCACGGCGAGGCGGTGGCGATCGGCATGGCCGGCGCCGGGGCGATCGCCGTGGAGATGGGCCTGTGGAGCGAGGCGGAGCAGCGGCGCCAGCTGGCCCTGATCGACGCCGCCGGCCTGCCGCGGCACTGGCCCGACCTGCCCTTGCCGGCGGTGCTCGATTGCCTGCAGGGCGACAAGAAGGTGCGGGACGGGCGGGTGCGCTTCGTGCTGCCCAGCGCCATCGGCGCCGTGCAGATCCGCGACGACGTGACCGCCGCCACCATCGGCCAGGCCCTGGCCCGCATCGCCGCCTGAACCGCCTGAACCGTCTGAACCGGCCGCACCGCCTGGGCTAGGTGTCGCCGTATTCGTCTTCCAGGGCCGTTTCCAGGGTGGTGAGCAGCAGCACCAGGGCCGAGCGGGGCTCCAGTTCACCGCCACTCACCGCCGCGATCCAGCGGTGGCAGAGCGCCTCGATCTGCTGGAACAGGCTGCTGCCCTGGCGCAGCGCCGCCATCACCCGCTCCACGCTCTCCTCATCGAGTTCCGGCGAGAGGCCCACCACGTAGCGGCGCCCGTCATTGCCCACGTAGGTGAGCCGGCCCTCGGCATCGAGGATCGGCGTGGCGTGGGGAGTGACCGGCTGTTGCGGGCAGCGGCTATCTGCATCAGCGGGCTCCATGCAGCGGGCTCCAGGGCAAGGGGGCGGGGGTGTGGAGATGGGGGGGGAGACGGGGCGGGCGGCATGGTGGGGATCACCCCCCAGAGGTAGGTGCGCCCGGCACGGTTGCCAAGCCTCCGCCGCCAGCGATCAGCAGCCCTGATCCATCAGCCCCTGGGCCCCGGGGAACTGCAGCGGATCAGCTGCGGTTGCGCGGCGGCTCGCCCGATCCCCGCTCCAGGCCCTGCTGCCAACGGCCCAGCTGGGCCACCAGCGCCAGCAGCAGCAGCTCCAGCAGCAGCCCGGCCGCCAGGGGGCCGGTGGCCGGCACCTCACCGCCCACGGCCAGGGCCAGCAGCACCACCAGCGGCAGCGCCACCGCCAGCGCCTGCAGCCGGGGCCGCCAGAGGCGGATGCGGGCGTGGGCCGTGCGGCAGCTGCGGCAGTGGCGGGTGTGGGCCCCGTAGCGGTCCATCAGGGCCGGCAGGTCGGCGCGGGGCGGCAGGGGCTGGCCGGGGAAGGGCCCGCCGCCGTGGTCGATCACCCACTGGTGCAGGGCCCGCACGTACACATCGGCGCTGCTGGGCAGGAAACAGCTCTGGGCAAAGGCGGCGCTGCCGCCCCGCTCGGCCAGCACCCGCTCCTGCCAGTGCAGGAACACCTGGTCGTCTTCGAGCACGGTGTGGTTGGCGATGTGCTGCAGCCAGCGGGGCCGCAGGCCCACCAGCAGGCGCGGCAGCCGCGACTGGAACTGGAAGGGGAAGCGGGCGAACAGGCGGCACTCGCCGGGGCGGATCGGCGTGGCGTACACCACGGTGAGAAAGCGGGCGAAGCCCTTGGCGGTGAGGTCGTGCCACATCAGGCCGGGGGCCTGGAAGGTGGTGAACTGGCTGCCCAGCTTTCCCCGCCGCGGACCCTCGGGCCAGCTGGCGGTGAAGCCCTCCGGCCCGGAGCCGGTGAGTTCGGCCACCACCGGCGCGGCGTTCTCCCGCCGGCCCACGGTGCGGTGGTGGGTGAAGGGCACGTGGCTCACATCGAGCACGTTCTCCAGCAGGGTGAGGGCATCCATCGGCAGGTCGCGGAAGGTGTCCTGCACCAGCCAGCCGGGCTGATCCAGCTCGGGCACCAGCGGCAGCGGCACCGCCGTCCCATCCTCCGCGTCGCCGGCGAACACGAACAGCAACCCCTGGCCGGTGGCGGTGGCGTAGCTGCGGCACTGGCTGCGGGCGCTGGCGCAGGCCGTGGCCGCCGCCTCGGGCTCGGCCTGGGGGATCGCCGTGCAGCGGCCGCTGCCGTCAAAACTCCAGCCGTGATACGGACACTCCAGCTCCCCCTTCTCGTTGAGCCGCCCCTCGCTCAGGGGCACCAGCCGGTGGGGGCACACATCGGCGAAGGCGCGCCACTGGTCTGCGGCACGGTCGTACCAGAGCACCAGGTCTTGCTGCAGCAGGGTGAAGCGACTGGGGCTGGCCGGATCCAGATCATGCAGGGCCGCCACCGGATACCAGCGCCGTTGCCAGTGCTCCTGCCAGCGCTCCTGGTCGCTGGCACTCATGGTTGCCGGGATGCTGGGGGACTGGACGGGCATCGGGGTGACAACACTGAAGCGATGATGGCCAACCGGCCCGGCCGGCGGAGAGTGCTGCTCGGCACGGGCAGCTCGTGCTACCCCAAACCACTCACGAACAGGCAGACTCCCTATAGCGAAGCCCACCTGATCCCTCGATGCCCGATCAGGAACAACTCGACGACTTCCTGGAAGCGCTGGAGAAAGCCGGCAGCCCCGCCAGGAACCCCGCCCTGCGCCAGGCGCTCGGCTGGGAGGAGGGTCTCTACGAGGAGGTGAAGGCGGAACTGGTAGCCAAGGGGATCGTGAAACGCGGCCGGGGCCGCAGCGATTCGGTGTTCCTGGTGGGAGCGGAGCCAGTAGCACCACAGGCCGCGCCAGCCAAAGCCCCCCGCAGGGGCAAAGCCGCCGGCAACGGCACCGCCAACCTGGGCTTCGAGGCCAAGCTCTGGCTCACGGCCGACAAGCTGCGCAACAACATGGACGCGGCCGAATACAAGCACGTGGTACTCGGCCTGATCTTCCTCAAGTACATCTCCGACAGCTTCGAAGAGCACCGCGCCAAGCTGCTGGCCGGCATGGGCGATTACGAGGGCGCCAACCCGGAAGACCCCGACGAATACAAGGCCGAGAACGTGTTCTGGGTGCCGGCCGAGGCCCGCTGGAGCCACCTGCAGGGCCAGGCCAAAGAGCCCACGATCGGCAAGCTGGTGGACGACGCCATGGTGGCGATCGAGCGCGACAATCCACGCCTCAAGGGCGTGCTGCCGAAGGACTACGCGCGTCCGGGGCTCGACAAGCAGCGTCTGGGGGAACTGATCGATGTGATCGCCACGATCGAACTCACTGCCGCCAGCGAGGGCGAGCAGACCCATCGTTCCGTGGATCTGCTGGGCCGGGTGTATGAGTACTTCCTCACCCGCTTTGCGTCAGCCGAAAGCAAGAACGGCGGCCAGTTCTACACGCCGAGCTGTGTGGTGCGCTGCTTGGTGGAAATGCTGGAGCCCTACAGGGGCCGCATTTACGACCCCTGCTGCGGCTCCGGCGGCATGTTCGTGCAGAGCGAGAAGTTCGTGGAAAGCCACGGCGGCAAGCTGGGCGATATTTCGATTTACGGTCAGGAGAGCAACGCCACCACCCGCCGCCTGGCAGTGATGAACCTGGCGTTGCGCGGCATCGAGGCCGACTTCGGCGCTGAGCACGCCGACAGCTTCCGCCGCGACCTGCATCCGGATCTGCGGGCGGATTATGTGATCGCCAACCCGCCCTTCAACGACTCCGAATGGTTCCGCAAGGACGACGACGTGCGCTGGCAGTACGGCGTGCCGCCCAAGGGCAATGCCAACTTCGCCTGGGTGCAGCACTTCCTCCACCACCTGGCGCCGCAGGGCATGGCCGGCTTTGTGCTCGCCAACGGCAGCATGAGCTCCAACCAGAGCGGCGAAGGCGAGATCCGCCGCGCCCTGATCGAGGCGGATCTGGTGGACTGCATGGTGGCCCTGCCCGGCCAGCTCTTCTACAGCACCCAGATCCCGGTGTGCCTCTGGTTCCTGGCCAAGAGCAAGGCTGCCGACAGCCAACGGGGCTTCCTCGATCGGCGCGGCCACACGCTGTTCATCGATGCGCGCAAGCTCGGCACCCTGATCGATCGGGTGCACCGGGAGCTGCTGGAGGCCGACCTGGAGAAGATCAGCGGCACTTATCACCGCTGGAGGGGAGCCGACAACACGGGCAGCTACGACGATGTGCCGGGGTTCTGCAAATCCGCCACCACTGTCGAGATTGCTGCCCATGGCCACGTGCTCACGCCGGGGCGGTATGTGGGGGCGGAGGAGGTGGAAGACGACGGCGAGCCGTTCGAGGAGAGGATGCCGCGGCTGGTGGCGGAGCTGGAGGCTCAGTTTGAGGAGTCGGAGCGACTGGAGCAGGCCATCCGAGCAAACCTGAGGGGGCTGGGTTATGGCGGTTGAATGGAAACGCGTCGCCGTGGATGAAGTCTGCGAGTTAATCGTGGACTGCGTGAACAAAACCGCTCCCGTCGTTGAGGAGCTCACCCCATACAAGATGCTACGCACGACCAATATTAAAGGTGGGCGTATCGACCGAGAGGAATGTCGGCGCGTCTCCAGGGAAACCTTCGTCAAATGGACACGCAGGGCGGATGTGAGGCGTGGGGACGTGATTCTGACGCGGGAAGCTCCCTTGGGGGAAGTCGGCTATGTGGATTTTGACGACGCCGTTTTCCTAGGGCAGCGCCTCATGCAGTATCGCGCGAACCCTGCGCTATTGGAGCCAAGATTCCTTCTGTATTCATTCTTGTCGAAGGACCTTCAGAATCAGTTCGGTGCTCATGAAGGAAGCGGCTCGACTGTAAGCCATATCCGCGTAGGTGATTGTTCCAAGTTTCAGCTATCCCTGCCACCCCTCGCCGAGCAAAAAGCCATCGCGGCGGTGCTTGGGGCGCTGGACGACAAGATCGAGTTGAACCGGCGGATGAACGAGACGCTGGAGGAGATGGCGCGGGCACTGTTCCAGAGCTGGTTCGTGGATTTCGATCCTGTGCGGGCCAAACTGGATGGGCGGCAGCCTGTTGGGTTGGATCCAGCCACTGCTGCTCTCTTCCCCACCCATTTCGACCACAAGGCCAAAGGCGTTGTCCCGACAGGATGGAATCTCAAACGATGGGGGGAAATTGCGACTTTGGAATACGGTAAGAGTATCCGCGACTACAAGGAAAGCAGAGGAAGGTTTCGCGTCTTCGGCACCAACGGCCCCATTGGCTTCCACGACGAAGCTCTCTGCAACTGCGCGGGAATCGTCATAGGGCGCAAGGGGGCTTATCGTGGAGTCCACTATTCGCCTGATCCGTTCTTCGTGATCGACACGGCTTTCTATTTGAAACCCAAGGTAAAACTTGATCTCAAGTGGGCCTACTACGAACTACTTCGGTTTGATATCAACAGCATGGATTCCGGCTCCGCCATTCCTTCGACGAGCCGCGATGACTTCTACGGCATTCCCGTTATTGTCCCGCCAACTGAAGTTCAGGCTGCCTACGGCAAGATCGTTGGCGGATGGTTTGCAAAGGCTTTCGCGAGCGACCATGAATCCCGCACCCTCGCAACTCTTCGCGACACGCTGCTGCCAAAGCTGCTGAGCGGAGAGTTGAACATTAACTAAGACGAAGCCATGAGAAAACCACCTGCATCAGCTTCTCCGCCATCATCACAGCCACCTGCCTCACCTAGTCCGGTTTCAACTTCCGGCAAGACCATGTTTTTTGACCCCGAAGCGGCTGCATGGAAGGAGTTAAACCCGGATGTTCCAGAGGGTACCGGCCCAGACGAGGAGCAGAAATTGCTTGCCGCATCGAAAGGTGCCAAGGATGAACTGAAAAGCTTCCTGCTCTCCTCCCTCCAAATGCAGCATGTTGTCGTGCTTGCAGGTAGCGGAACTTCTCTTGGACCAGACACGAAAGGGCCCTCGATGGGGGCGCTGTGGGATTACTGCGTCAATGATAATCCTGGGACAGGAACCGTAGCTCGTGTAACTTCACCCAAGGCAGCAAAGGTGATTGATGAGATTGGGTACAGCTTAGCAACAGATGAGGAGAATATTGAATCGCTCTTGTCCCGATGCGAGGCCTATCTGCAGGTCAAGAGTAGCGCGGATGTGACTTCCTTCGTCACGGAATCAAAGAAGGTGATTCTGGAGAAGTGCTTAGAATTCATTGATCCAGCGGACCCGTCACAGCTTGCTGCTCATCGCACCTTTCTTCACCGGCTTTCCAGACGTCGCGTCCGTGACTCTCGATTGAAACTCTTCACGACGAACTACGATCTATGTTTTGAAATTGCGGCGGGAAAGCAAGGGTTGGTTATGCTTGACGGCTTCTCCTTCACTCAGCCGCGTCAGTTTGATCCACGCTTCTTCTTGTATGACATTGTACGCAGACCAACTACCGGCGACGATATCGGGACACCGCTTGAAGGAGTCTTCCACATGTATAAGCTCCATGGGTCGGTCAACTGGTCTCGCAAGGCGGATAATGAAATCGTGGTGGAGCAGAATCCATCTCCAGATTCTGCTTGCCTGATTTACCCAGCAAGGGGAAAGTATCAGCAGTCCTATGTTCAGCCGCACCTTGAGCTAATTTCGCAGTATTTCTCAGTGCTTCGCGAGCCCAACACTTGCCTCATCGTTATCGGATTCGGATTCAATGACGATCACTTATCTGAGCCAATACTCGCAGCCGTGAGAACAAATCCTCACCTCCGCTTGATTGTTGTCAACCCATCGGCTGATTCACTCACACAGCAATCATTTGAGCAGAATAAATACTGGGGTACTATGTTTGACTTGGCTAAGCAGGGCGAGGATGTGTGGCTCATTAAGGCAAGATTCGGAGATTTTGCAGAGATGATCCCCGATCTCAAATCCCTTACTCCTGCTCAGCGCCTCACTCGTGACATCAAGCTGGTGGCAGGAGCATAATGAGCAGATCATCAAACATCGAGGAAGCCTTCCCAAGAGGATTACTACGCCCTGAACTGTTCGTCGGGGTTTTGTCCTCTGTGGCCGCTCAGGCGGTCCGCTTCAACTTGAACGATGCTGGATCACCCAGTGGCGCACATTTCCTTGGAGGTCGTTACGGGAAGGGCGAGGTCGGTGAGTTCGTCTTGATTGAAGGCCAGATCAATCTGTTGCTCGGTCGGGTGGTTGAGATCCATCTTCCCGAATCGCAACGGCGATCTGTCGATGCATCGCATCCAAAGGTGTCTGGCCTCGAAGCTGTAGGCACAATACAACTTCTCGGTTCGGTAGCGATGGATTCGCTGCGTGTAACTGCCGGCGTTGAATCCTACCCTCGATTAGGTGACAGGGTTTACGCTGCACCGCACAAATTCGTCGCAGAACTACCGAGTTTGATGCAGCCGGAAGGAAGTCCGGAGAGTCCAGTAAAACTCCGTTTAGGTTCTATTGATGTTGCTCTTGAGAGTGCTGTGTCGATACTGCCTGAGAAGTTGTTCGGGCGGCACTGCGCGATCTTGGGAACAACAGGTGGTGGCAAGAGTTGGACGACTGCTCGCATCATTGAAGAATGTCTGAAACACAGAACCAAGATCATCCTCTTGGACGCTACTGGTGAGTATCGAGGCTTCTCAGGCCCATTCGTGGCTCACTGTCACCTCGGCAGTCCAATTAACTTAGCTCCCGGGTCTCAGCCATGTTCACTTCCACCTACGTGTTTTGTTGAATCAGACTTTATCGCTCTCTTTGAGCCCGCAGGCAAAGTGCAGGGGCCTAAGATGCGTGCCGCCATGCGCAGCCTTCGCTTGGCCAAGCTTGTGCCTGCAGTTGCAACGAACGGAATCATCAGAAAGATCGACCAGTCAAAGGCTGCCGTTATTGCGGCTGAGCAACTAACAGGCGTTGCAGATAAACTAGATGACCCACGTCAGGAGTTTGATGTCAGCAAGCTCTGCTCTCAAATCGAGCAAGAGTGTGTCTACCCTGACGCATATCCCCCTTACCCTGCACCCAAAGGAACAAAGGACACTACCAAGTGGGGTGGTGATTCGGGCGAAGTTTCCTACTGCTTGTCGCTCATGTCGCGAATCAGTGCGGTCCTCACGTCACAGTCATTATCATGCGTCTTCGACTCTCTTGATCCCGCACTCACAATTGCGATCAATGACTTTGTTGCCAACGATATGCGGCTTCTACGAGTCTGCCTGAGCGGCGTTGCTTACGAGTTCAAAGCACGAGAAATTGTTGCGAATGTCGCCGGAAGGCACCTTCTAAATATGGCAAGATCAGGTGCATTTGCTAACTCACCAGTCGTTGTTATTGTTGATGAAGCTCACAATTTTCTTGGAAGGCAAATTGGCGGCGAGGATGCCGTTGCGAGGCTAGATGCCTTTGAACTAATTGCCAAGGAAGGTCGTAAGTATGG
Source organism: Bradyrhizobium ivorense (assembly GCA_943368005.1). Taxonomy (GTDB): domain Bacteria; phylum Cyanobacteriota; class Cyanobacteriia; order PCC-6307; family Cyanobiaceae; genus NIES-981. Next base: position 78,640 of record CALRKN020000002.1, on the reverse strand, counting down.
TTTAAACATTTGCCTGGCCACCCAGCGACCGCGAGACATCACCGAAGGTGTATTGAGCCAGATGGGCACTCTGGTTGTTCATCGCTTGACCAATGAACGCGACCGCGAAGTGGTCGAGCGCGCCTGTGGAGAAATCGATCGCTCAGCTTCATCTTTTCTCCCAAATCTGAAGCCGGGCGAAGCTGCAATCATTGGAGCAGATTTCCCGATTCCTCTAACAATTCAGATCTTTCCTCCTGAGGTGCAGCCGAAATCAGACAGTCCAAACTACCAGAGGAATTGGCAACTAGATCCCCCTGTGCCGTGACCCTCAATCATTCCACGGAAGAAGCCGCATCACCCGCCTGCTTCCAAGTGTTGGACTATCCCTTGCTCCCTGGGTTCCATCTGGAGCCGGAGAACACCATCTCAAGCCCAGACGACGCTTGTGGCCCTCCGCCTCGATTTTCGACGCCCAGCTCCCCGAATTTCGGCGCCAGCTCCCCGAATTTGGAGCCCAGCTCCCCGAATTTGGACGAACAGCGAGACTTGGACGGCTGCCTGATCTCGGAGCAGCTGGCGTTGCCAGTGGTGGATGATCTGGAGGCTCTCTCCCAGGCGTTCCGCTCGCGACTGGAAGGGCTGGCCTCGCAGCCCAGAGCCAAGGGCAAGGTCGATCGCCAGGTGTTGATTGATGTTGTGCTGCAGCTGTGCGAGGGGCGGTTCATCACGCTGCGTTGTCTGGCCGAGCTAGTGAATCGGAAACCAGACACTCTCCGGGATCAGTACCTCACAACGCTCTACCGCCAACGGCAGTTGAACCTTGCCTTCCCGAAAACGCCCAACCACGAACGCCAGGCGTACACAACCGTCAAGCCGCGTACCCCATGACCACTCCCCGCCCGTTCGCCCTACGCCTGTTCGTGCCCTCCGGGCTGCCGGAAGGGATGCGCATCGTGGAGAAGACGAACTGGAGCGGCATCGGCTACGTGATTCCTCGCTCCCAGCTCAAGGAGTTCACCCAGCGCCCGGAGGCCGGTCGACCTGGCGTGTATGTGCTCACGGGTCCCGACCCTGAGGAGGGCGGCGCTGACCTCGCGTACATCGGGGAGGCGGACCCCCTCGGCCGGCGCCTGGAGCAGCACCAGGCCAAGGAGTTCTGGACCACCGCCTACGCCTTCACCTCCAAGGACGGCTACCTGAACAAGGCCCACGCCCAGCATCTGGAAGCCCGGCTGATCGGGCTGGCCCAGGCAGCCAAACGCTGCCGGTTGGAGAACGTGGTGCAGGGCCACGCTGTGAACCTGGCCGAGATGGACCGCGCTGAGGCCGAAGGGTTCCTGGAAGAGGTCTTGGTCTGCTGTCCCGTGCTCGGGCTCAGGGCCTTTGAGCAGCCGCCTACCTTCCCCTCCATCAACCCCAGCAAGCTCTTCTTCCTCAGGGGTCCGGACGCCGAGGGCAAGGGGTACGAGTCGCCGAACGGGTTCACCATTCTGAAGGGGGCCAAGGGGCGCCGCGACTTCACCGCCAGCTCTCCCGACGCCCTGATGCGCACCCGGGAGCAACTCATCCGCCAAGGCGTCCTTGCCAGGCAGGACAACCAGGTGGAACTGCTCCAGGACTACGAGTTCAAGTCGCCGTCCCAGGCGGCGGGGCTGCTGCTCGCCCGCAGTGCCAACGGACGGAACGAATGGAAGGATCACGCGGGGATCACCCTCAAGGTGCACCAGGAGCGGGCGGCGGCGGCAGCCTCAGCAGGCGTTGATCCGTGAGGTCCCAGCCGACGCGCCTGCTAACCACGCTGGTCCCGTTTAGTGTCTGGCCAGTGACGGGCTCCCTGGTGAGACCGATGACGAGTGAAGGCGCTCCCCTCAAGCCCTGGGCGGTGACCCCCGAGAAGATCGCAGAAGCCGTGCGCCGGTTGGTTGCCGCAGCCGCACCCAAGCGCCTGATCGCCTTTGGTTCTGCTGCCACAGGCGATCTCAGCCTTGCCAATGACCTTGACCTTCTGGTGGTGGAAGCCCAGGTGGGCGACCGCTACCAGGAAATGCTGCGCCTTCGCCGTGTGCTGCGTGGGCTGCTGATGCCGATCGACCTGATCGTGACCAGCCAGGACCTCTACGACTCCCGCGCCCAGGTGCCGGGAACGGTGGAGTTCGCTGCCCGCACACAAGGCCGGGTGCTCTATGCGGGCGATTGACCAGGCCCAGCTGCTGCAACGCAAGGCTGCGCAAGACATTGCCGTGCTGCAGAAGCTGATCAACGATCCCACCATCAACACCGAGACCCTCGGCTTCCATGCCCAGCAGGCGGCAGAGAAGCTGATCAAGGCATTGCTGGCCCTGGGCGGTCACGACTACCCCCGCACCCATGATCTGGGGCTGCTGCTGGATCTGCTCGCTTCTGTGGATGTGTGCATTCCCGAGGTGCTGCTGACCGTGGAGAACCTGACCCCCTTCGCCACCGTGTTCCGCTACGACGACCTCCCGCTGTACGTCAGCATCGATCGGCAGGAGTGGCTGCCAATTCTCTTGGCGTTGGAGCATTTCGTCGGCGGGGCCATCGCGGCGGCGTCGGATCCATTGGATCCGCCATGACCCTCAACGAAGCCCTGATCGAAGAGGATGCCATTGGCTTGTTCCTCAAGGAGGGCTATGCCGTGCTCCACAGCACGCTGTCCCGCGTCAGAAACCTACCGGCACGAACAGGCGCGGAGCGAGATTGAGCTGCCGGATCCGCCGGACAAAACCGCGATCATCAAACGACGCCATCGACGTGCAATTGCGGCAACTTGCATGGTGCAGCGCATCGGCGAAGTCGAGCCCGTTGCGCACTCCGGCCACGGCCTGCTCCAGGGCTGGACGGTCTTCTGCCGTGAGGCCGGGATGGGCCAGCAGGTGGTCGAACACCTGCAGCACCTGCTCCACCGGGAAGCCGTAGTACCCACGCAGCACCCACTCCAGCTCCAGGGCCACCGTCTTGGCCAGGAACAGCGGTTGGCCGGATTCGATCAGATCGCGGGCGGCCCGGCGCTGGCGTTCCGTGGCCGCATCGGCTTCCTCCTCCGCCACGATATTGCGAGCCAGCACATTGGTGTCCAGGCCAATCACGGTCGCAGCAGGCTGGCAGGATCGAAGTCCACCGGCACGGCAGGCCGATTGGTCTTCAGCAATCCGAACCCACTCTCCGGCACCGGCTGCTCCGACTTCCAGGGGCGCAGCTCGATGTGATCCCCCACCAACGCGAAAGTAACGCGGCTGCCCCTGGCCAGCCCGAACTGCTGCCGCAACGCCTTGGGGATGGTCACCTGCCCCTTGCTGGTGATCGAGCTGGTGACGGCATCGGCGGAATCCATCGAAACTCAATCCCAGTGCCGGGTATTACCTGGTAACGCTAGGTGGGAGAAGCGCGCACGGGCACACCTGCTCCGTTCGGCCACGCGCCTAGCTCATCAGTCCTGTGGAACTCACCGCAACGTCCGCAGGATGTCCTTCATCAGCAGCACCAGATGCAACGGGTCGGTGGGAGAAGGCTCGAATTCCGGGATGAGGTGCAGGTAGAATGCCCGGGCCGCCGCGCTCTCGGCATGGACGAGCAACCCGCGGCAACCCACTTCGGAGCCAATCTGCGCGGTGCGGCTGATCACATCCGCCAGCAGAGCGGCTCCGAGACCCCGTCCTTCATGGCGAACGTCCACCCCGAGACGGGCCAGCAGGGCAATGGGCTGGGGATAGCGGCCGGCACCTTTCCTCAGCCGCGATGGAGCCTGCGAAGGTGTGAGGCTGGCCATGCACCAGGCATAGAACGCCACCACATCGCAGCCACCCGCTTCAGTCACCACGAACACCCTGCTGGTGCCACCACGGGCATGGGCCTGGCGGGCGTGCTTTCTCAACCAGATCGACTGCTCCTCGGACCGGCATTGGAAACCGTCCAGGCGATCGGCGGAGCTCAGCAGCCGGGGCGGCAGGTAGCCAGCGCTCACTCCTGAAACGGTGAGGGTCGATCCATCAGCGCCCGCAGCCCCTTCAGCGGGCGTGCCGGCCGTTCATTGATGCGCTCCCAGGCGTCGAGAGCCTCGGGGTCAAGGCGGAACTCATCGCGATCGGCCAGCACCTGCTGGGCGGCCAGGCGCAGATGGGTGATCACGAACCCGGTGAGATCGGTGCCGGAAGCGATGACAGCCCGGTCGATCAGCAGGCGGTCCTCAGCTGTGGCCCGTACTTCGATGCGTCGATTGCGCGAACGGGTGCTGGCGGGGTCCACAGGCCTGCCTCGATGTCCGGCAATTGTACGGCCACCAAGATCCGTGGCCCGATCAGCCTGATGACATCAGGCACACATCCTCGCTAGGGTGGCTTGATGAAGCCCTTCGCCTGGAGCCCTGAGAAAAATGCTCAACTCCTTGCCGAGCGTCAGCTGTGCTTCGAGGCGGTGGTGGTGGCGATTGAGGCTGGCGATCTGCTCGACGTGTTGGAGCACCCCAACCAGCAGCGCTATCCAGGGCAGCGCATCCTCGTGGTGCGCCTCCATGGCTACATCCACCTGGTGCCGATGATCGAAACCGCAGAGCACCTGTTTCTGAAAACGATCATCCCCAGCCGCAAGGCCAACCGCTTGTACACACCATCCACACCCGCCGGGCCTGAATCATGACCATCCCCTCTTCCCCTGAACTGGGGCCTGCAGAGCAGCAACTTCTCGCTGATTTCGAGGCCGGTGAACTGCGCAGTGTGGCCTCACCGGCTCTTCTCAGCCAGCTCCAGGAAGCAGCGAAGGCAACGGGCCTGAAAGACCAGCGGATCAACATCCGTCTCTCCAGCAGTGACCTCCAGGCCATCCGCACCCGCGCCCTGCAGGAAGGCATTCCTTACCAAACGCTGATCAGCAGCGTGCTGCACAAGTACGTGAGCGGCACTTTGCCGGAGCGAACAGGCATAGAGCGAGATTGAGTTGGAGGATCCCCCGGACGAGGTCGCGCTCAGCAAACAATCCCATCGCTTCACTAAGTCAACACAGCTAACCTCGAACCAGCATGGTTGGGTCATGTCCGAGCAGGAACGCCAGCTTCAAGACCTCGAAAGCCGGTTCCCGCTCGCCTCCGGTGAGGCCTTTGCTGCCGCACGGGCTCAGGTGTTGGCCTCGGGGCAAAGCGTGTTGCAAACCGAAGGGGGCTTCATCGTCCGGGTCTTCCCCGATGGCCGCAAGCAGCGGCTGAGGCCGGTGGAGGCACCCACTCCGGTAGCACCTGGCACCACTTTCACCATCCGGTGATCGCAGGCAACCCCAAGCTGCGGGTATTCGCCCGGCCTCCATCTTCGATAACGCAACCGACAGCGCCGGCCCACAGCTCGCCTGGATCGCAGAAATCAGCAATGGCCGGCGGCTGGAGTTGAAGACAGAACGGATCCCCACCTCGTTCTACAGGGCGGTGATAAAGACCATTGCTTGAGCCTGTTGTTGCCAGGCCACACTTCTCCAGCTGCAGATCTACGTCACACTTGAGTCCTGGCGCCAGTCTCCCGCCCCCATGACTCTCACCGAAGCCATGGTCGAGGAAGCCGCCCTCGGCTGGTTCCAGGAGCTGGGCTACGCGGTGCTCCCCGGCCCCCAGCTGGCTCCCGGCGAACCGGCAGCGGAGCGAGAGTCGTTCAGCACTGTGGTGCTGGTGGGCCGGCTGCGCGAAGCCATCCGCCAGCTCAACCCGGCCATTCCTGACGAAGCGCGGGAAGAGGCCCTACGCAAGCTGTTGCGGCTGGCCACGCCTTCGTTGCTGCAGACCAACCGCGCCTTCCACCGCCTGCTGCGGGTGGGCGTGCCGGTGGAATACCCCCGGGGCGATGGCAGCATCGCCGGCGACCATGTGCGCCTGGTCGACTTCGCTGAGGTCGGCGCCAACAACTGGCTGGTGGTGAACCAGTTCGCCGTGAGCGATGGCCAGCACAGTCGCCGGCCCGACCTGGTGGTGTTCCTCAACGGGCTGCCCCTGGGCCTGATCGAGCTCAAGAATGCCGCCGCTGAAGGCGCCACCATCTGGAGCGCCTACGCGCAGCTGCAAACCTACAAAGCCGAGATCCCTTCGCTCCTACAAACCAACGCCGCCCTGGTGGTGAGCGATGGGCTGCAGGCCCGCATCGGCTCGCTCACGGCCAACCAGGAGTGGTTCAAGGTGTGGCGCAGCATTGAGGGCGAGGCGCACGCCCCCGCCACCGCTTTGGAGCTGGAAACGCTCATCCGCGGCGTGTTCGAGCCGCAGCGCTTTCTTGAACTGCTGCAGCACTTCATCGTCTTCGAGGAAAACCCGGATTCGGGCGCCCCGCACAAGATCATCGCCGGCTACCACCAGTTCCATGCCGTGAATGCGGCGGTGCAAGAAACCGTGCGTGCCAGCGGCCTGGGCCAGGCAGCCCGCAGCCAGGGCGGCCGGCCGGGCGACCGTCGCGCTGGGGTGGTGTGGCACACCCAGGGCAGCGGCAAGAGCTTCTCGATGCTCTTCTACGCCGCCCGCATCGTGCGCCATCCGGCACTGCAGAACCCCACCCTGGTGGTGCTCAGCGATCGCAACGATCTTGACGACCAGCTCTTCGGCCAGTTCCAGCGCTGCGCCGACCTTCTCGGCCAGACGCCCGTGCAGGCCGCCAGTCGCGAGCAGCTGCGCGAGCTGCTCAACCGGGCCAGCGGTGGCGTGGTGTTCACCACCATCCAGAAGTTCATGCCCGAAAGGGGTGAGCCGATGCCCGAGCTGAGCGCCCGCGCGAACATCGTGGTGATTGCCGATGAAGCGCACCGCAGCCAGTACGGCTTCGGCGGCAAGTTGAACGAGAAAACCGGTGCAATGTCGTACGGCTTCGCCAGCAACCTGCGCGACGCCCTCCCCAACGCCTCCTTCATCGGCTTCACCGGCACGCCGATCGAGCAGACCGACGCCAACACCCGTGCCGTGTTCGGCGATTACATCTCCATCTACGACATCCAGCGCGCCGTGGCCGACAAGGCCACCGTGCCGATCTACTACGAGAGCCGCATCTCCAAACTCTCCCTGAATGCCGCCGCAATCCCCAGGCTCGACGCCGAATTCGAGGAGATCACCGAAGGCGAGGAGTTCACCCAAAAGGAAAAACTGAAAACCAAATGGGCTGCCCTCGAAGCGCTGGTGGGCGATCCCAAGCGCCTCGCGCTCGTGGCCGCCGATCTGGTGGCCCATCTTGAGAAGCGCCTGGAGGCGATGGACGGCAAGGCGATGGTGGTGTGCATGAGCCGCCGCATCTGCGTGGATCTCTACAACGCGCTGATCCAACTACGGCCCGAGTGGGCGACAGACACCCTCAAGGTGGTGATGACGGGCAGCGCCGATGACGGGCCCGACTGGCAGCCCCACATCCGCAGCAAGGAGGCGCGCCGCCAGCTGGCCAACCGCTTCAAAGATTCCTCCGACCCGTTCAAGATTGTGATCGTGCGTGACATGTGGCTCACCGGCTTCGATGCCCCCTGTCTGCACACCATGTATGCCGACAAACCGATGCAGGGCCACGGCCTGATGCAGGCCATCGCCCGTGTGAACCGGGTGTTCCGCGACAAGCCGGGCGGACTGGTGGTGGATTACCTCGGCCTCGCCGATCAGCTCAAGCGCGCCCTGGCCACCTACACCGAAAGCGGCGGCCAGGGCGACCCCGCTCCCCTTGTGGCCCAGGCCATCGCCGTGATGCTGGAAAAACACGGCATCGCGTCTGATCTCCTGCATGGTTTCGACTGGTCGGCCTGGACCAGCGGCACCCCCACCGAGCGACTGCAGCTCCTCCCCGACGGCCAGCAGTACATCCTCCAGCAGGAGAACGGCAAGCAACGCTGGCTGCAGGTGGTGGCCGAACTCTCCCGCGCCTTTGCCCTCTGCGCCGCCAGCGACGAGGCCACCGCCATTCGCGATGACGTGAGTTTTTTCCAGGCCCTGCAGGCCGCCCTCGCCAAGCAAACCAGCAGCACCAGCAAGACGCCTGAGCAGATCGATGCCGCCATCCGCCAACTGGTGAGCAAGGCCATCACCACCGAAGGCCAGGTGATCGATGTGTTCACCGCCGCCGGCCTGCCCAAGCCCGACATCTCGATCCTCAGCGATCAGTTCCTCGCCGAGGTGCGGGGCCTCAAGCACAGGAACGTGGCCGCCGAGCTGCTGGAAAAGCTACTGAAAGACGAACTGAAGGTGCGCTCCAAGCGCAACCTCGTGCAGAGCCAGGTGTTCTCCGAGAAGCTCAAGAAAGCTCTCAACGCTTACCACAACCGCGCCATCACCACGGCCGAGGTGATCGAAGAGCTGATCGCCCTCGCCAAGGAGCTCGATGCCGCCACCAAGCGCGGCGAATCCCTCGGTCTCACCGACGACGAAGTGGCCTTCTACGACGCCCTCGCCGCCAACGACAGCGCCGTGCAGGCCATGGGTGACGCCAAGCTCAAAGTAATCGCCGCCGAACTGATCACCCAGGTGAAGAAGAGCGTGACGATCGACTGGACCCTGCGGGAAGGCGCCCGCGCCAAGATCCGCGTGATGGTGAAACGCATCCTCAACAAATACGGCTATCCCCCCGATCTGCAAGAAGAGGCGGTGAAAACCGTGCTCGCCCAGGCGGAACTGCTCTGTGCTCAGTGGGTGTGACGCAGCACAGCACCAGCAGCTGAGATAACCCAGCAGCTGAGACAGCGGTGGCACTGGTGAGGGCAGCTGCTCCAGCCCCTTGGCCACCCGCGCCGTGTACACCTTCACCGGCTTTGCCGGTGCTCCCGAGCGCCACCTCTACCTCCACCACGACGGCTACCCCGCCGGCGCCGCCTGGCGCTTCGCCACCGCACTGCGCCATGACCCGGAGGCCCCAGCGTTCCTGGCGGCGTTCCTCAATAGTCAGCCCGGAGCTGAAACCCTGGCCGGCCCTGAGCAAGCCGCTGATGCTGAATACCGCTATGTAATTGAACTGCGTGCCGGCGCTGATGCCGAGCTGCAGGTGCAGTGCTGGCGGCGGTACCCAGCAGCGGAACGTTGGACGTGCCGCTGGGGCCCGATGGCGCTGGGCCTGTTCATCCAGCGCTTCTTGCCGGAAGGCATCGCCCCATGAGGCTGCAGATGCTGATTAGGGTCGATTCTTCACAATGCGATGCGGCCATGGATCGGACCCCGTCCGTGCTGGCGGTAACCGGCGCCTCCGGCAAGACCGGCTGGCGGGTGGTGCAAGAGGCCCTGCGGCAGGGACTGCAGGTGCGGGCGCTGGTGCGGCCCGGCTCGCAGCTGCCGGAGGGGATCGAGGGGGCCGAGGTGGTGCGGCTGAAGCTGGGCGACACCGAGGCGCTGCACCAGGCCCTCAGCGGCTGCGATGCCCTGGTGATCGCCACCGGCGCGCGGCCCTCGGTGGACCTCACCGGCCCGCTGCAGGTGGACGCCCTGGGCGTGCGCCAGCAGATCGAGGCCTGCAAGGCGGTGGGGCTGCGGCGGGTGGTGCTGGTGAGTTCGCTCTGTGCCGGCCGCTGGCGCCATCCGCTCAACCTGTTCGGCCTGATCCTGGTGTGGAAGCGGGTGGGCGAGCGCTGGCTGGAGCAGAGCGGCCTGCAGTGGACCGTGGTGCGGCCCGGCGGCCTCAGCGAGCGGGAGGAGGGGCTCGACCCCGGCCAGGAGCAGGAGGGGGTGGTGTTCAGCGCCGCCGACCAGCAGGAGAGCAACAGCATTCCCCGCCGGCTGGTGGCGCGGGTATGCCTGGAGGCCCTGCAGACGCCGGACTCGATCGGCCGGATCCTCGAGGTGACCAGCAGCCGCGAGCAGCCCCGCCAGTCGCTGCAGAGCTGGCTGGCCCAGCCCCAACCGGCCTGACCGCACCCGACAGGTTCAGAACAGGCCGGTTCAGAACAAGCCGCGGTAGCGCACCAGCAGCTGCACCATCGCCCAGGAACCCAGGGTCACCTTGACGGCCACCAGCACATTCAGCAGGGGAATCCAGCCCCCACTGGCAATGGCACCGAACCGTGCCTGAACGCCGAGGGCTCCCCCGGGCAGCACCCCCTCCAGGCTGAGCCAGGCCACCAGCAGGAAGGCCACCACCGCGCCCTTCTCCCAGAGGTCGGCGCGGTAGCGCTGGAAGAGGCGGTCCGCCAGCCGCGCCGAACCGCTGATCAGCAGCAGCCCAATGGCGGTGCCGCCGGCCACGCCGGAGGCGAAGCCACCGCCCGGCGAGAGGTGGCCGCGCAGCGCTAGTTCCACCGCCACCAGGGCACACACGGTGGCGCCGATCTGGCACAGCACCACGGAGGGGGCGTCGTCGAAGCCCCGCACCCGCCGCTGCTGCAGCTCGCCGCTAAAGATCCAGCGCACGCCGATCGAGGCCAGGGTGAACACCACCACCTCGAAGATGGTGTCGTAGAGGCGGGTGTGCAGGATCACGGTGGCCACCAGGTTGGGCACCTGGCCCTGCACCAGCAGCTCATTGAGGGTGGGCCGCAGCGAGGCCAGCGGTGGCAGCGGCAGGGCCAGCGGTGCCAGGCAGAGCACGGCGGCGGCCAGGGCGTAGACGGGGATCAGCAGCCGTTGCATCAGGCCACCTCCAGGGGCAGCAGCAGGGGCTGCCAGTCGCCCTCTGGCGGCAGGGCGGCCAGGCGCTGGCGCAGGCTGGCGTTGAGCAGCGACAGGCGCACCAGGCTGCCGGTGTCGGCCCGCCACTCCAGCAGGCCATGCAGGTCGGGGTTCGGGGCGGTGGGCTGGGGTGAAGCCCCTTCCCCAGCCGCGGCGGGCAGGGGCACCAGCTCCAGCCGCAGCGAGGAGGGTTCGAGCCAGCGGCGCAGCTGCTGCTGCAGCCGGCTGGGCATCGCCGCGGGGTCGTGGCAGCCCAAGCGCAGCACCATCGAGGAGCGCAGGGCCACGGCATAGAGGGTGGTGGAGAGCAGGGTGCCCACCAGGGCCTCGGTGAGCGCCACGTCGGCGGCACCCAGCAGGGCATACACCAGGGCCGCCACCGCACCGAGGATGCCGCGCAGCACCAGGGTCTGGTACGGGTTCGACTGGGCCACGAGCAGGACCGCCGTGAGCGGCAGCAGGGCCGTGATCGGCAGCAGCAGCGGCAGGTCGGTGGTGAGGGTCATGGGATGGGTCAGGAGCGGGGTCGGGCCTGGGAGCACACCGCCAGCACGTAGCCAAAAATGGTGTTCCACACCACCAGCGACAGCAGCGCCAGCAGCAGCAGGGGCCACTCGCGGTTGAAGCGCAACAGCAGGCCCAGCAGCATCAGCGCCGAGCCGAGGGTGTCCGCCACCCCCAGGTAGTGGAGCTTGGTGAGATAAGAGGCGCGGCCGAGCAGCGGCCAGCTGCCGGCGAACCAGAACACCAGCCCCAGGCCGAGCAGCAGGCCACTGAGCAGGTTGAACAGGGCTGAAGGGTTCATCGGTCCACCCCCCGCAGCAGGTTGGCCAGCAGCATCACGGCACCATTGCCCACGCTGAGCACGATCACCCCCACCACGCCCACCATCCAATCGTCCCGCACCACCGAAACCACCAGCATCACCATCGCCACCTTGGTGGACAGGCTGGCGAAGGCCGCCAGGCGGTGCCAAACATCGGTGCGGCGGCACACCACCAGGATCTCCAGCAGCAGGGCCAGCACCATGCCGAACAGCAGGAAGGTCATGGCTGCGGCTCCTGGGGAACCACCCCCTGCTGGTCGAGCCGGTGCACCCGGTAGCGGCGGCCGGGGGCATCCAGGCCCAGGGCGATCGTGAGCGGCGTGAGGGTGATGCGGAACACGTCGAGAAACACCAGCGCCGCCACCGGATCGCCCGGGCGGTAGCGCACGGGCTGCAGCTCCTCCAACTCCCGGCCCGGCCGGCGCCAGAGCAGCTGCACCGCCTCCACGTAGGCCACCGGAATCGCCCGCAGGCTGGCCAGCAGGGAGCGCAGCAGCTCCCGCAGCGGCAGCTGGCGGTGCCGCCGCGGCATGGGCAGGGCCAGGGCCACGGCCAGGCCGATGGCCACGTTGGCCGCCTCCAGATCGGAGCTGAGCAGCAGCCAGATCAGCAGCCGCAGGCCGACCACAATCAACCCCGCCATGCCAGCACCTCCGCTTCCACACCCAGGGGTTCGGGCCAGCCCAGCAGCAGCAGCACCAGGCCGGCCCCCATCACCGCCATGCCACCGAACAGGTCGGCCAGCCGCTCCAGATCAGGGAGACGCAGGCCGGCAAGCCTGCGGGAGCGGGCCAGCTGGCGCAGCGCCTCCACGCCGCCCCCGGCCGCCAGCACTGCCAGCGCCTTGCCCCCATCGGCGGCGCTGACCTGGGCAGCCGGCAGCAGCAGGGGGAGCAAGCCACCCAGCAGCAGCACGGCGGCCAGCAACGCGGCCCCGGGTGCCGGCAGACCCCCACCGCGGCCCAGGGACAGCCAGCAGAGGCGGGCATAGACCGCCGCCGTGCCCACGCTCAGCAGCGGCAGCAGCCAGCTGGCCAGGGCAGCCGGCAGCCCGGGGAAACCGGTGAGCGGCGGCGTGAACAGGGCCTGCTTGCTCCAGAAGCCCAGCAGCAGGGGGGCCCCGGCGATCGAGAAGGAGGCCAGCAGCAGCGGCACGGCCAGACCCGGCGGCAGGGGGTGGCGGGCCCAGTCGGCCAGGCGGCGGCTGGGCACCTGGCCCGCCACCAGGAACAGCGCCGCCTTGGCCAGCCCGTGGGCCAGGGCGTAGGCGCCCCCCACCGCCGGGTTGAGCAGCACCAGGCCCAGCTGGGAGAGGGTGCTCCAGGCCAGCAGACGCTTGAGGTCGCTCTCCAGCAGGGCATAGAGCAGGCCCAGCAGCACGCTGGCCAGACCCACCCAGGCCAGCACCGGTTGCAGACCGGGCAGCTGGGCCTGGAGCCGCAGCAAGGGACAGAGGCCACCGGCCACCACCACGCCGGAGAGCAGGGCCGACACTTCGGCCGGGGCCTCGGCATGGGTGCGGGGCAGCCAGAGCCCCGAAACGAACAGGCCCGACTTGGTGAGCAGGCCCACCAGCACCAGGGCCAGAATCACCGGCAGGCCCCGGTCCCCGGCGGGAAGGCTGTTCAGGCTGGTGATCTGGAAGCTGCCGGTCTGCAGATAGAGCAGTCCCACCCCCACCAGATAGAGGGTCATCACGCCATTGCTGATCAGCAGGTAGCGCAGGGCGATCCAGAGCTGGAGCTCATCGCGCCTCTGCAGGATCAACAGGAAGGCGGTGATGCCCACCACCTCGAGGGCCACGTAGAGGCTCACCAGGTCGAGGGTGAGAAAGGCGGAATTCAGGCCGCCCAGCAACACCAGCAGCAGCAGCAGGAAGGGTCCCTGGGGCAGCCGGCGCCAGCGGTCGAGCAGCACGGCCAGCAGCACCAGGCCGTTGAGCAGCAGGAAGGGGGCCGCCAGGCGGTCCACCTGCAGCCGCACGCCCAGCTCGCCGATCAGGTTGAGTTCGATGCTGCCGCCGCTCCAGGCCCAGCCGCCCACCAGCAGGGTGCTGGCGGTGCCCAGCAGGGTGAGCCAGCGGCCGAGGGAGGGCAGCAGCGCCGACACGAAGGCCGCGCCAAAGGGGAACAGCAGCCAGGTGATCAGCAGGTTGAGCAGCTGGGTCTGACTCATGGCTGGGCCTCGCGACCTGCGGTGGCGAGCTGTTCGAACGTGGCCGTATCCAGCAGGGGGTCGAGGCGAGCCAGGCGGGTGAGCACCACCAGCACCAGGGCCTGAATCGACAGGCCGATCACGATCGCCGTGAGGATCACGGCCTGGGGGATCGGGTCGGCCCAGCTCTGCTCGGGGTTGGTCGCCAGCGCCAGTTCGGTGACATCCAGGATCGGCGTGCGCAGGCCGGGCCGGGCCGCCACGAGCACGAACAGGGCCACCGCGCCGGTGCCCATCACATCCATGGCCAGGGCCCGGAGAAAGAGATTGCGGCGGTAGAGCAGTCCGCCCAGGCCCGCCAGCACGACGAGCAACAGCAGGGCCTCAAGCAGCCGAAAGGGTTCGGGTAATGCCAAGGAAAGCCAATCCGGGTTTGGATCCGGAAGAGGGTCTGAAAGGCGAAAAAAACATAGGCAGAGGTGCTCAGGGTTTGGGTGGGGCGGCGGACAGGCCGGGGTCCTGAAGAAAACGGGGTTCCGGCAGGTCCAGGCCGCGGGCGAAGGCCAGCCAGCGGAAGTCGCCCAGGGCATGGGGATCCACCAGCCGCAGCAGGGCCTCCCGGCGGGGCAACAGCACCGCCAGCCCGCCGGGATCGCTCTGCAGCCCGTGCAGCCGCTGGGCCAGCCCCAGGGCCAGCAGGGCCTCCCCCTGGCGGCAGTGGCCCAGCGACTGCCAGCCCGTGGCCCGGGCCGCGTCCTGCAGCGCCTCGATGCACAGGTGGGCGGTGAGGTCGGCCTGGCCCGGATCGGCCAGCGGATCGCCACTGGCCCGCTGGGCCCGATAGGCCAGCAGGGTGCCGGCACACCGCTGGGGCGCGTAGTAGCGCCAGGCCTCCAGGGCGTAGTCGATCACCAGCAGGGCCCCGGCGCTGAGGCAGCCGGCCGCCTGCGCCAGCCAGGGTTGCAAACCGGGATGGAGCTCCGTGCACCAGCCGGGGGGCCGCTGGGGCGAGGCGGGCAGCAGGCCGCGTTGGTGCAGTTCCTCACTGCTGGCCGGCCCGAGGGGCACCCCCGGCTCGAGCCGCAGGCAGGGCCCGGCCGGGGGGCTGCAATACAGGGTCACCTGCTGCCGGCACCAGCGTTCCCCGTCCCACGCGATCCGCTCCACCGCCATGGCGTCGAGCACCTCATGGGCCAGCAGCACGCCGCGGCGCGGCGCGGCGGCCAGCTGCTCGAAGCTGCTCCAGCGGCAGGGCAGGGCACAGCCCGCCAGGCGCCTGCGCTGGCGCTCGGCCATGCCGGCGTTGGGCTCCACCAGCACCAGCTCGGTGCGGGCAGCCAGCTGGGGCCAGTCGCGGGCCAGGGCCGCCGCCAGATCGGCCGCGAGGGTTCCCTCGCCAGGCCCGGCCTCCACCAGCGCCAGGGGCTGGTCGCCGGGCTGGTCCTCGGCCAGCCGGCCCAGCCAGTCGGCCAGCTGCCCCACCAGCAGGGCGGCGAAGTCGGGGCCGAGCGATGGGGCGGTTGCGAAGTCGCCGGTGGGACCGATGCGCAGGCGGCCGCTGCCGTAGGCGCCGTGCTCCGGATCGTGCAGCACCCACTCCATGTAGGTGCGGAAGGGCACCGAGCCCCCGCGGGCCTCCAGGCGATGCTGCAACCACTCAGGAACGCCCACGCCGGATCCGCAACTCAGGGAGAATGCATCCTCCCCGGAGAATCTGGATGGGTTGGGATCGCATCGGCGTGCTCGCCGGCTTCAAGCGGCGGCTGGTGGCCGGTCTGCTCACCCTGTTCTGCCTGCTGGTGGGGGTGGGCCCCGCCGCTGCCGCCGACAACCCGGAGCTGCTCCCCGACCATCCCACCCCGGTGATCGACCTGGCCCGCTCCTTAAGCGATGCCCAGCGCACCAACCTGGAGGAGCACCTCAGCCAGGTGGAGAGCGACACCGGCTGGAAGCTGCGGGTGCTCACCCAGTACGAGCGCACCCCCGGCCTGGCGGTGCGCGATTTCTGGAACCTGGATGAGCGCAGCCTGCTGCTGGTGGCCGACCCCCGCGGCGGCAACCTGCTCAACTTCAACGTGGGTGACGCCCTGTTCGCCCTGATGCCCCGCACCTACTGGGTGGAGCTGCAGACCCGCTTCGGCAACCAGTACTACGTGCGCGACCACGGCGAGGACGGCGCCATCGTGGATGCCCTGGCGGCAGTGGAGACCTGCCTGGAGCGGGGCGGCTGCCAGGTGGTGCCCGGCCTGCCCACCGAACAGTGGGTGCTCACCCTGGCCACCTCGATCCTGGGGGGGCTGATCGTGGGCTTCGCGGCCTATCCCCGCCAACCGGGGCGGCTGGTGGAGTGGGGCTGGGTGCTGCTGCTCTCGCCGCTCTGGCTGATTCTCTTCGGCGTGTTCGGCGTGGCGCCGATCGTGACCCGCACCAGTGACCTGCTGCCCCTGGCGCGCAATGCCCTGGGCTTCAGTGGAGCCATCGGCCTGGGCTATCTCGCGGCCCAGACGGTGCTGGGCCGTGATCGCCTCAAGGACAGCAAAGGGGGCGAGGGCTGAGCCCTCTCACTCTTCAGAGGTCGCGGTCGCGCGGGCCCACGTTCTCGAGGGCCTCCAGCTGGCAGCGAAGCGACCCGGAGGGCACACATTCGGGCCTGGGCGGCTCGGCTTCCTGCTGGGCCTGCATCGCCAGCATCAGGTTCGACTGCTGGGCCCGCAGGCTGGCCAGGTTGTCCTCATAGAAGCGACGCAGGGCCTCGAAGCGCTTCACGGGCTGGCCGTAGAAGCTGTGGCCGGCCAGGGTGGGGAACGAGGCCCACTCCGGGGCGAGCCTGTGGGCCAGGTGGGGGGTGAACTGACCCTGGTCGGCCAGGGCCAGGGCACCCCGGCGCTGCACCAGGTAGATGGCGGCCTGGTCCTGCACCTCGGGGCCGAAGGCGTTCGGACCGGCCAGCGGGAAGCCGAGGGAGCGGCTCACCATCGCCCAGGTGGGGGGCATGAACTGGTAGGCACCGGCGGCCGCACTGGCGTAGCCGGGGGTGCGGTTCACCCGGTTGGGGTGGCGATCGAGCGAATCAATCAAGCTGCCGCCAAACATGATGCGGTAGCCCACGTCAGCGCCGTTGGCCCAGGTGCCCTCAGCGAAGCGAATGGTGTTGAGCAGGGCGCGGCGCTCGGGCGTGATCGCAAACACACGGGGAGGGGCCGGCGGCAGGTTGAGGGTGCGGACAGCCTGGCGGTAGTTGGCGGAGGCCAGCCGCACCTCCTGGGCCTGAGCTTCGGATGCCTGGGCGGAGCCGAGCAGCGCTGAACTGGCCAAGGGGGCTGCCAGAACTCCGATCCAGACGGCGGCTTTGATTGCAGCTGTTGTTTTGGCGAGCAACAAAGTCAAATCCAAAAACAATCAGTACGCGCTGCAATTTGCCTAACAATCCGTCGAAACGCGATTGATACAGTGCCAATCGCACAAGTGTCCACCTGTATCAGAATTTACGCCTGCCAGTTGAACTCATGTTCAACACTGAACTTTGGCCCATCTCGAGAACAGAATTGCCGATCGTGCCAATCGCTATTGATTGGATCTGCTAATCACTGCCGCCTGCGAGAGGAATTCCACCAGGATCTCTGCCGCCGCAAGCGCTCCCCCCAGGGGCAAGGGGCCCTCGGCGGGCGGCTGCAGCGGCTGGTCCAGCTGCCAGTCGCCAGCCCCGAACTGCTCCCGGCTCAGCAGCCGATGCCAGCCATGGCGGCGCAGGCTCTGCTCCAGCACCGGCGCCTCCGCGAAGCCGTCGCGGTGCACCAGGTGGATGCCCACGCCGTAGCTCATGGCCTCGCAGAAGCTGCTGTAGCCGGGCTTGGTGATCAGGCGGGCGCAGTGCCCCATCAGCTCCAGCGGCCTCACCGATCCCGGCAGGGTGCGGCCGTTGGCCAGCTCGGCCAGCTGGGGGTCGTGGCCGAGAAACACGTGGTTGGGCCAGCGGGCCAGGCAAGCCGGGTCGAGGCGGTAGCCGAGCCCACCGAAACTGAGGAGCACGCAGCGCTCCGGCTCCCGCGGCAGCTCCAGCTGGCGGGCCAGCACGGGGCCATCGAAGCGGGGCTCGCCGGCGGTGAGGCCCACGTCCCGGGCTGGAATGTCCCAGGGCATGGGCAGGGAGAGCGGACAGCGAATCAGCAGCTGGCCGCGCCGGTAGAGCTCCAGGCAGCGCTCTGCCCACGGCAGGAAGGCCCCACCGAAGGGGGCGTAGATCGACTCCCAGCCGAAGCTGGCCAGCCACACCAGCGGCGCGCCCAGCCGCTCGGCCAGCAATGCCGCCGCGGGCGGCACGTCGGCCAGCACCAGCACGGGCTCGTTCTGGCCTGCCAGCCAGGCCTGCTCGGCCGCCAGCTGCCGGGGCAGACGCTGCTCCAGTTCCTCCAGGGCCAGGAGGGTGGCGGCCGGGTCCGAGCCAAGGGCGTCGGCCTGGAGCACCCCCACATCCCATTGGCAACGGCGGTGCTCCACCGGCAGCGGGCCGAAGGCCGTGGCCAGGAAGGCCTCCGGCAGGGCCGTGGAGAGCACCAGGCGCCACTGGGGCCGCAGCCGGTGCAGCTGGCTGAGCACCGAGGCGGTGCGGGAGCCATGGCCGAAGCCATGGCTGCTGATGCAGGCGTAGATCAGCACGGCTCGGCACAGGGGATGGGCAGCAGCCGGGGCTCCCGCACCAGCAGCGACTGCTCATAGATAAGGTCGCCGTCGAGCCCATACCAGCGGTGGCTGGCGCGGATCACCCGGGCCGCCGCCGGATCCTGGGGGGGCACCTCCAACTCCACCCAGCTGAGGTGACGCAGTTCGCGGCCGGCGAGGTCCTGGCCATGGCGGGGCACGCAGGCGGCATTGAGATACACGGTTTCCTCCCGGTCGAGCACCAGGCTGCGCCGTTCCCCCTGACCCCGCTTGAGGGCGTGATGCATGTGGCCGAACACCACCAGGGGCAGGGGCCGGAAGCGGCGGATCTGGCGAATCGCCAGGGCCAGGTCCTGGTCGCCCCAATCGCAGGCGGGCGACTTCCAGTCGCGACCGCAGGGATCGCGGGCTTCACTGCCCAGGCCGCTGGGGCCGCAATGGGCCAGCAGCACCAGGGGCAGGGCGGGATCGGCGAGGGCGGCCGCCGCCGTGATCCGCGCCGCCGAGGCCTGCAAAGAGAGGGGGCCGTACACGGCCCGCACGGCCGGCGAGAGATGGAAGCCGCCTCCGGCGGTGCCAGGCCGGCCGCCCACCACCGCCAGCCCCTCGAACTGGCGCAGGCCCCAGCCGCAATGCAGCGGGCCCAGGCCGTCGAGCTGGCGCTGCAGGGTGCGGCCGCTGTCATCGCGGCCGGTGTCGTGGTTGCCGAGCACACAGGCTGTGGGCAACGGCAGCCGCCGCAGCAGGGCCGGGATACGCGGCTTGCCATCGCTCAGGTCCCCCACCAGCAGCAGGGCATCGGGAGCCAGCAGCTGGAGCAGCTCGCCATCGCGCTGATCCCAGGCACCATGCGGATCTCCCACCACCGCCAGGCGCCGGATCCCCATCTGCCACTGCCTAGGCTGCACCATCCTGCCCCTTAGAGGACCCCGGTTGGTTTTCGCGGCTGCCCAGATCACAGGCCAGGGTGCCCGGCCGGCGATGCCGGCCACGGCAGCGGAGCTGCGCGGTGCGATCGAGCGGCTGCGCCGGGAACGCAACGCCGTGATCCTGGCGCACTACTACCAGGATGACGCGATCCAGGACATCGCCGACTTCATCGGCGACTCCCTGGAGCTGGCGCGCAAGGCCGCCAGCACGGACGCCGACGTGATCGTGTTCTGCGGCGTTCACTTCATGGCCGAGACGGCCAAGATCCTCAATCCCGGCAAAACCGTGCTGCTGCCGGATCTGGAGGCCGGCTGCTCCCTGGCCGACGCCTGCCCGGCCGACGCCTTCGCCGCCTTCCGCGCCGCCCACCCCGACCACATCGCCGTGAGCTACATCAACTGCTCAGCGGCGGTGAAGGCCCACAGCGACCTGATCTGCACCAGCAGCAATGCTGTGGATCTGGTGCGGCAGCTGCCGGCCGACCGGCCGATCCTGTTCGGCCCCGACGAAAACCTGGGCCGCTGGGTGCAGCGCCAGAGCGGCCGAGAGCTCACCCTTTGGCCCGGCAGCTGCCAGGTGCACGTGGCCTTCAGCGAGCAGGCCCTGCTGCAACTCAAGCTGGAGCACCCGGGCGCCGAGGTGCTGGCCCATCCCGAATGCCAGCAGCACCTGCTGGATCTGGCCGACTTCATCGGCTCCACCAGCAAGCTGCTCCAGCGCGCCGCAGAGAGCCCGGCCGAGAGCTTCATCGTGCTCACCGAGCCCGGAATCCTGCACCAGATGCGCCTGAAGGTGCCGGGCAAGCCGTTTTTTGAGGTGCCGGGCGCCGACGGCTGCAGCTGCAACGCCTGTCCCTACATGCGCCTCAACACCCTCGAGAAGCTGTGGCAGTGCCTGGAGCACGGGGAGCCGGCGATCGAGATGGACGAACAACTACGCCTCAAGGCCCTGGCACCGATCGAGAAAATGCTGGCGATGAGCCGCTGAACAGACCCACGCCCGGCCCCGGCCCGAGGCAGCGGCTTGTAACGAAGTGGTGCGGCTGGCCGGCGCAGAACCACAGGCGGCAGGCGCCTCTTTAGATTTCCTTTAGGATTCCAACAGAGAGAAACGCATGGTCATGGGTCTGTCCGGTCTGCCCACACTGCTGCTTCTGGCAGGCCTTGCGGGACTCACGGTGATTGAAGTGGCGGTGGGCGTCGGAATCTTCTGATCGGCGTTCACCCGGATCCTGGCCAAGCGGACTGGCCAAGCAGGCTGGTCAGTGCCGATCCAGGGGTGGCCGGTCCAGGGGGAAAGGATCAGGGGGTAAGGATCAGGGGGTGAACGTGATCACCACATTGCCCCGCTTGCGGCCGCTGTCCACATAGCGGTGGGCCTCCACGATCTGCTCAAACGGATACCTGCGATCAATCACCGGTTTGTAGGCACCGGCTTCCGCCAGATCCGCAAGAAACCGCAGATCCTCTGGTTTTGAGGTCACCGGGGCGGCCAGCACGGTTTTGCCACTGGTGAGTGACAGCCAGGGGGCCTGCAGCAACTGGGCGAGCCCCGCCACGATCAGGCCCAGCCGTCCCCCCGGCTTCAAGGAACCTTTGCTGCGGGAAAAGGGTGCCGTGCCCACCGTGTCGAGGATCACGTCGTAGCGCTCCCCGTTGTTCGTGAAGTCTTCCCGGGTGTAGTCGATCACCTGGTTGGCTCCGAGGGATCGCACCAGTTCGCCGTTTGCGCTGCTGCACACGGCGGTCACGTCTGCGCCGAAGTGCCTGGCCAGCTGCACCGCCGCCGTACCCACCGCGCCCGAGGCGCCATGGATCAGCACCCTCTCGCCTCGGCTGAGTTGGGCGCGCCTGAGGAAAGCCAGCGCCGTGGTGCCGCCAAAGCAGAGCGCCGCGGCTTCTGCCTCGGAAAGGGGGGCCGGCTTCCGGGCCACAGCCCCATCTTCAGAAATGCAGACGTACTCGGCATGGCATCCCAGGGCGGTATCGGTGAAGGCAAACACCGGGTCTCCGGGCTGGAATCGCGTCACTGACCCGCCCACCGACTCCACCACCCCGCACAGTTCCGAGCCCAGGATGGGCTGCCGGGGCCTGGACACCCCAACCACCAGACGGATGATGGGGCCGAAGCCAGCGGGCACGATCAGGCTGCGCAGCCGCCAATCACCGGATGTGACGGTTGTGGCATGGTTTCGGATCAGGATTTCATGTTCCTTGGGCCTTGGCTTATCAACCTCACGGAACCGAAGTACCTCAGGAGGTCCATAGTTCTCGTACACAACAGCCCGCATCCGATCTGTCTTTCCTGCCTTCTCATTTTGATTCTCAGCCCCCATCTGTAGCTCCATTGCACCCGGCCCCTTTTTCTTGTCAGGCTACCGAGTGATGCGCTGGGTTGGCCCCTCTGGGGATGCTGAGATGCACCACACCCAGGTTCCCAGCCCAGGCAATCGATCCGGGATCAGCATTCCTGCTTGGGCTCAATGGAACCGCTTGGACTGTTACCCATGACCACGACCTGCCTGCCGATGGCAACGTGAGCGGCGGAGATGCAGTTCGCCTGAGCCGCCCCGCAAAGCCTGGTTTGGCAGGGTCTGGACATGAACGTCATTCCATCGAGCAGCAAGCTATGCACCCATACGATCGAGAGCCAGCAGCTGGGTTCCTCTCCCCTTGTCTATCAAATCAATAGACAAGTTCAACTGAGTCGTAAAACGTGATGTGCTGCGGGGCGTGAATCACCAACCGACCACTGATAAAGCATTTCTCTACCTGAAACTGGAACCATGTCAAACTCAAACCCCTCGGCCGCACAAACGATGCCCATTTTCCAGGTGCTGCTGAGTGAACCGGATAGCTGTACATCAGTAGCTGTACATCAGTAGCTGTAGTCCGCCACGAACAGGCTGGCGTCGTCGGAGGGTTCGCTGCCGGGCACGTAGTCGCCGCGGCTGGCGGCCCCGTTGGCGCGGGCGCGGGCCAGCAGGGCCGCCTGGCCGGCGGCCAGGTCGTTGCCGCCCCAGTGGGTGAGGCAAGAGTGCTGCAGGGCCCGGCCAAAAGAGAAGCCCAGGTGCCAAGGGGCATAGCCCTGGCTGGCCGTCTGGTTGATCACGGTCAGGCAGAGGCTGGCGTCCTCCTCGCTCAGGCCGCCACTGAGAAACAGGATCGCCGGCACGGCCACCGGCACGCTGCGGCTGAGGGTGCGCACGGTGAAGGCACCCACCTCCTCCAGGCTGGGGGGATCGGGGCACTCGGTGCCCGCCAGCGTCATCGAGGGCTTGAGCACGCTCCCCTCCAGAAACACCCCGTTGAGCGCCAGGGCCTCATAGGTGGTGCGCAGCACCCACTCCTGCACCGAGGCGGTGGTGGCGATGTCGTGGTCGCCATCCATCAGGATCTCCGGCTCCACAATCGGCACCAGCCCCTGCTCCTGCACGGTGCGGGCGTAGCGGGCCAGCCCCCAGGCGTTCTCCCGCACCGCCAGCTCACTGGGACAGCCGGTGGCGCTGATGCGCAGCACCGCCCGCCACTTGGCGAAGCGGGCACCGCGGGCGTAGTAGCGGGCGGCGCGCTCGGCCAGACCCTTGAGGCCGGTACACCAGCTCTCCCCGGACAGTCCGCCGGCCAGGGGCTCCACCCCCTGGTCCACCTTGATGCCGGGGATGATGTTCTGCTGCTGGAACAGCTCCACGATCGGCGGCCCGCTCTGGCCGGCTGCGTCCACGCTGTCCTGGAAGAGGGTTTCCTCGAACAGGATCACGCCGCTGATCGAATCGGCCAGGCCGTGGGCGCTGGCCAGCAGGCTGCGGTAGGCCCGGCGATGTTCCTCGCTGTTTTCCAGCCCGATCGCCTCGAAGCGCTTGCCGATCGTGGCGGTGGATTCGTCGGCGGCCAGCAGGCCCGTGCCCGCCGTGGCCAGGGCCGCAGCCGTGGCGGCCAGCTCATCGCGATGTTCGTCCAGCGCCATGGCGGCCGCCCGGGGGTCACCCCCTGGCTAGGAGCGGTGGCGGCGGGCGTCAACGGTGTCCGGGTGACCTGCGGCACAACCGCGGCACCCTCTGCGGGGGTGGCCGACCCAGCCGAACCAGGGGGGATCCCAAGCTGGGGCTTCCTGGGCTCTACGGCCCTGGCTCCTGGAGCGGGATGCCCTGCTGCGGACTGACCGTCTGCGGGCTGAGCGTGGGACCAGGAGCTGCCTGCAGCGAACTGCCCGCACGCTGGACACTGCAGGCTCGATCCATCTGCTCCAGATAGGCGGCGTTGGGAAGTTGAGCCATCACCCTCGCCTCGGCCTCCCGCAGCCAAAGCTCCGGCCGCACCAGGCGTTGCAGCTCTTGCCGGTCCTGGCGGGTCAGGTGGCGGGCGATCTCGCCGTGACCGAGCCAGGGGCGATCGCGCAGGCAGAGGCTCTGCACGAGATGCCATCCCTCATGGCGCAGGGTGAGGCTCCGGTCGCCCCGCTCACACACCACCACCTCCCGGCGCCCACGATGGTAGAGGCCATCGAGATCGGGCTCGCGGCAGCGGGGATGGTCGCTCACCACCGCCACCCCCCGCTCGCTGAACGCCGCCTGGAGCTGCTGCCAGGCCTGCGGATCGGTGCGGTGCTGGGGCCTGCCGGACGGCAGCAGGAACAGGAAAGCCAGGAAATCCATCCCCCCAGCGTGGCCGCCAGACTGCCCCCATGGCACTCCCCCCCGGCGCCCTGCTGGAGCTCACCCCCCAGGGGCTCTACTGCCCGGCGGCGGCGGCCTGGATCGACCCCTGGCGGCCGGTGCCCCGGGCCCTGATCAGCCACGCCCACGCCGACCATGCCAGGCCCGGCTGCGGCGAATACTGGGCGATCGACGCCAGCGAGCCCATCCTGCGCCAGCGGCTCGGGGCCAGCATCAACCTCATCCCGGTGGAGTACGGCCAGCGGCACCGCATCGGCGACGCCCGGGTGTCGTTCCACTCCGCCGGCCACGTGCTCGGCAGCGCCCAGATCCGGCTGGAGGCGGGGGGGGAGAGCTGGCTGGTGAGCGGCGACTACAAGCGCTGCGCCGACCCCAGCTGCGTGCCGTTCGAGCCGGTGCAGGCGGACGTATTCATCAGCGAGGCCACCTTCGGGCTGCCGATCTACCGCTGGCAGAGCGGTGCCGTGGTGGCCCGGGAGATCCTGCAGTGGTGGCAGCAGGCGCCGGAGCGTCCCTCGATCCTGTTCGCCTATGCCTTCGGCAAGGCCCAGCGGCTGCTGGCCGAGCTGGCGGCCATCGGCGTGGGCCAGCCCGGCCAGCCCGGCGGGGAGGGGAACGAGATCCTGCTGCACGGGGCAGTGGAGGCCCTGATGCCCGCCTACCGCGAGGCCGGCGTGCCGCTGCCCCCTACCCGGCCGGCGAGCGCGGTGGGCAAGGGGGAGTCGCTGGCGGGGCGCCTGGTGATCGCGCCGCCCTCGGCCCACCGCTCGCCGTGGATGAAGCGCTACAAGCTGCCGCAGACGGCCTTCGTGAGTGGCTGGATGGCGGTGCGCGGCGCCCGCCGGCGGCGGGGCTATGAGCGCGGCTTCGTGATGAGCGACCACGCCGACTGGCCCGGCCTAATCCGCAGCGTGAAGGAGAGCGGCGCGCGCCAGGTGTACGTGACCCACGGCAACAGCGAGGGGCTGGCCCGCTATCTGCGGGAAGTGGAAGGAATCAGCGCCGAACCGCTGGCGGGGGTACTTGCCGAGGAGCGGGGCGAAAGGGCCGGCGAGGTTTTGGAGGATGGGATAGGGAACATCGAAGCGGCCCTGGCAGCGGCCCCACCAACGCAGGTATGATGAAAAGATAGATTTGATCATCCATAGTGCAGATACGGATAAGCTGGTGATAACTGAAGGGTTCACAAGCAGAGCCCCACCCCAGAAGTATTCATCATCCCTTTCACTATTCCTCGATGGCCAAACTCGATCTCTACAACGGCCAACGCGGCAACCGCCCTGATCAGCAGGAATGGCTCGCCTATGGCACCAACAACACCAGCTCCTGCCGCCAGACCCTGGGCTCGGTGAAGATCGGCAGCGAGACGATCCGATTCACCAACCTCAACACCAGTTATGGCACTTCCGCCACCACCGCGAGGGCCGGCTACAGCAACTACCAGCCCTTCATCCCCACGCTGAAGAACAGCAGCTTCCCGGAGCTGAGCAGCGGCCAGGGCTTTAACCTTACCCTCCGGTTGAAGATTAACAGCGAAATCCACAGCGGTGATGACAACGGCGATGGCCTGATCGACCGAGCGGGCTTTGCTGTGATCCTGCTTGACAGTGATCAGAAAGGAATTGAACTGGGCTTCTGGACTGACGAGATCTGGGCCCAGCAGGACGGCAGCCATCTCTTCACCCACAGCCCCTCGGAGCGCGCGTTTCTCTCCACCAGCCAATGGGTCAGCTACGACCTGCTGGCACTGAACAACACCTACTACCTTTCGGTCAACTCCAATGTAATCCTGCAGGGATCAATCAAGGATTACCGGGCGTTTGATCACATCGCCGCAGGCCTGCCCTATAACCCATACAAGCAACCCAATCTTCTCTTCCTCGGCGACAACACCAGCCGAGCCAGTTCATCCACCGACCTGGCTAGGATCGTCATCAACTCGGCCGATCTAAAGAGCAGCGGCAACGACAACGTGACGGGCGGCAGTGCCGACGACGTGATCAACGGTGGCGCGGGCAACGACATCCTTCACGGAGGCGGCGGCTCCGACGTGCTGATCGGTGGCGACGGCATCGATTGGCTCAATGGCGGCAGCGGCTCCGATCGGCTGTTCGGCCAGGGCAATGCCGACCGGTTCCTGTTCGATTCCGGAGCAGCCTTTCGACCCTCCGCCTTCGGCATCGACACACTGATGGATTTCGTCAGCGCCGACGGCGACAGGGTGGTGCTCGACAAGACCAGCTTCACCGCCCTCATCAGCGCGGTTGGCAACGGATTCAGCGTGGCTAGGGAGTTCGCCAATGTCGCCAGCATCGCGGAGGGGGCCAGCAGGAGAGCCCTGATCGTCTACGACCGCAGCAGCGGTGGCCTCTTCTACAACCAGAACGGCACTGCCTCAGGCTTCGGCAGCGGCGGACAGTTCGCGTCATTACTGGGCAAGCCCAGCCTCACCGCTGGCGACTTTGTGATCCAAGCCTGAGGGAAAGGGATCGTGAACGCAGACTGGCGCCCGGCAGGTGTACGTGATCCACGGCAACAGCCACGGCCTGGCCAGCTACCTGCGCGAGGTGGGGCCATGCCAGCAAGTGCTGACAAAAGACCGAATTGGTACCAAAGGCAACGCGCGCACCAGCGGAACTGTCGCGAAGCTTCACAGATTGAGAGAAGATCCCCGATGGCCCTCACTCGCCAGATCGAACTGGTGCCCCGCCAGGCCGCCACCAGCTCGGCTCCGACCGGCGCCACCCTGTTCAGCGCCCCCCAGCCCAGCCACGAAACCCTGATCGCCGAAGTGGGCGCCGGCGCCAGCGCCGAACTGTTCTGCCACCGCCGCCAGACCGACCAGCTGATGGTGCTGCGTGGCGCCATCGACCTGATCGTGCTGCAGGCCGGTGTGCTGCGGCGCATCACCCTGCGGGAGGACGAAGCCACCTGGGTGCGCATCCCCCCCGGCGTGCCCCACGGCGCCATCAACCGCGGCCGCCAGGCGGCCGTGGTGGTGAATGCGGTGCTGCGCCACGGCCCCAGCGACCCCCGCGACTACGTACCCCGCCCGGTGCCCGCTGCGCTGGCGCCCGCCTGGGCCGCACTGGTGGCGGCCTGAGGGGCCCGGAAGTGTCGCCGCTCCCAGCACACCAGGCGCTGGTCGGCGCCGAAGTGAATGCTGACCAGATCGAAGCGATCGGCGGCCAGCCGGCAGCCCACCTGCAGGCTGAAGGCGCCAGCGGGCAGCTGCTCGGGCACGGCGAACACCAGCCCATCCACGCAGCCCGCCACCAGGGGTGGGGCGCCCGACGGCTGCCCTGCCAGGAACAGGGCCGCGTCGAAGGGCGCACAGGGCTCGGCCGGGGGATCGTGGCTGGGCCAGTCGTGGGGCTGGAGCCGCTCGATCACCCCCGGCCACCCCTGCTGCCCGGCCACCAGCTCCTGCCAGGGCCGCAGCGGCCGGGGCGGCTCGGCGGCGGCGGCGAGGCTGCAGCGGAAGGGCACCGCCCCCACGGCGTCGAGCTGCCAGGGCGCGGAGTCGGCCGCCGCCGCCGCCCCTGCATCGGAATCCCGCCGCCCCCAGAGCAGCACGAGCATCGAGCGGGAGCGGCCCTGGGGGCCGTCATAAAAAAGGTTCACCTCATGGCCGAAGCGGCCCTGCTCCGGATCCACCGCCAGGCTCGACTGGCCGCCGGCCCCCCCGAACTGCCAGCACTGGCCGCCGCTGTTGTAGCCGACCCGGGAGAGGGGCAGGCGGCGGCGGCCATCCGGGGCGAACAGCAGCCCCGAGCCGTCCCAGGTGCCGGTGTCGTCGTCGCTGAAGTGGATGGCATAACAGGTGTCGTCGATTACCCGGCTGGGCCGCGCCAGATCCAGCACCCCCTGCCCGTCCCGCAGGAACCACTGGCTGGCGCCGCGCCAGCGCCCCTCGAAATTGCGGCGGTTCAGCTCCCACTGGCGGTCGTGACCGCCGGGGTCCGGGGTTTGGCCCATCTCGCATAGGGTCTGCGCACAGTCCATCCTGGTCACAGCGCCGCTCGCCGCGCCATGCGCCGCTTCGCCGCCCTCTACAGCGCCCTCGACGCCAGCGGCGGCACCAACGCCCGGGTGGCGGCCCTGGTGGCCTTCTTTGGCGGGAGCGAGCCGGCCGACGCCGCCTGGGCCCTGCACGTGCTGCTGGGCAAGCAGGGCCGGCGCCTGATCACCGGCCGCCGCCTGCGCGAGATCTGCCTGGAGGGCTCCCCCCTGCCCGACTGGCTGTTCGACGACTGCTACGCCCACGTGGGCGATTCCGCCGAGACCATCGCCCTGCTCTGGCAGCAGGTGGCGCCGGAGGACGCGGCCCCCGCACCGCGGCACCACCAGGAGCCGGCCAGCCAGCCCCTGCACTGCTGGCTGGAGCAGTTGCTGCCCGCCGCCGCCGCCCGGGCCGGGGCCGACCAGGCCGCAGCGGTGCGCCAGCTGTGGCAGGGCCTCAGCCCGGCCGAGCTGCTGGTAGCCAACAAGCTGCTCACGGGCGGGCTGCGGGTGGGCGTGGGCCAGGGCCTGGTGCTGCGGGCCCTGGCCCAGCTCAGCGGCCTGGAGGAATCCCTGCTCCAGCACCGGCTGATGGGCGGCTTCCGCCCCAGCGCCGCCGCCTACCGGGGCCTGCTGGCCTCCGCCAGCGAGGGGGAGGCCGTGCCCAGCCGGCCCTATCCGTTTTTCCTGGCCTCGCCGCTGGTGCTGGAGGCAGACGGCGAGCCGGCGGCGGCTCCCCTCAGCGGCCCCACCAGCGCCTGGCTGGTGGAGTGGAAGTTCGACGGCATCCGCGGCCAGCTGATCCGCCGCGCCGGTGAGGCGTTCCTGTGGAGCCGCGGCGAGGAGCTGATCAATGCCGCCTTCCCCGAGCTGGTGGCCGCCGCCGCCGCCCTGGCGGACGGCACCGTGCTCGACGGCGAGATCCTGGTGTGGCCGGCCGACGCCCCCCAGCCCGCCCCCTTCGCCCAGCTGCAGCGGCGCCTGGGCCGCAAGGCGCCGGGCCGGAAGCTGCTGGCCGAGTGTCCGGCGGCCTTCGTGGCCTACGACCTGCTGGAACGGGGGGGCGAGGACTGGCGCCCCCAACCCCTGAGCCAGCGCCGTGCCGCCCTGGAGGCGCTGCTCCAGCAGCTGCCGGAGGCGACGACCACCCCCGGATCCGGGCTCCTGCGCCTCTCCCCCCGCCTGCCCCTGGAGAACTGGGCGCAACTGGAGCCCCTGCGCCGGCAGGCCGCCGGCGCCGCCGCCGAGGGGCTGATGCTCAAGGGCCTCGACTCCCCCTACCTGGCCGGCCGCCGGCGGGGCCACTGGTGGAAGCACAAGCGCGATCCCTACACCCTCGATGCGGTGCTGCTCTATGCCCAGGCCGGCAGCGGCCGCC
The DNA here is from genome assembly GCA_943368005.1 of Bradyrhizobium ivorense. Taxonomy (GTDB): domain Bacteria; phylum Cyanobacteriota; class Cyanobacteriia; order PCC-6307; family Cyanobiaceae; genus NIES-981. The sequence goes on along the minus strand of CALRKN020000002.1, from coordinate 49,434 downwards.
GCGCCAACCTGTTCACCGACTACACCTTCGGCCTCTGGGATCGCCCATCTGGACCCGATGGCGAAGGGCAGCTGGTGAGCTTCGCCAAGGCCTACTCCGGCCTCGACGACGCCGAGATCACCGCGCTCGACCGCTGGATCCGCAGCCACACCACCGAGCGCTTCGGGCCGGTGCGGGCGGTGCAGCCGCTGCAGGTGTTTGAGCTGGCCTTCGAGGGTCTGCAGCGCTCAACGCGCCACAGGAGCGGCATCGCCGTGCGTTTCCCCCGCATCGCCCGCTGGCGCCACGACAAGCCGGCCAGCGAAGCCGACAGCATGGCCACCGCCCTGGCGCTGCTGGAACCCTGAGCAGCGCTTACGGAAGCTCTCGCCCGCTCAATCGCAGCCCCGATGACAGGTCCCCGCAACTCCCCTTGGCGGCTGCTTTGGAGGAAGTCCGGGCGGCAGTCCGATTGGCAGTCCGGCTGGCAGTCCGGCTGGCAGCCGGGGCGGCAGCCTCGGGAGTTCTGTACAGACTGTACGGAAACCGGGAGGACCACCAACAGCAACTGGACGCGCAGGCCGAGCTGATGGCAAGCGGACGCAAAGCGCAGGCCCGGATCCAGCTCGTCATCATGGACAGATCACCCCGACGGCGTCCATGCCCCCACCCATGCCCGCGGGCGAGGGCCTGCAGCGGCGCGATCGCCAGCCCGAAGTGATGGATCAGCCGGGGCTGGATCCCGCCGAGCACGCCCGTGCCCTGGCCGGGCTGCGGCGGATCAATGGCATCAGCGGCCTGGCCGGAAGCCTGCTGGCGCCGATCGAGGTCCTGGTCCGGCGCCGCCCCGGTGCGCCGCTGCAGGTGCTGGAGCTGGCCTGCGGTGGCGGGGACACCGCCATCGACCTGGCCCTGCTGGCCCGGCGCCGGGGCCTGGACCTGGAGCTGCGCGCCTGCGACCTCAACCCCGAAGCGGTGAAGATCGCCCGGGCCAATGCCCAGCGGCGGGGGGCCGTGGTGGAGCTGTTCTGCGCCGATGCCCTGGCAACGCCCGAGGCGGCGGATACAGCCGATGTGGTGTTCTGCTCCCTGTTTCTGCACCACCTGCCCGACGCCGATGCCGAGCGCCTGTTGGCGCTGATGGCCCAGCGGGCCCGCCACCTGGTGCTGGTGAATGACCTGATCCGCAGCCGGCTGGGCTATGCCCTGGCCTGGGCCGGCACCCGCCTGCTCAGCCGCTCGTGGGTGGTGCACACCGATGGGCCCCTTTCGGTGCGGGCGGCCTTCCAACCGGCGGAGGTGCTGGCCCTGGCCGAGCGGGCCGGCCTGGCAGGGGCGTCGCTGCAACGCTGCTGGCCCGAGCGTTACCTTCTGCACTGGGAGCGCGCTTGAACGGGCGGGAGCACCACCCGATGCAGGAGCTCCAGCCGATGGGCGCGCGCCCCAGCCTGGGAGCCAGCCCCGAACACTGGCAGGCCGTGGTGGTGGGGGCAGGTCCGGCCGGAGCCCTGGCGGCCCTGCAACTCGCCCGCCAGGGGGTGCGGGTGCTGCTGGTGGAGAAGCGGGCCTTTCCCCGCTGGAAGGTGTGCGGCTGCTGCCTCAATGCCCAGGCCCAGGCGGTGCTGGCGGCGGCCGGGGCGGGCGGGCTGGTCGACAGCCAGGGCGGGGTGCCCCTGCGGCAGCTGCAGCTGGGGCACCGGGGGGAGCGCGCCACCCTTGCCCTGCCCGATGGCCGCGCCCTCTCCCGGGAGCGGTTCGACCAGGCGCTGGTGCAGGCCGCCATCGACGCCGGCGCCGAGTTCCGTGCCAGCACCACCGCCCGGCTGGGCCCGGCCGACGCCACGGCACGGACGCTGACCCTGCAGCAGCGCGGTTGCCCCGAGCCCCTGGCGGTGCGCGCCGGGGTGGTGCTGGTGGCCGCGGGCCTGACTCACCACTGCCTGCCCGCAGCCGAGGCCGGTGTGCCGGTGGTGCAGCAGCGGGCCCGCATCGGCGCGGGCTGCGTGCTGGCGGCACCGGAGGCGCCCTATCCGGCCGGCTGCATCCACATGGCCATCGCGCGGCAGGGCTACGTGGGGCTGGTGCGGCGGGAGGACGGCCAACTCAACCTGGCGGCCGCCTTCGATCGCCAGGCCCTGCTGGCCCACGCCGGGCCCGGCAGCGGGGGCGCCGCCGCCGCCGCCCGGGCCGTGCTCACCGGCGCCGGCTTTGCGATCCCGGCGGGGCTGGAGCAGGCGCGCTGGCAGCTCACCCCCGCCCTCACCCGCCGGGCATCGGTGGTGGCGGGTGAGCGCTTCCTGGTGCTGGGGGATGCGGCGGGCTACGTGGAGCCATTCACCGGCGAGGGGATGGCATGGGCGCTCACCGCCGGCGCCGCCGCCGCCCCCCTGGTGCTGGCGGGGCTGGCGGGCTGGAGTCCGGCCCTGGAGCGCCGCTGGGCGCAGGTGCTGCAGCGGCAGGTGGGTCGCCGCCAGCGGCTCTGCCGCGGCCTGGCCCTGGTGCTGCGCCAGCCAGGGGCCACCGCCCTGGCCTTTGCCCTCAGCCAAAGGCTGCCGGCCCTGGCCGAAGGGCTGGTGGGCCAGCTCAACCACGTGGTCCTTCCCCCCCGCCCAGTGCTGCCATGCCCCTGACGATCCGCGGCCTCGGCACCGCCGTTCCGGTCCACCAGGTGAGCCAGGCCGATGCCATCGCCCTGGCCGAACGGGTGAGTGGGGCCAGCGGCAGCCGGGCCGCCCTGCTGCAACGGATCCAGCGCCGCACCCAAGTGCGCCAGCGGGGCAGCGTGCTCGCCCCGCCCAATGCCGCCCAGCTGCCGCTGGGCGAGCGGCTGCCGTTCTATGGCACCCAGAGCCCCACCACGGCGGCGCGCATGGCCGCCTTCACCCGCCATGCACCCCCCCTGGCCCTGGCGGCGGTGCGCGCTGCCCTGGCCGACGCGGCGATGGCGGCCTCCCGGATCACCCATCTGATCACCGTGAGCTGCACCGGTTTCCAGGCACCGGGCGTGGATCTGGAGCTGATCTGCCAGCTCGGCCTGGATGCGGGGGTGCAGCGCACCCATGTGGGGTTCATGGGCTGCCACGGCGCCCTCAACGGGCTGCGGGTGGCCCAGGCCTTCGTGGAGGCCGATGCCGAGGCGGTGGTGCTGCTCTGTTGCGTGGAGCTGTGCAGCCTGCACCTCTATTACGGCTGGGATCCGGAGAAGGTGGTGGCCAATGCCCTGTTTGCGGATGGAGCCGCCGCCCTGGTGGCCACCGCCAGGCCCGCCCACCCAGGGCCTGGCCTCCACCTGCTGGCCACCGGCTCCACCGTGATCCCCGATACCGCAGACCTGATGCACTGGCAGATCGGCGACCAAGGCTTCGAGATGGGCCTCTCCCCCCGGGTGCCGGAGGCGGTGGCCGGCCAGCTGCGTCCCTGGCTCGAGCGCTGGCTGCAACCCAGGGGCCACCGCCTGGCGGACATCGCCAGCTGGGCGATGCACCCCGGTGGCCCCCGCATCCTGCAGGTGTGCGGCGCCGCCCTCGGACTGGAACCCCACCAGCTCGCCGTGTCCCAGGCCGTACTGCAGGAGCACGGCAACATGTCGTCGGCCACGGTGCTGTTCATCCTCGATCGCCTGCGGCGCACAGCAGCACCCGGGCCGTGCCTGGCCCTGGCCTTCGGACCCGGGCTCTGCGCCGAAGTGGCCCTGCTGAATGACGGAACTTAGGGTGACTGCCCAGCGAATCGATCCCCGGGATCACCAGGGCACGGCGCTGCATCGCTGAATCCGCAGGCACATCCCCGAGCGCTTCAGGCCGATGCGGGCGATGGAGGGGCTGCAGGGGACGGAGCTGGGCTTTGATGGGCATGGCCCGCTGGCGCCATACCGCTGATGAAGCACAAAGGCACAGGCGAAGACGATCGCCCTATGTAGAGCTATAGACAGCCTGTGGCTAGACCGGGCGATTCAGATTTCCCCGGGCAGGATTACGTGAGTGGCGGGGCAAAATAATGGTGCTCTCAAGAACAGGTGGTTATCGGACCCGTGATCCACGGCTAGCTTGCGGGAACATAAGGGTGGAAGCCCTGCAGCCCAAGAGATATGAGGAAAGCGATCCGCAGTTATCGCTGAGGTTCGCAGAAAGGAGCACCAAGACCAGGGTAATTATCGGATCCTGTCAATAAAGAGCTTGAAGGATCAGCGGATCCAAACCTTAGGCATTACCTTGGCGATCATTGCTCATCACGGACATATACGTGCTGAGTGCACATCTCGACAGTTCTAGCAAAACAAACGCAAAAGAGTATGACATGAAGATGTCTCTGGTGGTTTATTCTGCCGGTTACTCACCACCCTGAGGCGAAGATAATTTGATTTTGTTGTCTTGTATCAGGCGGCTTGTCTCAGGGTTCGGAATCAGACCTTTGTATCGTGGTGAGCTATAATAGGGATCCGCATGCAACGACAGAAGCCATCGAAGCTATTGCAAAAACCATTGCCAAAACAGGGTTCTGGCCGTATCGCCAGCTGACATCCTCAGTTTTATACTGCCAGGAGAGCCGGAAGAGGGTATTTATGCGGATTCACCCATTCAGCGTTGAACTAAGCCGCTACGCGGCAGATTCCAACAGCCAATTATAGCCCAGTCCCTGTCAGGGCCTTCCATTGCGTCGCCGATGCGACCAGGACACTGCGGCTGAGTGCGGCGATTGGCTGGGCTTCAATGTCGCGCAGCCAGGATAGTGACGTGGACCCCAAAAACTGAACCAGCCCTTATGAGAGCTTCCCTATCGGCCAGACTTGGCCAGGAAAAGCCCCATGAAACGCAAGCACCACACTCCCGAGCAGATCATCCGCAAGCTGCGCACCGCTGAGCAGCTTCTCAACCAGGGCCAGAGCATCGCTGACGTCTGCAGGGTCTTGGAGGTTTCCGCACCCACCTATCACCGCTGGCAGCAGCTCTATGGCGGCATGAAAGCGACAGAGGCCAAGCGACTGAAGGAGCTTGAGCAGGAGAACACCAGGCTCAAGCGATTGCTGGCTGATGCTGAGCTCGATAAAGCGATGCTCTAGCCGCAGGCTTCTGCAAAGCAGTGGGAGCTTGTTGCGCCGTGAGGCGCACCTTGCGGTGCGACGGGAAACTTCTAAGCCCGGAACGTCGACGCAGAGCCGTTATAGTTCTGCAGGATCGATTCCGGGTTTCCCAGCGACGAGCCTGCCGATTGGCGAGCCAACACCGCAACACCCAGCGGCGTCCTGTGCCGTTGGCAGACATCGAGGAGCAGAAGCTGCGGCGGCGGATACGTGAGCTGGCCCGGCGCCATGTGGGCTGGGGCCGGCGGCTGGTCTACCGACGGCTGCGACTGGATGGCTGGAGTGTCAACCACAAGCGGGTGCAACGGATCTGGCGTGAAGAAGGGCTCCAGCTGCCCCTGCCGCGCAGCCGGAAACGCTCAAGGCCCACAGACGGATCCAGGGTGGTTCTGAGGGCCGAATACCCGCACCATGTGTGGGCCATCGACTTCCAGTTCGACCAGACGATCGATGGCCGGACGCTCAAGTTCCTCAACGTGGTGGATGAATACAGCCGCGTCTGCCTGGCCATTCGGGTGGGCCGATGCTGCCAAGCTGTTGATGTGATCGACACAATCGAGGAGCTTCTCAAGCTTTATCCAGCACCAACTCACATGCGGATGGACAATGGCCCTGAGTTCATTGCCAACGCTCTGCAAGAGTGGTGCACAGGCAGTGGTGCGGGAACTGTATACATCCCGCCAGGGTCACCCTGGGAGAATCCATTCGTGGAGTCATTCAACGGCAGACTCAGGGATGAGTTCCTGAATATTGAGCTCTTTGTATCTCTACCTGAGGCAAAGCTGTTGGCAGAGCAGCACCGAATCGAGTACAACGTCTACAGACCGCATTCAGCTCTGAAGGGGCGTACGCCCCTGGAAGTCCTCCAGCAATGGAAAGCGGCCTGATTACCCCATTAGCTCTCATAAGAACTGGAGCAGCAAAGGGGGTCACGTCACGATGCCAGCGGCGAAAGCCTCAAGGGCATCGCCATAACGGTGCAGGACCTCAGCGGGAGGTGGAGCTCAACGCCGCCCAGAGCCGTTTCATCAGCAACATCTGCTATGAACTGCGCACACCGCTGTTCAACATCAAGAGCTACGTGGAAACTCTCTACGACATGGGGGATCTGCTGAGCGAGGAGCAAAAAAAGAGTTTCTGGGCATTTCCAATGCGGAAACCGATCGTCTCACCTGGCCCGTCAACGACGTGCTCGATCTCTCCCGCCTGGAATCGGATCGGGAGTGGCAGCTGGAGCCGGTGGAGGTGGAGGTGGAGCAAACCCTGCGCACCTACCGGCTCAATGCCCAGGAAAAGGGGGTGGCGATGGAGCTGGAGAGCGAAGCCCAGCTGCCACGGGTTCGGGGCAATTGGGATTTACTGCTGCAAGTGTTCGACAACCTGGTGGGCAACGGCCTGAAGTTCACGCCCCCCGGCGGGCAGCTGACGCTGCGGGCCTCCCCCTGGCCGCACCACTGCGCCTTCGATCCGAGCAACGGGCCCGAAGACGCACCCAGCTGCCCTTTGAGCTCCCCCTTGCCCAAGGTGCACATCGAGATTACCGATACGGGAGCGGGCATCAGCGAGATGGATCAGGAGCGAATTTTTGAACGCTTCTACCGGGTGGAAAACGCCGTGCACACTGCGGTGGGCACGGGTCTGGGCCTCTCGATCGTGCGCGACATTTTGGAGAAGCACGGCTGCACGGTGCAGATGGTGAGTGCGCTGGGGGTGGGCACCACCTTCTGGTTTGATCCGCCCTGCGAGGAAGCCGACAGAGACGCACTGGCGGTACAGGCCGAGCGCCGCCGATACCAGAGGGAGCGGGTGCTGGTGACGCAAGAACGGCCTACGACATCCCACTGGCCAGGATTATTAATTTCTGCGACAAATCTGCGCATACACGAGAGCACCCAGGAAAAGCTGGACAATAGGTGTATGAATTACTAATTTTCTTCAATGAATTTCAATCATTCCAGAGGATTTCTGTTTCCAGTCGCCCTTGGCCTGGTTGCAACCGGAGCTCTTGTTGGCCCTGGCGCCACTCCTTCCCAAGCCGCCACAGTTGTTTCCTCTGATCCCTTCGCGGGCCCCTATGAGATCCAGGCACGTGCGCGCCGTGGCGGTACCGGTTTTGAGGCGGTGCTCTTTACTCCTGGCAATCCCTCGCCAACGGGAGTTCCACTGAATCCGACAGGAGCGCCTGTGTGGGTGTTTGGTCAACCGTACGATTTCAAATTCCTCTACAGCTACACGACTGGAACCACAGACTATTCGATTGATTTCAATCGGGATGGTGATTTTCTTGATCCGCAGGAAACAGCCACTTCCCTCAGTCCATCGTTGGCAGGTGATTCCTTTGTCTACACCGGGATTTTCGTTCAAGGTAGCTCGATCAACCAGATGACCGTGAACAGCCTGAACATCAATGGAACGCCCTTCGGGCCCTATGGCCCAGTGGGAGATACAGCTCTTGAGGTGCTTTACGAAGATACCTCCGGCCTGTTTGCCGACATCCTGGCCACTGGGTCGTTTACATTCACTGGATCCAATTCCAGCACAGGGGAGCGCCCAAGGTTTTGGTTCCGAGCTGGAGAGCAACGTACGGTGCCTGGCGCCGTTGATGTGCCTGGCCCCCTGCCTGTGCTGGGAGCCGCGGCGGCCTTCTCGTTCAGCCGTCGAATTCGTCGTCGTATCAAAGGGGCATCAGGCTCAGAGCTGAAAGCCTGATCGCGGCAACCCCAACCCCGCCATCCTCCGCCAGCCCCTTTATAGGGGCTTTTTGTTGACCAGACTTGCAGCATGCTGCTGCAGAACAACGCAGAACAAGTGCGTGCGAATGACCCGGCATGGGCTACCCACCTTGTCTCGTTAAGGCAACTCCAATAATAAGCGCTTTGCAGAGCTTATGCGGGCATGAAAAAGCCGCCAATCAGGCGGCATAGCAAGAGATTCTTATATCGTCAATTGACGAAATCACTTGAACCACGACACCTTCTCCGCAGGATTAATGCAACCACTGCAATATGACCAGAGCGCTGCAGAAAAGGCAGGAAGTTAAAGGTTAGGTTTTTGAAGCACCACCAATCCTTGTTCCTTTCAATTCCGATCTTTCTTGTCAGCTTTCTACCCATGGACATTGTCATGCAGCCAAAGACATGCTCCACCCAAGCTCTGATTGCCGACTTGATCCGATTTAGTTTCTTGGCTGAATCGCTGAGCGGATGTTTGCGAGCGCCTTTTTCGTGGATCAGGCTTTCGAATTTACCGAGGTAGAGAAGTTCCTCAAAGCAGTCACCTGAACACGCTGAGCCTGCCCAGACATAATCATGTTCAATTTGGATCCAGCAGGCGAGGAAGCATCTGGCTGTCGTGAATATTGGCAGGTGTAACAGCATATCGGCGGATGAATCCATGGTCGACACAGAAGTCGGGAGCCGAGGCTGGGTTCTATGCTCAGACCTATTACCCGCTTCTGACCCTGGGCGTTCACAACATTCATTTCCATGAAAGCAGTCATCGAACTTGGCCGTGTGATCGCCGAGCGAGAACTCACTGCCGTGCAAACGGATCAGCGTGTGCTGGTGTCGGTTGGCACCCCCCAGTACATCGGCGACGGCTGGGACTGGGCTTGTCCCTACACCATCACCGGCCTCGGTGAACCGATCCACGGCCATGCCCATGGGATTGATGCCTTGCAGTCGCTGCAGCTTGTGAGCACTGCCATCCGCGCAGATATTGAGCGAACCCATGCTGATCTCCGTTTTCTTGATCAGAGCAACTGGCAATCCGCTTTCCCAAAAGATATTCAGGATCTTGGCGAAGCAGATCTGCGCACCCGCATCGAAAAGCTGATCGACGCTGAACAGACGCGCTGGCTGGCAGAGCGGAGCTTGTCATCCTCCGGCCTGCCCACAGGCGGCAACGCTCCCGACACCACGCAGGCATAAATGGGCAATCGCCGGCCGATCAATGGAGCCCCCAGCCCCAACCCCGGTCGGCCAACCGCTGTTGCTAGGTTCTGAATCTTCGGTTCTGCGATCGGTGTGAGCCAGCCCCGGCGAGCCGATCCCTCCAGCAAGCCGCTCGCCCCGATCAAAGCCTGGTTCAGCCACCAGGGCTGGACGCCCATGGCCTTCCAGCGCCAGGCCTGGCAGGCCTACCTGGCCGGCGAGAGCGGCCTGATCCAGGTGCCCACCGGCTCCGGCAAGACCTACGCCGCCGTGATGGGGCCGATCGCCGAGCTGCTGGCTGAGGCCGGATGGAGCCCAGGCAGTCCCGGCACGTCGCCCCCTGGCCTGCGCCTGCTCTACCTCACCCCCCTGCGGGCCCTGAGCCGCGACCTGGCCCTGGCGATCCAGGCGCCGATCGAGGCGATGGGCTGGCCCCTGCGCCTGGCGATCCGCAACGGCGACACCAGCAGCCACGAGCGCGGCAAGCAGCTGCGCTCCCCGCCCCAGATCCTGATCACCACCCCCGAATCCCTCAGCCTGCTGCTGGCCAACGCCAAGGCGCCGGAGCTGTTCGGCGCCCTGCAGTCGGTGGTGCTCGACGAGTGGCACGAGCTGATGGGCAGCAAGCGCGGCGTGCAGACCGAGCTGTGCCTCAGCTGGCTGCGGCAGCTGAGGCCGGGGCTGCGCACCTGGGCGATCAGCGCCACGATCGGCAACCTGGAGGAGGCGGCCCGGGCTGCGGTGGGCGTCGGTGCCGGCGCGCCCCGCATCCTCACCGCCGACATCCAGCGGGCCACGGCGATCCGCAGCCTGCTGCCCGACTCGATCGACGGCTTCCCCTGGGGCGGCCACCTCGGCCTGCGCATGTACGAGGAGCTGGTGGCGGGGCTGGATCCGGCGGTGAGCACCCTGCTGTTCACCAACACCCGCAACCAGGCCGAGCGCTGGCACCAGTGCCTGCGCTTCGCCTGCCCGGAGATGGAGGACGCCCTGGCCCTCCACCACAGCTCCATCGACCGCGCTGAGCGCGAGGCGATCGAGGCCGGCGTGAAGGCGGGGGATCTGCGCTGGGTGGTGTGCACCAGCTCCCTGGATCTGGGCGTGGATTTCCAGCCGGTGGAGCGGGTGGTGCAGATCGGCAGCGCCAAGCACCTGGCCCGGCTGCTGCAGCGGGCCGGCCGCAGCGCCCACAGCCCGGGGGGCACCTCGCAGGTGCTGTTCATGCCCACCAACGCCCTGGAGCTGCTGGAGGTGAGCGCCATGCGCCGCGGGCTGGAACAGGGACTGGTGGAAACGCGCCGGCCGCCCCAGCTGGCCCTCGATGTGCTGCTGCAGCACCTCACCAGCCTGGCCTGCGGACCGGGCTTCGCTCCCAGCGAGGCGCTGGCGGCGGTGCGCTCCGCCTGGAGTTTCCGGGAGCTCAGCGACAGCCAGTGGCAGTGGTGCCTCGACTTCCTCGAGCACGGCGGCCAGTGCCTGGCCGCCTATCCCCGCTACCGCAAGCTGGTGCGCTGCCGGCTGGAGCCCGGCGGCAAGCTGGGCGAGGAGCCTGCGGCCGCGGGTGAACCCTTCCACTTTCGGGTGCTCGACAAGGCGATCGCCCGCCTGCACCGCTTCAACATCGGCACGATCACCGCCAACCGCTCGGTGACGGTGCGCTTCGTGCGCGGCGCCGTGATCGGCCATGTAGAGGAGGCCTTCATCGGCCGACTCAAGGCCGGGGATGTGTTCTTCTTCGCCGGCCGCCAGCTGGAGTTCGTTCGGCTGCGGGAGATGACCGCCCAGGTGAAGGCCACCACGAAGAAGAGCACCGCCGTGCCGGCCTGGGCGGGCGGCCAGATGGCCCTCTCCGATCTGCTCAGCCAGCACCTGCGCGCCGAAGTGGACCGCTGTGCCCGCGCCCTGGCGCTGGACCCGGCCGACAGCGCGAGCGCGCTGGACACACCCGAACTGCGGGCCCTCGAACCGCTGCTGCGCCGCCAGGCCGACCTCTCCCGCCTGCCCCGCCAGCAGGAGTTTCTGGTGGAGCTCTGCCACAGCCGTGAGGGCAGCCACCTGTTCGCCTTCCCCTTCGAGGGTCGCTTCGTGCACGAGGGCATCGGCTTCCTCTGGGCCTGGCGCCTGGCCCGTCACCGCCCCAGCACGGTCACGGTGTCGGTGAACGACTACGGCTTTGAGCTGCTGGCCCCCAAGGGCTACCCCTTCGACGAACTGCTGGAGCTCCACGGCGACGACCTGCTCGACAGTGTGCACCTGGCCGCCGACCTGGAGCAGGCGGTGAACCTCTCCGAGCTCTGCCGGCGCCGTTTCCGCGCCATCGCCCAGGTGAGCGGCCTGATCACCCAGACCATGCCCGGACAGGCCAAGACCGGCGGCCAGCTTCAGATCAGCGCCGCCCTGCTGTTCGACGTGTTCCAGAAGCACGAGCCCGGCCACCTGCTGCTGGAGCAGGCCCACCGCGAGGTGATCGAGGAGCAGCTGGAGCTGCCGCGGCTGCAGGCCGCCCTGGAACGCCTGGCGGCCAGCCGCTGGCTGCTGGAGCGCACTCCCCGCCCCGGCCCCCTGGCCTTCCCCCTGCTGGTGGAGCGGCTCAACAACCGCATGAGCAACGAATCGGTGCTGGAGCGGGTGCAACGACTGATTGCAGAGGCCAACCGGGCGGAAGCGCTCTAACCAGCCCTACCAGGGCAGCACCTGGCCATTGGCGTGCCAGAAGGTGCCGCTCGTCTCCAGGGTGAGGGCGTCGATGCGGGCCAGCAGCCCCCGCACGCTCTCCTCCGGGCTGATGCCGGCAGGGTTGAACTGGATCATGCGGGTGCGCACCAGGCCCGGATGCAGGATCGCCACGGCGATGCCGCGGGGCTTGAGGTCGATCGCCAGCGATTTGGCGGCGATGTTCAGCGCCACCTTCGACATCCGGTAGCCGTAGGAGCCGCCGGAGCTGTTGTCGTCGATCGAGCCCATGCGGCTGGTCATCAGGGCCAGTTTGGCGCCGCGGGGCAACTGCTCCAGCAGGGCCCGCACCAGCAGCAGGGGCGCCAGGGCATTCACCTCGAACTGGCGGCGGATGCCCTCGGCGTCGAGATCCTCCAGGCCCATCGACTGCAGGATGCCGGCGTTGAGCACCACCCCATCGAGCGGCAGCCCCTCCAGCCGGGCCACCAGATCATTGATGGCGGCCTGGCTGGCCAGGTCGATGCCCGCTTCCACGCGCACCCCCAGGGCCTCCAGCTCGGGCGATGCCGTGCGGCACACCGCGATCACCTGGTCGCCCCGGGCCTGCAGCTGGCGGCAGTATTCCAGGCCGATGCCCCGGTTGGCACCGGTTACCAGAAACGTGGTCATCGGATCGGCGTCATTGGATCAGCTCCCAGAAAAGACCATCAACTCCAGTGCACCTGCATCGGCACGGCGCCCTCCAGGCTGCGCTTCACCGGACAGGCCTCGGCCGCCCGCTGGAGCACCGCCCGCTGGCGCTCGTCCAGTGCCTCGGGCAGGGTGAGCCACACGCTCAGCAGGGCGATGCGGCGGGGAGGCTCGCTGGTCATGGTTTTCTCCACCCGGGCGCTGCAGCCCTCCAGGCTCCAGCCATGGCGCTCGGCCACGATGCCCATGATCGTGAGCATGCAGGTGCTCAGGGCCGTGGCCACCAGGTCGGTGGGGGAGAAGCGCTCGCCCTTGCCCTGGTTGTCGGTGGGGGCATCGGTGTCGAGCTCCGTGCCCGAGGGCTGATGGCTGGAGCGGCAGCGCAGCTCCCCCACATACACGCTGTCGATCAGGGTCATGGCTGGGGGTGGCTCAGGAGTTCTCCAGGCGCTTCACGATGAAGGCCATCAGCCCCAGGGAACCGGCCAGGGCAAGCAACAGGGCGATCGTCATCGGCGGCCAGGGAGGGGGAACGGCCGCAATTCTCGCCTCCAGGACGCTGGCCCAGGCCAGGAAGCTGCCTCAGGCCAGGAAGCTGACTCAGGCCACCAGCAGCCAGCGGCCCCCCGCCGCCAGAGCCAGGGCCAGCAGCTGGGAGCCCCAGCGTCTCCGGCCCGCGGGCAGCAGACGGGGGATCAGCACCGCCGCGCCCAGCGCCCCCACCAGCACCACGGCGCTCTGGCAGAAGCCGATCACATGGGGATCGGCCTGCCAGTGGGGCAGGGCCAGCGATCCAAAGCTGGCCGGCAACAGCAGCCCGGCCTCGCCCATGCCCAGGGGCAAATGGCGGGCCAGCAGCAGGGCCCAGAGGAGCGGCAGCAGGGCGTAGAGCAGGGTGAAGGGCAGGCGCAGCAGCCGGCGCAGACCCAGCCAGCCCAGGGCCGGCAGGGCCAGGGCCAGGGCGGCGAAGGCCAGCCGGGGCAGCAGCGGCCCCGTATGCAGGCTGGCGGGTGCCAGGGGCAGCCAGCCCAGCAGCCGCTGCCACTGGTGCAGCGCGATCCCGCCCGCCAGCACCAGGATCAGGCCGGCCTCCCCGGCGGGCGGGTCCATGTCGCGCTGCAGGTCGGCGGCGGGGGGCCGCAGCCGCAGCTGCACGGAGCGGTGCGGGCAGGCGGCGGCGCAGGTGAAGCAGAGCACGCAGTTGCGGTTGTCGGCCAGGTGGGCCGGATGGGTGCCGAGCGGGCAGCCGGCGGTGGCCAGGCCCTCCCCCTCAGCTGGGCCGCCCTTGAAGCAGGCGTAGCTGCTGCAGCTGCCGCTGCAGGTGCCGGCCTGGGCGCGGAGTTCGAGAATGGAGAGCTTGGCGAACAGCCCGTTCATGCCCCCCACCGGGCAGAGGTAGCGGCACCAGAAGCGCTTCTCGAACAGCAGCGAACCCACCACGGCGCCGGCGGTGATCAGCAGCAGCAGGCAGCTGCTCAGCCAGGCGGTGTTCTCCAGGTTCCACACCTCCTCCCAGAGCAGGATCGCCGCGAAGCCCCCGGCCAGCACCGGGGCCGCCCAGCGGTCGCTGTCCCCCCGGGGCCAGCTGCGGGGCCGCCAGCCCAGGGCGCCCGCCAGCCGCTGGCTGATCGTGCCCCACACCATGAAGGGACACACCGCGCACCAGGCCCGCCCCACCAGGGGATAGGCCAGCAGGATCAGGGGCCACCACCAGGCCCAGAAGAGATTCAGGGCGCCGTTGTGGGCCCGCTCCTGGGGGCCCAGCCAGAGCCAGAGGTTCACCAGCACGAACACCCAGCTCACCAGGCCGAACAGCAGCAGGTTCCAGAGCGCCGGGGCCCGCAGCCACTGGCGCAGGCGCGGCCGCCAGCGGAACAGGTCGAAGCGCAGGCGGCTGGGGCGGCTGCCGGTCCAGAACACGTCCTCCGGCAGCTGGGCGGGATGGTGGGCGGCGGCCTGGCGGAGGGCCCGCTCCACCACGGCATCGAGCTCGCGGATGTTGCCGGGAAAATCGTGGCTCTGCAGCCGCTTCACCACCGCCTCCCCCACAGCCGGCGGCCGCTCCCAGCCCAGCAGCGGCGCCCGCTGGCGGATGCCGTAGCGCAGCCATTCGCCCAGGTCCTGGCGGCGCACCCGCAGGGGGGGCACCCGGATCAGGGTGCAGCAACGATCGGCCTGGGGCTGGGCCGCTTCGGTGGTGAAGAAGAGGCGACCGGCGAAGCGGTGCTCGGCGCTGGCGGGCCCGGGGGCCGACCAGCGGCCACTGCGGGCCAGCTCCAGCAGCCGCGGCAGCAGGGCCGGGTCGGCCCGGTCGAGGTTGTCGATCAGCAGGGCGCCATCGCCCAGGCAATCCAGCAGCGAACCCACGCCCCCACTGGAGCCGCTGCCGAACAGGGGGGCGCCGTCATCCCCCAGGGTGGCGGCATCGATGCGGGCCATCAGCCGCCGCCGCCGCGGGCTGCCGAAGTGGATCAGGGCGGCGAGGTTGTCCTTCTCCAGGCCCGGCTCGCCGCTGATCAGCACCGGCCGGGCCTCGGGGTCGGCGGCGGCATCGCGCACCGCCTGGCGCAGCCGATCGGCGTAGCGGCTGCTGCCCACCACCCCGCGGCGGGAGCGGCCCAGCAGGTGGGGCGCCAGCTTCAGCAGGCAGGCCTGGGTGTCCGGGTCGAGCCCAGCCTCTGCGCCGGGCGCGGCGGGCTGGTCCGGGGAGGGCTGCTCAGGCGTGGACGGAACCATCGGCATGTCCCAGCAGCAGCGCGACGCCCGGTCACACCCTGGCACAGATGGCCGGGATGGCCCGCACCCCGGCACCGGCCCGGGCAGGGGGCCCTGCTCCATAGGCTGGCGGCCTGCAACGACCGCTTCGGCACGGCTCCCATGGCCCTCACCCTCTACGGCGGCGCCCGCACGCGCGCCTCGATGCCCCGCTGGTACCTGGAGGAGAAGGGCATCGCCTACAGCTGGCGCGAGCTCGACCTGCAGGCGGGCGAGCACCGCCAGCCGCCCTTCACGGCGATCAACCCCTTCGCCAAGCTGCCGGCCCTGGAGGACGACCGCTTCAGCGATCCGGCCGGCGGGCCCCTGCGGCTGTTCGAGAGCGGCGCCATCCTGCTGCACCTGGCCGAGCACGACGGCGGCGAATTCGGCGGCCCGCCGGAGCAGGCGGCGGTGCGGCGGGCCAAGGTGGCCCAGTGGCTGCTGTTCGCCAATGCCACCCTGGCGGTGGCGCTGTTTGTGCCCAGCAACCGGGAGCGGGAGTTCCCGCGGCTGATGGGCGTGCTCGATGGCCTGCTGGCCGAGGGCCGGCCGCTGGTGGGCGAGAGCTGGGGCGCCGCCGACTGCGCGGTGGAGGCCTACCTGGCCTACCTGCCGATCTTCTTCCCCGAGATCGACCTGGCCCCCTGGCCCGGCGTGCAGGCGACGATCGCCCGGGCTCAGGCCAACCCGGCCTACCAGCGGGCGATGGGCAGCCGGTGAGCTCTCCAGCTGCGGCAGCAGCGGCCCCCTTCCACTGGGGCGCCGAGCGGCTGGAGCTGCTGGCGGAGCGGGCGATCTGGGATCCCGGCCGGCGGGTGCTGCTGCTGGCCGACCTGCACCTCGGCAAGGCCGAGAGCTTCCAGGCCCAGGGCATCCCCCTGCCCAGCGACGGCGACGCCGCCACCCTCAACGCCCTGCTGGAGCTGGCGGCGCGGCGCCGGCCCGAGCAGGTGATCGTGCTGGGCGACCTGATCCACGGCCCTCTGGGCCTCACCGCCGAGCTGCGGGCCAAGCTGGCGGCCCTGCCGGAGCTGCTGGGCTGCCCGCTGCGGTTGGTGGGCGGCAACCACGAGCGGGGCAGCTGGATCGCCGGCCTGGCCCAGGAAGCGAGCCAGGCCCTGGGCCCCTGGTGGCTGAGCCACGAACCGGACCCCCGGGCCGGCCGGCTCAACCTCTGCGGCCACCTGCACCCGGTGGCCCAGCTGGGCGGCAACGGCGACCGCCTGCGCCTGCCCTGCTTCAGCTACTGCCCACGCAGCGAACGCCTGGCCCTGCCCGCCTTCGGCGCACTCACCGGCGGCATGCCCTTGCCTCGCCATGAGCGCCAATGGCTGGTGGCCGATGGGATGGTGCTGGCGGTGCAGGGGGGAGGCCGGCGCGCGAGCTGAACAGGGAAGCGAGCAAAACAGGGAAGCGAGAAAACAGCCGTGGCGATCAGCCGTCCGCAAACACCCTCTCCCAGTCGCGCGCCATGTCCACCACGTGCCAGCCCCGGTCGGGGGCCTGCTGCAGGGCGTGCACCAACCTGCCGGTGCTCTGCGTTTCCGCGTCGTAGGCGAATTCGCGCTCGGCGTCGGTGTGGTGCACGATCAGGCCGAAGCTGGGGCGCGGGTTGTGGATGGTGGTGTACTGCAGCATCGCCAGGTCGCCGTCGCTGTTGCCGAAGGCCATCAGCGGCCGGCGGCCGATGTACTGATGGATGCCCGCCGGCTTGCCGGCACCGTCGTTCACGAACAGGGTGTCGAGCGACTTGAGCAGCACTGGGCCGCTTTCGCGCAGCTCGAAATAGGTGCGGCCGGTGGAGCCCACCACCCGCTCCGGCGGAATGCCATGCACCCGCTCCACCCACACCCGCATGAAGTCGGCACCGCCGCCGGACACGATGAAGGTGCGGAAGCCGTGGCTGTCCAGCAGCCGCAGCACCTCCCGCATCGGCACGTAGGTGAGGGCGTCATAGGGCCGCTGCAGCTGGGGATGGTGGGCCGAACCCAGCCAGGCCTCCACGGCCGCCGCAAACGCCTCGGTGGTGAGGCCGGCGTGGCTCACGGCGATCACCCGCAGCAACCCATCGAAGTGGTCGCCCGCCAGCAGGGCCCCGATGTTGCCCGCCAGGGCCGCCCGCACCATCGGGTCATCCGCCAGCTCCGGCTGGCGCAAGAGCGCGCCCTTGAGTTCAGCAAAGGCGAAGGCCGCCTGGAAGGGCAGCGGCTGTTCCGGCCAGAGCGTGCCGTCGTTGTCGAACACGGCCACCCGCTCCGGCTCCGGCACATAGCTGGCCGAGCCCTCCCTGCTCACCGCCGCCACGAAGGCCAGCAGGGCCTCCTTCACCGCACCCGGCCGCCAGGAGGGCAAGGGGTCGGCCGTACTGGCGGCGTTCACAGCGGTTGGCTCACGCTCTGGTTCGGTGCTTCGGCTCCCGGACACCCCTCAGCCCTCGGCCGCCGCCAGCGCCCGCACCACGTCGCCGCGGGTGAGCACGCCGGCCAGCCGGCCGCCGTCATCGAGCACGAACAGCCGCTGGGTGCCCCCCTCGTGCAGCTGGCGCGCCGCCGCCGGCAGGGGCATGTCGGCGCCGCAGGTGTGGATGCGGCGGTTCATCACATCGCCCACCGTGCTGCCCAGCACCTGGTGCACCTCCTTGTCCCAGTTGAGCGGGTTGCGCAGGTAGATCACCGCGTCGAGCAGCATCACGTAGGGACCCGGCTGGAAGCCGCTCTCGCGCACCATCAGGTCCTGCTCGCTGAGTTCCCCCACCAGCGCACCGCTGGCATCGAGCACCGGCAGGCCGCTGATGTGGTGCTCGCTCATCAGCGTCACCGCCTCCTGCAATGGCGAATCCTGGCTCACGCTCAGCACCGGGGTGGTCATCACGGCGGAAACGGGCTGCTGCACCACGGGCACATCGGTTGGCTGCCCGCATTCTGGGGGCCGGGCCGATGGCGGGCACAGCAGACTGGTGGAATCCCGCCCCATGCCGTGCCGATGAGCCGTTTCCAGGAGGCGCTGCGCGCCGCCAACAACCTGCGCCTGCTCGCCGCCGTGGGCCGCAGTGGCGGCGACCTGAACAACGTTGCCGACCTGATCGACAACTTCCTCGACAGCCCCCAGATGGCCGCCAGCGTGGAGCGCCTGCGCGCCCTGCCCGGTGGCGCCGCCCTGCTGGAGGAGCGCTACCCGCCCCTGCAGCCGGACATCGAGCAGTTGCGCCAGCTGCCGCCCGGCAGCCTGGGCCGTCGCTATGCCGACCTGATCCTCTCGCTCGGCTACGACCCCGAGTTCTTCCGCCCCCGCGACATCAGCAGCGAGGGGCGCTGGTTCACCCAGCGCGTGGCCACCACCCATGACATCCACCACGTGGTGGCGGGCTTCGGCACCGAGGCGGCCGGCGAGAGCGGCGTGCTGGCGATCACCGCCGCCCAGACCGGCTTCCCCGGCTATGTGCTGCTCACCACCGCGGGCCAACTGGCGGCGTTCCGCTTCCAGCCCGAGCGCTATCCCCTGCTCAGCGCCGCCGTGGTGCACGGCCACACCATTGCCCGCCAGGCCCAGTGCCTGGCTGCAGCGAAGTGGGAGGAAGGCTGGGAGAAGCCCGTGCGCCAATGGCGCGAGGAACTGGGCATCACCGACCCGGCCGACAGCGAGCCCTACGGCCTCGACGCCCAGCTCGGTCCGCTGCCATGACCCCCTCGCCCCGGCGGCTGCGCCAGCTGGCCGATGGGCTCACCGTGGGCCGGGCCCTGCTCGGCCTGCCGCTGATCCTGGCCCTCAGCACCGGCCAGGCGGCTCTGGCCTGGTGGCTGCTGCTGCTCGGCGGCCTCAGCGACTGGGCCGATGGCAGCCTGGCCCGCCGCGCCGGCGGCGGCTCGGCCTGGGGGGCCCGCCTCGATCCCCTCACCGACAAGATCCTGATCGCCGCCCCCCTGCTCTGGCTGGCCGCCCAGCCGGCCTGGCCCCAACAGCTGCCGCTCTGGGCGGTGTGGCTGCTGCTGGCCCGGGAGCTGCTGATCTCCGGCTGGCGCAGCGACGCCAGCGGCGGCGGCCCCGCCTCCCTGGCGGGCAAGGCAAAAACCCTGCTGCAGTTCGCCAGCCTGCTGCTGCTGCTCTGGCCCTGGGGCGGCGACGGCCGGGCCCAGCTGGTGGGCTGGTGGCTGTTCTGGCCCTCCCTGCTACTGGCTCTCAGCTCGGCCTGGAGCTACCTGGCCCCTCGGGCGGAGAGTCACCCTGGGGCGGAGAGCGGCAGTGCCCGGTCTTAGCGCCCCCTGGCCGAAGACCGACCCCGGGGGGTGGCAAGCACCAGCAGCACGGCGCTCACCAGCAGCACCAGGGTGGAGAGCACCTGGATCTGGGGGGAAATCTCCCGCTGAAAGGCACCCGCCAGGTAGAGCGGCAGCGTCACCGTCTCGCCCGCAGTGAAGCTGCTGATCACGTAGTCGTCGAAGGAGAGGGAAAAGCTGAGCAGGGTGGCGGCCAGCAGGCCCGGCACCAGCAGCGGCAGGGTCACGCGGCGGAAGGCCGCCAGGGGCGGCGCGCCCAGGTCCTGGGCCGCCAGCTCCAGGCTGGGGTCGAACCCGGCCAGCCGTGCCTTCAGCGTGAGCGCCGCGTAGCTCAGACAGAACAGGCTGTGGGCCAGCACCAGGGTGAGGGGACCCCGGGGCAGGTTGAGGTCCACGAACAGGTTGAGCAGGGCCGTGGCCAGCACGATCTCGGGATTGGTGAGGGGCAGGGCCAGCAGCACCGCCAGCGCCCGTCCGCCCCGCGGCCGCGCCCGGGCCAGGGCCAGGGCCATCAGCCCGCCCAGCAGCACCGCCAGCAGGGCCGCCGCCAAGGCCAGCGCCAGGCTGGTGAAGAAGGCATCGGTGAGGGCGGCATCCCGCAGCGGCTGGCGCCAGTTGGCCAGGGTGAACCCCTGCCACACCAGGTTGAAACGGCCGCGGGGGGCATTGAAGCTGAACAGCACCATCACCACGATCGGCGCGTAGAGCAGCGAGAAGGCCAGCGCGCTGCCCACACCCAGCAGCCAGCTCCCGAGCCCCCTCATGGCAGGGCCAGGTCGTCGACGCCGCCGGCCCGCAGCTGCAGGGCCAGCGCCAGGCCGATCAGCACCATCAGCAGCAGCGCCAGCGCCGCCGCCCGGGGTGCCTGCAGCTGCACCAGCAGCAGGTTTTCAATCGTGTTGGCGATCATCCGCTGGTTCGGCCCCCCCAGGAACAGGGGATTCACCACGTCGCCGGCGGCGGGGATCAGGCTCAGCAGCAGCCCCGCCGCCAGCCCGGGGCGCGACAGGGGCCACACCACCAGGGCAAAGCTGCGCAGCGGGCCGGCGTGCAGGTCGGCGGCGGCCTCCAGCAGCCGCCGGTCGATCCGCTGCAGCGACACCACCAGCGGCAACACCAGGAAGGGCAACAGGTTGCTGGTGAGACCAAGCACCACCGATGTGGTGGTGTTCAACAGGCGGCCGTCCTGCAGCAATCCCAGGGCGTTGCCCAACGGGGTGAGGCCGAGGCGGTTGATCAGCGCCAGCACCGGTCCGCCGTCGCCGAGCAGGCTGGTCCAGCCGATCGCCCGCACCAGGTAGGAGCTGAGCGAGGGCAGCACCACCAGCCCGATCAGCAGGGGCTGCCAGCGGCCGCCGCGGAAGCGGATCGCGTAGGCCAGCGGGTAGGCCAGCAGCAGGCCCAGGGTGGTGGCCAGCAGGGCGAAGCCGAAGGAACGCAGCAGGATCGGCCCGTAGGCCTGCAGCACCTCCGGGTAGGTGGCCACCCGGCCGCTGAACACCGTCTCCAGACCGAACCGGCTCACCGGCTCGGAGAGGGACAGGGGCACCAGCGCCAGCATGGGCAGCAGGTACAGGCCGAGGAGCCAGAGCAGGCCCGGCGCCAGCAGCGCCCAGGGCCACCAGCGGCGGGGGCGGACTCGGGGGAGGTAGCGGTGGCGGGATCGGGGGAGGGGGCGGCCGGATTCAGCCTTCGGTGATGCGGGCAAAGCGCTCCTCCCAGCGGGCATCCTCCTTCTCGCTCAAGGGGCCGAACACCTTCAGGCGGGACTGCATCTCGGCATCCGGGAACATCAGCGGACTGCGCGCCAGCGCTGCGGTGGCGGGGTCCAGGGCCAGGATCTCGCGCACGCCCTCCACCGGCGAGATGTACTGCACGGCGGCGGCGATGCGGGCCGCCTCCACCGGGTCGTAGACCCAGTCGAGCCAGCGGGCCACCTCCTCCTGGTGGCGGGCACCCTTCGGCATCAGCATCACATCGGCCCAGAGCACGCCGCCGCTCTCGGGCACCAGGAAGCGCAGGTCGGGGTTTTCCAGGGCCAGCTGGGCCACATCCCCCGACCAGCCGATGCAGGCCGCCAGATTGCCCGTGAGCAGATCGTTCTGGTAGTCGTTGCCGGTGAAGCGGCGGATCTGGCCGTCGCGGCGGGCCTTCTCCAGCCGGTCAAAGGCCGGCTGGGCCGCCTCCCAGGTGGGGGTGGCAATGTCCTTGCCGTCGGCCATCATCAGCAGCCCCATCGTGTCGCGCATCTCCAGCAGGGCCGACACGCGCCCCTTCAGGGCCGGATCGAACAGGTCGTCGACACTGGTGAGTTCCCGGCCGGTGGCCTTGATGTTGTAGGCAATGCCGGCGATGCCGGACTGCCAGGGCAGGCTGTAGCGCCCCTCGGGGTCCCAGGAGGGGTTGCGCAGGGAGGGGATCAGGTTGCGGGCATTGGGCACCTGCGCCAGGGGCAGGGGATCCAGCCAGCCCAGGCCAATCAGCCGCTGCGCCATCCAGGAGGTGAGCACCACCAGGTCCTGGCGGATGGGGCGGCCGGCGGCCAGTTCGGGCTGGATGCGGGCGAAGAACTGGCGGGTGTCGTTGACGTCCTCCAGGTAGCGCAGCTGGATGCCGGTGTCGGCGCGGAAGCGGGCCACGCTGCCGGGGGCATCGGGCGCATCGGTGTCGATGTAGATCGGGAAGTTGGAGATCACCAGTTCCCTGGCACCCCCGCTCTCCCCTGCGGCCCCGCCCGCGCTGCCGCCAGTGCCGCCACCGCAGGCCTGCAGCAGCGGCGGTGCCACCAGGGCACCGGCGGCAGCCAGACCGAGGCGGCGCAGGAACTGCCGGCGGCCGCGGCCGGTGGATCGTTGGGCTTCGAAGCTCATGCCGGCTCCTCCAGCAGGTGACTGTCGGCCGGATTCCAGCAACACCACAGTTCCGTTCCAACCCGCAGATTGTTGGGCACATCGGCCCCGGTGTCGATGGCCACCAGGTCCTGGTCCCGATCCGTGGACAACCTCACCTCCACCGTGGCGCCCTGGAACACCAGTTCGCGCACCCGCGCCCGCAGGCCCTTCTCCCCTTCTCCCGGCGCCTCGGTGCGGAGCCGCAGCCGCTCGGGCCGCAGCAGCCGCAGGCCCGGGCCCGACCCCTCCGGCAGCAGGTTGGCCGCTCCCAGGAAGGTGGCCACCACGGCGCTGCGGGGGGAGTGATAGAGCTGCCGCGGTGTGCCCACCTGCTCCAGCCGCCCCTGGTGCAGCACCGCCAGGCGGTCGCTGAGGCTGAGGGCCTCCTCCCGGTCGTGGGTGACCAGCAGGAAGGTGATGCCCACTTGCCGCTGGATGCGCTGCAGCTCGGCCCGCATCGTGCGGCGCAGGTGGGGATCGAGGGCCGCCAGCGGCTCATCCAGCAGCAGGGCAGCGGGGGCGTTCACCAGCGCCCGGGCCAGGGCCACCAGCTGCTGCTGGCCGCCGGAGAGCTCCTGGGGGCGGCGGCGGGCCAGCTCCGCCAACCGCACCACCTCCAGCACCTCGCCCACCCGCCGGCGGATCTCCGCCTCCCCCAGCAGCTGGGAGCGGGGCCCGAAGGCCACGTTGTCCCACACGTTGAGATGGGGAAACAGGGCGTAGTTCTGAAACACCAGGTTCACCGGCCGGCGGTGCGGCGGCGCCTCGGTGAGATCCCGGCCCTGCAGCAGGATGCGGCCGTGGTCCGGCCGGTCGAAGCCGGCGATCAGCCGCAAGGTGGTGGTTTTCCCGCAGCCGGAAGGGCCGAGCAGGGAAAAGAACTCCCCCGCCCCGATCGAGAGATTCAGCGACTCCAGGGCAACGTGCGTGCCGTAGCGGCGGCTCAGCTGCTGGAGATCGATCACGGCAGCGGCAGCTTCGCCGGCGCCGTCACCGGTACCGCTGACAGGGCCGGTGGACAGGAGAGACTTCAACGCAGGGGGCGCCGCACTGGGGCGCCGCTTTTTAGCAAGCCGTTTCCGCACCCCGATGTTCACCACGACCCACCACGGCCACAGCCAGTCCGGTGCCCTTGACGCGGTGGTGGTGGGGGCGGGGCTGTCCGGGCTGGTGTGCGCCCGGGCCCTGGCCAGGGCGGGCCTGCGGGTGCGGCTACTGGAGGCCCGCGAGCGCCTGGGCGGGCGGATGCACCGCCGCCCCAGTGACGCCGGCATCCCGGTGGATCTGGGCGGCCAGTGGGTGGGCGCCAGCCACCACCGGCTGCTGGCCCTGGTGGAGGAGTTCGGCCTGAGCCGCTTTCCCACCTTCTATGAGGGCGAGGGGGTGTTCCTCTGGAACGGCGTGCCGCACCGGGCCGGGATGGAGCACGACTTCGCCGCCAGCCTGCTGTTCTTCCGGCCGGCCGAGCTGGGCCTGCCGCCGGCCGAGCTGGAGCAGGCCCTGGCCGTGCAGCACCGCTTCCGCCAGCTGGTGGCCCAGGTGCCGGCGGAGGCCCCCTGGCAGGCGCCCGATGCCGAGGCGATCGACCGCATCATCGTGGCCCACTGGCTGGAGCGGGAGGGGGCCGGCGAGCTGGCCCGCTACCCCCTGGCCTGGCTCACCCGCATGGGCGGGTCCGGCGGCTTCGAGCCCCACGAGAGCTCGATCCTGCACCTGGCCTGGACCCAGGCCGTGGCACCCCAGCACGAGACGCCGGAGGCCTGGCTGGTGGAGGGGGGCATCGCCCAGGTGGCCGAGCGCCTGGGCCAGGAACTGGCTCCCCTGCTGCAGCTGCGCACGCCCGTGCATTCGATCCACCAGCAGGACGGCACCGTGGCGGTGGGCTGCGCCGATGGAAGCGTGGTGCAAGCAGCGGCCGCGGTGGTGGCGATCCCGCCCCACCTGCGGCAGGCGATTCACCACGAACCCGCCCTGCCGCCCCAGTGGAGCGGCCTGCTGCAGCGCGCGCCGATGGGCTCGATGGTGAAGGTGCTGGCGCTGTACCCGCGGCCGTTCTGGCGGGAGCAGGGCCTCAACGGACTGGGGATCGGCAACCTGCCCACCCTGGAGCTCACGGTGGACAGCTCACCGCCCAGCGGACCGGGCGTGCTGGCCGGCTTCATCGCCGGCGAGCGGGCCGTGCGCTGGCAGCAGCTGCCGGAGCGGGAGCGGCGTGAGGCGGTGCTGGCCGACCTGCAGGCCTGGTGGGGCCCCGCCGCCGCCGAGCCCGTGGAGCTGGTGCTGCACAACTGGAATGCCGAGAGCTGGACCGGGGGCGCCTTCACCAGCTTCCTCACCCCCGGCGCCTGGACCACCTACGGGCCCATCTGGCAGCAACCCCACCAGCGGGTGGTGTGGGCCGGCACGGAGGCGGCCAGCCGCTGGCCGGGCTACTTCGAGGGGGCCATCGAGGCCGGCCTGGCGGCCGCCGATCAGGTGCGGGCCCTGCTGGGCGGCGCCGCGCCCTAGCCGATCAGGGCCCCGTCGCCACTGAAATCGGGCTGCGACGGCGGGCGCAGGGCGTAGTCGTGGGTGTAGCTGTCCACCAGGGTGGCCTCCAGGTCGAATTCCGGCTCCCAGGCCAGCTCCCGCCGCACCCGGGTGATGTCGGTGAGGAAGTGGGCCAGGCGCAGGGGAAAGGCCTTGCGGGCCTTCTTGTCGAGGCCGGCCGGATCGAAGCTGCGGATCTCCACCGCCGCCGGATCCTTGCCGGCCGCCCGGGCGGCGGCGTGCACCAGGCCCCGGAAGGTCACCCCCTGGCGGCCGCTGCAGTTGTAGATGCGGTTGGCGGCCGCATCCACCTCGATGCAGCGGGCCATGGCGGCGGCCAGATCGCTCACGTGGCCCAGCTGGGTGATCGTGCTGCCATCGCCGGGCAGCGGCACCGGGCAGCCGTGCGCGATCCGGTCGAAGAACCAGCTCTCCACCGGGTTGTAGTTGCCCGGACCCACGATGTAGGTGGGCCGGAAGCTGGTGAAGGGGATGCCCTGGCTGCGCAGCCAGTCCTCGGTTTCGGCCTTGCCGGCGTGGCGGCTGGCCGGATCGGTGGGGCTGTCCTCATCGAGGGGCCACAGCTCGCTGTCGGCATAGACCCCGGCCGAGCTCACATACACGAAGCGGTGGCTGGGGGCACCGGTGCGCTCCACCACGGCGCGGGAGTCGTCGAGGCTGCGGCCTGAGCTGTCCACGATCACGTCAAAGCGGCGGCCGTCGAGCGGCTGCAGCCCTTCGGCCGTACTGCGGTCGCCCACCAGGTGCTCCACCCCCGCCGGTGCCGGCTTGTTGCCGCGGGTGAACAGGGTGAGGGCGTGGCCGGCGGCCAGCAGGCGCTCCACCAGCGGTTTGCCCACAAAACGCGTGCCGCCCATCACCAGGATGTCCATGCCGAAACCCGCAGCAGGGCTGCCGAACCACGGCGCCATTCAAACGCCAGCCCCCCCGGAGCTGGCGGCGTCCAGGCCGAGCCAGGCAAGCAGCTGTGCCCACAGGGGCACGGTGAGCAGGGCCAGCAGGGTGCCGCGCAGCACCAGGCCGGCGGCGGCCTGGGCCTCGGCGTCCGAGCGGCCGGGCCGGGCCTCCACCAGCAGGAGCACCGCCACGGCCGTGGGCGCCGCCCCCTGCAGCACCACGGCGGCCGTGGCCAGGGGCGGCAGGCCCAGCGGTGTGGGTGCCAGCAGCAGGCAGAGGGCGAGCAGGGCGAGGGGGAACAGCAGCAGCTTGCAGGCCAGCACCGCCCACAGCCGCCGCGGCAGCGTGGTGCCGGTCGGCCGGGCCAGCCGCATGGCCACCAGCACCAGCGACAGCAGCACCACCGCCCGCGCCGGCCACCACAGCCAGTCGGCCAGCAGGGCCCGCCAGGGTGTGAGCTGCAGCAGCGTGGCGGCCACCAACCCCCGACTGGCCGGACTGGCCGCCAGGGCCCGCAGCAGCGGCTGCAGCCGCAGGCGCTCACCGGCCAGCAGCAGCGGCCCCAGGCACCAGGTGAACAGGGTGGCGGCCAGGTCGTAGCTGATGGCATAGCCCACGGCCTGCGGCGGCAGCAGGGCCAGGGCCGCGGGGATGCCGAAGTAGGCCGTGTTGCCCACCACCGCGGCCAGCTGCTCGTGGGGGCGGGGCAACCAGCGGCGCACCAGCAGCAGGCCCAGCGTCACCACCAGCAGGGCCAGCAGCGCCACCTGGCCGTAGCGCCAGCGCACGCCGGCGCGCAGCAGCAGGCCAGTGAGGCTGAAAGGCACCCCCCAGGTGACCAGGGGCGGTGCCAGCAGAGCCGGCAGCTGGGGCCAGCGCCGGCCCAGGATCAACCCCAGCACCAGGGCTGGCCCGAGCTCCAGCAGGAACAGCACGCGGAGGCCGCAGGGGGGAGGCAACCGCCCCAGGATGGCCCAGCCAGCCCAGCAGCCCACCCCGAGCAGTCCACCCCTAGCAGACACCGCCATGCGTCCCGGCCCGGCCTACACCGCCCAACCCGCCGCCCTGGAGCGCAGCGGCGGCTTCCGCCACTTCCGCCTGGTGGGCGAGCGGGGTCGGGGGCGGCAGCGGGCCGTGGAGCTGGCGGCGGTGCTGGACAGCCGCTTCCGGCTGGTGCTGCCCCTGGCCCAGCTGGCCGACCGCCAGCTCTGGCAGCCTGGCTGGCAGCCCCTGCCGCCCCCCATGCAGATCATCCCCGCCATCGACCTGCTCGACGGCCACTGCGTGCGGCTGCACCAGGGCGACTACGACCAGGTAACGCGCTTCAGTGACGACCCGGTGGCCCAGGCCCTCAGCTGGCAGGAGCAGGGGGCTGAGCGGCTGCACCTGGTAGACCTCGACGGCGCCCGCAGTGGTGAGCCGGTGAACGACGCCGCCATCAAGGCGATCACTGCGGCCCTGACCATCCCGGTGCAGCTGGGCGGCGGCGTGCGCAGCGCCGAGCGGGCCGAGGAGTTGCTGGCCTGCGGCCTCGACCGGGTGATTCTCGGCACGGTGGCCCTGGAGCAACCCGCCCTGGTGGAACAGCTGGCCCGCCGCCATCCCGACCGCATCGTGGTGGGCATCGATGCCCGCGACGGCAAGGTGGCCACCCGCGGCTGGCTGGAAACCAGCGCCGTGGAGGCCACCAGCCTCGCCCGCCAGCTCTCGGCCTGCGGCATCGCCGGGATCATCAGCACCGACATCGCCACCGACGGCACCCTGGCCGGGCCCAACCTGGAGGCCCTGCGGGCCATGGCCGCCGCCAGCTCGGTGCCGGTGATCGCCTCCGGGGGCATCGGCTGCCTCGACCATCTGCTGGCCCTGCTGCCCCTGGCGGCGCTCGGGGTGAGCGGCGTGATCGTGGGGCGAGCGCTCTACGACGGCCGCGTCAACCTGGCGGAAGCGCTGCAGGCCATCGGTCCGGGCCGCTGGCAGGACGTGACCAGCCCCTCCCCCAGCGCCGACCTGGCCTGAGCCCGGCGCCAGGGTCCAGGCCGAACACGGATCGTTTGCGAGCTGGCCTATAACAGGGAATCAGCCCTGCCGGTGTATCGCGTGAGCGCCGTCGCCCTGCCTTCCGGCCACCGCGATGGCGGAGCCAGCCCTGCCGCCACCCCGGTGGGCGCCGCGCCAGTGGCCGGCCATTCTTCATGCGCGAGCGTCGACGACGTGTACCGCCGCTGCCGCGACCTCGGCATGCGGCTGAGCCGCCAGCGCCGCATGGTGCTCGACCTGCTCTGGAGCGAAAAGAGCCATCTCAGCGCCCGCGACATCTTCGAGAAGCTCAACAACCTCGGCCGCAACATCGGCCACACCTCCGTTTATCAGAACCTGGAAGCCCTGCAATCCGCCGGTGTGATCGAGTGCCTCGATCGCGCCAGCGGCCGGCTCTACGGCTACCGCAGCGACCCCCACAGCCACCTCACCTGCCTGGAGTCAGGCGCGATCCAGGATCTTGACGTGGAACTGCCCGCCGAACTGCTGCGCCAGATCGAGGCCCACACCGGCTATGCGATCGAGTCGTACACCCTGCACCTGGCCGGGCGTCGCCAGCGCCCTTGCTGAACTCGGTACTTTGGGCCCATCTGCGGAGGCTGTTTGTCCACCCAGCTGCTGCTCCTGGCTGATCCCCTCAGCGCCGCCGGCCTGAGCCGCTGGATCGAATCGGCCCGTGGCGACCTGAGCATGGTGGTCGGCACCGAGGCCCTTAAGGGGGCCCCGGCCCTGGTGATCTGGGCGCCGGCCAACGGCATGCCGATCGGCACCCTGCAGCGGGAGGTGACCCTGCTGCGGGAGCGCTGGCAGCCGGCACCGCTGCTGGTGGTGCTGGCCCAGGCCCATGGCCTGGCGGCGGCCGACCTGCTGCTGCTGGCCAGTGAAGGACTGCTGGAAGCCCCCGAGGCCAGCCAGCTGCTCGGCGCGCTCGACACCCTGCTGGGCGGCGGACGGGTGCTGGAGCTGCAGGCCGGCGGTGCAACCCCGGCCGGCGAAGGGGCCCAGCCCCAGGGCCTCCAGCCCAACCTGGGGCAGACCCTGCTGCTCAGCGGCCTGCAGCAGATCGACGTGGCCAGCGCGGGCTGCCGCCTGCTGCTCGCCCGCCGCGAGATCCACCCCCTGGCCCGCCTGATGCTGGAGGGGCGGCTGCGGGAACTGGCCTGGGCGCGGCGGCTGCTGCTCTGGCTCTGGGGACCGGTGAGCCTGGCCTGGAGCGAAACCCCCAGCCAGCGCTCCTGGAGCGGCAGTGCCCCGGGCGAACGCCGGGCCGGACCGCCGGCCAGCAGCAGCACCAGCCTCACCCTGCAGCAGCGCAACGCCAACGGTGTCTGGCAGGCGGTGCAGCAGCGGCTCAGCCACGCCATCGAGACCGGTCTGGCCAACCGCAGTGGCCAGCTGCTTGCCCTTGAAGGCCTCAACAGCGACCGCCGCATCGACCTGCTGATCGCCCTGCTGGCCCAGCTCGATGCGCTGCGTCGCCAGCTGGCCGATGAGCTGGGCCAGAGGCCGGGCGATGGGGTGCCCCAGCTGCTGCAGCGCTGGCAAGCCCTGCAGCCCAGGCTGCGGGAGCAGGCGCTGCTGGCCATGGCCAGCCCCTACGTGCAATTGCCCCTGGAGGGGCGCCTGCAACCGGTGGCCTCCTCCCTGGTGCAGGCCAGCAACCTCAGCCTCGACGACCCGGAACTGCCGGATGCCCTGCCGATGCTGGCCACCTTGGTGATGGCCCGGCCGTTGCTGGTGGATGGCCAGCTGCTGCCGCCGGACGAACCCAGGGCCGTGCTGCATCTGGAGCGGCTGGTGGCCAACTGGCTGCTGCGCAACGCCGAACTGCTCGCCGCCGACGTGCTGGCCTGCTGCGGCGACTGGCCCGAACTGCGTCGCTACCTGCTGGCGCCGGAGCTGCTGGCCACCCGCAACCTGGAGCGGCTGCGCAACCAGCTCAATGCCCAGCAGCGCTGGCTCAGCTGGTTCACCCGGCCGGTGGCCCTCTACGAGAGCCGTCGCCAGCTGCTCTGCCTGGAGGGCGGCGCCATCGCCTGCCACAACCTGCTCGAACCGAGGGACCAGGAGCTGCGGCGGCTCAGCTGGCTGCCCCAGTTCGTGACCCTCTGCCTCGAGGCGCGTGACGCCCTGGCACCCCAGGTGCGCCAGCTGGTGCGGGGCCTCGGCGACCTGCTGGTGGTGCTGCTCACCCAGGTGGTGGGCCGGGCCATCGGGCTGGTGGGGCGCGGCATCCTGCAGGGCATGGGCCGCAGCATCGGCCGCCCCTGAACGGCCAGCGGCCACAATGGCGCCAACCGAGATTTCCAGGTGAAGCGCAGTCCCCGCACAGGACACACCCGGCTCCATGCCGCCGGCCGCCACATCGTGCGGCTGCTGGCGATGGCCGGGCTGCTGCTCAGCCTGGGCCTGGCCCCCGCCACCGCCCGGGCCTCCCTCACCAACAACAACTACGACGGCAACATCTACGCCCTCTACGCCGGCAACGGCTCGCTGGTGCCGCCCCGCGGCAGCCTGGAGCAGGCCCTGGGGGAACACCGCCCCACCGTGGTGGTGTACTACCTCGACGACGACAGCTCCAGCAAGCAGTTCGCGCCGGTGGTGTCCGAGCTGCAGCGCCTCTGGGGCAACAACATCGAGTTGATTCCCCTGGTCACCGATCCGCTGCAGAACCGCCCAGACCAGGGCCCCAGCGACCCTGCCCACTACTGGCACGGGCGCATTCCCCAGGTGGTGGTGTTCGACGCGGACGGCAAGGTGCTCCTCGACGCCGAGGGCCAGGTGGGGCTTGACCCCATCAACGACGCCGTGAGCCAGGCCACCGGCATCACCATTCCCGAGGAGTTCCGCCGCAGCACCACGGTGAGCATCAACGAGCTCAATGCCGAGGTGGTGCGCCGGTGAGCCAGACGCGCCAGGAGAGCGACGCGATGGGCACGATCGCCGTGCCCGCCCAGCACTACTGGGGCGCCCAGACCCAGCGCTCGATCCACTACTTCCCCTTCGGCCAGACCATGCCGCTGGCGGTGGTGCACGCCTTCGGGGCGCTCAAGGCCGCCTGCGCCGAGGTGAATCAGGCCATGGGCAAGCTCAGCCCCGAGCTCGCCGCCCTGGTCGTGGCGGCTGCCGAGGAGGTGGCCCGCGGCGACCTGGACGCCGAGTTTCCCCTCAAGGTGTGGCAGACCGGCTCCGGCACCCAGACGAACATGAACGTCAACGAGGTGATCGCCAACCGGGCGATCGAGGCCGCCGGCGGCGTGCTGGGCAGCAAGAGCCCGGTGCACCCCAACGACCATGTGAACCTGAGCCAGTCGAGCAACGACACCTTCCCGGCGGCCCTGCACATGGCCGTGGCGATCGAGTTGCAGAAGAGGCTGATCCCGGCGGTGGAGGCCCTGCACGACGCCCTCACCGCCAAGGCGGCAGCCTTCCGGGGCATCATCAAGATCGGCCGCACCCACCTGCAGGACGCGGTGCCCCTCAGCCTGGGGCAGGAGTTCGGCGGCTACGCGGCCCAGTTGGGGCTGGGGCTCGAGAGCCTGCGCGCCAGCCTGCCCCAGGTGCACCAGCTGGCCATCGGCGGCACCGCCGTGGGCACCGGGCTCAATGCCCCGGCCGGCTTCGGGGAGGCGGTGGCGGCGCGGCTGGCCGAGCGGCTGAACCTGCCCTTCACCTCAGCCCCCGACAAGTTCCAGGCCCTGGCCGGCCACGAGCCCCTGGCCGCCGCCCACGGCGGCCTCACCGTGCTGGCCGGCAGCCTGATGAAAATCGCCAACGACATCCGCTGGCTGGCCAGCGGCCCCCGCTGCGGCCTGGGCGAGCTGATCCTGCCGGAGAACGAGCCCGGCAGCTCGATCATGCCCGGCAAGGTGAACCCCACCCAGTGCGAGAGCCTCACGATGGTGGCCGTACAGGTGATGGGCAACAACACCGCCGTACAGCTGGCGGCCAGCCAGGGCAACTTCGAGCTGAACGTGTTCAAGCCCGTGGTCGCCCACAACCTGCTGGAGAGCATCGCCCTGCTCACGGGCAGCTGCCAGAGCTTCCGCGAGCACTGCATCGAGGGGCTGCAGGCCGATGAGGGCCGCATCGCCACCCTGCTCGACCAGAGCCTGATGCTGGTCACGGCCCTCACCCCGGCGATCGGCTACGACCGCGCCTGCGCCATCGCCAAGCACGCCCACCACCACCAGCTGAGCCTCAAGGAAGCCGCCCTGGTGCTGGGCGAGCTCAGCCCCGAGGAATTCGACCACTGGGTGCAACCCCAGCGCATGATCGAGACCTGAAATCGAACCAGAATTCGAACCGGTTTTTTGAAAGGGCCTGAATCCGTTTTCAGAATGGCCCTCTGGGGTTTACCCCACACCCAGGCCCGCCCTGAAAGCGCCGATGACCCTTGAACGCGGCTGAAGTCGGCGAGAGCGCCTTCGCCGACGCTGGCATTCCGATGGCCTTCGTGGCGGCCAGCCAGGAGCGCGGCGGGCTGGGATGCATCCAATCAGCCAATGGGGCCATGGCCCACTTCAGCGGCCGGAGCGAGGCCGGCCTGGCCGGCATGGCCTTTGCCGACCTGGTGCACCGTGACGATGTGGCCATCGGCGAGGACCAGCTCGCCCGGCTGCGCAGCGGTGAGATCGACACCTGCTCGTTCGAGAAGCGGTTTGAACATGCCGATGGCCACCGCACCTGGGGGCATGTGACGATCGCGCCCGCCCAGTGCGGCCGCTCCGGGATGGCGAAGGATCTGATCGTGCAGGTGCACGACATCTCCGAGCGCAAGCACTTCGTGGGGCAGCTGGAATTCTTTGCCGACCACGACCCCCTCACCTCGCTCTACAACCGGCGCCGATTTCGCCTCGAGGTCGACCGCCAGCTCGCCTATGGCCGCCGCCACGGGGGAGGCGGGGCCGTGCTGATGCTGGATCTCGATCACTTCAAGACGATCAACGACCAGTTCGGCCATGCCGCCGGCGATGCCCTGATCATCGCGGTGGCCGCCGCCCTGCTGGCCAACTCCCGGGAAACCGATGGGGTGGCCCGGCTCGGGGGCGACGAATTTGCCCTGCTGCTGCCCGAATCGAACCTGAGCAAGGCCGCAAGCTACGCCGAAAAAATCCTCGCCGCCCTGCGGGCGGTGGTGGTGGACGGCGCGGGCCAGGGCATCAGGGTCGCCGCCAGCTGCGGAGTGGCGGGCTTCCAGAGCCACGACGGCCAGTGCGCCGATGACGTGATGATCAACGCCGATCTGGCCCTGTACCAGGCGAAGGAATCGGGGCGGGGCCAGGTGCAGGTGTTTCGCAGCGACAGCGGCCTGCATGAAAAGGTCCATGCCCGGCTGCTGTGGTCGGAGCGCATCCGGGAGGCCCTCGCCCACGACGGCTTCGTGCTGCATGCCAAGCCGGTGATCGACCTGCTCACCGACCAGGTGGTGTTCTATGAGCTGCTGATCCGCCTGCGGGGCCCGGGGGGACAACTGATTCCCCCCTCGGTTTTCCTCTACACGGCGGAGCGCTTCGGCATGGCGATCGCCATCGACGAATGGGTCACGGCTCAGGCGATTCAGGTGCTGGAGCAGATGGATCCCGCCCGGCAGGTTGCCCTCGGCGTGAACATCAGCGGCGCCTCCCTGCAGGGCGAGCGATTCTTCACCTTTCTGCAGGCACAACTGGCAAGCGCCAGCTTCCCCCCCCACCTGCTGCTCTTCGAGCTGGGTGAAACGGTGGCCATGGCCAACCTGGAATCTGCCCGCCAGTTCCGGCAGCGGCTGGTGCAGCTGGGCTGCCGGCTCGCCCTCGACGATTTCGGCGCCGCCTTCGGCAGTTTCTATTACCTCAAGCACCTGCGCGTGGATGTGCTCAAGATCGATGGCGAGTATGTGCGGGGTCTCGGTACCGACAACGATCCCACCGACACCCTGATCATCGAGGCGCTGGTGAAGCTGGCCAAGGGCCTCGGCACCCTGGTGGTGGCCGAATTCGTGGGCGACCGGGACACCCGCCAGAAGCTGCTGGCCATGGGCGTGCGCCTGGGCCAGGGGGCCTTCCTCGGCCCGGCCCGCGACATCACGGAGGTGGAAGCACTCCAGCCCAAGCTGATCGCGCCAACCCCATGAGCCACACCGGGCACCAGGCCCTGCCCGACGATGCAGCCAGGAGTAACCCCGCCATGAGCCCTGCGTCCGCCCTGCCCATCCCGGCCCCCACTTCCCTGGCCCAGCAGCTCTGGAACGCGAACGGCGATCTGGCCGCGCGCTGCCTGGCGCACCCGTTCGTCCAGGGTCTGGCCCAAGGCACCCTGCCCAGCGAGGTGTTTGCCGGCTATGTGGCCCAGGACGCCAGTTTCCTGGAGAGCTTTGCCCGGGCCTATGCCCTGGCCATCGCCCACAGCCCGGACCGGGCCAGCCTGGTGGCCTTCAACGCCCTGCTGCAGGGGGTGCTGGAGGAGCTGGACCTGCACGCCGGCTATGCGCAGCGCTGGCAGATCAACCTGGATGCCACCACCCCCCTGCCTGCCACCACGGCCTACACCACCTTCCTGCTCAGCACCGCCCAGGGGGGCGATGCCGGCCTGATCTGCGCCGCCATGACCCCCTGCCTGCGCCTCTACGCCTGGCTGGGCCAGCAGCTGCGGGCCCAGGTGGGCCACCCGGAGCACGCCTACGCCGACTGGATCACCACCTACGCCGACCCGGGCTTCGAGCACCTCACCCGGGGGCTGGAGGAGCTGCTGGATCGGCTGGCTGCGGCCGACACGCCGGTGGCAGACACCTACCGAAGGGCGATGGAACTGGAGCTGGCCTTCTTTGCTGCCCACACCCCGGGCGTCGTCGGGGATGATGCGGGCAATGCCCCGGCCGGGGCCAGCCAATTCCGGCAGGGCTGGTAGCCATCGTCACAACGGATCGGCCGGTTCGGGGTGAATCTGTTCCAGCGGAAGCAGTTTCTAGGGTTCCGATTCCACCGTTCGTGCCTTGCATGGCGGCGGAATGTCTGGTCCGAGAGAAGCTCACCGGGTTCGCCCGGTTGCACGGAGGGACAAAAGCCCGGGAGACCGCAAGACCCAACCCCGTGCAGTCCCATGAGCGATCCCACCGGCGCGTCCACCGGTCCTGAAGGCGCATTCGATCGTCCGCGCGGCCAGCAGGGCGCCGAGGCCCTGGAGAAGGAAGCCCGCCTGCCGCTCACCGGCTGGCAACAGGAGGTGGAGCAGGGCCACCGCTACGGGCTGGAGGCCGCCGACAGCATCGTGGACCGGCGCATCTCCACCTTCTCGCGCGGTGAACTGCCGCACTTCGCGGGCATCAACACCTTCATGAAGGCGCCCTACATCGAGGACGTGAACCGGGTGGGGGAATTCGATGTGGCGGTGGT
The DNA here is from genome assembly GCA_943368005.1 of Bradyrhizobium ivorense. GTDB lineage: Bacteria > Cyanobacteriota > Cyanobacteriia > PCC-6307 > Cyanobiaceae > NIES-981. The sequence continues at coordinate 14,301 of CALRKN020000002.1, read as the reverse complement.
GGGCGTCCCCCACGACAGCGGCACCACCTACCGGCCCGGCACCCGTTTCGGTCCCCAGGGCATCCGGCGCATCTCGGCGCTTTACACCCCCTACAACTACGAGATGGGGGTGGATCTGCGCGAGCAGATCCGGCTCTGCGATGTGGGCGACATCTTCACGATCCCCGCCAACAACGAGAAGAGCTTCGACCAGATCTCCAAGGGCATCGCCCACATCTTCGCCAGCGGTGCCTTCCCGATCATCCTGGGCGGCGACCACTCGATCGGCTTCCCCACCGTGCGTGGTGTGTGCCGCCACTTGGGCGACAAGAAGGTGGGCATCATCCACTTCGACCGCCACGTCGACACCCAGGAGATCGACCTCGACGAGCGCATGCACACCTGTCCGTGGTTCCACGCCACGAACATGGCCAACGCCCCCGCCAAGAACCTGGTGCAGCTGGGCATCGGCGGCTGGCAGGTGCCGCGGGAGGGCGTGAAGGTGTGCCGCGAGCGGGGCACCAACGTGCTCACCGTCACCGACATCTGCGAGATGGGCCTGGAGGCCGCGGCCCAGTTCGCCATCGAGCGGGCCACCGATGGCACCGACTGCGTGTACATCTCCTTCGACATCGACTGCATCGACGCCGGCTTCGTGCCCGGCACCGGCTGGCCGGAGCCCGGCGGCCTGCTGCCCCGCGAGGCCCTCAAGCTGCTCGAGCTGATCGTGCGCAACGTGCCGGTGTGCGGCCTGGAGGTGGTGGAGGTGTCACCGCCCTACGACATCAGTGACATGACCTCGCTGATGGCCTGCCGGGTGATCTGCGACACCATGGCCCACCTGGTGGTGAGCGGCCAGCTGCCCCGCAAGCAGAAACCCAGCTGGATCAGCGACGTCTGCAACATGAACGTCGACCAGAAGTGGAGATAGGCCCATGCACGAAGTCGACATGACCAAGTGCCTGCTCCTCTCCATGAATCAGTGGAAGGAGCAGCACGCTCCGCACACACCCCAGGTGCGCCAGGTGCATTTGCAGGTGGGCAGCTTCACCTGCGTGGAACCCGACCAACTCGTGACCACCTGGCGGGCGGCGGTGCAGAACAGCTGGCTCGATGGCGCCGAACTGGCGATTGAAACCGTGCCCCTGGTGGGTCGCTGCCTGGTGTGCAACGGCACCTACAGCCCCGATCCCGCCCAGGCCTACCGCTCCCCCTGCTGCGATCACCCGATGGAGGAGATCGTGAGCGGCCGGGAACTGCGCATCCGCTCCGTTGATTACGTGTTCAGCGACACCCCCACCCCCCTCCCCTCCCCACTGCCGGCCTGACCACCATGCACATGCCCCTGGAAGACACCCTCGGCCTCAACCTGCTGGCCGCCAACCAGCACCAGGCCGAGCACAACCGTGAGCATTTCGACGCCTGGCGGCTGCTCTGCATCAACGTGATGAGCAGCCCCGGCGCCGGCAAGACCTCCCTGCTGGAGCGCAGCCTGGCCGCCCTGGCCCCCGAGCTGCGCATGGCCGTGCTGGAGGGCGACATGACCACCCAGCTCGACGCCCAGCGCCTGGAGGCGGTGGGGGTGCCGGTGGTGCCGATCACCACCGGCCGCGCCTGCCACCTGGATGCGGCGATGGTGAGCGGCGGCCTGAAGCTGCTGCGCCAGCGCCTCGATCCCGCCGCCCTGGACCTGCTCTGGGTGGAGAACGTGGGCAACCTGGTGTGCCCGGCCGAATTCGAGGTGGGCGAGCACCGCAAGGTGGCCCTGCTCAGCGTCACCGAGGGCGACGACAAGCCGCTCAAGTATCCGGTGATGTTCCGCGAGGCCCACTGCGTACTGATCACCAAGACCGACCTGCTCCCCTACCTGCCGGTGGACATCGAGCGGATCGAGGCCCACATCCGCGCCGTCAATCCCCACACCGCCGTGATCCGCGTGTCGGCCAGCAGCGGCGAGGGGCTGGAGCCGTGGCACGGCTGGGTGCGTGAGCAACGGGCGGCCGTGACAGCCCAGCAGGCCCCCAGCCTGGTGGCGGCATGAGCGGGCCCATCTCCGCAGCTGCCGCAGGCCTGCGCAGCGAACTCGAGAGCCAGGGGGTGCGCTATGCCCTGGCCAGCTACGTGGACCTGCACGGGGTGTGCAAGGCCAAGGCCGTGCCGCTCAGCCACCTGGGCCAGATGCTGGGCGGCTCGGAGCTGTTCACCGGGGCCGCCCTCGACGGCGTGCCCCAGGACATGAGCGACGACGAGGTGGCGGCGGTGCCCGACCCGGCCACCGCCACCGTGCTGCCCTGGCGGCGCGACCTGGTGTGGATGGCCAGCACCCTGCACCTGCACGGCCAGCCGTTCGAGGCCTGCAGCCGCTACATCCTGGAGCGGGTGCGCGCCCAGGCGACGGCCATGGGCTACCGCTTCAACCTCGGCATCGAAACCGAGTTCTTCGTGCTGCGCCGGGATGAACAGGGCAAGGCGGTGCCCCTGAGCCCCCGCGACTGCCTCGACAAGCCGGCCTACGACGTGCGCACCCTGCTCGACAACCTGCCCTGGCTGGATGAACTGGTGAGCGCCATGAACCAGCTGGGCTGGGGGGTGTATTCCTTCGATCACGAGGACGGCCCGGGCCAGTTCGAGATCGATTTCGACTATGCCGATGGGCTCACCATGGCCGATCGGCTCACCTTCTTCAAGCTGATGGCCAAGGAGATCGCCCACAACCATGGGCTGATCGCCACCTTCATGCCCAAGCCCTATGCCGACCGCACCGGCAGTGGCGCCCACTTCAACATGTCGCTGGCAGATTTGGAGAGCGGCGGCAATCTATTTGAAACGGCCGATCGAGCCCCGGGCCAGGTGAGTGAACTGGCCCACCACTTCATCGCCGGCGTGCTCCGCCATGCGCCGGCTATCTGCGCCGTGATCGCCCCCACGGTGAACAGCTACAAGCGGCTGGTGGCCCAGGGGAGCATGTCGGGGTTCACCTGGGCGCCGGTGTTCATCTGCTACGGCAACAACAACCGCACCAACATGCTGCGCATTCCCTCGGCCGGGGGAAGGGTGGAATGCAGGGCCGCCGATATCTCCTGCAATCCCTATCTGGGGGCGGCGATGATTCTGGCCGCCGGTCTGGAGGGCGTGCGGGCACGGCTGGATCCGGGCCCTCCCAACCTGGTGAACGCCTACACCCTCACCCCGGAGCAACGGGCAGAACGGGGTCTGTCGATGTTGCCGCGCAACCTCGATGAGGCGATCGATGCCTTCGTGGCGGATCCACTCTCGAGAACCGTATTTGGTGATGCCATGTTTGATGCCTATGTGACCTACAAAAGAGAGGAGTGGGAGTCGTATCACTCCGCCGTTTCCGACTGGGAGCAGCGGCGCTATCTGGAGTTTTTCTGAGCGCTTTGCCCAGGCAATCACTTCCCAGTTTTCTCCATTCCTTTTGCGCACCCTGGCCTGCATCGGTGTTTCCAAGCCAGCAGTTGCCGGCCTTCTCGCCAGTACACCGTTTCCTTCCTCAAATCCATGACCAAGTCCCCCCGTTCTGGCTCCTCCCGCCGCCCATCGCGCCGATTGGTGGTGCTTTCGCTGATCACCTCTCTCGGTGCGGGCCTGCTCACTGCCTGCCAGACCCCCCCCAGCGAGGGAACGGTGGTGCGGATCGGCTACAGCGCCTGGCCGGGCTGGTTCCCCTGGGCCGTCACCGAGGCGAAGGGCCTGTTCGGCACGGCGGGGGTGGACGCCAAGATGCAGTGGTTTGACGGCTATCTCGACAGCATCAACGCCCTCAATGCGGGCCAGCTCGACTGCAACAGCCAGACCCTGAACGACACGATCAGCTCGGTGGCCGGTGGGGCGGATCTGCAGGTGGTGCTGCAGAACGATTACTCCACCGGCAATGACCAGATCATCGTGGCCGAAGGCATCAAGACGGTGGCGGATCTCAAGGGCAAGAAGGTGGCCGCGGAAGAGGGCACGGTGGATCACTACCTGCTGCTGAAGGTGCTCAAGGACAACGGCATGTCGGCCGAGGACATCGAGTTCGTGCCCCTGGAAACCGGTGCCGCCGCCGCCGCCTTCGCCGCCGGCCAGGTGGATGCGGCGGGCGTCTATGCCCCCTTCACCACCCAGGCCCTGAAGCGTCCCGGCAGCCGGGCCCTCACCACCTCGGCAGACCACCCCGGCGCCATCAGCGACCTGCTGGTGTGCCGGCGGGAATTTGTGGAACAGAACCCGGAGGCCATCCAGAAAGTGGTGAATGCCTGGTTCGCCACCCTGCAGCTGATGGAGGACGATCCGGCCGCAACCCTGCCGATTCTGGTGGAGCGCTCCGGTGTATCGGAGGCGGAATTCAAGGAGTATGCCGTCGGCACCACGATCCAGACCCTGGCCGAGAACCAGTCCAACTTCAAGCCCGGCACCACGATGATCTCCCTTCCCTTTGCGGCGGAACAGATCAGCGCCTTCCTGGTGGAGGTGGGCCTGGCCAAGACCACGCCCGATCTCTCCAACCTGCTCAATTCCACCTTCGTGGACAACGCCAAGTAAGCCCTCCTGAACCTGGTTATGCCTGAGTTCCAACGCCTGATCCGGCATCCCTGGGCCCTGGGCATCCTGGGCATCCTCAGCGTGCTGGTGCTGTGGTGGATCATCACCACCTTCGGCAACGTGAACAAGCTCTTCCTGCCCTCACCGGAAGCGGTGTGGCAGGCGGGGCAGCAGCAGTGGACCAGCGGACTGCTGCTCAAGGATGCCGTGGCCAGCATCCGGCGGGTGTTCATCGGCTTTGCCATGTCGGCGGGGCTTGCCCTGCCGATCGGCATCGCCATGGGCAGCAACCCGGTGATCTGCCGCCTGCTGGAGCCGCTGATGGGCCTGATCCGCTACATGCCGGCTCCCGCCTTCATTCCCTTGCTGATCATCTATTTCGGCCTGGATGAATTGCCGAAGGTGCTGCTGATCTTCATCGGCACATTCTTTTTCAACACCCTGATGATCATGGATGCGGTGAAGTTCGTTCCGCGCGAGCTGGTGGAAACCGCCCTCACCCTGGGCGGTCGCACCATGCCGATCCTCACCCGCGTGGTGGCGCCGTTCATTGCCCCCCAGGTGCTCGACACCTACCGGATCAACATGGCATCTGCCTGGAATCTGGTGATCGTGGCCGAACTGGTGGCCGCCACCGAAGGGCTGGGCAAACGCATCAGCCTGGCCCAGCGCTTTCTGCGCACCGATGAGATCTTCTTGGGCCTGATCGTGATCGGCCTGATCGGCCTGGCGATCGATCTGGGCTTCCGGGCCCTGATGCGCCGGGCCTGCGCCTGGGCCAACTGAGCAACCCCCATGCATCTCCAGATCGACAACGTCGGCAAGAGCTACGGCTACGGCAGCCGCAGCAAGGAAGTGCTCCGCAACGTGAGTTTCGATGTGCACTCCGGTGAATTCGTGGCGCTGGTGGGCAGCTCCGGTTCGGGCAAGTCCACCGTGATGCGGCTGATCGCCGGGCTGGATCGCCCCAGCTCCGGCTCGATCAGCATCGATGGCCGCCCGATCAGCGGCCCCGGCTCCGACCGGGGCATGGTGTTCCAGAAGTACAGCCTCTATCCCTGGCTCACCGCGGCCCAGAACGTGGCCTTCGGCATGGAGATGCAGGGGCGCGACCGGCGTGAGATCCGGGAGCGCAGCAGCTACTTCCTGGAGGTGGTGGGCCTGGCGGCCGCGGCCCGCCGGCTGCCGCGGGAACTCTCCGGCGGCATGCAGCAGCGGGTGGCGATCGCCCGGGCCCTGGCTGCCGAGCCGAAGGTGCTGCTGCTGGATGAACCCTTTGGCGCCCTCGACATCCAGATCCGCGAATCGATGCAGGAGTTCCTGCACGATCTCTGGAAGCGCACCGGGCTCACGGCCCTGCTGATCACCCACGACCTGGAGGAGGCGCTGCTGCTGGCCGGCCAGGTGCACATCATGGCGCCCTCCCCCGGCCGGATCGTGCGCAGCGTGGCGGTGGAGCTCGATCGCTCGTCGCTGGCGCACCTGCGCGTGTCGCGCCCCTTTCTGGAGATGCGGAAGGAGCTGGCCCAGGGCCTGCGCGGCCTGGATCCGGCCCTCACCACCTGACCATCCCTGGTTGCTCCCCTGCCATGCCAGCCCCCCCGTTCCTGCCCAGCTGGGTGTATCGCTCGCCGGCGGTGGCCGCCCGCGAGCGCAGCCACTACGCCAACCGCTGCTGGCACCCGGTGGCGGCCCGCAGCGAGATCGACACGGGCGGGGCGCTGGCGGTGGAGCTGCTGGGCGTTCCCCTGCTGCTCACCGCCCCCCGGGGCGAGGAGCAGGGGCCGGAGCCGACCGTGCGGGCCTTCCTCAACCGCTGTCCGCACCGCGGCGTGGCCCTGCTGGCCAGCGGCAGCGCCGCCCCCCGCTGCCGCCGCCTGGTGTGCCCGTACCACGGCTGGACCTACGACCTCAACGGCCAGCTGCTGGCGGCGGCGCGGGAGGCGGAGTTTGTGGAGCCGTTCCAGCGCCAGGACTGGCCCCTGCGGGAGCTGCCCTGCCGCCAGCTGGGACCGCTGATCTGGGTGGCGCTCGGGCCCGATCCCCTGCCGCTGCCCGACCAGCTCGACCTGGTGCTGGCCGAGGCGGGGGAGCTGTTCAGCACACCGCGCCAGCTGCTGGCACGGCAGCAGCTGGGGCTGGGCTGCAACTGGAAGGTGGCCCACGACAACACGCTCGACGACTACCACGTGGCGATCGCCCACCCCACCACCCTGCACCGCGAGCAGGGGCCGGTGCGCGACTACCGCTACGCCCTCAGCCCCCACGGCACCCTGCTGGCCACCCCCTCCGGCGCGGGCGGCACCTTCTACACCTTCGGCCTGGCGCCCTGGACCCACCTGCTGCTCTGGCCCGACCAGCGGCTGGCACTGATCAGCTTCCTGCCCAGCCTGCCCGCCAGCTCCGGAGAGGGCGCCGACCTGGAGCACTGCGTGATGGATGTGTGGCTGTTCGGGCCGGCCGGGTTGGCCGCCGGCGCCGCCGACTGGATGGCGGAGATGCAGCGCTTTCTGGAGGAGGACCGGCGCCTGGTGGAGTCGGCCCAGCGGGGCTATGCCAGCGGGTTGGTGCCCGGCCCGGCCCACCGGCTGGAGCAGCGGATCCTGCAGTGGCAGGCCCTCTACCGCCGCTGGATGGAACTGGAGCTGGAAGCTGAGCCGGCTGAAGCGGAACCGGAGCCCGTGCTCAACTCCCAGGCGCTCACCATGGCGCGCTCCGGCGCAGCCACGCCGCCATCGCCGCATTGATCTCCAGCAGGTCGGCCACCGGCTGGCCGGTGAAGGGCAGCTGGGGCAGGTAGCCGTCGGGGCCGAATTCCGGCGTGATCGTGAAGGGGCCCTGGGTGGCGGCGGAGCGCTGCTGGGCGAACAGCCGCCAGCAGCGGTGGTGGGCCTCCAGCGCCTCGGCCCATTCCGGCGCGAACGGATGCCCCACCGAGGGCCCCTGGGCGTGGCCCACGCGGGCGTGGATGTGGTCCACCCGCGCCGCCATCGCCCGCACCGGCTCCAGCTCGGGGGTCATCAGCCGCTCGGCCACGGCGCACCAGTGGCTCAGGTCGGCGGTGAGGCGCAGCTGGGGGAAGGCCTCCAGGTAGGTGCCGATCAGCCAAGGGCTGTAGAAGCTGCGCGAGCGGTGGGTTTCAAAGCTCACCGGCAGGGGGCAGGCCGCCGCCAGCGCCAGGGCCTGGGCCCAGAAGGGCTGCTGCACCGGCCAGGGCCAGCTGTCGCTGCCGGTGAGCACGGTCACCCGCAGGGGCGCCAGGGCGGGGGCCAGGGCCAGCTGGTGCTCCAGTTCGGCCAGGTGCTGGTCGGGGCTGCAGTCGAGGCGGGGCACGTAGTCGCCGCCGGTGAGCAGCTCCAGCACCAGGGCCAGGCCCGCCTCCGCCAGCTGCTCCACCACACCGGCCGGGGCCAGGGCCGCCAGGGCCGGATGGTGGAGGTTGGCCTCCAGCCCGTGGAAGCCGTGGCGGCGGGCGGTGCGCACCGCGGCGGCCAGATCGCCCTGGAAGCCCCAGAGGCTGAACATCAGCAGGGGCTGCAGGGCTGGCAAGGTCAGCCGTTCTGGGTGAATTCCTCGGGCTGGATGCCCAGGTACACCGCCTCCTTGAACAGGGCCTGCTTGGCCTCGGCGTCGTTGTGGGCGGCGGCGCTGCTGTAGCGGCTGCGCAGCGAGTCCACCAGGGCCTGGCGGCGCGGATCCGAAGGCTCGGGCCCGTCGGGCTGGGGGGCGGGATCGCTGGTGACCATCAGCGGCAGAAGCGATACAGCCCCCAATCTAGGCAGCGGTGGCCAGAACCCTTTGCGGCACCAACTGTTGCATTGCCTACCGAAGCAGGGGGGCTGCCCCTGGTGGGATGGCCTCACGTCGAATGCCCCCCTTGACCGCGCCAGCCGACCCCGGCACTGCCGCCGCCCCAGCCCAGAGCGGCCCCCTGATTCCGCGGGAGGCGCTGGCCCAGCTCAACGAGCTGCGCAACGGCCCCGCCGCCCTGCGCCTGGCCAGCCACCTGCTCACGATTGCGGTGGGTGGCGTGGTGTGGGGCCAGCAGGGCTGGCCGCTGCTGCTGCGGCTGGCCGGACTGGCCCTGTGCGGCGTGGGGCTGGCCACCTGCTTCGCCGGGCTGCACGAGTGCAGCCACCGCACCGCCTTCCGCAGCCGCACCGCCAACGACGTGGCCGCCTGGGGGCTGGGCCTGCTGAGCTTTTACAACGCCACCGCCTACCGGCGCTACCACCAGTGGCACCACCGCTACACCCACCAGCCCGGCCTCGATCCGGAGCTCGACGACCCCGTGCCCACCAGCCTGGGCGCCTACCTGCTGGAGATCGGCGGCTGGCACTGGTGGAGCGGCAAGCTGGCCGGCTTCGCCCGCCTGCTCTGGGGTGATCTCTCCCAGCTGCCCTATCTCACTTCAGAGGTGATCCCCAAGGTGCGTCGCTCGGCCTGGCTGCAGGTGGGGGTGTACGCAGGCCTGGCGGCCCTGTCGCTGGTGGGCGGCAACGGCTTTCTGCTGTGGTTCTGGCTGCTGCCGCTGGCGGTGGGCCAACCCTTCCTGCGCTTCGTGCTGCTGGCCGAACACAGCGGCTGCAGCTTCTCCACCAAGGGCACCAGCAACACCCGCACCACCCTCACCATCGCGCCGGTGCGCTGGCTGATGTGGAACATGCCGTTCCACGCCGAGCACCACCTCTACGCCTCGATTCCCTTCCACGCCCTGCCGGCGGCCCACGGCCACATCGCGCCGCGGCTGGAGCACCTCGACCCGGGCTACCTGGCGGTGCACCGGCGGCTGCTGGCCAACCTGCCGGCCCTGGCGCTGCCCACCGGCGCCGGCCAGCCGGCATGAGCGCCACCCCGGCCAGCGCCCCGCCCCGCCAACAGCGGATCGAACACCAGCTGGGCCCCTGGCCCCTGGCCTGCGGCCACACCATCGCCGACGCCCAGGTCACGGTGCTGCAGATCGGCGAGCTCAACGCCGAGCGCTCCAACCTGATCCTGGTGCCCACCTCCTATGGCGCCCGGCCGGAGGACCTGGCCTGGCTGGCGGGGCCGGTGCTCGACCCGGAGCGCTGGTGCATCGTGATCGCCGGCCAGTTCGGCAACGGCGCGTCGAGCAGCCCGAGCAACAGCGGCATGGGCCTGGCCGAGCAGGGCTGGGTGGTGCGGCACCGCGACAACGTGGCCGCCCAGCGGCAGCTGCTCACCGAGCTGTACGGCGTGGAGCGGATTCCGCTGATCTACGGCTGGTCGATGGGCGCCCAGCAGGCCTACCGCTGGGCGGTGGACCATCCCGAGCTGGTGGAGCGGATCTGCTGCGTGTGCGGCAGCACCCGCACCTCCCCCCACAACCGCCTGTTCTGCCTCAGCCTGCGCCAGGCCCTCACCGCCGACCGCCACTGGACGGGCAGCGGCTTCAGCGCCCCGCCGCAGCAGGGGCTGCTCACCTATGCGCTGATCTACGCCAGCTGGGCCGCCAGCCAGCCCTTCTTCCGCACGGTGAGCGAGCCGGTGGAGGAGCACGTGGAGCGCCAGTGGCTGCCCCACTACCAGCGCCACGACCCGCGCGACCTGATCGCCATGCTCGACACCTGGCTGGCCCACGACGTGGCCGATGGCGGCGAGCTGGCTGCCGTGCTCGGCTCGATCCGGGCGCGCACGGCGGTGGTAGCCGGCAGCCACGACCTCTACTTCACCCCGGCCGACCTGGCCAGCGAAGCGGCGGCCATCCCCGGCGCCTCCTTCCACGTGATCGAGTCGGAGCTGGGCCACCGGGCCGGTAACCCCCACAGCAGTGCGGCGGAGCAGGAGCAGCTGCGCGCCCAGGTGCAGACCCTGCTGGCGCGCGACAGCCCGCTCTGAACCGGGCCAGGCCAGTCCCCCTTCCCGCTTCTCGTTCTTCCCAACCCGCCCGCATGACCCTCCCCGCACCCGGCCTCAGCGATCGCCTGCAGGAGCTCGACCTGCAGTTCGTGCTGGTGTCGTTCACCGACCTGTTCGGCATCCAGCGGGCCAAGCTGGTGCCCGCCTCCGCCATGGCGGCGATGGCCGAAGACGGGGCGGGCTTCGCAGGGTTTGCCGCCTGGCTGCACCTCTCCCCCGCCGATGGCGACGTGCTGGCCGTGCCCGATCCGGCCAGCCTCACGGCCCTGCCCTGGCAGAGCGGCGTGGGCTGGATGGCCGCCGAACTCACCCTCAACGGCGCACCGATGGCCCAGTGCCCGCGCCGGCTGCTGCGCAACCAGCAGCAACGGGCCCGGGCGCTCGGTTTTGAACTGCGCAGCGGCGTGGAGGCGGAGTTCTTCCTGCTCAGCCCCGACGGCGCCGCCATCGCCGATCCGGCCGATCACCAGGAAAAGCCCTGCTACGACCAGCTGGCCCTGATGCGCCGCTTCGGCCTGATCGGTCCGCTGCTCACGGCGATGGAGGAGCTGGGCTGGGGGCCGTACCAGGCCGACCATGAGGACGCCAACGGCCAGTTCGAAATCAACTGGACCTTCGCCGAGGCCCTCACCACCGCCGACCGCCATGCCTTCTTCAAGGTGATGGTGAAGGCGATGGCGGAGCAGCAGGGGCTGCGGGCCAGCTTCATGGCCAAGCCCTTCGCCGCCCTCACCGGCAACGGCTGCCACACCCACCTCTCCCTCTGGGGCGCCGAGGGCAGCGCCAACGCCGGCCGCAACCTCTTCCACCAGGCCGACGGCGAGCTGGGCCTCTCACCCTTGGCCTATCAATTTCTGGGCGGACTGATCGCCCATGCACCGGCCCTGTGCGCGATCACCAACCCCACGGTGAACAGCTACCGCCGCCTGGCGGCGCCGCCCACCACCTCCGGCGCCACCTGGAGTCCGGGGGGCGTGAGCTACACGGGCAACAACCGCACCCACATGGTGCGCATCCCCGATGGGCAGCGGCTGGAACTGCGCCTGGCCGACGGCTCGGCCCACCCCTACCTGCTGCAGGCGGCGGTGCTGGCGGCCGGCCTCGACGGCATCGAGCGCCAACTGGATCCCGGCCCCCGCCGCGACAACGACAACTACGCCCAACCCCTCGGCCTGGATCAATGCCAGCGGCTGCCGGCCGACCTGGGCGAAGCCCTCGACGCCTTCGCCGCCGACACGACCCTGCGCCAGGGCCTGGGCGAGGAGTTCTGCCAGGCCTACGAACACCTGCGCCGCCGCCAGTGGCAGCGCGAGCGGGGCGACATCAGCGAAGCCGAACGCCGCTCCAGCCTCGACTGCTGAGATGGCGCTGTGAGCGACAGCAGGCGGGGCAACCCTGGAGCTGAAACCGGGGGACACTCGAACCCCAGAACATCGCGATGACCGGCGCCACGCCCGCACCCACCAAACCACCAGGCCTGATCCAGCGCTACCGGGAGGAACTGCAGGCTCGCCACTATGCACGCCGCACGGTGAGCAGCTACGAACAGTGGCTCAGGCGATTCCTGCGGTTCCATGGCATGCGCCATCCGCGGGAAATGGGCAGCAACGAGGTGAATGCCTTTCTCAGCCACCTAGCGGTGGCGCGGAAGGTGAGCGCCTCCACCCAGAACCAGGCTCTCTCCGCCCTGCTGTTTCTCTATCGCGAACTGCTGGAGCAGGATCTGGATCTCGAAAGGCTGGTGCGGGCCCACACCCCCAGACGTCTGCCGGTGGTGCTCACAACAGAAGAAGTGCGTTGCGTGCTGCAACGCCTCAACGGATGCGATGCACTGGTGGCAGGACTGCTCTACGGCAGTGGCCTACGACTGATGGAAGCCCTGCGCCTGAGGGTTCATGACCTGGATTTCAATCGACGCGAACTCACCGTGCGCAACGGCAAGGGCGGAAAAGACAGACGCACACTGCTGCCAGAGCGCCTATCGAAGGAGCTGCGCAACCATCTCGAAGAAGTACGGCAAATCCACAACAAGGATCTGATGGAGGGATGGGGCCGAGTGGCCCTTCCCTATGCCTTGGCTCGGAAGTACCCGAATGCCGCTGTGGAGTGGGGCTGGCAGTGGGTGTTTCCGCAACAAAGGCGGTGGCAAGATCCGAGCTCCGGAGAACAGGGGCGCCATCACCTCGATCCCAGCCTGATCCAGAAATCGGTGCGGCGGGCCGTGCTGGCTGCCGGCATCAGCAAACCCGCCAGCTGTCACACCCTGCGCCATTCCTTCGCCACCCACTTGCTGGAGCGAGGGCAGGACATCCGCACGATCCAGGAGTTGCTGGGCCACAGCGACCTGAAGACCACCATGATCTACACCCATGTGCTCAATCGCGGACCCATGGGTGTGGCGAGCCCAGCAGACCTGCTCTAAAAAACTGTAGGTGAGGCCATCTGGATATCGGGTCCGTATAAAATCGGTGACAAACCCGCCCAAATCGTCGAGATCCTTTGGCCTCATGAGGAGTTCGAGCTATTGCCCTTCGGACACTGGCCTTCATAGACCGACCAAGGACAGGGGACTAAGGCGGATACCGGACCCGCCCATTCAGCGTTAGATCCCCAAATAGGTACAAGAGTAAAATGATATATTGATTAGCAAAAGCAAGTAATTCCCGAAACATCGTATCCATACCCGTCCTCAAACCTAAACTTTGCCCAAAGGCCAAAAGTCAGCCTTCCCGATAGGTCCCTAGGCCATCCGTAATCACAAAACGGACTGTTCCTAGATTCACTACGCACGCCTCTGCCCAAAGGAACATTGCATCTAGTGTTATACCCTGTTTCAATATAGTGAAATACGATTCTATCGCCATTGTCTTTTCGTTGAAGCCATAATCTGCCACGAAAATAGGAATAATTAGCGTAAGTCGGAAAACCATCATTGTAACGGCCACAGCCGCCTTCGATGCGGAGATCGAGCGATTCAATGGGAGGATGATCTAAAACTCGAATTTTATCAGTGCCAGCTTCATTGCCATCTGGCCCAATCATGAGCATGGAATAATTTGATGTAGATGGCTCTTCTAATTCGCAGGCTTTATTGTCAGTAGTGCGTCGTGCTAGATCCTCCAGTCTTGCAACGCGCGCTTCTAATGCACCCATCTCTTTTCCAATTCTAAAGTCGCTCATTGGAGTTCAGCAGAAAAGCCATTCATAATCGAGAAACGCCAAATACATGTTGCCCCTTGCTGAACTGTAGGAATATTTTACAGACTTCTTGTATTCAAGTTGTTAGCCGTTCAGGTTGTAGTTTGCCTGTAGCGACTATGTCATAATTGTTGTCTTGCCCCTCATTCAACCATTCGCAGGGATAGAGGCAAGCAACTGCAGTATGCCTTGTGAGCAATGCAGAAGTAATCTCATGAATACTGAGCAACATTATCTACCATGCGATGAGGGCTAGCTAGTGGGAAGCGATTTGGCTAAGTGACTAGAGGATTCATTGAGGCACAATTCAAGCTCAGTGGGCCCAGCATTGTCACAGATCTTTTACACAGTCGTGTACGGGAATGTTGGCAATATCGCACAAGCAAGTGCACAAGCGACCAAGTCCAAATGGTAGTTACGTATCTGGCTGCGGTCGATTCCACACTGATAGAATTGGCTTTTGCATGAGATCTAACATCGCCATGCACCTGAGCCGCTTCCACTAATTTTCAGTCGTCACCGATGGCTGACTGCGGCCAGGTGATGGTGAGCGTTGGGCTGACTAACGCCGGTAAACCTAAAATCAGAGCGGATTCATACTTTTTCTGCTGAAACCAACAGGGGAGATGAATTCTCAATTCCATACCATTCCACCGCATATTCATAAAGGCTGTCAAGAACCTCAGAAAGCTGTTTACC
>CALRKN020000001.1:0-347247 GCA_943368005.1 Bradyrhizobium ivorense | reverse complement strand
GAGGACAATGGCATCTGCCCGACGGCCCAGATCCACAAGTGCGCGGGCGCGATTGTCCTGAATCCAAGGGCTCTGGTGGCCCATGGCGAGCGCGGCATCGAGCAGGGCGAGGGAGGCGGCTGCCTGGCCCTGCTCGCGAAGCTGGATGGCGGTTTCCAGCTGGCTTGACAGTGTTGAGTCGAGCAGGGCCTGGGCCTGTCTCCGCGCCCGCTTGAGTCGCGGATTCAGGATGCCGAGCTTGGTGGCCTGACGACCCAGACGCACCACCAACCTGTGATGTCCAGCTTCCGAACAGGCGCGCATCTCGCGCAGCAGAGCCTTGGGAAGATCCTGGGATGCCTCGTTCCCGCAGAGGACGCTGGGGGTCCAGCCGGCAGAGCGGCAGATGGCGGCAAGGGCCTCAATCTGCTCGGGAGAGCCTGCCATGGCAGTTCTGTCATCTTTGTTGTGACGTTTGTCCCGGAAGCCCGGTAGCCAGTGCCAGAAGGAGCGGTACTGCTTCGACCGGGGGGAGGGGGTGACCAGGGCAGATGAACTGCTGGAATCTCTCCGCACCAGGGCACCACCCCGCTGTTGGCCCTGGGCCCGTTCGAGCTGACCGGCCAGGCGCGGATGTTCCAGCCCCGCAGCGGCCGCTGCCTCGGCAAGAGTGACGGCCAGATCGCCTCGGCCCGCGACACGGCAGGCTGCCATCTCTTTCATGCAGAGCTGGGTCAGCTGCTTGGAGGAAGTTGGAGTGGAGTTGAGGAAGGAGGGAGTCCAGCCGTGACGACTGCACTCCAGGAGCAACGAAGCCTGAATCTCAGCTGTGGAGAGCTGGGACTGATTCTCCATCTTGCTTGGCTTAACATCCACCCTGCACACTAAACGGGTTCCACCTCCTCCCCTCTGGATGGCATTTCATCGCGTTCGAGAGGAGGCAATCCGTCGCTCACTGGATGAGGGCCACCGTCCGGCTGTAGTGGCGGCCGATCTCGGGGTGGCGCCTTCAACCCTGCGAGGCTGGTTGCGTTGGGCGCGCATGGAGCGTCAGCTGGCTGAGCTACGGGAGCTACATGACGCTCAGACCTTGCGGCAACGGCGGATCGAACAGGAGCTGGCTAGCGCAGCGGAACAGTTGGAGCTCCTCAGGCAGCGGTTGGATCGGGAAGATCACAGGGATGAAGGCTGAGCTGGCGTGCCAGACCGCAGTGCTGCTGCTCAGCATCGGCAATCTGTTGGCGCAATGGGGCGAGGGCGGCCTGGATCTGGGCGGTGCCCAGGCCCTGCTGGCGTGCATGCCGCAACAGTTTCAGCAGCTCCAACACCAGGGGATGGTCGGAGGGTATGGCTCCGTGGCGCTCCAGCACCTCAGGAGGTGGCTCTACGATCGGGCGATAGTGGCGTACGGCGCTGGCAGCTTTCTCTGTCAGCTGGGTGTTGCCTGCATCCAGGCCTGCGATCAGCAGCAGGCCGGTGGTGTAGGCATTCAGACACAGCAGGGTGAGATCCGGACGATGTTCTCGCAATAAGGGCAATAGTTTCCAAACGTCGCCTGTCCAGGAACTGGAGCGGCGGCGGCGGCAGGCCTGGGCAGGATGACAGGGATAGATGTCGTCGATCACAACCAGGCCCCAGGGGGCCATGTATTGCTCGGTGTGGATGAAATCGCGCAGCGCGAACTCGAATAGATGCATGCCGTCGATGAAGGAGAGCTCAGGAGCGGTATGCAGCAGGGTGGGGGCGTGATCTGCAAAGAAGGTGTCACTGCTGCAGACCACGATCCGTGAAGTACTTCGCGGGGCTTCGCGGAGATGGAGCTCGGGGCGCGGATCAACCCCAATGGCTGGACCCGTGGCGCAGGCAAGGCTGACCCCCTCATCCACGCCGATTTCCAAATAAAGAGCTGGTTGAAACCACCGGTGCAACCAAGCCAGAAGGACGTGTTTGGAACAATCGCCCCAAAGGGAATTCTCTTCGTGGGTGCCACCAAATCCTTCTTGATTGGCGGCATAGGCAGTGCTGAGGTGGTCGAAGACTGACTGTGGAGTATCTTTCCCAAGCAGGGCAGCGATATCCTGCCATCTCTGAATGGCTTCGCGGTGATCGCCATGGGCGCGACACCGCTCGGCCTCTTCAATTAGCAAAGGCAGATGGGGCTCGATGCCATCGGGAAGACCATGGTCGAGGGCGGAGTGGAAGTGCTCAAGGGCTGGCTCTAGCTGATCAGTGAGCAGGAAACAATTGGCAAGATGAATAGAAGCCTTGGAATAATAAACGTGGGCAGAGCACTGGGAGCCTGACATGCTGCACTTGCGAGGCCTGGGAGGGCAAATGAAATGCAAAAATGAACAAAATTTGAATGAACTTCCAAGACGACTCTGCCCAAGAGGAATTCAACAATTGACGAGATTACGTCACTTTCTCTGCCAAGCCGTCAAACATTTGGCAAATAAGTGGTCCGTCTGGCCTCAATTCACGGGCGACTTGGATGAAAGCAAAAGCAAGCTCGGGCTGGTCATCACTGATTAGAATTGACGATATATCTCGGAATAGATCAGGAAGCCCGTAGTTATCAATTCCCAGCATGGCAACTTTGGCCTCCCAATCCATCTCAGATGGCCTGAGTGAAACGAAGCTCGCCAATGGCTGCTTCAAGGCTGATTGAGCTTGCACAAAACCAGCTTGAAGATCTACATCGAAGGGAAGCGAGCGATAGTCGCCTTCAAATACATGAGAAGCTGGTAGATTGATAATCCAGCCGTCGCTGGCCATTGCCGGCTCACCAAAGATTGCAACGAAGTCGCTATCGTTGCAAAACAGCTTAATTCTATGAATAGAGAAAAGCAGAGCAACACGATTTGCGGTCTCTGATCTCATCGGCTTCATTGCGTTCGAGTGCTGAAACAGTACTACATTAAGTGCTTGTGGCTGGTGCTTAATGTCAATACTTACAATGTCAATTTATCAGGATATTTCTCGCGGTTGTGTATCGACGGATACAGTGGGTGTGCTGGGGCAATTCGTCGGCACGGTCGACGAAGCTTTATCCATCTTCGAAAATAACACAAACGCAAAGCCAATGGAGGAGGTCAGCAGCAGCGAAGGGATCCCTGATCTCCTGCATAGAACCTCATGAGAAAGGCAAAAAATGCCCAATGAAACTGGGGGAAAGCCGGCGAACACATTTAGGAATGGAACTGTGATTCTAGGCCAAGACTGAACTAATGGGTGGCAAGAAACTCGGGTATTCAGAAGGTCAGCTAATAGCCACTACGAAGTGGACAAAGGGCAAGAAAGTCTTGGGGGAGATGGAGTTTATTGCGCTCTGAGACGCCTTCATCATGTCAATCGAGCCCCATTTCCTGAAATCCAGCATCAAGGCTTCGCGGTCTCCATACCCGTTGGCCACATAGCCCTAGGCTTCTGCGAGGCAGATGCTGAGCATCCATCTTTTGCAGCAGTGGTGCTCCCTAAGTGATCCAACTATGGAGAAGGCTCTGATCGAGGTGCCCAGCATTGGTCGATTTCCAGAGATCCGGCCTGATCAGCAACCCAATTCCTAATGAAACCACGATTCCCAACTTCCACCACCACTTAAAGACACAAGACCCGGGAAGGAAGACCTGATAATTTTTTGCAAACTGTGTCTGTGTTATTGTCAATCCTCACCTCAGCGCGCGTGACACATCCTTGGGAGAGATGGGTACCCCAGAAAAATAAAATGAGAACTCTCACATCGTTAACGATAGGCAACAGGTGCATGCCTTCGCCAAAGCATAGCCTTCGCAAGGAATTCAGCATCCAAGTACACAGGTTGCCTCCCATGACAGCACCTCCTCATTGCCAGGAGCGCGCCATAGCCCTTTCGCTTGGATACTGCGTTAGCAGCGCCTACTTGAACCTAGCCAATCTTGGGCTTCACCTCCTCCAGCCTAGGAGCACCCCTAAACCATAAGGCTCGACCTCTGCATACTGGCCCTAGCTCAACGTGCTTCATACAACTAGGCACTTATCTGGCTAGAGTATACCCACTTATATCAGCATAAATGAACGGATTAGTGGTCACCGCATAACCCAGGCTACAGCCACCTTCTCCAGGCATACTGCAACGACAAGGCCGGTCCAAAGGCCTGAAATCAGGCGCCCCCAAGTATTGCTCGGCAACTCACGACTCGTCTGTTGTCGTCAACGCTCAAAAGGATAGATACCTGCCAGTAAGCGGGCAAGATTGGAGCACTTGTTGGGGAAGTTGCCCTATTGACCTTCCGCACATCGCGATGGTCTTAGCAAATAGCATCAACCAGCTGGCACGCTGCCATCCGTGCGCTAAGCTTGAAAGCTATGATCAGACAAGCTTCAACAGCTGGAGAGCTTAATGGAAATGCAAGATACACGAAAAAGGTGCCCTCGATATCTTGGAACGATTTTCCTTGTCCATGGCGCGTACCAGCACACGGCAAGTTGTTAATATTCTAATTAACAATTAATTCGCGAATTTCTCAATGATGCCAGAAGTCAATTCCATTGTCCAGCCATGGAGAAAGTCCTATGCAGGCGGTTCAAATAAAAGATTCAACCCACTTATAAGTACAGTAAGGCAATCCACTGGCAAGCACATAATATTATTTGTACATACTGGAAAATGCGCCGGAGAATCGATACTTGCAGGAATGGCACAAATTTTCGGTGCAGATGTAATTATTTATGAATACCATGTATTTGATGCCAACGAGAGGTTGCTTGAGGCTCTGACTTATTATCATGATAATGAATTCGAATCCGCTTCTGTTGTCATTGCAACTCGCGACCCGCTCAGCAGATGGGTTTCTTCTTATAACTGGGACCTCCATAACTTATATCTAAGCAAAAAGAGGCCGCTTTCCGAAGGATATTCTAGCTATCCAAACGTTAACTTGCTCGCCCAAGGCATAGAAAATGGCGAAGATCTGGCCATGAGTTTTGGCAGATTTGGCCACATGGGGATGGGTGTTTCATGGTATTTACCAAGCGAAAGCCATTCACTTCTTGATTCCAGAAATACATATATATTAAAAACTGAAACCCTGGATTCAGATTTTTCTAGCTTTGTTAATCAATTCTGCGATCGACACGAGCTACCTCAGAAAAAGATTGCAAGTCATGCTGCAAAGCTGGCTCAAACAAAACACGACTTCAAATCCCTCTATTCAAAAGATATCTTTCAGAAATTTAACTATTCTAATATCGATATTGTTGACGCAATGCATCGATATCTGAACGACGACATTGCGGCCCACTCCAGTCTTGTCCGCGCATTTTCTTGCTAAACATCTTCAGTACTCATCCTAGAGAAAAACCTGGATCGCCTTCATTTTGAGGATTTGCTCAACCATATTCATAGACCTTAGTGGGTTCTTGTGGCACTTCGGGCGAAGCTTTGCTTTCTGATTGCTTCAATCGACTCCATGCTCGCTGATTTTCCCTGTGACGCGACCCTCATCATCAGTCATTGGTCCAGACGCAATGTGAATGGGCAGTCATGCAGCAGTTGCTTGAGCTACCTCCAGAGGCGTAAGGCCCTGGGGGGACCCATGCAATCTACTGCTGTTATACACCCAACGCCAGCGATCAGCTAAGGCTTGAACCTCGGCCAGCGTGGCGAATAACTCAGTGTGGGGGAATTCGTCTCTGCACCGGTTGTCGAAGGATTCGTCCGTACCGGTCTGCCACGGGGATTTTGGCTCAATGTAGGCATTGGTGGTGCCGCGGCTATGGCATTACCGCCTGAGGGAATCGGCGACGATCTCGAGACCGATGCCCTAACAGGTGAACCTCGGTGCTTGGTAGAGGCTTGCGAACTCCTCCAGCAAAGTCTCCTCAGTCTTGGCCATGAAACATCGGCCCTCACGGATCGTTAGGCAGCGGGAGTGACTGCCAGTTAAGATAACGTCCTTACCGCTAATCAGGCGGCCATGGCCAACAAAGCTGGATCAATGACACTTACTGGAAGAGCTGGGTTCATCCTGACCACCTCCGGATGACGGCAGCAGCAGGTAACCCGGCTCCACGCGTGGGTGTCCCTTGCAGGCCTGTTCAGCGATGCCACTCTTTTCATTCTCCCAGTCATCAAAGCCAAGGGATTATCCATGACCTGTCGACCTGCGTACAACGATGTCAAGCCAGTTCGGCAGGAGAAGATGGCAAGTGCCAGACCGGAACAAGAAGGCATCGAAGACTCTCCGCGCGGAAAGTGTATCTATCAGGCCGCTCAGGTGAGCTTCCCTTGAAAGCTGCCGCTTCCGGGCCGAAGAGATTGCGTTGCACCATTGTGTCGCTGGGTGGTTGATGCGCCTTGCCCAGCCGTTCAAAGCCGTCCATGGCCCCAAGGCAGGATCGGGCCTCCAGCACCATGCGGCCCTCCGGCGGCCATCCACCCGCAACAGCTTGATTAGATTCACGTCGCTCCCTTCCACTGCCATGGGCCCCAGCGGCGTCAACACCTGGACCGCCGCCGACGGCGCCAGCCTCTACGGGCTCGACCGTTGGGGGGATCCGTACTTCAGCGTCAACAGCCGTGGCCACGTCTGCGTGCAGCCCCGCGGCGAGCGCGGTGGACCGCTCGATCTGGTGGAGCTGGTGCAGGAGCTGCGGGGGCGCAACCTCAGCCTGCCGCTGCTGATCCGCTTCGACGACATCCTCGAGGACCGGCTGGAGCGGCTGCACGGCGCGTTCGAGCGCGCCATCGTCCACTACGGCTACGCCGGCCGCTATCAGGGGGTGTTTCCGGTGAAGTGCAACCAGCAGCGCCACGTGGTGGAGCAGCTGGTGGAAAGCGGCCGTCAATGGCATTTTGGCCTGGAGGCCGGCAGCAAGGCGGAGCTGCTGATCGCACTCTCACTGGTGAACGATCCCCAGGCGCTGCTGATCTGCAACGGCTACAAGGATCAGCGCTACATCGAGACGGCGATCCTGGCCCGGCGGCTCGGGCGGCAACCGGTGGTGGTGATCGAGCAGGCCGATGAGGTGGAACGGATCATCAGCGCCAGCCGCGACCTGGGGGCGGCGCCGCTGATCGGCATCCGCGCCAAGCTGGCCACCCGCAGCACCGGCCGCTGGGGCAGTTCGGTGGGCGAGAAGGCCAAGTTCGGTCTGTCGGTGCCCGACCTGCTGGCCACGGTGGAGGCCCTGCGCGCCGCCGACCTGCTGGGCGAGCTGCGCCTGCTGCACTTCCATGTGGGCAGCCAGATCAACGACATCGCCGTGCTCAAGGACGCCCTCCAGGAGGCGGGGCAGATCTATGCCGCGCTCACCCGGCTGGGGGCACCGATGGGCTACCTGGATGTAGGCGGCGGCCTGGGCGTCGACTACGACGGCAGCCGCACCGCCACGGCCGCCTCCAAGAACTACTCCCTGCAGAACTACGCCAACGACGTGGTGGCCACCGTGCGCGAGTGCTGCGACGGCGCCGGCATCGCCGTGCCGACGCTGGTGAGCGAGAGCGGACGGGCCCTCGCCAGCCACTTCTCGGTGCTGGTGTTCGATGTGCTGGGAGCCAGCGGCCTGCCAGGCGCCGTGGCGCCAGCCAGCGGCGAGGAGGCCCTGATCCTGCGCAACCTGCGCGACACCCATGCGGCGATCGAGGCGGTGGCGACCGCGGATCCCGCCGCGATCGCCCTGGCCCTGGAGCGGCTGCAGGAGGCCTGGAACGACGCCCTCAAGTTCAAGGACGACGCGATGGCGGCCTTCCGCCTCGGCTACCTGGGGCTGCCGGAGCGGGGCCTGGCCGAGCAGCTCACCTGGGCCTGCTGCCAGGCGATCGCCGAACGGCTGGCCCTGCTGCCGCCTGAAACGCCGATTCCCCAGGAGCTGGGCACCCTGCCGGCGGCCCTGGCCTCCACCTACTACGCCAATCTCTCGGTGTTCCGCTCAGCGCCCGACACCTGGGCGATCGATCAGCTGTTCCCCGTGATGCCGCTGCAACGGCTGGACGAGCGGCCGGGCCGGCTGGGCAGCATCGCCGATCTCACCTGCGATTCCGACGGCAAACTGGCCCGCTTCATCGACCGGGGCCAGGTGAAGACCCTGCTGGAACTGCACCCGCTGCGGGCCGGGGAGCCCTACTGGATCGGTCTGTTCCTGGCCGGTGCCTACCAAGAGGTGATGGGCAACCTGCACAACCTGTTCGGCAGCACCGATGCCGTGCATATCCGTCTGGCACCCGGCGGCGGCTACCGGGTCGATCACGTGGTGCGCGGTGACACCAATGCCGAGGTGCTGGAGGCGATGGAGCACGACCCCCAGTTGCTGCTGGAGCGGCTGCGCATGGCCAGTGAGACGGCAATCGCCCAGGGGCAGCTGGGCATCGGCGATGCCCGCCGCCTGATGGATCACCTGGAAACCAGCCTGCGGCAAACCACCTATCTGCAGGCGCGCTGAGCATTCCGCTGGTGAGCTCGCCCGGCTCGATGGGCCGGTCTGCTTCAACCTGCTTGGCCTGGCCCCGTCCGGGACTTGCCTAGACAGATGGTCAGCGGCTTGAAACTGCTTCCTGTAGAGCGCACCTGCCGGGGGGATGGCTGCAACGGCACTGCCGTTCCTCCCAGGCCAGGCCGAGGGTGTCGTCGAAATGCCGCTGCCAGGTCTGGGCGCCGATCCGGCGCAGGCGCTCCACGCTGGTGTCGGCAAAGAATTCGCCGCCCAGATTGCTCTCCGCCACGAAGGCGAACTGCTCCTGCAGCTCTGCCTCCCGTTCCGCCAGCCGGCGGTCGAGCTCGGCAGGGTCGCCCCCCGCCAGCAGACCCTCAAGGCGGCAGATGCGGGCATCGCGCAACCACACCTCAAAGCGGGTGCGGATCTCGTGGATGCGGTTGACGTTGGTCTCCAGCTTGGTGGCCTTGTCGATCACGTAGTCGGGGGTGGTGACCTTGCCGCAGTCATGCAGCCAGGCACCGATGCGGAACTCGCGCCAGGCCTCGGCGCTGCCGAAACGGAACCCGGCCAGGGGACCCTCGCTGTGGGCTTCCGCCGCCTCAGCCAGCAGCAGGGCCAGTTCGGGCACCCGCGCACAATGGCCACCGGTGTAGGGGCTCTTGGCGTCGGTGGCACCGGCCAGCAGGGCGATGATCGCGTCCAGCAACCGGTCCTGGCCTTCCAGCAGCTGGGTGCGCTGCGCTGCCGGTCCACCGCGCTGTCGAATCGGCAGGGCAGGGCAGGGTCGAGGGCATACACGTCGGGGATGTTCAGCACCTCGCCGCTGAGGGCACACCAGCCGACAAGCCGCTCCGGACTGAGGGGGAAGCGGATGTCGTGCACCTGCTGCTCGATGCCATCGGCCCGGCGGGCCTCGATGCTGGCGTTCTGGGAAACCGCAAACCAGAACCGGTCCTCAGCCAGGCCGCCCTCAGCCGCAGGGGCACCCACCATGCCGAACCGGGCCGGGGCGGCACGCTCCACCAGAAAGATGCTGCTGGCGTCCGCAGCCGTGGCTGTGCGTGGTTGTCCCCCGACAGCAGCCTGCTGGATGTGGCAGCGGCGGCAGGAGAAGCAACAGGGTCTCGGCCAGATCCGATCCGTGGCGATGCTGTTCGCCGACATGCGCAACTTCACGCCGATCACCGAAAGCTGCGCGGCGTTCGATGGGATCTCCATCCTCAACCGCTCCTTCACCACGCTCAACCAGGCCATCACCAGCCAGGGCGGCCAGCTGAATTTCTTCGTGGAGGATGAAATCAGTGCCGTGTTCGGGCTGGAGGACGATCCCCGCATCGCCTTTCACCCGGCGGTGGCTGCCGGAGTGGACATATGCAGCAGCGCATCGCCACCCTCTCGCGCGTGATCGAACGGAAGTTCGGCCTGGTGGGGAACCCTGGACGGTGGGCGACGCCCGGTGCCTGCAGCGCAAGGGCATCCGGGAGCCCTTCGTACTCCATCCGGTGACGCCGTGCGCGCTCAGGCCCAGCCCAGATCCAGCCAACGACACGCGAGCAGAACCCACACCAGCTTGCAGAGCAGGTGCAGACCCTGGTCCGGCCCCAGGCCAAACCAACCCCGGCACTTGAGGTGGTCGATCAGGGCATGGGCCAGCCATTCGGCCAGGCCCAGCAGCGGCAGCCCCGTGAGCACGGCCACCAGAAAGCCATGGATGGCGGCATGGGCGGTGAGCCACCATTGCCAGGGCAGGGTGGGATCCCGGCCCGGACACTTCTCCACGGCCATGCGGTCGCTCTGGAGCCCGAAATCCCCCAGGAAGTGGCCCATCGCCAGCAGCGCGAACAGGGCAGTGCCCGTGGTGATCGGCATGGTGGAGCGAGGCGGCGGCTGGTGTGCCCGGGGCCCTCAGCTTGGCTGTTCACCGGGGCGCGCACCAGCACCGGGCAACGCCGCCGCCGCCACACCGAACACCTCCGTGGACTCCAGGCCCTTGATCTCCTGCAGTCCGAAGCTGCCCAGGGCGAAGCGGGAATCGCCGCTGAGCAATCGGGCGGTGGCGGCATCGACGCACACGGACGCGGCCAGGCGCCGGGTGAGGGCCTCCAGGCGGCTGGCCAGGTTCACCGTGTCCCCGATCACGGTGAACTCCAGCCGCTGGGGGCTGCCGATCTGGCCGGCAAGCACAACCCCGGAGGCCAGACCCACGCCACTGGCCAGCGGCTCCACCCCCTGCTCGCGCCAGGCAGCATTGAGCTGGTCCAACCGGGCGCGCATCGCCAGGGCGCACTGCACCGCCGCCGCCGCCTCCCGCTCCACGCCGCGGCCCACGGGGGAACCGAACACGGCCATCACGGCATCGCCGATGAACTTGTCCACCGTGCCGCCATGGGCGGTGATCACCTCCACCATCGCCCCGAGATAGGTGTTGAGCTGGCGCACGTGCAGCTCGGTCTCCCCGGCGGCACTGCGACGACGGGTGAGGTCGGTGAAGCCCTTCAGATCGGAGAAGAGCACCGTCACCTCCCGCACGCGGCCCCGCAGGATCCCCTGGGCGGCGGCGGGGTCGGCCAGGATCTCGGCCACCACGCTGGGGGCCACGTAGCGCTCGAAGGTGCGGCGCAGGCGGCGCCGCTCCCGCCCCTCGCGCAGATAGGCGTCACCGCCGTACAGCAGGCCCAGCAGCACCAGCCCGCTGGCCGGTGCCAGCAGCTCCAGCCAGCGCTGGGCCTGGGCCAGGGCCAGACCGACCGCCAGCAGCTGCACCACCAGCACCGTGGACACCACCGCCAGGCGCCAGCCCAGGGAGGGCCTGCGCAGGGCCAGCAGCGCCGCCAGAGCCACCGTGCCGGCGGCCAGCAAGGCCCGGGCCCAGGGGGCGGCCGGCCAGGGCGCCAGGCCATCCCCCGCCAGGGAATTGGCCACCGCCGTGCCGAGCACCTCCAGGCCCGAGAGGGTGCCGAAGGGGGTACCGTGGCCGGCCTCCCCCTGGGAGACCACCGGGCCCACCAGCACCAGGGCACCGCGCACGGCCGGCCGCAGGGGCTGGCGGGCCCAGCGCTGGGGATCGAGCACCTCCCAGGCGGGGATACGACGCAGCTGGCCCTCGGGGCCATAGGTCTGCAGCTCCCGGCTGGCATCCGGCTGGCTGCTGCGGCGGCCGGCCAGCTGCAGCAGGCGCAGTGGCAGGGAGGGGGGGGAGTCCACCCCCTGGCGGGCCAGGGCGGCCCGGTAGGCCTCCGGGTGCCGCAGGGGCTGGCCCGGCTGCGCCGGCAGGATATTGGTCATCCCCAGCGGCAGGGTGTCGGGCAGAGCTGCCTGCAGGGCCTCCGGACGCACCAGCACCAGCCCGGCGGCGCCCTGGCTGTCCTGGGGCTCCAGCCACTCCGCCGCCAGGGCGATCCGCCCCTGGTGACGCTTCAGGATCGCCGCCAGCTCCGCATCGTCAGCCGGGCCCTGACCGCTGGGACCCTCGAACACCACATTGATCGCCACCGCGGCGGCCCCTGCCTGGAGCAGGGACTCCGCCAGCCGGCCATAGGCGGCGCGGGGCCAGGGAAGCACGCCGATGCCCCTGGCCCAGGCCGGGATGGCGGCCGCCCCCCCTGCGCCCTGCTCGAACCAGTCCCCCTGCTGGAGGGTGGCGTCATCGATCGTCACCAACAGCACCGGATCGGGTGGCGTCCTCGGACCCCGCAACTGCAGCAACTGGGCGTCGAGGGACCGCTCCCACACCCGCAGCCGCGGCCCGGGCCAACCGGCCGACAGCCCCACCCACAGGACCGTCAGGCCCGAGAGCAGCAGCAGCAGCCGGCGGGATCCCATGGGGCGTCAACCGGGTTCAGAAGAAGCCGAAGCCGAAGCCCGGAATGGAAGGCAGGGAAGGTCCAACCGGCAGGGAGGGGATCGGCACGGAGGGCAGGTTGGAGCGCAGATAGCTTTCCAGCGCCGCCTGGGCAGGCAGGGGCAACCGGAAGCCCTCGAACAGCGGGCCCGTGAGGATCCGGGTGTAGTCGCCGCTGCTGAGGGCCACGATCGCCAGCACCACCCCCTCCGGTGTGATGCGCAGGCTCTGGCCGGCCTGCAGCGTGGTCGCTCCCGTCTCGGCAACCGCTTCCCCCTCCCGGCTGGCCTGCACCTCCACCTCCCCCTCCAGCACGGAAATCTGGGTGTCACCCGCGTCGGTCACCTCCAGCACGTAGTTGGTGCCGCGCACGCTGAGCCGGGCCGAGCGGGTGCAGCCCCCTTGCTTGCCGGACACCAGCACCTGGCCCTTGTCGAGCAGGAAGCAGGTGCTGCCGAGCCGCAGCTGGGACTGGCGGTTGAGCCGGCCCACGGCGCCGCCGTCGAAGGCCAGCTGGCCGCGGCTCTTGCCCGTGGAGATCAGCTGGGGCGAACGGGCCTGCTGCTTGACGCGGGCCTGTTCCCGATCGATGAACAGCTCCTTGCCATCCAGGATTTCCTGCACCACGGCCGTCTGACTCTGCTGCGCCGCCAGGGGTCGGGGAGAGAGCGTGGCGGCAGTCAGCACCGCCACGGCCAGGCCCGCACCCACCGCCCCGGCTGGGGAGAGGCGGCGGGTGCGGCGGCGAGAGGGGCGGCAGCAAGCGGCAGGTTGTGGACGCAGGCGGAACACAACCATCCAGGCGCTGATGGCTCCATTGTGATGCGGTTGGCTGCGAACGGGCAGATCAGCTGGCGCAGAAGCGCACCTGCAGGGCCAGCCGGTCGATGGGCTGGGGCAATTCGGCGGGATCAAAGGGCGCCGCGTCCGCCGTCGCCGCCCGCATCGCCATCGGCCGCAGCTCATGGCCCTCCACCCGCACATCCAGGGGCCGCAGCCCGCTGCGGCCCACAGCAGCGGCCAGCTCCTGCGCCTGGGCGAGCGCATCCTGGTAGGCCGCCCGCAGCAGGCGGGCGCGCACGGCAGGCATGGCGGCGGGGTCAGCCTCCGTCGCCACCGGATTGAGCCTCACCCCCTCCAGGGCACCCACCTGGCGCACGAACTCCTGCAGCCGCTCCGGTGCCAGCTCACCGCTCACCTGCAGGCTCGCCACCACCCGGGGGCCGGCGGTGCGGGGTTCCTGGGGCCGTTGCCAGGTGCTCGGTGAACTCACGCGCAGGTCCTGCACCCGCAGGGCCACCAGCCGCTGGCGCACGGCCGCCAGGCGCCCCTGCAGGGCGGCCAGGGCCCGGTCGGCATCGGCGGCTTCGGCCTCCAGCCCCAGCGACACGGCCAGGCGCTGGATGTCGCGCTTCAGCTCGGCGCTGCCCCGGGTCTCGAGCAGGGTGCCCGCGCACTGGAGCTGCACCTGCACCTGGGCCGGGGCCGGGGCGGCTCCGCCGGCTGCGGCCGTCAGCCAGAGCGCCACCGGCAGCAGCGATCGGAGCAGGAACAACGGGTGGGCAGGTGCCATGGCGGAGGAAGGGGACTGGCACCAGCATGGGGCCACTGAACGCGCCGCCACCTGGCTATGGCCCTGCTGCAACGGTTGCTGCCGGCGTTGCTGATTGCCTGCGCCCTCGGGGTGGTGCAACAGCTGGGGCGGCGGCGCCGACTGCCGGACCTGCCCCTGGGGCTGCCCTTCCTGGCCCTGGTGAGCTGGACGCTGGTGCCGCTGGTCGAGGCCGTCGGCCTCTCGGCCGACTACCGGCGCTGGCTGGGCTTGGTGGATGAGCTGCTGATCGGCTACGCGGCCCTGCGGCTGGCCCTCTGGCTGGGGGTGGAAGTGCCGGGCTCCCTGGGCTGGTGGCGCCGTCCGCCGGTGCTGCTGCTGCAGCTGCTGATGCTCGGCGGCGGGGCCCTGCTCACCGTGCTGGTGGTGCGGGAATCGGCCCGCTTCGACCTCGTGGGACTGGTCACCACCTCGGCCGTGCTCACCGCCGTGCTGGGTTTCGCCGCCCAGGAATCGCTCAAGGATCTGTTCGCCGGCCTGGAGTTGCAGCTGGGGGACGACTTCAGCGTGGGCGACTGGCTGGATGCGGGCAATGGCGTGCAGGGGGTGGTGGAGACCATCACCTGGCGTGACACCCAGCTGCGCAACCTGGACGGCTGCCTGCTGATCATCCCCAACAGCAAGATCACCGCCGAGGTGCTCACCAACCGCTCGGCCAGCGGCTCCGCCAGCAACCGCTTCGAGGTGGGCCTCGACTACGACTTCCCACCGGCCCAGGCCCGGGCCCTGCTGGAGGGGGTTCTGCGCCAGCACCCCCTCGTGCTGAGTTCCCCGGCGCCACGGGTCCGCCTGAAGGAGTTCGGGGAGAGCGCCATCACCTACGAGCTGCAGGCCTGGCAGAAGGAGATGAATCTGCGGGCGGTGCTGGAGCTGCGCGGCGAACTGCAGGAGCAGATCTGGTATGCCCTGCAGCGGGCGGGCCAGACCATCCCCTACCCGGTGCGGGAGCTGCAGCCGCGCCGTCGCGCCGCCCCGCAGGCCGGGGTGCCGGGCGAAGGGGCCCTGGAGGGGAGTGGGCTGTTCAGCGTGATGGCTGCGGAACAGCGCCAGCAACTGGCGGCAGCGGGCCGGGTGGTGAGCTTCGGCCCTGGCGAGGCGATCGTGCGGGAAGGGGACACCGGCGAGTGCCTGTACCAGCTGCTGGCGGGCCGGGTGGAGGTGCTCAAGGCCGTCGGTCGCGAACGCCAGGTGTCGGTGCGGAAGCTGGAGCCCGGTGAGCTGTTCGGCGAGATGACGCTCCTGCTCGACACCCCGCGCACCGCCACGGTGCGGGCCCTGGAGGAGTGCCGGCTGCTGCAGCTCGACAGGGCGGCCCTGGCACCTTTGCTTCAGGCCCAGCCGGAACTGCTGCGGCAGCTGGCCGAACAGGTGAACCGCCGCCGCCAGGAGCTCGATCAGCTGAGCCGCAGCGACGGCAGCCCGCAGGACACGAGCCTGCTGGGCACCATGCGCCGACTGTTTCAGACGGTGACCGGCAACAGCGCCGCCGACGGGTGAGTCATCCGGCGAGGGAGGTACGCAGCTGCTGGCCCGCCTGCTCCAGCGCCCCATCCAGGGCCTCGCCGTCGCGGCCGCCCGCCTGGGCCAGGTTGGGCCGCCCGCCGCCGCCGCCGCCGCAGGCTTTCGCCACGCCGCCGATGAAGGCACCCGCCTTCGGCCCGGCGGCGATCACCGCCTTGCCGAAGGCCGCCACCAGGATCAACTTTCCCAGGTCGGCCGGGTCGGGCAGGCCACCGAGCACCACCGCGGCTCCGTCGCCCAGCTGGTCGGCCAGGCCCTGGGCGGCCGATTGCAGGCCAGGTCCGACCACCCCATCAAGGCGCGCCACCAGCACGCGGAAGGGAGCGCCATCCGGGCCCGACCCCACCGCTTCCGCCCGGGTCACCAGCGCCGCGGCCTTGGCCGCCGCCAGCTCGCTGCGGGCCGCCGCCAGGGCCTTCTGGCTGGCCTTGAGCTCGTCGGCCAGCTGGGCCACCCGCTCCACGATCTCGCCGGGCTGGGCCTTGAAACGCTCGGCCAGGGGCCTCACCACCGCCTCGCGCTCCTTGAGGTAGGCCAGCACGGCCGGGCCGGCCACCGCCTCGATGCGGCGGATGCCGGCGGCCACGCCGCTCTCGCTCACGATCTTGAACACGCCGATCTCGGCGGTGTTGGCCACGTGGGTGCCGCCGCAGAGCTCCATCGACACGCCGGGCACGTCCACCACCCGCACCACCTCGGCGTACTTCTCGCCGAACATCGCCACCGCACCGGCGGCCTTGGCCTGCTCGATCGCCATCTCCGCCACCTCCAGGCTGTGGGCCTCGGAGATCCAGCCGTTGATCAGGGCCTCGATCTGCTCCAGCTCAGCCGGGGTCACGGCGCGGGGGCAGTGGAAATCGAAGCGCAGCCGATCGAAATCCACCAGCGAGCCGGCCTGGCCGATGCCCGGATCCACCACCTGCTTCAGCGCCGCCTGCAGCAGGTGGGTGGCGGTGTGGTTCGCCTGGGCACGGCGGCGGCAAGCGCGATCCACCTGAGCGTTCAGCAGATCGCCCAACGCCAGGCTGCCGCGCTCGATGCGGCCGCTGTGCACAAACACGCTGCGATTGCGGCTGACGCCCTCGATCAGCACGATCACGCCCTCACCACCGGCTCCATCACCGCTCAGCACACCGCGGTCGCCCACCTGGCCGCCGCCTTCGCCATAGAAGGGGGTGGAATCCAGCACGAGCTGCACCGCATCACCAGCGCTGGCGCGTTCCGCCGGCTCGCCGTTCACCACCAGGGCCAGCACGCAGCTGGGGTGCTCCAGCGCCTCGTAACCCTTGAAGGCCGTGGCCTCCAGCTCGGCGGCCATCTGCTCGATCGCCCCCTGCAGCGTGAGATCGATGTTCACCGCCGCAGCCTTGGCCCGCTGGCGCTGGGCCTCCATGGCCGCCTCGAAGCCGGCCAGATCCACCGTGAGGCCATGCTCCTCGGCGATCTCCTCGGTGAGCTCGAGCGGGAAGCCATAGGTGTCGTAGAGCTCGAAGGCCTGCTCGCCGGAGATCTGTTGCGGCTGGCTGGCCAGCACCTCGGCCAGCAGCTTCTCGCCGCGCTCCAGGGTTTCCAGGAAGCGGGCCTCCTCGCGCTGCAATTCGGCCAGGATCACCTCGCGGCGCTCATCCAGCTGCGGGTAGGCGCTCCGCATCAGCGCGATCGCCGCCTCGCCCATCGCCGTGAGGAAGGGCTTGTCGATGCCGAGCAGCCGGCCGTGGCGCACCACGCGGCGCAGCAGCCGGCGCAGGATGTAGCCGCGGCCGAGGTTCGACGCCGTGACCCCATCGCAGATCAGCTGACTGATGGCGCGGGAGTGGTCGCCAATCACCTTCAGCGATGTTTTGCCCTTCTCATCGAGGGCCCCGTAATCGACACCAGCCAGCTCAGCCGCCGTTTCAATCAGCGGGTAAATGAGGTCGGTTTCGTAGTTGTTGGGCACCGCCTGCAGGATCTGGGCCATGCGCTCGAGGCCCATGCCGGTGTCGATGTTGCGATTGGCCAGCGGCGTGAGGGTGCCCTCGGCGTCGCGGTTGTACTGCATGAACACCAGGTTGTAGAACTCGATGAAGCGCGAGTCGTCCTCCAGGTCGATGCCGTCGTCACCCAGTTCGGGCTTGAAGTCGTAGTAGATCTCCGAGCAGGGGCCGCAGGGGCCGGTGGGACCGGAGGCCCAGAAGTTGTCGGCCTCATCCATGCGGATGATCCGCTTGGGATTCACGCCCACCACGTCGCGCCAGATCGCCTCGGCCTCGTCGTCCTCGCGGAACACGCTCACCACCAGGTTGTCGGGCGAGAGGCCGAACACGCCCGTGCTCAGCTCCCAGGCCCACTGGATCGCCTGCTCCTTGAAATAGTCGCCGAAGGAGAAGTTGCCCAGCATCTCGAAGAACGTGTGATGCCGCGCCGTGCGGCCCACGTTCTCGATGTCGTTGGTGCGGATGCACTTCTGGCTGCTGGTGGCCCGGGGCGCTGGCCTCGGAGATTGCCCCAGGAACACCGGCTTGAACGGCAGCATGCCGGCGATGGTGAGCAGCACCGTGGGGTCGTCCGGGATCAGCGAGGCGCTGGCCATCGGCTTGTGGCCGCGCTGCTCGTAGAACGCCAGGAAGGCCGCCCGGATCTCGGCGCCGCTGCGGGGGCGGGCGCCCTGGGCGCGGGCGGTGCGGGGAGGGGCGGCGGCCATGGCCTGATATGCGAACCCGGGAAGGGCATGATCGCTCAGAGGCCGGCGGGGGGCTGCGGGCCGGGGGGCTGGCGCTGAAATCCCTCAATGCGGCGGGTCTGCTGACGCAGCAGGCTGCGGGCAAAGGCCGACGACTGATTCAGCAGTTGCTCGAAGCCCGAGGCGTCGAACACCAGGGCCCGCACGGGCTCCCGGGCCGTGACGGTGGAGCCCTGGGGGCGGCCGCTGAGCAGGGCCATCTCACCGAGGGTCTCGCCGGCCGACACCTGCGCCTGCCAGTCGGCGCCCCGCACCTGGGCACTGCCTTCCAACAGGATCGCCACCCAGCCGGCCCTGTCGCCGGGCTGCAGGATGGTCGCCCCAGCGGGCCAGGAGCGCAGCTGCCCCCAGGCCGCCACGTTGAACAGGGCCGAGGGGGAGAGGGCCTCCAACAGCGGCACACGGGTGAGCAGGCGCAGCTGTTCCGCTTCCGCCAGGGGCCTGCCTTCGAGCAGGGCCTGCAGGTGGGGCGAGCTGGGCAGCCCCGAACGGGGGCTGCGGCGCAGCCTTGCCGCCCGCTCCGGTTGGCGCTGGTCCAAGTACCAGATCACCCACACCGCGTTCTCGGGGTCGGGATCGGTCCAGAGGTCATCCAGCACGGCCAGCGGATCGGGCAGGGGCTCCAGGGGCAGGGGAGCCCAGGCCTGGGGCAGGGCCGGCAGGGTGAGGTCCCGGCGCAGCACCTCGGCGATCACCCCAGGCGGAAACTGCCCCTGCAGGGCCGCGAAGCGCTCGAGCAGGGGATCGCCGGCCTCAAACTCCGCCAGCAGGGGCAGCAGGGGCAGCACATCGCTGACGAGGCGCAGATCGATCACCGGCAGCAGGGGCCGGAGCAGGCCATCGGCGGCGGCAGCACCCGCCAGGGCCGCACGGCGCGCCAGCTCGGCGCGCAGCTCGTCGAGGCCCCCCTCCAGCTGCCGGCGGGCAAAGGCTGAGCGGGGGGCGAAGCGCAACAGCAGGGCCTGCCAGGCCTCCTCCTCCAGCCCGGAGTCCTGACGGATCATCTCCAGCCGCTGGGCCTGGGGGCCGTCGAGAGCCGCGGGCCTGAGGTCGGGCTCGCCGGCCAGCTGCAGCAGGTCGTGGATCGCCTCGGCCGCCGCGTCCTCCCGCAGATTGCGGCTGGCCCGCTGCCGGGCATCGAGTTCCATCAGCTGGGGGTCCTCAACCGCCAGGTCGCGGATGGCGGCATGGTGATCGGCCTCCGCCAGCCCCAGGGCGTTGCGCAGCTCCTCGAGCTGCACGGCACTCGCCGCCCGCTCCAGCCGGCCCGTGCGGAACAGGTCGGCCAGCACATCCCGGTAGAGCGCCTGGTTGGTGGCGGCGAGCTGGGCGGGCAAGGCCTTGGCCAGGGTGAACACCTCGCCGGGGGTGAGCTCCTCGAGCGTGCGCCCGTCGAGGTGGTCCTCCAGGTTGGGGAAGCGCTTGCGCAGCTGGCCCCGCAGGCTGGCACTGGTGCTCTCGCGCCGATAGGCCGCCGGGTCGCGCGGCCAGCTGCGGTGGAGCCAGATGGCGCTGGCGATCAGCACCACGGAGCGGATCAGCTGGCCGACCTTGCCCTCCGCGATCCCCAGGCTGGGGTCGGCAAACCAGAAAAACAGGTTCACCGCCAGGAAGGTGGCCAGGAGCCGGGTGCGGGAGCGGGCCATGGCCACGGCCCGCTCCTGGCTGTGGTCGCGGGCCAGCCGGGCGGCCAGCCAGCTCTCCAACCCGCCGAACAGGGCCACGCTGCCGGCCCCGGCCGCACTCAGCAGGGCCGGGATGGCCAGCAGGCGCGGCACACCCCAGCTGGCATCGGCCCGGGGCCAGAGGTCGAGGGCCCGGCCCGGCAGATCGGCATCAAACGCCCACAGCCCGCTGCGCAGCATCTCCACCCCGGCCGGCCCCGGCTGGCGGGCCAGCAGGAAGAACGCCAGCACCAGGCCCGGATAGGACAGCCAGGCCCAGCGCAGGCCCCGCTTGCCCTCCAGGCCGGTCCAGTAGCTGCGCTCCGAATCGATGTCCAGACAGGGCGACTGGCAGGCCACACAGGCGGAGCGCTCGTGGCCGTCCTCGGCAACCGTGCGGCACATCGACTGGGTGATGCGGCTGGAGTCGAGGTGGGCTGGACTGGCCAGCGGTCCCCGGGGACCGGTGACCACCTGCTGGACCGCCCCCATCGGACAGACGTACTGGCACCAGGCCTTGCCGGCATAGGCCCAGCCCACCACCAGGGCCGCCACCACCGTGAGCAACAGCAGCAGGCCCAGCCCCACGGGGCTGCTGTTCACCGCCAGCAGCCGCAGGCAGAGGCCCGCGATCAACAGGCTCCACTGCAGGGCCAGGTGGTGGCGGCCGAGCCAGGAGTCGCTCTCCACCTTGGCCACCTGGG
Source organism: Bradyrhizobium ivorense (assembly GCA_943368005.1). Classification (GTDB taxonomy): domain Bacteria; phylum Cyanobacteriota; class Cyanobacteriia; order PCC-6307; family Cyanobiaceae; genus NIES-981. Next base: position 326,792 of record CALRKN020000001.1, on the reverse strand, counting down.
GCCGCCCCCCCCGGCCGGGCACCCGGCGCTGGCGGTCGAGGGCCCGGAACAGCTGGGAGACAAAGGCCAGGGGGCAGATGCGCCGCCAAAGCTCATGGCTGCCCGCCACCAGGATCAGCAGGCCGCTGGGCACCACCAGGCCCCAGAAGAGCTGGTTGCCGCCATGGCCGTGGCAGGTGACCCCGGCGGGACAGAGCGGAGCGCGCAGGGTCCAGTTCCCCAGGGCGGGACTGAGCAGCGAGGCGATCAGGGCCAGCCAGCCCAGCAACAACACCCAGCGCAGCAGGTGGGCCTGGCGCTCGGACCAGCGCGCGAACAGCCTCATGGCAACAGACAGTCGGGCTGCAGGCTAGGTGCGCCAGGCCGCCGGCAACCGCCGCTCGTACCGGCTGAACAGGCGCTCGGCCTCCCGCTCCACCTCCCCATCCAGCACCAGCCCGGCGGCCTCGGCGGGAGCGGCGGCAGCGCCAGGGCCCGGCGGGGCAGTGCCGCCGAAGCAGGCACTCCAAGACTGGCCCCACACCCGGGTGGCGAACCGCTCGTTGGCCGCGGCGTAGTGCTGGCGCACCCGCCCCAGCAGCCCCCCCTCCCAACCGCTGAAGCGCTCCTCCACCCAGCCCTGGTCCAGGGCCCGCGCCCGCAGCCGCTCCACCAGCCGGTTGAGACCGTGCTCCGCGATCAGGCGGTTGCGGCGCAGGGGCAGGCCATCGAGGCGCTGGTTGATCCGATAGGCCACACCGAGCCCCCGGCGGCCCAGCTGCTCATTGGCCTGGCCCGGGGGCGCCGGCCGCCAGGGGCCGGCGGGCAGCGCGAGGGCGACCATCAGCTCTCCGTAGAGATCGCCCTGCAGCGGGCGATAGGGCAGGAACACAGCCTTCACGCCCCCCGCCGCCAGCAGGGGGGCGAAGCGCCGCTCCAGATCGAGCGCCAGGGGCGCCATGCGGATCCAGCGGTGCCGGCCGGCGGCGCGCACGCGCCGGCCGGCCAGCTGGGCGCGCACGTAGGCCCGGAAGTCGGGACTGCCATAGAGCCGGCCCAGGGCATGGGCATAGAACGACGTGAGCCATTCCTCCTGGGGGCGCACCACGCTGATCACCTGCAGCCCGTAGCCCCGGGCGACAGCCATCCGCCGCAGCCGCTCCAGGGCCGCGGGCCGCTCCAGCAGGGGCGCGAAGTGTTCGGCGCTGAGCAGCAGATCGCCGCTCCAGCGCCGCTGCTGGTGGAACAGCCGCTCCAGCGCCTCGAAGCGGCCGGCCTGCAGCTCGCGGGCCAGCTGCCGGTGCGACTGCTCCCTCCAGGGGGTGGGATAGCGCAGACCGGCCCGCTCCAGGCCAGCCCGGTTGGCGTGCAGCCGCGCCTGCAGGTAGGTGCTCGCGGTCTTGTGGGGGCCGGCGTGCAGGTGCAGGGTGCGCTGGGGCTGCCGCAACGGTCCCGGACTCATCGACACTGAAGCGGACCTGAGGGGGCATGATCGCCCAGCATCAGGTCCGTTCCTCCGCCGGGGGCCGCCGCGTGAGTCAGCTCCCCGCTCCCCCCTCCCGCCAGCAGCTGCGCCTGCGGTCGATCGCCTGGGCCCTCACTGCCGGGATCGCCGCCCTCCTGCTCGGCCTGCCGATGGGTCTGGAAGCCGCCCTGCGGGCGGGGGGCTGCGGCTTCTTCTATGGCCTGCTGGCCTTTCACCTGCAGCGGGTGGACCCCGACGACACCCACCTGCAGGCCGGACTGGTGGGGGCCGTGTGCGGCATCCACAGCCTGGGCCTGCCCGCCGCCAGCCCCTGGCCCCAGGGGCAGCCCTGGCCGGCGGCGCTGCTGGCGGTTGCGCCAACTGTGATGATGGGGCTCATCCGTGCCTGGTTGCCGCTGGTCGGCGCCGCCCTGCTGCTGCACCTGTCACTGCAGCTGCTTCGGCACGGATCACGCCTGGTCGCCGCCCGCGACCTTTCGGCCCGCCGGCCCTGATGACCCTGGGATGAGCCTGCTGCACGCCACCTGGCTGTTTCCCCCGGAAGGGGCCGGCGGTCGCCTGTTTCTCTGGGCGGACACCTGGAAAGTGGCCGGTCCGGTGCATCCCGGCGGCGAAGCCCCCGAGCATCCCCTGGCCCTCAGCCCCGACGAGGTGGCCGACTGGCTCGACGACAACGGCTATTGGAGCGAGGCGCTGCGACCCGCCCGGGCCACCCTCACCCTGCCCAGCCGCACCCAGGCGGCCCGGGGCAGCCGCAGCGGCGGGGGCAGCCACGGCTGGAGCGGCCTGCCGCTGCAGGCCGGCGAACCCATCCCCAAGCAGGTGGAATGGTGGCCCTGGCAGGTGGAGGGATGGGCCCTCGATCCGGCCAGCGCCGCCGAGTGGCTCAGCGGCCTGCCGCTGGCCGTGGGCCACCCCGACATGGCCGACGACCTGCGCTGGTGGACCCACCTGCAGCGCTGGGCGTTGAGCCTGATCGCGCGGGGCCGCTGGCTGCCCCAGATCGAGGACGGCATCGCCCGCTGGCTGCCCCTGCTGAACCGGGAAGGCGACCGGCGCCGGCTCGAGGAGCTGGCGATGGGAATTCCCCAGGTGGCCACCTGCGCCATGGCAGCCGGCCCGGCGGGCGACCCCGCCCTGGCCTGCCGCCGACCGGGCAGCGGGCGGCTGCGGGTGGCCAGCCTGCTGGAGGCCCTGCTGGATGGCCAGCTACGCGCCGCCTTCAAGCCGGAGAGCGAAGGGCTCGACCCGCTGCTGCTGGCCTGGCAGAAGGCGCTGGGCAAGGGCGATGGCCAGCTGCCCCTGGAAGAGGAGGATCTCGAGCGGCTGATCATCGCCACCCACCACTGGCGCGAGGCGGTGGCCGGACGGGTGGCGCCGGCCCGCACCTGCCTGGAGCTGTTCACCCCCGAGGAGGGGGAGGAGCTGTGGGAACTGAAATTCAGCCTGCAGGCCGAGGCCGATCCCAGCCTGCGGGTGCCTGCCGCCGTGGCCTGGACCGCCGGCGACCGCACCCTGCAACTGGGGGAGGTGGCCGTACCCCAGCCCAGTGAACTGCTGCTGGAGGGGCTGGGGCGCGCCCTCACGGTGTTTGAACCGATCGAGCGGGGCCTCGATGCCACCACGCCAGAGGTGATGCAGCTCACCCCGGCCGAGGCCTTCGTGCTGGTGCGCACCGCCGCCGCCCAGCTGCGCGACGTGGGCGTGGGGGTGATCCTGCCGCCCAGCCTGGCGGGCGGTCTGGCCAGCCGGCTCGGCCTGGCGATCCAAGCCGAGCTGCCGGAGAAGTCGCGCGGCTTCACCCTCGGCGAAACCCTGGTGATGGCGTGGGAGTTCATGATCGGCGGCGTCACGCTCAACCTGCGCGACCTGGAGCGCCTGTCGGCGAAGCGCAGCCCCCTGGTGCAGCACAAGGGGGTGTGGATCGAACTGCGGCCCAGCGACCTGCGCAACGCCGAGCGCTTCTGTGCGGCCGCCCCGGGTCTGAGTCTCGATGACGCCCTGCGGCTCACCGCCAGCGAGGGCGACACCTTTCACCGGCTGCCGGTGCACGCCTTCGACCCCGGACCGCGGCTGCAGGCGGTGCTGGAGCAGTACCACCAGCAGAAGGCCCCGGATGCCCTGCCGGCGCCGCCGGGCTTCGCCGGCCAGCTGCGCCCCTACCAGGAACGCGGCCTGGGCTGGCTGGCCTTCCTGCACCGCTTCGACCAGGGCGCCTGCCTGGCCGACGACATGGGTCTGGGCAAGACGATCCAGCTGCTGGCCTTCCTGCAGCACCTCAAGGCGGAGGACGAACTGAAGGCCCCCGTGCTGCTGGTGGCGCCCACCTCGGTGCTCACCAACTGGAAGCGGGAGGCGGCGGCCTTCACGCCCGAACTGGGGGTGAGGGAACACTACGGACCACGCCGGCCCAGCAGCGAAGCTGCCCTGAAAAAGGCGCTGAAGGGGGTCGACCTGGTGCTCACCAGCTACGGCCTGCTGCAGCGCGACAGCGAACTGCTGGAGAGCATCGACTGGCAGGGGGTGGTGATCGACGAGGCCCAGGCGATCAAGAACCCCAGCGCCAAGCAGTCGATGGCCGCCCGCGACCTGGCCCGCCCGGGCCGCCCCGGCAAGGGGGCCCGGGGGAGTCGCTTTCGGATCGCCCTCACCGGCACCCCCGTGGAGAACCGGGTCAGCGAGCTGTGGGCGCTGATGGACTTCCTCAACCCCAGGGTGCTGGGCGATGAACCCTTCTTTCGCCAGCGCTACCGGCTGCCGATCGAACGCTACGGCGACATGGCCTCCATGCGCGACCTCAAGGCCCGCGTGGGCCCGTTCATCCTGCGGCGTCTCAAGACCGACCGCTCGATCATCTCCGACCTGCCCGAGAAGGTGGAGCTGCATGAGTGGGTGGGGCTGAGCCCGGAGCAGAAGAAGCTCTACGAGCGCACGGTGGAACAGAGCCTCGACGCCATTGCCCGGGCGCCCCTGGGCCAAAAGCACGGCCAGGTGCTGGCCCTGCTCACCAAGCTCAAACAGGTGTGCAACCACCCGGCCCTGGCCCTGGGCGAAGACGTCCAAACCGCTGTGGGCAACGGGGCGGCGGCGGGATTCGCCAACCGCAGCGCCAAGCTGCAGCGCCTCGGGGAGATCCTCGAGGAGGTGATCGAGGCCGGCGACAGGGCCCTGCTGTTCACCCAGTTCGCCGAGTGGGGCCACCTGCTCAAGGCCCACCTGCAGCGCACCTGGCGCCAGGAGGTGCCGTTCCTCTACGGCAACACCAGCAAGAGCGAACGCCAGGCGATGGTAGATCGCTTCCAGGACGATCCCCGCGGCCCGCAGCTGTTCCTGCTCTCGCTCAAGGCCGGCGGTGTGGGCCTCAACCTCACCCGGGCCAGCCATGTGTTCCACATCGACCGCTGGTGGAACCCGGCCGTGGAGAACCAGGCCACCGACCGGGCTTACCGCATCGGCCAGCAGAAGCGGGTGATGGTGCACAAGTTCATCACCAGCGGCTCGGTGGAGGAGCGCATCGACCGGATGATTCGCGAGAAGTCGAAGATGGCCGAGGAGATCGTGGGCTCCGGCGAAGACTGGCTCGGCGGCCTGGATGTGGGCCAGCTGCGCGACCTGGTGGCCCTGCAGGAGCAGGACTGACCGAGCTGCTGTGACCGAGCGGATGTGATCGACCTCTACTGCGAACGACTCGAAGCCGGCCTGTTGGCCGAACCGCTGAATGCCGTCACCAACGGGGCCTTTCTGGTGGCGGCCTGGCGGCTGCAGCGCCTGGCTCGCCGAGGTGACGGCAGCGATCGGGGTGTGCTGGTCCTGGCCGCCCTGGCCCTGGCCATCGGGATTGGCAGCAGCCTCTTCCACACCTTCGCCACCGGCTGGGCGCTGGCGGCCGATGTGGTGCCGATCCTGCTGTTCCAGTTGCTGTTCCTGCTGCTCTACCTGCGCCGGCAGGCGGGCCTGGGCGCCGCGCCGGCGGCGGGCCTCTGCCTGGCCTTCCTGCTGGCCTGCCTGGCGGGACGGTCCGCGCCGGCCCTGCTGAACGGATCGCTGGCCTACGCCCCCACCCTGGCGGTGTTGGCCCTGCTGTCCTGGCATCAACGGCACACCCAGCAATCGGGGCTGCTGCTGGCGGCCACGGGCCTGTTCAGCCTGTCGCTGCTGCTGCGCAGCCTGGATAATGCCCTCTGCCCGCTCTGGCCGATCGGCACCCACCTGTTCTGGCACCTGCTCAACGCCGCGGTGCTGGTGCTCAGCGGCCAGGCGCTGGTGGCGGCTGGCCGGAATAATGGATCCATCTCCGCGGGCCGGCGATGACCGTTTCCTCCCCCGCCATCAACACCCAGCTGGGCGACGAGGGCCTGGGCCAGCAGCCCTGGTGGGTGGAGCAGTGGATGGAGCTGATCCACGGCTACCGCTTCAAAAAACGCCTGGAGCGGGCCTGGGAGTATGCCCGCTCCGGCAATGTGACGTCGATCCGCTTCGAGGGCCGGCGGGTGCATGCCCGGGTGCAGGGCAGCAGTGAGGAGCCCTACAAGGTGAAGCTCTGGCTCGACGTGCTCAACGACGAGGACTGGGGCTACGTTCTGGACGCCCTCACCCAGAAGGCACGCTGGTCGGCCCAGCTGCTGGCAGGCGTGATGCCCCAGGACATCGAACGGGCCTTCGCCGCCAGTGGCAAGCGCCTGTTCCCGTTCAAGTTGCAGGAGGTGCGCAGCGAATGCAGTTGCCCCGACAAGGCCAACCCCTGCAAGCACGTGAGCGCGGTGTTCTACCTGATGGGCGACCGCTTCAGCGAGGACCCGTTCGTGCTGTTCCAGCTGCGCGGCCGCACCCGCTCCCAGCTGCTCACCGACCTGGCCAAGCGACGCCGCCGTGCCCTGGCCAAACAGGCCCGCCAGGCCCGCGCCCGGGGTGAGGAGGCGGCGGAGATCGGCCATACCCCCCAGCCGGTGCATGGGGCCATCACCGACCCCAGCCGCTGGTGGCGCTACGAGGCGGCCCTCGACCCCGACCTGGTGGTGATCACTCCGGCCCTGGAGGGCGACACCGGCCTGGATGCGGCGGGCCCCCTGCCCCTGGCGGAGGCGCCCCAGTTTCCGGAAGCCAACCAGCTCTTCCTGGCCCACGTGCGCGAGCACGGCCAGGCTATGGCCGCCCTCGCCATGGCCCGGGCCATGGACAAGGGTCAGGAGCAGGACCCCGCCGATGCCAGCGCCCGCTGAGCCGGCCGGCTGGCTCACCCCGGCCACCCAGGAGCTGGTGGCACGGCTGCTCACTAGCCACCGGCAGGCCTACGGAACGGGGCTGCTGGCGGGATTGCCCGCCGACGCCAGCCCCCTGCAATGGAGCCAGGCCCTGTTCGCCGCCCGCACGGTGGTGCTGGCCCACGACGGCGCCGACCCCGGCACCGATCCGGGCCCGCGGCTCACCTATGCCAACCGGGCCGCCCTGCAGCTCTGGCGCCGACCGTGGGCCGAACTGGTGGGCATGCCCTCCCGGCTCACCGCCGAACCCCAGCAGCGGGCCGAGCGGGCCCGGGCCCTCGCCAGCGTGCAAGAGCAACACGCCATCACCGATTACAGCGGCATCCGCATCGACAGCCAGGGGCGGCGCTTCCAGATCCGGGGAGCCCGGGTATGGACCCTCTGGAGCACGACCGCCGAGGGCCGCCGCCAACCCTGCGGCCAGGCCGCCGCCTTCAGCGACTGGTGGTGGCTCTGAAGCGACCTCGGGCGGAGAGGCGACCGACCGCACGGGCACGCTGCGCGAGCCAGTGAATCGGGACAGGAACCCCCTGCAAGCCAAATCGATCACATCCCCCTGGTAGGCCGGCATACAAACAGCGAAGGCCTTAATCCGTTGATAAGCCAACCGATGGCGCCATTGGAGAAGTTGGCAGCAGATTTGTCATCCAGTATCTGTGGCTCTCGTCTTCTCGTTGCTGAATCCAGCCGTTTCAGCAAGCCAAGGAGTTCTTGACCTGGCCGCACTGGGCGCCAATGCCGAAATATCCGCCTACAGTGCGGACACGGGCTATCTCTATACCGTAGGCGGCGGAAGTGGAGCGATCGTTGTCAGCGATCTGCGCGATCCCAGCCAACCCAAGACTGTTGCGCTTGCCACCCCTGCCGACAACAGCGAAACCCTGCAGAGCGCCGCTGTCTTCGGCAAGCTGCTGGCCGTTGCCGTTCAGAATCCAGTCAAAACAGAACCTGGTTTTGTCCAGTTCTACGACCTCAGCAATCCCGCCCTGCCGAACCATATCGGCACCGTCACCGTTGGCGCCCTGCCGGATGCCGTCAAGTTCAACAGTGACGGCACAAGATTGCTGGTCACCAATGAGGGCGAACCCAATGCCCTTTACACTATCGACCCGGAAGGTTCGATCTCCGTCATCAACACCGCCGGCTGGCTGGACTCGCCACCGTTAGCACCAGCCCAGCTGGATGTGCAGACCATTGGCTTCGGTGGCTGGGAGAATCGCCGCGCCGAACTGATCAACCGTGGCGTGCGCATCGGCACCCGCCTGGATGTCACCACCACCTTGGCGCAGGACATAGAACCGGAAGCGATTGCCATCAGCACCGATGGCAACACCGCCTGGATTTCCCTGCAGGAGAACAACGCCATCGCCGTGCTCGATCTCAGCGGTGCAGCGCCGGTGATCCGCTCCATCTTCTCCGCCGGCATCAAGGATTGGTCGCGCGGCGTTGCCAGCGCCGAGAACTTCGCCTTCGAGCTGGAGTATGCCGCCGGGGCCGCCAACCAGCCCGAGGATGTGCTGGCCGGTGGCCTCTCCGGCCTGTTCTTCGCCGGCAAGGAAACGGTCGACGGCACCGAGCTGGATGTTTACTTCTCCATCACCGATCGGGGCCCCAACGGCGATCTGATCGCCGGCCAGCGTCAATTTCTCGATCCCGATTTCCAGCCCAGCATCTACAAGCTGGGCATGAATCGCAGCACCGGCGCCGTCACCGAGCTGGACCGGATCGGCCTCAACCGCCCCGATGGCACCCCCCTCACCGGTCTGCCCCAGCTGGCCGTGAAAGATGACGTGCCGATCGATTCCGCCAACGCCCCGCTCAGCTACGACCCGTTTGGCATCGATTCGGAAACGATCTCGCGCTTCACCCTCACCATCGGCGGCAGCGAGCGCCAGGTGTTCGCGGTGGGGGATGAATACCGCGGCCAGATCTCGATCTTTGATGCCACCAACGGCAACCTGATCCAGCGCTACATCCCCGCCGGCCAGAAGGCCCTGCTGGCGGCCCAGCACAACGTGGGCGGCGCCACCCCGATCGGCGCGGAAACAATCGACAGCCTGCCAGCCATCTACGGCAACCGCTGGGCCAACCGCGGCATTGAGGGCATGGCCTTCAACCCCACCGACGGCCTGCTCTACGCCTTCCTGCAGAGCCCGCTGGATGTGGATGCCAACGGAGACGGCGTGACCGAAGGCCGCAGCCGCTCCGAACTCACCCGCATCCTGGCGATCGATCCGGCCACCGGCGCTCCGGTGAAGGAGCACCTCTACCTGCTCAGCGGCCGCGCCGGCCAGGACAAGATCGGCGATGTGGCCTTTGATGCCGCCCGCGGCGTGTTCCTGGTGATGGAACGCGACAGCAGCCGCAGCCTCACCGGCTTCAAGCATGTGTACGAGGTGGATCTGCGCGGTGCCACCAACACCCTGCCGCTCACCACCGCCGCCAACCAGGCCACGGACGGCTGGCTGGGGGCGATCGGCGTGGCCAGCCCCGAGCTGCTCGACAACCGCCGCACCCTGGTGGACCACGACAGCAACCCCGCCACCCCGACGATCTTCAGCACCTCCAGCGCCGATGCCCTGGCGGCCGCCGGCATCCGCCTGGCCTACAAGATCGAGCTGTTCAACCTGCCTTCGATCGGCGGCACCACCGCCTACGACAAGCCGGAAGGCCTCACCATCCGCGACGACGGCGCGCTGGTGATCAACTACGACAACGACTTCGGCACCGAGGGCGCCAGCGGCAACGCGATCACCGTGGTTGAGTTCGACGGCGCCGGTTTCGACAGCTCCGACCGGGATGTGGACGGCAGCAGCGGCGGCGGCAATCAATACCGCCCCGTGAGCGGCCTGCCGCTCTACGGCCTCACCATGCCCGACGGCATCGCCGCCTTCACCGATGCCCAGGGCCGCAATTTCCTGCTGGCCGTGGGTGAGGGGGATTCGCGCGAATACGAACCCGATCAGGGCAACATCTGGTTCGATCTCACCCGCGCCAGCAGTGGCGACCCGGTGCGCGACGGCACCACCCCCTTCCGCGACCATCCCGGTGTGGCCGCCCTGAATGCCGCCTTCGAGGCCGCCACCGGCATCAGCCGCACCCGCCTCAACTTGCTCAACGACTACGGCGACATCAACGGCGATGGTCTAATTGACAAGCCGTTCAGCATCGGCTCCCGCTCGCTGCGCATCTACGACGAGCAGGGCAACGTGGTGTTCGATTCCAGCGATGCCCTGGAGGAGCTGGCCAACAGCCTCGGCCTGATGGCCAGCGGCCGCGACGACGACAAGGGCACCGAGCCCGAGATGGTGGAAATCGCCACCGTGGCCGGCCGCACCTACGCCTTCGTGGCGCTGGAGCGAACCACCACCAGCGTGGCGGCGGTGTTTGACGTCACCGATCCCTACAACGTGGCGGCGGTGGACCCGGTGGTGTTCCCCGGCGCTCAGCGCGTCGAGGGCCTCACCTTCCTGCGCAGTGAGGCCGGCGAACCGGTGGGTGTGATCGCCAGCAGCGAAGGCAACGACGTAGTGAGCATCACCACCGCCCCGCCCCTGCCCACAGGCAGCGCCTTCCGCCTGCAGCTGTTCCACCTGGCCGACCAGGAAGCCGGCATCTCCGCCCTCGATGACGCCCCGCGCCTCTCCGGCGTGCTCAACGCCCTGCGCGCCCAGGACATCGACCTCGACGGCATCCCCGGCTTCACCAACACCCTCACCCTCTCCAGCGGCGACGCCTGGATTCCCGGCCTGGTGTACGGCGCCTCCGCCCAGGCCTTCGGCGCCGTGGGCCGCGGCGATGTGCTGATCCAGAACGCCCTCGGCGTGCAGGCGATCGCCTTCGGCAACCACGAGTTCGACCAGGGCACCCAGGTGATCAAAAACCTGATCGCCGGCGACAGCGCCGCGGGCTTCCCTGGCACTGCCTTCCCCTACCTGAGCGGCAACCTCGATTTCTCCACCGACGCCAACCTGGCCGGCCTGGTGGTGCCCGCCGGCCAGGCTCCGCGCCCCAACAGCATCACCAGCAGCGTTGTATTTGACGTGAACGGCCAGCAGGTGGGGGTGGTGGGAGCCACCACCCCCTGGCTGCGCACGATCTCCAGCCCCGGCAGCGTGGGCATCGCCCCCACCAGCTTCAGCGGCCCGCCCACCGCCGCCGAACTCGATGCCCTCGCCGCTGAAATCCAGACGGATGTGGATGCCCTGATCGCCGCCAATCCCGGCCTGAACAAGGTGATCCTGCTGGCCCACATGCAGCAGATCGGCATCGAGCAGGCCCTGGCCGAGCGCCTGCGCCACGTGGACATCATCGTGGCCGGCGGCTCCAACACCCGCCTGTTCGATGGCAACGATCAGATCCGCCCCGGAGACACCAACCAGGGCGTGTACCCGATCGTGAAGACCGGCGCCGACGGTAAACCGGTGGCGGTGGTGAACACCGATGGCAACTACAAATATCTCGGCCGCCTGGTGCTCGATTTCGATGCCGCCGGCGTGATCATCCCCGAGAGCTACAACCCCACCATCAGCGGTGCCTACCGCACCGATGCGGCGGGTGTGGCGGCGCTCAATGCCGAAGGCTTCATCGATGCCCAGGTGCAGGCGGTTGTGGACGAGCTGCGCGAAGTGATCATTGCCCAGGAATCGGAATGGTTCGGGGTGAGCGAGGTGTTCCTCAACGGCAACCGCAACCCGGGTGTGCGCAGCGAGGAGACCAACCTCGGCACCCTCACCGCCGACGCCAACCTGGCCTATGCCCGCCAGATCGATCCCACCGTGCTGGTGTCGCTCAAGAACGGCGGCGGCATCCGCAACTCGATCGGCCAGTCGGTGGTGCCCACCGGCTCAGTGGATGGCGTACCTGAACTGCTACCCACCGCCGCCGTGTTCGACGCCCAGGGCAACGTGGTGAAGCCGGCGGGTGGCATCTCCCGCAACGACATCGCCAACGCGCTCAGCTTCAACAACGGCCTTTCGCTGGTGACCGTCACCCCTGGGGAGCTGAAGGCGCTGATCGAGCACGGCCTCGCCGCTGGCGTGGGCGGCGGCCGCTTCCCCCAGGTGGGTGGATTGGCCTTCAGCTACGACCTCAACCGTCCGGCCGGATCCCGGGTGGTGACCATGGCCATTCAAGACGACGCCGGCAACGACCTCGACATCGTGGTGCGCGGCGGCGCGCTGGTGGGAGACCCCAGCCGCAGCATCCGCATGGTGACCCTGAACTTCCTCGCCAGCGGCGGGGATGGCTTCCCCTTCGCCAGCCTCAGCAATCCCAATCGGGTGGACATCACCGACACCGCCGCCACCCCCACGGGAGTCGCCACATTCGCCCCCAACGGTTCCGAACAGGACGCCCTGGCCGAGTTCCTGGCCGCCAACCACTCCCCCGCCAACCCATTCACGGCGGCAGATACGGCCCAGGCCCTCGACACCCGCCTGCAGAACCTGGCGGTGCGCAGCGATGCGGTGATCGATCCGGTGCTCCTCGGCAGCGCCGCTGACGACACCACCCTGCCAGGCGCCTCCACCATTGAGGGCTTCGACGGCCGTCTCGACACGGTGTTCACCGGTGCCGGTGGCGACACGGTGGACATCGAGGTCTCCGGGGGTTCGGGCAACACGGTGTTCACCGGTTCGGGCGCCGATGTGGTGTTCGCCGGCAGCCGTGATGTGATCACCGGCGGCAGCGGCATCGATCAGATCTGGGCCACCGCTGCGGGCAACAACCGCCTCAGCGGCGGCAGCGGCGATGATGATTTCATCATCGGCAGCACCGGCAACCGCGCCCTCGGTGGCGATGGCAACGACATCTTCACCGTGCTGGCCGGAGCAGGCACCAACTACCTCAACGGTGGCGCCGGCTCCGACCAGTTCTGGCTGGTGAGCGAGCCGGGGGATCGACCCGCGGCCAAGCAGTACGTGATGGACTTCACCGTCGGCCTGGACAAAGTGGGCCTGCGCGGTGTTGCCTTCTCCGACCTCGGCTTCAGCCAGGTGGGAGCCGACACCCTGCTGAGTGTGTCTGGGGTGGCCGTGGGTCACTTCAGCAACACCAGTTCCGCTGTGCTCAATAACCAGGGCAATTTCGACCTGGTGTGAGTGCGGATGGTGATGCTGATTTCCGCTACGTGGAGATCAGCATCACCATTGCACAGCGGTTGAAATCGGCCCAACTCAGATCAACTTGAACGATCAGCCACCGCTGCACGTCGCATTGATCCCAAGCCCAGTTCTTGCTTCTACCAGATCCGATACCAGAGCCAGCTCAGCGATGTCCGTTTCCACCATCAGCTTTTCCCACGGCGTTGCCTCCGGTGACCCTTACCAGAATTCGGTGATCCTCTGGACCCGGATCACGCCGCCGCAGGAGTTCTCAGGGCTGGTGGATGTGCGCTGGGAGGTGTCAACCAGCGCGGCGTTTGAGCCTGGTTCGATCACGGACAGCGGCGTGTTCAGCACCAGTGGCGACCGCGACTGGACCGTGAAGGTGGAGGCCGATGGCCTCACGGCTGACACCACCTATCACTACCGCTTCAGCGTGGGAGAAGTGCAATCCCAGGTGGGGCAGACCAAGACCCTGCCGGTTGGGAACGATCCAGTACGGCTGGCGGTGTTCTCCTGCGCCAACTTCACCGCTGCCGAGCAGTTCGCCGCCTACGGCCGCGCCGCTGAGATCCACGGCGTCAACCCCTACGACGCGCTGCTGCACCTGGGCGATTACATCTACGAATACGGCCCCGGTGGCTACGGAAGCGCCGAAGATGCCGCCCCAGACCGGGGCTTTTTGCCGGATCGCGAGATCATCAATCTCGACGACTACCGCCAGCGCTACGCCCAGTACCACACCGACCTCAACCTGCAGTCCCTGCGGGCCGCCGCGCCGCTGATCGCCGGCTGGGACGACCACGAAACGGCCAACAACAGCTGGAGCGGCGGTGCCCAGAACCACCAGAGCGAGACGGAAGGCGACTGGATTGCCCGCCGTGACGCCGCCCTCCAGGCCTATTACGAGTGGCTGCCGATCCGCGAGCCCGGCCAGCGCCAGGCCAGCGACGGCGCCACCGCCCTCTCGCCCCTCACCCAGGCCTACCGCTCCTTCAACTTCGGCGATGTGCTGTCCCTGCACATGCTCGAAACCCGGCTCACCGCCCGCGATGAGCAGCTGGCCTACCCCGCCCCCGCCGCTGTGCAGGCCCGCATCGGCGCGATCCTGGCCGATCCGGCCCAGGTGGCCGCCTATGCCGCCCAGCTCGGCCTTACCCCCCCCACCGGTCCCGCCGCCATCCCGGCCTTCGCCGCCGCTCTGGCACCGGCCGTTACCCAGGAGCTGGTGCTCGCCACCGTGCAGCAGGCCTGGGGGGATCCCAACCGCGACATGATCGGCGACAGCCAGCTGGCCTGGCTGCAGCAGCAGCTGGCCACCTCCCCTGCCGCCTGGCAGGTGCTGGGCCAGCAGACCCTGATGCAGAGCATGGCCGTGCCGGCGGAGCTGCTGCTCAACGCTGGTGATCCCGCCCTGCTCGACAAGTACGCCGCCCCCCTGCAGAAGCTGGCCACCGGCACCGCCTTTGCCGATCTCACCCCCCAGGAGCAGGCCCTGTTCGCCGAAGCCACAAAGATCCCCTACAACCTCGACGCTTGGGATGGCTACGGCGTGGAGCGGGAAACGATCCTGCAGAGCGCCCTGGCTCTGGGCAAGCGGCTGATCAGCCTCGCCGGCGACACCCACAACGCCTGGGCCGGCGTGCTCGACACGATGGGCCCCGGCACTCAGCCGGCCGGCACGGTAGCGGGGGTGGAATTCGGCGCTCCAGGCGTGACCTCACCCGGTCTTGAACGGGTTCTTGCCGGCGCCGACGCCTACATCCGGGCGTTCTATCCCGCCGTGGATGGCCTCGATGGCCTGTTCATGGGCTACGTGAATGGCATCACCTACGCCGATACCAATCGCCGCGGCTTCCTCGATCTCACGGTCAGCAAGGAGGAGGCGATCGGCAGCTATCAGTTCCTCGATGGCGTCAATCCCCAATCCGGCCAGACCCAGTGGGCCAGTGAAACCGTGGTCGCCGCGAGCGACCTCAGCCTCAGCCTCGAGCCCGAGGCCACCCCGGAGATCAGCTGGCAGCCGGGTTGGAGTGAGCTGGATCTGGTGTTCGGCCTGGCGACCGACACTGCCGGCGGCCAGACCCTGCTCGACCCTGTCGATTACGCCACCCTGCCACGGGCCGGTGTGCAGCTGGCCGACGTGACGGTGCTCGGCTCGGAGGCGGGTGAGCGCATCTATGCCGGGGTCAGCTCCCTGGTGGATGGTGCCGGCGGCGGCGACGAGCTGTTCAACACCGACAGCCAGGGCAGCAATCTTCTGGTGGGTAGCAGAGGTGCTGACAGCTTCTTTCTCCGCCCTGTCAACGATCGGATCATCGGCAATCAGCTGTTCTCGGGCGCCGCCAACTTCGGCCTGCCGCTCTTCACGGCCCTGGTGGACCGGGAACGGGACAGCTTTCTGATCGACTCCTCGGATCCGGGCAGCTCCGGCAGGCTGCAGATCCTGGACTTTGAGGCCGGAATCGACAACCTGCTGCTGGATGGTCAGGCCCTCCAGGGGGAGTGGGCCGCCGTGCGTGAGCAACTGCAGGCGGTGAATGTGGAGATCAATGCCGCTCCCCAACTCACCAACGGCCCGATCGCCATCAGCCTGAAGGGCGGCACCGAGACCAGCCAGGACCTGAGCCAGTTCGGCCTGGATCTGGATGGGGACAACCTGCAACTCCTGAAGCTGCAAGGTCCTGAATGGATCAGCACCAGCGGCACGCTGCTGAAGATCAACACTCCAGCCGGACTGAGCCCGGCCGAGTTGGCTGAAGCCAACCTCATCCTTGGCTTCAGTGACGGAAAAGCCGTAATTCCTTTCCATGCGGAACTGACCCTCGAAGATCAGCCCATCAGGCTTTCGCTCAGCAACACCATTCCATCCCTGGCGGAAAACTTCAACACGGCATCACGCATCAGGATCGCGGACATCACGATCACCCCTGCCTCCGAGACGAACACCATTTTTCTCGCAGGCGCCGATGCCGAAAGCTTTGAAGTGGATGGCACCTCCCTTTTCCTCAAGGCCGGCACAAGCCTGAACTTTGAAGCAAAACGCGCCTACAACATCACCGTTGCCGCCCCAGACCCCTCCCTTCCTGGCTCAACAGCAGCGTCGGCAGACTTTTCCCTGGCCATTACCGATATCAACGAACCGCCAAGCACCCGCGGCATCAGCAATGTATCCGTAGTTGAGAATTCAGCTGACATCGTCATTGATCTCTTCAGCTCGTTTGAGGATCCCGAAAGTCCCGCTTCTTCGCTTGCCTACACCCTCACGGGCAACAGCAATTCCGGGCTGATCTCCACCAGCCTTGATCCGGCCACGGGAGCGCTGCGACTCAGCTTTCCGAAACAGCAGACGGGCACCGCCCAGATCACCGTTCAAGCCCAGGACAGTGGCGCCCAATCGGTGAGCACGAGCTTTGCGGTATCGGTTCTTCCATTCGATGCCAACAAAGACGGCATCGCCGATAGCGATCAAAAAAATGTCATTTCAATTACTACTCCAAATCAAACCTTCATCACGTTCGTCGCCGATGGGCAATCACCTATCCCATTGATCGGCAGCATTCCCAACCCAGACCCGCTCGGCCAGCCGGCCAATATCCAGTTTGAGCAAGGTTTTTATAGCGTCAACTATGAAGACCTGGCCCCAGGAGATCGCACAACTCTAGCTCTCTATCTTCCCTCCGGAAGCAATGTCAACAGCTATTGGAAATATGGAGCATCGAGCCAAGGTGCCGCCAACCAATGGTACGACTTTCGCTTTGATCCACTCACGGGTACGGGAGCGAAGTTTGAAGACCTCAATGGTGACGGACAGAACGAGGTGATTCTTCACTTTGCTGACGGACTGCGTGGCGACAACGATCTCCTCAGCAATGGCAGCATTGCAGACCCGGGCGCTCCCGCGTTTGATCCAGCCCTGATTCCAGACAAGACGCCACCCGACACGAACCAGCCCATCCCCGGGCAGCCCAACCCAGGGCCGGGTGATGGCAAGGATCTCGCCCGGATCAGAGCCACCGTCAAGCGAGATGTGCTCACAGGAACCGCCGATCAAAATATATTTGTATTCGAGGAAATTCAATCAGCCTCAAGAAAGAATCAGCCCATTGCCGATGTGATCACCAACTTCGGTAAACGCGATCGGCTCTCCTTCAAGCGCTTCAATGAGCAACCTATGGCAAATCCAGATGGTCGCAAGATTGGAGACATCCAAGGAATTGCAGACGACCTCAGCTTCGAAGCCGTGAATCTCGCCCTCGGCAACAGGTTCAAAGGCAAGGCCATTGGCGCGCTGGAGATCAACGGCTTCGACGGCACCTTCGTCGCAGTGAATGGTGGCCGCAGCAAGGTGGCCGGCGGCCGCTCCGGTTTCGACCGGCTGGACCAGCTGATTCACCTGGAGGAATTCGATCTGGCCAGCCAGGGACCGATCAGGCTTGTCTGAAGGCGGCCGCCCCTCGGCCCAGCCCAAGCCAAACCAATCCAATCCGAGACCAATCCAATCCGAACGTTTCCTACAGTTCAGCCAGCCGCTCCAGCCGCCGATGGTCGCCGCCACCTCCGCCGCCACCTCCGCCGCCGCATCCGCTGCCGGTTCCGCCGCCACAGGGAGCGCTGAGCCCCGCCTCTCGCTCCAGTGCGAGCCGATCGGGCCCGACACCACCACCATCCGCTCCCTCGACTGGGACCGCAGCCGCTTCGACATCGAGTTCGGCCTGCGCAACGGCACCACCTACAACAGCTTCCTGGTGCGGGGCGAACGCACCGCCCTGATCGACACCAGCCATCTGAAGTTCGAGGCCACCTGGCTGCCCCTGCTGCGGGAGCAGATCGATCCCCGGGCGATCGACGTTCTGATCGTGAGCCACACCGAGCCGGACCACTCCGGCCTGATCGGCCCCCTGCTCGACCTCAACCCGGATATCGAGATCGTGGGCTCGAAGGTGGCGATCCAGTTCCTGGAGAACCAGGTGCACCGCCCCTTCCGCAGCCGGGCGGTGAAGAGCGGCGACGAGCTGGATCTGGGCACCAACCCCGGGAGCGGCGTGCAGCACCGCTTCACGTTTCTGAGCGCCCCCAACCTGCACTGGCCCGACACGATCTTCTCGTTCGACCACGGCACCGGCATCCTCTACACGTGCGATGCCTTCGGCCTGCACTACTGCTCCGCCGACCTGTTCGATGTGGATCCCGGCGCCATCGCCCCGGATTTCCGCTTCTACTACGACTGCCTGATGGGCCCCAACGCCCGCAGCGTGCTGCAGGCCCTCAAGCGCATGGAGGGGCTGCCTGAGATCGGCACCATCGCCGTGGGGCACGGCCCCCTGCTGCGCCATCACCTCTCCCTCTGGGTGGAGGACTACCGCACCTGGAGCTCCGAGCGCAGCAGCGCCGAGGCCTACGCCGCGGTTTGCTACGTGAGCCAGTACGGCTTCTGCGACCGGCTCAGCCAGGCCATCGCCCGCGGCATTCAGAAGGCCGGCGCCGCCGTGCAGCTGGTGGATCTGCGCGCCACCGATCCCCAGGAGCTCAGCGCCCTGGTGGGGGAGGCCAGCGCCGTGGTGGTCCCCACCTGGCCCGCCGCGCCCGACGCGGACCTGCAGGCCAGCGTCGGCACCCTGCTGGCGGCGCTCAAGCCCAAGCAATGGGTGGCCTGCTACGACGCCTTCGGCGGCAATGACGAGCCGATCGACACCGTGGCCGGGCAGCTGCGCAGCCTGGGCCAGAAGAGTGCCTTCGAGCCCCTGCGCATCCGCCAGGTACCCCAGACGGGCGACTACCAGCGCTGTGAGGAGGCCGGCACCGACCTGGGCCAGGTGCTCACCAAGGCGAAGGCGATCGCGGCCATGAAGGCCCTCGACGGCGACCTCGACAAGGCCCTCGGCCGTCTCTCCGGTGGCCTCTACGTGGTGACGGCCCGCCAGAGTGACGGCGAGGGGGGCACCCGCTCATCGGCGATGGTGGCCAGCTGGGTGAGCCAGGCCAGCTTCCAGCCGCCGGGCATCACCGTGGCCGTGGCCAAGGACCGAGCCATCGAGGCCCTGCTGCAGGTGGGAGATCGCTTCGTGCTCAACATCCTGCGCGACGACAACCACCAGCAGCAGCTGCGCCACTTCCTCAAGCGTTTCCCCCCCGGCGCCGACCGCTTCGCCGGGGTTGCCACCCTGGAGGGTGCCGCCGCTGGCGGGCCGGTGCTGGCAGACGCCCTGGCCTACCTGGGCTGCCGCGTGGCCCAGCGCCTGGAGGGCCCGGATCACTGGATCATCTACGCCGAGGTGGAAGAGGGCAACGTCTCCGACACCGAGGCGAGCACCGCCGTGCACCACCGCAAGGTGGGCAATCACTACTGACCCAGTCCGCACCTGCCCAACCCGGACCTGGCTTGCTTGAGGGGGACCGCACCTTGGAACCGGGTTGTCTGCCTGACCAGGACCGGGTGGGGTTGCCTACTGTTGGGTTGCCAAGACCCAATGGTGAGCGCTGTCAGGATTTCGGCATGGAGCGCCCCCTTGCCCAAGGGCAGGCCCTGTTGACCTTCGCCTTCCTCATGGCTGATCCTTCCTTCCCCCAGGACCGCCGCGTCATCCAGCTGCCCCTCGACGACGGGCTGCTCTGCCTGCGGGGCCTCAGCCCCACGCGCCTGCGCTTCGAGGTGGAATACGGCCTGGAGCGCGGCACCACGGCCAACAGCTTTCTGTTCGCGGGCGGCCCCGCCAGCGACGGCCGCCCGCTGCCGCCGGTGCTGGTGCATCCACCCGGGGCCTCCTTCGCAGCCCCCTACCTGGAGCAGCTCACCCAGCTGGTACCGGCCGATGCCGCCCTGAAGGTGGTGGTGGGCCACGTGAACCCCAACCGGGTGGCCCTGCTGCGCCAGCTGGCGGCACACTGGCCCGCCCTGATGCTGGTGGCCTCCAACGCCGGCGCCAAGCTGCTGCAGGAGCTCTGGAGCCAGCAGAAGCCGCCCAGGCCCGGGGATCCGGCCGACACCACCCCCCCCATCCCCCCCCTGCCGCCCATCGACGTGGTGAAGCAGGAGGCCAGTCGAGCCCTGGACCACGGCCATGTGCTGCGCCTGATCCCCGTGCCCACGCCCCGGTGGCCGGGTGCCCTGGTGGCCTTCGAGGAGAGCACCGGCCTGCTGATGAGCGGCAAGTTCTTCGCCGCCCACCTCTGCAGCGAAGCCTGGGCCGAGGCCAACCCCAGCAGCAGCGAGGAGGACCGCCGCTACTTCTACGACTGCCTGATGGCACCGATGACCCGCCAGGTGGAATCGGTGGTGGATCGGCTCGAGGAGCTGGACATCCGCACGATCGCGCCGGGTCACGGACCGGCCATCACCGGCAGCTGGCGCAGCCTGCTGGCCGACTACCGCCGCTGGGGTGAGACCAGCGAGCGCAGCACGCTTTCGGTGGCCCTGCTGTTCGCCAGTGCCTACGGCAACACCGCCGCCATCGCCGATGCCCTGGCCCAGGGCATCTCACGCACCGGCGTGCGGGTGGAGAGCATCAACTGCGAATTCAGCCCGCCGGAGCAGCTGCTGGCGGCGATCCGCAGCTGTGATGCCCTGCTGATCGGCTCCCCCACCCTGGGCGGCCACGCCCCCACACCGATCGTCTCGGCCCTGGGCACCGTGCTGGCCGAGGGGGACCGCGGCAAGCCGGTGGGCGTGTTCGGCAGCTTCGGCTGGAGCGGGGAGGCCCTTGAGCTGCTGGAGAGCAAATTGCGCGATGGCGGCTTCAGCTTCGCCTTCGAGCCGATCAAGGTGAAGTTCAGCCCCGATGTCGCCGCGATCAAGACGATCGAGGAAACCGGCACGGCCCTGGGTCGCGATCTCAAGGCGGCCCAACGGCGCCAGGAACGGCGCAAAGCCAGCGGAGGTCTGCAGGAGAGCCGTACCGGCCCGGCCATCCAGGCCCTGGGCCGGGTGGTGGGGTCGCTGTGCGTGCTCACCACCCACAAGGGCGAAGGCGACAGCCGCCTCAGTGGCGCGATGGTGGCGAGCTGGGTGAGCCAGGCGAGCTTCAGCCCGCCTGGCTTCACGGTGGCCGTGGCCAAAGATCGGGCCGTGGAGTCCCTGCTCCACATCGGCGACCGCTTCGCCCTCAACGTGCTGGCTGCAGGCCGGGAGAGCGGACCGATGAAACAGTTCCTCAAGCCCTTCGCCCCCGGCGCCGACCGTTTTGCTGGTCTGGAGCTGGAGGAGAGCCCCGGCGGCCAGCCGATCCTGTCGGAGGCCCTGGCCTGGCTAGAGGCGGTGGTGCAGCAGCGCATGGAGTGCGGCGACCACTGGCTTCTCTATGCCCAGGCGGAGCAGGGCAGCCTGCTCGACCCCGAGGCCGTCACCGCGGTGCACCAGCGCCGCAGCGGCGCCAACTACTGAGGCAGCCCCCACAGGCCAGACCCCTGGCGGACGTCCAAACCCTGATCAACCGGCGCCTGGATCAGGCCGCCTGAGGCGGGTTGGGATCAATCCCACCGCCCGCCTGGAACGGCAGCACCAGGGTGGCCCAGTGGTCGGGCCGCTGGGGCCGGCTGCGGCGGGCCCGACGCACCCCGAAAGGGACGCGCACCACATTGGTGCCGGCACTGGCGGCCGAATTGGTGTCCACCGGGCCGGTGGCCACTGGAATGGAGGCTTTGGTGTCAGTGATCGGGCCCTGAGGGCCTCCGCTGTTGCCGTCGTTCATGGTCCCCACACAAGAAGAACGAACCAGCCGGATGGAAGGCCATCCACAGAACCACATGGGCTCGGTGAAGGCGATGGCTAGCCCCTGCGCTGCAGTTGCAGCAGAGTTTGCTGGAAAAACAAGGCCTTGAAAACAAAGAAATGTTGAGGCCTGCCCTGCGCAGTCTGCGCGATCACCCGCTCAGGCCGCCCGGGAGGGGGTCGGAGCGGGCTCCAGGTCCACAGTCGCCAGCTCCTCCACCGAGGGGCAGGTGCACACCAGATGGCGATCGCCATAGGCGTTGTCGATGCGGGCCACCGCGGGCCAGAACTTGTCCGTGCGCTGCAGCTCACCGGCGGGGAAGGCGGCCTGGCTGCGGCTGTAGGGCCGGTCCCAGTGATCCGCCGTCACCGTCGCGAGGGTGTGGGGAGCCCGCCGGAGCGGACTCTCCTCCAGCACCAGCTCGCCCCGTTCAATGGCGGCCGCCTCGGCCCGGATGGCCACCATCGCGGCACAGAAGCGATCCAGCTCCGCCAGCGACTCGCTCTCGGTGGGCTCCACCATCACCGTGCCGGCCACCGGCCAGCTCACGGTGGGGGCATGGAAGCCATAGTCCATCAGCCGCTTGGCCAGATCGTCCACCTCCAGGCCGCAGCTGCGCTTGAGCGGCCGCAGGTCGAGGATGCACTCATGGGCCACCCGGCCACCGGCGCCGCGGTAGAGCACGGGGAAGTGGGCATCGAGCCGCTCGGCGATCAGGTTGGCCGCCAGCAGGGCCAGCTGGCTGGCCTCCCGCAGACCCGACCCACCCATCATGCGGATGTACATCCAGCTGATGGGAAGGATCGAGGCACTGCCCAACGGCGCCGCCGCCACGGGGCCAACGGCAGCACCCTCCGAGGCGGGGTCGGCGCAGGGCAGGAAGGGCACCAGGTGCGCCGCCACGGCGATCGGGCCCACGCCGGGCCCCCCACCGCCATGGGGGATGCAGAACGTCTTGTGCAGGTTGAGGTGGCAGACATCGGCCCCGTAGAGCCCCGGCTTGGCCAGACCCACCTGGGCATTGAGGTTGGCCCCATCGAGGTACACCTGGCCGCCCCGGTCATGCACGCAGCGGCAGATCTGCTGGATGGCGGTCTCAAACACGCCGTGGGTGGAGGGGTAGGTGACCATCAGGGCCGCCAGGTCGGAGGCATGGAGCTCGGCCTTGGCCGCCAGGTCGGCCAGGTCGATGTTGCCCTGCGGGTCGCAGGCCACCGGCACCACCCGCAGCCCCGCCATCACCGCACTGGCCGGGTTGGTGCCATGGGCGCTGGTGGGGATCAGGCACACGTCGCGGTGCTGCTCCCCCCGGCTGCGGTGCCAGGCCCGGATCGCCAGCAGGCCGGCATATTCCCCCTGGGATCCGGCGTTGGGCTGCAGCGACACGCCGGCGAAACCGGTGATCGCCGCCAGCCACTGCTCCAGCTGGGCCACCAGGTGCCGGTAGCCCAGGGTCTGGTCGGCGGGGGCAAAGGGATGGAGGGAGCTGAAGGCGGGCCAGCTCACCGGCGCCAGCTCGGCCGCGGCATTGAGCTTCATCGTGCAGCTGCCCAGCGGGATCATGCCGTGCACCAGCGAGAGATCCCGGCTCACCAGCCGCTGGATGTAGCGCAGCAGCTCGGTTTCGCTGCGGTAGCGATGGAACACCTCCTGGCTGAGCCAGCGGCTCTCGCGGAGAGGCACACCACCCTGCTGCCAGCTCTCCCGCCAGAGCCGCTGGCAGGCGCCTGGATCGGCGATCAGGGCCCGGGAGGTGGCAACGGCGGCCCGGGCCGCCTCCGGCGTGGGAGCCAACGCCCCCAGCAGTTGCTCCAGCTCCGGCACGGTGCTGCATTCGTCGAGGCTGATCCCCACCCCATCGGCCAGACGGCGCAGGTTGAAACCGGCCGCCAGGGCCGCCGCCACCAGGGCGTCGGCAGCGGCCTGGTCAGAGGGAATCACCAGCGTGTCGAACCCCGGACCCGGCTCCGGGGCCAGGCCCAGCTCGCGGAGGCCCGCCACCAGCACCTGGCGCAGGGCGGCGACACGGCCGGCGATGGCGGTGAGGCCCTCGGGGCCGTGGTGCACCGCATAGAAACTGGCCATCACCGCCAGCAGCACCTGGGCCGTGCAGATGTTGCTGGTGGCCTTGTCGCGGCGGATGTGCTGCTCGCGGGTCTGCAGGGCCAGCCGCAGGGCCGGCCGGCCCTCGCCATCGCGCGACTGGCCCACCAACCGGCCGGGGATCTGGCGCTGGTAGGCCTGGCGGGTGGCGAAGAAGGCGGCATGGGGGCCGCCGAAGCCGATCGGCACGCCGAAGCGCTGGGCGCTGCCGATGGCGATGTCGGCACCCAGCTCGCCCACCGGCGCCAGCAGCACCTGGGCCAGCGGGTCGATCGCCACCGCGCTCACCAGGCCCGCCGCCCCGGCGGCCGCCAGCAGGGGCTCCGGATTCCAGAGGCGACCCCGGTTGCCCGGCAACTGCAGCAGCAGCCCGAAGGCCCCCTCCGGCAGCGCCTGGCTCGCCAGGTGCTCGGCCTCCACCAGCTCCAGCTCGATCCCCAGGGGCTCGGCCCGCGTCCGCAGCACCGCCAGGGTCTGGGGGAAGACCTGCCGATCCACCAGAAAGCGGGTGGCCCCGGAGTTTTTGCCCACCGCCCGGGCCAGGGCCATCGCCTCGGCCGCCGCCGTGGCCTCATCCAGCAGGGAGGCGTTGGTGATCGGCAGGCCGGTGAGCTCGCTGATCAGGGTCTGAAAATTGAGCAGGGCCTCCAGCCGCCCCTGAGCGATCTCGGCCTGATAGGGGGTGTAAGCCGTGTACCAGGCGGGGTTTTCAAACACATGGCGCTGCAAAAGCGCCGGCGTGGCCGTGCCGTAGTAGCCCTGGCCGATCAGGCTGCGCACCACCTGGTTGCCTGCAGCCAGCTCCGCCAGTTCCCCCAGGGCCGTGGCCTCATCGCAGGGAGTGGGCAGACCCTGACAGGCCTGCTCCGGACTGAGCAGGATGTCGGCGGGAACCACCTGGGCCGCCAGCTGCTCCAGGCTCCCCAGCCCCAGCTCGGCGAGCATGCGCTGGCGCTCCTCCGGCCCGGGGCCGAGATGGCGGGAGGCGAAGCCGGCGGCCCCCTCCCCACCCGGATGGTCCAACAACTGCGGGGTGGTGTCCGGTGGGATGGAGTCCGGCGGAAGGCTGTCCAGAGAGACGGTGTCGAGAGAAGGGGTGTCCATCAGTGGGCCTGCACCTTGGCGGTGTACTGCTCGGCGTCCATCAGCGCTTCGATCTGGACGGGATCCGTGGGCCGGATCAGCAGCAGCCAGCCCTCGCCGTAGGGGTCGTTCTGGAGCTCCTCCGGATTGGCCAACACCGCCTCATTGCGGGCCTCCACCACGCCGCTCACCGGGGCCAGCAGGTCCTCCACCGCCTTCACGGATTCAACGCTACCGAAGCTGGCCCCCTGGTGCAGCTCGGCACCCACGTCAGGCAGTTCCACGAACACGATGTCGCCCAACTGGTCGACGGCGAAGGCACTGATGCCCAGGCGCAGGCGCTCGCCATCGGGACACAGATATTCATGGCTGTCCGCGTAGCGACAGTCGGCAGGGAAGGAAAGCGCCATGGTTGTCGAACCTGGGGCAGCGGTTTGGGTCAGTCTGGAGGAAGCAGACCCGTTTCGGCCATCGCGGTGAGAGCCCGCTGCAGGGCCAGGCTGGCGTGGGCGCGGTGGCTGCCCCCCTGGGCATAGAGCACAAACGGCTCCCGCAGGGGCGCATCGGCCGAGAATTCACTGGTGCTGCCATCGATGAAGGTGCCGCCGGCCATCACCAGCTCGCTGGCATAACCCGGCATCGGTGCCGGCACCGGATCGAGATAGGAGCCAATCGGTGAGGCGGCCTGGAACGCCCGGCACACGATCTTGAGCAGCGCGGGGGAACCGAGCCGCACCGCCTGGATCCCATCGCTGCGCTCGCCCCCGGGCAAGGGATTCACCGCATAGCCCAGGTCGCTGAACACCTGGGCGATCAACTCGCTGCAGATCAGCGCCTCGGCCACCATCTGGGGCGCCAGAAACAGGCCCTGAAACAGCAGCCGATTCAGATCGAAGCTGGTGCCGCCCTCACTGCCGATGCCCGGCGCCGTGAGCCGGCAGCAGGCCTGCTCCACCAGGTCGGCCCGGCCGGCCACATAGCCGCCGGTGGGGGCGATGGTGCCGCCCAGGTTCTTGATCAGGGAGCCGGCGATCAGGTCGGCTCCCACCGCCGTGGGCTCCTGGGCCTGCACCAGCTCGCCATAGCAGTTGTCCACGAACACCACGCAGGCCGGCTGGATCGCCTTCACCCTCTCCGCGAGCCGGCCGATCGTGGCCACCGGCAGCGACGGGCGCCAGCTGTAACCGCAACTGCGCTGGATCAGCACCATGCGGGTGGGCACCGCCAGGGCGTCGTCGAGGCCCTCCCAGTCGATGCCGCCATCGGCCAGCAGGTCGAGTTCGTCGTAGTGGATGCCGAACTCCGCCAGGGAGCCCTGGCCCCCGCCGCGGATGCCGATCACCTCCTCGAGGGTGTCGTAGGGACGGCCAGTGAGGGCCAGCAGCCGATCGCCGGGCCGCAGCACGCCGAAGAGGGCGGCGGCGATGGCGTGGGTGCCGCTCACGAACTGCAGCCGCACGGCGGCGGCCTCCGCCTGCAACACCCGGGCGAACACCCGATCGAGCACCTCCCGGCCTTGGTCGCCATGGCCGTAGCCGCTCACGGAGGCGAAGTGCTGCACCCCCACCCGCTCGGCTGCGAAAGCGTCGAGCACCCGCGCCATGCGCGGCTGCACCTGGGCCGTGTGGGCCTCGGCCAGGGGGGCGATGGCGGCCATGGCGGCGGCCACCCGCGCGGCGGCCGGGCAGCGGGCGGGCATCAGGCGAAACAACGGCAGTGCTGGAGCCATGTTGCCGGGCCGGCTCGGCCGCCCTTCAGGACCGCTCGGCCAGCTGGGCGCGGATCGCGGCGGCCAGGTCGCCGTTGCCGGCGGCAGTCCAGCCGCGGGCCTGCAGGGCGCGGGCCTTCTGGCGCAGCAGCTCCAGGAACTGATCCGGCTCCAGATCCCCCTCGCCGGCACCCCCCAGGGCCGCCAGGGTGCGGCGCAGGTCGGGCAATTCCGCATCCAGTTCGGCGGCGCTGTAGTCCCGCTGCCCGGCCATCACTTCGGCAA
Organism: Bradyrhizobium ivorense; assembly: GCA_943368005.1. GTDB lineage: Bacteria > Cyanobacteriota > Cyanobacteriia > PCC-6307 > Cyanobiaceae > NIES-981. The sequence continues at coordinate 300,075 of CALRKN020000001.1, read as the reverse complement.
AGCGCTCGCGGCGCTGGCGCTTGGCCACCGGATAGGCGGCCAGCACCTGGTCCCGGCAGAGCCGCCAGGGCCGACCGGCGGTGAGCAGCTCGGCCAGGGCGGCACTGAGGGCCCCGCCCTCCCCCTCGGCGATGCGCAGGTCGAAGGCGGGTGGCGGCTGGCGCAGGCCCACGAAGATTTCCAGCAACTCGCCCGGGCCGAGCACGGTCTCCCCCGGGGCCTGCACCGGCTGGGCCGACCCCTCCAGGGCCGCCAGCAACTCCGGATGGGCCTCCAGCTCCTGGCGCAGGGCCGGCGACAGCCCACCGCCGGCCGCCTCCCGCGCCAGCAGCTGGTTGATCCGGCCCAGGGCCAGGAACACCTCCGGGCCGGGGGAGGCGAGCTTGCCGTTGCGCAGCATCGAGAGCTGGGAGTTGTGCACCCGGCCGAGGTCGAGCGCCTCGGCGAGGGCCGGCAGCACCCGGTGGCTCCAGCCGTTGCGGCCGTGCCAAAGCCGGATCAGATGGGCGAAGGCGACCCGGCCAGCAGCAATGTCGTCCCGATAGCCCACGTGATTCACGACTGATCGAATCCAGATCAAAGCGGGAGCTGATCTGGATTCGTATTGCTACCATCGTAACGATTGATCAGGAGTCGGTCCGTCATGACGGCCACAACATCAGCCCGCCCACCAGCCCGAGCCACCCGCCAGCCGGCCTTCATCAACAGCGGCGCCAACGGCATCCGCCGCGCCGAGGCCCTGCACCGCCCCCGGAGCGGCGAGCCCAGCCCGCACGTCAAGCGCGGCACCCGCTGGACCACCATCGGCTTCATGGTGACGATCCACGTGCTGGCGGTGGTGGCCCTGCTGCCTCGCTTCTGGAGCGTGCCGGCCGTGGCCAGCCTACTGGTGCTCTATTGGGTCACCGCCTGCCTGGGCGTGACCATCGGCTATCACCGCATGCTCAGCCACCGGGCCTTCCGGGTGCCCCAGTGGCTGGAGCGGTTCTTTGCCACCTGCGGCGCCCTCAGCTGCCAGCACGGCCCGATCGACTGGGTGGGCCTGCACCGCCATCACCACAAGTTCTCCGATACGGAAGTGGACCACCACACCAGCCTCAAGGGCTTCTGGTGGAGCCACATGGGCTGGATGTTCGAGACCCTCCCGGCCATGGGCGCCGTGCCCCGCCTCACCGGCGACCTGACCAAGGACCCCTACTACCGCTGGCTCAACCACAACTTCCTGCTGCTGCAGCTGCCCCTGGCCGCCCTGCTGTTCTGGATCGGCACCGCCACCGGCGCCGGCGGCTGGGCCCTGGTGCTGTGGGGCATCCCCCTGCGCCTGGTGCTGGTGTATCACTGCACCTGGCTGGTGAACTCCGCCACCCACCTCTGGGGTGAGACCCCCCACGCCAGCGGCGACGGCTCGCGCAACAACCCCTGGGTGGCGGCTCTTACCTTCGGCGAGGGCTGGCACAACAACCATCACGCCTTCCCCCACTCAGCCCGCCACGGCTTCGGTCGCCAGATCGACCTCACCTGGCAGCACATCCGGCTGATGCGCCGGCTGGGCCTGGCCACGCAGGTGCGGCTGCCTCGGGCTGCCATGCCCCGCCGCTCCTGATCTAGGCTTTCCGATCGGCTCGAGATCCATCCCTTTCCTTAACCCAATGGCCAAGCGCGTTCAAGTCGTTCTCAGCGAAGACGTCCTCAGCCTGGGCAAGGACGGGGACCTGGTGGAGGTGGCTCCGGGCTACGCCCGCAACTTCCTGGTCCCCACCGGCAAGGCCCTGCCCGTCACCCCGGCGGTGATGCGCCAGGTGGAGGCCCGGCGGGCCAAGGAGGCCGAGCGCCAGGCGGCCCTCAAGGCCGAGGCGGAAGCCTTCCGCACGGCGCTGGTCACCATCGGCCGCTTCACCGTGAAGAAGCAGACCGGCGGCGATGACGTGCTGTTCGGCACCGTGACCAACGGCGACGTGGCCGAAGCCATCGAGGTGGCCACGAAGAAAGAAGTGGACCGCCGCGACATCAGCGTGCCCGAGATCCACCGCACCGGCACCTACAAAGTGCAGGTGAAACTCCACCCGGAGGTGTCCGCCGAGATCAATCTCGACGTGGTGAGCCACTGAGCCGCCGCGGCCGGTATCCGGATCGGAGCAGGCCGGCCCGATCAAAGGCCACCCCAGCTGTGGGGTGGCCTTTGTGTTGGGACCCCACCGGGAGTGGGACGGAAGCTGGTCAACGGCGGGCAGCCCGGCGATGATCAACAGCCCCGGTGTCGACCGCGCCACCCCGGGAGCCCCCCTCTCCCCAGGAGCCCCCATGGTCACCGTTCCGCTCAACTCTTCGGATCCCGGGGCGACCCGCCAGCGCCAGGGCAACCGCCGCGACGAGGCCCAGTTCGAGGAGCTCCCCGACTCAGTACCACCCCAGAATCTGGAGGCGGAGGAGGCGGTGCTCGGCGGCATCCTGCTCGACCCGGACGCGATCGGTCGGGTGGCCGACGTGCTGCAGCCGGAGGCCTTCTATCTCAATGCCCACCGGGAGATCTACCGCACCGCCCTGATGCTGCACGGGCAGGGCAAACCCACCGACCTCACGGCGATGACCGCCTGGCTGGCCGACACCGGCAACCTGGAAAAGGTGGGGGGCAGCGGCCGGCTGGTGGAGCTGGTGGAGCGGATCTCCTCCACCGCCTCGATCGAGCAGGTGGCCCGGCTGGTGATGGACAAGTTCCTGCGCCGCCGCCTGATCCGCTCCGGCAATGAGGTGATTGCCCTGGGCTACGACCAGGGCAAGCCCATGGAGCAGGTGCTCGATGAGGCCGAACAGAAGATCTTCGCGATCAGCCAGGAGAAACCCAGCACCGGGCTCACCCCCACCGCCGAGATCCTCACCAGCACCTTCAACGAGATCGAGAGCCGCTCGCTGGGCACGGCGGTGGCCGGCATCCCGGTGAACTTCTACGACCTGGACGCCATGACCCAGGGGCTGCAGCGCAGCGATCTGATCATCATCGCCGGCCGGCCGGCGATGGGCAAAACCGCCATCACCCTCAACCTGGCCAAGAACGTGGCCCAGCTGCACAACCTGCCGGTGTGCCTGTTCAGCCTGGAGATGAGCAAGGAACAGCTCACCTACCGGCTGCTGGCGATGGAGGTGGGCATCGAGAGCGGCCGGCTGCGCACCGGCCGGTTGCAGCAGGAGGAATGGCCCCTGCTGGGCCAGGGGATCAACAGCCTGGGGCAGTTGCCCCTGTTCATCGACGACAAGCCGAATGCGGGCGTGCTGGAGATGCGCTCGCTGTGCCGTCGGCTGATGGCCGAGAGCGGCAAGGAACTGGGGCTGGTGGTGATCGACTACCTGCAGCTGATGGAGGGCAACGGCAGCGACAACCGGGTGCAGGAGCTGTCGCGCATCACCCGGGGCCTCAAGCAGATGGCCCGCGAGCTGAACGTGCCGGTGATCGCCCTCTCCCAGCTGAGCCGGGGCGTGGAGGCCCGCACCAACAAGCGGCCGATGCTCAGCGACCTGCGCGAATCGGGCTCGATCGAGCAGGACGCCGACCTTGTGCTGATGATCTATCGGGACGAGTACTACAACCCCGAAACCCCCGACCGCGGCATCACCGAGGTGATCGTGACCAAGCACCGCAACGGTCCGGTGGGCACGGTGAAGCTGCTGTTCGAGCCCCAGTTCACCCGCTTCCGCAACCTAGCGGCGCCGTGACCCCCCCACGGACTGGAGGACCTGCTCCACACCCCTGCGGATGACGATTCATGGCCTGGCAATGCTTCAGGACGGCCTTTTCTCGGCGACCACCGCCCGTTTCATCCCCCAGCCCTGTTCCGCTTGCTCGAGTGCTGTCGGCTGGCCACACCATCGACTCACCTTCTGGGATTTTGCCTGCGGCAGGGAAAGTCGGGCCTATGCCGCGAGATCTTTCCTGTCAGGCCACCTGTGAAGCCAAGCGAGCCGTGGGGCCGAATTGCGCGTCCCAGCCACGCCTCCATCGTCCTCCCATCGGGACGGGGAGGCGCATCGCGGGATTGATTCCGAATGGATTAATGGGTGAATGATAAAAACAATGATGCCTTGATCCGGTTCGGTCCCGTTCACCGGGTTAAATCAAAACTTAGCATGAACTGCGGATTAAACATGCAATTATCTTGCCCTTGAGATGTAACGAAGCAATTTGAAGTCACTGGGTCAACGCATCCAGGTTGAGGCGACCCGTTCCGCTTGATTCTCTGCCGACAGGAGCCTCCACCGCTTGTCTCATTTTCCCCATTATCCCCCCCTTTCGCGACGAAAATCACCATCGCCATCATCAACGGAATGGTCAATGCCGATGTCATCGCTCCCGATGACATCCCCAATGGCTTCCATGGGCGGCGTCACGTCGGACCTGGACGATCTGATCTCCGGAGGCGCCGGCAACGACCTCATCGATGGCAGCGGCAGCAACGACAGCATCAAGGAGACACGCTCAATGGCGGCCTCGGCCTCGCGGATGGGGCCGGCTACAGCTATTCGCTGGTTGGAGGGTCAATCAATCTGGCCACGGGTCTCTCCGATTTCGGTGTTGGTGACCAGGACAATCTGATTGGAATTGAGGCCGTGCAGGGCTCCCAAGGCCGTGACGTGATCACCGAATCCACCGCCGCCAACACCCTCGATGGTGAGCACAGAACTGATTCGATTCATGGTGGAAACGGTAAAGACACCCTGCTGGGTGGTCTCGGCGCTGAGACAGTGGAGTTTGGGGGCTGTGTCGTTCGCCCAGCTGGCAGGGCTACCGGCCTGTGCGGCCACGAGCATCCGGTTCGCGGCCAGCTGAGTCACGACGACCTGCCGCGGGCTGCCCCAGAGTGATTGGCATTGGCGAGCCCCCCCGGGAGGGCCTGATCCGATCGGTTGATGCGCGTCCTGTTCGTTCACCAGAACTTCCCTGGCCAGTTCCGCCATGTGGCCGCCGCCCTGGCGGCCAATCCGGCCCACCAGCTGGTGGCCATCGGCGAAACCACCAATCTCCAGCGGCAGGGGCCCTGCCATCCGGCGATCCGGCGGCTGGGCTACAGCCTCAAAGGCCAGCGGGTGAGCACCACCAACCCCTGGCTCAAGGATGTGGAGGCGGCCGTGATCCGCGGCCAGGTGGTGTCGAAAATCGCCCGGCAACTGGCGGCCAACGGCTTCTGCCCCGACCTGATCGTGGGCCATCCCGGCTGGGGAGAAACCCTGTTCCTGCGCGATGTGTACCCGGCGGCGCGCCTGGTGTCGTACTGCGAATTCTTCTACCGGGCGGAGGGGGCGGATGTGGGCTTCGATCCCGAGTTTCCCGCCCGGGACGACGACATCGGCCGCATCCGGGCCCGCAACTTCAGCCATCTCTCCGCCATCGAAGCGGCTGATCTGGGCCTCAGCCCCACGCTCTGGCAACGCAGCCTCTACCCGGCCATCCTGCAGCCACGGATCGAGGTGTTGCACGAGGGCATCGACACCGACCGGGTGAAGCCCGATCCATCGGCCCGCCTGCGGATCGGCGAGCTGGAGCTGGCGCCCGGTGATCCAGTGGTCACCTATGTGTCGCGCAACCTGGAGCCCTACCGCGGCTTCCATCGGTTCATGCGTGCCCTGCCGGCGATCCAGGCCGGCCACCCCGACGCCCGGATCGTGGTGGTGGGCGGCGATGAGGTGAGCTATGGGCGGGCCCGCGCCGACGGCCAGACCTACCGGCAGGCCCTGTGCGCCGAGCTCGATGGGCGCGTTGACTGGAACCGCATCCACTTCCTCGGCCGGGTCCCGTACGCCACCTATCTACAGGTGCTGCAGGTGTCGGCGGTGCATGTGTATCTCACCTATCCCTTCGTGCTGTCGTGGTCGCTGCTGGAAGCGATGGCCGCCGGCTGCCTGGTGGTGGCCTCAGCGGTGGCACCGGTGCTGGAGGTGGTGGAGCACGGGGCGAACGGCTGGCTGGTGGATTTCTTCAACACCGAGCAGCTGGTCTCCCAGGTGCTGGGCGCCCTCCACGCGCCCGGTGAGGCGGAGAGCCTGCGCCGCCAGGCCCGCGCCACGGTGGTGGAGCGCTTTGACCTGCAGCGCCACTGCCTGCCTAGGGGCCTGGAGCTGCTGCGCTCAGCTGCCGGCTGAGCAGCTGTGCCGGCAGGCTGAGGGCGATCAACCCGACGGCGATCAGGCTGTTGGTGCTGTCGCCGATGGCGGCGCTGAGCAGGAAGGCCAGCGAGCCGAGCCACACCACCGCCGCGCTGAGCGGGTAGCCCCAGGCCCGCACCGGGCGCTCCAGCTCCGGTTCCCGCCAGCGCAGCAGAAACAGCGACGTGATGCCGGTGAAATACAGCAGCACATAGAAGAAGACGGACACCCCCAGCAGCAGCTGGAAATCGCCGCAGAGGATCAGGGTGGCCGTCACGGTGGTGGTGAGCAGCAAAGCCGCATCGGGGGTGCCGCCCCCATTCACCCGCGCGAACACGGGCAGGAACAGGCCATCGCGGCTGAGGCCGAACAGGATGCGCGGCGCACACATGATCACGGTGTTCACCAGCCCGATCGCGGACAGCAGCGCCAGGGCGGTGATCAGCTGGGCGCTGAACGGCCCGAACAGGCGGGCGGCAGCGTCGGCCAGCGGCAGGGTGGAGGCGGCCATCGCCTGCAGCGGCAGCACCTTGAGCAGGGCCACGTTCACCAGCAGGTAAACCCCCGTGACGGCGACCACACCGCCGATCAGGGAGCGGGGCAGGTCGGTGGCCGGTGCGGTGAACTCCTCGGCGAAGTAGATCGGGCTCTGCCAGCCGTCGTAGGTGGTGATCACGGCCTGAAGCGCGAAAACCCCGGCGGCGGCCAGGGCCAGCGGGGTGCCGCTCGGGGCCGCCAGCGGCGTGCTCGTGCCGGCGGCGGGCGGAGCCACCAGCAGGCAGGCGCCGATCAAGGCCAGAAAGGCGACGGCCTTGAGCAGGCTGAGGATCTGCTGGCTGAGACTGCCCGCCCGCAGGCCCAGCCGTTGCAGCAGGGCGAAGCCCACCAGGGTGAGCAGGGCCACCGCCTTGCCGCCGGGGGGCAGGGCCGGCACCAGGCCGTGGGCGAACTCACCGATCGTGATCGCCACCCAGGCCAGGCCGGCACAATGGCCAAGCCAGTCGATCCAGCCCACCGCAAAGCCGGCGCGATCGCCGAGGGCGCGGCGGGCGTAGATCGTCCAGCCACCGGCGCGGGGCAGGGCCGCCCCCAGTTCCGCCAGGGCGAAGGCGCCGCAGAGGGCATAGAGCCCGCCCACCAGCCAGGCCACCAGGATCAGCGGAGCGCTGCCCAGCTGGGCCGCCACCAGCCCCGGGGTGCGCAGGATGCCGGCACCCATCGAGCCGCCCACCGCCCCAGCCAGCCCGAAGCCGAGCCCGAGGATGTGCAGCAGGCCGCCGCCGGCGGGTGGCGCTGGCGGTTCCGGTTCCGGCGTACGGGCCGTTGGGTTGGGTTCCATCGCAGGCCCCACGGCGGCCTCGAAGCGTAAGGCTGGTGCGGCGGGGCGCAGCGGACGACACTTCTCGTGTTCCGGTCTGCGTCCGTTCGCATCAGCGAGCCGGCGTGGGCGTCTGGTCCGAGAGAAGCTCAGCGGGGTCACCCGGTTGCACGGAGGGATCAATGCCCGGGAGATCGCACCCCCACCGGCGTCCCCCTGCATGCCCCAAGCCAATCCAGCCCCCAGCGCCTTCCCCGGCAGCAGGCTGATCCAATCCAGCGACGCCAAACTCTGGCTGCTGGCCACGGCGATCATCGCCTTCAACGCCATCACCCAGGGACTGGTGTCGACCACGGCGGACGTGGACCAGTCGGGGGAATTGGTGCACAGCCAGTGGCTCGCCTGGGGCTACGGCAGCCAGCCGCCGCTCTACACCTGGCTGGTGCATCTGCTCTTCCGCGTCACCGGACCTTCCCTCTGGACGCTGAGGGCCCTGAAAGTGGCCCTGCTGAGCACGATCGTGGCCGCCACGCTGATGATCGGCCGGCGGCTGCGCTTCTCCCCCAGCCAGCAGACCCTCGCGGTGGTGGGCCTGGCCCTGATCCCCCAGCTGGCCTGGGAAGCCCAGCGCGACCTCACCCATTCGGTGCTGGCAGCGGTGATGTCCCTGCTCACCCTGCACCAGCTGCTGGCCACCGAGGCCAGAAAAACGACGCTGAACTATGGGCTGGCGGGCGTGGTGGCCGCAGCGGGGGTACTGAGCAAATACACCTACGCCCCCTTCGTCGTCAGCCTCCTGGCGGCCGCCCTGCTGGTTCCGGCCTACCGGCGCACTGTGGTGAACCCCAGGGCCGTGCTGTCCTTGCTGGTGTTCAGCCTGCTGGTGGCCGGCCACGGGATCTGGGCCCTGTCCCATCCGCTCCAGGCCCTGGATGGCCTCGACAAGCTGGAAGTCGGCAGCGGATCGATGCTCCTGGGGCGCCTCCAGGGGATCACCAGTGCCCTGGTCAATGCCCTGGGATTCCTCACCCCCCTGTGGATCGCAGCCGCCGCCCTCTGCTGGGGTCGCCTCAAGCCGACTTCCGCCCCCGGTGAGCAGCTGCTGCGGCGCCTGCCTGCCACCACGGCAGCGGTGATGCTGGTGGTGATTCTGATCACGGGCGCAACCCGCATCAAGGATCGCTGGTATCAGAGTCTTCTCGCCTACGCCCCGCTGGTGGTGGCCTCCCTGGCGGGGCCGAGCCAGCCGCGTCGTCTGCGCCGCGTGGTCACCGCCACCGGCGCCACGGCGGCCCTGGCCGCCAGCATCCTGCTGCCAGGACGAACCGTTTTCGCTGGCATCATCGGCCAACACAGCCGGCCGAACATGCCGCTGCGGCGGCTGCTGGTGCGCCTTCCCATCTCCGACGCCAAGCCCGACCTGCTCCTGGCCAGCAGCTCCCTCCTGGCCGGCAATGCCCGGCTGCTCTACCCCGATCTGCCGGTGCTAAGCGCCAACGCCCTCGCCAGACGCCCGGTTGAGCTGGAGGGATCGTCCGTGCTGATCATCCGCGGTGCCGACGACAAGAAAGCAACCGCAGAAAGCCTGGATCGGGTGATCGGCGAGCACCTTCACACCCGGCCCGATTCCATCCCGTACCAGACCATTCAGGAGGGACTGCTCTGGCTGCCCGACCAACAGCAATCCCTGTCGTGGGCCCTGCTTCGCATCGACGGGCGGGAGAAACCGGCGGCTGGCCGGGATTCACACCAGCCGAGGGAAGGTCAGGAAGCGGAATAGGGCTCCAGGTAGCGGGCAATCACGGTGCCAGCCGGAATCGCGGCGACCCTGGCATTCTTCCAGGTCAATTTGAAGAGCCAGGCGCCCGCTTGCTGCACCGCCTCGATGGCGGCTCGATCCTCACCACTGCGGTCGGCATATCGGGAGAGAACCTTGGCGGAGCGGTTGGACACAGCCGTTGTCTTCGCCCACAGATCACCCACTTCCGGGTCAGACCTGGTGAGGGCATAGAAGGTGAAGTGGAACAGGAAATAGGGATGGCGGCCGCTGATGCGAATGATCCAGGGGTGCAGCCAGAGGGGTGTGAGCGCACGGTGCTGCCGCAGCAGTTCCCGCACCAGTTTGTGGCCCAGCACCTGGAGGGAGGAGCTGGCTCTGCCGGGGGGATGGACACGAAAGTAGTGCACCAGAGCCGATAGAACTGACACAACGATCGGGTGGTCCGGGGTGGCCGCCAGGAACCAATTCGAGATCATGCGCTCCCGGCTTCGATTGCGGAACGCAAAAAATCCACTGGCCGCCACGGTTGCGTCGATGTAATCATCGAGCGGCCTCACGCACAGGGTTGTGGCATCAGCCCACACGCCACCATGCTGCCTGAGCAAGGCCAGGCGGAACAGATCCGCCTGCATGGGCAGGGCAAGCTTCTGCAGAGTGGCCTCCGACAAATCGATCGTAACAACGTCACGAATGCTCTGGCGATCCAGAACATGAACGATCCAACCTGGATTCAGCAGCCGCCAGGAGTTGATGCAGCGCCGCACGATTTCCGGTGCATTCTCCTCCCCCTGGAACCAGAGCATCCAGAGATGGCGCGGCACAATCGACATGGAGCCATAGCGAACAATGGGCATGCACAACCCTGGGGAACCTAGGCAGAGGCAACACAACCGGCCGGCCAGCCGTGTCCAACCCTGCCGTTTTATCCTTTGGTTGGAGTGGTGACCATCCGCCCAGAGCCCATTCCCGTGTGCAAATCCAGTGTGCGAACGCGTGGCTACTGCTGGCCCTAGCGAACAGCCTGCCCCCAGCGAACGGCCTGTCCCCAGCGAACAGCCTGTCCCCAGCGAACAATTCGATGTGATCGTGGTGGGCGGCGGCCACGCCGGCTGTGAGGCGGCCCTCACGGCAGCGCGGCTGGGCCTGAACACGGCCCTGTTCACCCTGAACCTCGACCGCATCGCCTGGCAGCCCTGCAACCCGGCGGTGGGCGGTCCGGCCAAGAGTCAGCTGGTGCACGAGGTGGACGCGCTCGGCGGCGTGATCGGCCGGCTGGCCGACGCCACCGCCCTGCAGAAGCGGGTGCTCAACGCCAGCCGCGGCCCGGCGGTGTGGGCCCTGCGCGCCCAGACCGACAAGCGCCTCTACGCCCGCCAGATGCTGCAGCTGCTGCAGCACACCCCCAACCTGGCCCTGCGCGAGGCGATGGTGACGGGCCTGCTGGTGGAGGGCGAGGCCGATGGGGGCGGCAGCAGCTGGGAGCCGAGCCAGGGCCCGGCGGCCCGCATCAGCGGCATCCGCACCTACTTCGGCAGCACCTACGCCGCCGGTGCGGTGGTGCTCACCGCCGGCACCTTTCTGGGCGGCCAGATCTGGGTGGGCAACCAGTCGATGGCTGCCGGCCGCGCCGGCGAGCAGGCCGCCGTGGGCCTCACGGAGGCGCTGCAGGCCCTGGGCTTCAGCACCGACCGCCTCAAGACCGGCACGCCGGCCCGGGTGGACCGGCGCAGCATCGCCCTCGATCAGCTGGAGGAGCAGCCCAGCGACGCCGCCGACCGCTTCTTCTCCTTCGATCCCACCAGCTGGGTGAGCGGCGAGCAGATGAGCTGCCACATCACCCGCACCACCGCCGCCACCCATCAGCTCATTCGCGACAACCTCCAGCTCACGCCGATCTACGGCGGCTTCCTCGACAGCAAGGGGCCCCGCTACTGCCCCTCGATCGAAGACAAGATCGTGCGCTTTGCCGACAAGGACAGCCACCAGATCTTCCTGGAGCCCGAGGGCCGCGACACCCCCGAGATCTACGTGCAGGGCTTCTCCACCGGCCTGCCGGAGCGGCTGCAACTGGAGCTGCTGCGCACCCTGCCCGGTCTGGAGCAGTGCGTGATGCTGCGGCCCGCCTACGCCGTGGACTACGACTATTTGCCCGCCACCCAGCTCAAGCCGTCGCTGGAGACCAAGCGGGTGGCCGGGCTGTTCTCGGCCGGCCAGCTCAACGGCACCACCGGCTACGAGGAGGCCGCCGCCCAGGGCCTGGTGGCCGGCCTCAACGCCGCCCGGCTGCTGCGCGGCCAGGCCCCCGTGCACTTCCCGCGGGAGGGCAGCTACATCGGCACGATGGTGGACGACCTGATCACCAAGGACCTCAGGGAGCCCTACCGGGTGCTCACCAGCCGCAGCGAATACCGGCTGGTGCTGCGGGGCGATAACGCCGATCGGCGCCTGACGCCGCTGGGCCGCGAGCTGGGCCTGATCGATGAACGCCGCTGGGCCATCTACGAGCGCAAGCAGGCGGCGATCACCGCCGAGCAGCGCCGCCTGAACACCGTGCGGCTGAAGGCCAGCGATCCGGCCGCCGCGGCCGTTGAGGCGGAAACCGGCGCTGCCATCAAGGGCTCGATCACCCTGGCCGAGCTGCTGCGCCGCCCCGGCTTCCACAGCACCGATCTGGTGCGCCACGGCCTGGCCGATGCCGAACTGCCCCGCGATGTGGCCGAGGCCGCCGAGATCGACATCAAGTACAGCGGCTACCTGGCCCGCCAGCAGCAGCAGATCGACCAGGTGAAGCAACAGGAACACCGCCCGCTGCCCCCCGACCTCGACTACGGCGCCATCGGCACCCTCTGCCGGGAGGCCCGCGAAAAGCTCCAGGCGGTGCGGCCCCTCAACCTCGGCCAGGCCTCCCGCCTGCCAGGGGTGAGTCCGGCGGATGTGACGGCCCTGCTGCTCTGGCTGGAGCTGGCCAGCCGCCGTGCCGGCCCGGTCGCGGCCGAGCCTGCGGGCAGGGCCGATAGCCTGGGCGCCATCGTTCAGGGGGCCGGCTCGTGAGTCCAGTGCGTGCCATTCCCACATCCCGGGCCTACTGGGAGCTGCGGGCCGAACAGGTGCTCAACCGGGTGTTCACCCCGGAGGCCCCGATCGACGTGGAGGTGCGCGAGACGGCCAGCGCCGCCGCCGCGCCCCAACCGCAGGAGGCCAGCGTTCGCTCCCGCCGCAGGCAGACCCACCCCGGCCAGGAGCGCCCGGCCAGCAGCCACGGCGGCATGCCCCTGGGCGACACCTGGCTGCTGGTGGGCATCAGCCTGCTGGTGACCCTCACCACGGGCTTCACCCTGCTGGGCCTCACCCTGTGGCAGCAGAGCCAGCAGGCCATCCGCCAGGAGCGCAGCATGCTGCTGGTGGAGCGGCTTCGCTCGATGGGGCCTGCCCTCGCTCCGCCGGCACCCGAGCTGGGCAGTGCTGGCCAGCCCGGCCCCACGGCCCAGCCCCTGCCCGGGGCGGCCCCAGGCCAGGAACTGCCCCCACCGCCGGTCGAACCCTGGATGGAGGAGCTGGCCACCCTGCCGGCGAGCAGCGCTCCCGCCGCAGACGTGCTCAAGGTGCCCATGTCGAGCCGGGTCGCCAGCCCCGCCCCGCCCGCCGGCCGCCCCGCCCCCTCGGCCGCTGGATCCGCTGCTGCAACAGCTGCCAAGGCCGCCAGTTCCGCCAACCTGCCCCAACTGGTGGGAGTGGTGCAGGTTCCAGGCCAGCCGGGCTCGGCCATCTTTCAGGTGAACGGCAGTTCCACCAGTGCCGCCAGCGGCGAAGCGATCGGCAACAGTGGCTGGCGTCTGCAGTCGGCCAGCGAGGATTCCGCCGTGATCGAGCGCAACGGAGTACAGAAGCGCCTCAGCATCAGCAACGGCTTCTGAGCGGCCCCACTGAGAAGGGCTCGATGCTGATCTCCCATCAACACCGCTTCATTTTTCTGAAAACCCAGAAAACGGCCGGCACCGCCATCGAGATTGCCCTGCGGGCGGTGATGCATCCCGACGATGTGATCACTCCCATCTCCGCGGCGGATGAACAGTTGAACCGCCAGCTGGGCCACCTCGGCCCCCGTCATTTCCGGGCTCCCCTGGGCGAATACCAGCGCCACGACCTGTTGAAGCTGATCAGCCGAGGCAAGCTGAAAAAACGCTTCTACAACCACATTCCCGCTGCCCAGGTGAGGGCTCAGCTGCCCAGTGACGTGTGGGATGGCTACCTGAAAATCAGCGTTGAACGCAATCCCTTCGACAAAGCGATCAGCAGCTATTACTGGCGCACCCGCAAACAGCGCCAGCCCATTTCCATCCACGACTATCTGCTCCAATGCCCCGCCAGTGAACTCTCCAACTGGCCCATCTACACCATCGACGACAGACCCGTGGTGGATGTGATGTTGCGGCAGGAGCATCTGCCGGACGATCTTGCCGCCCTGGGCGAGCGGCTGGCACTGGCCACCCCGCTGGGCTTGCCCCAGCAGCGGCCCAAGGGACAGTTCCGCCGTGACCGGCGCCCGTGGCCGGAGGTGCTGGATACCGCCGCCGAGCAGCGGGTGCGCGAGGTGTGCGCCCGCGAGATCGCGGCCTTCCACTACTGATCGCCGGCCCCAGGAACGCGCCCCTCCCCGATTCCCCCGTCACGCCCGTGCAGCAGCCCAGTCCCCCGCCCAGCGGCGACGGCAAGTTGATCCTCTGCATGAAATGGGGCAGCAAGTACGGCGCCGACTATGTGAATCGGCTGCAGCGCATGCTGGTGCGCCACCTCAGCCCGCCCTTCCGGCTGGTGTGTCTCACCGACGAGGCCCGGGGCCTCGATCCGGCCATCCAGCCCCTGCCCCTGCCCGAGCTCGGCTGCGCCGAGCCGATCAACACCCGGGGCAAATGGCGCAAGGTGGCCCTCTGGGGTGCCCGGCTGGAGGGCCTGGAGGGCCAGGCCCTGTTCGTGGATCTCGACTCCGTGATCGTGGGCAGCCTGGATCCCTACTTCAGCCACGGTGCCCCAGACGCGGTGATCCTGGAGCGCAACTGGGCCCGCCCCCTCAGCGGACTGGGCCAGACCTCGGTGTTCCGCTTCCCGATCGGCTCCCACCCGGAGATCCTGGCGCGCTTTCGCCGCGACCCCCAGGCCATCGCCGATCGCTTTGGCTACGAACAGCACTTCATCAGCCACTGCCTCGGCCACCAACTGCAGTTCTGGCCCCGCGGCTGGACCCGCCATTTCCGCCTGCACTGCCTCGGGCCGCTGCCGCTGCGCTATCTGCGTCCAGCCCGGCTGCCCCAGGGCAGCCGCATCATCACCTTTCCCGGCGGCCCCAACCCCTCCGACGTCAAGGAGGGCCGCTGGAAACCGGATTCACCGGCCTATGGGGGCCGCCGCCGCCACCTGCAGCGGCTGCTGGCCCAGCGGGACTGGGGGTCGCTGCGCCGCTTCGCCATGCCCGTGCCCTGGATCGAGCAACACTGGAACTGAGCCGCCGCAGGCAAGAACCGCAGGGCTGAACGGCAGACTGGAAGGATGCAGCGACTGTGGCGACCACCCCTGCCCGGGGGCATCCATGTGTGCGGCTGCGGGCACTCCGGCACCTCGATCCTCACCCGGCTGATCGGCGCCCACCCCGGGATCCATGCCATCTCCGGGGAGAGCGGCGTGGCCAGGAAGGAGAGCTACCACCGCTATCGGCTCGGCCTGGAGGGGTTCTGGCGGGAGAGCGCGGCGGCGGGGGCCGGGATCTGGGTGGAGAAGACCCCTAAGCACGTGCGCCACCTGCGCTTCATCCTCGATGCCGCCCCCAGCAGCCGGATCGTGCTGATCTGCCGCGATCCCCGCGACTGCGTGGCCTCCCTCAAGCGCCGCTACGGCCGCTTCAGCAAGGCCCTGCGCCGCTGGCGGCACGACAACCACCGGGTGCTGCACTGGCGGGCCCACCCCCGGGCCACCCTGCTGCGCTACGAGGATCTGGTGGGCAATCCCCAGGCCTGCCTGGAGGAGCTGATGCCGCGCCTGGGCCTCAGCTTTGATCCAGCCCAGCTGCAGTACCACCAGGAACAGGTGAGCTGGTACAGCGCCGGTGCGGGCGCGGCAGCCGCCAGCAGCGCCCAAGCCGCCAACCCCAGCTCCCACCGCGACCACCGCAACCGGCAGATCAACCAGCCCCTGTTCAATGCCAGCGGCCGCTTCAGCGACCATCTCAGCCCGGCGGAGATCGGGCAGGTCCTCCGCCACTGCGACGGGCTGGCTAGAAGGCTGGGCTACAGCCTGAGCTGAATCGATGCTGCGCCTGCACCAGCTCTGGGGCATCGGGGTGGAGACCCTGGCCCTGGAGGCATTGCCCGTTCCCCTGAGCGGGCCCTGGCGGCTGTTGCTGCTGGGCGACGGCAGCCCCACCCGCCACCTGGAATCGCTCAGCGGCCAGCCGGTGGAGATCGAGCTGATCGCCATGGCCCCGGAGACGGCGGCGGACGGGGATAGCCGCGGCGGCGCGCCACCCCCGCCGGAGGTGGCCGAACTGGCCGAACCCCTGCTGCGGCGGCAGGTGTGGCTGCGCTGTGGCAACCACACCCTGGCCTGGGCCGAGAGCTGGTGGAACCAGACCCAGGCGGACGCCCACCTGCAACGGCGGGAACAGCCGATCTGGCGCAGCCTCACGAGCAACCGGGCTGAGCTGTTCCGGGAAGTGGACGGGGTGGCCCAGGTCACGGCGCCCTGGCTGGAGCAGCGCTTCGGCTGCCGCGGCCCCTTCTGGAGCCGCCACTACCGCTTCTTTCGTGGCGGGCTGCCGCTCACGGTGATCCGGGAGGTGTTCTCCCCTGCCCTGGAAACCTGGCTGGGGGCTGCCACCCCCGGCCCTCCTTCACAGGATCCGGTTCCAGCAGTCATCGCAACTGCCAGGAGCTGAACATCGATCGATTGACACGTGTTGGCGTTCCCGCAGCATGCCGGCAGCGTTTCGAGCTGCCCCATGACCGCGCCACGCCAACAGCGATCGAAGCCAGGGCCCGAACCCGACATGGACAGCGCCAGCCTGGGGAGAGCCGCCCTGGTGCACCTGTGGGCCGACCTGCTGGAACTGCTGCTGCAGGGCGTGGAGGCGGTGGCCACCTCCGCGGAGGACATGGCCCGCGACCTGCCGGGAGACCTGGTGAATCCGGTGAACCGGGAACTGGAGCAGCGCGGCAGCAGCTTCCGGGTGCTGGGCCGCCGGGTCAGGACAGCCGCAGGGCCTCGGCCTGGCGCGCCGCACGCTCCAGCAGCTCACGCAGCTGCTCTTCGTCGGTGTGGCTGAGGTTGCTGCGCAGCAGCTTGGCGTGGGGAGCGTGGACCCGCAGCCGCTCCACCACCCGGTCGGCGGTGGCTTCCCGGATCAACAGACAGAGGGCGGCACTGCCCCGCGGCAGGGTTTCGCCGAGCTCGCGCATGAAGTTGTCGTTGATGCCGATGTCGGAGAGGGAGGCGGAGGCAGCCCCCACGCCGGCACCCAACGCCGCCCCCAGCAGGGGGTTGAGGAACAGCAGGCCCACCAGGGTGCCCCAGAAACCACCGCCCACGGCGCCAGCGGCGGTGAGATTCACGGCCTGACGCAGGTGCACCTTGCCGTCGCCGTCGTGCTCCACCACCACGGCATCTTCCAGGGCGATCAGCTGCTCCCGCTGGATGTCCACCAGCTCCCGCCGCACCTGTTCGGCCTCGTCCACCTTGGGGAAACCAACCACCACCAGACTGGCCATCGTGATCTCAGCAGTGACCCCAGCCTAGTCAAGGGGCCGGCGCCGGCTGGAACGGGGCACCGGGCGGGCAGGGGTCGGCTCAACGGCCGAGGGAGCCGACGCCCGCTCGGGCAACGACGAACGGGGGACGTACCGCTGGCTGGCATCGGACTGGGCCGCGGGGCGCTGCCAGCGGGGCCGGCTGAAGCTCTCGTCCTCGGGCCAGTCGCCGGACTCGAGGCCCGGGGCGGGCGCAGGCGCCGTATCCGGCGATCCGGCCAGCGGCGGTCGCCGCGAAATGGCCTCGAGCGGGCGACGGCCGGCAACGGGGCGGGCCGCCCGCGGCGAGGTCACCGGGGGGGCCGTCTCCTGGCGGGGCTCCTGCCAGGGCTCCCGCCAGTCGTCCTCCTCCTCGAGAATCCAGTCGAGCTTGTCCTCCACCCAGCGGCCCAGCTCGCCCAGGCGGGGACGCGGGCCGGCGGGGGAGCCGGCAGCCCGCGCGGCTGTGCGCGAGCCCGGACGGGCCCCGGAGACCCCATCCACCAGCTGGCGGCCGGCCGACACAAGCCGGTCCAGCCCCTGTTCCAGCGAGTCGGCGCCGCGCCGGGAGCGTTGCGCTGGGCGGGGCGAGGGGCGGGAGGTGGGGGTGGGACGAGGTGGGGAGTCCTCGAAAGCGGGATCTAACCAGCGTTCAGCCATCAACC
Organism: Bradyrhizobium ivorense; assembly: GCA_943368005.1. Lineage (GTDB taxonomy): Bacteria > Cyanobacteriota > Cyanobacteriia > PCC-6307 > Cyanobiaceae > NIES-981. Next base: position 282,408 of record CALRKN020000001.1, on the reverse strand, counting down.
AACGTTACCGGCGGCGGGCGGTGAGCCAACGCTCCCGGGCCAGGCCCACCAGGGCGATCGCCACTCCGCTCCACTCCAGGCTCCAGAAAAAAACGGCCACACAGCTGTCCCGCGCGCGCAGAGGTTAGGGCGGATCGCCGGGCTGGCTCGCCGCGGGGGCCTGTCAGACGGCCTCCACAAACTCCAGCAGGCAACTGCCATCCCACAGTCCGCCGTGGTGGCGCTGGCAGCAGGCCCGGCAGGCGAGCCCCTTCACCCGGCGGCGGTAGGGCGCCGAGACACCGCAGCGGGGGCAGCGGGCCAGCCAGCGGTGGGAGGGGGCGCCCCCGGCCGTTTCCCCCGGGAGGGGATAGCGGTGTCGCACGCTCACCACAAACTCCGCCTGGGCCGCATTGATCGCCGCCATGCGGGCGCGGAAGTGGGGACCATGGGCCTCCTGCACCCGCAGCACCCGGTGGGTCCAGGCGTGGATCATCTCGTGGCAGAGGGTGGCCAGCAGGGCCTCCCGGGGCAGGGGGTCGAGCAGGGGCCGCGAGAGCACGATCTCACTGAGCTCGCTGCCATCCCCCTGGCGGCCGAAGCGATACAGGCCGGCACTGCGGCGCATGCGGCCATCGCTCCAGCGCAGGCTCACCAGCGGCACCCCGGCGGCCACCAGGGAGCCCTCGAAGTGCTCCCGGTTGAGCCGGTGGAAGAGCGGCAGCAGGGGTTCAAGCACCACGCCGGGGGGTCGGTCAGTCAGACTCAGCAGCCATTCAACCGCGTGTGCACGGCCTATGGACTCGGCTCTGGTCACCAGCATCGGCACCAAGGCCCTGCTGGCCGGGGCCGGGGCCCTGCTCCTCTACTGGACGATCACGGCCGTGAAGCTGGTGCTGAGCGCCCGCGGCATCAACCCCCTGCTCAAGCAGTTCTTCACCCAGATCGCCAGCGGCCAGGTGGATGGCGCCTACCTGCTCACCACCAAGAACTACCGCAGCCATGTGAACCGCAAGCAGTTCATCACCTTCCTGGCTGGCCTGAAGCTCAACCGCTACCGCAACCTCAAGAGCGGCCGGCCCCGCCTGCAGGACGGCCAGATGATCCTCACCGTGAAGCTGATCTCGGAAGCCAAAGAAGAACTCCCCCTCGACTTCACCTTCGTGAAACTCGAGGAGCAGTGGCGGATCGACCGGATCAAGAACCTGGCCACCGCCTGATGCCCGCCAGTCAGCAGGCCCGCGCCGCCGAGCTGCGCCAGCTGCTGAACCGCGCCGCCCACGCTTACTACGTGCTGGATGCTCCGCTGATGGAGGATCCGGTGTACGACCGGCTGCTGCGGGAGCTGCAGGAGCTGGAGACGGCCCATCCCGAGCTGCTCACGGCCGACAGCCCCACCCAGCGGATCGGCGGCGCCCCGGCCGAAGGGTTCACGAGCGTGGCGCACCGCATCGGCCTGCTCAGCCTCGACAACGCCTTTTCCCTGGAGGAGCTGGAGGCCTGGTATGCCCGCCTGCTCAAGGTGCTCGACCGCACCCCCGAGCCCGGAGCGCCTCTGCCCCAGCTGCCCATGGTGGGCGAGCTCAAGATCGACGGCAACGCCCTGGCCCTCAGTTACGAGCACGGCGTGCTGGTGCGGGCCGCCACCCGCGGCGACGGGGAGCACGGCGAGGAGATCACCGCCAACGTGCGCACGATCCAGAGCGTGCCTCTGCTGCTGCAGCTGCAGCAGCCCCCAGCCTGGCTGGAGGTGCGCGGTGAGGCCCTGATTCCCGATGGCACCTTTGCAGCGATCAACGCCGAGCGGGCCGAGCGGGGTGAGGCCCTATTCGCCAACCCGCGCAACGCCTGTGCCGGCACCCTGCGCCAGCTCGACCCCAAGGTGGTGGCGGCCCGACGGCTCGACTTCTTCGCCTACACCCTGCACCTGCCGGACGACTGGACGCCCGAGGCCGGCGACGAGCCATCGGATCCTCCACGCCCCACCAGCCAGTGGGAGAGTCTGCGGTGGCTGCTGGCCGCCGGCTTCCGGGTGAACCCCAACGCCGAACTGCTGCCGTCCCTGGCGGCGGTGGAGGGGTTCTTCGCCCGCTGGGAGGAGGAGCGCAAAGCGCTGGATTACGCCACCGACGGCGTGGTGGTGAAGCTCAACGACCTGCGCCTGCAGGCCGACGCCGGTTTCACCCAGAAGGCTCCGCGCTGGGCGATCGCGCTGAAGTATGCCGCCGAGGAGGCCCCCAGCCGGCTGCTGCGGCTCAGCTGCCAGGTGGGCCGAACGGGGGTGGTGACGCCGGTGGCCGAGTTCGAGCCGGTGCCCCTGGCCGGCACCACGGTGAGCCGCGCCACCCTGCACAACGCCGACCGCCTCGACGAACTCGATCTGCACGCCGGGGACACCATCGTGGTGCGCAAGGCCGGCGAGATCATCCCCGAGGTGGTGCGGGTGCTGCCGGAGCTGCGCCCGGCCGGAGCGGTGCGGCTGCAGCTGCCCCACACCTGCCCGGAGTGCGGCTCGGGGCTGGTGCGGGAGGAGGGCGAGGCGGCCACCCGCTGCGTGAACAACAGCTGCCCGGCGATCCTGCGGGGCGCCCTGCGCCACTGGGTGAGCAAGGGGGCCCTGGACGTGGACGGGCTCGGCAGCAAGCTGATCGAACAGCTGGTGGACCGGGGCCTGGTGGGCTCAATCGCCGACCTGTATCGCCTCGATGCCGCCCTGCTGGCCAGCCTGGAGCGGATGGGGGCCAAGAGCGCCGAGAACCTGGTGGCGGCGTTGACAGCCTCCAAACAACAGCCCTGGCACCGCCAGCTCTACGGCCTGGGCATCCACCACGTGGGCGAGGTGAACGCCAAGGCCCTGGCCAGGGAATTCCCCAGCGCCGCCGAACTGGCCGCCGCCGCCACCCGGGCTGAGCCCGACACGCCCGAGCTGATCACGGCCGTGTTCGGCATCGGCGGCGAGATCGCCCAGTCGCTGCAGCAGTGGTTCGCCACAGCGGCCAACCAGCGGCTGCTGGAGCAGCTGAAGCAGCTGGGCTTCTCCCTGGCGGCCGGCGAGGCGGAGCACAGGGCGACAGGCAGTCAGGGCAACGCCAATGGCGCGGCCCTGGCGGGCCAGACCTTCGTGCTCACCGGCACCCTGCCCAGCCTCAGCCGCCGCCAGGCCCAGGAGCTGATTGAGGCGGCCGGCGGCAAGGTGAGCGGCTCGGTGAGCAAGAAAACCAGCTACTTGGTGGCTGGCGCCGAAGCGGGCAGCAAGCTCACGAAAGCGGAGAGCCTGGGGGTGGCGGTGCTGGATGAGGCGGGGTTGATGGCGCTGCTGGGCAGCTGACCAACCGGCCGCCCCTGCCTGCCCAGCAGACTGAAGGCAGTCCGTTGATCGGTGCCGCCATGGCCGCCCCCGCAGCCTTCCGCTGGATCAAGACCGACTGCGGCCGGGCGAAGTACCTGGACCTGGTCCAGCGGCCCGGGCTGCCGGCCCGGCTGCGGCTGGCGTGGTTCGTGCTGGTTGCCGCCCTGCGCGACTGGGGGAAGCCACAGCCGGAAGGAACAGCTTCCGCTCAGGGCTTGCCACCCCCACCCCCCGGCGGTTCCTGAAGGGCCTGCCGGGCGGCCCGGCCCACCAGCCACACCACCAGCACGGTGGCGAGCAGTCCCACGATGCGCAGGGTCCAGGTGAGGGGATCGGCCCGGCCGGAAAGCACCTCGCCAAAGCGGGCCACATCGCCCGCCAGGGCCCCCAGGCCACAGAACAGCACCGTGCCGGGCACGATGCCGATCAGGCCGATGGAGTAGTCGCGCAGGCTCACGTCGCTGAGGCCGTAGGCCAGGTTGAGCAGGGAAAAGGGGAAGGCCGGCGAGAGGCGGGTGAGCAGCACCAGCCGCAACCCCTCCCGGCTCACGGCCCGCTCGATCGCCAGCAGCTTCGGCACGGCGGCCAGCCGCTGGCGGGCCCAGTCGCGCAGCCAGTGGCGCCCCAGCAGGAAGGCCGCCAGGGCCCCGAGGCAGGCCCCCACGAACACCAACACACTGCCCCAGAGCGTGCCGTAGAGGGCGCCGGCCAGCATCGAAGCCCACACCCCCGGCAGCAGCAGGGTCACCCAGAGGGCGTAGAGGGGCACGAAGGCCGCCGCCCCCCAGGGGGAGCGCAACAGTTCAAGGGCCTGGGGTAGCCAGGGGAGCGTCCACCAGTCGGGAGAGGGCAGCATCGACAAGGCCAGGGGCGCAGCGGTTGATCCTCGCCCGGGTGACAGCGGGCTGGGGGTGACGGGCTGGGGGTGACGGGTGGCGGGATCATCGGGGCAGCGCATCGTCTCCCATGACCATCAGTCTCCTGGGCACCGGCCTGCTCGGCACCGCCATCGGCACCCGGCTCCTCCACTGCGGCCAACCGCTCAGCGTGTGGAACCGCAGCCCCGGGCGCTGCGCCCCCCTGACGGCCCTGGGCGCCCGGCTCTCCGCCAGCCCGGGCGAGGCCGTCGCGGCCAGCGAGGTGGTGATCACCGTGCTCAGCGACGGCCCCACCACCCGGGCCGTGCTGCTGGAGCAGGCCGGCCCGGCCCTGGCTCACCGGCTGGTGCTGCAGATGGCCACGATTGCGCCAGAGGAGAGCCGGGCGCTGGCAACGGCCGTGGCGGACCAGGGTGCCATCTACCTGGAATGTCCGGTGCTGGGCAGCCGGCCGGAGGCCCTGGCCGGCTGCCTGCAGCTGATGGTGGGCGGCAGCCCCGAGGCCCTGGAGCGCGCCCGGCCGGTGCTGGCTCACCTGGGCGGCGAGCCCCACCACCTGGGCCCCGTTGGGGCGGCGCTCACCACCAAACTCGCCCTCAACCAGCTGATCGCCAGCCTCACCCACAGCTTCAGCCTCAGCCTGCACCTGGTGCAGCGGGCCGGGGTGGACGTGGAGGCCTTCATGGCGATCCTGCGGGCCAGCGCGCTCCACGCGCCCACCTTCGACAAGAAGCTGGCAAAAGAGCTGGCCGACGACTACGCCAACCCCAACTTCCCCACCGCCCACCTGCGCAAGGACCTGCTGCTCTTCCTGCAGGCTGCCGCGGCCGCCGGCCTCAACAGCGAAGGACTCAGCGGCCTGGCCCAGCTGCTGGAGCGCGCCACCGCCGCCGGCCTCGACGACCTCGACTACAGCGCCCTGCACCGGCTCACGGGGGCACCGCGACCGGTACGTTGAGGGCGTGAGCGCCAACCGCCAGGCTCGCCCCTGCCCTCCCCTCACCAGCCAGCCGTGATCGAGATCCTGGGCTACACAGCGGCCACGCTCACCACTCTGAGCTTCGTACCCCAGGCGATCAAGACCCTGCGCAGCGGCGACACGGCCGCCATCTCCCTGCGCATGTATCTGCTGTTCACCAGCGGCATCGCCCTGTGGGGGATCTACGGCCTGCTGAAAGGCGACGGACCGCTGGTGGTGGCCAACGCCATCACCCTGGTGAGCGCCGGGCTGATCCTGCAGAGCAAGCTGCGGGCGGTGCTGGCGGGGAGGCGCTGAAGCTCAGCTGGGAACCGCCAGCCCCAGCCGAGCCCCTGGCGGCAGGGGCCTAGGGCTGGTCGAGCTGGCGCACCACCACGCGATTGCGCCCCTGGCGCTTGGCGGCGTAGAGGCAGTCGTCGGCCAGCTGCTGCAGGGCATCGGCATCGCAGCTGGGCGAGGTGTGGGGGCTCCACACGGCAAGGCCGATGCTGATCGTGAGGCGGTGGTCGCAGACGGCCAGGGGATGGTGGATGCCGGCGGCGGCCACGGCCGCCCGCAACGTCTCGCAGATCGCCGCGGCCCCGGCGGCATCGGTGTGGGAGAGGATCACGCCGAATTCCTCGCCGCCGAGCCGGGCCACCAGGTCGTTCTTCCGCAAGAGGTGCCGCGCCAGCAGGGCGGCCACCTGGGTGAGGCACCTGTCGCCGTAGGCGTGGCCCATGGTGTCGTTCACGGCCTTGAAGCGGTCGATGTCGATCAGGGCCAGGGCCAGGGGGGATCGCGCCGTGGCCGCGGCCACCAGGGCCGCCTGGAGCTGGGAGTCGTAGCGGCGGCGATTGGGCAGCTGGGTGAGGGCATCCAGCAGCGCCAGCCGCTTGGAGCGCTCACTCTCGTAGGCGTGGAAGAGCAGGCTGAACAGGCTGCTCATCGCTTCGATCCGCTCCACCTGTTGCTCGGAGAAGCGGCTGCTGCCCGCCAGGCACACGCTGAGCACCGGTATCGAGATCCCGCGCGAGTCGAGCCGCAGACCGAGGTAATCGCTGCCGCCCTGAACCTGCAGCTCCCGCAGGAACGGGAAGGGCGGATCCACCCGGGCGGCCAGCCGCAGGCGCAGGATCCGGCTGCTGGTGGCGAGGAAGTGGAGCGGACTGGCGAGGTGCTCGGGGGTCTCCAGAAAATCGCGCTGCATGCGCAGGGTCTTCACCTCCCCCGGTCGGGTGCGTAGCCACACGTACTGGCTGCAGTCGATGTCGTCCTGGTCGGGCAGGAAGGCCAGGGACAGGCGCAGCAGCTCCAGACCCCAGGTTCTGAGCTCCTGGACGAACAGCAGCACGAACTCCTCGAAACTGCGCAGGGTGGACCAGTTGTCGAGGATGTAGCGCTCCAGCGGCACCGCATCGGGGCTGGCCGCCGGGCCACTGGCAGCGGGATCGGCCGTGGCCAGGTCCCGATCCGCGGCCCGCAGCTCGGCCCGCAGCGCGGCGATCCCGTCGGGGCAGGTCCAGGGGGAATCCTGCAGAAAGCCGGCCAACTCCTCCCAGGCCATGGGCCGGGCGATCAGAAAGCCCTGCACGGCGTCGGCCCCGAGCCTCAGCATCACGGCCAGGTCACGATGGTTCTCCACCCCCTCCGCAATTACGGTCTTGCCCAGTTGATGCACCGTGGCGACCAGGGAGCCCACGAACCGCTGCAGGCGGAAGGAGCGGCCGATGCCGCGCACCAGGCCGAGATCGAGCTTGATCGCGTCGTACCAGGCCTCGCTCACCCGGCGGTAGTTGGAGAGGCCGGAGCCGAAGTCGTCGATGAACAGGCGGAAGTCCAGCTCCTTCATCAGCCGCTGCGACGTGGACACCAGACTCCGCTCCTCCCGGACCAGATCGGTGGCGGCGGTCTCCGTGAGTTCCAGGCAGAACAGCGCCGGATCGACCCGATGGGCGCGGAGCAGGGCGACCAGCTCCGCCAGCCGCTGGGGCGTGGCCACCGATGCGCTGCTGACATTCACGGAGATGTAGTCGATGCGGGCCGCCAGGGGCCCGAGCTCCTGCATTGCCTGACGCACCCCGGCGAGGTGCTCCAGCAGGAGGCCATCGATGCGATGGGCGATGCCCATGGCAAGGGCCCGCTGGAAGACCGCCTCGGTGCCGAGCCGGGCCAGGCCGGGGGGCCGGAAGCGCAGCAGCAGCTCCAGGCCGATGTGGCCTGGATTGGCCAGCAGCAGGATGGGCTGGAAACGCAGCTCCAGATCCTCGGCGCCCAGGCCGAGCAGCTCGCGCTGGATCGCGTCGTCAGCCTCGAGCCGCTGGCGGTCGCCAGGCCCGAGCAGATGCAGGGCCCGCGGGTGCTCGTCGGCCAGGGCCTCGCCGAAGGTCTGCAGCCGCAGCCAGGCCTGGGGGCTCTCGCCGCCCCCCAGGTACTGGGCCACGATGCTGATGTCATCGTCCTGGCGGGCGCCCGCCAGGAACCGGGAGCAGACCCCGACGGCGAGCGCGCGCATCTGCTCCAGCCAGCTCCGGCAACGGGCGGGGTCCAGCAGCGGGTTGTCAGGCCCGAGCCCGACCCGCAGCGCGAGGGCGTCGTCCCCGGCCCGGTAGCCACTCCAGACCCAGCCGGGTGGCAGGGCCGCGCCCAGGTCCTGATGGAGAACCGCGAGGATGGAGGCGATGGAGGTGGTGGGTTCCACCAGCAGCCGCTGCCTGGCCAGGCAGCGGCAGTGAACCGTTACCAGCAGGGCGACGGGGTCGTCGCCGGGTGCGTCGTGGCCCGCGGCCTGGTATTCCAGGTCATGCTCCAGGGCAAAGCGGGAGAGCAGGGAGCTGGGGCCATCGCGGCGCATCGCCGCGAGCACGAGGCGCTCCCGGCGCGAACGGCTGCGGAGCAGCAGTGCAGCCGCGGCGCCAGCCCCCAGGGCCAGTCCCGCCAGCAGGGCACCGGCGTCACGGCCCTGGTCAAGGGTGGGCGCCCATCCCCTGGCAGCGCTAACAGCGGACTGGGCGGACAGACCCGGGCCGGGGCTCACCAGGGCGCCGATCACCAGGCCATAGGCAACCAGAAGGCGTCCTCGCGCCGAGACGGTCATGCCGGGTTAACGCGCCGGCCCAAGCCCGGTGCACGGCCATGGAGGGGCTGTCGCAACCATACCCAGCCAATCCCCCACCAACATCACGCGCACGGTAAGCCCATCCCAGTGGAGACGGCTGCCCTTCGGCAGCCGCGGCGTGATTCCGATTCCGGGGAGCGGGCCGCAGGCGCTTCAGCCCAGCTCCGCCAGTCGGCGGCGGGCCAGCTCAGCCTGGGCCTCGGCCTCGACCAGGTTGGCGCGGCACTCGGCCACCACCTCCGGTGGGGCCTTGTCGGCGAAGTTGGGGTTGGCCAGGCGGCCGGCCAGGCCGGCGATTTCCTTCCCGGCCCTGGCCAGGTCCTTCTCCAGCCGGCCACGCAGGGCCGCCAGATCCACCAGCCCCTCGATCGGCAGCAACACCTGAAGTTCGCCGCACACCCCGGCCAAGGCCCGCTGGCCAGGGGCGGCCTCGGCGCCGACGGGATCGAGCACCACCACACTCTCGGCGCGGGTGAGGGCTGTGATGTCGGGCGTGGCCTCCTGCAGCAACACAGCCAAGGCGCCGCGGCCGGTGACGAACTGCACCGGCGCCGGCTGGGCCGGCTTCAGGCCCGCCACCGCCCGCAGGTTGCGCACCACGCGGATTGCCTCGATCAGCTCGGCGAAGCTGGCCTCCAGCTGCTCGTTGAGGGCAGCCCGCTCGGGAGCGGGCCAGGTCTGCAGGGCCAGGAAAGTGGTCTGCGGCGCCCCGGTGAGGCCATGCCAGAGCTCTTCGCTGAGGTGGGGCATCAGCGGGTGCAGCATCACCAGCAGCTCATTCAGCACCTTGGCCAGCACCTGGCGGGCCGGGCCCTGCTGGGCCGGATCCTGCAGCCGCCGCTTGATCAGCTCCAGATACCAGTCGCACACCTCATTCCAGGCGAACTCGTAGAGCCCCTTGGCCGCCTCGCCCAGGGCGTAGCTGCCGTAGCGCTCGGCGGTGAGCTGGTTCACCCGGGCCAGGCGCGACAGAATCCAGCGGTCGGCCAGCTGCAGGGCAGCGGGATCGGGTTCCCCCAGGCTGGCAGGCGTCTCGCCACCCAGGTTCATCAGGGCGAAGCGGGTGGCGTTCCAGAGCTTGTTGGCGAAGTTGCGCGAGGCCTCCACCGTGGCGGAGGTGTCGGATTTGCGGTCGTAGTCGAGGCGGATGTCCTGGCCGGCGCCGGCCACCTCGCGCACCAGGGCGAAGCGAAGTGCGTCGGCGCCGTAGCGCTCGATCAGCAGCAGCGGGTCGATGCCGTTGCCCGCCGACTTGCTCATCTTGCGGTTGTTCTCATCCCGCACCAGGCCGTGGATGTACACGTCTCGGAAAGGAATCCAGGTGTCGCGGCCGCCGACCGGTTGCCCGTCCTCCTGCATGAAGGCGCCCGCCATCATCGTCATCCGGGCCACCCAGAAGAAAATGATGTCGAAGCCCGTCACCAGCACGCTGGTGGGATACCAACGGGCCAGATCGGCCGCTTGCGTATCGGGCCAGCCCAGGGTGGAGAAGGGCCAGAGGCCGCTGGAGAACCAGGTGTCGAGGGCGTCGGGGTCCTGCTCCAGCACCAGGGGATGGGCGTGGGTGCCGCCACCAAACTGCGCCTCCGCCTTGGCGCGGGCTTCCACTTCGTCGCGGGCCACCACGTAGGGCGTGCTGTCGGTGATCTCACCACCGGTTTCGCTCACCACAAACCAGGCGGGGATGCGGTGGCCCCACCACAGCTGGCGGGAGATGCACCAGTCGCGGATGTCGGTGAGCCAGTCGCGATACACCTTGGCCCAGCGCTCCGGCACGAAGCGGGGGTCGGCGTGCTCCAGGGCCTCACGGCAACGGGCCGCCAGGGGCTCGGTTTTCACGAACCACTGGGTGGAGAGCAGCGGCTCCACCGGCACCTTGCCGCGATCCGAAAACGGCACGCTATGGCGGTAGGGCTCCACCTTCACGAGGAAACCCTCCGCCTCCATGGCGGCCACCACGGCCTGGCGCGCCGCGAAGCGATCCAGGCCGTGGAAGCGGCCGGCGGCTTCGTTCATGGAGCCGTCCTTGGCCATCACCGTGATCAGCGGCAGGTCGTGACGCTGGCCGATGGCGAAGTCGTTGGGGTCGTGGGCGGGAGTCACCTTCACACAACCGGTGCCGAAGTCCGCATCCACGTGATCGTCGGCCACGATCGGGATCTCACGGCCCACCAGCGGCAGCGTGAGGGTCTGGCCCACGAGATCGGCGTAGCGGGGGTCCTTGAGGTTCACCGCCACGGCCGTATCCCCCAGCAGGGTTTCAGGACGGGTGGTGGCCACCTCCAGGTGGGTGCGGCCATCGGCCGAGGGGGCCGTGAGCGGATAGCGGAAGTGCCAGAGGTGACCATCCACCTCTTTCATCTCCACCTCCAGATCACTCACCGCCGAGCCGGAGGCGGGACACCAGTTCACCAGGTATTCGCCCCGGTAGATCAGCCCCTGCTCGTGCAGGCGGTTGAAGGCCTCGATCACTGCGGCACTACAGCCGGCATCGAGGGTGAAGCGCTCCCGCTGCCAGTCCACCGAGTAGCCCAGCCGGCGCAGCTGGCCCACGATCGTGCCGCCACTCTCGGCCTTCCACTCCCAGGCCTTCTCCAGGAAGGCCTCGCGGCCGAGATCTTCCTTGCGCTGGCCCTCAGCCTTGAGCTGCTTCTCCAGGATTGTCTGCACGGCGATCGAGGCGTGGTCGGTGCCGGGCAAACACAGAACGTTCTTGCCACGGAGGCGCTGGAAGCGCACAACCGTGTCGATCAGGGCCGTGTTGAAGGCATGGCCCATGTGCAAGCTGCCGGTGACGTTCGGCGGCGGAATCACCACCGAGAACGGCTCACCGGGAGCGCTGGGATCGGGATGGAAGGCGCCGCTGGTTTCCCAAGCCTGCTGCCAGCGGGCTTCTGTGCCCGCCGGGTCGTAGGTCTTGGGCAGGTTGGCCTCAGGCACGGGAATGGGGCTGGCAGGGCCCCATCGTCTCAAAGCACCAGCGCCAGGCTCAGTTGGCGGAGTTGCCCTGCATCGCCACCGGGATGCGCGGCACGGGGAAGCCGGCCTTGCCCAGCACCTCCACGATCATGCGGTTGGTGTCGAAGTAGACCTGCCAGTAGTTGGCGGTGTGGGTGTAGGGGCGCACCGCCAGCCGTGGCCCCCGCTCGCTGAACTCCAACACCTCCACATCGGCCGCCATACCCTCCACCTGGTTGGGCACCTGCTTGATCCCTTCCCTCAGCAGGCTGATGGCCTTGCCCACATCGGCACTGTTGTCGAGCTGGGCCACCAGTTCAACGCGGCGGTAGGGATTGGCGGAGTAGTTCTTGATGTTGTCACCGAAGAGCTTGGCGTTGCCCACATAGTGGCGCACATTGTCCGGCGAGGTGATGGAGGTCACGAACATGCCCACTTCGTCAACCGTTCCCTCCACGCCACCGCCATCGATGTAATCGCCGGTGCTGATCGGCCGGAAGATCTGCAGGAACACGCCAGCTGCGAAGTTGCCGAGCATGCCGCTCCAGGCCGCCCCGATCGCCAGGCCCGCGCCGGCCAGCAGGGCGGCGAAGCTGGCGGTTTCGATGCCGAAGTAGCCGAGGATGGCCACCACCAGCACCACCCGCAGCAGAGCCCCGAGAATGCTGAGCAGGTAGCTGATCACCGTGGCGTCGAGGGTGCCCTGGTTGAGCATCCGACGCAGCAGGCGCAGGGCCAGAGTGATCAGCCAACTGCCGGCCATCCAGAGGGCAACGGCGCCGAGCAACTTGAACAGGAAGGGAATGATCAGCGCAGCGACATCCGCCGCGGAAAACAGGGCGAACATCCCGGGGAGGAACATGACTGGATCAGGAACGGTTGCCCCAGAAAAGTAGCCATTAGGACGCCGATAGCTTGACGCTCCGGTGAGGATCCGCACACCAATGGCCCATGACCCGGCCTGGCCAGAAGGCCCTCAGGCCGCCAGCCGCTGCAGATAGGCGTCCAGCGTGCCGGCATTGATCCAGCCGGTGGCGATGGTTTTCGAGTGGTCGTGGCTCACCCGGCCGCGGTGGATGTGGGACACACCTGCCGGAAAGATCAGCAGCTTGCCCCGCTCCGCCTCCTCGTGGTGGCCCTGCCAGTGGAACTCCGTGCCGCCATCGGGGAGTGAATTGCAATAGAGGATCCAGGCCAGCACACGCGCGTGGGGCTCGGTGGCCTCCTCGCTGAGCGTCCAGTCGCAGTGCCAGCGCTTGAAACCCTCCCCCGGCGCGTAGCGCTGCAAGTTGAAGATCGGGTTCACGAACAGATTCCGCTGGGGAGAGCAGTCGCGCAGCAGCGGCCGTTCCCTGAGGTACTGGCCCAGGCCCGCGCCCACCCCGCGCAGGATCACTTCGGCGAGGGCAAAGGCCTCCGGGTCGCTGCGGTCGATCGCCACCAGGCTGATGTCGGTGGAGACTTTCGCCGGTTCGGGGGCGGACCCAGGGGCGCCGTTGCCCTCTCCAGCGGGCCCGAAGGCCACGCCAGGGCGCTGCAGATCGGGGCGGCGGTCGAAGAACGCCATCACGCCATCGGCCAGGGCCTCGAAGCCGGCGTTGCGATAGGCGGCGATCAGGTTCATGGCTGAGGGCTCCAGGGAATCACCACGGCCCGCTCCAGCCTGCTCCAGCGCTCCGGCTCCAGTACCACCCGCTGCGCCAGGCCCACCCGCTCCAGGGCCTGACCAATCCGCGGCGGGCTGAGCCCCGCCCCGTCGGCCGCGAGCGGCAGCACCAGTACCTGGGACTCGGCGGGGTCGGCCAGCAGCTGCAGATCGAGATCCTCCAGGTCGCGCTGGAAGTACAGCCGCCGCAGCCGGGCCCCCAGGGCTGGCCCCAGGGCCTCGGCAAAGCGCTCGAGCCCGGCCCGATCGCCACTGCAGCCGCAGTTGAGTGCCAGCCAGATCAGCAGCTTGGCCCAGCTCTCGGAGGTCCACAGGGGTTGAAAGCTGTCGCGATGGCTTCGCACCAACTCAGCCAGGGCGAAGTCCACCAGCGAGGCCTGGAGGCCAGCGGCGTCCGGCGGGGAATCGGCCATGACAGGGCGGAGCAAGCCGCGCAACGGAGCTGCCCATCCTCTCCGCCCGCTCCAGTGCTGTTCCCAACGGCTCACCAGTGGGCAAACTGCAGAGGCAACGTCCCTGGAGACGCCCATGGCCCTCGATCTCAACGACCCGGAGCTCGAATTTGCCGATCTGGTCACCGCCTACCAGAGCTGGGTGATGGCCGTGATCAACGACGAGAAGCTGGACGGCGACCCCATGCTCAGCGAGGAGATCGTTGATGATGCGCTGAACGCCATGCGCTTTCTGCCCGACGTGGTGACCAGCGCCATCGAAACCACCCTGGCGCGCGTCTACGACGTGGATGCGGAGGAGCTGGCCAACCTGCTGTATCCCGAGGAGTGAGCGCCAGAGGCCCGTTCCGTTTCGCCCCGCCAGCCCCCCTGCTCAAGGTGCTGCTGGCGGGGTTTCTAGCCCTGGGGGGCTGGCTGGCGCTGCGGCTGGCCCAGGGCTCACCCTCCAGCGATTCCCGCCTCTGGGGAACCGTGTACCTGGTGGTGGGCGGCAACAGCGACGAGCGCCTGGGCGACGGGCTGCGCCAGCAGGCCCAGGAAATTCTGGATCGCTTCAACTCCGATTTCCTCGCCCTGCATCCCGACGTGGAAATCCAGCTGATGACCTTTCCGGAGGAAGATCTGGTGCGTCAGATGCGCTTCCGCCAGCAGAGCGGCCTCGGCCCGGATCTGTTGCTGGTGAATTCGCGCACGGCGCTCGAGCTACACCGGCGTGGACTGGTGCGCAGCGAGACCTTTCCGGCTGAAAAGCTCCGGCAGCTCGAGCCGGACATGGTGAACCGGCTGCGGGTCGGCAACGGCCAGCTGGCGGGGCTGCCGGTGCTGCAGCTGCCCCAGCTGGCCTGCTACAACCGCGATCGTCTGCCGAGCGGCAGTCCGGACGACCTGGACGGGCTGCTGGATCTGAGCAGCAGGGGGCTGCGGGTCGGGTTGAGCGCCAATCCCCTGCATCTGTTCTGGACAGTGGGCGGGTTGGGTGCCGGCGAGGCGCTACTGACGGCCCAGGGCGATCAACCGCTGAGCCCCGAGCAGCTGCAGAGCCTGGAGCGCTGGCTGGCGTGGCTGCAGAACGCCTCCCTCCAACAGCACGTCACCTTCACCGAAGAACAGGATTCGCTGATCAAGCAACTGGCGGATGGAGATCTCGACTGGATCACCTGCCGCAGTTCGAACCTCAGCATGCTGCGCCAGAGCCTGGGTGCCTCCCTGGGCGTGGCCAGCCTGCCCGGGGGCCGCTGGGGTCGGCCGACGCCGCTCAACCGGGAACGGGTGCTGGCCTTCGGGCTGAATTCCAGTCCTGGCCAGAAGCGCATCGCCCGTGAGATGGCCAGTTTCAGCATCAATCCGCTGGTGCAGCGCAACCTCACCTTCACCAACATGGAGGTGCTGCCGGTGAACCGCTTCGTGCCCGCGCCCGTGGCCAGTTCGGCCGCACTGGCCGCCATGGTGCGCTCCACCGAGGACTCCGAACAGACCACGCCATTGATCCGGGGCCTGATCGGCAACCCCAAGGCCGAAAAGGCCCTGGGATCCATCCTCAACAACGTGCTGTTCGGTGAGCTCGAGCCCCGCAAGGCCGCCGGCATGCTGCCGGTGAACCTGCGGGCGGCCCTGCGCTGAGCGAAAGCCCATGGATGCATTTCTGCACGAGGTCATCGGCTGGTTCGGCTACCTGGAGCGGGGCTCGGTGATCATCCAGCTGCTGCTGGTGGCCCTGCCGGCCCTGGCCGCCCTCCAGCTGGAACGACGCTTGCCCGCCGGAGCCCGCCTGGGACCCTGGCTGCCGCCGCTGGCGCTGGCCACGATCGCCCTGGGCAGCTTTCTGCTGGCCCTGAGCGGCCACCCGTGGCGTTTCGGGCTCGCGCTGGGGATGCTCTATCTCGGCTGGCATGGGCTGGGGATGCTGGGCGAGCTGCTGGCGCGCTGGTTCCCCGTGGATGTGATCCACCAGGTGGAAAGCCGCCTGCTGCGCCCCGCCTACCTGCTGCTCGTCGCCCTGGCGGTGATCAACCTGCTCGACAGCGTGCGGGATCTGGCGGCCATCCCCGTGGGGGAATGGTTCGGCGTGCCGCTCACCCTCGGACGGGTGTTCATGGCCGGGCTAATCATCTACCTGGTGATCGTCTGCTCCGGCCTGCCGGCCCGGGGCATGGCCTGGCTGCTGCAGCGGGCGCTGGTGCTGAGTGACGGCAGCCGCAGGGCCGTGGCCGTGATCCTGCGCTACATCACCGTGGGGCTGGGCCTGGTGTGGGTGGCCAATCACCTGGGGCTCAACGCCACCGCGATCCTGGCCATCGCCGGCGGACTGTCGGTGGGCCTGGGCTTCGGCATCAAGGAGGTGTTCTCCAACTTCATCAGTGGCCTGTGGCTGCTGCTGGAGGGATCGGTGCGGCCCGGTGACGTGCTGTACATCGACGGTGATCCCTGCGAAGTGCGCAGCCTGGGGCTGCGGGCCGCCGTGCTCTGGCGCGATCGCGACAACGCCGAACTGGTGATCCCCAACCAGACCTTCTTCACCGCCACCACCACCACCTACACCGGCAGCGACCGGCTGCGGCGCAGCCAGGTGCTGGTGGGGGCGGCCTATCGCCATGATCCCGCCGGCGTGGTGGCCCTGCTGGAGGCCACGGCCCTCACCGTTCCCGGCGTGCTCCCCACTCCCGCCCCCCGGGGCCTGGTGCTCAGCTACGGCGACTCGGCGATCCAGTACGCCCTGCGGTTCTGGATCGCCAACCCGATGAACAACGTCAGCACCTGCAGTGCCGTGAACACGGCGGTGTGGCAGGCCTTCCGCGAGAAGGGGATCGAGATCCCCTTCCCCCAGCAGGTGCAGTATTCGGTGACAGGTTCCCCCCATCAGGATCAGCCGGAATCAACCTGAATCAGCCCGATCTGCCCCATTTCCCATGGACGGGCCCGCCGCTGCCACCTCCCCCGCCTGGCGTGAGTCCCCCCACGCCACGGCGGTGGCCGAGCTGCTGCACCAGCTGGACAGCAACGCCGAAGCGGGCCTGAGCGGCCCAGTGGCGGCCGAGCGGCTGGCCCAGTGGGGGCCCAACAGCCTGCCCGAGCACCACGGCAAACCAGGTTGGCTGCGGTTCCTGAGCCAGTTCAACGATCCGCTGCTCTACACCCTGCTGGGCGTGGGCCTGGTGAAGGTACTGCTCGGCAAGGCCAACGATGCCTGGGTGATCTGGAGCGTGACCCTGATCAACGCCGTGATCGGGTTCGTGCAGGAGAGCAAGGCCGAAACGGCCATCGCCGCCCTGGCCCGCAGCCTGCGCACCGAGGTGGAGGTGGTGCGCGATGGCCAGCCCCGGCGGCTCAGCTCCGACCAGCTGGTGCCCGGCGATGTGGTGCTGCTGCAGCCGGGCGACAAGGTGCCGGCCGACCTGCGCCTGCTCGACTGCCGTGGCCTGGCCGTGGACGAATCGGCCCTCACCGGTGAATCCGTGCCCGTGCGCAAGGGCACCACCGCCGTGGAGAGCGGCGCTCCGCTGGCCGAGCGGCTGGGGATGGCCTTTGCCGGCAGCCTGATCACGGCGGGGCAGGCCCGGGGCCTGGTGGTGGCCACGGGCCATGCCACCCAGATGGGTCAGATCTCCCGCTCCATGGCCGAGCAGTCCGCCCTGAGCACCCCGCTCACGCGCAAGTTGCGCGGGTTCAGCCGCACCCTGCTGCAGCTGGTGGTGCTGCTGGCCGGCCTCACCTTCCTGGTGGGCCTGGCCCGCGGCAAGGAGGCCGCCGAGATGTTCGACGGCGCCGTCGCCCTGGCGGTGGGCGCGATCCCCGAGGAACTGCCGGCGATCGTCACCATCACCCTGGCGATCGGCGTGAACCGGATGGCCCGCCGCAACGCCATCATCCGCAAGCTGCCGGCCGTGGAAGCCCTGGGCAGCACCACGGTGATCTGCTCCGACAAGACGGGCACCCTCACCCAGAACCGCATGACGGTGCAGCACATCCACGCCGGCGGCGAGCTGCTAAGCCTCGCTGAGCTCTGGCCAGCCGGGCCCGGCACCGTTGGCAAGGATTCCCTGAGCCGCAACCTGGCCCTGCGGGAAACCCTGCTGGCGGGGCTGCTCTGCAACGACGCCCGCCCCAGCCTGCAGCAGCAGGGACTGGTGGGCGATCCCACCGAGACCGCCCTGCTGCAGGCGGCCCAGACCATGGGACTGGACCGGACCCGGGCCCTCGACCAGCACCCCCGCCGTGACGAGATCCCCTTCGCCTCCGAACACCAATTCATGGCCACCCTGCACGGCAGTCGCCGGATCCTGATGAAGGGGGCGGTGGAGGCGGTGCTGGCCCGCTGCACCAGCCAACAGCGGGCCGATGGGAGCAGCGAGCCGCTCAACCGGGCTGCGATCGAGGCGGCAGTGGCCGCCATGGCCCGCCAGGGCGAGCGGGTGCTGGCCTTCGCCATCGGCGAAGCCGACTCCAGCCAGCCTGAGCTGCACCCCAGCCAAATCGCCGGTGATCTGGAGTTTCTGGGGCTGCAGGGCATGCTGGATCCGCCGCGGCCGGAGGCGCTCGACGCCGTGGCCGCCTGCCGCCAGGCGGGCATCCGGGTGAAGATGATCACCGGCGACCACCTCGAGACAGCCCGCTCGATCGCCACCCAGCTGGGTCTGGGCAACCACGGCGCGGTGCGGGCGCTGGAGGGGCGGGAACTGGACAACCGCTCGCCGGGGGAACTGAACGCCATCACCCGCGACACCGATGTGTTCGCCCGGGTGGCACCGGCCCAGAAACTGGCCCTGGTGCGGGCCCTGCAGGCCCAGGGGGAGGTGGTGGCGATGACCGGCGATGGCGTCAACGACGCCCCGGCGCTCAAGCAGGCCGACATTGGCATCGCCATGGGCAAGGGCGGCACCGAGGTGGCCCGCGAAGCGGCCGACATGCTGCTCACCGACGACAACTTCGCCACGATCGAGGCGGCCGTGGAGGAGGGCCGGGCCGTGTACCTCAACCTGCGCAAGGCCCTCGCCTTCGTGCTGCCGGTGAACGGCGGCGCCTCGATGACGATCCTGCTGGGGGCCGTGCTGGGCCTGGAACTGCCGGTCACCGCCCTGCAGGTGCTGTGGCTGAACATGGTGTGCTCCCTCAGCCTGTCGGTGCCGCTGGCCTTCGAGCCCCGCCCGCCCGGGCTGATGGGGCAACCGCCGCGGCCGCCCGCCCAACCCCTGCTCAGCCGCGGCCTGGTGCGCAAGGTGCTGCTGGTGTCGGCCTTCTACTGGTGCTTCATCTTCGGCGTGTTCCTCTGGGCCCGCTCCCACGGCAACAGCCTGCCCCTGGCGCGCACGATGGCGATCCAGTCGCTGGTGCTGGCCCAGATCGTGTATCTGCTGAGCATCAGCCAGATGAGCAAGCGGGGCTGGCGGCACTGGCAGCGCTACCCGGTGCTGCTGGCCGGCATCGGCCTGGCCGTGGCGCTGCAGCTGGGCTTCAGCCAGCTCAGCTGGATGAACCACTTCTTCGCCACCGCTCCCCTGGCGCCGGCCCAGTGGCTGATCTGCGCCGTGTCACCGCTGGTGATGGTGCCGGTGGCCATCCTGGCCGAGCGCTTCGATCCCACCACCGGTCTGGGCCAGGGGGGCTGAGCCCGGCCGCCCCTGGCCCAGACCGCCCCTGGACCCGGCCGGCTCAGTTGGGCTTCAGCCAGAGGATCGGGATCAGCAGCAGCAAGCCAATGGCCAGCACCTCCGGCAGGACCTGCACCAGAGGCTCAAGATTCGGGCCGGCCAGGGCAGGCCAGCCGCGGCCGGCCCAGGCGAGCCCCCCTCGCACCGGTCCCAGCATGATCGCGGCCTGCTCCTGGTCGAGCAGCAGGCCGGCCAGGGCAGCAAAGACGGCCGTGAGCAACATTCGTTCAGCCATCGCTTGCCAACCCCATCCATCACGACTTCCCCCATCCAAGCCCGCCGCCGGGTCCAGGCGGCACCAAGGTGGCTGAACCGGGCCCTCGCAGCCCCGCGGGCAGCGCTGTGCACCTCCCTTCCCCCGTTCCCCCAGGCGCAGCCCAGGCCGAGGCGCTGCTCCACCAGCTCCGTGCGGCGGAGAAACTGCAGTTGCTGAGTGGAACCACCCCCTTCTGGTCGGGCATGGCCGACATCGCCCTGCGCGATGCCTCCCACCGCCACCCCTGGCCCGCCGGGCAGGTGCCCCGCCTGGGCCTGGCGGGACTGCAGTTCGTGGATGGGCCGCGGGGTGTGGTGCTCGAGGGTGGGGCCACCACCTTCCCGGTGACGATGGCCCGGGGCGCCAGCTGGAATCCTGACCTCGAGGAGCGCATCGGCGCCGCGATCGCGCAGGAGGCGCGCAGCTTCGGCGCCAACTGGGTGGCGGCGGTGTGCGTCAACCTGCTGCGCCACCCCGGCTGGGGCCGGGCCCAGGAGACCTACGGCGAAGACCCGCAGCACGTGGGGGCCCTGGGGGCCGCCTGCTGCCGCGGCATCGGGCAGCACGCCATCGCCTGCGTGAAGCACTTCGCGCTCAACTCGATCGACAGCTCCCGCTTCCTGGTGGATGTGAGGGCCACGCCACGGGTGCTGCACGAGCTCTACCTGCCCCACTTCCGCGACTGTGTGGACGCGGGCGCCGGCTCGGTGATGAGCGCCTACAACCGGGTGAACGGCAGCTGGTGCGGCGAGCACCCACAACTGCTCACGGAGATCCTCAAGCGGCGCTGGGGGTTCAGCGGCTTCGTGGTCACCGACTTCATCTTCGGCCTGCGCGACGGGGTGGCGGGCCTGGGGGCGGGGCAGGACCTGGAGATGCCGTTTCGGATGATCCTGCAGGGTTGCCTGGCGGACGCCCTGGCGGCGGGCCGGCTGAGCCAGGAGCGCGTCGACGACGCCGTGCGGAGGCTGCTGAGAGTGCAGCTGCAGGTGCCGCAAGGCACTTCCGCCGCGGCCTACCCCCCCAGCCTGCGCCGCTGCCCGCAGCACCTGGCCCTGGCCCGCGAGGCGGCGCGCCAGGCGATCGTGCTGTTGCGCAACGAGCCCGCCAGTGACGGCCGGCCGGTGCTGCCGCTGGGGCCCCTCGGCTCCCTGGCCGTGATCGGCCCGTTGGCCGATGCGGCGAATCTGGGCGACCGGGGCTCCTCCGACACCCGCCCTCCGGCGGGGGCGGTGGTCACCCCCCTGGCGGGGCTGCGGGCGGCCCGGCCCGAACTGGCGATCCGCCACGCCGATGGCCGCAACCGCCGGGAGGCGGCAACCCTGGCAGCCGCCAGCGAGGCGGCGGTGCTGGTGGTGGGTCTCGACTGGCGCCTCGAGGGGGAGCACATCCACCCCGGCGACATCGCCCCGATCCTGGCCCAGACCCCTCCGCCCGACTGGCTGCTGGGCTCGTCCCTCTGGCCGGGGCTGCGGCCGCTGTGGCGACGCTTCACCGGCCTGCTCGCCTGGCTCACCAGCCACGCCTCAGCCATCCAGGGGGGCGACTTCGCCGCCGGCGACCGCACCGACCTGCGCCTGCCAGCCGACCAGGAGGCGCTGATCCGGGCGGTGGTCGCCGCCAACCCCCGCACCGTGGTGGTGCTGATGGGCGGCGGCGCCGTCCTCACGGGGGGGTGGGACCAGCTGGTGCCCGGCCTGCTGCTGCTCTGGTATCCCGGCGAGCAGGGCGGCCACGCCCTGGCCGAGGTGCTGCTGGGGGCGGTGTCGCCCTCCGGCCGCCTGCCCTTTGCCATCCCCCGTGATCCGGCCCAGCTGCCGCCGTTCCAGCCCCGGGCCCCGCAGGTCACCTACGACCTCTGGCACGGCTACCGGCGGTTGCAGCGGCACGGGCAGCGGGCCGCCTACCCCTTCGGCTTCGGGCTCTCCTACGCCAGCTTCGCGGTGCGTGACCTGGCCGTGAGCGAGGCGAGCGGAGCGGTGGGGCTCACCCTCACCTTGGGCAATACCGGAGACGCAGAGGCAGCGGAGGTGCTGCAGGTGTACCTGGAGCCCCCCGGGGCGCTGATGGAGCGGCCGCCGCGCACCCTGGTGGCCTTCCAGCGGCTGGCCCTGGAGCCCGGCGAGCAGCGGTCGCTCAGCCTGGTGATCCCCCTGCGACGGCTGGCCTGCTTCGACGAGGCGCGCGATGGCTTCGTGCTGGAGGCGGGCCGCCATCGGCTGGTGGTGGCCCGCCATGCCGACGACCCGGGCCTGGGGGCAGACCTGACACTGGCGGCCCGCTTCCTCGGCGGCTGACGCCAGCAGGGCCCCTCAGGGATCGGCCATCAGGAATCGGCGGCCATCCGCCCGAGGCAGCGCTGCAGCCGCTCGCGGTTGTGGCGCTGCAGCAACAGACAGGGGAGATTGAACAGCGTGGCAAAAACCAGGTTCATCAGCACGGCTACGGGCGGCAGCCAGAGGGCGGTGAGCAGGCCGGCCCACCACAGCACCCCGTGCACCAGCTCGGCCCGGCGGGTCTCGATCACCAGCCGCCGCAGGGCCCGCGGATCGCGCCGCACCAGGCTGCCCTTGCGCACTCCTCCCGGCAAGGCACCCCCGGCGTCGGGAATCCAGCGCTTCCACACCCGGATGCCCAGGCCCGGCGACGCAGCCGGGGCCCGCAGAGCTGGCGTTGCGGACTGCAGCCAGTCCTCCGGCAGCCGATTGGCGAGACCGCCCACCAGCAGCGAGGCCAGCAGCCAGAAGCCCACCGAGCTGAGCACCAGCGCTAGGGGCTCGGCGTCAATGGCGGCGGGGAGTCCCATCAACGGGTGCTGAAGATGCGGCCCTTCCAGCGCACCTGGCCCCGCTCCAGATTGAAGATCGCCATCAGAAACACGCCGAGAAAAAACAGCACTGGCAGGGGAAACACCAGGTTGATCCAGCTGAAGCGCCCCACCCGCCTGGTGAGCACCAGCATTTGCAGCACAAAGGCGCCGTAGATGGCCGCATTCGGCGCCAGGGCCGCACTGCCCATCAACGGCCAGCCGAGGATCGCCGCCGGCAGGCACCAGGCGGCCCAGAACAGGCCGGAGAGCCACAGCAGCACGGCCAGCATCCAGGGCCAGCGCACCTCACCCGCCGCGGTGGCGAAGTTCTTGTTGAAGCCGATCACCATGGCGCCCAGACCGCCGGGGTACATGCGGTAGGCAATCTGGCCGTAGCCCATGAAGGCACTCACCGGCAGGCCGGCCCGCTCGTAGCAGTGGGCCAGAAACCAGTCCTCCACCACCTTGCCGGCCACGGCGGCATGGCCGCCGGCGCGCTCGTAGTCGGCGCGGCTGGTCACCAGCGCCGGCCCGAAGGCCACACCGCAGTTCGGCCCGAGCGGCACGGCCAGCAGCCCCACCAGGTTGAACAACACCGACAGCTGCTCGTAGGGGCGTTCCGTGCGGTGGTAGGGCTGCACCGACACGAGCCCGCCGCGCTGCTGGTGCTGGGCCAGCAGCCGCTCCAGAAACTGGGGGCCGGGCTCGGTGTCGGCATCGAGGAACACCAGCAGGTCGCACCGGCTGGCCAGCACGCCGTGGTGCAGGGCCCAGGTTTTGCCACACCAGCCCTCGGGCAAGGGGGGTGGCTGGACCACCCGGATCGGCAGCTCCCCGGCCGCCTGGAGCGCAGCGACAGCCGTGCCATCGCTGGAGTGGTCGTCCACCACGATCACCTCCAGGGGCCGCAGTGTCTGCCGGTCGAGGGCAGCGAGCAGGTGGGGCAGCGTGTCGGCCTCATCGCGCGCCGGAATCAGCACCGTGCAGGCGGGCACACCCACCGGGCGGCCCGGCGCCAGCAGCGGCAACCGCAGGCCCAGGGCCCAGCCCAGCAACCACCGCACCAGCAGGGAGAGTTCGAGCCAACCGAACAAGGGCTGCGCTCCACTGGTTCAGACCAGGCTAGGGAGCCCAGCCAGCCACGGCTCAAGGACGCAGCAATTCCCGCACCAGCGGTGTGATCGCGGCCCCGTCGCGCAGGAGCTGGGGGTGGGTGAGCACCGGCAGCATGGTGCGGGGCCCGATCGGCAGCACGGCGCGCCAGCCGGGCAGCACCGCCAGGTCCAGGGCGGAATAGAAGCTGGAGCACTCGATGCGCTGCAGGCCATCGAGATCGCCGTTGAGCCGCTCCAGCAGCGCACTGCCGGTGCGCAGGTCGGCGATGCCCCGGAACACCCCGGCCGGCCAGGGCCGGGCGGTGAGCGTGCCCTGCTGGGGGCTGCCCACGCTGAAGAAGCGGCGGGTACGGCCCAGCCCGCCCAGCAGCTGCAACCAGCAGCGCCCGATCACCCCGCCCATCGAGAAGCCCAGCAGATCGATCGGCTGGTCGCGGCCGAAGGCCGCCTCAATGTGCCCTCCCAGCAGCTCGGCCGCCTCCATGGCGGGCGTACGCCCCAGCCGCAGGGGCAGGGCCGGGATCAGGAGGGGATGGCGCCGACCGGCCAGCTCCCGCTTGAGCGCATTGAACACCGCCGGGGTATCCAGCAGCCCATGCACCAGCACCAGCGGGGGAGCTGAAGGGGACGTCACGCATTCCTGGCCCAACCACCCTCCAAACAATGTCAGCCGTTCCAGGGAGCGGAGCCCCCCTCAGCCCACCGTGGCACCCAGGTACCAGCGCAGCAGTGCCAGCAGCTGGCCGGCCGGACCATGGCCGGTGAGCCACTCGCCGATCACGGCTGCGGCGAACCCCACCATCGCCACCCGGCCATTGAGCCGCTCCACCCCCGCCAGCGCCGTGGTGTTCCATGGACGGCGGGTGGTGAGGCCCTCGCCGAAGCGCTCCACGGGCTCGTAGCGGAAGGCCTCCTGCCGGGATGAATCGCCGGAGGAAGACGCGGCGGGGGACGACGGGTCGGCCAAGGAATGCAGCTGCCTGGACCCAGAGCCTATGGCCCCATACCCGGGAGCGAGGGCGAAGAGCCGGACCGACGACAGGACCCGCCCGCAGGGATGTCCCATCGTGGAAGCCTCTGCCCCGGTGACGGCATGTCGGCATTTGCGCTGCTGGTGATCGTCCATGCCCTTGCCGCCACGGTGTGGACCGGCGGCCATCTGGTGCTGGATCTGGGGGTGCTGCCCAGGGCCCTGCGGGAACAGAGCGCGGCTCCGATCCGGAGCTTCGAAGACACCTTTGAGCCCTTGGGCCTGGCGGCCCTGGCCATTCAGGTGGTCACGGGGCTGTGGATGGGCGGGATCTACCTGCCGGGGATGCGGGGGCTGTTCCAGCCGCAGAACCCGATCGGGATGCTGGTGGGCGTGAAGCTTCTGCTGCTGGCCGGCACAGTTGTGCTGGCGCTCCACGCACGACTGCAGCTGATTCCCAATCTCACGGATGCCAACCTGGGCGGCCTGGCCTGGCACATCCGCGGCATCACCGCCCTGGCGATCGCCTTTGTGGTGGTGGGCGGCCTGATCCGGCTGGGCGGCCTGGCCTGAGCCCAGCTCGCCCACAACAAAGCCCGGGTCGAGGCCCCCGGGCTTTGTCTGCTCAGCCGTGCTGCCAACCCAGGGGGGTGCGGGCACAGCGTTGCGAGGTTTGTGCTTGGAATCCAGTGGTGATCGTTGGCCGATCAGGGGAGGTTCAGTTGTGGGGCGGAGCTGCCGGCGCTGGCACCTGGGGCCAGGTGTCCATCGGGATGTTCCGTTCGATCCGGGGCACCTGGGGCTGAGCTGTGAGCTGGGCCGTGAGCTGAGCTGTGAGCTGAGCTGTGAACGGTGCAATGGACGGCGACTGGGCTGTCGGGGTGAACAGTGCTGTTGGGGGAAACAGCGCTGTTGCGGTGAACAGCCTCGCCAGGAACATCAGAGATCCGTCGAGAGTGTTGGAGCAGGGGCCGGATCGTCAGCGCGCTCCTGGTTGCTGGTGCGGGGGGGTGTCATCCATCCGTGGAGCCTCCGAATCCCGTTGCCACCACCTTGGCTCTGCCGGCCCTGGCGAGCAGAGCCAGCCATGCAGTTCGACACCGCTCGACACCGACGGCAACAGCACTTGATGAAGCTGGCTTCACGGGAGGGGGAGCGCCGGCAACCGCGTGATGGAGCTGACGCCGCTCACCAACCCAGCGCCACGCCGTCGAGCCGGTGGTCCACACCACACTCCAGACAGGGGCCGATCCCGCGCTCGCCTCGGTGGATGCGCACCATCTGGGCGGCGCCCATGAAATCGGGTGCCGTGCCCAGCCGATGGCCCCGCGCCGCCAGATCCCGGCGCACCGATTCGGGGAACTCCGCCTCCAGGCTCACCTGGTCGTTGGTCATCACCACCCGGAACCGGGGCGCATCCACCGCCTGCTGGGGATTCATGCCCAGCTCCAGCACATTCACCATCGTTTGCAGCTGGCCCTGGGGGTGGTTGTTGGCCCCGATGCAGCCGAGCAGGAATTCCGGCTGGCCGTTGCGCAGCACAAGCCCGGGAAGGATGCTGTGCCGGGGCCGCCGCCCGGCGGTGAGGGCATTGGGGTGGCCGGCCTGGGCGGAAAACTGCGCGGCGCGGTTGTTCAGGATCACTCCGGTGTCGCCGGCCATCAACCCGGAGCCGAAGGCCCCGAAGATGCTGGTCATCAGCGACACCATGTTCCCCTCGGCATCCACGGTGCAGAGATAGGTCGTATCGCTCGAGCTGCCCCCGACGGCACGCCCGAGCGACAGCGCCTGGCTGCCGATGCGACCGCGCGCCTCTGCCAGTCCTTCCGGGGCGAGGGCCCGGCGCACCATCTCGAGCATGGGCCCAGTAGGTTCGCCCACGTTGTCGATGACAAAGGCGAAAGCAAGGCGCAGGGCCTCGATCTCGTGGTGCAGCCGATCTGCCGGATCCATCGCGGCAAGGTCGAAGCCATCCAGGATGCCGAGGGCCTGCAGCGCCACCGTTCCCTGGGAATTGGGGGGCAGGGCGAGAACGTCATGGCCGCGATAGGACACCGACAGCGGTTCCACCCACTGCGGCTGAACGGCGGCCAGGTCGTCGCAGGTGGTTGGCACGCCATGGGCGGTCAACGTCTGGGCGATGGCTGCGGCCACGGGCCCCGCGTAAAAGGCATCCCGGCCGCCACGGGCCACCCGTTCGAGGGTGTCCGCCAGCTGGGGAAAGCGCCTCAACTCTCCGGGCTGGGCAGCCCGGCCACCAGGGAAGAGGGTGGCGAGAAAGTCGGCCGATCCCGAGCGCTGCATCATGGGCTGCGCGTACTGCCAGAACCCGGCGATCGACTCCCCCACCGGATAGCCCTCGCGGGCATAGCGAATGGCGGGCTCCCACAACGGCTCGAGCGATCGGGAGCCAAAGCGCTCCAGCAGCGCAAGCCAGCCGGCCAGGGCCCCCGGCAGCGTCACCGAAACGGCGCCATGCTCGGGCACAAACGGCCCGGACCCAATCCGCTCCAGGCAGGCACCGGATGGGGCGGGGCCACTGCCGTTGAGGCCATAGACACGCTGATCGGCGGCCGACCAGGCCAGGATCATCGTGTCACCGCCCAGGCCGCTGAACATCGGCTCGACCACGGCCATCATCCCGGCCATCGCCACGGCGGCATCGAAGGCATTGCCCCCATCCCGCAGCACACCAAGACCAACCTGGGTGGCCAGCGGTGAACTGGAGGAGGCGATGCACTCGCTGGCGAACACCGGTGAACGCCGGTCCAGAAACCTGAGAGGGTTCTCGCGTTGGGATGCAGACATGGGCGGTGCCGCGTTCCGACCATCCAAGCGCGGCGCTGGTGTCCACTTCACTCCATGTCCAGCAGTCCTGCGGCCACCATCTCCAGCTATAAAAAACTGGCCTACGGACCAGGGCCAACCGGCCTCTTTTCTGATCAATCTGTGATCAGCCTGTAATCAATCTGTAATCAATCTGTGATCAATGGCAAAGAGCTGGACCTGCCAGGATCGCGAGCAGCCAATCCAACCATGCCCTGAGATACTGCCAAAACACACATCAGGGGCCACCATGAACACGGGGTGATTCCTAAGCGCTGAATTGAATCAGTGGCAACTACGCCATCACCCAAAAACTGCAGCATCGCCGACCTGCTTCGCAAAGCTTCTCGGCTGGGTTTTGCCCAGATTTTGGCGACCCCTATCATGAACCAACCGATCGGGATCAATCCCAATGGCCGCCGGCCCATTAAGACGTAACTGGGAAATATTTTTGCTCCTGGTGATTATCGCGCTGCAGTATGCGTCTGGGCACACATTCAGCGCCGACAGCCAGCAAGGGAGTGATTATGCCCTAATCAGCCAGGCCGCAGCAGTTCTCATCCAGTTTCACAAGCGCGTCGTGCCCATTCTGCTGCCGATCACGCTGGCTGTACTGGCCTACTGCATGGTCACTCCCTGCGGCTCCCGTTCACGCAGGCTCCTGATCGACTTCATGGCCGCGACTTCTATCTTCAAGATTGCGGTGATTTTTATCTTGCTCAACTTGATGATCCTCTTCCCCCCATCCGATCGCGTGATGCCCATTCTGCAGCTGCTGCTGTTCCTGCCCTGCCTGCTGCTGATCTGGGGATGGATCTACTGGCGAGTCGACATCATCTCCATGGCCCGAAGCGGCAGGAAGATGTTTCTTTTTGCATTGGCCGACGATGAAACACCTGGCCCATATGACTACATCCTCGCCTCGTTCACTTCCTTGCTTTCCACGACGCTGAGCGGATTCAGTGGCAATACCCGCACGGCACGAACATTGATCTATCTGCATGGCTTGATGATGTGGGATATCATGGGCCTGGCACTTTCCCGCGCCATATCTCTGGCGGCTTTCTGATTCAGGCTCTCTGATTCCTGTGAAGGGCCCAGGTGAACGGGTCAGGTGGGCAGGGAGCCCAGGCCCTTCGTCACCATGGTGATGATCTCAGGGCCGAATCTTGTAACCGCTGGTGCAGCGATCTGGTGGAGATGATCCATGTTTGATCACAGCCCGGCAGATGCGCTGAGCCGCCTCCCGCCCGCCGAACAGATTCCGGGCTGCTGGGCCGATCTGCAGGGCGTTGAGACCACCCATCAGATACACAGCACTGCCTGGCCAGCTCAAGTCGGAGGCCAGCACGGGTCAATCGTTGACCAGTTCAATCGAACGCTGCTGTTGGAGCTGCCGCACCAGCGGGTGCTGGCTGACGCCCTGGCGATGGCCCGTGGCGAGCCAGATCCGATCGGCCTCAAGCCCATGGCCATTCGTGCAGAGAAGAGTCCATTGATCAGAACACCATCGCGCTGAACTCACTTCGCAGTATTCGTTGATCCGCAGCGCACCCCCTCGTTGGGCCTGCCTGAGCTGGGCGGCCGTCTCGGGCGTGATGGAACCACCGTCGCGAGCCTCCAGCACCTGGCGATGACGACGCTGCCTGCAGGGTTCGGCATGAAAGTTTTTGAGGTATTTGGGCCCGAGCCACCCCGGATCGGCATCGAAGGGCTTGTGCTTCAGGCTCCTGCGACACAGCAGATGCACCACCGCTCCCCGCCGAAGCGCTCCCAGGGCCAGATGGGCGCTGGTGAGCCCCCCTCCCACAATCAGGATCCGTTGGCCCTGCAATTGGTGCAGCGATGGGAGATGGATGTTGTCGCTGTGCTGCAGGGCTTCTGGCGGATGGTTGCCAGAAATGGCCCCGGCCCAGGTGGGCAACTGAGGCGTTCCGCTACCTGTGGCGATCACCAACCTGCCGGCGGCCACGGTTGTGCCATCGCTGAGTGCCAGCTGTATCGGGTCGCTTCCCACCGGGGGAAGCCGGATGCTCTCCACGCTCGCAGCCAGTACAGCCTCATTCAGCTGGTACTCGCTGATGACATGGCGGCAGAAGTCCCCAAAGAGATCGGTATGGGGGAGGCCATAGGGACCCTCCAGCTGGCGGTTGCGCTGCTGCGCGTGCGCAAAGTGCCTCAGGGCATGGGGGTTCGGATGGGGGTGATGGGGTGAGGGTGAGCGCAGCCAGGGGATCTCGTAGCACTCCATCTGCCGTTGCCAGCGGCTCAGCCAGCCGCCGCTGGGGTCAAGAATGCGCAACCGGCGCCGACAATCACCAGGTCAGCCATCCAGCCCAACCTCAACTTGCTGACAGCGGCTGCAGAGTCCGTGGATTTCGAAGGTGTGAAACAACGGCCTGAAACCCTGCAGCAGCGCCGCATTCAGGCCCAGGCTGCCAGCGCCAAGGGGGCAAAGCGGCAAGGACTGTCTGGAGCCGCACTGCACGCAGGTGAGGTGATGATCGTCACGCTCCAGCGGGGCGTAGACGGTTTCGCCGCTGGAGAGCTTGCGGCAGCGCACCAGGCCGGCCTGCTGCTGCAGCTTGAGCCCCCGATACACGGTGGCCAGCCCCATGCCCTGTCGGGCATCCCTCACCGCTGATGCAGCTCCTGGGCGCTCAGCTCGCCTTCTGCCAGCCGGAGCAACTGGAGCAGGCGCTGCTGCCTGGGGAGGGGAATCGTGGAAGCCATCGGCACTGACCAGGGCCGTCGCTGGAACGAAAACCATTCTCACCCGTGGGCTGCCGCCCTGCTCCCCCCAGCCGTGGCCTTCTCCAGTGCTGTTCCTGCCGCCGAGCATCTGTCGGTCACCGTGCTCACGGGTTCTCTCAGTGCCGGCAACACCACCCTGTGCAACCGGATCCTCACCGATGAGCACGGCCTCAAGGTGGCGGTGATCGTGAACGAATTCAGCGAGGTGGGCAGCGACAACCAGCCGGTGATTGAAACCACCGGACTGGCCGAGCCGGCACCGGTGATCCAGAGCTTCTTCGTGGATGAGGACCTGCGCGATGAGCTGCACCAGCAGTGGCGTCCCCACAGGGATGGGGGCGGTGCGTGACAAGAGGTCTTCGTAGTCGCTGCGGCAGCAGTAGTGGTTGAGGCAGTGGTGCGCCAGACCCAGGTGGGGCAGATCAAAGCGCTGGGGCATCCGCTCCGGCTCACCCACCGGCACCACGTCGTAGCCGTCGACAGCACCGGGGTTGGGCTTGGCCTGCCAGCTGCGCAGCACTAGGCCGTCGTGGGCGTCGATCACCACCATGGGCACAGCGGCATGGCCGCTGCCAAAACGGGGCGGCAGGGCCTGGCGGCGTTGCTCCCGCCAGACGATCTCCACAGGCCCCGACACAGGAGCGCCTGTGGAAGCATCGGTGGGCAGGCGCCAGTTGAGCAAGTCGCCTCGGGGTAGCAGCTGCAGCCGCAGAAGAAAGAGCCGGTCACCCTTGGCGAGTGCTTCCAACCAGTCCCCATCTGAGGGCCAGCGGTGCTGGGTCGGCAACTAGAGGATCAGGCAGCCGCCATCCCGCAGGGTGAGCAGGTCGGCCAGGAACAGGAACACCCCCAAGTCGGTGCCCTGGCCATCCCCATCAGTGGCCACTCGGTTCAGAGCGTCTGGCAGTTCCTGCCAGGCCAGGCGCGACAGCATCCCCGCGCAGGTGCGCAGAACATCGCGCTAGAAACCGATCGGCCTCGCCGCAACCAGACGCTTGAGGCAACAGGTCTCGGTCTCCCCAATGCCGAGGGGAAGATAGACAGGCCGGCAACTGGTGCCGTCTGGGAGCTCCAGCAGGATCCAGCAGTCGTAGACAAGCTGCAGGCGGCCCCTGGCCAGAGAGGGTGGGGTGTTCCAACCAGGGGGGCTGGGCTGGGGCTTGGGGCTGCTGGGGGAGGGGGGAGCCACTGGCTTCTGGTGGGGTCAGAGCCATTGCCAGAGGCCGTGATTGGCACCGGGGATTGCCATGCAGGATCTGCATAGTTCCAGTCAGAACCCCTGGGCAAGGGGGTCTGCCAGACCGAGGGGCATGGGATCAGATACGGGTCCGTCTATAAACCAGGCGTGATAAGCCATCTACCCGAGACTGACTGGCACGCGGTGGATCTAAACTTCAACTGGCAGTGACCTCGGGTTCTTATGCGGACCACGAAGGGCAGAATCCTCCCATAGCAAGGGTCCGCCCAAATAGCGTTCGAAGAATCAGGGTTCCAACCTAATTTAAAACACTTTTCGTCGCTTGTTAATTGTTCTTGCTGAGACCCTGGATCCAGCGCAGCCAAGGACTTTGTTCTCCTGCATAAATCATGCAACAATTGGCAGACTATTTTTATCGCTGCATCGCAAAGGCCGGGAAATCTGAAGTTCACTTGCGCTAAGAAGTCAAAGCATCGTTAGGCGTGCATTATGATTTCTGAACATGTGTACACGCGGGCAATGATGCATGCTCGCGTCCTCATTCGTGGGCTAATGGATGGCACCAGTCCGCCTGATATTCTGTAAAGAAGTCGAAAAAGGGCGCCGGTGATACCGGATCCGTATAAAATCACTACATCTCCACCGTACAAACCCCGAGTCCCATTGCACCGCATTCCCTTTGGGGCAATTTGCCGGCTTCCCATCGGCTGCATAGGCCGAAAACGGCACCAACCGCAGAGCGGATACCGGACCCGCCCATACAGCGTTATACGCACATGAGGTCTTCGCAATGACACTGGCACTTATCCGAAGGGAACTTGCTCGCTTCCTAGAAAGCCCGAATGCTGAGGTGCTGGTTTTGAGAGGAAAGTGGGGTGTCGGGAAGACCTTCGGCTGGAACCGGATTCTTCAGGAAGCCCAAAGACGTAATGCGATCTCCAGAAATCGATATGTCTATCTTTCGCTATTTGGCATCACGTCTCTCAGTGAGCTAAAGTATTCTCTTTTTGAGCAGTCAATTGATTGTAAATTGATTGGCAAGCAGCCTTCCATAGAGACCTTTAAGGAGAATACAGCAGATATAGCTATGACAGTTGGGCGCAAAGCGTGGCGACTAGCATCACTCACTTCATTCACAAAGGATGCATCTCCTGCTCTTGATGCACTTGCATTCTTTTCCATCCGCGACACCCTGATCTGTCTTGATGACTTAGAACGACGCAGTCAGACACTTGCTGCTCGCGATATCCTTGGCTTGGTTTCCTTCCTCAAAGAACAGCGTAACTGTAAAGTAGTCATTCTTCTCAATGCAGACGAAGACGGTCTCGATGAGTTCGAGAAGTATAGAGAGAAAGTCGTCGATGTTGAGCTTATCTACGCGCCCACTGCTGGCGAATGCTCAGAGATCGCGTTCGGTAATGATTCCAGTCTCGTTTTCTCCATTGGCAATCTCAGCAAGAAGCTCAACATTACTAATATAAGAACGCTCAAGAAGATTGAGCGCCTAATTCGTCTTGTTGAGCCGCTTGTGAATGGGATGGAGCAAGAGCTACTCAACGATGCAGTTTACTTGCTAGTACTGCTTGGGTGGTGTCATTATAGAGCAGGCGATAATTCAATTCCAGAATTGGCCTATGTGGAGGAAATTGGCTACAAGCTAATGGGGATCGGTGCAGCTGAAGAAATCTCGCAGCACGAAAAGCAATGGAATGGCATTCTTCAGGATTACGGACTTAGATATATGGACGAATTTGGCGGAGCATTGGCTGATATCGTAAAGTCTGGTTACGTTGATGCCGATCGCTTTATCCCACTTGCGACTACCAGGAACTCGCAGATAATTGCGTCGAAAGCCAGTCAGTCGTTTGCTCAAGCTTGGGAATCATATCATGATAGCTTTGATGACAATCAACACATCGTTGTTGACACTCTCTGCGCCAGCTTCAAGGCGAATGTAAGACAGGTTACGCCATTGGGCCTGAACGGAATGGTTCAGCTTTTCCGAGAATTGGGCGAAGAAGAGAAAGCTGATGAACTCATCTCGATCTACCTTGAAGAAAGGAAAGAAGAGCCTGAGCTCTTCAATATGAATAGGCTCTCATTTGCGGAAAGAGTGACGGACCAAAAGATTCGTTCCGCCTTTGAGGAGAGGTACCATGCATCAATAGCCCAAGAAGAGCCTAGAGAGATTTTAATACGACTTGCTAGCACAAAGAACTGGAGCCCTGAAGACGAGTTGATTCTTGCTGAGACATCTTCCGATACGTTTTATAAGATCTTCAAATCACAGAGTGGAAGCCATCTGTCTTCTATGGTCAATGCGTGTCTTCAATTTGGACGATTCTCAAATTCCAGTGAAAGACAGAAGCAAATTGCCGAAAGTGCAACAGAAGCTCTGAGAAGAATTGGCAAGGAATGCCAAATCAACACACTTCGGATCCGCTCGTTTGGAATCAATCCAGATGGCGTATAACATCCAGATACAGAAGACGGGAGCAAAGGGTAAATTCAATGCGGATACCCCGTCCCGCTTCTGATCTGGAGCATTAGATGGAAGGTCGTCTAGCCGCGGTCTGTTGCTCCATCTCGGCTTAGTTTGTGTAATGTGTACTCGAACGTTCTCTGGGGAAGGCCGATGCGCGATTGGATCTTCCAATGCAATCCAAACGACTTTGATATCGACGGTTACCTCGCATTGGGACC
This sequence comes from Bradyrhizobium ivorense, assembly GCA_943368005.1. Taxonomy (GTDB): domain Bacteria; phylum Cyanobacteriota; class Cyanobacteriia; order PCC-6307; family Cyanobiaceae; genus NIES-981. Next base: position 248,774 of record CALRKN020000001.1, on the reverse strand, counting down.
GTGCGAAATCACGTGGCTGGTACGACGGTATGCCAGCGAGATTAAACCCGGTGATGAGGTTTATATGTGGCGCTCGGCAGGTGGTCCAAAGAACAAGGCCGGCATCGTTGCTAGAGCGACCGTCCTAACTGAGCCCTCCAACATTTCGGATGACCCTGCTGCGGTTCCCTTCTGGAAGCACGATGCTCCGACCGGAACGAATAACCGCGTCAAGCTGCGCGTCGATGGCATCGCTAAGTCACGGGAGTTCATTAAGCGCGAATGGCTTGTCGACGACCCTGCATGCTCCAACATGCTCATCATCCGTCAGCCCGCCGGTACGAACTTTCCGCTGGAACAGCGGGAAGCGGAGCGTTTGCGGGACCTCTGGGCCAAAACCGGAGTCGACTGGAGTCGAGCGGAGTCTCTGGCCGCACTTCAGACTTACCTAGCCCTGTACGGCAAGCAGATTTCGAGGAAACCCGGGAGCCCCGTCGCTGATCTCGCCATGCTCATTGGGCGTGCAGTTACAGGCGCCTACAACAAGATCATGAACTTTCGCTCAATAGACCCTAGGGACTCGCGAGCGGGAATGGATGGAGCAAGCAATGTCGATCGTTCGGTTTGGGCGGAGTTCTTCGACGAGCATTCCCAAACTATTGACCAGAACGCTGTTTGCGATGAGTTCCAGCGTTTGTGGCCGGAGCATTGGCTTGAACCAACTCGTGAGTTACAGGAACAGCGTCTAGAGCAGGCGGTAGAGGAAGCAAAGGCAGACCTTGATGTTCTTGAGGCGCGCATCCGGGCGAGCCGTCGGCTGAGTCAGCCTCGATCGGGAACGACGACTACGACTGTCTTCAATCGGGATCCGAACATTATCGCGTATGCGAAAGGACGGGCCGGTTACCGATGTGAGGTCCCAGGCTGCGATGTCCCGGTTTTCTTCAAAGCAGATGGCGAACCCTACGTGGAAGTTCACCACATCCATACGCTGGCTGACGGTGGGGAAGACATCATCGACAATGTGGCCTGCCTCTGTCCAAATCACCACAGAGAAATTCACTTCGGCATTAGACGCTCGGAACTTGAAGCCGCTCTTAGCGAGCTACGCCGGTCCCGTCCTTTTCAGACATAAGTGGCAACCATCTAACAAGCCCCTCGAGCGGACAGGCCACCATTCTCTCTCTGCTACGCCACCCTATGCACTTTGCCTGCCACTCAGGGGCAGCGTTAGCCCTACGGAGGGGCATTGACAAAAACCAAAGACGCGTTAGTATGGGCGTACTATAGATTGAGTCAATGTCTTCCTTTGGGGGCGCATGGAGCGAACAGAAGCTGAAATGCGTCGAAGCATATACTGCTTCTTATCTAAAAGTAATGCAGTGGCAATCTTGGGCAACACTGCACTATGTTGACGCCTTTGCTGGACGAGGGAAACAACAGCTTCCAATCCAAGTTGCCAGTTCGGAAGTTGAAAGCTTACTTGCGACAACAAGCTTTTTGGAGGGATCAGCACTTAGGGCGCTGAAGGTCTCTTCAAATGCTTCAAGGGGATTTGACAGATTTTTATTTATTGAAGCAAGCCGTAGTGCAAGTCAACAGCTTATCAGCAATATCAATACGGATTATCCATCCATGTCAGAACGGGTTACAGTTCTCCGCTCAGATGCGAATGAGGCAATTAGTGCCTACATTGATCAAACTGATTGGAGTAAAACAAGAGGATTGATATTTCTTGATCCATTTGGACTTGAAGTCCGGTGGGAGACAATTGTCAATCTTGCCTCTACGAAGGCCTGCGATGTATGGTACTTATTCCCCCTTGTCGGTGTTATCAGAATGATGACCAATACAGGCGAGATCGACGAGTCCTGGAAAGCCAAGCTAAGTCTCTTGTTTGGAACAGACAGCTGGTACGACGAATTTTATCCTCGAGAGCAACTCACAATCTTTGGGGAAGCGGACAAGATTAAGGAAGCATCGACAGATCACATTATAGAATATGTTCGAACAAGGCTGGACACTGTTTTTTCGGCGGTTTCAAATGCAGCAGTACTAAAGAATAGCCGAGGATTCCCTTTGTTTGCTCTAGTCATGGGGGTTTCCAATCCTAATGCAAAAAGGCAAGCGCTAAGAATTTGCAACCACTTAATTGATCAGCTGTCATCTTCTCAATCATGACCACAACATCCATTGAATGGACTCAGGCTACATGGAACCCAGTGACAGGTTGCACCAAAGTTTCCGCTGGCTGTCTCAATTGTTATGCCGAGAGAATGGCCACAAGGCTTCAGGCGATGGGTCAAGAGAATTATCGGAACGGATTTTCATTGACGTGCCATCCTCGGATGCTGGATGTGCCTAGGCGATGGCGCAAGCCGCGTTTAATCTTTGTCAACTCTATGGGTGATCTTTTTCACAAAGACGTCCCACTGAGCTTTATCAAAGATGTGTTTGATGTTATCAGCTCAACGCCTCGTCACACATATCAGCTCCTCACGAAGAGATCGGAGCGTTTGGTAGAGCTGTCTCATGAACTCTCTTGGCCTCTAAATCTTTGGATGGGGGTGTCGGTAGAGTCTGAGGAGGTAGCTTGGAGGATTGACCATCTTCGTCGAACACCTGCAGCAGTCCGATTTCTGTCGATCGAACCTCTACTGGGTCCTATTCCCTCGCTATGCCTCAATGGAATTGATTGGGTGATTGTCGGTGGAGAATCAGGCCCCAAAGCTAGGCCGATGAAAGAAGAGTGGGTAGCAGAAATCAAAACTCAGTGTGAATTTTCCCAAGTGCCTTTCTTCTTCAAGCAATGGGGTGGTGTCAGGAAGAAGTCAACAGGAAGAAAGTTAGAAGGCAGGACTTGGGATGAGATGCCTGTTCCTGCAGTTCGGCACCGAGGGCTAACATTGCCATGCACCTGAGCCGCCACCTCAAGGCTGTGTTCTTGTCGCATCGTGCATTGCGGCCAGGTGATGGCAAGCGTTATGTGGAACAACTGACATGTACATCTACAAAGAAGATGCAGACAACTTCCTGGGGGGTCTGACTGATCGCCTGGCAGAAGAGTTCAACGCGGTTCACAAAGTCCTGTACCGATTGCTCAAAGAAGATGATTGGTCGCTAGTTATCAAGTCACACGCGATGCTAGAAGCAATTGTTACAGACTTGATCATTGCCAAAACCAATGAAGCCCAACTCAAATCGATTGTCGAGCGCCTCCCTTTGCATGACAACCAAATCGGAAAGCTTGCCATCACAAAGCAGTATGGACTACTGACTAAAGGTCAACTCAGGTTTATTCGATGTGCTTCGGAGCTACGAAATGAGCTCGTCCACAGACTTGAGAATATTGATTTTCGCTTTGATCAATACGTGGCTTCCATGGATGGGAATCAGCGAAAAGCATGGAGTGAGTCACTAACATGGCATTCACTGGGGACAGAGGCTTCAGAAGCATGGGCCAAAGCGGCTGTAGAAAATACAAAGGTCGCATTTTGGTTCAGCGTCTTCATGCTAGTTACGATTGTGGTGTTTGATTCAGAGACCCTGAAGATGCAGGAGAAGCTAGATATAATGGCAGAACGAGCAACACGAGAGTTGCTTCAGGCGAATGAGAAGCCCGACGCACCATCCACATAACACGCCCCTCGAGTGGACAGGCCACCAATTACTCTCAGCTTCGCCACCCCATGCTCCCTGCCTGCCACTCAGGGGCAGCGTTATGCGTACTATGGAGGCATATGAGCAAATCCAAAAATCAGCACTGGGTGCCTCAGTTCTATCTCAGGGAGTTTGCGACTCCCGACACGAGAGAGTTAAAACAACCGAAGGTCTGGATCTTTTCACGCCATGACAGGGATGGGGATGAAAAGCTGACATGGATCAGAAACGTCTGTGCACAGCGATATCTTTACTCGCCCAAGGCTGCTGATGGAGAAAGGAGCTGGAATGTTGATGACGACCTGGAAGGAGTTGAGATGCTTCTTGGACAGTTCTGGAGTGAAATCTCTTCTGATTTTATCGATCTTAGTGATGAGTCAATCAGAAAAGCGCTTAGTCTATTTATTGCAACCAATCATGCTCGTCACCCTGCAAACATTCAGAGGATAAAACTAATCCACCGGCAACTCCTTCAGTTCTGTGAAACCCTTCCTAAAAACTCTGAGGGCGCCCCAGACATTTCTTCTTTCTCTATAAGTGGCCAAGAGTACCAAGCAGACACATCCGACTGGCATTTATATCGAAAATGGGATGAGAACGATCACCATCATTTCTTTGTTAATAAAATCCGAACAGAAGCTGGCCGTTTGGCGCAAATAATTCTACGAAAGCGATGGTCAGTTGTGTTTACCGATAAACCTCATTTCATTACATCTGACCAGCCTGTCATTCTGCAAAACTTTGAGAAAGAACGTTTTGGCTTCGGAACACCGGGATCAATTATCTGTTTCCCCTGCCACCAACACGAATTTTGATAATGGATGACCGTCACGAAGAGCCCTCTAATCAATATTATCCATTATTTGCTGCCAATCTGGGTGGATATAACTTTAGCATTTGGCGCGAATCCACTCGCTTTATGATTACTGGACGATCAGTCCACGAAGTCTTGAATGAAATCATGTCCTGGGCTGATCGTTATTGAGCCGCATAACAACCAGATACAGAAGCCGGGAGCAGTTGCTGCCTGCGAAGCCGAGATCCTTGCCCGCTTCTGATCTGGAGCGTTAGGCCCCAAAGTCGAGCGTCCGAGTCGGGGCCACCATCTCGGGCATGTCGTCAATCCACACGCTCACTGCGTAACCGGCCTTCGCCGCAGCATGCCTCTTCCACTCACTACCGGCCAGCACCACGGGCACGCTTTCTGGCAAGCGCGGCTCACGGCTGTAGTCCGGCAGCGCCTTGCGGCCGGTAACGCACACAACGCGATGTCCGCGCAGTTCGGCGTCCGAAATGAACTGCCGCCACAGCGTTGGGTCGGCCGTGAAGGTTCCGTCGTAGTCCAGTCCAAAAATCATGGTGTTCCTTTTCCATGTCCCGTCTCGGGCCGCGTGGTAGCCCTGCGCGCCTGGGTCAATCACTCGCAGCATGGTGGTGTTGGGGCCTAACCCTTCGCTCAACCGGACCCGCTCCGGCATGCGTTGCCCGGGCGCTCCGGGCTCTCGAAATGTTCCCTGCGCGCCCGGGCAACCCATGCCTACGCGTGCCGGTTAGCTCAAACGTTAGTCATTCGTACGCCTGCCCAGCCCTCCTCCAGCGAGCTTTATTCCTGTCTGCACAATCTCACGAAGGAACGCAGGGTTTTTGCGGGCGCACTAGCCTATGGTTTTGTAGATCCTTGCATAGCCCACGTGCTACCTGAGGAAATCGCCGATCAATTTGAAGCGGCCAAGCAGCAGTTGATAACTGCCTCTGCAAAGTGGCAGTTGGTTGAGCAGTTATTTGCGAAGAGTCAGGTAAGATCCGATTTTCTAGGGAGAACAGGATCAGGCTTCTTTGCTCTCATAAGGGACTCGGTGGTCACTGATGTCATGATCTCCCTAGGAAGATTGCTGGACAGGCCACATCTTAAAGTCAATGAAAACCTTACTCTTGAGCGGCTTATGACTGCAGTCTCCGAACTCGGGAAAGAAGAACTGGAGCTGAAGCTAGCTGATCACCTGCAGAACGCGAAGACTGCGTATAAAGCCACCAGGCTATACCGAAACAAGCGGCTTGCTCACAATGACTTAAAAACTATCCTTGAACAGGATACAATGCCTCTGCCTCCTGCCACTGTGGGCGAAATCAGGACTGCACTGATAGAGGCCGGTGAGTTCTTGAACGCAATTGATTTGCACTATCAAAAATCCACAACTACGTTTGGCTATGTAATGATTGAAGGTGATGCTGATGGCATTGTGGGATTAATTAGAGATGGCTTGAAGCTACGCGAGGGAAATCTGAATAGGAAGAGGTCTGAGGCTGGCCTAGAAGCTGTTGACTGGAGCATCCCTGACGATGCCTAACATTGCCATTCACCTGTGCCGCCCCCTGATAATTGTTGTTAAACTTGCCGCCTCTTTGCGGCCAGGTGATGGCAAGCGTTCGGTGGGCTGGAGCTAACGTTCATTTACGGGCTGAATTCATGGAATCCATTGCTTACTACTCTCGAAACGGGAGAAAGGCACCGCATGAAGTGTCCATCAGACTTGATGGACGGATTGTATACATTAATTGCAACTGCCCTCTTGGACTTCAGAAAAAGATATGCAGGCACAAGATTAATGCGATTCGAGCAGATAAAGTGAAAAGTCATCCATCCACTTCCGAAGAAGATATTGAACGACTCAGGCTCTTATTCGGGGTGAACAAAACATTAAGACATCATTTAGAAGAGAAATGGCGGCTGCTTCGAGAGTATGCCTTCGATAACCCCGAGAATGAGGAAGAAATTGAAGACAAGAGGAGGATACTGGGCGAGACTTTTGCGAATGGATTCTTGAACGAAAACGTGAACCAGGCCTACAAGCCTTTTGACACTGCAGAGTGGGAGGATTCCAGAGAGATTATTGCTGATGGGCTTAAGTGTTCAGTCACACTAAAGTACATGAGCCACGACGGCGTTGCTACAACCAGAGATGTACTTATTGATGAAATATTTGCAAGCAATTTTCACTACTACGTGATTGGCTATTGCAACCTCCGCAAGCAGAAGCGCACATTTCGTGCCGACAGAATCCAAGACATCATATTTGGGAGTGAATGCACAAAGAGTGAAAAGAGTATTATCTTAGATGTGCTTTTCCAGGAGAATCCAAGTTCTTTGCAATGAGACTGATTCCAATGTCAATGTGCGAGCAGGAGCATTGATCTAGAGCTGTCTATATCGTGAATAAATCAGCTGGTTAATCACGCATCGCTCTTGCAAGTGCCTTCTTTGCCTTTGAAAGCTGTACCTTGATATGCTCGGCCTCATGCTCAAGCTGTTTTACTTCAACCCAGGCAGTTTCGATATCACTTCCTGGCAGCCATGAGCCGACTCGAGCAACATCTGCAGGGTTGGGATCAATCAGGCTTGCAGCGGAACCAGCTAAGATTCCAAATCTGTGCTTGCAGTACTGACCATTTTGACCGGCGGGGCAAGTGCAGTACGCGGAGATGTTCGATCCCTTCCTGGTGAATGTGACTTGATATGGCTGAGGAGATGAGCCTTTCACGAGAAAATCAATTCTTTCCATGGCTACCCTCTATAAAGATCCTGTAATTGCATAGCGAATAAACTGATCCTGGGAGACAGTATGTTCCTCAGAAACAATCGATCTGTGGTCGCTTGAGGGCACATAGACCTTGAAATTGACGGATCCTGGTTTTCGCCCATCTCCGAGCGTTCCTTCATCAGCTGACGCGTCATACCCAGGGTTCCCGCCGAAGGAAACTGGCTGAGTTGGCCCCAGCACAATGTAGAAGTCGATTGTGTCGAGCTTGTCGCCCCATGTCTTGAGACTTGAAACATCTCGATCGTAGATAATCGCCCCCTCATTGAAACAGAAGTTGGAGCCTTGCGCCCAGTCTTTCCATTTTCTGATTACCTCTTTGTTCTTGACTTGCTGTCGTGAGATGTACCGTATATCCAGAGAGGTGTTAAAATGAGCAGGCAACCAAAGATGCCAGCTTGTATGAGAAGCTCCATGAGGGTCTTTTAAGAGTGACTGGCTTCCTTTGCGGTTAGCTGATATGAGAAGATCCAAGAGTTGCTTAGCAGAATTGGCATCCTGCGCCACTGGGGGAGTAGCTACGGCCACCTTTGATTTTCACATTTTCCCAGTACTGTATCAGGATCGGTCGGCCAACGCACAGAGGCGCAGGGCGCTTCTCCTGCGAGTTTCTTATCCGCTGCTGAAACTTGCTTCATACCAGTTGTCCTGCAAGCATGGGTAGAAGCGGCAAATAGTTTGATGTTGCTTGATTCTGTTCAAAAGCTCACCGAACAAGCCCTTCGAGTGGACAGGCCTCCATCATCTCTCTGCTACGCCACCGCAATCTCCTTGCCTGCCACTCAAGGGCAGCGTTAGAGAGATGGGGCAATGGCTGCCGAGTCAAGGCGTGGTATAGTCAGCGTATAGCCGCTTGTTGGGCATGCAGACGAAGGTGCAGAAATGGGGTAACAGCCTGGGCGTGAGGATTCCACGCGGCTTGGCTGAGGAGGTTGGCTTGGGGGCTGGTACTGAGGTCAGCCTCACCGCGAAGGATGGTGAACTGGTGCTGAAGCCCGCCGTTCCGAGCCGGCTCAGGCTTGCGGATCTTCTTGCGGGGGTCACGCCCGAGAATATCCACGCCTCCATAGACACGGGGGATGCCGTAGGGGCCGAAGCATTCTGATGTCGTCCTACGTGCCTGATCGTGGTGATCTGGTGTGGCTGGAGTTCACACCACAAGCCGGAAGTGAACAGCGTGGAAGGAGACCAGCACTTGTTCTATCTCCAAAGACCTATAATGGGAAAGTAGGTCTAGCTTTGTTTTGTCCTGTAACGTCCAATATCAAGGGCTATCCATTCGAGGTGGTGCTCCCTGATGGCTATGCCGTCAGTGGAGTTGTCCTGTCGGATCAGCTGAAGAGCCTTGACTGGCGATCGAGGAAAGTGAAGTTCATCGAGCGGGTATCCTCAGATATAATGGCGATGGTAACTGCGAGGGTGTTACCACTTCTTGAACCTGACACTCCTGCCACTCTCTAACACCGCCATGCACCTGAGCCGCCACCGCAAGGATATCCTCTTCGTCGAGCACACCTTGCGGCCAGGTGATGGCGAGCGTTCAGTAAGAGGCACCCACCTCAAGGCATGAGCCGCGATACCCTCCGCCAGCTGCGGCTGCGAGGGGTACTCACCCCAGGTAAGCATTACCGCCGCTGGGGCTGCACCCAGGGGTGGGACCCCCTGCACTGGCACTTGGAGAACGTGGAGGCAACGATTACCTGGGGAGCAGGCGAATTCAGCACCCTTGAAATTCATTGTTCAGGTGAAGCGATTGACAACAGCCCTATTCATGGGTGCATGGCATCCACCGACAGAGTCCGCCAAGGCCTTGACCTGATCGTGCTCTGAACCGCTAGAAGCCCAACGATTCAATCTTTGGCGGAGCTTCAGGAGCCCAGTTCGCGTAGACCTTCTTCCATGCCGCTACGGTATCTTTACCGATCTCAGAGAGAACAGCACTACCAGTCCCTTCCGTCGAGAAGCGGATGTAGCCATTTTTTCCGGCTGGATGGTTGCGCAATGCTGCAGCGATCTCACTGGTAACCGTGAAGCGGCCATTGCAGCCCTTAACCACCAGGAAGCTATCGCCATCCGGAATCCAGAGGATATCCGCCTCAAAGGGCACAAACGTTGCGATTCTTTCACTTAATCCGCCACCAGTACTTAACAGCCAATATCCTCCTATGGTGATTCCAAAGCGCCCCCAAGAAGAAAAAACCTTTGAGCCGCCAGGAACAAAGTTCTGGTCATAAACACCAACCGATTGTCCTGTAACAGGGTCATTAAGGGCAAGTGCCTGCGAAAAAGGCAAATCATTCTTGGGAAAGCGGAAGTCTGAATTGAGCTGGACATCCTTGAGATCGCTGTAGCCACTGGGCAACACAGTCTTGCTGACACGAGTGACTGTTGCCCTTAGATTTTTCTCACAGAAGACATTTTGCACTGGACCGCTGGAGGAACTTCCTGCATTGCCGATCTGAGCAAACCCTGGAGTCCCAGCAATCACCAAAAGAAGTCCGCAAGCAAGGTTCGCAAAAGTGTTTGTCATGATTTAGAGAACTTGATCGTACTGGAGAAGACGAAGCATCCTGGCGTACTCGCTCACGGCCTTGCTTGAGATGTTGACCGTGAACTCGCCTTCGCCGATGGCTGCCTGGAAAGAGAGTGGCGACATTGGGGAGTTGATAATTGCTCGCCTTAGTCCACTCGGGACGTAGTAGCCACCACGGGCAAGGATTGGTAGGTTGAACGACTGTCCACCAATCCGAGCGGTAACTTTGATTGGATACTGATAGATCAATGCGCAGCCAGCGCAGCCCTCATAGCGGAAAAGGCGTAGCGCAACTGGAAAAAAAGTGACTTCAAAACCACGGCTAGGCGCAGTAGCATCGAAGTCTTTTGTACGAACCGCAGGAATCTCACGGAGTGTTTCTGGATCCTTATAGAATCCAAACACATCCAGCATGCACTGATCAAAGCAAGCAGGTACTTCCAGCTTGACGCGTTCCAGCTCACTAGGCTTCCAGTCGCCGATCGCAACGCGACACTCCTTGATCTGAGGATCTTGCGAGCAAAGGGCAGCGAGACTCCTTGCCTCTTTGAGATCAACAATCCGGTAGTCCAGGCTTGTCGACTGGAAACCTTGCGCCCGAACACTGGCGGCTGCAAAGACTGTAGCGAGCGCGACAGCTATCGCTATCCTTCGATCCATAGGCAGCAGTTTTTCCTCTAACCCTAGCCCCACACCGGTTAGGTATCTCGTTAATGCGAGATGTGCATGGCCGTGGGCTGGGCTGCCTTTGCGGGAGAGCCTCCCATGACGTATGCACGACGAAAAGAGAGAAGGTCTATGCAGATGATGGTCTGCTCAGCTGCGCTTCAAGCATGAGAGCCCTGGGTAAGCCGCTGCGCGGCCTTGGCGAAGGCGTCATCCACCACCTCATCCACGCACCAACGGCTGTAGGCCGCCAGATGGGTCTGGACGCTATGCCCCATCGCCGCGGCCACCACCTTGGGCGGCAGGTCACAGACCAGGTGGGCCCGGTGGACGTAGCCAAGCCGGCAGGAGTAGAGCACCAGTTTGTCGCCCTGTACCTCGTAGTCACACCTGAGCTGCATCCACAGGGAGCGGCGCCGCAGGTACTGGCTGATGTCCTATGCCCCATGCCCCAGCCACATCGGCGGCTGCAGGTGCGAGGAGAAGGTTGCCTCCAGGTTCCAGGCGGCGGCCCACTGGTCGCAGGGGATCAATCGCAACGGGCATCGCAACGGGCGGGGCTTGGTCTTGCCGCGAGCCGCGACCTTTTCATAGAGGCACCAGAGGCGGCCCTTCCTCAGTTCCAGATGCTGGATCTCCTCCTCACGCAGCCCATAGGCAGCAATCAGCTGGAAGCAGAGCCGCCAGCGCTGATCGGGGATGGCCTGCACCATCGTCAGGGGGCCCCTGCAGGATGCGGCCTCACTACCTCGACGCCTTTGCGGAAGCTGCGGTTGCTGCGATTATTTCGATTATGCTTCGAGTGGCCTTCCGCTCCCTCCGCCCATGGCCGTCGCTCTCCCCGGCTCTATTGAGCCTGTGATCCCCACGGCTGAGGCGACTGAGGCCGCAGCAGCGAGCTTGCGCGATCTCGCTGGTTTCCGTGCCACCCATGGCCTGCGGCAAGCCAGCCTCTCCCTCGATTTGGAAGGCGGCCAACGCGCATCCATCCCAATCCCGGCCGCGGTGCTGGAGTTGCTGCAGGGAATCTTGGTGCAGATGGCCCAGGGCAATGCTGTGACGCTGGTGCCGGTGCATGCCGAGCTCACGACCCAGCAGGCCGCTGATCTGCTGAATGTGTCGCGGCCCTTCCTGATCGAGCGGCTGACGCAAGGGGAGATCCCCTTCCGCAAGGTCGGCACCCACCGGCGCATCCGCCTGACTGATCTGATGGCCTACAAGCACGCCATCGATCAGCAGCGAGCCGCGGCCCTCGATGAGCTGACTGCCCAGGCCCAGGAGCTGGGCATGGGCTACTGAGGTGAATCGCTTCACCGTCGTCTACGACGCTTGCGTTCTCTATCCCGCTCCACTCCGCGACCTGCTGATGCGCCTGGCGCTCACGGATCACGGCCGTGCTGCGGAACCGGCCTGACCTCTCCAGAGCGCCGCTGGAGCGCACCCGCTCGCTCATGAATGCTCACGTGCGTGATGCGCTGGTGGATGGCCATCAGAGCCTGATTCCGGCCCTGGAGTTGCCAGACCCGGATGACCGCCATGTTCTGGCTGCCGCCATCCAGTGCGGAGCCGATCTGATCCTCACCTTCAACCTGGATGATTTCCCAGAGCACGCCCTGTCGATCTATGGCATTGGCGCCTGCCATCCCGATCCGTTTCTGGTGGATCAGCTGAACCTGGATGCCGAGCGGGTCTGCATGGCGATGCGGCAGCACCGAGCCAGCCTCAGGAACCCAACCAAGACAGTCGATGAGTACCTGACAACGCTGAATGAACAAGGGTTGAGCAGGTTCACGCAGGCCGTGCGGCATTACGCCGCTGAGCTCTGAGCACGCAGCCCCTGGCCCAGCAGTTGTTCCGCCTTGGCGAAGGCGTCATCCACCACCTCATCCACGCACCAACGGCTGTAGGCCGCCAGATGGGTCTGGACGCTATGACCTGAAATCTGGATGGATGCGCCAACCCCAAGGTGGTCGTCCGTGAAGAGCCGGACCAAGGCCGCATCGAGATCCTCGCCTGCCTGGAACGCCGTATGCGGAGCCACCCCCGCACGCAGCACCGTCTCCCAGGCGAAGGCGGCAGCCAGGTGAAGACGGCAGCCAGGCGAGAAGGAACGTGAGAAGGTATCTGAGAAGGTCGCCCTGAATGCCTGGCATGCCCGTGCAGAGCCAAGTGCACGCTGGAACCCTGAAAGCCAGTGCAGAAGCGGCTTTCAGCCGATTTTTCAGGTCCTGCCAGCCATGCGCGATGCCGGGTTCGAACCAGCGACATCCTGCTTGTAAGGCAGGCGCTCTACCGCTGAGCTAATCGCGCGTGGAGAAGACGCTACCGCAATCGCCGCTCGGAGCCCAACCAGGGGGACGGCGCCTGCGACGCCACGAGCGCCAGGCGCTGGCTTCCCCCGGGCAGAAGCTGCGGTGGCGGATCGAGTCCTGGGGGGTGCGGCTGCTGCTGGGCCTGCTGCGGGGACGGCGCCACCGCCGGGTGCAGCGCGCGATCCAGCGCACCGTGGGGCTGGCCCAGCCCCTGCTGGCCGATCGCCTGGCCACCGCCAGTACCAATCTGGAGCGGGTGTACGGCGACGGGCTGGCAGCGGCCGGACGCCAGCGGCTGGCGCGACAGAGCCTGGAGAGCTTCTTTCTCTCCTGCCTGGAATCGATCATCGAGCCGGTGGACGCCGCCCGGATCACGGTGGAGGGGGAGGGGGTGGGGGCCTTGCTGCAGCCCCAAGCCGGCCAGGGGGCGATCGTGGCCTCCCTGCACCTGGGCTGCTGGGATCTGGCCCTGCGCTGGCTGAGTGAACAGCGCGACGATCTGGTGGTGATCTACCGGCCAGCCCACAACCCCGAGGCCGACCGGCTGCTCAATGCCGCCCGCAGTGCCAACAGCCACTGCCGCTGGATCTCCCAGTTCGATCGCCGCGCCATGCTCACCAGCCTGCTGCGCGGCAACTGCCTGGTGGTGATGACCGATCTCTACGGAGGGCGCAACCCGGTCACAACCGATGTGCTCGGCCTGGAGACCCACGTCGCCGCCGGCCCCCTGAGCCTGGGCCAGCGCACCGGCACCCCCCTGTTCCCGGTGGCCCATGTGCGCGAACCGGACGGGCGCTTCCGGGTGATCATTGGCAGGCCCCTCCAGCCCCAGCCGGGTGCCGAGGGTCTGATGCGCCTGGCCGAAGACCTCAACCGCTGGCAGGAGCCCTGGATCCAGGCCTATCCGGAGCAGTACTACTGGATCAACCGCCGCTGGCGGGCGGGCGACGGCAGTGGCCGCCGGCTGCGCCAGCTGCCGCCCCCGGGCAGGGAGTGAACGGTGGCCAGCGGCCGCGCCCACGACCGCGCCACCTGGCTGCTGGCCCTGCCCTTCGGCCTGCTCTGGGGGCCCTGGCTGGGGGCGGCCGGGGTGGGCAGCGCCGGGCTGGGATTCCTGCTGGGTGGCCTGCTGCTCTCCCCCGACCTCGACACCCGCTCCAACCCCACCCGGCGCTGGGGGCCGCTGCGGCTGCTGTGGTGGCCCTACCGGCGCTGCCTGTCCCACCGCTCGCTGGTGTCCCACTGCCCGCTGCTGGGCACGGCGGGGCGGCTGGCCTACCTGGCCGCGATGGTGCTGCTGCTGGCAGCGGCCCTGCACCCCCTGGGCCTGCCGCCGCCGCAGGGGATCGTGGCGGGGGCAGTCGGCCTCTGGCAGCAGCAGCGATCCCTCGTGATCAGCCTGCTGGCGGGAATCGAGGCGAGCAGCTGGCTGCACCTGATCCAGGATGGTGATCCGGTGCCCCGCCTGCCACGGCTGCTGCGCCGCCGGCCACCCCGTCGCAGACGGCGTCGATGGCGCAATCCCTGAAACCGGCGCTGCGGCTGCTGGCCACCGCCCTGGGCCTGCTGCTGGCGGCCGCCTGCTCGCCCCTCCCCCGGCCAGCCAGACCCCCAACCGCTGGCGTCACCGCCGGGCCGGGGCTGGGGGCGGCCGATGTGGCGGTGGTGGTGAACGGGGCGGACCCCGTCAGCGAACGGGTCGGAGAGCTGTACCTGCAGACCCGGGGGATTCCCGCCAGCCAGCTGATCCGCATCCGCTTTCCCCCGGGCCGCACCAACCTCGATCCCGCCACCTTCCAGCGGCTGCGTCAGGAGATCCTGCGCCAGACGCCGGCCCACGTGCAGGCCTACGCCATCGCCTGGACCGCCCCCTGGCGGGTGGGCTGCCAGTCGATCACCAGCGCCCTGAGCCTCGGGGTGGATCCGCGCTGGTGCGCCCGGGGCTGCCGGCCCACCAGGACCAGCCCCTATTTCGGCCGCGGCAGCGTGCGCCGTCCCTGGGATGAGCTGGGCCTGCGGCCGAGCATGTTGCTGGCCGGCACCGACTTCAACCAGGTGCGGCAGCTGATCCTGCGCGGCAAGGCCGCCGACGGCACGGCCCCGCCGGGCACCGCCTACCTGCTCAGCACCAGTGATCCGGCGCGCAACGTGCGGGCGCCCCTCTACGCCGGCACCCAGCGGCTGCTGGGGCCGGCGCTGGCCGTGCAGGTGCTCAACACCGACCGGCTGGAAGGCGCCGACGACGTGATCGCCCTGTTCACCGGCCTGGTCCGGGTGGAGGGGCTGGCCAGCAACCACTTCCGGCCCGGCGCCGTGGCCGACCACCTCACCTCGTTCGGCGGCGAACTCACGGCGGACCCCACGCCATCGGGGCAGATGAGCGCCCTGCGCTGGCTGGAGGCCGGTGCCACGGGCAGCTACGGCACGGTGGTGGAACCCTGCAATTTCCTGGCCAAATTCCCCAGTCCCAGCCTGCTGCTCACCTACTACCGCCGCGGCGACACCCTGATCGAGGCCTACTGGCGCAGCGTGGCCATGCCGGGGCAGGGGGTGTTCATCGGCGAGCCCCTGGCCCGCCCCTGGGGCCCGGCGGATCCCGCCGAAAAGTGAGAGGGTGGGCGCCCCGCCTGCAACCCCCGATGGACGCCCCAGCCCCACCTGGCGACACCCTGGCCGCCCTGGCGGAGCTGGTGGCGGTGGTCGACCGCCTGCGCGACCCCGAGCAGGGCTGTCCGTGGGATCGGGAGCAGACCCACGCCTCGCTGGTGCCCTACGTGCTGGAGGAGGCCCACGAGGTGGCCGATGCCATCCGCCATGGCGACGACGCGCACCTGGCGGAGGAGCTGGGCGACCTGCTGCTGCAGGTGGTGCTGCACGCCCGGATCGCCAGCGAGGAAGGGCGCTTCAACCTCGAGCAGATCGCCCGGGGGATCAGCGCCAAGCTGGTGCGTCGCCATCCCCACGTGTTCGCGGGTGCCGAGGCGGCCGACAGCGCTGCGGTGAGGCGCAGCTGGGAGGCGATCAAGGCGGAGGAAGAACGGCAACGCCAGCCCGCCAGCGCCAGCGCCAGCGCCAGCCCCCTCAGCGACCGGCTGGCGGGCAAGGTGCGCGGCCAGCCCGCCCTGGCCGCCGCCATGACCATCTCCCGCAAGGCCGCCGCCGCCGGCTTCGAGTGGGATGACCTCGCCGGCGTGTGGGAGAAGGTGCACGAGGAGCTCGACGAGCTCAAGGAGGCCATCGCCAGTGGCGAAAGGGCCCATGCCCAGGAGGAACTGGGCGATTTGCTCTTCACCCTGGTGAACGTGGCCCGCTGGTGCGGCCTGGAGCCGGAATCGGGCCTGGCCGGCACCAACCGGCGCTTCCTGGATCGCTTCTCCCGGGTTGAGGCCGCCCTCGGCGGCAAGCTGCAGGGCCGCAGCATCGGCGAACTGGAGGGGCTGTGGCGCCAGGCCAAGGCCGAGATCCGGGCCGCGCAGGGCGGCGCTCCGCTCAGTCCTCCGCCAGGGGATCCGAACCGCGACGCTGGCCAGCCTGGCGCTGACCCTTGATCGCACTGCGCCGCTTCTTGGCCGCCAGGCGCCGTTCCACCGAGCCCCGGCTGGGCTTGGTGGGACGGCGGGGCGGCGGCGGCGCCTGGATCGCCGCCTGCACCAGCTCCACCAGGCGGCGCTGGGCCGCCACCCGGTTCTGCCACTGGCTGCGCTGTTCGCTGGCGGCAATCACCACGCAGCCCGCCACCAGCTGGCCCTCCAGTCGCCGCAGCGCCCGGGCCCTGAGCAACGGCGGCAGGGCGGCACTGGCCGCCAGATCCCACACCAGCTCCACCCGCGAATCGGTGCGATTCACGTTCTGGCCGCCGGGCCCGGAACTGCGCGAGAAGCGCCAGGCCAGTTCCGCCGCCGGGATCAGCAACTCAGGGGCTACCTGCAGATCGGCCCCGGGGCGCCCGCCCGCCATCCCGCACCTCAGGTCCAGCAACACCGGCGTCCAGTCTGTGTGGCGGGTGGCACGCCGGCGATGCGCAAGGCTGGAGATTGCAATCCCGTGACCATGGGCTGGATCGATGAGGTGTTCGACGGTGTGCGCTACGGCCTGGAAGGCCGGGTGATCGCCGAGCAGCAGTCGGCGTTCCAGCGGGTCACGATCATCGACAGCGAGCGCTACGGCAAGGGTCTGCTGCTCGACGGCTGCTGGATGACCGCCGAGCGCCAGGAGCGGCACTACCACGAGGCGCTCGTGCATCCGGCCCTCTGCGGCGCAGCGGGCCTCGAGCGGGTGCTGGTGATCGGCGGCGGCGACGGCGGCACCGCCCGCGAGTGCCTGCGCCACGCCGGTGTGCGCCACCTCGACATGGTGGAGATCGACGGCCTGGTGGTGGAGTGGAGCCAGCAGCACCTGCCCTCGATCGGAGCTGGCTGCTGGAGTGATCCCCGCTTCCACCTCAGCGTGGGCGACGGCATCGCCTGGGCCGCCAACGCCGCGGATGCCAGCTACGACGTGGTGATCGTGGACGGCTCCGACCCGGCCGGGCCGGCGGAGGGACTGTTCAACCGGGCCTTCTTCGAGCACTGCCGCCGCATCCTCCGGCCCGGCGGCGTGTTCGCCACCCAAAGCGAATCGCCCGAGGCCTTCCGCCAGGTGCACCTCGACACGGTGCGCCTGATCCGCTCGGTGTTCGGCCACGCCGATCCCCTGTACGGCTGGGTGCCCATGTACCCCAGTGGCTGGTGGAGCTGGACCTTTGCGGCCGTGGATGGCCCCCGCTACCACCAGCCCAACCCCGAACGGGCGGCGGCCGTGGCCGCGGGCTGCGACATCTGGAGCCCCCGCTGGCAGCGCGGCGCCTTTGACGCCATCCCCGCCGCCATCGAGCGCGAGCTGGCCGGCTGATCCCTGACCCCACCCACCCTCTCCCGCCCGGACACCACCGTGGTTGCCAGCGATCTGTTTGCCAGCGATCTGTTTGACACCGACGGCGCCATCTACATGGCCAGCCGCCGCGAGCCCGCCGGCTGCCGGGTGGGCCTGTTCGGCGTGCCCTACGACGGCACCACCTCCTTCCGACCCGGCACCCGCTTCGGCCCGACGGCGATCCGCGAGGTGAGCAGTGGCCTGGAGACCTACTGCCCCCAGCTCGACCGCGACCTGGAGGATCTGGCCTTCGCCGACCTCGGCGCCGTGGCCATCCCCTTCGGTGCCCCCGAGCCGGTGGTGGCCGCGGTGAAGCAGGCCACCGAGGCGGTGCTGGCCCTGGGCCTCCGGCCGCTGATGCTCGGCGGCGAGCACTCGATCAGCTCCGGCGCCGTGGCCGCCGTGGCGGCGCAACATCCCGAGCTGGTGCTGGTGCAGCTCGATGCCCACGCCGACCTGCGCCACGAATGGCTCGGTACCCACCACAGCCACGCCTGCGCCATGCGCCGCTGCCTGGAGGTGCTGCCCAGCCGGGAGCTGCTGCAGATCGCCATCCGCAGCGGCACCCGCGAGGAGTTCACCGAGCTGCACCAGAGCGGCCGGCTGGTGGCGATCGAGCAGATGGCCACGGCCCTGCGGCCCCTGCGCGGCCGGCCCCTTTATCTCACCGTGGACCTGGACTGGTTCGACCCGGCCGTGATGGCGGGCACCGGCACCCCCGAGCCGGGCGGTTTCCTCTGGAGCGATTTCGCCCGGCTGGTGGAGGAGCTGCGCCACCACCAGCTGGTGGCGGCCGACGTGGTGGAACTGGCCCCCCAGCTCGATCCCTCAGGGGTGAGCAGCGTGCTGGCCGCCAAGGTGGTGCGCAGCCTGCTGCTGTTGTTGGGGGCAGCGGCAACTGCTTAGCAGCGGCAATCGCTCAGTAGCAGCAGGTGCCGCTGGTGCGCTGCTCGCGCAGCCGCTCGTGCTGCTGGCCGATCAGCAGCACCGCCAGGGTGGGGTGGTTGTGGAGGAGGTTGAGGAAGCGCAGGCGATCCAGCCGCACCATCTCCACGGGGGTGCGGGCCACGGCCCGGGTGCGGTAGAGCCCCTCGCCCCAGAGGATGTCCTGGTAACTGAACAGCTCACCCGGGCGGTAGCAGAGCTTTTCACCGGCCTCCCCCAGCACTTCCACGATGCCGCGACGGATCGCGTAGATGGAATCGGCGGGCTGCCCTCGCTCAAACACTCCAGCTCCGGTGGGGAGAGTCAGGATTTCCGATTCCACCTGGGCACCCATCAGGTCGATGGGCGTACAAATCGCTGGCGTCGCTACCAATCCCGTCACCTCCCGGTGAGCACTGCACAACCCATTACAACGGCAACGTCGCCCCCCAGGGTGCGCACTGAACGGATCGGGGCCGCAACGGAAATTTCTTCAGCTTTTATCCTGATTTGCGCCGAAGGGGCCCCGCTCCCGATCAGCCGCGTTGCAGAGCCCCTTCCAGGCTCAACTGGCTCCCGGCTGGGCTGGCGACCCGGCTCGCCAGTGCCAACGGCATCTGGGCCGAGAGAGTGGGCAGACGGGGCTCCTTGGCTGTCCAGTGATGGCAAGAGAGTTCGGCCACCAGTTCCGGATGGATCGCCAACTGGCGCAAGCGGCACCACCCGAGGCCCCCGTTCTGGGGGGGCAACCCATGGCGACAGCCACGGCAGCTGTGATAGATGGGCATGGGTCGAAGCCCGGGTCGCCCAGGGTAGGGAGTTGGGATTGGGCTGGCGCACCGAATACCCGCATCTTCCGAATCTCTTCGGGCCCAGCCGCCAGGCAGCAGCTGCGCAGCCATAGCCTCAGGGGCCCTGCGGCCCGTCCTGTGGCACTCCTGAGCACCCCCTTGCACTCGGCCAGCTGCGCCGCCGGTGGCCGCATGGTGCCCTTCGCCGGCTGGGAGATGGCCGTGCAGTACGCCGGGCTGGTGGCCGAACACCAGGCGGTGCGCCAGCACTGTGGCCTCTTCGACATCTCCCACATGGGGGTGCTGGAGCTGCGCGGCGCCGACGCCAAGGACGCCCTCCAGGGTCTGGTGCCCAGCGACCTCCAGCGCATCGGCCCCGGTGAGGCCTGCTACACGGTGCTGCTCAACGAGGCCGGCGGCATCCGCGACGACCTGATCATCTACGACCAGGGCTGGCGCGAGGGGGCCCAGCAGCTGCTGGTGGTGATCAACGCCGCCTGCGCCGAGGCGGACACGGCCTGGCTGCGCAGCCAGCTGGAGCCGGCCGGCGTGGCGGTGCGCGACCGCAAGGGCGACGGGGTGCTGCTGGCCCTGCAGGGCCCGGAAGCCGCTGCCCGGCTGGAAGCGCTGGCCGGGGTGTCCCTGGCCGGCCTGCCCCGCTTCGGCCACCGGGAGCTGGACCTGCACGGGGCCGGGCTGTTCGTGGCCCGCACCGGCTACACCGGCGAGGACGGCTTCGAGCTGCTGCTGGAGCGGCAGGCCGGCGTCGCCCTGTGGGAGCAGCTGCTGGCCGATGGCGTGGTGCCCTGCGGCCTCGGCGCCCGCGACACCCTGCGCCTGGAGGCGGCCATGCACCTCTATGGCCAGGACATGGACACCAGCACCTCACCCCTGGAGGTGGGGCTGGGTTGGCTGGTGCATCTGGAGATGCCCAAACCCTTCATCGGCCGGCAGGTGCTGGAGCGCCAGAGCGCCGAAGGGGTGGGGCGGCGGCTGGTGGGCCTGGAGCTGGCGGGTCGGGCCATCGCCCGCCACGGCTATCCCGTGCTGCACGACGGCGCGGTGGTGGGGGAGGTGACCAGCGGCAGCTGGGCCCCCAGCCTGGGCAAGGCCATCGCCCTGGCGCTGGTGCCCAGGGAGCTGGCCCGGCTGGGCAGCGAGCTGGCGGTGGAAATCCGCGGCAGATCCGAACCGGCCACCGTGGTGAAGCGCCCCTTTTATCGACGCTGAGGCGGAACAGCCCGGCGCTGGCGCAGAGGGGGCCGGCGGCCTGGGTGGGACAATCGCCCTTCCTCTCGGGATCTCAGATGCGCAGCCACGGATGCGGCGACCTGCGCCAGGACGCCAGCGGCCAGGCCGTGCAGCTCTGCGGCTGGGTGGACCGCCGCCGCGACCACGGCGGCGTGATCTTCATCGACCTGCGTGACCGCAGCGGCACGGTGCAGATCACCGTGGATCCCGACCTGGGCGCCGAAGCCTTCGCCGTGGCGGAGCATCTGCGCAACGAAACCGTGGTCCGGGTGGCCGGCACGGTGCGGGAGCGCCCGGCCCCGTCGATCAACGAGAAGCTGGCCACCGGCCACGTGGAGGTGCTCGCCACCAGCATCGGCGTGCTCAATGCGGTGAAGGGCAACCTGCCCTTTCCGGTGTCGGTGCACGACGAGGAGAACACCCGCGAGGAGCTGCGCCTGCGTCACCGCTACCTCGACCTGCGCCGCGAGCGCATGAACCGCAACCTGCGCCTGCGCCACCAGGCGGTGCAGGCGATGCGCCGCCACCTGGAGGACGCCGGCTTCATCGAGGTGGAGACACCGGTGCTCACCCGCTCCACCCCGGAAGGCGCCCGCGACTACCTGGTGCCCAGCCGCGTCTGCGGCGGCGAGTGGTTCGCCCTGCCCCAGTCGCCCCAGCTGTTCAAACAGCTGCTGATGGTGGGCGGCATCGAGCGCTACTACCAGGTGGCCCGCTGCTTCCGCGACGAGGACCTGCGGGCCGATCGCCAGCCGGAATTCACCCAGCTGGACATGGAGATGAGCTTCATGGACCAGGAGCAGATCCTGGAGCTCAACGAGGGCCTGATCGCCGCCATCTGGAAGGCGGTGAAGGGGATCGAGCTGCCCCGCCCCTTCCCGCGCCTCACCTGGCACGAGGCGATGGATCGCTACGGCACCGACCGGCCCGACACCCGCTACGGCCTCGAGCTCACCGACGTCTCCGACCTGGTGGCGGACATGGGCTTCAAGGTGTTCAGCGGCGCGGTGGCGGCCGGCGGCTCCGTGAAGTGCATCGCCGTGCCCGGCGGCAACGACGCCATCAGCAACGTGCGCATCAAGCCCGGTGGCGATGTGTTCAGCGAGGCCCAGAAGGCGGGCGCCGGCGGCCTGGCCTTCATCCGCGTGCGCGAGGGCGGTGAGATCGACACGATCGGCGCCATCAAGGACAACCTCACCGACGACAGGAAAGCCGAGCTGCTGGGCCGCACCGGCGCCGCCCCCGGCACCCTGCTGCTGTTCGGCGCTGGCGACACCGCCACGGTGAACAAGGCCCTCGACCGGGTGCGCCAGTACCTGGCCCGCGAGCTGGGCCTGGTGAAGCCGGAGCGCGAGAACGACGCCTGGAACTTCCTCTGGGTGGTGGATTTCCCCATGTTCGAGTTCAACAGGGAGGAGAGCCGCCTGGAGGCCCTGCACCACCCCTTCTGCGCCCCCAACAGCGAAGATCTGGGCAGCGACCCCGCCGCCTGGGCCGACACCCTGCCCACCGCCCGCGCCCAGGCCTACGACCTGGTGCTCAACGGCCTGGAGCTGGGCGGCGGCTCCCTGCGCATCCACGATTCGGCCCTGCAGCGCCAGGTGCTGCAGACCATCGGCCTGCCGCTGGAGGAGGCCGAGCGCCAGTTCGGCTTCCTGATGGAGGCCCTCGACATGGGCGCCCCGCCCCACGGCGGCCTGGCCTACGGCGTGGACCGGATCGTGATGCTGCTGGCCGGTGAGGAGTCGATCCGCGACACGATCGCCTTCCCCAAGACCCAGCAGGCCCGCTGCCTGATGACCCAGGCCCCCGCTGGGGTGAGCGCGCGACAGCTGGAGGAGCTGCACGTAGCCAGCACCTGGGTGGAGGAGGAGGGCTGAGGTCCAGACGGCAGCCCCCGGCGTCCGCGTCCGCAGCCCCAAACCAGAAGCAAACCGGTAGAACCGGCGAGCAGCGGCACGGCTCTGGCAAGCCTGTGATGAGCTGATCTGCGCGCTTGGCCCGCACCTCCACCACCGATCTGGTGCGCCTCTACCTCCAGGACATCGGCCGGGTGAGCCTGCTCGACCAGGAGGAGGAACTCACCCTGGCGAGGCTGGTGCAGGAGCGGGAGCGCCTGCTGCAGCTGCAGGCGCCATCCGACAACGGCGATCCCGAGGCGGCGCGGGCGGCCTGGGCGGCGCGGGCCGGACTCACCCCCTCCCAGCTGCGCCAGGCCCTGCACCGGGGCACGCGGGCCCGGGAACGGATGATCCAGGCCAACCTGCGCCTGGTGGTGGCGGTGGCCAAGAAGTACCAGCGCCGCGGGCTGGAATTGCTGGATCTGGTGCAGGAGGGCAGCCTGGGGCTGGAGCGGGCCGTGGAGCGGTTCGACCCGACCCGGGGCTTCCGGTTCAGCACCTATGCCTACTGGTGGATCCGCCAGGGCATCACCCGGGCCCTGGCCAGCCAGAGCCGCACCATCCGGCTGCCGGTGCACGTCACCGAGAAGCTCAACCGCCTCAAGCGGGCCCAGCGGGAGCTCTCCGTGAGGCTGGGGCGACTGCCCACCCTGGCCGAACTGGCCGGCGAACTGCAACTGAGCGAGCAGGCCGTGCGCCAGATCCTGGTGCAGGTGCCGCGACCCGTTTCACTCGAGGCGCGGGTGGGTCGCGACCAGGAGGGGGAACTGGGGGACCTGCTCCAGGATGGGCACGACACGCCTGAGCAGCTCCTGACCCGCGAGCAGCTCCATCACGACCTGCAGAGCCTGTTGGCCGAACTGAACGGGCGGGAGGCCCGGGTGATCCGCGAGCGCTTCGGACTCGACGACAACACCCCCCGCACCCTGAGTGAAATCGGCGAGAGCATGGATCTCTCCCGGGAGCGGGTGCGGCAGATCGAGTCGCATGCCCTGCTGAAGCTGCGCCAGCCGCAGAACCGCTGCCGGGTGCGCGACTACCTGGGCAGCCTGGACGAACGCTGACGACCCTCCCCCAGCCAGGGATGCGCCCCCCGCCCTGTCCCCCCCTCTGTGAATCCCCTGCCACCGGCGGCAGACCGCTGGCGGATCTACTTCCGCGCCGAAGCCGAACAGTCGCAGAGCCAGGCGCTGGCAACCCTGGCCGCGGGGCTGGACAGCCTCTCGCCGGGAACGACCCTGGCCGACCACGACGAGCCGATGCTGTTCCGCACCTAGCGCCTCGGCTGGAAGCTGGCCCTGGTGCTGGAGGGTGCCGCCGACGGGACGCTGATCGACACCTAAGCAACGGAGCGACGGCCCGTGGTGGATGCCTTGGGGGCCTCGGGGGACGCGGTCGGGGACGGCCGCCTCTACGACCTGCTGCGCGAGCCGCAGTTCGTGGTCCTCTGGCTGGTCACCGACCGCCACCAGGTGGATGCCACGCCGGCAGCCCTGCCTGCCCTGGAGCCGTGGGCCCGTCTGTGGTTCCTGTCCACCGTCGACCTGCAGGAGCCGCAGGGGGAGCGCTGGCTGCTGGACATGGACGGCCTCTCGCCCACGCCCGCCTGGGAGCCATCGATCCATCGCTGTTCGTGGTCCGGCCCAACAACCGGGTGGGCTTCCGCTGCGGCAACCCCGATCGGGCGCGGGCCCTGGCCTACTTCCAGGCCTGGCGAACCATGCCCTCCAGCGGCCGCTGGACCGATTCACCTCCTCCACGCTAAAACGGAGTCATTACGAGTTAGACAGCCATGGCTTCCATCAGTGCGCCTCCGATCGATATCGGCATCCCGGCGGAACAGCGGCAGCAGATCGCCGAGGGGCTCGGCCGCGTGCTGGCCGACAGCACCGTGCTCTACGCCAAGACCCACGGCTTCCACTGGAACGTGACCGGACCGATGTTCAACACCCTGCACCAGATGTTCATGGGGCAGTACACCGAACTGTGGAACGCCCTCGACGAGATCGCCGAGCGCATCCGCGCCCTGGGCCACAACGCCCCCTTCGGAGGCAGCACCTACGGCGGTCTCACCTCCATCCCAGAAACCCAGGGGGTGCCGCCCGCCCTGGAGATGGTGCGGGAGCTGGTAGAGGGCCACGAGGCGGTGGCCCGCACCATCCGCGGCGTGTTCACCGTGGCCGATGGTGCGGGCGACCAGCCCACCGCCGACCTGCTCACCCAGCGGCTGCAGATCCACGAGAAAACCGCCTGGATGCTGCGCAGCCTGCTGGAGGGCTGAGCTCCGCTCCTGCCGGTGGCGGGTGGGTCTGGCGTCGGCCGGGCGAACCCGCTGGGCGGGTAACGCCTGCCTCTCACCAGACCCACCCGCCACCGGAGCCTGGGGGCTCAGCGAGTGCTGAACGGGGAATCCCCCCCCTCCCCCCGCAAGCCCCGGTGCGGCTGCGAGGAGGCCGGCATTGCCCGCAACGCGGGCGTAGCCGGCCGACCGCAGCCGCACCGAGGGCTCGGGGCCACTCGGTACATTGAAGGGTCCGCCACCGGGGTATGAGCAAGTTCGTCTTCGTCACCGGCGGGGTGGTGTCGAGCATCGGCAAGGGAATCGTGGCCGCCAGCCTGGGCCGCCTGCTCAAGAGCAGGGGCTACAGCGTGTCGATCCTCAAGCTCGACCCCTACCTGAACGTGGACCCGGGCACGATGAGCCCGTACCAGCACGGTGAGGTGTTCGTCACCGAGGACGGCGCCGAGACCGACCTCGACCTGGGCCACTATGAGCGGTTCACCGACACGGCCATGTCGCGCCTCAACAGCGTGACCACCGGCTCGATCTACCAGGCGGTGATCAACAAGGAGCGCCGCGGCGACTACAACGGCGGCACCGTGCAGGTGATCCCCCACATCACCGGCGAGATCCGCGAGCGCATCCACCGGGTGGCCGCCAACAGCAATGCCGACGTGGTGATCGGCGAGATCGGCGGCACCGTGGGCGACATCGAATCGCTGCCGTTTCTGGAGGCAATCCGGGAGTTTCGCGGTGACGTGGGCCGCCACGACATCGCCTACGTGCATGTGACCCTGCTGCCCTACATCGGCACCTCCGGCGAACTGAAAACCAAGCCCACCCAGCACTCGGTGAAGGAGCTGCGCTCGATCGGCATCCAGCCCGACCTGCTGGTGTGCCGCAGCGACCGCACCATCTCCGAGGATCTCAAGCGCAAGATCGGCGGCTTCTGCGGAGTTCGCCCGGGTGCGGTGATCCAGGCCCTCGACGCCGACAGCATCTATGCGGTGCCCCTGGCGATGGAGCAGGAGGGGCTCTGCCGCGAGGTGGTGGATGTGCTGCGGCTGGAGGAGCGGGCCAGCGACATGGCCGGCTGGGCCGAGCTGGTAACCAAGCTGCGCAACCCGGGACCGGCGGTGAAGGTGGCTCTGGTGGGCAAGTACGTGCAGCTCAACGACGCCTACCTCTCGGTGGTGGAGGCCCTGCGCCACGCCTGTATCGCCCAGGACGCCTCCCTCGACCTGCACTGGATCTGCGCCGAACAGATCGAACAGCAGGGCGCCGCAGCCCTGCTGGCCGGCATGGATGCGGTGGTGGTGCCCGGCGGCTTCGGCAACCGGGGGGTGGATGGCAAGGTGGCGGCAATCCGCTGGGCCCGGGAGCAGCAGGTGCCCTTTCTCGGCCTCTGCCTCGGCATGCAGTGCGCCGTGATCGAGTGGGCCCGCAACCAGGCGGGCCTCGCGGGCGCCACCAGCGCCGAGCTGGATCCCAACACGCCCCACCCGGTGATCCACCTGTTGCCCGAGCAACAGGATGTGGTGGATCTGGGGGGCACGATGCGGCTGGGGGTCTACCCCTGTCGCCTGGTGAGCGGCACCATGGCCCAGCAGCTCTACGGCGACGCCGTGGTGTACGAGCGGCACCGCCATCGCTACGAATTCAACAACGCCTACCGCAGCCTGTTCCTCGAAGCGGGTTACACGATCAGCGGCACCTCGCCGGATGGGCGGCTGGTGGAACTGGTGGAACTCAAGGGGCACCCCTTCTTCACCGCCTGCCAGTACCACCCCGAATTCCTCTCCCGCCCCGGCAAACCCCATCCCCTGTTCCGTGGCCTGATCGAGGCGGCCCAGCACCAGGCCCGGAAGCAGCCGCCAACTTCCGCACCCCTCACGGCCCTGAGCTGAACGCTCAGATCCGCTTGAGGGAGTCGGTCTTGTCCTTGAAGCCGCCCAGCAGCAGCTGCAGATAGGTCACCTTGCGCAGCTTGATGTTGGCCGTCAGTGACATGCCCACCTGCAGGGGCAGCTCCTGGCCCGATTTCATCCGGAACTGCTGGCTGTTCAGGGCCACGATCACGGGAAAGCGGTAGGTCTGCTGAAGCTCATCGGGTGGGAGCGCATCCGAGCCGATCGACTTCACCGTTCCCTCCAGCACACCGAAATCGGTGGAAGGGAAGGAATCGATGCTGATTTCCGCCGGCCGACCCACCTGTACAAAGCCAATATCACTGCTCTGCACCTCCACACGGGCCTGGAGGTCCTTGAAGGGCACGATCTTCATCACCGGCTCACTGCTCTGGGCCACAAAGCCGGGGCCGGTGGGCTTGAGATCAAACACCAGGCCATCCACCGGTGAGCGCACATCCTGGAAGCGGATGTTCACACGCAATTCCGTGAGCTGGCTGCGCAATTCCGACAGCTCACCATTCAGCTGGGCAATGGCCTGCTGCAGAATCGCCGTCTGGCGCTTGCGATCCACCCGCAGCTTCTCCAGTTCACCCTGCACCTCGCGCACCTTGTTGCGCTGTTGCAGCACCTGCAGTTCGGCCGCCGCGCCAGAGGCCTCCAGCGTTTCCAGGCGCTCCAGGATCTGGGACTCAAGCTCCAGGGTGCGGCCCTGAATCTGTTGCTCCGTGTCGTTGAGGTTGAGATACCGCTGCAGCTCCAACTGCTTGAGCTGAAGCTGCTCCTGCTTGGCCTGGATCGACTCCTGCACAGACCGGCGCCGATCCAAGGTGGTCTCGTTGTCCAGACGCAACAGCACCTGGCCCTGGGACACCCGATCCCCCTCCTTCACCAACATCTGATCCAGCACCCCACCCACCGGCATCTGCACCGTTCGCACATCCCCGATCGGCTGCAATTTGCCCGGAGCCATCACCACCTCATCCGTCTTGGCCAGGGCCAGCCAGGCCAGGGCGGCGGCCGTGGTGCCCACCAGGGCCCAGGTGATCGAGCGGGCCAGGAAGCGCGACTGCTCCAGCGCCATCGAATCCTGGCTGCTGCGCACGCGCCGCTCCAGGGCGTCCTGGGCGGTTTTGAGCAGGGATTTCTTCTGTGGGGGCGCGGTCATCAGGAGGCCTCCTGCTGGCGATAGAGGGCGTAGTAGCGGCCGCGCCGCTCCATCAGGTCATCGTGGCTGCCCACTTCGGCGATCGCCCCGTCGTGCAGCATCACGATCTGGTCGGCGCGGCGAATGGTGGAGAGGCGGTGGGTGATGAAAAACACGGTGCAGTTCTGGAGTCCCTGCAGCAGGTTGTTGCACACCCTGCGCTCCGTGTCGTAGTCGAGGGCGCTGGTGGCCTCATCCAGCACCAGCAGCTTCGGATTGGAGAGCAGGGTGCGGGCCAGGGCCAGGCGCTGCCGCTGGCCGCCGCTGAGTCCGGCACCCCGCTCGCCTACATCGGAGCTGTAGCCCCCGGGCAGCTCCATGATGAAGTCGTGGGCACAGGCCATGCGGGCCGCGGCCACGATCGACTCGCTGCTGGCATCGGGATCGGTGAGGGCGATGTTCTCCGCCACCGTGCCGCTGAACAGCAGGGGCTCCTGGGGCACGATGCCGATCTGCCGGCGGAGGGAATACAGCTCCACCTTGTCGATGTCGTAGTGGTCGATCAGGATCCGGCCGGCCGTGGGCGCATACAGACGGGTGAGCAACTTCATCAGGGTGCTCTTGCCACTGCCGCTCTGACCCACCACCCCCACGAAGGTCCCCGCCGGAATCTGGAGGTCGACATGCTTCAGCACCTGGGGCGAAGCCGGGGTGAAGGCAAAGCTCACGTCCTGAAACACCACCTCGCCATCGATCGGCGGCAAGGGAATCTTCTGCTTATCGGCCTCGTTCGATTCCTCCGGCGTGTCCACCACATCCGCCAGCCGCTCGAACGACACCTTCAGCTCCTGAATGCTCTGCCAGATCGAGGAGAGCCGCAGCAAGGGCTGGGTGACATAGCCGGAGATGATGCGGAAGGCGATCAGCTGGCCCAGGCTCATCTCACCCTTGAGCACCAGCGAGGCGCCCACCCACAACACCAGCAGCTGGGAGAGCTTCTGCAGCACCTGGGACGTCTCCACCAGGGCTGTTCCGGTGATCGTCTTCTCGAAGCTGCGGGAGATATAGCGGTTGTAGAGGTCCTGCCATTTCCAGCGGCTGATCATCTCCACGTTCTGGGCCTTCACCGTCTGAATGCCGGTGAGCACTTCCACCAGGTGGCTCTGGGTGCGGGCGTTCTCCTGGGCCGCATCGCGGTACTGGCGCCGGAACAGCGGTGCCCCCAGCAGGGTGAGGCCCACTTGGATCGGCAGCACGCAGAGGGCGATCAGGGTGAGCAGCCAGCTGTAGAACACCATCACCACGATGTAGATCACCGAGAAGGCCGTATCCAGCAGGGTGGTGAGGGCCTGGCCGGTGAGGAATTCGCGGATCTTCTCCAGCTCCGCCACCCGGGTGCCCAGTTCGCCCACCGGGCGCCGATCGAAGTAGGAGAGCGGCAGCCGCAGCAGGTGGTCGATCACCTCGGCCCCCAGGCGCAGGTCGATCCGGTTGGTGGTTTCCGTGAACAGGAAGGTGCGGAGCGCCCCGATCACGCCCTCCATCAGGGTGACCACCACCAGGGCGATGCCGAGCACCTGGAGGGTATCGAGGCTGCGCTGGCTGATCACCTTGTCGATGATCACCTGGATCAGCAACGGGTTGGCCAGGCTGAACAGCTGCACCACGAAGGAGGCCACCAGCACCTGCAGCAGGATGCCGCGATGGCGCTGCAGGGCGGGCCAGAACCAGTTGAAGCTGAAGCGCTGGTCCGGCGTGCTGCTGCTGCGCTCCACCAGCAGCACATCGATCCCCTCCGGATAGGCCTCCTCGATCTGCGCCGGCGTGAGCTCCAGCCAGCCATCCCGTGGGGATGCCAGCACGAGGCCGCGGGCATCGGCGGCCCGCACCAGGGCAAAACCCTGTTTCCAGGGCACCAGCGCCGGCACCTGCAGGCGATTGCCCTGGCTGGCGGGCACCCGTGCACCACTCACGTGCAGGCCCATCGAGGCGGCGATCGAGCCGCACAGCTGAAGATCCGGCGTCTGGCCCCGGCGCAGCACATCCCGCAGGATCTTCTCCACCGCGTCCCGCCGGAAGGGCAGCCGCAACTGGGCCGCCAGCATCTGGAAACAGGCCAGGGTCTCCTCCAGGGCGCCCGTGCCGCGCAGCAGGCGCAGTTCGGGTCGGTCTCTCTGGCCCAGGTCCAGGCCACTGGCCAGGGGCACGCCGCCGATCTCGGGAGGCGGCTCGGGCGCAGCGGTTCCTGCCGCCGGCTGGGTTGGAGCGTTCTCGGCCTGGCTCGCGGCCGGTGCCAGCCAGGCCGCGAGCTCCGCCTCCGGCAGGGCGATCAGGCGCGGCGGCAGGGGCCCGCGTACGGCAGGCACGCCCTGCGCCGGGTCCAGCCTGGCCCCGAGGGGCTGATCCACCAGGTTCTGGCTCGCCGCAAACAGGCTGTCTGAGGGGGGCCAGGACCGCAGGGCTGCCGCCGTGGGCGGCACCGCCCGGGCCTGGGCAGCCAGGTTCCGCCAGGCCTGCAGCAATCCCCCGCCGGTGTGGGCACGGCGTTCCAGCAGGCTGGCCAGCAGGGCCAGCAGTTCCGCGCTGAACACCTGGGCGGCGGCCCAGGCGGCAAAGCCGGGCTCCTCCCGGAGCAGCTCCAGCACAAGGGCATCGGGGATCGCCACGGCCTCCAGGGCCGAGGCCGCCGCCACCTCCTCGCATGGGGCGGCCCGCAGCAGGGACGCCAGGCCCACGAAACTGCCGGGGCCCAGCTTCTCGGCGGTGCAGAGCGCCCCACCATCGAGTACCAGCAGGCGGGCGGTGCCCGAGCGGATCAGCAACACCTCGCTGGGGATCAGGCTGGCGTGGCAGAGGGGCTGACCGAGGCGAAAGCTGCGGCAGCGCAGCTGGGACTCCAGCCGTTCGCGGTCGCGGTCGCTGAGGTCGGCGAAGGCGGGATGGGCCGTGAGCAGGGAGGGATCGGCCAGAGCCATGGAAAGGGGTGCGGTTGGCTGAACTCAGCTGACTGATGGGGCGGAGGTAGCCGCCAGGACCTGCATGCGCTGGTCCACCTGCCCCTCGAGCCAGGTCTCCAGCAACTCCTGGATCATGGCTTCGGCCACCTCCGGCCCATAGGTGGCGGGCACAAGGCTCTCGACACGAACCAGCAGCCACCAGTCCTCGATCGGGAAGGGGTCGAGCAGAACCCCGATCGGGGCACTGGTGAGCCGGTCGACCAGATCCGGGTGGCCCTGATTAAGGGGGACGGGACCGACGATGCCCCTGGTGGTTCGCTCCGGGCCTTCGGCATGCTCGGCCGCGAGGTCTGCGAAGTCTGCCTCACCTTCTCGAACCTGCAGATAGAGCTCCCGAATCAAGCCCGAATCCTTGTTGCGCAGCAGGCTGTACACAACCTTGTCGAGGCTCTTTTTGCGAGCGAGAAAATGGGACTCAGCCCGGGCTCCGAACTGCTGACTTGCATAGTTCCAGATCCGTGCCGGCTGGGCAATGCGGTGCTGCAAATCCGCCGCGGACAGGCCATGGTGTTGGCAATACCTGGTGAGTTGTTCCTCACCGTCCAGGCCATTGTCCTGCAGAAACCGCAGCTGGGCCTTCTTCAGCTCCTCGGCGTCGAGAACGATGCCGGCCATCGCCTCCTCCAGCACCAGCTGACGGAGATAGGGACGCAACAGGTGGTACCGCGCCAGGCGCGAAAGGTCGGGCTGCTCGGTTCTGCCGGGGTCCATCACCGCTTGATCCATCACTGCGCAGGGTGGCTGGAGGAGCCGCGAACCTCGGTAAATTAGGGCCACTGCGTTGATCCTGGCTGGCATGGGCTCGGTCACCCCCACGCCCCGCACCTGCCCCGGTCCAGGCATCCCCTCCAGCGCCAGCCCCAGCGCCGGCAGCGCCTCAGCCGACCCGAACCCTGACGCCCCAGCCGGTCTGCCGGTGGTGGAGACCTTCCACTCCCTGCAGGGGGAGGGTCTTCACGCCGGCCGCAGTGCCTTTTTCATCCGCCTGGGGGGCTGCCGTGTGGGCTGCAGCTGGTGTGACACCAAACACTCCTGGCCAGGGGCGGCGCACCCGAACCGGGCCCTGGCCGAGCTGGCCGCAGAGGCCCGGCGGGCGGCCCACGACGGCGCCGCCTTCGTGGTGCTCACGGGGGGCGAACCGCTGGAGCACGATCTGGCTCCCCTCTGCAAGGCCCTGGCGCCGGTGGGCCTGCCGCTGCACCTGGAAACCAGTGGCGCGGCACCACTGGAGCTGAGCGGCCACTTCCACTGGATCACCCTCTCCCCCAAGCGCCACCGCCCCCCCAGCGCCGAGCTGCTGGCGGCATGCCAGGAGCTGAAGGTGGTGGTGCACGAACCGGCGGATCTGCCCTTCGCCACGGCCATGGCCGTGGCCACGGCCAGGCGGGGCGGGGCCACTCCGGCCCTGCTGCTGCAACCCGGTTGGGACAGCCCCGGCGGCCAGGAACTGGCCATTGCCCACGTGCGCGCCAATCCTGCCTGGCGACTCAGCCTGCAGAGCCACAAGCTGCTGGGCGTGCGCTGACTAGCGCTGCTGGGCCTGTTGCTGGCTGGTTTCGGCTTTCCACAACCGCCAGCGCACCTGCAGATCGCGTGGGGTGTAGATCACGATCGGCACACTGGCGTTGTATCGCACCACCGTGGGCTGACCGGCCAGCGCCACGAACTGGCGGGTGGCAGTCTGGCCCGGCGGGCAGGCCATCCGGGTGGAGGCCACCGCCTCGCCCCCCGTCACCCGGAAGATGCGATAGCCCCAGCCAGGAATCACTTCCGAATCGATGCGGCCCCGCAACAGTTGGCGGTTGCAGTCCACCTCCAGCTCCCGGCCCACGATCAGCTCCACCCGCCAGTCCGCCGGGTTGGCGGAGATGGCCGGGTCGCTGCTGGGCTTCAACACCCCCGGCAGCTGGATCACCCAGCGCAGCTGATCGGCGGCTGGCGCAGGAAAGGGCTTGAGATCCAGGCGAGGGATGGCCGACGCTGCCGCCGGAGCCGCCAGGCTCGCCGCCACCGCGCACACCGTTGCCAGGCGCATCCAACCAGCGGCTCCTGCTCCAGCGGCATCACACGTCACGGTTGTCGGGGCGGTACTGCCGCCATCGTGATCCCGGCCGCAGCCGCCGTCCAGCGCAGCCCTCGGAGAGGATGGAGAGCGCAACAACACCCCGCTGGTACCCAGGCTGGTTACCAGCCGGGCGAGGTTTTCGAGCGCTCCGCGCCATCGCCCATGCCGCCGCAACCCGACCCGCAACCCAACCACGCACCAGGGCCGGAGACCGGCGGCCACGCCGTCGCCCTGCTCTCGGGCGGACTGGACTCGGCCACCGCCGCCGCCCTGGCCCAGGAAGCGGGCTACCGGGTGATCGGCCTCTCCTTCGATTACGGGCAGCGCCACCGCCGTGAACTGGCGGCCGCCAGGGTGGTGGCCGCCGCGCTCGGCCTGCACGAGCACCACACCATCAGCGTGAACCTGGCGGCCTGGGGCGGCTCGGCCCTCACCGATGCGGCGATCGCCATCCCCACCGAGGGGGTGCGGGAGGGGGTGATCCCCAGCACCTACGTGCCGGGCCGCAACACCGTGTTCATCGCTTTGGGCCTGAGCCTGGCCGAGGCCCGCGGCGCCGAACGGCTGGTGCTGGGGGTGAATGCCGTGGACTACTCCGGCTACCCCGACTGCCGCCCCGACTACCTGGACGCCTTCCAGACCCTGGCCGACCTGGCCAGCAAGGCGGGGCGGGAGGGTCACGGTGCCCGGCTCTGGGCTCCGCTGGTGCACTGGAGCAAGACCCAGATCGTGGGGCAGGCCCTGCGGCTGGGGGTGCCGATCGCCAGCACCTGGAGCTGCTACAGCGGCGGCGAGCAGCCCTGCGGGATCTGCGACAGCTGCCGCATCCGCGACGCCGCCCTGGTCGAAGCCGGCCGGCCGGACCTGGCCAGCGGGGCCAACCCGCCGGCGGTGCCTCCGCCATGAGCGCAGCGCTGCGCCGGCCGCTGCCCTGGTGCGACCCGGAGACGCTGCTGGGCCGGCTGCTGCCGAGCCTGCGTCGGCCCGGCCTGGTGTGGCTGGACGGCGACGGCTCGGCCCTCGGGGGGCGCAGCCTGCTGGCCCTCGAACCGCTCGCGGAACGGATCTGCCGCGGCCTGCCGGGCGAGGAAGGCGCCCAGGATCCCTTCACGGCCCTGGCCGAGCTGGAAGCCAGCGGCCGGCCCTGGCTCGGCTGGCTGGCCTACGAGGCCGGAGCCTGGCTGGAGCCCGGCCCCCACTGGCAGAGCCCGGAGATGGCCGTGCTCTGGGCGATCCAGCCCGATCCGCTGCTGGTGATCGACCACCGGCAGCGGCAGCAGTGGCTGGAGGGCCATGACACCGGGCGATTGGAGGACCTGGCCAGGCGGCTGGAGCGGGCGGCCACCGATGCCACCACCGCCACTGACACCACCCCCCCTGACACTGCCGCCCCCACCGGAGCCGCCAGCCAGGCTTGCCGAACCGCCAGCCCGCCCCGACTGCCCCTGGAGAGCTGGCGCTGGCACACCCCCCGCGGCGCCTTCGCCACCGGAGTGGCCGCCCTGCGGGAGCGCATCGCCAGCGGCGATCTGTTCCAGGCCAACCTCACCGCCTGCTGCGAGCAGCAGCTGGCCGGACCCGCCGATGCCGCCACCCTGCTGGCGCTCTACGGGCGCCTGCGGCGCCACTGCCCGGCCCCCTTCGCCGGGCTGGCCATCGGGGGAGCGGGGGCGGCAGGGGAGGCGGTGCTGTCGGCCTCACCGGAGCGCTTCCTGCAGCTCAGCGGCGAGGGCGAGGTGGAAACCAGACCGATCAAGGGCACCCGTCCCCGCCACGCCGATGCCACCGCCGACGCCGACGCCGCCGCCGAACTGGTCACCAGCGACAAGGACCGGGCCGAGAACGTGATGATCGTGGACCTGCTGCGCAACGACCTGGGCCGGGTGTGCCGCCCCGGCTCGGTGCAGGTGCCCCAGCTGCTGGGGCTGGAGAGCTACCGCCAGGTGCATCACCTCACCTCGGTAGTGAGGGGGCGGCTGCGGCCTGGGCTGGCTGCGGCCGACCTGCTGCGGGCCTGCTGGCCCGGGGGATCGATCACCGGCGCTCCCAAGATCCGGGCCTGCCAGCGCCTGGGCGAACTGGAGCCGGTGGCCCGCGGCCCCTATTGCGGCTCCCTGTTCTGGCTGGACGGCGCCGGCGGCTTCGACAGCAGCATCCTGATCCGCTCGCTGTTCGTAAAGGGCCGGCGCCTGCGGGCCCACGCCGGCTGCGGCATCGTGGCCGATTCCGATCCCCAGGCCGAGGCCGAGGAGCTGGACTGGAAGCTCCAGCCCCTGCTGGCGGCCCTGGCCGGCAGCGCACCGTGACACAGCCAGGCCATGCCTCCACCGCAGGTGGGGCCGAACCCGTGGCCATCGGCTGGATCGACGAGCCGGCCCCCACCGGACGCTGGGGCCGGCCGGCGGAGCTGGGCCTGCCGCTGAGCGACCGGGGCCTGCTGCTCGCCGACGGCATCTTTGAGACGGTGCTGGTGCAGGGCGGCCGCCCCCGGCTGCTGGCCCGGCACCTGGACCGCTGGCGGGACGGCGCCGCCCTGCTGGGCATGGAGGCGCCGCCGCCGACCGCCCGGGTGGAGTCCCTGATCCAGGAGGCCCTCGTGCGCGCCGGGATCGGCCACGGCGCCCTGCGGCTCAACTGGAGCCGGGGCAGCCCGTCCGCCTCCGACGCCCGCGGACTGGCCATCCCCCCAGGCTGCCGGCACCGCTTCTGGCTGCAGCTCAGCCCCGCCGTGCCCTGTTTCGAGCCGATGGCGGTGATTGTGAGTCCCACGGAAATCCGCAGCGCCACCAGCCTGCTGAGCCGCGCCAAGACCTTCGCCTACGGCAGCGCCATCCAGGCCCACCGCCAGGCGGTCGCCGCCGGCGCCGCAGACGCCCTGCTGCCCAGCAGCGCCGGCGGCTTGTGCTGCGGCACCAGCGCCACCCTGCTGGTGCGCACGGCCAGCGGCTGGTGCACGCCCCCCCTGAGCAGCGGCTGCCTGCCCGGGGTGATGCGCGCCCGGGCCCTGGAGCTGGGGCTGGCCCGGGAGAACGTGGTCGAGATCGCGGATCTGGCGGCCAGCAGCGGAGCGCTGCTGCTCAACAGCCTGGGCTGCCGGCCGATCAGCCAGCTGGAGGGGACCCCCCTGGGCTGGCGACCAGTGGATCAGCCCAGCTACGACGCAGCCAGAACCCCGGCCCTGGAGGCGGAACGGCTGTGGGAACGGCTGCTCAGCGACTGACCCGGCTCTGGCACCTCACACACTCAGGAAGCGGTCCACCACGTCCTTGCTCAGCTCGCCGGTGGGACCGCTGGACACCACCCCCCCCTTTTGCATGGCGTAGTACCAGTCGGCCTGGCGCACGAAGTGCAGGTGCTGCTCCACCAGCAGCACGGAGATGCCGGTGGTCTCGATGATGCGGCGCACGGCCCGTTCGATGTCCAGCACCACCGACGGCTGAATGCCCTCGGTGGGCTCATCGAGCAGGAGCAGCTTGGGCTTGCCCAGCAGGGCTCTGGCGATGGCCAGCTGCTGCTGCTGGCCGCCGGAGAGATCGCCGCCCCGGCGGTTGAGAAAGCGCTCCAGGATCGGAAACAGCTCAAACACCAGCGGGTCGATGCGCCGGTTCTTTGCCAGGCCGCCGGGGAGCGCCTCCATGCCCAGCAGCAGGTTTTCGCGCACCGTGAGCTGGGGAATGATCTCCCGGCCCTGGGGCACGTAGCCGATGCCGCCGCGGGCGCGGGCATGGGGCGGCAGGGCCGACACATCCTGATCAAGCAGCTCCACGGCGCCGCGGCGCTGGCGCAGCAGCCCGATCACGGTCTTGAGCAGCGTGGTCTTGCCCACGCCATTGCGACCGATCAGGCACACCATCTGGCCTGGCTGCACGCTCAGATCCACGTCGCGCAGGATATGGCTCTCGCCGTAATACACATTCAGTCCGGAGACCTGGAGTGTGGCGGTCATGGCATGTCGTCCTCGTAGGTGCTCACAGGGTCAGCTCACTTGAATTCACCCTCGGCCTCGCTGCCGAGATACACCTCGATCACCCGAGGATCCGACTGGACCTGATCCATCGAGCCCTCGCAGAGCACATGGCCCTCATGCAGCACGGTGACCGGTGAGCGCAGATCACGGATGAATTCCATGTCGTGCTCGATCACGAGCACCGTGTGCTCGCCGGCGAGCTGCTTGAGCAGGTCGGCGGTGCGCTCGGTCTCCTCGTCGGTGAGGCCGGCCACCGGCTCATCCACCAGCAGCAGCTGGGGATCCTGGGCCACCAACATGGCAATCTCCAGCCACTGCTTCTGACCGTGGGAGAGGCCACCGGCCTGCTGGCTGGCATGGGGCTCGAGACCCACCACGCCGAGCAGGTGCTGCACCCGTTCGCGCGCCGTGGCATCGAGGCGACCGAACAGCAGATCCAGGGGGGAGGAACGGCGACTCACCGCCAGCTCCAGGTTGCGGCGAGCCGTGAGGTTCTGATACACCCGTGGCGTCTGGAACTTGCGGCCGATCCCCAGTCGGGCAATGTGATGCTCGGCCGTACCCACCAGGGAGCGTCCGCGGAACAGCACATCGCCCTTGGTGGGCCGCAGCTTGCCGGTGATCACATCCAGGAAGGTGGTCTTGCCCGCTCCGTTGGGCCCGATCACAGCCCGCAGCTCCCCCGCAGCCAGGCTGAGGTTGAGGTCGTTGAGCGCCCAGAAACCATCGAAGCTCACGCTCACCCCCCGCAGCTCGAGCAAGGGTGCAGCCATGGAATCCGATGGGGCTGCCGTTGCGTTCGCGCTCATCGCGCACCTCCTTCGAGTTCAGCCTTTTCGGCCTGCACCACGGGATCGAGATCCAGTTCCGGATAGGTGGCGGCAGTCGGAGGCCAGCCCACCATCGCCTGGATGCGGCCGGGACCACCGCTGCGCCACCAACCCACCAGGCCATCGGGCAGAGCCGTGACCACCAGCAGGAACAAGCCACCCTGGATGAACAGCCAGGTTTCCGGCAGGGCTTCGCTCACCAGGCTCTTGGCGTAGTTGATCAGCACCGCGCCGAGCACCGCGCCGATCAGGGTGCCGCGGCCGCCCACCGCCACCCAGATCACCATCTCGATCGAGAACGGCACCGCCATGAACTGGGGGGAGACGATGCCCGACTGCACGGTGTAGAGAGCACCGCTGATTCCCGCCAGGGCACCGGCCACGGCGAACACCACGGTCTTGTAGGCGGTGGGGTTGTAGCCCGTGAAGCGAAGGCGAGCCTCGTCGTCACGGATGGCGATCAGGGCATCGCCGAAGCGGCCGCTGGTGAGCCAGCGGCAGAGGAGAAAGGCGCCCACCACAAACAGCACCGTGATCCAGAACAGGTAGCGCTGCATCCCATCACTGCCCACCAGCTCGCCGAAGATGCGGGCGGTGTCGGTCTTGAGGCCGTTGGTGCCGTTGATCAGCTTCTGCTGGCCGTTGAAGAAGTTGAAGAACACCAACAGCGATGCCTGGGTGAGGATGGAGAAGTACACCCCCTTGATGCGGTTGCGGAACACCAGATAGCCGAGCACACCGGCCACCAGAGCTGGAATCACCCAGATGGCGAAGAAGGTGAACAACGGCGAGCCGAAGGGCTGCCAGAAGCCAGGCAGGCTCTGAACGCCATAGAGAGAGAAGAATTCGGGCAACTGGCCCGGCTCAAGCGAATTGAGCGAGAGGTACATGCCGAGGGCATAGCCGCCCAGGGCGAAGAAGATGCCCTGACCGAGGCTGAGCATGCCGGTGAAGCCCCAGATCAGGTCCACTCCGAGGGCCACGATGCCCAGGGAGAGGAAGCGACCAAGCAGATTCAAGCGGAAGGGGGGCAGCAGCACCGGCAGGATCAGCGTCAGCACCACGATCACCACCCAGGGCAGACCGCGGCGTAGGCCGCGGCTGGAGAGAAAATCCGCCATCGCTTAGGCCTCCACCATGCGGCCCTTCTGCGGGAACAGGCCAGCGGGCCTGAACTGCAGAAACACCACGATCAGCGCGAACACCATCACCTTGGCCATGGAGGTGGTGGCAAAGAAGGTGACCAACTCGTTCAGGCCGCTCGGCATGGCGGGCCACACCAGCAGCAGGGACCCCGAACCGATCACATAACTGAGAATGCCGATACCCAGCGCCGCCACCACGGTGCCAAGCAGCTTGCCCACGCCCCCGAGCACCACCACCATGAAGCAGTCCACGATGTAATTGCCGCCCAGGTTCGGACCCACCGAGCCGAGCAGCGTCACAGCCACGCCAGCCACGCCGGCCAGGCCTGATCCCACCAGGAAGGTGAGCGCATCCACCCTTTCCGTAGGGATGCCCAGGCAGCTGCTCATCGGCCGGTTCTGGGTCACAGCGCGGATGCGGATGCCCCAGGCGCTCTTCTGAAGGAACCAGTTCACCGCCACCAGGGCCAGGGCCGTGAGGGCGATGATGAACAGTCGGCCGGTGGGCATGTTCACGCCCACCACATCAATTGAGCCGCGCAGCCACTGGGGAGCAGTGACGTCGATGTTCCTGGCGCTGAACCAGGGCTGATCCAGGGCGCGCACCGTGCCCAGGGCGGAGGCCAGGGCCACGCCCGCTGCCGCCGCCACGATCCAGCGGGCCAGCGAGAGCAGCGGAGCCCAGCGCCGTTGCCACCAGCCCTGGGGCGTGAAGCGGGGCGCCAGCAGGGCCAGCACCACGGCGGCGATCAGGCCGAGCATGAAGGCCGTGGACACGGACCGTACGAACTGCTGCAGGATCAGGCTCACCCCCCAGGTGGCCAGCAGGGTTTCGAGGGGTCGCCCGTAAAGACGGCGGATCACCGTTTTTTCGAGCAGCAATCCGGCCAGACCGCTCACGAGGAAGGCCGCCGGAATGGCAAACAGGATGTACGCAGGAAACAGGGCCTGCAGGGGGCCCGACTTGAACAGGTTCTGCACCACAAACGTGGTGTAGGCGCCGAGCATCATCAACTCGCCATGGGCCATGTTGATGACACCCATCAGCCCGAAGACCACGGCCAGGCCGAGGGCGGCGAGCATCAGCACCGAACCGATCGCCAAGCCGTTGAAGAGCGTGTCGAGAAGTGCAGTCATGGTGTCCCCGCGGGGACAAGGCGATGGGAATGAACAGAAAAGGGGGGAGTTGACTCCCCCCCTGGTGTGGCGGGCCGTGCCGTCCGATCAGCCGATCAGAGCTTGAACTTGCCAGCGTCGGGGCGATCCTGGGTCCAGTCGCAGGTGTATCCCTTGGTCTCGGGCACGAACTGGTTCCAGGCCAGAGGCTTCACGATCCCCTTGTTCTCGATGATCTTGAACATGCCGTCGCCCTGCACCTCACCGATCATCACCAACTCAGTGGTGTGATGGTTCGGCATCACTTCGATCGGCCCCTGGGGAGCATCGAAGGTCACGCCGATCAGGGCTTCACGCACCTTGTTGTCGTCCACGCTGTTGGCCTTCTCTGCGGCCTTGGCCCAGAGATAAACCATGTTGTAGGCGGATTCGGCCGGATCATTGGTCACCCGGTTCTCCCCATACTTGGCCTTGAAGTCTTCCGTGAACTTCTTGGAGGCCGGCGTGTCGAGGCTCTGGAAGAAGTTCCAGGCGGCGAAGGTGCCCTCGAGGTACTCGGGACCGATGGCAGCCACCTCCTCCTCAGCGATCGAGAAGCTCATGATCGCGTAGCCATTGGCCGGGGTGATGCCGGCTGCCTTCAGCTGCTTGAAGAAGGCCACATTGCTGTCGCCGTTGAGGGTGTTGACGATCACACCACCATTGGGCAGAGCCTGCTTGATCTTGGCGATGATCGGTGCCACTTCTGTGTTACCGAGGGGGAGATAGTCCTCGCCCACCAGGTTGCCGCCCTCAACCTTGAGCTGCTCCTTGATGATGGTGTTGGCCGTACGCGGATAGACGTAGTCCGAGCCCACCAGGAAGAAGTCCTTGCCCTTGTTCTCCAGCAGCCAGGAAACGGCTGGCTCAGCCTGCTGGTTGGGGGTGGCACCGCTGTAGAAGATATTCTTGGAGCATTCCTGACCCTCATACTGAATGGGGTAGAATAGGAAATGATCCTTGGCTTCGAACACCGGCAGCATGGCCTTGCGGCTGGCCGAAGTCCAGCCACCGAACACCACGGCCACCTGATCCTGATCGATCAGTTTCTTGGCCTTCTCGGCGAAGGTGGGCCAATCGGAGGCGCCGTCCTCCTCAATAGGCACAATCTTGAGCTTCTTGCCATCGATGGTGATGCCACCCTTGGCATTGATCTCTTCGATGGCCATCAACTCGGCTTCGGCCACCGTGTTCTCGGAGATGGCCATGGTGCCGGAACGGGAGTGAAGGATCCCAACCTTCACTTCACCGTCAAAGTCTCCAGCGGCCTGCTCACCGCCGCCGCCGCCGCAGGCCACGAGCGAGAACGAGAGTGTCAGGGCCGTTGTGCCGGCCACCAGCCGCAGGGGGGAACGCTGCGACAGGGCGCCGCGCAAAAAGGAGGGTTTCATCAAAGCTCTGGGGATTCCCGACGAAAGGTCCGCTCCTTCAGAGCGGTAGGCCAAAAGGTATCCAGACCGTGGACCCCCACTTGTAGCAACCGCCACCCTTTGTTAAACCAACCACAATCCAGCGGTCGGAACGAAAGGACTAGAGCTCAGCCCGGTAGCTGTTGCAGCAGAAATTCCTCCACGGCCTCGAGCCCTTTTCCGCTGCGAATATTGGTGAAACACCAGGGGCGGCCCGGACGCATGCGCTCGGTGTCGGCCTCCATCACCGCCAGGCTGGCGCCCACCATCGGCGCCAGGTCGATCTTGTTGATCACCAGCAGGTCGGAACGGGTGATGCCGGGCCCCCCCTTGCGGGGGATCTTGTCGCCGGCGGCCACGTCGATCACATAGATGCAGAGGTCCACCAGCTCGGGGCTGAAGCTGGCGGCCAGGTTGTCGCCGCCGCTTTCCACCAGCACCAGGTCCAGATCCGGGAAGGCCGCCTCCAGCTCGGCCACCGCCGCCCGGTTGATCGAGCAGTCCTCGCGGATGGCGGTGTGGGGGCAACCGCCCGTCTCCACGCCGCGGATGCGCTCGGGCGCCAGGGCACCGGCACGGGTGAGGAACTGGGCATCCTCCTGCGTATAGATGTCGTTGGTGACCACCGCCAGCTGCAGCCGATCGCGCAGCCGCCGGCAGAGGGCTTCCACCAGGGCCGTCTTGCCGGAGCCCACCGGCCCCGCCACACCCACGCGCAGCTTGCTCATCGCGCCGCTCAGCTCCTGAACAACCGGGAGTAGAGCTCAGCATGGCGCAGCTGGGCCAGACCGGCACCCACGCCCCCCGTCCACAGCTGGCGGGGGTCGGCCACCGCCAGCTCCGCCGCCCGGCGCGCGATCCGGGGGGCCAGCTGCAGCTGCAGCCGCTGCCCCTCGGTGGCCCCCAGGGGCACCAGGCGCACGGCAGCGCTGATCTGGTTGGCCGTCCAGGCGTAGAGATAGGCCTCCTCCAGTTCCGGCGAGCCGATCTCCAGACAGAGGCCCGCCCAGGCGAAGGCCGCCGGCCAGGCCAGGGCTGGCGGTGGCGGGCCGGACTCCGGCTGCGGCAGGGGCCAGCCCAGGTCGCCCAGCAGCTGCAGCAGGGACGCGCCCATCTGGC
This sequence comes from Bradyrhizobium ivorense, assembly GCA_943368005.1. Taxonomy (GTDB): domain Bacteria; phylum Cyanobacteriota; class Cyanobacteriia; order PCC-6307; family Cyanobiaceae; genus NIES-981. The sequence goes on along the minus strand of CALRKN020000001.1, from coordinate 206,208 downwards.
GCTGCTGGGCCCGCACCTCCGGAGCCTCCCGCTGGGCCAGCAGCCAGCCATCGAGATCGGCCACGGCGGCGGCGCCGGCGGCCACCGCACCCTGGCGCCAGCGCGCCAGCTCCTGGCACAGCTCCGCCAGGGCAGCCGCCTCCAGGGTGAGCGTGCCCCGATCGAGCTCGGCCTCCAGCCAGGCCAGCAGGCCAGGGGCGTCGGCCAGATCGCCGGCCTGCACCAACACCTCCAGCCCTTCGGAATAGCTGAAGCCCCCCACCGGCAGGGCGGGGCTCACCAGCTGCCACAGGCGCAGCCGGGCCGCCGCAGACCCAGACACAAGCTCAGACTCAGGAACCATGGTGGTGCGCGTGGCCCTCCGCAGGAAGGTGGGAATGGTGGTGAGAAGGGCCGTGGCCCCCATAGGCCCCGGACTCCGGACAGAACGGCGCCAGCAGCCGCCCCACCGCCAGGCCCCGCCGCGCGAGCAGATCGGCCAGCACGCTGTCATCGAGCAGGAGCAGGCGATCGGCCTGGATCTCCAGGGCCACGTGGCGGTTACCCAGGTGATAGGCCGCCTGCATCAGGGCCAGCCTGTCGTCTGAGCGGATCTCCAGCAAGGCTTCCGCCGCCGCCAGCACCTCCACTGCCACCGCGGCGCCCCCATCGCCCGCCGGCAGCAGCCACTCACCGGGCTGCAGGGGCTCCTGGCGGGGGAGCTGGAGCAGCACCTCCTGGCCGTCCTCACACAGGCGCCGTCCCCGCAACTGGCTGCGCTCGTCGGCCCGCAGCGCCAGGCGCCAGTGCTGGCCCAGGTTGGCCGGCCTGGAGGGCTGGCGGGCCGTGAGGTGCAGGGCCCCGGGAAACACTTCAGCCACGGCAGCAGGGATTCATCAGGGAATGGGGAGCTGGGCCGGTACCAAGCCAATACCAAGCCGGTACCAAGCAGAGCAGCAGCTGGCTGCAGGGGGAACGCGGGAGCGGCGGCAGGGGCTGCCCACCCATCTTGGCTCCTGCAAATCGCAGAGTCAGGCTGCAGCGGGGGAACGGCGGGGGAATCGGCCCCCTGCCCTCCGGCCGGACGGTGAGGATCCCGATCCGGATGCTTCCCGCCCCGTGGTGATTGCCGGGCCCAGGCGCCACCCTGGGAAGAGCGCTGGAATGGGCAGATGGGAGTCACGGACGGGCCCGCGGGTTCGAACTGGCATGCCGAGGCCTGGCTGGACCTGGATCGGCCCGGTCCGGCCAGCCCCGGCAACCGGGTTTCCTTCCAGGCGGGCGCAGCTGCGCCGCTGAAATGGCAGCGGGCCACCCACCACGGGGATGGCTCGCTGGAATTGCCGCTGCTGCACACCGCCGGCGGCCTGGTGGGCGGCGACCGGCTTGAGCTGAGGGTGCGAAGCCGCAACGCAGCCCATGCGCTGCTCACCAGCGTGGCCGCCCAGAAGGTGTACGGGTCCGTCGGCCGCTTTCAGGCCCAGCCCCAGGGGCGATGGGCCCGCCAGGTGCTCAGCTTTGACGTGGAGGACAGCAGCCAGCTCGACTGGATGCCCCAGGAGCTGGTGTTGTATGCCGGCGCCCTGCTGGAGCAGCAGGTGCGGGTGCGGCTGGCCGAGGGCGCCGGGTTCCTGGCCACCGACGTGGTGCGGCTGGGCCGCAGCGCCGCCGGAGAGGACCTGGGGGAGGGCTGCTGGCGCTCACGACTGGAGATCTGCCGCCCGAGTGGCGGGCCCAACCCCTGGCAACTGGTGGACGCCATCCGTCTCGATGGCGGCAGCCTGGCGGGAGAACACGGCATGGCGGGCGAGCCGGTGTTCGGCACCCTGGTGTGGATCGCCCCGCGCCAGCTGGACGCCTCGCTGCGCGGGGCTGTGCTGGAGCAGGCGCGGCAGAGCCGCTCGGATCTGGCCGGAACCATGGCCTGCGGCCTGCTGGAGTCGGGCCTGATCGCCCGCTACCGGGGGCCCTCCAGCCAGGCCGCCCGGTTCTGGTTCACCCGAATCTGGGCTGCGGTACGCCAGGCCGGTGGCCATCCCGCCCCCCAGATCCCCCGGGTGTGGCCGTTCCAGGAACGGCCCCTGGCCGACCTGCCCTTACGGCCCCAACCAGCCCAGCTGCTGGGCTGCGGTTCGAGCTGAACAGGTCGCGCGCCGCCATCCCTGCCAGAGTTAGCCCATGCATCTCACTCCCCAGGAAAAGGACAAGCTGCTGATCGTCACCGCCGCCCTGCTGGCGGAGCGGCGGCTCAACCGCGGCCTCAGGCTCAACCACCCGGAAGCGGTGGCCTGGCTCAGCTTCCAGGTGCTCGAGGGCGCCCGCGACGGCAAGAGCGTGGCGGCGCTGATGGCCGAGGGCAGCACCTGGCTCCGCCGCGACCAGGTGATGGAAGGGGTGCCGGAACTGATCGACGAGGTGCAGATCGAGGCGGTCTTCCCCGATGGCACCAAGCTCGTGACCCTGCACGACCCGATCCGCTGAGCCTGCGCACCCCCACCCCCCTCCGCGCCCATGTCCCCCCTGATCCCCGGCGAACTCCTGCCCGAACCGGGCGAGATCGAACTCAACGCCGGCAGACCGGTGACCACCGTGACGGTGGCCAACACCGGTGACCGCCCCGTGCAGGTGGGCTCCCATTTCCACTTCCACGAGGCCAACAGCGCCCTCACCTTCGACCGGGACGCCGCCCGCGGCAAGCGGCTCGACATCCCCGCCGGCACGGCGATCCGCTTCGAACCCGGCGACAGCCGTGAGGTGCACCTGGTGCCCTATGCCGGCGAGCGGTGTGTGTTCGGCTTCAACGGCCTGGTGAACGGCCCCCTCGATTAACCCGCACTCCCCCACGCCCCTGCCCCGCCGCCCGCTCCCATGGCCTACCGCATCTCCCGTCGCGCCTACGCCGAAACCTACGGCCCCACCACCGGCGACCGGCTGCGGCTGGCCGACACCGAGCTGATCCTGGAGGTGGAGAAGGATTTCACCGTGTACGGCGACGAGGTGAAGTTCGGCGGCGGCAAGGTGATCCGCGACGGCATGGGCCAGGCCCAGACCCCCCGCAGCCAGGGCGCGGTGGACACGGTGATCACCAACGCCCTGATCCTGGATTGGTGGGGGATCGTCAAGGCCGACATCGGCCTGCGCGACGGCCGCATCTGCGCCATCGGCAAGGCGGGCAACCCCGACACCCAGGCGGGGGTGACGATCGTGGTGGGCCCGGGCACCGAGGCGATCGCCGGCGAGGGCCACATCCTCACCGCCGGCTCGATCGACACCCACGTGCACTTCATCTGCCCCCAGCAGATCGAAACGGCCCTCGCCAGCGGGGTCACCACCCTGCTGGGCGGCGGCACCGGCCCGGCCACCGGCACCAACGCCACCACCTGCACCCCCGGCGCCTTCCACCTGGGCCGCATGCTCCAGGCGGCCGAGGGGCTGCCGGTGAACCTGGGCTTCTACGGCAAGGGCAACGCCTCCACCCCCGAGGCGATCGAGGAGCAGGTACGCGCCGGCGCCTGCGGGCTCAAGCTGCATGAGGACTGGGGCACCACCCCGGCGGCGATCGACTGCTGCCTCACGGTGGCCGACCAGCTCGACGTGCAGGTGTGCATCCACAGCGACACCCTCAACGAGGCCGGCTTCGTGGAGGACACGATCCGCGCCATCGGCGGCCGCACCATCCACACCTTCCACACCGAGGGGGCCGGCGGTGGCCACGCCCCCGACATCATCCGGATCTGCGGTGAGGCCAACGTGCTGCCCAGCAGCACCAACCCCACCCGGCCCTACACGGTGAACACCCTCGAGGAGCACCTCGACATGCTGATGGTGTGCCACCACCTCGATCCCCGCATCCCGGAGGACGTGGCCTTCGCCGAGTCGCGCATCCGCCGCGAGACGATCGCCGCCGAGGACATCCTCCACGACCTGGGCGCCTTCTCGATCATCGCCAGCGACTCCCAGGCCATGGGCCGGGTGGGGGAGGTGATCACCCGCACCTTCCAGACCGCCCACAAGATGAAGGTGCAGCGCGGCGCCCTGCCGGAGGACGCCGCTGCCGGCGCCCGCAACGACAACACCCGCCTGAAGCGCTACATCGCCAAGACCACGATCAACCCGGCGATCGCCCACGGGCTCGACTCCCAGATCGGCTCGGTGGAGGTGGGCAAGCTGGCCGACCTTGTGCTATGGAAGCCGGGCTTCTTCGGCGTGAAGCCCGAGCTGGTGATCAAGGGGGGCTCAATCGTGTGGGCCCAGATGGGCGACGCCAACGCCTCGATCCCCACCCCCGGCCCCGTGCACGGCCGGCCGATGTTCGCCGCCTTCGGCTCGGCCCTTGCCCCCAGCTGCCTCACCTTCGTGAGCCAGGCGGCCCTGGATGCGGACATTCCCAGGAAACTGGGCCTGAAGCGCCCCTGTGTGCCCGTGGTGAACACCCGCGGCGGTATCGGCAAGGCCGCGATGAAGAACAACACCGCCCTGCCGAAGGTGGCCGTGGATCCCCAGACCTACGAGGTGTTCGCCGACGGCGAGCTGCTCACCTGCGAGCCGGCCACGGAACTGCCGATGGCCCAGCGCTATTTTCTGCTCTGAAGCCCCCTCAGAGGCTGTTGGGATCACGGCGCTGCAGGCGTCGTTCCGCCAGCAGTTCAGGCAGCTCGGGCAGGGGCATGTCAAAACTGAGGCCCAGCGTACTGACGAGGCCAGAGCTCGCGAACCAACGCAGGCGTGCAGCGATCAAGGTGTGCGGCTGGAGTGACTCAGGCAGCCGATGGGCCTTGAAATCGAGGGTAATCCTCTGGCCCAGCTGCATGTCTGGGGTGCCAGTGATCAGCACACAAACGCCACCGAGGCTGATATCCAGAATGTCTGCGGAAAACCACTGCGAGGCAGGCTCATCCGGGGTGTCACCCTCCAGGCGGGCCGACAGCGGCCGGCAGGGCGGTGCTTCATGGCGCTCAAAGTAGCGCCGGTCCTCACGGCGGAATCTGCTCTGTTCAGAAGGCTCCATCAGCGGCTCTAGGTAGGTGCCCACATTCAGGGGATCACGGTCCCGCCGACCCTCAGATTGCAACTCCATGCTGGCAATGAAGCTGAAATCTATGGGCTCGATCGAGGACTGAGCTTTCGAGTGAACCAATGCTAGAACAAAACCAGAGCAATGCGCCAACGGCGTTCGATCGACGTGGTGCAAAGTCAGCCTGGACTAACCTAGGAAGAGCCTGGAAAACCCTGCCGTCCCGCGCGAGAATGACCCTGAGATCGCGGAAGGAGTCTGAGGCGCAGGTACCTACAGGAAGGCAGGCCGGCAGATGATGATGTATTGAGGCAAAAAAAGCCCCGCATAGCTGCGGGGCAAGAAGAAATAGGCACCTGTGAGCTGTCAGGCGCCAGTCAAGCGGAGGTTTCCTACGGTTGAACGGAGTTGGAACGGCGGATCCGACAACGCAGTCTACGGCTGAAGCCGAAGGCAGCACCTACCCCGAGCAGGGGGAGAGGACCGGGCACCAAAGTGGCCTCGGCATACGTGGCGGAAATTGACCTGAGAAGGGGAACACCAGTTACTGTTGTGCCTGTCAGTGATTGAAATACGGAATTATTTGTTGTATTCAAGGCAGGAATAAATCCTGTGCTTCGAGAGTAAGTAAAGAGAGGACCGGTGACGAAGAGGTTCGGCAATCCCAACTGACTGCCTACAGCAGTCGCAAATGTGGTAGCGAGGCTCTGGTTACCAAACCAAGGCATAAACGCCGTTGAGAATTTTCCAGCATTGGCATTGGCAGTTCCCGTGAAAGTTTTCACCTCATAAGTCTTGCCAGACACCACCACCTGAACGGCAGAGGCTGAAGCCGGCATAAACGTGAGCACGGCTATACCCAGGGATGCCGCTAAGGGAATCGTCTTAAGGAGCACCTTCACCATAGGAAAAAGCAAAAATACTGGTGAATATTAGCCTGTTGGCGAGGTGGCGCCGTGTCCTTCGTCACGATTCGCTTGCCTGACGGTCCAAAAGCATTCGCGATCGCCTGGGCAGGACGGCAACCGATGCGGGGTGGTCTTTCCTTGCCGCTGGCTGGGTTTTGCCGCAGCAGGAGCGAGAAGCGGCAGAATTCATGGGGTTTCTCTCGGCCCCGGACCATTTCGTAGCAATCGCCACTGGGGCGGGTCTCGATGGCGCAGCAGGATCCATCGCATTCCAGGTGTCTGCATGTTCACGGACTACACCCCCAACCGCGGCTACGACGAATACTTCAGTGCCAACGACCAGCCCCGCACGGCCCTGCAACCCCTGTTGTCGTCCCTGGGGCGCCTGGGTCTGGACGAACTGAACCGCAATCACGCCGCGGCGGGGGTGTTGCTGAAACGGCTGGGGGCCACCTTCCGCCTCAATGGCTCCGACCAGCGGGGAGCGGAGCGGATCCTGCCCTTCGATCCCCTGCCCCGGCTGATCAGCAACAGCGAATGGGTGAGGCTGGAACAGGGCCTGATCCAGCGCCTTGAGGCCATCGACCAGTTCTTGGCGGATGTGTACGGCAGCCAGCGGATCCTGAACGACAACGTCATTCCCCGGGGCGATGTGGAGAGCTCCCAGGGCTGGCGACCCCAGATGCAGGGATTCAAACCACCGCTCAACCGCTGGTGCCACATCTCCGGCCTCGACCTGGTACGCGATGGGGAAGGCACCTGGCGGGTGCTGGAGGACAACCTGCGCTGCCCTTCTGGCGTGGCCTACTTCCTCGAGAACCGGCGGGTGATGAAGCGCATGTTCCCCAGCCTTTTCATGGGGCGCACCGTGCAGCCGATCGACGACTATCCCTCCCACCTGCTCCAGACCCTGCGGGAGCTGGCGCCCTGGACGGAAACCCCGAAGGTGGTGCTGCTTACCCCGGGCGTGTACAACAGCGCCTATTTCGAGCACAGCTACCTGGCCCAGCAGATGGGCATCCAGCTGGTGGAAGGCCGCGACCTGGTGTGCCAGGACGAGCGGGTGTGGATGCGCAGCACTGCCGGCCTCGAGCAGGTGGATGTGATCTATCGGCGCATCGATGACGACTTCCTCGATCCGGAGGTGTTCCGCAGTGATTCGATGCTGGGCGTACCGGGGCTGATGCGGGCCTACAGCGCCGGGCGGGTGGCGATCGCCAACGCTCCGGGCACCGGCGTGGCCGACGACAAGCTGATTTACGCCTACGTGCCGGAGATGATCCGCTATTACCTGGGCGAGGAGCCGATCATCGAAAATGTGCCCACCTACATCTGCTCCCGGCCAGATGACCAGGCCTATGTGCTGGCTCACCTGAGCGAACTGGTGGTGAAAGCGGTGGCGGAAGCTGGGGGCTATGGCATGTTGATCGGCCCCCATGCCAGCCCGGAAGAGATCCGTGAATTCGCGATCAAAATCCAGGACAATCCGCGCAATTACATCGCCCAGCCCACCCTGGAACTGTCCACGGTTCCTTCCCTGAGCGAGGGAGAACTCTTCCCCTGCCATGTGGATCTGCGCCCCTATGTGTTGCGGGGCAGGGGAGCCTGGGTGAGCCCGGGAGGACTCACCCGGGTGGCCCTGCGCCGTGGTTCCCTGGTGGTGAATTCATCCCAGGGTGGCGGCTGCAAGGACACCTGGATCGTCACAGAAAGCCAGGAGAGCCTGCCATGTTGAGCCGCGTAGCCGATTCGCTCTACTGGATCAACCGCTATGTGGAGCGGGCCGAAAACATCTCCCGCTTCGTGGAAGTGAGCGAAGCCATGGCGTTGGACTGCCCACCGGGCAGCGCCGAGCCCTGGCTGCCCCTGATCGATGCCAGTGGCGACCGCGAGCTGTTCGACACCCTTTATCCCCAGGGTTCACCGGACGACGTGGTGGAGTTTCTGGTGCGGGCCGATGACAACCCCAGCAGCATCCGCAACTGCCTGAGCCACGCCCGCGAAAATGCGCGGCAGATCCGTGAGGTGATCACCACCGAAATGTGGGAGCACCTCAATGACATCTACTGGACGATGATGGAGGATGAGCGCTTCTGGGGCCAACCTCCCCAGGAGCTGCTGCGGGACATCCGCCGGGCCTGCCAGCTGTTCTATGGCATCACCGATGCCACCCTGAGTAGGGATCTCTCCTGGCAGTTCAGCCGCCTGGGCCGCCTGCTGGAGCGGGCCGACAAGACGACCCGCATCCTCGACGTGAAGTACTTCCTGCTGTTGCCCTCCCCCGATGAAGTGGGCGGCGTGCTGGATGAACTGCAATGGATCTCCCTGTTGCGCAGTGCCGGCGCCTATCAGATGTTCCGACAATCCCGCCAGCAGGCGATTGAACCCAAAGCGGTGGCGGCCTTTCTGTTGCTCGATCCGATCTTTCCCCGTTCGGTGCGCTACTGCCTGGAGCGGATCCAGGAAACTCTCCGCATCGTGAGTGGTTCGGCGGTGCCCGCCACCCCCGATGCTCTGGAGTGCCTCAGCGGCCTCACCCTGGCCCGCTGGAGCTACACCCGCATCGAGGAACTGATCTCGGGGGGACTGCATGAATCCATCGACGCCCTGCAAAGCGATCTCAACACCCTCCACACCCTGATTGAAGAGCGCTACTTCACCGCGACAACCCACAATCCCCACAACGCCGATCCGGCATGCGTGCTCGCCTAATCCACACCTTCGACTACCGCTACGACGCACCCGTGCTGCTCGGTCCGCACCGCTTCTGTCTGAAGCCCCGCGGCCACGGTTTTCAGCGGCTGCTCAGTTTCCACCTGGAAATCAGTCCCGAACCCAGCCGGCTCTATCCGCTGGTGGCGGCCAGCGGCGATGAGATCCTGCGGGCCCGCTTCCAGGGCAGCACCGACCACTTCCTGGTGCGCGCCGTAAGTGAGGTGGAAACCGAAACGGCGCCGCTGCTGCAGGCCTGCCTGGAGGAACTCGAACCCCAGCTGCCCTACCCGGTGGGTCACCTCAACGGCGACCTGGTGGGCTCGCTCGAGGGCTGGCTGCCCAACGGCCAGCACGATCCGGCGGCGGTGGACCTGGCCCAGGAAGCTCTGATGGGCAGCGACCAACGGGCGCTGATGTATCTGCAGCAGCTGGTGGAGATCATTCAGGACCGGGTCAAGTACACCAAGCGGCACCAGGGTCCCCCCTGGCCGGCGGGGCGCACCCTGAAGGAGCGGGTCGGCTCCTGCCGCGACCTGGCGATGCTGATGGTGGAGACCTGCCGGTGCGTGGGGCTGCCGGCCCGGTTCGTGAGCGGGTATCACCTGGTGGAACCCAAGCCCAAGCGCTACGACCTGCATGCCTGGGCCGAGGTGTATGTGCCCGGAGCCGGCTGGCGCGGCTTCGACCCCAGCGGGATCGGCGTGATCGACGACCGCTACATCCTGCTGGCCACGTCCTCCAAACCGGAGCTCACCGCGGCGATCACCGGCAGCTTCTCCGGCCCACCCGGCGTGACGAGCACGTTCAGCTGGGAGATCGAGGCCGATCTGCTCGAAGCCGGCAGCACGGGTGCGCAGAAAAGCGGCTCAGTCGCCGCCGACTTGCCACTGTCCCAGCGGGGCTGACTCGCGGGAGTGCGCGACCCGGGCGCTGCGTTCCAGATTCACCACCTGACCTCGGCCGCGGTCCTTGGCCACGTAGAGGGCCGCATCGGCTGCGCCCATCAATTCGCTCAGGTCATAGCCGCCCCGGCCATGGCTGGTGGCCAGCCCCACGGAGAGATCCACCTGCACCGCCTGGCCGTCACCGCTGGCGACAGGGGTGGCCTGGATCCGCTGGCGGGTGCGCTCCAGCGCCTAGGCCGCCTCGTCGGCGGGCAACTGCACGAGAATGGCGAATTCATCGCCTCCCAAGCGGCCCACCAGATCGCTGCTGCGCACGGCAGCCCGCAGCAGCGCGGCAACCTGCCGAATCACCTGGTCGCCGGCGTCGTGGCCGTAGGAGTCGTTGATCTGCTTGAAGTGGTCCACATCAATCAGGGCCATGGCCATCGGCAGGCCGCTCTGCCGGGCAAGCCGCAGCTGTTCCGTGGCGGCCTCCGTGAAGGCGCGGCGGTTGTAGATGCCGGAGAGGGCATCGATCTGGGCCAGATGCAGCAGCTGGGGAATCAGCTCTCGGCGCAACTGCACCATCAGGCCCACGCAGCCCACAAACAGCGGCAGCAGGCCGGCCAGGAACACCTTGAACACAAACAGCAGGGCCTCCTGGCGGGCTTGCCGCACATCGGTGATGGTGATCAGGCTCACCCGATCTCCCGCCCGGCCGATGGCCTTGAGGTCCACGGGGTATTGGCGCATGGTCATCAGTGCGTCCCCGCCGATCCAGGGCAACACACCGTGGAACATCACCTGTTCGCGGCTGAGGCAGGAGAGCTTTGAGGTGGTGGGCGGGCAGGCGGCAAACAGCTTGCGCAGATTGTCCTGGTTGGGCAGCTGCAACAGACGGGGCAGGCTGAGGCCCACCAGGGCGTTGTTGGAGGCGGCCAGCACCCGGCCGCCCTGATGCACCACCAGGGCACTCTCCACATCACGGCTGGAGACGGCCTGCTGCAACTGGCGCTGCAGGTTGTAGAGGGGCTCGTCATCAATGAGCCCCATGCTCAGTTGCCGCTGCAGGCCCTCGGCCTGGCGGCGCAGGTCATAGGCGCTCTGGGACAGCACGAGAAAGCCGGCCACCACGGCCATCAGTGCCGAGGCGGCCGTGGCCGCCAGCAGCATGTCGAACCAGAGGCGACGGTTCACCCGCTGGCCCAACTGGCCGGTGTGCAGTTGGTTGCGCAACCGCCTGCGCATCACGGCTCCACCAGAAAGGCCGTGGTGGGCCGGGGCAGGGGGGCATCCAGCCGGATGCGCTGCGCTTTCGCCAGCAGGGCGGCCTTGCCGGCGATGGATCGCGCCACCGGTCCATCGGGCGCCAGCAACTGGGCCTGCTGCCCTGCCAGGGGATAGCGCAGACCCTGCTCCGACAGCTCGAAGGCGCTGGGGCTGATCTGCTGGCGCTGGGCCATCAAGGCCAACGCCTCGTTCCGATTGGCTCGGGTATAGGCCTGGGCCGCCCACCAGGTGCGCACCAGGGCCTGGATCGCAGCCCGCCGGCGCTTGGCGTAGCCGGGATCCACCGCCAGCACGTCCACCACCGACCCCGGCACCTGACTGCTGTTGAACAACTCGTGGAAGCGCTTGTCCTGACGCAGGGGAAGGTCGTGGGGCGCATAGGTCACGATGGCATCCAGCTGGCCGTCACGCAGGTTGGCGACCAGGGCTGCGGGGCCATCGAAGCGCAGCTGCAACTCGGTCATCGGCACCTGCTCCGCCTCCAGACTGCGCAACAGGATGTACTCGGCCAGCAAGGTGCGCTCCAGCCCCACCCGCTGGCCCGCCAGGGCGCCGGGGCTGCTCACCCCGACGCGAGCCATCAGCCGATCCGCGCCAACGGATTCATCCAGCACCAGCACCAGCTCCGGACAGCGGTCCGGCACCTCCTGGCAGAGGGCGATCGCTTCAGACAGGGTGGTGGTGATCACATTCACATCACCGCGCACATAGGCGAGGCGCTGATCGGCCAGCGAGCTGTACTGCTTCACCCGCAGGTCGATGCCGAGGTCCTCAGCCAGCAACTTCTGCTCGGCCAGATAGAAGTACTCGTACCCCGGGAAGGAGGAGATCGCCACAAAGAGCTGGCGTCCCTGGCGCAGCTGCTGCCACAGCGCAGTGCCGGCCACCCCGGCCAGTGCCAGCAGGAAGACCATGGCCAGCCAGCGCCAAAGCGGGCGCTGCGCCGGCTCGGGCGGCGGAACAGCAGAGGGAGTGGGGGAAGGAATCACGCGGAGAGCCCCGGAACGAGGGTCGCCATCCCAGCCATCTGGGGATCCACCGGGGGCGGCCCGTGCCTCTCCCTACGGCCATTCCGGTTCATGCGGCCATTCAGATGTGCCGTGATCGGGTGCATGGGCCAGGACCGGCAGCCGCCCGGAAACCAGTCCCAGCCTGCGACTCCCCGCTGCACATCTAGCTGCCGGTGCCAGCTGGTCACCCATCTCATTGCACTATTGAAGCTTAAATGTAGAGATATTTTGCAAATGGCAGCCCCCCGTCGCAGAAGGCCATATTTGATTGGCTGTTTCTGTCCGCCGGGGCTGAAGATCGGGTGCTGGGCGGGGGCTGACTCACCAGTTAAGGCCGTGCAGCTTGGGCAGGGGAGCGGTCTTGAAGGTGACAGCGAACAGGCGCGAAATGCGACGGCTATTGTACACCCGGAACTCGCGCAACACGCTGGCGCCTTCTTCGCGCACCGCCTGGTTCAGCACAACCGAACCATCGGGATCGGAAACCGAACGATGGAAGGTGCCGGGCGGTATGCGCAGGATGTCGCCACCGGCATCGAGACGAACAATGTGATACGGGTAATTCCAGCCGAAGTTCACCAGATAGAAGGTGCGTCCCCCATGCAGAGCTAACAGATTGTCTTCCTGATGGGGGTGGAGATAGAACTGCCAGGCACCGGTTTTCTCTTCATCGGGTGGGCTCACGGCCGGACCGGAATGGATCACCAGATCCCGGGCATTCGACGCAGCCACCGTGATGTCGAAGAAACGCACCGAAGGCGTATCCCGGAACTTCTCGTAGGGAATCAGCTCAAACATCGGCGCCGGCTTCGGCATGAAGGCAGTCATCGGGCTCGGGAGGAGGGCTGGGGAAGCCCCTTCAGTGAAACGAACCACCGAACCCGGCAACGGTGGCAATCACTACGGAACCCGCCAAACCGCAGACCAGTTCCCCCAGTGACCCGCGATCGCGGCACCCTGGCGCCACGAATCCAGCCCAGCGGTGCTCAGAACGGAATCGGCATCTCCACCGCTGCCGGCACCGGACTGCAGGCAACCACCCGCTGGGCCACCACCTGGCCCACCAGCACAATCGAGGGGGAGGCGAAGCCCTGCTGCTCGGCCTGGTCGGCCAGCTCCAGCAGGGGACTGAGCAGCAGTCGCTGGCCCTCCACCGTGCCCTGCTGGATCACAGCCGCCGGGGTGTCCGGAGCCAGACCGCCGGCCAACAGTTCCTCGGCGATGCGCCGCAGGTTGTGGAGCCCCATGTAGATCACCAGGCCATCGGTGCTGCGGGCCAGGCCGCGCCAGTTCACCCCGGGACGCTGTTTGTCGATCTCCTCGTGGCCGGTCACGAAGGTGACGCTGGAGCCAGCACTGCGGTGGGTGACCGGAATGCCGGCGTAGGCCGGGGCGGCGATGCCGGCCGTGACCCCGGGCACCACCTGCACCGGGATGCCCCGGGCCGCCAGGTGGGCCGCCTCCTCACCGCCGCGGCCGAACAGGAAGGGGTCGCCGCCCTTGAGGCGCACGATCAGGCGGCGGCGGCTGGCCAGCTCCACCAGCACGGCATTGGTGCTGGGCTGGGGCACGGAATGGTGGCCGCGCCGCTTACCCACGAAATGGCGCTCGCAACCGGCCGGCACCAGGTCGAGCAGGGCCTTGGGCACCAGGGAGTCGTACACGAGGGCATCGCACTGCTGCAGCAGGCGGTGGGCCTTCACCGTGAGCAGGTCGGGATCACCGGGACCGGCCCCCACCAGGTATACCGTGCCCAGCGGGGGCGCCACCTCGCTCACGGCAGGGCCTCCAGCGCATCGAGCAGCATCGCCCTCAGGCCGGGGCGCTGCAGCAGGGGAACCGCCATCCGGCCAGCGAGCCGATCGGTGAGGCGGTTGGCCGCCAGAACCAGGGGCAGGGCCGGGGCGTTGAAGCTCAGGGGCGGATCCTCGGGATCCGTCGCACTGTATGCAGTGGCCAGGGTGCGGCAGCCCGTGGCCCGCTCCAGCCAGGCGAGGTAGCGCTCGGCCAGGGGATTGGCGAGCGGATGATGCAGCAACAACGGCCGTTCCGGAGCGGCGGAGCCGGCTACCAGGTTCTGCAGCTCCCGCCGCAGCGCCCGCTGCCAACTGGGCCAGGCCCCGAGGAAGGGCACCCGCTGCACGGGGACGTGACGGTGCCAGTGGGCGGCGATGGCGGGCACGTCATGGCACACGTGCCCGCCCGGCAGCAGCAGCAGGGGCACCAGGGTGAGGGGCAGGCCCGCCGCCAGCAGCGCACCCGCCTCCGGGGGGGCCGCTGCGGTGAGCGCCTGCAGGCGCACCGGCGCCCGGCGGCGCTGCTCCAGCTCCTCGGCCAGGCTCACCAGCTCGGGCGGCAGGGCCCCGCCACTGCGGCCGTGCACCACCAGTAGGAGGGGTTGCACGGTTGTCGCCGCCAGGCGACGCTGCAGCCGCAGGGCCACGCCGGGCTCGAGGGCGCTGCGGCTGAGGGGCACCAGCTGGCGGCGGCAGCGGGGCAGGCGGGCCAGCAGATCCACAGCCGCCGCGGCCAGCTGGGGATCGAGGTCCGTCGCCAGCTGCTGCAGGCAGCGGTGGAGTGCGGGCCGGGGCCAGGCGGGCAGCCCCACGGCCAGCCCCTCCAGGGCGGCACGGCGCAGCGCGGCGGGAAGCGGCGCCTCCAGCCAGGAGCGCAGCAGGGGCCAGGCTCGCCCGTCGCGCTGATGGCCCAGCAGGATGAGCAGCCCCACCAGCACCGAGGCCGGGCGGGCGGCCACCTGATCCGCGGGCGCACCCCCCAACTGGTCGAGCAGCCAGTCCGCCAGCGCCGGGTCCCGCCGCTGGGCCACCAGCAGCGGCAGCTGGGGATCCGGGCTGGCCTGGCCCACCCACCAGGCCACCAGGCGCCGGGTGGCAGCCGCACTGAGATGGGGAGCCAGGGCCGTGAGCAGGTCGGCCTCGGGCTGAAGAGTGCCGGCTTCGATGGCCTCCAGCCAGGGCTCCAGCACCAGGGGTGCCGGTTTCCACCCATGCCGCAGCCCCTGCAGGAAGGGCCAGCGGCTGGGATCGCCGCAGGCCGGCAGATCGGCGGGGCGGGGCGGGGCGTCAGCCAGGGGAATCACGCCACGGGGGAGGCAGACAGGAAGAGGGACCGGCTCAGGCACATGGGGCGGCGGGGTCGGGTGGGCCGGGCCCCCCATCAACAAAAAACGCTAGGGGACAGCTGCGGACGGTGACGCGGAAGGGGCCGGATCGCGGCGCCGGGCGCCGAAACGCTCCACCAGCAACTGCTCCAGCACATTGGCCAGATCCGTGAGGGGCACGCCCTTGTCGTGCAGCTCGGCCAACTTAGGGTCGCTGTCCATCGTGCCGCCCAGAAAGATCCTGGCGGCCTCCACCATCTGGCCGTCCTTGCGGGCCTTGGCCCCCATCAGGCCGATCTGGCCCATGTAGGGCTGGCCGCAGGCGTTGGGGCAGCCGGTCCAGTGCATGCGCACGGCGTGGGGCAGCTCGACGCGCCGCTCCAGCTCCTCCAGCACCGCCTGGGCCGTGCCCTTGGTGGGAATCAGGGCGAAGCTGCAGTAGGCGTTGCCGGTGCAGCTCACCGCCTCGGCCTGCAGGGGGGAGGGATCGGGACGGAAGCGCCGCAGCAGGGGCTCGGCCAGCAGCGCCTCCACACGGTGGGCGGGCACATCCACGATCAGGGCGTTCTGGGCCTCGGTGAGGCGCAGCTCACCGCTGCCGTAGGTGCGGGCCAGCCGCGCCAGCTCCAGCATCGCGGCCGCATCCAGCCGGCCCGTGGGCACGTGCAGGCCCAGCCAGCGCAGGCCCGGCTGCTTCTGGGCGTGCACGCCGAGCCCATCGCGGGGTGCCCGGTTCACCAGATGGCTGCCGTCGTGGGCCGCGGCGGTGGCGGGATCGCCGCCCTGGTCGGAGCCCAGGGCGAGGGCCAGCTCCGCCCAGCTGGCCAGCACCGCCTGGCGGTAGCCCTCCAGGCCGAGCTGGTCCACCAGGTACATCAGCCGGCTCCTGGTGCGCTGCTGGCGGTTGCCCTGCTGCTCGTAGTGGCGCAGCACCGCCAGGGTGAAGGCGGGCAGCTGCCCGGGCGGCAGCCACAGGCCCAGGGGAAGGGCCAGCTCGTTGCGCTGGGCGGAGAAGAAGCCGCCCACCATCACCGTGAACCCCAGCTCGCCCTCCCGCCGGGCCGGCAGGAAGGCCAGGTCGTTGTGCAGCAGGAAGCTGTCCGGGGCCCCGCCCACCGCCACGTTGAACTTGCGGGGCAGATTGCGCGGCCCCGCCGGCCCCAGCAGAGCCGCCTGGATGGCCGCCACCAGCGGCCTGGTGTCGAGGAACTCCTCCGGGTCGATGCCGGCCAGGGGGTTGCCGGTGATGTTGCGCGGGTTGTCGTGGCCCGACTGGCGGCTGGTGAGCCCCACCCGCTCCAGCTCCGCCATCAGGAAAGCCATGTCTTCCAGCAGCAGGCCCCGCAACTGCAGGTTCTGGCGCGTGGTGATGTCGGCGCTGCCATGCTCGCTGCAGCGATCCACCGCCTCGGCCAGCACCGCCAGCTGGGCGGCGCTGATCACGCCGTTGGGCAGCCGCAACCGCACCATGAAGCGGCCAGGTGTGACCGGGCGAAAGAAGATCCCCAGCCACTTGAGCCGGATCGTGAGGGTGGCCTCATCGAGGGCCTCCCATCCCTGGCGGCCCAGCTCCTGGAGTCGCGGGGCCAGTTCCAGGCCGCAGAGCTCGGCCTTGGCCTGCTCCACCTTGCTGAGGCTGGCCCCGGCAGCCGGGGGCTGGGCGTTGGACAACGGCGAACGGGTCATGCGGCAGCACGGCGGCGCGAAGAACAACCTCGGCAGCCCCCCGCCGAGCGCCCAGGCTCCGCGGGGGGTCCGAGCAACGCCGATGAGGGCTGCGTCGCCAGGAGCAATCACACAGGTGGAGTGGCGCCCGTCACAGCGGCGCCAGTCCCGATAATCGAGGATCTCCCCAGGGGAGACCCCTCGATTGTGGGCTGAGGCATCCGCTGTCTGTGTTGCAACCGCTACCAACAACTCCGGCATCCCAGGCTGATCTGGTCGGCGAGCAGCGGCGCCGGCTGCGGCTCGACGCCCTGGGGGCGCCGCGGGCCCGCTTCCGCGAACTGATCGGCAAGGTGGGCAGCGGCGAGCACACCAGCACCGGCCTCAGCCGGGAAGAGGCGTGCGAGGCGATGGATCTGATGCTCACGGGGCAGGTGAGCGATGCCCAGATGGGGGCCTTCCTGATCGCCCACCGCATCCGTCGGCCCCTGCCAATGGAACTCACCGGCATGCTCGACAGCTACCGGCAGCACGGCCCGGTGCTGGAGACCCCCGGTCGCCGGGCCGTGTGCTTCGGCGTGCCCTACGACGGGCGCAGCCGCACCGCCCCCCTGCTGCCCCTGCTGGCCCTGACCCTGGCCAGTGCCGGGGTCCCCGTGGTGCTGCACGGAGGCGACCCGATGCCGGTGAAGTTCGGCGTCACCCTGGCGGAGCTGTTCGCGGCGCTGGGCATCGACTGGTGTCGCCTCCCGTTGCCGGCACTGCAGCAGCGCCTCGACGAGCACAACCTGGCCCTCAGCCACCAGCCCCACCACTTCCCGGCAGCCGAGCGCCTGCTGCCGGTGCGCGATGAGATCGGCAAACGGCCGCCGGTGGCCAGCCTGGAGCTGCTCTGGACCCCCCACCAGGGCCCGCACCTGCTGGTGAGCGGCTTCGTGCATCCGCCCACGGAGAAACGGGCCTGGGAGGCGCTGCAGGCGGCTGGCGAAACCGACGTGCTCACGGTGAAGGGCCTGGAGGGCTCCACCGACCTGCCCACCAGCCGGGCGGGCATCACGGCCCGGCTGCGCCAGGGGGCCGTGGAGCGGCTGCTGCTGCACCCGCGCGACCACGGCCTGCACGGGGAGGAAACCGGCTGGCAGGGCCTGGAGACCTGGCGCCGGGACGCCCTGGCGGCCCTGCGGGGCGAGGGGGCGATGGCCCAGGCCCTGCTCTGGAATCTGGGCTGCTACCTGTGGCTGGCCGACCAGTTCACCAGCCTGGAGAGCGCGCTCAACCAGGCCCGCGCCCTGCAACTGGCGCAAAGCGGCGAGCGACTGCGCCGCGCACTCGCCGACCAGCCGATGCCCCCGGCCGAGCCGCCCCAGGCAGAGCAGATCGGCGATCGGTAGCAACCGCAACCCTGCGACGGGGCCCGGCATGGTGATCTGATGGGGTCGGTCAGCCTGGTGCGCCGACCGCTTGATCTGGCTGTTAGGCCCGTATGTGCACCCGGATGTGCGCCGGGCTGTACACCGGAGCATTCAGCCAGACCCCTGGGTGAGACCGAACTGGTCAGACCCCGTGATCCAACCGGTTCGGTGCGCTTCGTTGTGGAGCCCGTCCGGAGTGCAGACCATCGCCACTCCGGCATCTTCCATAACCCCCATGTCGAATCTTTCGCGTCGTCGCTTTCTGCTCACCGCTGCGGGATCCGCAGCCGGTGCGGTCTGGCTGGCTGCCTGCGGTGGCACCAGCGAACAGGCTGGCACCCAACCCGCCCCCACGGGCGGCGGTGGCGATTCCCCGGAAGTGACCGGCGCCACCCTGGGCTTCATCGCCCTCACCGATGCCTCACCGGTGATCATCGCCCTGGAGAAGGGCCTCTTCGCCAAGCACGGCATGCCCGAGGTGAAGGTGGTGAAGCAGACCTCCTGGGCCGCCACCCGCGACAACCTGGAACTGGGCAGTGCCGGCGGCGGCATCGACGGGGCCCACATCCTCTCGCCGATGCCCCTGCTGCTCACGGCCGGCACGATCACCAAGAGCAAGCAGCCCCTGCCGATGTACACCCTGGCCCGCCTGAACACCCAGGGCCAGGCCTACTCGGTATCGAAGGACTTTCCAGGCCTCACCATCAAGGACGCAGAGGCGATGAAGAAGGCGGTGGCCACCGCGAGTGATAAGGGCAGAAAGTTCAAAGCGGCCGTCACCTTCCCAGGCGGCAATCACGACCTGTTTATGCGCTATTGGATGGCCGCCAATGGCATCGACCCCAACAAGGACGCCGACCTGGTGGTGGTGCCGCCGCCGCAGATGGTGGCCAACATGCAGACGGGAACCATGGACACCTTCTGTGTGGGTGAGCCCTGGAACCAGCGTCTGGTGAACAAGAAGCTGGGCTACACCGCCGCCCAGACCGGTGAATTCTGGGAGAAGCACCCCGAGAAGGCCTTCTCGCTGCGGGCCGACTGGGTGGATGCCAATCCCAAGGCAACCAAGGCCCTGCTGAAGGCGGTGCAGGAGGCCCAGATGTGGTGCGACGACCCGGCCAATCTCGATGAGATGTGCGAAATCGTGACCCAGGACAAGTACATCAAGGCAACCATTGAGGACATCAAGCCCAGGCTGGCCGGCACCGTCGACTATGGCGACGGCCGCAAGGTGACCAACAGCCCCTACAAGATGCTGTTCTGGGCCAGCGATTCCTCCTTCCCCTTCAAGAGCCACGACACCTGGTTTGTGACGGAAGACATGCGCTGGGGCTATCTGCCCGCCAACACCGACATCAATGCCCTGGTGAACAAGGTGAACCGGGCCGACCTCTGGAAGGAAGCGGCGATCGCCATCGGCCAGGAGAAGGCAATCCCCGCCAGCGACTCCCGTGGCAAGGAAACCTTCTTCGACGGGGTGGTGTTTGATCCGGAAAATCCCAAGGCCTATCTCGATGCTCTGCCGATCAAGGCGATGAAGTGATCGCCCAGACCATGACGTGATCGCACCCGTTCATTCCCCGCCGGTTCGTTACCTTCCCGATTCGTGACCTCCACCGCCTCCTCCGGGCGGCGCCTGCGCCAGCGCAGGCTGCTGCCAGCCCTTCCCCAGGTGATGCCCTACCTGCTGTGCATCGGCGCATTCCTGATCGTCTGGCAGATGCTCAGCGTTGTGCTCGGCACCGCGCGTCTGCCCGGCCCGGTGAACGTGATTGCCGACACCTGGGACCCCTACATCAGCCAGCCGTTCTTCGATGACGGCGGCACCAGCAAGGGGCTGGGCTGGCAGATCCTGATCTCCCTGCAGCGGGTGGCCCTGGGCTATGGCCTGGCCGCCGTGGTGGGCATCGCCATCGGCGGCCTGCTGGGCCTCAACCGCTTCGTGGGCAAGGGTTTCGATCCGGTGGTGCAGGTGCTGCGCACGGTGCCGCCGCTGGCCTGGTTTCCGATCTCCCTGATGGTGTTTCAGGACGCCAACACCTCGGCGATCTTCGTGATCTTCATCACCGCGATCTGGCCGATCATCATCAACACGGCGGTGGGCATCAAGGAGATCCCCCAGGACTACACCAACGTGGCGCGGGTGCTGCGGCTGAGCAAGCGGGCCTACATCCGCGACATCGTGGTGCCGGCCACGGTTCCCTATGTGTTCACCGGCCTGCGCATCGCCGTGGGCCTGGCCTGGCTGGCGATCGTGGCCGCCGAGATGCTCAAGGCCGACGGCGGCATCGGCTACTTCATCTGGGATGCCTACAACGCCGGCGGCGACTCCAGCTCCAGCGCGATCATCCTGGCCATCATCTATGTGGGCGTGGTGGGCCTGCTGCTCGACCGCTTCGTGGCCTGGGTGGGCCGCAAGGTGAGCCGGGGGGAGAACTGAGATGGGCACCGGACTGCTCACGGTTGACGCCGTCACCCAGACCTTCGACCTGGATGACGGCGGCCGCTACGTGGCATTGCAGGGGGTGACCCTCGATGTGCGCACCGGCGAATTCGTAACCCTGATTGGCCATTCCGGCTGCGGCAAGAGCACCCTGCTCAACCTGATGGCCGGCCTCAGCCAGGCCACCGAGGGGGGCATCCTGATGCATGGGCGCCAGGTCACCGATCCGGGGCCGGACCGGATGGTGGTGTTCCAGAACTACTCGCTGCTGCCCTGGAAAACAGTGCGAGAGAACATCGCCCTGGCGGTGGACACCGTGTATCCCCAGCTCAGCCCGGCGGAGCGCCGCGAGATCGTGGAGCGCAACATCCAGCTGGTGAATCTCAGCGCTGCAGCGCACAAGTTCCCGGCCGAACTGTCCGGTGGCATGAAACAGCGAGTGGCGATCGCCCGGGCACTGGCGATCCGGCCCACCTTGCTGCTGCTCGATGAACCCTTCGGCGCCCTCGATGCCCTCACCCGCGGCAACCTGCAGCAGCAACTGATGCAGATCTGCCAGGAATCGGCGCTCACCGCCGTGATGGTGACCCACGACGTGGATGAGGCCCTGCTGCTCTCCGACCGGGTGGTGTGTCTGAGCAACGGCCCAGCCGCCGGCATCGGCCGCATCGTGGAGGTGCCGATCGCCCGCCCCCGCGACCGGCTCACGGTGATGGAGCACCCCGACTACTACCAGCTGCGCGCCGAGCTGATCCATTTCCTGCAGGAGCAGCGGCGCCTCAAGCAATCCGCCCGCCCCCGCCGATGACCGCCTACCCCCCCAGCGCCACCGTGACCAGCTCCCCGACCAGCTCCCCCCAGCCGTTCGCGGGCCCCACCGGAGCCGACGCTGCCTTCCTGGAATTCCGGGGGGTGGGGCAGGTGTTCCAGACCCGCCGCGGGCCGTTCGAGGTATTGAGCGACATCAACCTGCAGGTGCGGCAGGGGGAGTTCCTCTGCGTGATCGGCCACTCCGGCTGCGGCAAGAGCACCCTGCTGAACATGGTGTCGGGCTTCCTGCAGCCCAGCAGTGGCGCCGTGACGCTGGGCGGGAGCCCGGTCGGCCCCCCCGGCCCCGACCGGATGGTGGTGTTCCAGAACTACTCGCTGCTGCCCTGGCTCACGGTGTGGCAGAACGTGGAGATGGCGGTGAAGGCCGCCCGGCCCGAACTGGCCGCCGCCAGCCGCCGCGAGGTGGTGGCCCACCACCTGGAGATGGTGGGGCTGATGGAGGCCCGCAGCAAGCGGCCCGGCCAGCTGTCCGGCGGCATGCGCCAGCGGGTGGCGATCGCCCGCGCCCTGGCCGTGAGCCCCGCGGTGCTGGTGCTCGATGAGCCCTTCGGCGCCCTCGATGCGATCACCAGGGAGGAGCTGCAGGAGGAACTGCTGGCGATCTGGCGGGAGCAGAAGCCCACGGTGCTGATGATCACCCACGACATCGACGAGGCCCTGTTCCTGGCCGATCGGGTGGTGATGATGACCAACGGCCCCTCGGCCACGATCGGCGAGATCCTGGAGGTGCCGTTCGCGCGGCCCCGCAACTACGAGGCCATCCAGGACGATCCCCGCTACGGCCAGCTGCGCAACCACGCCCTCGACTTCCTCTTCCGCCGCTACGCCCACGACGTGGACTGAGGGAACGAACGGACCGGCAGGCCCCGAAACTCCGAGATCGTCCCTCGCGTTTTGGCCGTCACAACCCCCCCGGTACCGACCCTTGAACGCCCCGGACAGCGGCGGGAGCATGGGGCGTTGTTGTTTCTGGGTCTGCGGAACCGGCTCCGCGCCCCCCCCCCCCCCCGACCATGGCTCCCCTGTTTGTGCTCCGCGACGGCCGCAAGCGTGAGTTTGCGGTGATGCCTGAGGCGATCGACTGCGTCACCTACACCGACCGCCACCAACGCCCGGTGCATGTGGTGCTGGATCCAGGCAGTGAGCGCCGGCTGCTGGCGAGCCAGCCCCGCCGCCGCCGTGCCCCCCTGCGCCGCTCCCCTGTTCCCTGCGACGGGCGGGCAGCCGCCTGAGGAAGGCGGGCGGGCAGGTGCTCGCGCAAGTGGGAGCCGCCCGGTGAGCTGCGGCACAATCCCCTGCAACGGCCCTCGCCCGCAACGCCCCCATGGCCATCCGCAAGTCGGAGCTGTATTCGAGCCTCTGGGCCAGCTGCGACGCCCTACGCGGCGGCATGGATGCCAGCCAGTACAAGGACTATGTGCTGGTGCTCCTCTTCCTCAAGTACATCAGCGACAAGTATGCCGGCCAGCCCTATGCGCCGCTGGTGATCCCTGATGGCAGCGGCTTTGCCGACATGATTGCCCTCAAGGGCAAAGCGGAGATCGGCGATCGCATCAACAAGCAGATCATCGCCCCGCTGGTGGCCGCCAACCAGCAGCTGAGCCAGAGCGACTTTCCCGATTTCAACGACCAGTCCAAGCTGGGCAGCGGCAAGGAGCTGGTGGACCGCCTCACCGATCTGATCGCGATCTTTGAGGCACCGGCGCTCAACTTCTCCCGCAACCGGGCCGACGATGACGACATCCTGGGCGATGCCTACGAATATCTGATGCGCCACTTCGCCGTGGAGAGCGGCAAGAGCAAGGGGCAATTCCTCACACCGTCCGAGGTGAGCCGGGTGAAAGCCCAGGTGCTGCAGATCGACAGCGAAGCCATCGCGGCCTCCACAACGGTGTGCGATCCGTTCTGCGGCTCAGGGTCGTTGCTGCTCAAGGTGGCCGCGCAGGCCGGCCGGCCGGTGACGCTCTACGGCCAGGAGAAAGACGCCGCCACCAGCGGCCTGGCGCGGATGAACATGATCCTGCACGGCAACCCCACCGCGATCATCTGGCAGGGCAACACCCTGGCGGATCCGAAACTCAAGGAGGGCGAGCAGCTCAAGCAGTTCGACTACGTGGTGGCCAATCCACCGTTCTCCGACAAGCGCTGGAGCACAGGGCTGGATGCCGCCAAGGATCCCCACAGCCGCTTCGAAGGCTTCGGCGTCCCGCCGGCCAAGCAGGGCGACTATGCCTACCTGCTGCACATCGTGCGCACGCTCAAGAGCACGGGCCGTGGCAGCTGCATCCTTCCCCACGGCGTGCTGTTCCGCGGCAACGCCGAAGCCGAGATCCGCAAGAACCTGATCCAGCGAGGGCTGATCCAGGGCATCATCGGCCTGCCCGCCAACCTCTTCTATGGCACCGGCATCCCCGCCTGCATCCTGGTGATCGACAAGCGCGACGCCGGCAGCCGTGAGGGCCTCTTCCTGGTGGACGCCAGCAAGGGCTTCATCAAGGACGGCCCCAAAAACCGCCTGCGCGAGCGCGACATCCACAAGATCGTGGATGTGTTCACCCGCCAGTTAGAGGTTCCCGGCTATTCGCGCTTCGTGCCCAACGAGGAGATCGCCGGGCACGACTACAACCTCAACCTGCCCCGCTACATCGACAGTTCAGAGGCGGAAGACCTCCAAGACATCGAAGCCCACCTGCGCGGCGGCATCCCTGAGCGCGACATCGACGCCCTGGAGGCCTACTGGCAGGTGTGCTCGCAGCTGCGCGAGGCCCTGTTCAGGCCCTTACGGCCGGGCTATCTGGAGCTGGCGGTGCCGCCGGCGGAGCTGAAGGCCACGATCACCGCCCATCCCCAGTTCGCTGGCTTCCTGAAGGGGATGGCCGAGCACTTTGCGGCCTGGCGCCAGCAGGCGGCAACCCAGTTGACGGCCCTGGAACCAGGCTGCCACCCCAAGGCGGTGATCCGCGAGCTGAGCGAGGGCCTGCTGGCCCACTACCAGGGCCAGCCCCTAATCGATGCCTACGCCGTGTACCAGCTGCTGCTCGACCAGTGGGCCGAATCGATGCAGGACGACGTGTATGCGATCAGCGCCGAGGGCTGGTGCGCCGAGCCCTACCGGGTGCTGGAAACCGACAAGAAGGGCAAGACCAAGGACAAGGGCTGGGCCTGTGACCTGGTGCCCAAGGAGCTGCTGGTGCGCCAGCTGTTTGCCGGTGATCTGGAGCTGATCGAAGCCCTACGCGCCCAGCTGGAGGAGGCAAGCAGCCGGCTTGCCGAATTGGAGGAGGAGCACAGCGGCGACGAGGGTGCCTTCAGTGAGTTGGACAAGATCAACAAGGCGGCTGTGAATGCCCGCATCAAGGAGATCAGGAAGGATCCCGAAGCCGCTGAGGAGTTGGTCGTGCTGCGCGAATGGCTGGAGCTGAGCGACGAGGAGGCCGCCACCAAGAAGGCGCTCAAGGCAGCCGAAGCCGAACTCGACGACCAGGCCTACGGCCGCTACGACAGCATCACGGAAGCCGAGGTGCGCGAGCTGGTGGTGCAGGGCAAGTGGCTGACCAGCCTGGAGCAGGCAGTCGCATCCGAGGTGGAGCGAGTGAGCCAGGCCCTCACCAGCCGGCTCAAACAACTGGGCGAGCGCTACGGCGAGGCCCTACCGGCGATCAGCCTTCGAGTGGAGGAGCTGCAGGTGCGAGTGGCAGGCCATCTGGAGAGGATGGGGTTCGCATGGAACTGATGCCGGGCTACAAGCAGACGGAGGTGGGGGTGATCCCAGAGGATTGGACAGTAGAGACTCTTGGCAAGCTGGGGCAAGCCATCATTGGTCTTACCTACAAACCGGAGCAGGTTGCGGATCATGGAACACTTGTTCTCCGATCTTCGAACATTCAGAACTGCGCACTGACACTCGATGACAATGTATATGTACTCGCGGATATTCCCACAGAGCTGATGGTTCAAGAGGGTGATGTTCTGGTTTGCGTCCGTAATGGAAGTCGCGACTTGATTGGAAAAACAGCACTTTTAGACAAGCGCGCAAATGGCATGACCTTTGGCGCATTCATGGCCATCCTCAGGAGCCCGCTTGGAAGTCTTATTCACTATCATTTTCAGTCATCTGTACTCAGGAGGCAGATTAGCGCGCATCTTGGTGCCACAATAAATCAGATAACAAACAAGAGCCTTAAGTCGTTTCAGATCATTCTCCCGCCAACCAAGGGAGAGCAAAATTCCATAGTTGAAGCACTCCAGGACGTAGACGATCTCATAGAGTACACAAATTCCCTCATAGATAAAAAGAAGCAAATCAAGCAGGCTGCCATGCAAGAGCTGCTCACCGGCAAGCGACGCCTGCCGGGATTTGAGGGGGAGTGGGAGATGAAGAGGTTGGGGGATGTGGCTCCATTACAGAGGGGCTTTGACCTACCTAATCCGAAGCTACAAGATGGTCCCTATCCCGTGGTTTATTCCAATGGAGTCATGAATCATCACGCCGCTTTCCAAGTCAAGGGGCCGGGAGTCGCGACAGGGCGCTCAGGAACCATCGGCAAGGTTCACTATGTCGCAAATAACTTTTGGCCTCATAACACCTCGCTATGGGTGACAGATTTTAGAGGGAATGATCCCAAGTTCATATTCTATCTCTTGTCAAGCATGGGCATCGAACGGTTTGCCGCAGGGTCAGGCGTCCCGACTCTGAACCGAAACGACCTACACGATCATTCTATTCGCATCCCACGCGAAACTAGAGAGCAGATTGCCATAGCCGCTGTGCTAACTGACCTAGATACAAACCTAGATGCATCAAATCAGCAGTTAGCCAAGGCAAGCGCACTCAGGCAAGGAATGATGCAACAGCTCCTCACCGGCAAGATCCGCTTGACATGAACATATCATCTGAGCTCAAGCGAACATCCTAAGCAAGAAAGCAGATTCACCCACCTCTGCACTTGCACTTGAATCATTCAACGCTAAACTCTCACAAACCAAAGCCATCTACCTCCTGATGCCTGCCAGCCATGATCGACCGCATTGAAATCCACGCCTTCAAGTCAATCCAGGAAGCAAAGCTGGAGCTTGGGGCTTTCAATGTGTTTGTCGGCGCCAATGGCAGTGGCAAATCAAATATTATCGAAGCCATTGGGGTTCTAGGAGCTGCCGCCGCAGGGCGTGTTGATGATGAATCCTTATTGCGTCGAGGGGTTCGCCCCGGCTTGCCAGATCTCTATAAAACGTCCTTTCGGGGACACACTAGACGGAATGCCATTCGCTTCGGCGCCTATGCCGGCACAAGTAGCTACGAAGTGGAACTAAATAATCCGAGCAACCAGCCAACAGCATGGGGCTTTAAAACAGAAAAGTGGATCAGCAACGGGAAAAAGATCGTTGGCCGTTCACCTCGCTCAAAAAAACTACCTGCACTAGATCCAGTACGAGGCCTTGCAGCACTGAAGGACGTAGAAGTCATGTCAGACAGAGATAGCTCAGATTTACTCTCGGTGCTGCAAGACTATGCAATTTATGCGCCCAATACGGCCACATTAAGAGGCATTGTTTCTGATCCTCAAAGCCGACAACCCGTTGGACTTAGCGGCGGTCGTCTTGCAGAGGCCGTAGAAGAGTTGCGTCGCCTTGCTCGCAAAACGGATACTCTAGAGGATCTTATCGATGACATCCTGGAGTTGGTTGATTGGGTAGCCAGCTTCGGAGCACGTCACGGCTCAGCGGTCCCCCTATCACCTTCAATCCCCAGGCCATCTCAGGTGCTGTTTTTTCGTGACCGCTTTATGGCCGAAAAACGTGATGTTCTCAGTGCCTATGATGCCAGCGAAGGGGCTTTGTATGTTCTTTTTGCCGCGGTCCTTGCAACCCATCCCGATAGCCCAAGACTATTCGCTATTGATAATTTTGATGCGACGCTAAATCCCCGATTGGTCCGCTCGCTGACGGCCAAAATGGTTGACTGGGCGCTTAGCAGTGATCGGCAATTGCTGCTGACTTGCCACAATCCACTTGTTCTTGACGGACTTCCACTAAAAGATAGTCGAGTTAGGCTTTTTGCGGTTGATCGGGCATTTGGAGGCATGACAGTTATTAGTCGTGTTGTTGTTGACGAAGACCTGATTGGCAAGGCCAAAGAAGGCTGGCCTCTCTCTCGCCTCTGGGTAACTGGGCATCTGGGAGGGATGCCAAATGTATAACGTCCGCCTCGTTTGCGAAGGCAGCACTGACCACGTCGTGCTGGAGGCCGTGTTATTTGCTCATCTCAACAGCCCCGACTTCAGAGTCAGTCGCATTCAGCCCGACGAGTCACTCTATGGAGGCGACGCCGGCCCCCATGGTGGCGGCTGGAAAGGCGTCCGTGGTTGGTGCCAGTCTGTACGTGACGCCGGTGGGATTGAGGCGGTTGGAGCCCTTCCTGAAGATGTTGATCTTCTTGTCATTCATGTTGACGCCGATATCCTCCTGGATTCAGAACACGACGCAAGCAACCCCTGTCCACCGCCTGATGCCAATATCCTGGCGGCTGAGGCGATTGTGATGGAGTGGCTTGGACTAAATCATCTACCTGAGAAAGTTGTGATCTGGGTTCCCAGCATGGCAACAGAGGCATGGCTTCTTTGTGCTGCCTTTCCAGGCGTACCCGAGTCTCTCAGCTGCTTGACAAGTCCTCTCCCATCAGTATGTGTTGAATGCGTTGAGGATCCTGCCGCAGCCCTGGAGGGAAAACGTCCAAAGTTTGTCAGACGCAAGGGTGGAGATCTCAAAAAGCTCGTACCTGCTTACCGCGCTGCG
The DNA here is from genome assembly GCA_943368005.1 of Bradyrhizobium ivorense. GTDB lineage: Bacteria > Cyanobacteriota > Cyanobacteriia > PCC-6307 > Cyanobiaceae > NIES-981. The sequence goes on along the minus strand of CALRKN020000001.1, from coordinate 178,144 downwards.
ATCCCTCTTTTGTCTGCGGCTTGGGGAGACCTGACTAACAACCTATGGTCTGCTGACCGCCTCCAACAGGGCCTGTCAAGATGGATTCCCGTGTCTAGTTAATGCAATTCCCATGAAGATCTCCACCATCCTCGATCACATCGAGAGCGGGCACATGGCCCTGCCTGACTTCCAGCGAGGCTACGTCGGGAATCGTGAGCAGGTACGGGGGCTGTTTGATTCACGCAGCCTGCCATCAACAGCTGCAGTTGCATGACCCGCCGCGCGATCTTCCTCAGCAGCGTGCAGAAGGAGTTCGCGGCCGAACGCCTGGCCCTGCGCGACTTCCTGCAGGGAGATCCACTGCTGCGGCGCTTCTTCGAGCCGGTGCTGTTCGAAGACCTGCCCGCCAGCGACCGCCGCGCCGACGATCTCTACCTGGATCTGGTGGACCGGTGCGAGCTCTATGTGGGCCTGTTCGGCAGTGAGTACGGCAGCGTCGATGCCGAAGGGCTCTCCCCCACCGAGCGGGAATTCCAGCGGGCCGGCGAGCGGGGGAAGACTCGCCTGATCTTTCTCAGGGCCGCAGACGACACCAGCCGCGATCCGCGCATGCTGGCCCTGATCCGCCAGGCGGAAGCCTCCCTGGTGCGGCGCCGCTTTTCCACCAGCGCCGAACTGATCGGCGGCCTCTATGCCGCCCTGGTGCAATGGCTCGACGATCGCCAGCTGATCCGCAGCACCCCCTTCGACGCTTCCCCCTGTCACCAGGCCTCCCTGGCCGATCTCGATGCCGAGCGGATGGCCTGGTTCATCGACCGGGCCCGTCAGGTGCGCGGTTTCCCCCTGCCGCCCAATGCCTCGCCCAGCGAGCTGCTCACCCACCTCAACCTGCTCGACAACGACCAGCCCGTGCATGCCGCCGTGCTGCTGTTCGGGCGCCAGCCCCAGCGCTTCCTGCTCAGCAGTGAAGTGAAGGCCGCCCACTTCCACGGCACCGCCGCGGCCAAGCCCATCCCCTCGTATCAGGTGTTCAAGGGCACGGTGTTCGAGCTGGTGGATCAGGCCGTGGATTTCGTGCTCGCTCGCCTCAGCTTTGCCGTCGGCACCCGCGCAGCCTCCGCCCAGGCACCCGCCGCCTACGAGATTCCGCCGGAGGTGATCCGTGAGGCGGTCGTCAACGCCGTCGCCCATCGCGACTACACCAGCAATGGCTCGGTGCAGGTGATGGTGTTCGCCGATCGCATCGAGATCTGGAACCCCGGCAGCCTGCCGCCCTCCCTCACCCTCGCCCAGCTGCGCCAGCCCCACGGCTCGATCCCCGCCAATCCCCTGCTCGCCGAACCCCTATACCTCACCCAGTACATCGAACGCCTCGGCACCGGCACCGGCGACATGATCCGCCGCTGCCGCGAAGCAGGCCTGCCCGAACCCACCTTCTCGCTGGACGATGGGTTCCGTATCAGCCTGGGACGCCCCTCAGCCGCAGCCCCCACCCAGGCGACCACCCAACAAACCACCCAAGAGACTACCCAGGAAACTACGGGAGAAACCACCCAAGAAGCGCCCCAGCCCCCCTTGCTCACCGGCAAGTCGCGCGAGCGGATCCTGGCCTTGATGCGGCGGCAGCCCACGATCACCACCAGAGAGCTCGCCGAAGCCCTGGGGCTCAGCGTCGATGGGGTCAGCTATCACCTCAAGAAGTTGCGCGCCGATGGCAGGATCCAACACCGAGGCCCTACCAAGAGCGGCTGGTGGGAGGTGCTGTCATAAGTAGCCGAAATCCCCGTATCCTCCAGCTAACGCTCAACGCTTCAGCTGGAGCTGCCCTGATGAGCTCCCCACTCCCACCCAGTGATCAGCGGGTGTTGGCAACCCTCCAGCAGACAGCTCTGGAGGGTCCAGACGCTTCTCAGCGAGAGCCATGAGCCGCATCGGCTTCGAACGCGCCACCCAGGCCCGCGTGCTTGGCCTGTTTCAGGAGCAGCTGGGCTACCGCTACCTCGGCGACTGGAAGAACCGTTTAGGCAACAGCAACATCGAGGAAGCAATCCTCACCTCCTACCTCCAGAGGCATGGGTATAGCCCAGCGGAAATCAGCGGGGGTCTTTATCAGCTGAGGATTGCTGCCGACGTGAGTCAGGCTGGCCTCTATGAAGCCAACCGCCGCGTCTATTCCCTGTTGCGTTACGGGGTGCAGGTAAAGGCGGCCGCCGACCAGCCCACCACCACGGTGTTCCTGATCGACTGGCACAACCCCGAGGCCAACGACTTCGCCATCGCCGAGGAGGTCACCCTCAGAGGCCCCCTGGAGCGACGTCCAGATCTCGTGCTCTACGTGAACGGCATCGCCATTGGTGTGATCGAACTCAAGCGCAGCCGCGTGAGCATCGGCGATGGGATCCGTCAGAACCTCTCCAACCAGCGAGCCGAGTTCAATGCTTGGTTCTTTGCCACCAACCAGCTGGTATTCGCCGGCAACGACTCCGAAGGTCTCCGCTACGGTGCAATCCAAACACCTGAAAAGTTCTTCCTCAGCTGGAAGGAAGACGAAGACAACAACAGCCAGCTGAAGCTTGATAAGTACCTGCAGAAGATCTGCCGTAAGGACAGGCTGATCGAGCTGCTGCGCGACTTTGTTCTCTTCGATGCCGGGATCAAGAAGCTACCCCGCGTCCACCAGTTCTTCGGGATCAAAGCCGCCCAGCACCATGTGGCCCAGCGGCGCGGCGGCATCATCTGGCACACCCAGGGAAGCGGCAAGAGCATTGTGATGGTGTTGCTGGCCCGCTGGATCCTGGCCACCAACCCCAACGCCCGTGTCGTGATTATCACCGATCGCGATGAGCTCGACAAACAGATCGAAGGAGTTTTTGGAGGAGCCGGTGAAACCATCCAACGCAGCAGTTGCGGCAGAGATCTGATGCAGGCCCTGAGCCAGCCCATGCCCAGACTCCTCTGCTCCCTGGTGCACAAGTTTGGGGTACGCGGCGTTGACGACTTCGAGAGCTATCTCGAACAGCTCCAGGCCGAGCCGAGCCCAGCAGTGGGTGAACTGTTCATCTTCGTGGACGAGTGCCACCGCACCCAGAGCGGCAAGCTGCACCGGGTGATGAAGGCATTGCTGCCCGATGCCGTGTTCATCGGCTTCACCGGCACGCCCCTGCTCAAGAAAGACAAAGCCACCAGTCTGGAAGTGTTCGGGGGCTACATCCACACCTACAAGTTCAGCGAAGGGGTGGAAGACCAGGTGGTGCTCGATCTGGTGTACGAAGCCCGTGACATCGACCAACGGCTGAGCTCCCAGGAGCGGGTGGATCAGTGGTTTGATACCAAGACAGCCAGCCTCAATCCCTGGCAGCAACGCGAGCTGAAACGGCAATGGGGCACCTTGCAGAACGTGCTCAGCTCCAAGGCAAGGATGAATCGCATCGTTGCTGACATCGTCTTCGACTTTTCCGTTCAACCACGGCTGGCCAGCCAGCGCGGCAACGCCATCCTGGTTGCCTCCAGCATCTATGAAGCCTGCCGTTACTTCGAGTTGTTCAACCAAACCGAGCTCAAGGGCAAGTGCGCGGTGATCACCTCCTATGACCCCAAAGCGGCGGATGTCACCAAGGAAGAGGTGGGCGCCAACACCGAAACTGACAAGCAATTCATCTTCAACACCTACACCAGGCTTCTGGAGTGCATCGCCCCCCAGCCGGGCATGAGCCGCACTGAGGCCTATGAGGAGCGAGCCAAGCAGCTCTTCATCGCCCAGCCGGCCCAGATGAAGTTGCTGATCGTGGTCGACAAACTGCTTACGGGCTTTGATGCTCCTTCCTGCAGCGTGCTCTACATCGACAAGGCGATGCAGGATCACGGCCTGTTCCAGGCCATCTGCCGCACCAATCGCCTCGATGGCGACGACAAGCACTATGGCTGCATCGTGGATTACAAAGACCTCTTCAAGAACGTGGAGAACGCCATTGCGGTGTACTCCAGGGATGACCTCGATCACTCGGCGGGGGGCGTCGATCCCGAGGTGATCCTGCAGGACCGACTCAGCAAGGCCAGGGAACGGTTGGATGAGGCCCTGGAGCAGGAGGCCCTGCTGGCCGAGCCCGTGGCACCTCCGATGGATGAACTGGCCATCCTGCGCCACTTCTGCGGCAACACCGAAAACCCAGAAGAGCTGCAGGAGCGGGAACCCCTGCGCATGGCCTACTACAAGGCCGTGGCGGAACTCACAAGGGCTTACGCCGCCCTGGCCAATGAACTCACGGAGGCCGGCTACTCCGCCGCGGAAGCCAATCGGATCACCCGCCAACGGGATCAGGCCCTCGACTGGCGGCAGGTGATTCGCCTGGGAGCCGGCGAAAACCTGGATCTCAAGGCCTATGAGGCAGACATGCGCTACCTGATCGACTCCTACATCGAAGCCGATCTGCCGCGCAAGATCTCCGCCTTTGAGGACATCGGCCTGCTGGAGCTGATCGTGAAAACCGGCGTGGCCGAGGCGATCAGCCAGCAATTTGGCAAAGGTGCCACCAATCGCAGAGCGGTGCAGGAAACGATTGAAAACAACATCCGGCGAACGATCATCAGCGAGCAGGCCAATGATCCGGCCTTCTATGAGCGAATGTCGCAGGTGCTGGATGAGATCATTCAGTTCCGAAAACAGAATGCCGAAGCCTACGAAGAGTATCTGCGGCGTGTCGCCGAACTGGCACGGCAACTCAACCAACAGAGCGCAGACAGCACCCCTTCTGAACTCGATACCCCTGGCAAGCGCGCGCTCTGGAACAACCTCAACGGCGATCGAGATCTGGCCCTGCGCATCGACAGCACCGTGCGCCAGGTGAGACCCGATGGCTGGCGAGGAGTGCAGGCCAAGGAGCAACTGATCAAGGCGGCCCTGTTTGGGGTGCTTCAGGACACGGCCGAGGTAGAACGCCTGTTTCCCGTGCTGGTGGCCCAACCTGAATACTGATGGGCACAACCTCTGCCAGCCATCAGCTGTTGATCGGCGCCTTGCCAGTGCAGGTCACCATGAAGCCGATCAAGCACCTGCATCTGTCGGTGGTGCCACCCGATGGATCCGTACGGATCTCAGCTCCGGAGGGGATGAGCGCCGATCAGGTGCGCACCTATGCCATCGGCAAACTGGCCTGGATCCGCAGGCAGCAAGCCAGGCTCGCCGGGCAGGAGCGGGAGAGCCCCAGGCTGGTGGTGGAGCGGGAGACCCATCACCTCTGGGGCCGCCGCCTGCTCCTGCAGATCGAAGAGGTGAACGCCGCACCCAAGGTGGAGGTCCATCCCCGGCGACTGGTTCTCTGCGTGCGGCCAGGCACCTCACCGGAGAAACGAAAGAACCTCCTGGCGGCCTGGTACCGCGCTGAGGTGCGCCAGGAAGCCGCCGGCCTGATCGACAGGTGGCAGCAACGGTTGGGAGTGCAGGCCAACAAGCTCTTCGTGCAGGCGATGACCCGGCAATGGGGCAGTTGCAATCCCGCCACCGGCAACATCCGGCTGAACACCCAGCTGGCCCACAAACCCAAGCCCTGTCTCGACTACATCGTGTTGCATGAGCTGGCCCATCTACGGGTGCCCCACCATGGAGAGGAGTTCATTGCACTACTGGATTCGCACCTTCCGGATTGGGATGAACGACGGCGGTTGTTGAACCATCTGCCTCTCCTCTGCGCCTGACATCCCAGAGCCGTCGGCGATGAGCCATCGATGAGTGGCCCTGCCCTACCCCCACCCAGGAGTCGGCGCCGTGACCTGGTCGAGCAGGTTGGCCGCCAACAGCCCGCCCTGGCGGGCCACCTGGGGGCCCCAGCGGCGGGCATCGGCACGGATGCGGTCCACGCCGTCCGGCCCGAGGGCTTCGCGCACGTAGTCGCAGTCCTGCTCCAGCCAGAGCTCCAGCTGCTCGGGCAGCACCTCCACATGGAATTGCAGACCCACGGCCCGGGGGCCGATGCGGAAGGCCTGTTCGCGGCAGTGGAGGCTGCTGGCCAGCAGCTCGGCTCCGGGCGGCAGCACACAGCGGTCGCCGTGCCAGTGCAGCACCAGCTCGCTGGCGGCCAGCCCCCGCAGCCAGGGGGCTGTGGCGTGATCGTGGCACCAGCTGATCGCCCCGAAGCCCACCTCCCGCAGGGACCGGGCCGGCAACCCCACCTCCAGCGGGATGGCGGTGCCGCCGGCGGCCAGGGCCAGCAGCTGGGAGCCGAGGCAGAGGCCGATCAGGGGCTGCTGGCGGCCGAGGGCCTGCCGCAGCAGCTCCACCTCGCCCGCCAGCCAGGGGTAGGCGGGATCGCCCAGGTCGCCCACCCCCATCGGCCCGCCCAGCACCAGCAGCACGTCCTGGGGCTCCAGCTGGGGCAGGGGCTGGCCCAGGTCGAGCCTCACCACCTGCACGGGCCAGCCGCGGCGCTCCGCCTCGATACCGAACAGGCCCGGCCCTTCCCGGTCGAGATGCTGCAGCACCACCAGCCGGGTCATGGCGCGGTGGCCTCCGCGAGCGCCCGCAGCGCCACCGCCGCCCCCTTCAGTTCGGGCTGCTGGGAGATCGGGCAGCCCAGCTCGTGCATCAGCCGGTTGGCCTCGCAGGCCAGCTCCCCCTGGGAAGCGCCCCAGTGCATCGGCAGGAACACGGTGCCGCGGCGGATGCGCTCGGTGAGCTGCACCTTGGCGGTGATGGCGCCGCGGCGGGAGTTCACCTGGGCCAACGCCCCATCGGCCAGGCCGACCCGGGCCGCATCGCCGGGATGCACCTCCAGCAACGCCTCAGGGTGGGCCTTGCCCACCCGCAGCACGTGGGCGGTGCGGGTCATGGTGTGCCAGTGGCCCAGCACCCGGCCCACGGTGAGCACCAGCGGATAGGCGTCATCGGGGGGCTCGGCCAGACCCAGGGGCGGGTCGGCCCAGAGCCGCGCCCGGCCAGAGGGGGTGGGGAAGCGCAGGTCGCCGTAGAGCCGCGTCTGGCCGCCGCCCGGGGCGGTGCCGGCGGGGAAGGGCCACTGCTGGGGGCCGTGCTCGGCCAGGAGGGCATGGCTGAGGCCGCTGCAGTCGCACACCCGGCCGGCGGTGAGCGCCACGAACTCGGTGTACACCTCGCCGGCGTCGCGCCAGCCGAACTGCTGCCCAAAACCCAGGCGCCGGCCCAGTTCCGCGAAGATCGCCCAGTCGGGCCGGGCCTCGCCGGGGGGTGGGCGGAAAGCGCGACAGAGGGTGACGCGGCGCTCGGAGTTCACCATCACCCCCTCCTTTTCGCTCCACTGGGCGGCGGGCAGCACCAGGTGGGCCACCGCCTCGGTTTCGGTGCCGGCATAGGCCTCGCTCAGCACCACCAGGGGACAGTTCGCCACCGCCGCCCGCACGCGATCGAGCGACGGCAGGCTCACCAGCGGGTTGGTGGCCGCCACCCACCAGAGGTCGAGTTCACCCCGCTCCATCGCCTCGACCTGCTGCCACACCGCCAGGCCGGGCTCCGGCGCAATCGAGCCAGGGGCGAAGCCCCAGTGGCGCTCCACTTCAGCCCGATGGTCCGGATCGCTCACCGTGCGGTAGCCGGGCAGCAGCTGGGCCAGGCCACCCACCTCGCGGCCACCCATGGCGTTGGGCTGGCCGGTGAGGGAGAAGGGCCCGGCGCCCGGCCGGCCGATCTGGCCGCTCACCAGGTGCAGGTTGCAGATGCCGGCCACGGTGGCAGTGCCCTCGCGGCTCTGGTTCACCCCCATCGACCAGAGGCTGAGCGCCGCCGGGCTGGCGATCCACCAGTCGGCCAGCTGGCGGAGGTCGGCGGCGGCAATGCCGCACACCGCCGCGGCCCGCTGCGGATCCCAGGCCCGCCAGAGGGTCTCCAGCTCGGCGAAGCCCTCAGTGTGGGCCGCCACGAAGGCCCGATCCACGCCGCCGCCCTCAAGCAGCAGGTGGCCCAGGCCGCAGAGCAGGGCCAGGTCGGTGCCGGGGGCGATGGCCAGGTGCAGGTCGGCGGCGTCGCTGGTGGCGGTGGCGCGCGGATCCACCACCACCAGGCGCGGCCCATTCCCCTTGCGGCGGCGCTTGAGCAGCCGCTGGAACAGCACCGGATGGCACTCGGCGGTGTTGGTGCCGATCAGCAGCACCAGGTCGGCGAGGTCGAGGTCGTCGTAGCAGCAGGGGGGGCCGTCGGAGCCGAAGCTGCGGGCATAGCCGGCCACCGCCGAACTCATGCACAGGCGCGAGTTGGCATCGAAGTTGTTGCTGCCCAGGGCGCCCTTGAGCAGCTTGTTGGCCGCGTAGTAGTCCTCGCAGAGGAACTGGCCCGAGCCGTAGATCGCCAGGGCCGCCGGGCCCTTGCTGGCCAGGGTGGCCCGGATGCGCTCCACCAGGATGGTGAAGACCCGCTCCCAGCTGATCGGCGCGAAGGGCTGGCTGGTGTGGTCGCGCCAGAGGGGCGTGGTGAGCCGGTTGGGGTGGAGGGTTTCGCCCACGGTGGCGCCCTTGACGCACACCTGGCCCAGGGACGAGGGGTGCTGGCGGTCGCCGCGGGCGGTCCAGCTGCCGCCGGGCTCTGCCGGGGCCTTCAGCTCCAGGCCGCAGCCCACGCCGCAGTAGGGGCACTGGGCCCGGGCGGCAGGGCTGGTGGCTGGGTCGCTGGCCATGGCGCCATTCGACCAAGCCGGGCTAGCCCATCAGGGTGGCGGTTGATACCAAGCCTGCCCGGGGGACAGCGGCACTGGCCGGCCAAAGGCGCCAGAGGCGCTGAAATGGACCCAGCAGCGTTCTCTCCCCCTGGCAGCCCTCCCCCAAGACCCCGTCCTCGCCAGCAACTGCTTCGGCTTCGAAGCCGACTTCACCGCCGATCTGCGCTGCATCCCGATGGCGGTGCGGCGCAAGCTCGATCTGGCCGGCGTAAAGCTCAAGCTGCAGCACTGGAGCGAGCTGGAGGAGGCCGAGCGCGGCGCCCTGCTGGCCTGGCCCGATGATCCTGCCGGCATCGAGGCGCTGCGGGAGCACCTGCTGGCGCGCACCACGGCCCTCAGCGCTGGCCCGGCCAAGGAGCTGCCGCGGCCGGCGGACGAACCCTGGCAGCAGGCCGTTGTGATTCCGGAGGTGCTGGCCGCCTCCTGCGCCCAGCTGGGCCTGGCGGTGCGGGGCGAGGGCTGGGCGGCACTGGACGAGCTGCAGCGCTTCGCCCTGGTGAAGCTCAGCCACCCCGGCCACGAGCACCGCAACCTGCCGCGGGCCCTGGCCGAGTTCGGGCTGCTCACGCCGGACCCATGCCCTTGATGCCGCTGCGCGCCTGCCTGCTGAGCGGCGGTGAGAGTCGGCGGATGGGCCGCGACAAGGCGCTGCTGCCCCACCCCAGCGGCGGCACCTGGTTGGAGCGCACCTTGATCCTGCTGCACCAGCTCGGAGCACCGATCACCCTGCTCAGCCGCCATCCAGCACACCTGGAGCTGGCCCATGGCCTGCATCCCCACCAAGGCGACACCCCACAGCCCGGCCAGGCCGACTCCGTCACAGCGCTGGCCGAACCACCCCCCTGGGAAGGTCCCCTGCTGGCCCTGCACAGGCTGATGCAGCACCACCCCGATGAGCACCTGCTGCTCTGCCCGGTGGACATGCCGGATCTCAGCCTCACGGCCCTGCGCAGCCTGCTGGCTGCGGCGGCGGGCGACCCAGCCGATCAGGCAACCCGGCTGCACCTGGCCCACGACGGCGAGCGGTTGCAACCGCTGCTGGGTCTCTATCCGAGCAGCACCCCGATCCGCCGCCACCTCACCGCGGCGGTGGAGAGGGGCGAACGGCGCCTGCAGGGCTGGCTGGGCACGCAGGTGATCCAGGCGGTGCCACTGGATCCCCGGGCCATCCGCAACGTGAACCGGCCGGAGGCCGATCAGCCTGCCGATTCGCCACCGCCAGCACCAGCCCGGCAGCCATAGCGTGGCTGCCATGGCCAGCGCCACCGACCAGCTCAACCGGCCCCTGGGGGTGCTGCGGCTGTCACTCACGGCCCGCTGCAACCTGGCCTGCCCCTACTGTCTGCCGGATGGCGTGGAGCCGCCGGGCCTGCTCACGCGGGAGCAACGGCTGCGGGTGATCGGGGCTGCGGTGGACTTGGGAGCCCGCAGCCTGCGGCTCACCGGCGGCGAACCGTTGCTGCACAGCGGCCTGGAGGAGCTGATCGCCGCCGTGCAACCCCTGCGGGCCCTCGAACCAGAAGCCCCTGGCCTGCGCGAGATCGCCCTCACCAGCAATGGCGTGCTGCTCAACGCCGAGCGAGCCCGGGCCCTGCGCGCCGCCGGCCTCGACCGCATCACCCTCAGCCTTGACGGCAGCACCGGCGCGGCGGTGGCCCGCATGGCCGGGGTGGGCGGCGGCGATCCCCAGGAGCGGGAACGACGCGGCGAGACCGTGCTGGCCAAGGTGCTGGCGGCGATCGAGCATGCCCGCGCCGCCGGCTTCGATCCCGGCCGCGGGGCGCTCAAGCTCAACGCGGTGATCCAGCGGGGCGTCAACGATGACCAGCTGCTGCCCCTGGCCGCCCTGGCCCGGGAGCGCGGTGTGGAGCTGCGCCTCATTGAGTTCATGGACGTGGGCAACCGCAACGGCTGGCGACCGGACGCGGTGCTCAGCGCCGCCGAGATGGTGGAGCGCATCGGCCGCCGCTGGCCCCTGGAGCCCCAGGGGCGCGCAGTCCACGGCACGGCCAGGCGCTGGCGGTACAGGGATCGCGACCCCGACAGCGGCGGCGCCCATCTAGCGGCGGTGGCCTCGGTGAGCGCCCCCTTCTGCGGCGACTGCAACCGCCTGCGCATCACCGCCGACGGCATCGCCTACACCTGCCTGTTCGCGTCCCCCGGCAGTGGCCTCGACCTGCGTCCCTGGCTGCAGCCGGACAGCCCAACCGAGGCCGTGCGCAAGGCGATCGCCGACCGCTGGCAGCGCCGCGCCGACCGCTGGAGCGAGGAGCGGCAGGAGGCTTTGACCGGCACCTCCAGGTCCACCCCGGCCCACGCCGAGATGGCCTACCTGGGCGGCTGAAGCCCGGGCGTCACAACCAGTGGTGGGGATAGGGCAGCGCCCCCTTCATCCAGCGGCTGAAGGCCGCGGCGATCAGCACCAGCAGCAGCGAGCCGCTGAGCACCGGCGTCAGCACGTAGGGCGGTGTGGCCCCCAGCGCCACACCGAGAAAGGCGAGGCCGCCGGCGGGCGGATGCAGGCAGCGCAGCTGCTGGCCCAGCAGCACGGTGAGCCCCACGGCCAGGGCGATCACCAGCGGGCCCTGGCCCAGCCAGGCCACCGCCGCCACGCTCACCAGGGCCCCCACCAGGTTGCCGAGCACGATGTTGCGCGGCTGGGCCAGGGGGCTGGCGGGGTAGCCGAACAGCAGCACCGAGGAGGCCCCCAGCGGCGCGGCCAGCAGCACCATGCCGCTCCAGGCACTGAGGAGGCCCAGCAGGGCCAGGGCCAGCAGCGCCCCCAGCCAGGTCACCGAGATCTGGAGGCGCCGGAAGCTGGGCTGGTAGGCCCGTCCGCGACGCCGCTGCTCCACCAACCAGCTCTGCAGCGTCACCACACCCGGCAATCACGCTCCATCCATACAGACCACTGTCGATGGCAGCCGGCGCCACCACGGTGACGACGGCTACGGATCAGCCGGCCCGTACCAGCACCGGCACCCGCTTGAATGCCGGGGTGCCGCTCTCGGGATCCTTGAGGGGCCGCATCAGCACGTTGGCCTCGGGGTAAAACATCAGGGCTGCACCGCGGCGGATCGAGCCAGGGATCAGCTCGATGCCGTGGAGAGCGCCCGCCTCCCCCTGCACGGTCACCTGCTGGTGGGCGGCCAGGCCGCTGGCGGCCAGGTCTTCGGGGTTGATCAACAGCGTTTGGCGGTGGGGCATGCCGCGGTACTGATCGCCGTTTTTGTAGACGACGGTGTTGTGCTGGCCATAGCTGCGGGCCGTGATCAGGCTGAGCACCAGGCCCCGCTCATCGTGCGCCAGCCCGCCGAAGTGCTCCGGGCCGGGCAGGCGCAGGTCCGGCAGGGGGGTGGTCGCCAGCTGGGCACGGCCCGTGGCGGTGGGAAAGCGCGGCTCATGGAGCACCCGCCCGCTCACCTCGAACTCCCGCTTGCTGGCATCAATGCCGGCCATGGCCTCGTAGCCGGGCACGGTGCGGGCGATCAGTTCGCGCACATACACCGGATCCTGAAGCCGGCGCCAGTCGATCGGCTCGCTGCCGTGCAGGCGGTGGGCCAGCTCCGCCAGGAACGCCACCTCGCTGATCAGCTGGCCGCTGCGCAGGTGGGTGGTACCGGGCTCGTTGAGGCGCACCCAGTTGTTGCCCGATTCCACCGTGGTGCGGTGGGGCGTCTCGAAGCGGTTGAACACCGGCAGCAGCAGCGTCTGGCGAGCCGCCAGGCCGTGGAAGTGGCCGGTGTTGGGCTTGGTGGCCAGATAGGCGATCGTGTCGATGCGGCCGAGGGCGCGGCGGGCCTGGGCGCTGTGGGGATTGGCGCCGAACAGGTTGCCGCCGAGGCACAGCAGGGTGTCCACGGAGCCAGCATCGGCAGCTTCGATCAGGGCGCGGGTGTCGTAGCCGGGAGTGCGGCTGAGGGGCCGGCCGAGCAGCTGCTCAAGCGCGAGCCGCATCGGTTCGCGCAGGTGCACCGTCACCCCCATCGAGCCGAAGCCCTGCACGTTGGAGTGGCCGCGGATCGGCATCGTGCCCGCCCCCGGCCGACCCACGTTGCCCGTGAGCACGGCGGTGTTGGCGATCGCCTGCACGTTGCGGGTGCCAGTGGCGTGGTGGGTGATGCCCATCGCCCAGGCAAACACCGCGGCGCGACAGGCGCCCAGGCGGGCGGCGGTGTGCTCCAGCTCCTCATGGCTGAGGCCGCAGCAGCCGGTGATCGCCTCCCAGCTGGTGCTCTCGATCTGGGCGATCAGCTCCTGCCAGCCGTCGGCGTGGGCCTTCACGAACGCGAGATCAATGGCGCCGCGCTCCAGTAGCGCCTTCTGCAGGCCCAGGAACACCGCCGTGTCGGAGCCGGGGATGGGCTGCAGGAACAGGGAGGCGATCTCACTGCCGCCGCCGAGCATCGAGCGGATGGGGAAGGCGGGCGAGCCGAACTTGAGCAACCCGGCCTCCAGCACCGGATTGATCACGATCACCGTGCCGCCGCGCTCGCGCAGGCGGATCAGCTCGTTCATCAGGCGCGGGTGGTTGGCCGGCGCGTTGGAGCCCACCAGCACCACGCCGTCGGCGTGCTGGAGGCTCTCCAGGTTCACCATCGAGGTGCCGCTGCCGAACACCCGGCTGAGGCCGAGGGTGGAGGGGGCGTGGCAGAGGTCGGAGCAGTCGGCCAGGTTGTTGCTACCGAGGGCCCGCAGCAGCAGCTGCAGCAGGTAGGCCGCCTCGTTGGAAGAGCGGCCGGAGCTGTAGGAGGCCACCCGCTCGGGAGGATGGCTGCGGAAGGCCTCAGCCGTGAGGGCATGCACCTCCTCCCAGCCGATCGGCTCAAGGTGCTCGCTGCCGGCGCGGCGGATCAGGGGCCAATCGAGCCGCCCCAGCCGGTCGCATTCGGCGGAGCTGAGCTGCTGCAACTCGGCGAGGCTGCGGCCGGCGAACACCTCGCGGGGCACGGCCGCCTGGAGCTCGGCGCCGATCGCCTCCACGCTCTTGAGGCAGCGCTGCAGGGGCTCGCCCAGCTCATCGCGGAAACCGCCGTTCTGGCCGCCGGTGCCCCAGGCGCAACTCAGGCAGGCGCTCTTGTGAGTGAGCGCCTGCCACAGGCGGGGGCCGGTGGGGGAGAGGGTGGCGCGGGCCCAGCCGTCGATCAGGGGCCAGCCGCCGCCGCTGCTGGCATCTTCCGGCGGGAGGGGCGGCGGAAGAACGGGGGACGGGTCGGGATCGGCGGGCGCCATGGCCGCAGCTGCCGGGGTGCTGTCCAGTTAAGGAGTGTCGGTGCCCGGATTGGGGATGCCGGACACCAGCGCGAGCGGGCACACCTGAACCTGTGCCGCCGCTCCATCGATGACCACCCCAAACCGTCCGGCCGGGCTGTGGTTCAGCGGCCTGCGGTAGATGGAAATGCCGCGGCTGCGGTTGCCGCATGCCCTTGCCCACTCAGCTCCGGATGTGCCTGGGGAATGGGGGTGGCCATGGGTCTTCCCGCAACACAGCCGCTGGACCCATTCCGACAACGGTGGACAGGGACACCACAATCTGGATCCCAGCCTGATGCAGAAAGCGGTGCGCCAGGTGGTACTAGCTGCAGAGATCAACCAGCCAGCCACCTGCCCCAGCCTGCGCCATTCCTTTGCTGCCCATCTCCTGGAACGGGAGCAGGACATCCACACGATCCAGGAGCTCCTCGGGCACAAGGATGTGAGCACCACCATGATCTATACCCATGTGCTCAACTGCGGCCCACTCGGGGTGCGCAGTCCTGCAGACCTTGTGTAGCAATTCGAACAGGTGGTTCAGGGACCCGCCAACCAGAGTGATGGATGGGAGCCCTTAGTTTTGAACCCTATGCCACAGCTAGACTTTTAGGGCAGTTCGGGAAATGCCCCAGGCTGGTTCACGGAATGAGCGGCAGCGAGAGTCCTGGTTCACGGAACCTTCCAATAAAGAGTTAGCCAGTCAAGATAGAGACTGCTACTGATTAATCTTGTTTAGATCATGCTTGATCCTCAGGTCACCCCCGTTATGCAGCCAAAAGATTGGATTCCCGTTGTCGGATGGTTTGTAGTCTTCATTCTCGGCATAATCTCAGGTGGTGTCGTGATTCCTCGCCTTACTCAAAAGAGGAAAATAATGGCATGGGGCGTCGCGGCCGAAACTGAACTGGTGCCGAGGGAGCTTTCCGAAACTCTTGGTGTCCCAGTTGTGCTTCAGGTAGGTGCAGAGCGTCCATCGTCTCTCACGAGTGTCGTGGTGGTTTTGGCGTGTACTGGAAATGAGATTCTGGAAAACCTTTCTATCGCCCTAAGGTTCGGCGGGAAGGCCACGATCTTGAATATTCGTTCAGTCATGGATCTTGGCGAGTTCAACAAGTACATTCGCTGGACTCAGCAGTCTGGAGCATGTCAGGTTGAAGTTGACTTCCTCAATCCAAAGACTCGCATTGAGCTGGAATTCTTGCTGAGTGAGTACGAGGCGGGATCCGTGGATGTTGACGTAGCTGGCCCAGGGTTAATCGTCAGAAGGAGTGATCCGTCGGGCTTGAATGTTCCTGCTTCATTATTGCGGGGGCTGAAGTTTGGAATCTTTGGTGTGGCTTATGAACCGAGCGCGGTGTCGATGGCAGAGATTGCGGAAGAACTCAAGGCCATCCGGCGGAACTTGCGGAAGTAACGCCACAAGCGGACCATGCGGGCTAACAATGCCATCCACCTGTGCCGCTACCCCATGCTCTTTCCATAAGCAAAGCACCCTGCGGCCAGGTGATGGCAAGCGTTAGGCGTCACATACAAGTACACCGGAACTCCAATGGACTACGACGATTTTCAGGCGGGGCTGGAACGAACAATCTCCGAGGTCATTCGAACTGCCTACCCAGCATCATGGGACGAGAACCACATCACGTTCTCATTGGTCGATCAGCTGTTTCGACGTCACAAGGTCATAAGCGTCGAAAGACTGGACAGACCGTTCAAGTTGGTTTGGGACTTTCGCAAACTGCGTCGCCCCCAGGAAACAGACTTCGGAGATATCGCAGTTCTGGTTCGCCTTACATCCTGGGCGTCCGAAACAATCGAAGGTGTTGGCCTTCTTGAGGCGAAGCGCAGAGCGATGGGAGACTCCTCATTCGCGGCAGCCAAGACCAGCCAGTTGAAGCACATTCACGCCAAAGCCCCAAGCGCGCAGTTGCTTCTATTCGACTATGAGAACGTCACTTCATGCATGGACAATTGTCTCGGGCTTGCTGACGGCCGCTACTACAGGCATCGCTCCTTCCCAGCCGGTCCATTCACACATTGCGTGTCGGTTCCAATCGGTGTAGCCCTCCAGCGCGGCAAGTACAACACCGACTTGCATAAGTTCGGGGTGCCGCTGTCGTATCAGCTGAGTGCGCGGTACTTCCGAGGCTTCGACCTTGAGACTGACTCCAAGACCCTGGACGCGGTCAAGGGGAATGTCGCTAAGCATGGCGGAGCAAGAGCAATCGTTCTGGTCGGCGTTTCGACCGGAAGCCAGGATCCCGAGCTTCCAGAAGTCAATGACAACAAGTATGGGCGAGAGTGACGCCTAACCCTTCTATCGAGCGGATGCCCAACCGGCTGCGCCGGTCGGTCACCGCTCATGTCAAACGTTAGGCGTCATCAAAACCGTGCTGCCGGAATGTAGTACTCCAAGCGAGGCGCACGCCGTTGTCGGCCTCAATGAAAACCGCTACAATCGTCTTGAAAATATAGGGGGGAAGACTTATGAAGCTAGCCACTGCCTTGATTGGCCCGTTCCGATCGATCAATAGCCAGCAATTGCTGAAAGTCGATCCTCAGGTCACGGTTTTGGTTGGCATGAACGAAGCCGGCAAGACTGTCCTGTTGAAGGCGCTTCAGAAGGCCAACGACGCGCTCGCTGAAGAGTCGTTTTCCCCCATCGAGGACTATCCTCGCAAAGGCCTATCAGCGTACCTGAAGACCCACTCCACCGCCCCCGCGGCAGCGGTTGTACTGAAGTTCGAACTCGAATCGGCAGAAGTTGAGGCAATCAACAAGAAGCTAGGTACGTCCCTCAAGGCCGGCCATGTCCTCAAACTCACACAAAAGTACGACGACTCGCGCATCGTTGATTTGGACGTAAGCCGAGCGGAGTTCGCGCTTCATCTAAGCAAGAAATTCAGTACCGACGCCTCCACCGCACTGAAGGGGTGCGAGGACGTGAGGAAGTTTAACGAACAGCTGTCGTCCATCAGTTTGACCGAAGCCGATCAGGCAACTCTTACGGAGATAAATGCCCAGATAGCCGCGACGAAATGGAACGATGTTGCTCACTGGGAAGCCTGGTCAACCGTAGCCGGGCAGGTTCCGAGGTTCTTGTACTTCAGCGACTACGACCTGCTGCCCGGCAAGATGAATCTGACTGATCTTGCCAGTCGGGTTGAGCATGCAAAGACTGATCCAAAAGTCCTGAAGCCGAATCACCGAGCTATCTTGGCCCTATTGCGCATGGCCGATGTTTCTCTGTCCGACCTTTCCACTCCCGGGGGCTACGAGGAGTTGAAAGCGAAGATTGAAGCGGTCTCGATAAGCCTGACCGATCAGGTTATGGAGTTCTGGAAGCAGAACGAGGATCTTGAAGTCGAAGTAGATATTAAACCCGATTCGACTGATGAGGCTCCGTATGACAATGGGGTCAACCTCTACCTTCGAATAAAAAATCGTCGCCACCGCGGGATAAGCACACCATTCGACCAGCGAAGCCGGGGCTTCATTTGGTTCTTTAGCTTCCTAGTCTGGTTTGATAGCGTGCAGCATCAACTCGACCCGTCCGGCATAAGCGCGCCCAAGAATCTCATCATCCTTCTTGATGAGCCCGGACTTGCTCTTCACGCCCTAGCTCAGGCCGACTTCCTGCGCTACATCGACAAGCTTGCTGAAGCGCACCAAGTTCTCTACACGACTCACTCGCCCTTCATGGTCAACTCTGACCGACTCCATCAAGTCCGCGTCGTCGAAGACAAAGCAAAGGTTGGCACCGTCGTCGGAGACAACTTGTCGGGTGCAGATCCAAAGACGATTTTTCCACTGCAGGCCGCACTTGGATGGACTATTGCCCAGAACCTGTTTATTTCGAAGCGAAATCTCTTGGTTGAAGGGCCGTCTGAATTGCTTTATCTGCAAGTCGCATCATCGCTACTGGAGCAGGCTGGCCACACCTCTCTTCGAACCGACTTAACTGTCGTGCCTACCGGTGGCCTTGACAACCTCGCAACGTTTGTTGCGCTCTTGGGAGCAAGTGGCCTTAAGTTGGCAGTGCTTCACGACTACAAGGGTGCTCCAGAACAGAAGCTGAATGCTCTGGTTCGCGACAAGATAATGTCCGCCAAGTCGCTCTTCAAGGTGGCTCAGTTTAGAGACCCCGCGAATCCAACTCGCCCAACGGACATCGAGGATCTCTTTCCAATCGACCTTTACCTTCACTATTTCAATCTCACGTTTGCTAGTCAGCTAGGAACTACCGTGATCGCGGAATCCAATCTTGGCCCGGGCGAAAGAGTTGTTCAGCGTATCGAACAATTCCTGAAGTCAAAATCCATCGCTCTTCGCCCGTCAGGAGGATTCAATCACTATCTTGTCGCAAGTAAGTTCGCTGCTTCTCCCCCAAAAGCGCTTGACGCTTCCACCACAGATCGCTTCAAGGAGCTGTTTTCAACGATCAACGGCGCAGTTTAGCGCTAGCGGCAGGATGACGCCTAACCCTTCCATCGAGCGGACGCCAAACCGGCTGCGCCGATAGGTCACCACTCATATCAAACGTTGTGTGGAATGGAAGCGAACGGTTCTCCTGCTTGAAACCAAGATTTTGAGGCAGCCAGTCGCCGTAGAGCGACCCTAGGCGCCAACCCAGGTAAGATCCCACTATCTGCGGGCCTTGCATGCGCGGTTTCGTGCCCACGCAACCGGTCACCGTTGATCTGATGGTGGAGCTGCTTTTTAGGGAGAAATGCCCGAATGAGACCGACAGGATCCTTGATCCTGGTTGTGGACCTGGTGCTTTCATTGATGGAATACTCAGGTGGTGTGAGAAAAATAATGTCAAAACTCCTCAAATCACAGGAGTTGAACTTGACAATGAAAGAGCGGAGGTAGCAAGAAAGAAGTTCGCGGCCATACCACAGATTGAGATCATTACCCGTGATTTCTTGCTTGATGAAGTCAAGGGCCCTTTTGACTATGTAATTGGGAATCCTCCTTACGTATCAATATTGGCTCTCACAGATGCAGAGAAGCGGCATTTCCGCAAACTCTACAAGTGTGCCGTAGGCAGATTTGATCTGTACATGCTTTTCATTGAAAGAGCAGTTTCGCTTAGCAAGAGAGATAGCACCCTCGTTTTTATTACTCCAGAGAAGTACACTTATGTGCAAGCAGGCTCGGAAGTGCGGAAGCTGCTGGCATCACACTCAATTACTGACATCATCCTTCTCCAAGAAAACGAGTTTCCTGGGCGAACCACGTATCCAGCAATATCGAAAGTAAGAATCTCATCACCAACTGGCTATGCAGACATACGGACTCGGGACGGCGCTAGGTTTCCCGCTGAATTGCCGAATACTGGTGAGAGCTGGCGCCATCTATTGTCGAGTAAAAAGCCATCTGAAGTAACGGGGACTCTTCGTCTAGCCGATTTCTGCCGCAGAATTAGTTGTGGCATTGCCACAGGTGCTGACGCCGTCTTCGTGAAACAGCTCGATGAGTTGCCTGTAAATCTTGCACAGCATGCTTGGCCAACGATATCAGGCAGGCAATTGCAGTCAAAATCATCAACAGTCAAGACATCTTCAGTCATTCTTATCCCCTATTCAACCGAGTCTCGACTTCAACGTCTAGAGGATATTGGTGAGCTAGGTGATTATCTTAGCCGATCTGATAATAAGTCGAGACTCGCTATGCGCTCTTGCACACAGCGCAAACCGTGGCATGCCTTTCATGATGCGCCACAAATGAGTGACCTGCTACGCCCAAAGATACTCTGCAAGGATATCTGTGATGATCCTGTGTTCTGGATAGACCAAGAAGGCCTTGTAGTTCCACGGCACTCAGTCTACTACATTGTGCCAAGTAATCCGAGGCATTTATACCTCTTAGCGGAGTTTCTAAACTCAGAACCAGTTAAGGCGTGGCTATCTTCTAATGCTCAACGGGCTGCCAATGGCTTTTTGAGAATCCAAAGCTCAGTGCTCAAGCGACTCCCCATACCCGAACATTTGGCTCATAACCTGTTAGATAACCTGTTAGAGGAGAAAGTCACAAACATAAGTCTTCGACAAGTGCAGAAGTCTATGAGAACTGAGGTGCTAAAAGTAGCATGATTACACCAGCCGATCGAGTTGTAGAGCGAATTCTGCAAGACAGGTACCATGATCATAGATCGGCACGTCATTCAGACATCATCTGCAATCACTTTATCTTGGATCTCCTTAAGCAGTGCCCAGCCCTCGCCAATGACATTGAAAGCGCCAAAGTAGAGTATCGTCTAAATGTGGATGTACCCGGATTAACGCACAAGGTTGATCTGATGATTTATGAAATAGATGACATCAATGACGATCCTGCACTTGAACGAGCCAGATTGTGCATGGAGAACAAGTCGGTTATTACGGCACATGGCAAAAACAGAAAAAACAGGCAGAGCGACTTATCTGATTTTGCCAACCTCTTGCAAACAAAGAAGCCTGAGGCAATTGCCTTAGGACATGTTCTTGTTGGCACTGGAATTCAATACGTGAACATCCCAGATGCTGTAAAGCGCAAGTGCCAGATTCTGGAGATTGACTTTGACTGCGATGTCTTGCCTCGTCTTTCGTCGGGTGACCAAAAGCTCTGGGAAGAGTTTGGAACCAAACCGAATTCGGTCGATGCCGCGACTAAGACAATAGAAATGATGCGAACACTGCCTGTCAAAGAGAAGGGATTTACCCATGAACTAGGTTTTGACTTTCTTCTCATTGAGCCTGTCTTCGTCGATAATATTAATCCTCCGCGAGTCGAGCGAGAAAATCCATTTGGCATCAATATTGACACTCAGTACGAAGAGATGCTCAAGCGCACTTGCCGAGCCTATACTTCAAGGTGGCACACTTTAGCAGGATAGCCACCATCCCCCCAACATCAAGATGCAGAAGACGGGTGCGGAGAGCCTGATCTATGTGAAGCATCGTGCCCGCTTCTGATCTTGAGCGGTAGGCATCTGAACCACCCTTGGCAATAGTTCTGCAGGAGCGGCCCAGTGTGATATTGTCTTCAAATGCACCAGCGGTCGATTGGTACAGGCGCTCCACTTCAAAATGGTCCTCGGGACCATCCTTAGATGGAGAGAAGCAGGTTCGACTCCTGCCTGGTGCATCATGAAAGAGACCCTTGCTCGACGCGAGTTCAAGGCCCTACTTGGGCAGGCGAACCACTTTCTGGTTACGACGCTAGTTGCGCTGGATTGCTTAGATAAGAACAGGACGCATCAGGCACAAGGCCTGCATGCGGCGTGGTCGCCCAAGAGCATCGACATATCCATCAAGCGCTCTCGAGTGTTTGTGCTTCACTCATTCCTTGCGGCTGCAGTGGATGCTCTCGACGTCTATGTGGCGCTCTTGAATCGCAAGCCGGACTTCCTGCAGGATGCACAGCTTTCTGGCCGTCTACAGGCATGTGGACGTTCTGTCTATCAGAAGGCCACAGTACTGTCCGAATGGGTTAATACGGTCGAGCCTCCGCAGACGCTGGGCCCAGCGGAGACGGAGGCTGCACTGGTAGAGGTCCTGATTACCTGGAGAAACAACGTCCAGCATGAGCTAGCGGATAACACCGTGACCTCTCAAGCCGAGAGTGTAATCAAAACCAACTCTGCGTCTATCGCAATCAACTACTGCAATTTGGATCCCTCGGGGTTGTCCCAGAAGGCGAACTCCGGGTCAAATTTGACCTTCAAAGAGGCAGCGTCATTAATCAACGCAGTCCACAAGTACGTTGAGCTCGTTGACTCAAAGATCCTTACCCGTCTGGATAAGCAACAGCTGATGGAAGCCACTTTGACGGACACACTAAAAGCGGAGGTTGGCGGTCAAGGTTTCAGGGTGCGATTGTTTGACGTTGACGCAGCACGCTGGGGTACGTTCGTATCCAACTGGGCTCAAAATACTTTGCACTTTCCTCCCCTTGAATCGAGCGAGTTAGCGGGCATTCGAGCTTACGTTCTGAGTCTCAAGGCACACCGACAGCCTGCTTCGCGCTGATGCCCAACCCCTCGCTCAACCTGACCCGCTACGGCAAGCGGCTTAAGCCTCCGCGGACAGGTCAGCTCGAACGTTAGACCCACAAAACAGAGCCCCAGTGATTCAAGTTCTTGAGGCAGACCTCACGGTGCCGGAGCACGCAAGCGCATTGATCCAGCTCATGGATGAGTATGCACGTGACCCCATGGGTGGAGGCAAAGCGCTATCTCAGTTCGCGAAGGAAAATCTTGTTTCAGAGCTGAAGAAGCGCGATTCTGCGCATGTGATTCTTGCCTTTGTCGATGGCAAGCCAGCGGGCCTGGTTACTTGCCTGGAAGGGTTCAGCACGTTTGCCTGTCGGCCGTTGCTGAATGTTCACGACGCAGTCGTGTCTGCTGAGTACCGTGGCCGTGGTCTCTGCAAACGCATGCTGGAGGTTGCGGAGGCAATAGCTCAAAGGCTCGGCTGCTGCAAGATCACGCTGGAAGTGCTGGAAGGCAATGTCGCAGCCCAGGCCGCCTATCGGTCCTGTGGGTTCACGGCCTATGAGCTGGATCCACGCATGGGAAAGGCCCTGTTTTGGGAGAAGACGCTTGCGCTGATCGAGCCTTCCCCTCAGCAGATGTCTGCGGGCTGACGCGCTTGGCCGCGATTGCCAGCCCTGGGCCAGCCCGCCACGATTGCATCAGTGATCGGCACCCGCGGCCCATGGAAGCAACCCCGGCGGCATCCAGGCCGGCAGCGCGGCGACGGCCCGCCCTCCCCTGGCCAGCTCTAGCGCTGGTCCCCGCCCTCACCACGCCGGTTCTGGCGGCCCCGGCCGCGGGGACGACCACCCCCGTGCCCACCTATCGGATCGAGGCGGTCACCACCTCCGGCATGGGCGCGATGGCGATGGGGGGCGCAGCGATGATGCGCATGATGCTGGGTGGCCGCCCGGCGATGGGCACCACCACCAACCGCAGCCTGGAGCTGCGGCTGGAATCGCCCCAGGTGGTGGCCAACCCCACGGCGGAGCACCGCATCCCGGCGGCGCTGGGGATGGGGGCCTCCCTGCCGCTGCGCAGCCTCACCCTCGGCAAGGGCGAGCGCCCCACCTGGAAGGAGCCGGAGGTGGTGGAGGGCAAGGGCCGGATGCTGCTGTTCCGCGGCTGCGCCGAGAGCGCCGGGGCCGACCAGCCGGAAATCGTGTCGTTGCAGGGGCTGGCGGCCGAGCAGAAGCGTGCGGCGCTGGCCGGGCTGGCGGCGCTGGCGGCCATGCCCCAGGCGGTGGCTGCCTCAGGCACCACGGGGAGCTGGCCGGACGCCAGCGACCCCCCGCCAGTGCCCCCTGGGGGCTCACTGGTGGGGGCCCACACCGTGGTGAGCACCTACGCGCCGGAGATCAGCTTTCAGGTGGCCAGCAGCCACGACTTCCTCGCCCCCGTGGTGCTCACCAACGCGGCCGGCCCCGGCGGATCCCAGGGCCTCCGCTGGCAGGTGGTGCCCACCGCCCTCGGCTACCAGGCCTCCGCCGTGGGCCCGGGCCGGCAGGAGGGCGACATCGTGATCTGGACCTCCGGCCCAGCCCCCCGCAACGACAGCTGGGTGCCCGGCGATCTGCTGCCACCCGAGCGCACCAGCTGCAGCATCAGCGCCCAGGCGATGGCGGCCCTGCAGGGCATGGCGATGGTCACCGTCACGGCCTACGGCGACACGCTGATGCTGAGCGCCCCCCAGGGCGCGGCCCCGTGGCAGCTCAGCCTGGAGCGGCGCTCGAGCGCCACCCGGCTGGTGGGGGAAGGCGCGGAGATGCTGGAGGGCGGCGGGTCCTCCGAAAGTGAGCCGCGGCCCGGCAAGCAGCGGGGCTTCAATCCCTTTTCCCTGTTCTGACGGCCGCCCCGTGGCGCCGCGGTCGCGGTGCCGAGGCCTCCCGAGTGCCAGGATTCGGCCCATGGAGGATCGTCCCGGGCACCAGCGTGAACGGCATCCGGCCGGGCTGATCCCAGGAGGCCCGAAGGCGGCCGTGGCGGCGATCGCCATGGCCGCGTTGCTGCTGATCACCGCCCCAGCGGCCCTGCCGGGGCGGTCCGAAGAGAGCGCGCGGGCTCGATCCCTGCCCGACCTCAGCGGGCTGGCCTGGGTGGAGGGCGATCTGTTCCTCGCCGTGCACGACGCCAAACCCAGCGCACGCAAGCCGGAGTCGCCCAGGGTGAGCCTCGTGCGCCTGCCCCGCTCGAAGCGCGAGGGCATGAGCTGGGAGCCGCTGATGCTGGCCGTGCCCGGGGCGGGCGACCCCATCAATGACCTGGAGAGCGTGAGCCGACTGCCCGGTGGCCAGGGGTTCCTGCTGGCCGAGAGCGGCCAGGGCGGCAGGAAGGCGCGGCGCCTGTTCCTGGCCACCGTCCGCAACGGCAGCTTGGAGCTCAAGGCCTCGGTGCCCTGGCCCGTGCCCGTGACCAACGTGGAGGCCACCGAGGTGGTGCAGGTGGGCGGGCAGCTGCTGTTCCTGTATGCGGAACGGGCGGATGGCCGCGACGAAACCCTGCTGCGCTGGGCGCCGCTCTCCCTGAACCCGCTGCAGTTCGGCGCCTTCAGGGAGGTGGTGTACCGGGGTGTCGATCCCGTGGGCGACGGTGCCCGACCCATCGCCGCCCTGGCGGCGGATGCGCAGGGCAACCTCTACAGCGCCTCCACCTACGACTCCGGCAACGATGACGGCCCGTTCCGCAGCGTGGTGTGGCGGATCGGCCGGATCGGCAGGGGTGCGGATGGCCAGCCGCAGGTTGACCTCAGCGCGCCCACAAGGCTGGCCACCCTGGATGGGCTGAAGGTGGAGAGCCTGGCCGTGCGCGAGTCCCGCCAGCACGGCACCCAGCTGTTCATCGGCACGGACGATGAGAACTACGGCGGCATCCTGCGCCCGCTGCCGGTGCCTCTCACTCCGGCTCGGCCCCGCGCGGCACGGTGACCCATCCCCCATCCATCCAACCCATGCAGCGATCCATGACACCAACCCCCGTGCTGCTGGCGGCGATCAGCTGCCTGGCCACGATCAGCCCGCTGCCGGCGCTGGCCTCATCAGCCGATGCCTGGGCTGCGCACCAGCAGGAGGTGACGGAGGCCTGCAGCCGCGCCAGCGGCCTGGTGGACACTCGCCTGGTGGGCAGCGTGATCACCTACGACGACGCCGTGGGCACCAGCGCCGCCCTGATCGCCGGCCGCTATCCCCAGGCCCACAGGGCCGGGGCAACAGGCCTGAGCCTCTGCCTGTTCGACAGGCGCAGCCGCAGGGCCCAGGCCGCACCGGCCGATGACTGGCGCTGAGGCCAGGACAGGCGGGCCGGGGCGGTTGACGGGGCCTTGAGATTACGGACCGTCCGGCCCGATCCAGGCGGGCAGCTGCTCGCGCCACTGCCGGGTCCAATCCGGCACCGCAGCGGCGGGCATGGGCCGGGCAATGGCGTAACCCTGGGCGTATCGGCAGCCCAGCCGGATCAGCTCGCGGCAGTGCGCCGGAGTTTCCACACCCTCGGCCACCACCTGCAGGCCAAAGGTCCGGCTCAGATCCAGGATGGCCCGCACGATCGAATGGCTGGCTGGATCATCGAGCATGGTCAGCACGAAGGATTGATCGATCTTGAGACCGTCCGGACCCAGCCTTTGCAGGGTCTGCAGCGAGGAATGGCCGGTGCCGAAGTCATCCAGGAAGATCAGCAGGCCGATCGCCTTGAGTTGCCGAAAGCTCTCGGCGGCGCCAACCAGATCAAACTCGGGGCCCGTCTCTAGGATTTCCAGCTCGAGCTGGGCCGGTTTCAACCACGCCCTGGCGCGCGTCTGGGCCACCAGGCGCTGCACAAACGCCGGATGTTCCAACTGGCGGGAGCTGACATTGACACTGACGGCGGTCTCCAGGCCCGCCTCCTGCCATTGCCCCAACTGCTGCAGGGCGCTGTCGATGACCCAGCTCCCCAGTTCGATGATCAGGGGGCGATCCTCCAGGTGGGGGATCACAGCGCCAGGGCCCAACAGCCCGCGATCGGGATGCTGCCACCGCAACAGACCTTCCAACCCCAGGATGGTGCCGTTGAGCAGATCTACCTTGGGCTGATAGAAGAGTCTGAATTGGTTCTGCTCCAGGCCGCGACGAATCCCGGCAAGCAGCTCTTCCCGTGATCGATCCGACTGGTAATGGGAGATGTCGAAGGCCTCGTGGCGATTCTTGCCGACGAGCTTGGCCCGGTATATGGCCTGATCCGCCATGCGCAGCATCGTCCCGGCCATTCGAAATGCATGGCCGCGGTTGTGCACCGAGCCAATGCTGGCACTCACCTGGATCACATCCTCATCCAGCCGGATCGGCTGGGCGATCAGCTGTTGCAGGCGGTGCGCGGTCGCTGCAATCCCTTCGCGACCCGAGGCGTGCGGCATGGCCAGCACAAACTGGTCACCACCCAGCCGGGCCACATGGCCGAAGGGTCCGCCAAAAGTCTTCAGCCGCAGGCCAAGCGTGCGCAGGATCGTATCCCCGGCCAGATCGCCCATGCTGGTGTTGATCAGGTTCAACCCATCCACATCGAGCAGATACAGGCAGATCTCGGGCTGGGCGTCGCCGACTTGCGACAGCTGCTGATCCAGGTCCCGTTCGAAAGCGGTGCGGTTGGGGAGGCCCGTAAGGGGATCGCGAAAGGCCAGGGCTTCCAGTTGCTGCTGAAGGCGCTTTTGTTCGCTGATGTCCTGCACCGTCCCCATGGCCACGGCGGGCCGGCCATCCCGCCATTGGCCGAATTCCGCCACTTCCCGCACCCAAAGCTGACCCTGGCTGTGAGCCGTCCGATGTTCGATGGCGTAAGGCGCGCCATCCAGGGCGGCCTGCCAGGCGGCGACCACCGCGGCCCGGTCATCGGGGTAGACGTTGTCGATGAAGCGGGACAGATCCAGCGGCGTGCCGGGCTCCACGCCAAACAGCCGATAGGTTTCGGGCGACCAATCCAGCTGCTGGGTCTGCAGATCGAGCGTCCAGCTGCCAATGCGGGCCACCTGCTGGGCCCTGAGCAGATCCTCCCTGCTCTTCGACAGGGCTCGGGTCGCCTCCATGCGCCCCAGAGCGTTAGCCACGATGTCGGCGATGACCTGCAACATGGTCACCTGCCCATCCTTCCAGACCCGTTCGCGGCGCACCGCGTCGAACCCGATGAAACCGGTCAGCTGCCCCGACTGGCTGCGGGTTGGCAAGCAGAGCAACGACTGGATCGACTGGGCCTGCAGGATCTCCTTTTCAGCTGCCGCCTCAGGCGGCAGCGCCTCGACCCGGTTGATCATCACCGGCAGGTTGTGGCAGAGCCTCTCCAGCGTCCAGGGAGTGATCGCCATGGGCATCGCCTGCAGGTGCTCGCGCTGGGGTTCGACACCAGGCGCACTCCACTCGTGGGTGTTGCTCCAGGTGTCGCCCTTGCCGTCAATCTGGAAGAGGAAGGCACGATCCACTGCAAAGAGCTGGCCAAAATCGGCCAGCGACTGGTTCAGCGTCTGGTCGAAGCGCTGCTCATCCAGGGCCCAGAGAAAGCGGGCCGACACCTCCGCCACCAGGTTGTGAAAGCGCCGCTGAAAGTGCTCGTCGCCCTCGGGCAGCACCGTCTCAGTGCCCTCCGCCTGCGTACCCTCGGCCCATCGCCACAGCCCCAAAGTCTGGCTAGCCAGGTGGCGGTACAGGTCCTGGATCGCCGCAGCAAGCCGTCCGTCCTCGCCCCGTCGGCGCTGATCCGCGGCGGCCACGGCCTCGGCGTGCGACAGGCCCTGTTGCAGGCCCAGCACCACCCAAGCCGCCTTGCGGTCCGTGTCGAGGATGTGGACGCTCAACCACTCGGCCAGATAGTCCAGCCGTTCCTGCTGCTGGGCTGGAGAGCTCGTCTCCGGATGCCGCAGGCCAGCGAGTTTCTCGAGAAAATCCCTGTGGCTGGCAGCGTGGCCGGCCAGCATGGAAGCCGGCAACTTCTGCTCCCAATAGGCGTATTCGCTCTCCAGACAAGTGACGGCTTCATCCGCCAGACCCTCAATACTCTTCGAACCTGCTGATGACTCTTCGCGCACCAGAGAGAGTCGGGCCAACCGGTTGACAATGTCCACCAGCCGCTGGCGATGTTGGTCGACGCTCTCAATGCCCGTTGCCAGCAGGCTCGACCATGGAATAACTTCAATCATGGCCTGCCTCCCTGCGCAGTCGCGGCTTTGGCACTGTCGAATTTTACTGAATCTTGGATTGGATCGCGATTACGCCCACCCTGAATCCCTGGCATCGTTAGCACTGGGAAACATAAACAAACTTTTTTTGTCGGCCTCATTGACAGTTCGGCCGCCCAGTGAACTGTCTGGCTCCTATTGGTCTTACCTCCGTGAGAAGCAGGGCAGTTCTCACTGGGCCTGGCTCAACGTTTGAGCTAATCATGCTGATGTAGCTCTCCCGAGCACGGCGATGGTATCGGTGCCGAAACGGAAGCGCGAGGTGGCCATGTGCCAGCCATCGGCCTGAAGCGAATCGCCATCAGCCTCGATGGCACAACGGCCGAATCAGTGGGCCGGATGGCCGGGGCCGGCGGAGCGGAACCCGGCCAGGGTGCGCTGAAGCTCAACGCCGTGATCCAGCGCTGCGCCAACAACGACCAACTGCTGCCCCTGGCCGCGATGGTGGAGCGAGGAGCGGAAGCAGGGGTGGGGCAACGACAAGGCAACTCGGCCAATCCCCATCGAGATGACCTGCCTGGGAGGCTGAACGCGGGCCACTTGCGGGCATGGGCGGTCACCTGTATCAGCAACTACACAGAAGGCCTGAGAAACTGCCCAGCAGAGCTCTGTTTGTCAGTGGAGGATCAAGCTGGAGCGCGCTGCCGAAGTGGCAAAATTCTCCAGCAAATCAGCCACTAAACCTCCCTGAAACCACCACAAAGAGAGGCATTATGAAATCAAATCCGGTTGGCTGATTTGAAATCTATGTGCAGGACATGGCGCGCGCCAAGGCGTTTTACGAGGCGGTGTTCCTGGGAACTCTGGAGGAGCTAATCATTCCTGACCCCCAGGAGTTTCCTGACATGGAGATGTGGGCGTTTCCCATGTCGAGGGAGGGCTACGGTGCACCCGGGGCGTTGGTTCAGATGGAGGGTTACCCCTCCGGAGGAAGCACGATGGTGTATTTCTCAAGTGATGATTGCTCGGTTGAATCGGAGCGGGCTGCCCAGCACGGAGGCAAGCTCTTGAGGGGGAAAATGTCCACTGGCGAGAATGGCTTCATCGCCCTTGTGGAAGCTACCGAAGGCAACACCATCGGCCTTCATTCCATGGCCTGACAAGGCGGCACTGGCGACCCGCTCGCTCACCCGCGTCCCGCCGGCTGATCCGGCGCTTCCCGCAGCCGCGGCAGCAGCTGCACCAGATTGCAGGGCCTGGTGGCGTCATCCAACTGGGCACGGATCAGGCGGTCCCAGGCGGTTTGCACCGCATCCAGCGAACCCGGCAGCACGAAGATCACCGTGCCGTTGGCCACGCCCGCCAGGCAGCGGCTTTGCAGGGAGCTGGTGCCGATCGTCTCGAACGAGAGCACCCGGAAGAGCTCGCCGAAACCTTCGATCATCTTGTCGAGCAGGGGGGCCACTGCCTCCGGCGTGCCGTCGCGCCCGGCAAGCCCGGTGCCGCCGCTGCTGATCACCACCTGCACCGCCCCATTGGCAATCCACTGGCTGATCACCGCCCGGATGCGGTAGCGGTCATCGGGCACGATCGCCCGCTCCACCAGCCGGTGGCCGGCGGCCTGGAGGCGCTGCAGCAGGGCGTCGCCGCTGGCGTCGTCCGCCAAGCCGCGCGTGTCCGACACGGTGAGCAGGGCGATGGCGAGGCTCAAGCTGGGGCGGGCGGAGGTGCGGCGGCCATTCTGGGCGGCGCAGTGACTGCAGACTGGTGCATCACCGCAGCTGTCGATGTCTGCGTCCGATTGCGACTCCGCCGCCCCTGCAGCCACCACCGCACCCACGACCGTGCGAGTGCGGCTGTTCGCCTGCCTGCGGGAGGCCATGGGCTGGAGTGAGCAGCAGGTGGCCGCCAGCGCAGACCCTGCCACCCCGCTGGATCTCTGGCACCAGCTGGAGCTGGCCGGCGCCTGGCTGGCCGCCGGCGGCACCAGCGTCCAGCCGGCGGAGGGCGCAGGGCTGCCCGCCGGGGTGCGGGTGGCGATCAACCAGCAGTTCGCCAGCGCCGACACCCCCCTGGCGGACGGCGACGAGCTGGCCTTCCTGCCGCCGATCAGCGGCGGGTGAACCCGCACCCGCCCCCCCCTGTGCCCCCGCGTCACCCCTGTCATGCCCACCAGCACCAGCACCGCCGGAGTGAGCGTGAGCCTCCACAGCGACCCGATCGACCCGTTGCAGCAGCTCGACCTGTGGCAGGCCCAGCTGGCCGCCACACCCGGCAACCTTCCAGCGGCCACCAGCCTGTTCATCGGCCGGGTGCGGGGCACCACGGCGACGGGCCTGCCGCTTGACGCCCTGGAGTTGGAGCACTACCCCGGCATGACCGAAAGCCAGCTGCAGCGCCTGGCCGCCGCCTGCGCCCGCCGCCATCCGGTGGCGGCGGTGATGGTGCGGCACCGGGTGGGCCTGGTGCTCTGCGGCGACGCGATCGTGGTGGTGGCCGTGCTGGCCGACCGGCGCGGGTCGGCCCAACGCTGCTGCCAGGAGCTGCTGGAGGCCCTCAAGCACGACGCACCCTTCTGGAAGCGGGAATGGAGCAGCGGCACGGGCGAGTGGGTGCTGGCCAACACGCCGTTGGTGGAGGGCGATTAGCAAGCTGGGAGAGGGCCCGCACTGGGATCGGTCTCCCTTCTCTGCGATGCCCGCGGCGGCTGCCCCCTGGCCTTGGTCACCGTCACGCTGTTGCCAGCCGAAGAAAAACCCGTGATTCCTGAACACACCATTGGGGTGGAGAAACCGAAGCATCTCATCCACGTTGCATGCATTGCAGGCCGACAAATAGGCCGCAATGACCTGGATTTGTTGCTCAGGGGTCACTGCCCGTGCCCTGTCCAGAGCAGACAGCACACCGAGGCGCTTCACCAACCGTTGGCGATCCACGCTGCAGGGGATCCGAAAGGGCCAGGGATGGCGGGCGGTGGTGAGCGGAGGCAACCGCACCGCCGGCTGGAGCCCGGTGACACCTTCGATCAGCACACCCTGCCTGGGCCGTGCGGAGAAGATGAGGCAGGTGCCGTTGCGCACCTCCGTGAGCCGCGTCGTGCCGGCGCCGCCGGAGCGCACCAGCTGCACCATCAGCGCCCAGGCGATGGCGGCCCTGCAGGACATGGCGAGCGCAGCTCAGGGCACCCTCCCTGGCAGCTCAGCCTCGAACGGCGCTCCAGCGCCACCCGCCTCTGGGCGAAGGCACGGAGATGCTGGAGGGCGGCGGGTCCTCCGAAGGCGAGCCGTGGCCCGGAAAGCAGCGGAGCTTCCATCCCTTTCAGTTCTTCTGAGGGCTCGTCCGGCTGTTCGCAGAGCTCGGCAGCCGGCTCCGGCAGCAGTCTCCCTGGCGACATTCCTGCTGATCGCCGCCGCGGTGGCACTGCCCGACCTCCTGGGCACTGGCCTGGGTAGAAGGCGATGGTCATTGGCGTCCACGACGCCAAACCCAGCACCAGCAAGCACGCATTGCCCAGGGTCAGCCTCGTGCACCGCCCCCGCTCGAAGCGCGAGGGGGCGTGAGCTGGAAACCGCTCACCCTGGCCATTGCCGGGGCGGGTGACCCCTCAGTGATCTGGAGGGCTGCAGCCGCCTGCCCGACGGGCAGGGGTTGCACCTGGCCGGTGCCCGTGAAGAACCTGGAGGCCACTGAGCTGGTGCAGGTGGGTCGGCTGCTGCTGTTTCGGTATGCCGAGCGGGCGATGGCCGTGGCGAAACCCGGCTGCGCTGGGCGCCGCTCCGCCTGAACCCGCTGCGGTTCGGTACCTGCCAGGAGCTCAGCTAAAGGGGCGTCGACGCCGTGGGCGACGGCGGCCGGCCCGCAGTGAACGATTGACTGGCGCTGGACAGCACCACAGGAGACATGCGTAGTCGAGAGACTGACGCTGGCTGTGCCAATAATAGCATGGCAGCAATGAGCTAACTGCGGCCTTATTAACACGTAATGCAGTCTCTTCTGCGCGTAAAGATACCTCGCGTGTAAACCATCCAAGCCAGAGCCGTTCTAGCCTGAAGAAGACCGACAGGGGGTATACATTCAAATGGCAACGCTACGATTTAATTCCGGTACTGACATCCTCCGGTCTACTCCAAAGGCCGATACGTTCGTTGTCACCGAGTCATCCTCACTATATTTTGAAGCTGACCGAATAATCAATTTCAATCGAAACGACCGGATCGACCTCTCCGGAGACTGGACAAGAAAGGGGCATCCACTAACATTACGCCAAGCTGGAGCCTTGACGCTCAGAGATGGCGTTTTTGATATCACAGTTTATGATGAGTCCGCTATCAAGACCAGGCCGGGCAACATAGGCTCCGTAGGATTGTTTGGACTTGACTTTCAAGGCAGCGGCATAAGCCTCAAGGGCTCGTTGCTTGCATGGGTCAGAGACGAATTTAATGAAAATAACAACCCCACAATACTCCTCAAAAACTACAATGGTCCTGTAATGATCATTTGAGAGAGATCCGTCTCAGCCGCTACCTACGGCTCACGCCGGCCGCTCGGCCGATTCCCCCAACCACGGCAGCAGCGCTACCGGGTTGTAGGGCCTGGTGCCGGCGTCGAGTTGGGCGGCGATCAGCCGGTCCCGATCGGTTTCCACCGCATGGAGGAAGCCGGGCGCGCGAAAATCCCCGTGCCGTTTACCGCCCCCGCCAGGCGGCGGCACTGCACGGAGCTGGTGCCGATCGCCTCGAACGAGCGCACCCAGAACAGCTCGCAGAAGCCCTCAATCGGCTTGCCAACAAGGGGGCCACCGCCACGGGCGTGGTGTCGCCGCCGCTGTCTGCGTCCCATCTCCACTCCACCGGCACGGACCGCGCCGCATCCTCCCGATGCCCAGCGCTTCCACCAGCCCCTACAGCCCCGCCGGCGTCAGCATGAGCCTGCGCGCCACCCCGGTCGACCCCTTTCAGCCATTCGTCCAGTGGCAGGCCCAGCTGGCCGCCACGCCCTTCTGGAAGCGGGAGTGGAGCAACGGCATGGGCGAACGGGTGCTGGCCAACACGCCGTTGGCGGAAGGCGATTAGCAAGCTGGGCGGATCGATGACCAACGGTCCCCAGCCGACCCTGGTCACCATCCCGGCGCAGCGAATGAACGAAACAGCTATGTTTTGCTGCCACCAACTACCCATCCGCCTGCCACGGGATCCATTGCAAGACGCATCGATTGCACTGCTGATCTGTGATTTCTGCCCCCAGCCGCTGATAGAAGCGAAGTCCATCGACATTGCGTGCATCGACATGCCAAGCGAGATGGGCGCAGTCATTCACTTGGGCAACATGAGCCAGCTCGGCCATCAGCGCCGCGCCCACTCCCTGGCCTCTCATCTCGTCCGCCACAAACACGTCATCAAGCCAGATACTTGGCTGAGCGGCGAAGGATGAATACCTGATCCATACAACTTAAGCCCAACTTCTCGCGAAACAGATTCAGCAAACAAACCACAGAAAAAGGAACCCCTTGATACAGCTTTTGGCGAATCTTTTCACCAAAAGCAAGCAGCTCACCGGGAAGGCCCAAGGCCTCAATCAAAGTCAACCTACTTCTTTAGGAAAAAACAGCGCGACGTCCTCAATCGTTGCCGCTCGAATCGTGATGGATGGATTCACGCCGGCCCGCAGAATTCCAATCCTCAGGCAGCTCGATGCAGCCTGATGCACTCACTCACCCAATACCATTTCCCTGGCATTCGCAGCTCCAAAGAAGACTCAGGCCACCTCGTTGATGCCCAGGGGTGTCTCAACTCGGGCTCCGCGATCTCCTTACCAGGCTCCTTCTAGGAAGTATTGATGGCGCTTGCACACCCTGCACGGCGACCAACCACTTCGACTTCATCCGGCCAAAATCAAGCCGCCTGTTGGTCTTAAGGGAACGCTTGGGATCCAGCACGTAGGCATCGTTGTGATCTCGACAGAACACAACCCGCTCGAGCCCCAGCAGCAACTGAAGGCGGGTGTCTAGGGAACTCCAATGTTCCCGCAGCGCGGCCTCATCTTGGACGAAACCCACAACCTTGGCATGGAGCAGTTGCAGAAACTACTCCGAATTGATTCGGTAGATCGTGGGGGTGCCAGAAGCTGGTCACCATCCCCTGCTGGATGGAGCGTTCCTTGCCAGCGAACCGAGGCAGCTGGCGAGAACGTTCTCTACGCTGAGGCTGTCTGTTGACTCAAAAAACCGCCAACCGCAGCAGCTGCGCCCACAGCTGCGTGCCCGCCTCCAGCTGACCCAGCTCCGCCGGGATCTCCAGCAGCAGGTCGGCGCCCTGGAGCGAACCGATCCGCGAGGAGGCCTGGCTGCCCTCCAGCCGCGCCAGCAGCTCCCCCTCCAGGCCCACCTGGAGCCGGGCCCGGGCCAGTTCCGGGCGACCGGCAGCGCGCTGGAGCGGGGCCGCCAGCCGCACCTTCAGGCGCGGAAAGAGCTGCACCGGCACCCCCTCCAGCGTCTGCAGCGCCGGCCAGAGCAACTGCAGGGCGGTGATCGCCGCCGCCACCGGGTTGCCCGGCAGGCCGAAGAACGGCCTGCCCGCCAGCTGGCCGAAGGCGAAGGGCCGACCGGGCTTGAGGAACAGCTTCCAGAAGTCCACCTGCCCCAGCTCGGCCAACAGCGGCCGGATCCAGTCGGCATCGCCCGCCGACACCCCGCCGGTGCTCACCACCACATCACAGCTGGAGGCCAGCTGCTCCAGGGCCGCCGCCAGAGCCCGGGGCTCGTCAGGCACCACCCGCCGTTCGGCCACGCCAGAGCCCAGCCGCGCCAGCAGCGTCGCCAGCAGGGTGCCGTTGCTCTCCCAGATGGCGCCGCCGGGGCGCCGCGGCTCACCGGCCGCCACCAGTTCATCGCCGCTGATCAGCAGGCCGATGCGCGGCTGGGGCCGCACCGCCAGCACCGCCACGCCACAGCCAGCCAGCCGGCCCAGATCCGCCGGTCCCAGGCGCACCCCCGCCGCCAGCAGTTCCTGGCCGGCGGCCGCCTCCTCCTCGGCGGCGCGGATCCAGGGGTTGGCGCCGGCCTCGCCCGCCAGCCGCAGCAGCTGCCCCTCCAGCCGCACCAGCTCCTGGGGCAGCACCCGCGCCGCCCCCTCCGGCAGGGGCGCGCCGGTGAGGATGCGGATCGCCTCGCCAGCGGCCAGCACCCTGGCGAAGGGGGCCCCGGGTGCGGAGCGGCCCACCAGCCGCCAGGCCGCACCCGCAGCGGGGGGCGACCCGTCGGCGATGGCGTAGCCGTCCATGATCGAAGCCCGGAAGCCCGGCACCGCCTCGCGGGCCCTGCAGGCCTCGGCGCTCACCCTGCCCAGGCAGGCCTCCAGGGGCAGCCGCTCGCTGCCAGCCAGGGGGGTGATCGTCGCCAGCACGCGCTGGCGCGCCGCCTCCAGGGGCAGGCCCTCACGGGGGAAGGGTTCAGCCATCGGCCATGACCCCACTCGGCCTGGCGGGATCGACCGTGGTGGTGCCCAGGGCCGGATGGCGCCAATCGCCGGTGCGGCCGCCGCTCTTGCGCAGCAGCCGCACCGGCCCGATCGTCATCGCCCGGTCGGCGCTCTTGAGCATGTCGTAGAGGGTGAGCAGGCCCACCTGCACCCCGGTGAGCGCCTCCATCTCCACCCCCGTGGGGCCACTGGTGGCCGCGGTCACCTCGCAGCGCAGACCCCTGCCGCTGCCATCGGGCAACGGGGCCTCGGCGATCGTCACCGTGAGGCTGGTGAGCGGCAGCGGATGGCAGAGGGGGATCAGCTCGGCGGTGCGCTTGGCCGCCTGAATCGCCGCCACCCGCGCCACCGCCAGCACGTCGCCCTTCCCCACCCGGCCCTCGGCTACCAGGACCAGCGCCGCCGGGGCCAGCGCCAGGAAACCCTCGGCCACCGCTTCGCGGGCCGTGGCCGCCTTGGCGCCCACATCCACCATCCGCACCTCGCCGCGGCTGTTCAGGTGGCTCAGCTCGAACTCGCCCGCTGCTGGCTCCATGGCGCTGCGTCCCCTGCGGCGTTCCAAGGCAGCGAACCTAGGCCGCACGGCGCCGTTTGCTGAACTGGCAGCACACCCGGGCAGCTGCCGTGCGCCTGTCGCCTCCCCCGTCCCGTCCCGCCTCACGCTCCTCCGTCTACCTCTGCGCCTTCATCACCCTGCTCAACGACCGCTTGAGCGAAACCCTGATCTTTCCCCTGCTGCCCTTCCTGCTGGCGGGCTTCACCAGCGACGCCCGCACCCTGGGGCTGCTCACCGGCAGCTACGCCGTGGCCCAGTTCCTGGCCACGCCGCTGATCGGGGCGATGAGCGACCGCCACGGCCGCCGGCCGGTGATGGCCGTGTGCGTGGCCGGCACGGTGCTGGGGCTGGGCCTGTTCGCCGCCACGATCGCCACCGACTGGAGCGCCGTGCCCTGGGCTGCGGGCACCAGCCTGCCCCTGGCGCTGCTGTTCGTCGGCCGACTGCTGGATGGGGCCAGCGGCGGCACCGCCGCCACCGCCGCCGCGGTGCTGGCCGATGTGTCGCCGCCGGAAAAGCGGGCCAAGGCCTTCGGCCTGATCGGCGTGGCCTTCGGGCTGGGCTTCATCCTCGGCCCGGCGCTGGGGGGCCTGCTGGGCCAGCTGAACGTGAATCTGCCCCTGCTGATCGCCGTGCTGATCGCCGTGCTCAACCTGGTGCTGGTGCTGGTGCTGCTGCCCGAAACCCACCCCCTCTCCGCCCGCATCGCCCTGCCGCCCAAGCGCGAGCTGCAACCCTTCACCCAGCTCTCGCGGGTGTTCGCCAACCCCCGTGTGCGCCGCCTCTGCACCGCCTTCTTCCTCTTCTTCCTCGCCTTCAGCGGCTTCACCGGCGTGCTGGTGCTCTACTTCAAGCAGCGCTTTGGCTGGGGGCCGGGACTGGCCGGCGCCTGCTTCCTGGTGGTGGGGGTGGTGGCCACCGTGGTGCAGGGGGGGCTGATCGGTCCGCTCGTGAAACGCTTCGGCGAATGGCGGCTCAGCCTGGTGGGTCTCGGCTTTGTGCTGGCCGGCTGCGCCCTCGTGCCCCTGGCCCGGCCCGAGCAGGCCGCGGTGGTGGTGTTCCCAGCCGTGGCCAGCCTGGCCCTCGGCACCGGGCTGGTCACCCCCTGCTTGCGGGCCCTGGTGTCCCAGCGGCTGGGCGACACCGGCCAGGGGGCGGTGCTGGGCAGCCTGCAGGGCCTGCAGAGCCTGGGCAGCTTCATCGGTCCGCCCCTCGCCGGCCTGGCCTACGAAACCGTGGGCCGCACCAGCCCCTTCTGGCTGGGCACCGCCCTGCTGGCGGGCGTGATCGCCCTGGTGGCCGGGGGCCGGCGCAGGCCCAACCCCTGAGCCCGTCAAGCGGGCAGAACACCAAACCCTTCAGCCGTGATTGCTACGGTTCAGCCATGGGTGATCCCGCAACCCCCGAACCCACGCTCAGCAGGCCGATGGTCCCTGAAACAGCCACGGCCCAGAGCTTCCGCACCAGCGTGCTCAGCGATGAGCAACCCCTCTCCGTACCCCCGGATCTCTACATCAACCGGGAACTGAGCTGGATCGAATTCAATTACCGGGTGCTGGCCCAGGCCCTCAACGAGCACACACCCCTGCTCGAACAGGCCAAATTCAGCGCCATCTTCAGCAACAACCTCGATGAATTCTTCATGGTGAGGGTCGCCTCCCTGAAGAGTCAGCAGGAAGCGGGGGTGGCCACCTTGAGCGACGACGGCCGCACCGCCCTCGAACAGCTGGAGGCCATCCAGGCCAAGCTGCGCCCCCTGCTCGAACTGCAGCAACAGCACTACCGCCACTCCCTCAAGAACCACCTGGCGGAATACGGCGCGCTGCTGATCGACTACGCCAATCTCAACCACCAGCAGCGGGAGTGGGTCGACCACTACTTCCGCAGTGCGATCTTCCCGGTTCTCACCCCCCTCGCGGTGGATCCCTCCCACCCCTTCCCCTTCATCAGCAACCTCAGCCTCAACGTGGCCGTGCTGGTGCGGGACCCCACCTCCGGCCAGCAGCAGTTCGCCCGGGTGAAGGTTCCCCAGAAGATCCTGCCCCGCTTTGTGGAGGTGCCGGCCAACCTCAGTGGCCAGGAGCCCAGGCCCGTGTTCACCGCCGTGCCGCTGGAGCAGGTGGTGGCGTTCAACCTGGCCCTGCTCTTCCCGGGCATGGTGGTGGAGGGTCACTACTTCTTCCGGATCACCCGGGACGCCGACCTGGAACTGCGCGACCTCGAAGCCGACGACCTGATGGAGGCCATCGAGGAAGGCCTGCGCAAGCGGCGGCGCGGCGGCGAGGTGGTGCGGCTGGAGGTCACCGATGAGATGCCCGAATCGGTGGTGCAGGTGCTGATGGACGGCATGGCGGTGGAGCCGGAGGACGTGTATCGCATCAACGGACCGCTCGGCCTGGACGACCTGATGGCCCTGCTGGCCATCCCCCTGCCCCAGCTCAAGGACAAGCCCTTCAAGGGACGCACCGCCCCCGCCCTGGTGCGGGCCCAGAAATCAAACCTGGAGGACGGCTCCCTCAAGGCCGAGGAGTTCGAGAGCATCTTCTCGGTGCTGCGCCGCACCGATGTGCTGTTGCATCACCCTTTCGATCTCTTCTCCACCTCGGTGGAGGAGTTCCTCAACCAGGCCGCCGACGACCCCGCCGTGCTGGCCATCAAGATGACCCTGTACCGCACCTCCAAGGACTCCGCCGTGGTGGCGGCCCTGATCCGTGCCGCCGAGAACGGCAAGCAGGTGATGGCCCTGGTGGAACTGAAGGCGCGCTTCGATGAGGACAACAACATCCAGTGGGCCCGCCAGCTGGAGCGATCCGGTGTGCACGTGGTGTATGGCGTGATCGGCCTCAAGACCCACACCAAGATCACCCTGGTGGTGCGAAGGGAGAAGCAACAGCTGCGCAGTTATGTGCATGTGGGCACCGGCAACTACAACTCCAAAACCTCAAATCTCTACACCGACCTGGGGCTGCTCACGGCGCGACCCGACTATGGCGCCGACCTGGTGGAGCTGTTCAATTACCTCACTGGTTTCTCCAAACAGCAGAGCTTTCGCCGCCTGCACGTGGCACCCGTCACCCTGCGGCGGGGCATGGAGGAACTGATCTGCCGGGAGATCAGCCATGCCCTGGCGGGCCGCGGCGGCCACATCCGGGCCAAGATGAATGCCCTGGTGGATCCGCCGATCATCGCCCTGCTCTATCAGGCCTCCCAGGCCGGAGTGCGGATCGAGCTGGTGGTGCGCGGCATGTGCAGCCTGAGGCCAGGCCTGCCCGGCATCAGCGACCAGATCAGTGTGGTGAGCGTGATCGGCCGCTTTCTGGAGCATTCCCGCCTGTTCTGGTTCGCCAATGGGGGGGAACCGGAGGCGTTCATCGGCAGCGCCGACTGGATGCCCCGCAACCTCAACCGCCGGGTGGAGGCCGTGGCCCCGGTGGAGGACGAACAACTGCGGCAGCAGCTCGAGCAGCTGCTCGAGCTCTACCTGCACGACACCGGTGCCTGGCACATGGACGGGGAGGGCCGGTTCAACCAGCGGCAGCAGGAGGGGGAACGGCAGCTGGCCCAGGATGCGCTGATGAAGCGCTGGCGCGGCGGCCTGGCCACAACCACCAGCTGATCCGCACTAATTGCGGCAATCCTGCATCAATGATGACAAAATTGGGTATACAGGCGACGTTCATCATCTGAGAACGCCTGCAGTTGTGCGCAATCCAGGAAATTCGCTGGTTTGCATACACACAAAATCCCAGCAGGTGCTAAGTTTGCCGCAAATTTAATTCGGAGGCCTGGGTGTGGGGACGCCTGAGCAATCCGCTGACGGCGTCGAGTCCATCGACAGCTGTAAGCGCAAACATTCAAGCAATTCAAAAACCACTCGTTCCAGTGGCACAAACCGCCCTTCCAATCGCCTGAGCAGCGACTCGATCGGCTGGTATCTGAGCACCATCGGCCGCGTGCCCCTGCTCACGCCCGCCGAGGAAATTGAGCTGGCCCACCATGTGCAGGGGGGCAAGAAGCTCCTGGAACTGCCGCCTGGAAGCCTCACGCCCCAGGAACGCCGCAAGCTCCGCATGGCCCAGCGGGCCCGCGACCGCATGATGGCCGCCAACCTGCGCCTGGTGGTGAGCGTGGCCAAGAAGTACCAGAACCAGGGCCTGGAGCTGCTGGATCTGGTGCAAGAGGGCGCCATCGGCCTGGAGCGGGCCGTCGACAAGTTCGACCCGGCCATGGGCTACAAGTTCTCCACCTATGCCTATTGGTGGATTCGCCAGGGCATGACCAGGGCGATCGACAACAGCGCCCGCACCATCCGCCTGCCGATTCACGTGAGCGAAAAGCTCTCCAAGATCCGGCGGGTCACCCGTGAACTCTCCCACCGCCTGGGCCGCCAGCCCAACCGGCTGGAACTGGCCCACGCCCTGGACATGCGCCCCCAGGAACTGGAGGAGCTGATGACCCAGAGCGCCCCCTGCGCCTCGCTCGATGCCCATGCCCGCGGCGATGAAGACCGCAGCACCCT
Organism: Bradyrhizobium ivorense; assembly: GCA_943368005.1. Classification (GTDB taxonomy): domain Bacteria; phylum Cyanobacteriota; class Cyanobacteriia; order PCC-6307; family Cyanobiaceae; genus NIES-981. The sequence goes on along the minus strand of CALRKN020000001.1, from coordinate 137,531 downwards.
CGGTGAACTGATCGCCGACCCCGCTAGCAGCGAGCACTTCGACAGCATGGATCGGCTGCTGCAGAAGGAGCATCTCGGCTCCTGGCTTTCCCAGCTCAACGAGCGGGAGCAGACGATCCTCAAGCTGCGCTTCGGCCTCGAGGGCCACGAGCCCCTCACCCTGGCCGAGATCGGCCGGCTGATCAATGTGTCCCGCGAGCGGGTGCGCCAGCTGGAGGCCAAGGCCATCATGCGGCTGCGCCTGCTCAGTAACCTGCACCAAGCAGCCTGAGCCAGGCCTCTGAACGAAGCCTTCCACTGGCCACGCCAACTGCTGGGTGCCACTGCCGTTGCAGCCTGGCTCACCCTGCTGGCTGGTGCGGCCATCGCCGTGCGGCGCCGCTGGAACGGCGAAGCCAGCGACGGCCAGCGGGAGTGGAGCCGCAAGCTGGTGCACATCGGCAGCGGGGCCGTGGTGCTGATCGCCTGGGCCTTCGCCATCGACCGCAGAATCGCCGTACCAGCGGCGGCCACCATCACCCTGCTGGCGGCCCTGAACCACCGGCTGCGGGTGCTCCCCGCCGTGGAGGACGTGGGCCGGGCCAGCTACGGCACGGTGGCCTATGGGGCCTCGATCACCCTGCTGCTCTGGCAGTACTGGCCCCAGCATGCGGCCACGGTGGCGGCAGGGGTGCTGGTGATGGCCCTCGGCGACGGCCTGGCGGGATTGCTCGGCCCCCTCTGGCCATCGGCCAGCTGGCAGGTGTTCGGCCAGCGGCGATCGCTGCTGGGCACCGGCACCATGGCCGGCGCCAGTCTGATCGTGCTCAGCGGTCTGAGCCTGGCGGTGGGGGGCCCAGCCTGGCCCCAGCTGCTGGCAATCGCCGTGGCGGCCACCCTGCTGGAGCAGTTGGCCGTGGCCGGCATCGACAACCTCACGGTGCCGCTGGGGGTGGCCTGGCTCTGGCAGCAGTGGGCTGGGGTCAGCTGAACCCGGCCGCGCGCTCAGGCCCGCAGCAGGGTTTCACAGCGCTGCTCCCAGTCGCGCGGGGTGCCCAGCCCGGCCACCAGCAAGCGATCGGCGGGCTCGTCCCGCAGGCGCAACTGCCACTGGCGGATCAGGTCGGCCCGCTCCATCCAGGTCTGCATCACGGCCCGATGAATCGCCTCCAGATCCCAGTGCCGCTGGCGACCGATCAACTGGCCCCAGCCGAGCAGATCATCCAGCTGAAACGGCCGGAACCCAGCGAAGGCCGGACCCTGGGCCTGCTCCAGATAAAACAACTCGAGCGGATCCGAGAGCCCACAGAATTGGAGCAGATAGGTCATTCCCTACCTCCCGTTGAACTGGACCAACCCTATGGAGCCCGCCAGAAGCGACTGTTCAGCAGGAACAGTTTGTTGTCCATTGCAGGAAAATGCCACCGGATTAGCTGACTTGATTGATTAGCACTCGGCAGATTCGAGTGCCAAACATAGATTCAATGCCGGCCGGGCCCGGCTTCAGGCCGGCACGGCAGCGGCACTGCTGCGCCGCACCGCCGCCGCCAGCCCATCGAGCACGTCGGCCGTGGTGGCGGTATCGATGCAGGCATCCGTGACGCTCTGGCCATAGGTGAGCTGGCTGAGATCGGCGCAGATCTTCTGGTTGCCGGCCACCAGATGGCTCTCCAGCATCACCCCCATCACATGGCGGGAACCGGCGGCCACCTGCTCGGCCACCTGCTCGGCCACCGCCGCCTGGAGGCGGTAGTCCTTGTTGGAGTTGCCGTGGCTGCAGTCCACCATCAGCCGGCTGGGCATCCCGGCCGCGTCCAGGGCGCGCGCCGCCTGCTCGATCGCCTCCGGGTGGTAGTTGCTGCCGTGCTTGCCGCCCCGCAGCACCAGGTGGCCGTCCGGGTTGCCGGTGGTGGTGATGATCGAGGCGTAGCCGTCCCGGTTAATACCCAGAAAATGGTGCGGGCGGGAGGCCGCCTCCACCGCATTGATGGCCGTGCCGACGCTGCCGTCGGTGCCGTTCTTGAAGCCGATCGGCATCGACAGGCCCGAGGCCATCTCCCGGTGGGTCTGGCTCTCGGTGGTGCGGGCTCCGATCGCCGTCCAGCTGATCAGGTCGGCGATGTACTGCGGCACCACTGGATCGAGCAGCTCGGTGGCCGCCGGCAGACCCATCTCCGCCACATGCACCAGCAGGCCGCGAGCCCGGCGCAGGCCGGTGTTGATGTCGTAGCTGCCATCGAGGTGGGGGTCGTTGATCAGGCCCTTCCAGCCCACGGTGGTGCGTGGCTTCTCGAAATACACCCGCATCACCACCTCCAGCTCGTCGCGGTGGCGCTGGCGAGCCGCAGCGAGGAACGCGGCATACTCCTTGGCCGCCCCCACGTCGTGCACCGAACAGGGCCCCACGATCACCAGCAGGCGGTGGTCACGGCCATGCAGGATCGCCTGAACCGCCTGCCGCGCCTGCAGCACGGTGGCGGCAGCCTGGTTGCTGAGCGGCAGGTCCCGATGCAGCACTGCCGGTGGCACGAGCGGCCGGGTTTCCACCACATGGAGATCGCTGGTGGGGGCGTGCATGGGAAACGGGCTGCCTGGGGTGCCGTGCAAGACCGTTTCAGCCTAGTGAGCGGGCCAACAGCAGCCGTTGCCACCACCGGCCGGCCCGGCCGCCAAGAACAATGGGTGTCAGCCTGTATGGACTGCGATGGCCGCCAGCTCGTTCCTTGCCGACTACCGCGCCGCCGCGGCCGAGCGCGAGGCGCTGGGGGTGCCGGCCCTGCCGCTCTCGGCAGAGCAGACCGCCGCGCTCACCGAGCTGCTGGCCGCACCTCCGGCGGGCGAGGAATCCTTCCTGCTGGACCTGCTCAGCGAGCGCATCCCCCCCGGCGTGGATGAGGCCGCCTACGTGAAGGCCAGCTGGCTGCTGGCGGTGGCCAAGGACCAGGCCCCCTGCCCGCTGCTCAGTGCCATGGAGGCCGTGAACCTGCTGGCCACGATGATCGGCGGCTACAACGTGGGCGCCCTGATCGAGCTGCTCTCCAGCAGCGATCCCGCCATCGCCGAGGCGGCCGCCACGGGCCTGAGCCGCACCCTGCTCGTCTACGACGCCTACAACGACGTGCTGGAGCTGGCGGCCAGCAACGCCTATGCCCAGCGGGTGGTGGACAGCTGGGCGGCCGCCGCCTGGTTCACCGCCAAGCCCGAGCTGCCGGCCGAGATCACCGTGACGGTGTTCAAGGTGGAGGGGGAAACCAACACCGACGACCTCTCGCCCGCCACCCACGCCACCACCCGGCCGGACATCCCCCTGCATGCCAACGCGATGCTGGAAACCCGCATGCCCGGCGGCCTGGAGCTGATCGCCGAGCTGAAGACCAAGGGCCATCCCGTGGCCTACGTGGGCGATGTGGTGGGCACCGGCAGCTCGCGCAAGTCGGCCATCAACTCGGTGCTCTGGCACACCGGCAGCGACATCCCCCACGTGCCCAACAAGCGCAGCGGCGGCGTGATTCTGGGCGGCAAGATCGCGCCGATCTTCTTCAACACCGCCGAGGATTCCGGCGCCCTGCCGATCGAGTGCGACGTCACCGCCCTCAACAGCGGCGACGTGATCACCATCCGCCCTTACGCCGGCACGATCGAGCGGGCCGCCGGGGAGCCGAACGCCGGCGAGGTGGTGGCCCGCTTTGAACTCAAGCCCAGCACGATCACCGATGAGGTGCGCGCCGGTGGCCGCATCCCCCTGCTGATCGGTCGCTCGCTCACCGACAAGGTGCGTGCCCAGCTCGGGCTCCCCGCCAGCGAGCTGTTCATCCGCCCCGTGGCCCCGGCCGACACCGGCAAGGGCTACACCCTGGCCCAGAAGATGGTGGGCAAGGCCTGCGGCCTGGCGGGCGTGCGCCCCGGCACCAGCTGCGAGCCGCTGATGACCACCGTCGGCTCCCAGGACACCACCGGGCCCATGACCCGCGATGAGATGAAGGAGCTGGCCTGCCTGGGCTTCTCTGCCGATCTGGTGATGCAGAGCTTCTGCCACACCGCCGCCTATCCCAAGCCGGTGGATCTCAAGACCCACGCCGAGCTGCCCGACTTCATGGCCTCCCGGGGCGGTGTGGCCCTGCGTCCCGGCGACGGCATCATCCACAGCTGGCTCAACCGCATGCTCCTGCCCGACACGGTGGGCACCGGCGGCGACAGCCACACCCGCTTCCCCCTCGGCATCTCCTTCCCCGCCGGCTCGGGCCTGGTGGCCTTCGCCGCCGCCATCGGCGCCATGCCGCTGGACATGCCCGAATCGGTGCTGGTGAAGTTCTCCGGCTCGCTGCAGCCGGGCGTGACCCTGCGCGACGTGGTGAACGCCATCCCCTATGTGGCGATCCAGCAGGGCCTGCTCACGGTGGCCAAGGAAGGCAAGAAAAATGTGTTCAACGGCCGAATCATGGAGATCGAGGGCCTGCCCGATCTCAAGCTGGAACAGGCCTTTGAACTCACCGATGCCACGGCCGAGCGCTCCTGCGCCGGCAGCACGATCAAGCTCTCGGTGGACACCGTTAGCGAATACCTGCGCAGCAACGTGGCGCTGCTGAAAAACATGATCGCCCGCGGCTACGGCGACGCCCGCACCCTGGCCCGCCGCATCCAGGCCATGGAGGACTGGCTGGCCAACCCGGTGCTCCTGGAGGCTGACGCCGACGCCGAGTATGCCGCCGTGATCGAGATCGACCTCGATGGGATCACCGAGCCGATCCTGGCCTGCCCCAACGACCCCGACAACGTCAAGACCCTGAGCGAGGTGGCCGGCGCGCCCATCGATGAGGTGTTCATCGGCTCCTGCATGACCAACATCGGCCACTACCGCGCCGCCGCCAACGTGCTCCAGAACCAGGGGGAGAACGCCGCGCGCCTGTGGGTGTGTCCGCCCACCCGCATGGACGAGGAGAAGCTCAAGGAGGAGGGCTACTACGCCATTTTCGAGGCGGCGGGCTCGCGCATGGAGATGCCCGGCTGTTCGCTCTGCATGGGCAACCAGGCCCGGGTGGAGGACAACACCACCGTGTTCTCCACCAGCACCCGCAACTTCAACAACCGCCTCGGCAACGGCGCCCAGGTGTACCTGGGCAGCGCCGAGCTGGCGGCGGTGTGCGCCCAGCTGGGCCGCATCCCCAGCAAGGACGACTACTTGGCCATCGCCGCCGAGCGCATCGACCCCTTCGGCGCCGAGCTCTACCGCTACCTCAACTTCGACCAGATCGAGGGCTTCGGGGACCAGGGCCGGGTGGTGAGCGCCGAAGAGGAGGCGAAGGTGCTGGCGGAAGTGTGAGCACAACCGGGTGAGACGCTGGGAGGGGTCCCTCGTCCCCGGCGTCCCCTGAACCAGGAAACCCTGCTGTTTGAGCCGGCCCAGAGCCAGGCCGGGGCCCTGCGGGCGGTGCTGGCCTTTCCCAGCACCTACTCGGTGGGGATCACCAGCCTGGGCTACCAGGTGGTGTGGGCCACCCTGGCCCAGCGCTCCGACGTGGATGTGCGGCGGCTGTTCACCGACCAGGGCGATCCACCCCACAGCGGCCGCGGCGGCCAGCTGGATCTGTTCGGGCTTTCGCTCAGCTGGGAGCTGGATGGACCGGTGCTGCTGGAGCTGCTGGAACAGGAGCGCATCCCGATCTGGGCCGCCGAGCGGGGCGAGAGCGACCCGATCGTGTTCGGCGGCGGCCCCGTGCTCACCGCCAACCCGGAGCCGCTGGCACCGTTCTTCGACGTGGTGCTGCTGGGCGACGGCGAGCTGTTGCTGCCCGCCTTTCTCGATGCCCTGCAGGCGTGCCGGCAGGCCCCGCGGGCTGAGCGCCTGCGGCGGCTGGCCCAGGTGCCGGGCGTGTATGTGCCGAGCCTCTACGCCCCCCGCTATGGCTCAGATGGCCGGCTGTTGGGCGTAGAGCCAACAGAGCCCGGCATTCCGGCCACCGTGGCCAAGCAGACCTGGCGCGGCAACACCCTCAGCCACTCGGCGGTGATCACCCCCGAAGCGGCCTGGCCGTCGATCCACATGGTGGAGGTGGTGCGCAGCTGCCCGGAGCTGTGCCGCTTCTGCCTGGCCAGTTACCTCACCCTGCCCTTCCGCACGCCATCCCTGGATGACGGCCTGATCCCGGCGGTGGAGAAAGGACTGGCCGCCACCCAGCGCCTGGGCCTGCTGGGGGCCTCGGTGACCCAGCACCCCCAGTTCGCCGACCTGCTGGCCTGGCTCGACCAGGACCGTTTCGAGGGCACCCGGGTGAGCGTGAGCTCGGTGCGGGCCGCCACCGTGACCCCGGAGCTGGGGCGGATCCTGGCCAAGCGGGGCAGCAAGTCGCTCACCATCGCCATCGAGAGCGGCAGCGAACGCATGCGCCAGGTGGTGAACAAGAAGCTGGCCACCGAGGAGATCTACGCCGCCGCCCGCTATGCCAAAGAGGGCGGCCTCACGGGTCTGAAGCTCTACGGCATGGTGGGGCTCCCCACGGAAGAGGAGGCCGATGTGGAGGCCACCGCCGAGCTGCTGCTCGCCCTCAGGAAAGCCACCCCCGGGCTGCGGCTCTCCCTGGGGGTGAGCACCTTCGTGCCCAAGGCCCACACGCCCTTCCAGTGGCAGGGTGTGCGGCCCGAGGCCGAAAAGCGGCTCAAGCTGCTGGCCAAACGGCTCAAGCCCAAGGGGATCGAGCTGCGCCCGGAGAGCTACGGCTGGAGTGTGATCCAGGCCCTGCTGTCCCGCAGCGACCGGCGCCTGGCCCCGGTGATCGCCGCCGCCCGCGGCCGCCACGAGAGCCTGGGGGGCTGGAAGCAGGCCTACCGCAACGTCACGGAGTCCAGGGGCTCGACCCCGGAGACGCCGCCCCCATGGCAGGAGGTGATCCATGACACCTGGAGCCCGGAGCGCGTGCTGCCTTGGCAGCACCTGGAGGGGCCCCTGCCGATCAGCACCCTGGCAAAACACCGGCACGAAGCCCTGAGCCCTGGTTGAGACCACCGCAGCTCAAGGCTCAGTCAAACACCGCCGTCCGCCCGCGATACACCATCACCTGACGCTTCAAATGCAGGCGCAGAGCCCGGGCCAGGGCCAGCCGCTCGGTGTCGCGGCCCTTGCGAATCAGGTCGTCCACCTCGTCGCGGTGGCCCACATGCACGGTGGCCTGCTCGATGATCGGGCCACCGTCGAGCTCCTCGGTCACGTAGTGGGCGGTGGCACCGATCAGCTTCACGCCCCGCTCCCAGGCGCGGTGATAGGGCTGGGCACCCTTGAAGGCCGGCAGAAAGGAGTGGTGGATGTTGATCACCTGATGCCCCTGCATGCCCGGACCACGGAATTGCGCCAGGAAAGCGGGGCTCAGCACCTGCATGTACTTCGCAAGCACCACCAGCTCGATCCGGTGGTCGGCCAGCAGCTGCAGCTGCTCCTTCTCCGCAGCCTCCTTGTCCGCAGCCGTCACCGGCACATGGGCGAAGGCGGCACCGAAGCCCGCGGCCAGCTCACCCAGATCCGGGTGGTTGGACACCACCAGCGGCACGCTCATCGGCAGTTCGCCAGCGCGGGTGCGCCAGAGCAGGTCCACCAGGCAGTGGTCCTGCTTGCTCACGAAGATCGCCACCCGCGGCCATTCATCGGCGAAGTGCACCTGGCCCTCGCCGCCCAGGCGCTCGGCCAGGGAGGCCACCGCCGGGGCGATCGCCTCCCGCGGCAACCCGAAGCCATCGAGGGCCCACTCGATGCGGCTGAGGAACAGGCCGGCGCCCAGGTCGGTGTGATGGTCGGCGTGGCGGATGTTGCCGCCGTTGGCCGCCACCCAGCCGGAGAGCTCGCTCACCAGGGCAGGGCGATCCGGACAGATCACCTGCAGGATGGCGGTGGCGGACGACGGCATCGGCGGCGGGGCCCCAGGGCCTACATCAGGTGCATGCGTAGCACCTCGCGGTTGGCGCGGCGCACCCGGGCCCGGATCGTGGTCCTCCCCAGGTGTTCGAGGGCCGCCACCCGGTGGCAGCCGTTGAACCCCCAGAACACACCGTCCACCTCGAGCACGTCGATCGGCTCCTGCTGGCCCTCGGCGCCAATCGACTCGATGAGCGCAGCCAGCCTGGCCCCGTCGAGAGCTCGCTGGAGGGGGCGGCGGATGGCTGCCAGGGGAAGCACGGCTTCTCGCATCGATCTAACTCATACTCGCTCCGTTTTAGCCCCACTTGGGTTGCAAGCGGCGACAAGGCCCCGGTCCCGGGCCGGCAACGTCGATAAAGTCAGCCCCACGACCCCCCGCCCCAACCCGATGGCCCCGCTTCTGCAGGCCTCCCACCCCCTCCCCAGCCCGATCCAGGGCCGGATCGGCAGCCTGATCCAGCCCCTGCGCCGGCTGCTGGTGCTTGCCCTGGCAGCCGTGCTCTGCTTCGGCCTCACCGCCTGCAGCGGCGCCCAGGCCAAGCCCCCCAGCCTCAGCAGCGAGGACATCGCCGCGATCGAGCGCCAGGCGGAGGGATTCCTGGTCGCCCGGGATCGCCTGCCCGAGCTGGCCGCCCTGGTGAAGCAGCGCGACTGGACCTTCACCCGCAACCTGATCCACGGCCCCATGCAGGAAGTGGGGCGCCAGATGCTCTACATCAACCAGCGGCTGCTGCCCGCCGACCGGCCCGAGGCCGCCAAACTGGCCACCCAGCTGAAGACAGCCCTGGCCGAGCTGGATGAGGCCGCCCGTCTCCAGGATGGCGAAAAGCTGCGCAAGGCCTACATCGCCGTGGCGAGCGGTTTCGGCCGCTATGCCCAGATCCTGCCCCAGCAGGTGCAGGAAGATCTCAAGCAGGTCTGAGCGATCCGATCCAGCCCCACCCCACCAGCCACCCCGCGGCCAGGGGGTGCTGGTGGTGGGGGCCGGCCTGGTGGGGCTGGCCGTGGCCTGGGAGCTGCTCCGCCAGGGCTGCTCGGTTGAGCTGATCGACCCCCAGCTGGAGCAGGCCACCCCAGCCCAGTGCGGCAGCGCAGCCGCCCTCGGCGTGCTGATGGCCCAGGTGTTTCATCGCTCGAGCGGCCGCGGCTGGAGGCTGCGGCAACACACCCACCAGCTCTGGCAGCAGTGGCGGGCCACCCTCCTGCAGCGGGGCCATTCCCTGCCCTGGCGCCCGGGCCTGCTGCTGCTGGCCGCCAGCGGCGCCGAACTCGAGCACCAGCAGCGCCTAGTGGAGCAGCGGCGCCAGCAGGCCATCCCGCTGGAGCACTGGGACACCGCCCTGCTCCAGTCGATGCAACCGGCCTTGCCCGCCACCGCCCTGGGCGGCCTCTATTCCCCCGAGGATGGCCAGCTCGACCCGGGGCCCCTGCTGCAGGCGCTCTGGATCGAGGCCCGTGCCGCCGGCCTGCGCACCAGCCGCGATGCGGTGGCGGCCGTGGAGCGCTGTGGCAGCGACTGGCAGGTGCACTGCCGCAGCGGAGAGCGCCACAGCGCCAGTTGGCTGGTGATCAGCGCCGGGGTTGCCAGCGGCACCTTGCTGGCCCCCCTGGGTCACCCGCTGCCGATGGAACCGGTGCTGGGCCAGGCACTGGAACTGGAGCTGGCCAGCCCAGCCACCTGGGAAGCCGGAGGCCGCCCCTGGCCAGGGGCCGTGGTGTGGCGGGGGATCAACCTGGTACCCCGTCCCGACCTGGAGGGGGGCCGGCGCCTGTGGCTGGGGGCCACCCTGGAACCCGGTGATCAGGCCAGCGCCGCGTCCCTGGCCGAGCTGCGCCACTGGGGGACTGCAGCGGACAGCGAGCGCCTGCCCTGGCTGGACCAGGCCCGGGTGGTGCGGCAGTGGCAAGGCCTGCGCTGCCGGCCCGTGGGCCGGCCGGCGCCGGTGCTGGAGCAGCTCGAACCCGGGCTGCTGCTGGTGAGCGGCCACTACCGCAATGGCGTGCTGCTGGCCCCGGCCAGCGCCGCCTGGGCCCGCGACCAGATCCTGGCCGGGCGCTGAGCCCCGGCGTCAGCGCCTAAAAAAAAGCCCCCCTCGCGGGGGGCTGGCAGGCCATCCAGGCCGGACCCGGCTGGGGCGATCACTTGCTCTCGGTGAACTCCGCGTCGATTACGTCGTCGCTGCTGCTGCTGGCGCCGGCGGCACCGGTGCCGTTGCCACCCGGGGCCGCACCGGCGGCGGCATCGGCACCGGCGGCCTGCTGATAAACGGCGGCACCGGCGGCATAGAGGGCCTGCTGGAGGGTTTCCAGCTCCGACTTCATGGTGTCGAAGTCGTCCTTGGCCATCGCCTCCTTGAGCTTGGCGGCAGCGGCCTCCACCTTGGCCTTGTCGTCGGCGCCCACCTTGTCGCCGAGCTCGCCCAGCTGCTTCTCCGCCTGATAGATCAGGGTTTCGGCCTGGTTCTTGGTGTCGATGCGCTCGCGCTTCTCCTTGTCGGTGGCGGCGTTGGCTTCCGCATCCTTCACCATCTTCTCCACCTCGTTGTCACTGAGGGTGGAGGCGCCGGTGATGGAGATGCTCTGCTCCTTGCCGCTGCCCTTGTCCTTGGCGGTCACGCTGAGAATGCCGTTGGCATCGATGTCGAAGGTCACTTCGATCTGGGGCACGCCACGGGGAGCGGGGGGGATGCCATCGAGGCGGAAGGTGCCGAGCGACTTGTTGTCGCTGGCCATCTCACGCTCGCCCTGGAGCACGTGGATCTCCACGTTGGTCTGGCCATCCACCGCCGTGGAGTAGGTCTCCGACTTCTTGGTGGGAATGGTGGTGTTGCGGGGGATCATCTTGGTCATCACCCCACCCAGGGTCTCCACGCCGAGCGAGAGCGGCGTGACATCCAGCAGCAGGATGTCCTTCACCTCACCGGCCAGCACACCGCCCTGGATGGCGGCACCCACGGCCACCACCTCGTCGGGGTTCACGGTCTGGTTGGGGTCCTTGCCGGTGATGCGCTTCACCAGCTCCAGCACCGCCGGGATGCGGGTGGAACCACCCACCATCACGATCTCATCGAGCTCGGCGGAAGAGAGCTTGGCGTCCTTGAGGGCCTGCTCCACCGGCACGCGGCAGCGGTCGATCAGCTTGCTGGCCAGCTCCTCGAACTTGGCGCGGGTGAGGGTGAGGTCGAGGTGCTTGGGGCCCTCGGGGGTGGCCGTGATGAACGGCAGGTTGATCTCGCTCTGGGTGGCGCTGGAGAGCTCGATCTTGGCCTTCTCAGCGGCCTCGGTGAGGCGCTGCAAGGCCTGCTTGTCCTGGCGCAGATCGATGCCCTCGTTGGCCTTGAAGCTGTCGGCCAGGTGGTCCACGATCACCTTGTCGAAGTCGTCACCACCCAGGTGGGTGTCGCCGGAGGTGGAGAGCACCTCGAACACACCGTCGCCCACTTCGAGCACAGATACGTCGAAGGTGCCGCCGCCGAGGTCGAACACCAGGATGCGCTCGTTGCTCTTGCGATCCAGGCCATAGGCGAGGGCTGCGGCGGTGGGCTCGTTGATGATGCGCAGCACCTCGAGGCCGGCGATCTTGCCGGCGTCCTTGGTGGCCTGGCGCTGGGAGTCGTTGAAGTAGGCCGGCACCGTGATCACCGCCTGGGTCACGGTTTCACCGAGGTACTTGCCGGCGTCTTCCGCCAGCTTGCGCAGCACCTGGGCGCTCACCTCCTCCGGGGCGAACTGCTTGTTCAGCACCGGGCACTTCACCTTCACATTCGAGCCGGCTTTCTCAACGCCGTAGCTCACTTCCTTCGATTCCTCGTTCACCTCATCCACCCGGCGGCCGATGAAGCGCTTCACCGAATAAAAGGTGTTCTCGGGATTCATCACCGCCTGGCGCTTGGCGATCTGTCCCACCAGCTGGTCCTGGTTCTTGGTGTAAGCCACCACCGAAGGGGTGGTCCGGAACCCTTCGGCGTTGGCGATCACGGTGGGCTTGCCACCTTCCATCACCGCCACGCAGCTGTTCGTGGTGCCGAGATCAATACCGACAACCTTGCCCATGGGTTCCGAACTCCTTGCTCTGAATGAAATGTCTGTGGATGCATCCTCAACAGAGGGGCCGGTTCCGGGCGAGGTGTGGTTCCCGAACCGGGCCGAACCCCGGCCTACGGTTCGGCCCAGCCGCCACGCCCTGAACCATGGTTCAGCCCCTCTCCGGCCACACCGCCCTGGTGGGTGTGCTGGGCGATCCGGTGCGCCATTCCCTCTCACCGGCGATGCACAACGCCGCCCTGGCCGCCCTCGATCTCGACTGGGTGTACCTGGCCCTGCCGGCGCCGGCGCCGCAACTCGACACCGTGGTGCGGGGGCTGGCGGCCATGGACTGCCGCGGCCTGAACGTGACCCTGCCCCACAAGCAGGCCGTGGCTGCTCTCTGCCAGGAGCTCACGCCGCTGGCGCAGCGGCTGGGGGCGGTGAACACCCTCGTGCCCCACAGCGATGGCGGCTGGCTGGGCACCAACACCGACGTGGAGGGCTTTCTGGCCCCCCTGCGCCAGCGGGACCCGGCGGCCTGGCCGGACAGCCAGGCCGTGGTGCTGGGCTGCGGCGGCAGTGCCCGGGCCGTGGTGGCCGCCCTGGTGGAGCTCGGCGTGGGGAGAATCAGCGTGGCGGCGCGGCGACCGGAGGCCCTGCGGGCCTTCTGCAGCAGTTGCTCCGCCTGGGCGCCCCAGCTGCAGCCGCTCCCCTGGGACGGGCTCACCGCCCAGCTTTCCCAGGTGGATCTGCTGGTGAACACCACGCCCGTGGGCATGGCCTCGCAGCAGGACCCGGACGCCGCCCAGCGCAGCCCCCTGCCGCCGGCCGCGCTGGAGCAATTGCGGCCCCAGAGCACGGTCTACGACCTCATCTACACCCCCAGGCCCACGGCCCTGCTGCGGGCGGCGGCCGCCCGGGGCTGCGCGACGATCGACGGTCTGGAGATGCTGGTGCAGCAGGGAGCCGCCGCCCTGCGGCTCTGGACCGGCCTGCCGGAGGTGCCGGTGGCGGCCATGCGCAGCGCCGCCCACAGCGCCCTGGCAGCCCCCAGGGCCACGGCGGGGTGAAGCTCAACCGCAGCGGCGGGGGACCTGACTAGGTTTGGGCCTGTCCCACCCCGCCCTCCGGCCCCGATGCAAGGCCCCCCGATCTGGCAGCGGCTGCTGGCCGCCTTGGCCTACCTGCTGCCCTGGAGCGATGCACTGCCGTTCGGCCAGAGCCTGTTCGGCCTGTTCCCGGTGCTGCAGTGGCTGAGCCTGCCGGCCCTGCCGCTGATGCTGCTGCAGCAGACCGTGCCCTTCGGCGGTTTCCTGCTGTTCCTGGTGCTGTTTCTGGCGGTGGTACGCAACACCAAGGTGCCTTACCTGATCCGCTTCAACGTGCTGCAGGCGATCCTGGTGGACATCCTGCTGATCCTGGTGTCCCTGGCCTTCAGCGTGCTGCTGGCTCCGCTGGGGATCGGCTTCGCCCTGCGCACCCTCAGCAACACCGTGTTCCTGGCGGCCCTGCTGCTGGTGAGCTTCGGGGTGATCCAGAGCCTGCGGGGCGAGGAGGCCGATGTGCCCAGCCTGTCCCAGGCCGTGCGGATGCAGCTCTACTGATCCCCTGCTGCGATAGGTTGGCCGATCCGTCGCTGGTGGGCTGACCCAGCCCATTGGCCAACGCCCCAACCCTGCCGCCCGGCGGCTCCCCCAGACAGGCGACCATGACGCAGCCCTATTACGAAACCATGTACATCCTTCGTCCGGATATTCCGGAGGAAGAGGTGGAAACGCACGTGGCCAAATACCGCGACATCGTGCTCGAGGCCAATGGCGAGGTGCTCGACTGCCAGATGCGGGGCAAGCGTCGCCTGGCCTACCCGATTGCCAAGCATCGCGAAGGCATCTACGTGCAGCTGAGCCACAACGGCGACGGCCAGCAGGTTGCCCCCCTGGAGCGGGCCATGCGCCTCTCCGAGGATGTGATTCGCTATCTCACCGTCAAGCAGGACGGGCCTTTGCCAGCTCCCCGCGCCATTCCCACCGCCGTGGCAGAGCCTGTGGCAGCCGAGCCGGCCAGCGTCTGAGGCCCAGCCGTTGCGGCGGCAGATCTTGCTCCAGCCAGGTCTGCCGCCTATGGTGATATCCACGCAAACGAGCACGTCGCTGATGGTCGGTCCCACGGCCAGCAACCCGAGCCAGCCCCCTCCCCCCCGTTCATCCGCCCAAGCCGGGCCAACCGCAGAAGGTGCCGAGGTGGAGGGTGTATTCAGTGCCCATCGCGACAACTGGCGCCAGCACTCGCTGCAGCAGCAACTGGTGGCCACCCGAGAGGAGCTGGCCGCCATGAAGCGGCTGATCCAGGAACTGCCCGAAATCTTTGAGCGCAGTTTTTCTCTGCGGATGGAGCCGCTGGTGGCCCACCGCGAACGGCTGCTGCGTGAAACCCAGCAGTTGCGCCACGATCTGGTGCAGCTGCAGCATGAGCGCCAGCCGCTCAGTCTGCCGATGATGGAGCCGCCCCAATCGCGGCGGCCCCGCCTGGCCAGGGCGCTGCAACACGCCTTCGGCCTGGCCCGCACCGGCTGAAGTCGAGCCGTCCGGCTCCCCCCCCCGAGATCAGCCCATCCGGACCGGCCTCAGCCGCCCCGCTGACTGGCCGCCCAGAGGCGGGTGGGCAGCCCCCACACATAGATGAAGCCCTCGGCGGCACGGTGATCGAAGCGATCGCCAGCGTCGTAGGTGGCCATGTCCGGCACGTAGAGGCTGTTGCTGGCGCTGCTGCGGCCCACCACGGTGGCATTCCCCTTGTGCAGCTTGATCCGCACCGTGCCGTTCACCACGGTCTGGGTGCGCTCGATGAAGCCGTCGATGGCGTCCTTGAGCGGGCCGAACCACAGGCCCTGATACACCAGATCGGCCCACTGCTGCTCCAGTTGGCGCTTGCTGCGCAGTACATCGGCAGCGAGGGTGAGGCTCTCGAGCTCCTGGTGGGCCCGGATCAGCAGCAGCAACCCCGGGGTCTCGTAGATCTCCCGGCTCTTGATGCCCACCACCCGATCCTCGATCATGTCCAGCCGGCCAAAGCCGTGACCGCCGGCCAGCCCATTGGCCTGGCGCACCAGGCTCACCGGATCGAGGCGCACGCCGTTGAGGCTCACCGGGTTGCCCTGCTCGAAGCCGATCTCCACCACTTCGGCCTGGTCCGGGGCGGCATCGACGCTCACGGTGAGGGCATACACCTCCTCGGGGGGCTCCACGTCGGGGTCCTCCAGGGGGCCAGCCTCGATCGAGCGGCCCAACAGGTTGAGGTCGATCGAATAGGGAGACTTCTTAGTCACCGGCGAGGGAATACCGCAGCGCTCGCCGTAGGCGATGGTTTCCTCCCGACTCATGCCCCACTCCCGCGCCGGGGTGAGCACCTTCAGGTCGGGGGCGAGGGCGCCGATGGCCACATCGAACCGCACCTGGTCGTTGCCCTTGCCGGTGCAGCCGTGGGCCACCGCATCGGCCCCCACCTCCCGGGCGATCTCCACCAGCCGGCGGGCGATCAGGGGCCGGGCCAGGGCAGTGGAGAGGGGATAGCGACCCTGGTAGAGCGCGTTGGCGCGGATCGCCGGAAAGGCGAACTCACGGATGAACGGCTCGATCAGTTCGCCCACGATCGACTGGCTGGCACCGGAATCGAGGGCCTTCTGGCGGATCGGTTCGAGCTCGTCGCCCTGGCCCAGGTCGGCGGCGAAGGTGATCACCTCCTCCACGCCCCATTCCTGCTTCAGGTAGGGGATGCAGACACTGGTGTCGACGCCGCCGGAATACGCCAGCACTGCCTTCTTGGCCCGACCCATCAACGCACTCCCCGTGCTCAATAGCCTGATTCTCCCCTGTCGGGGTCGCCGGGCCCGGGGGCAGAGCGCCAGCCGCGCAGCAGCCACACTCCCGTGAGCAGCGGCAGGCCCCACACCAGGGTCCACACCCAGCGGCCGTCAGGCGTCAGCGGCTGGGGCCAGCGCGCACCCGCCGCCACCACGGCCGCACTCAGCCCCAGGGCCAGGGTCCAGACCCCCAGCAGACCCCGCCAGCCGCCGCCGGCGAAAAGGGGGGACCCGAAACCGTTAGATTGGTTGATTGCCACGCTTGTGATCGGCAAGGTTTGGATCGGAAAGGTTTTGATCGGCAGGGTTGAGATCGGCAGGGTTTGGATCGGCAGGGTTTTGCCCAACAGGGTTGATCCCAAGCCCCGATCCCAGGCCTCAGTTGATCCCAGGCCTCAGTTGATCCCAGCCCCACTGATCGCAACAGCTGATCGCAACATCTCTGCAGCCTGACGGACGCCATACCGCATGAGCAAACTCTCCGCCACCAGCCTCGCGCGCCTGGATGGGGTCAACCCCTCCCTCACCCGCTATGACCGCCAGGAGCCAGCACCGGTGCTGCCCCTGCGCGATGAACCCGACCTGATCAGCTGGCTGGAATCCAGTGGCCGCCTCGTGGCCGACGAAGAGAACGCCGCCACCGATGTGAGCACGGTGGAAGAGGAGGAGCTGTCGGCGCTGATGGGTGAGAAGGAGGAATACACCCAGGCCGACGAACCGCAGGACGAGGCCTGGGAAGACTGATCGCAAGGGCGTCGGGGAAACTGGTTGGGCCCCAGGCCCTGATGGTGATTTTCCAATCGTTTTCCCCACGCCTCGCGGCGAGCCTGCTCACCACCGTCCTGGTGGCTGCCTGCGTGCTGAGCGATCTGCTGGTGGCCAACTCCATGCTCACCCTGCCGCTGCTGTTGGCGGCACTGATCAGCTGGGGGGTGACGGCGTGGGGGGTGCCGCACCTGCGGTCGCTCAAGCTCGGCCAGGTGATCCGCGAGGAGGGTCCCCAGGGTCACCACAGCAAGGCCGGCACCCCCACGATGGGGGGCCTGCTGGTGGTGCCGGTGGGGGTGATCGTGGGTGGCCTGATCAGCCCGGGGGATCCCCGCCTGCTGGCCGTGGCTGCCGTGACCCTGGCCTACATGGCGGTAGGTGCCGTGGACGACTGGCGCAGCCTGACCCGCCGCACCAACACCGGCCTCACGCCGCGGGGCAAGCTGCTGCTGCAGGCCGGCGCCGCCCTGCTGTTCCTGATCTGGGCTGGCACCGGCGGCTGGCTGGGGGGGGCTAGCCCCGGGGACGTGGCCCTGCCCCTGGGCTGGATCCTGCCCCTGGGCCTGATGATCTGGCCCCTTGGCCTGTTCGTGTTTCTGGCGGAGAGCAACGCCACCAACCTCACCGATGGCCTCGACGGCCTAGCGGCCGGCTGCGGTGCCGTGGTGTTCACCGGCATGGGCCTGCAGCTCATGCTGCGCGGCAACGACGGCGATCCGGCCCTGGCGGCCTTCTGCCTGGCCATGGCTGGCTGCTGGCTGGGATTTCTGGCCCACAACCGCCATCCAGCCCGTCTGTTCATGGGCGACACGGGCTCCCTGGCGATGGGGGCAGCCCTGAGCGCCGTGGCCCTGCTCTCCAACAGCCTCTGGCCCCTGTTGCTGATGGGCGGGGTGTTTCTGGCCGAATCCCTCTCCGTGATCCTGCAGGTGTGGGTGTTCAAGGCCACCAAGAACCCGGCCACCGGCCAGGGCCGCCGCCTGTTTCGCATGGCGCCACTGCACCACCATTTCGAGCTGGGCGGCATGCCCGAACAGCAGGTGGTGCTGCGCTTCTGGGCTGCCAGCCTGGCCCTGGTGCTGCTGGGTCTGGTGCTCCTGCCCTGAACCCTGCCAACCTCAGAACCATCCACGCCTCGCTCGGGAGAGCAGATCCATGGCCTACTTCACCTGGAGGGAAACCGGCCTCACCGCCGACTGCGCCAGCCTGGAAGCCATGGCGGCTCGCTTTGAAGAGGCCGCCGGCCTGATGCGACGGATGGCGGATGAGGGATTCGAGCTGGAGCGCCACAGCGACGGACAGCGCATCATCCATCCCGATCCCGCCGTGTTCGAGGCCTACGGCTTCGTGAGCGAAGAGCCCCCGGTGCGCCAGCTCACCCTGCTGCAGCACCCGGAAACCAGCCCCTGACGAGCCGCCGGCGGGCCAGGCCAATCAACGGCTGCGCAGATAGCCGACCAACCACACCAGCACGAACGCCAGCGAGGAGACACCCAGATAGATCAGCACCCCGTTCTGGAGGGTGGCGATGTCCCAGCCGAACAGCAGGCCGTCGGCGGCATCGCGAGCCGTGCTCAATCCAACCGGGCCCACCCTGCCAAGCCCTGCCATCGCCCGCCACTGCTGCTGACGCCTTCTTTAGCAGCACCACCGACCTGGGGCAGGATCAACCAGCCATCGCGCCTCCCTTCCCCGCCATGACGTTCTCCTTTCCCCCCACCCTGATGCTGCTGGGCAGCGGAGAGCTGGGCAAGGAAGTGGCGATCGCCGCCCAGCGCCTGGGCTGCCGGGTGATCGCCGTGGACCGCTATGCCGGGGCCCCGGCCATGCAGGTGGCCGATCAGGCGGAGGTGATCCCGATGACCGACGCCGAGGCCCTCAAGGCGATCGTGCGGCGCCACGGCCCCCAGCTGGTGATCCCGGAGATCGAGGCCCTGGCGGTGGATGCCCTGGCCGATCTGGAGGCCGAGGGGGTGTGCGTGATTCCCACCGCCCGGGCCACAGCGGTGACGATGAACCGCGACCGCATCCGCAACCTGGCCGCCACGGAGCTCGGCCTGCGCGCGGCCCGCTTCGCCTATGCCGAGAGCGCCGAAGAACTGGCCGCCGCTGCGGCGCCGCTGGGCTGGCCGGTGGTGGTGAAGCCGGTGATGAGCTCCTCGGGCAAGGGCCAGAGCGTGGTGCAGGGGCCGGAGGAGATCTGCGCCGCCTGGGACGCAGCCCTGGCCGGTGCCCGCGGTGCCGGCACCCGGGTGATCGTGGAGGAGTTCCTCCGGTTCCAGCTGGAGATCACCCTGCTCACGGTGAAGCAGTGGCAGGGGCCCACCCTCTTCTGCCCGCCGATCGGCCACATCCAGGAGCGGGGCGACTACCAGTGCAGCTGGCAGCCCGCCCAGATCGGCAGCGACCAGCTCGAGGCCGCCCAGGCGATGGCGCGCACCATCACCGACAACCTGGGTGGCGCCGGCCTCTTCGGCGTGGAGTTCTTCCTGTGCGGCGACCCGGGCCAGGAGGAAGTGGTGTTCTCTGAGCTGTCGCCGCGACCGCACGACACAGGCCTGGTGACTCTGGCAGGCCAGAACCTGAGCGAATTCGACCTGCACCTGCGCGCCGTGCTGGGCCTGCCGATCCCGCAGATCCGCAGCCTCGGCCATGCCGCCAGTCGCGTGATCCTGGCGGAGAACGCCGCCGCCCCGGTGCGCTACAGCGGCGTGGCCGAGGCCCTGGTGGAAGCGGATACCCAGCTGCTGCTCTTCGGCAAGCCGGAGGCGCGGCCGCAGCGACGCATGGGGGTGGCCCTGGCCCTGGCCGCCAGCGAGGCGGAGGCGCGCGCCCGGGCCGATCGGGCCGCAAGCAAGGTGCGCGTACTGGCTGACTGACCCCTGGTGCATCCCTGGTGGGGCCCTTAAGGTGCCGCCATCAGGACCCGTCATGAGCCAGGCTCAACCCCAGCCCCCGTTCCCGCGCAGCAGCCGCGGCCGCAGTCAGCGCCGTCGCCCCAGGGTGGCCGCCCGGCGAACGGTGGTCCAGGGGGGAAGCGCCGAGTCAACCGGCGAAGTCACCGCACCTACCCGACAGGCCATGCCACGGCGCAAGACGCCCCTGCTCACCTTCCTGCTGGGACTGGGACTGGGCTATGGGATCGCCGGCTCCCTGCCTTCCTTGATGAATGGGGCGCTGGCTGCCCTGAGCCATGGCTCAAATCTGGTGGGTGGAATCACCGCCCCCCTCGCGGGGATCGGCAGCCAACAGGTGCTGGTGATGGGGGTCGATCAGGTGGGTGACAACACCGACGTGATGTTCACCGTGGCGGTGAAGAACGGCGCCACCACCCTGCTGCAGGTGCCGCGCGACACCTATATCGAATCAGAACGGTTTGGCGTGCTCAAGGCCAACGCCCTCTACGCCTACGGCGGCATGGACGCCGCCAAACAGGAGCTCAGCCACCTGCTGGACACCCCGATCCAGCGTCACCTGAAGGTGAACGTGAGGGCCGTGCAACGGGTGGCCGAAGCCCTGGGGGGCGTCGAGGTGAACGTACCCAAGCGGATGTATTACGTCGACCAGAGCCAGGACCTCTACATCGATCTCTATCCCGGACTGCAGCTACTGCGGGGTGAGGAGCTGACCGGCTACCTGCGCTTCCGTCACGATGAGATGGGTGATCTGGGCCGGATGGAACGCCAGCGGGAGGTGTTCCAGAAAGTGTTCGCCAAGTTGGTTCATCCCGCCACCCTTGCCAGGCTGCCGGAATTGCTGCAGATCGCCGGCGAAGACATCGACACCGACCTCTCCCCGGTGGAACTGGGCCGGCTGATCGCGGCAATGGCCAGCACCGATCTGAGCACCAGCCAGCTGCCGGGGCGGCTCTTCTGGCATGAGGACCTCAGCTACTGGATGCCGGACATCAACCGCCAGCACGGTGCGGACCCCGACGCTGAACGCCTGAGCGAAAGGCCGGCGGGGGAAAGCGAAGGCCAGAAACCCGGCAGCGAGGGCGACCAGCACCACTACTACTGATCCAGTCCTCCTGATGGGGCAGGGGCTGAAGCGGCAGGGCGTGCGCTACGTGCTCGAAGCCCGGCGCAGGAAGCGGTGGTGGTCGAGGCCGTCGAGCAATCCCCACGCCTGGGGCCGACTGGAGAAGTACACCCGGCGGTGATGGCGCAACCCTTCCAGAACGGGATCGTGGTCGTGGGGCACCACCCCTAGCGACAGGCCGCGCAGCAACTCCCCATCCCCCTGCTGACTGGCTTCCACCAGGATCGCGCCGATCGGCAACTCCCAGCGCAGCGCCACATAGCGCAGGGCTTCGGTTTTGGATGCGGTGAGGGGCAGCACATCCAGAAACCAGTGGTGAAACAGGTGGGGGCGTGCCATCAGCTGATGGCTGCTGAGGGTCTGGCGCACCAGGGGCAGGATGCCGTGATCGGGCTCGGTGAGCAAATAGCTCACCTTGAATTCACCCTGGTCCACCTCCTGCTGACGCTTCAACCGGGGCTCCAGTTCGGCCATCGCCGCCTCCACCGCCAGCCGGTCCCAGTGGCTGGCGATGTGGTTCCGCCAGTTCTGATCCAGCCAGTCGCCCTGCGGGCCGCTGTAGTGGATTTCCGTGCCGGCCCGGGTGATCCAGAGCCGCGGGGCAGGCAGGTGAAGCTCGCCGTAGCGATGGCGTGCTGAGCGGAATCCCCGGCCGGACACCACCCCGATCGCCAGATCCCCCTCGGCGGTGAGGCGGCGGCGCAGGATAGCCAGACTGCCGGGATCGGGAGAGGCCAGGCTGGCATCGAGATCGAGCACCAGCAGCCTGGCCAGCTCGGGCTGGGGACAGGCTTCCCGGGTGCCGAGCACCCGGGGCTGGGGCTGCTGAAACCAGCGCGCCGGGCTCTGCCGGGCCGCCTGGTGGGATCCGGCCAGGGCCTCGCCCAGGTAGTGGCTCACGTGGGCATCCCAGCTGAAGTGGCGGCTCACCGCTTCGATGCCGTTGTCGCGCCAGCGGCGCCAGCGGCCTGACTGGGCCAAGGCATCCTCAATGCCCTTCTGCAGGGCGTCGAGGTCGGACACATCCACCAGCAGGCCGTTGTTGCAGCGGGCCAGGATGTCCCGCGGACCGCCATCGTCGGTGGCAACCACCGGCAGGCCGGAGGCGGCCGCCTCCAGCAGGGTGAGACCGAACGGTTCGGTAAGCGCGGGGTTCACGAACACCCCCCCGTGGCGGGCGGCCCAGCGGTAGATCGCTGGAATCTGCTCGCGCTGATGCTGTTTGGGATAGGCGATGTGGCCATAGAGATCGAAGCGGTCCACCAGATCGAACACCTGGTGGAACACCTCCCGCTGGGCTTTCTCCAGTTCGCGGGGATCGTCGCGGCAGCCCAGCACCAGCACCAGGTTGTGGCGCTGCCGCAGGTGCTCCGAGCGACCGAACACCTCCACCAGTGCCGGGATGTTCTTGCGATGGTCCGCCCGGCAGATGGCCAGCACGGGCGGCTTGGTGGGATCGCGCAGGAAAGGGGCCATCAGGGCTTCGACAGCCGGCTCCTGCAGGCCAGCCTGGGGGGGAAAGAACAGGCGGCTGTCGACGCCGGGGGGAATCACACGGGCCAGCTCAGGACAGAACCGGCCATAGCGGCTGTACTGGCAATCGCGCTCCTGGGAGGTGCTGGTCACCACCAGGTGGGCGTGGGCCAGGGCCAGCTCTTCGGCATCAATCCGCTGGGCCATGGCGTACTGGCCATCGATCTGGGTCGCCTCCAAGCCGGCAGCCAGCAACCGTCGTCGCTTCTCCCTGCCCAGGGAATGGCCCGTGAACACCAGCGGGATGCCCAGGCGGCGCCGCAACAGCGCCCCCACATAGCCGGCATCGGCGTAATGGGCGTGGATCCAGTCGGGCAGGCGCGGCTGGGCCAGCAGGCGTTCACACAGGGCGTCTGCCAGTTCGTCGAGGTGCGGCCAGAGCAGCTCCTTGCGCAGGTAGCGGGCCGGACCGAAGGGGATGCGCTCGATCGTGGCGCCCGGAGCGATCGATTCCCGGGGCCGGGCGTAGTCGGGGGAAAGCCGTCGGTCCCGGATCAGCCGGGTCACCACCTCCACCCGGTCCACCTCCGGCCGCACGGCCAGGGCCCTGGCCAGCTCCAGCACGAAGGTGGTCTGCCCCCCGGTGTCCGCGTCGCGACCCAACTCGAGGTCACGGGATCGAAACAGGCCGTGGAGGTGAAGGTGCAGAACGTAGAGACCAGCCATGGCAGGCACGGATCGCAGGCGGAACGTCAACAGGGGAAGCAGTTGGGTTCATACATAGCCGCAATCCGGGGTTTCGGCTGCGAACAGGCCTCGGGATGACCGAACCTCGTTCCGCAAGGGAGCCCCAAGCTGCCAGTTGTCAAGGGGGATTTCGGCGACCAGCCGGGATCAGTGGCACAAGGGCAGGTTCACGAATGCCAACAATCAGGGCACCAGCACCAGGGGAATCCGGTCGTTCCCCCATCCCTCCGCCGGCAGCAAGGGCTTCGCCTGCGGACCGGGTGTCACCTGGGAGCCGGCGGCAAACGCCGCACTGGTCCAGACCAGCAACAGGGCCCGCAGGGGGCCGCCATCGCCAGCGGCGGGAGCCCGCAGGTTGAAGTGATCGCCACCGTTGGCCAGCACCATCTGGTGCCCCTGGGCCCGGGCCTGGCCACTGAGGGCAAGGGCCTCCGGATCCGGGGTCACCACCCAGTCGCGGCTGCCCGTCACCAGCAGGGCGCGAGCCCGCATGCTCTGGGCCGCGCCGTAATCGAACAACAGGCTCATCGGAGGACTGACAGCCACCACCGCCCGCACCCGTGCATCGGCCAATCCGGCCCGATCGGCGGCGCTGAGGAAACTGCACTGCAGCACCCAGCTGAGGTTGCGATCCGGGTCGTTGAGATCACTGCAGCGGCGCAGGAGGCGATTGGAGCTGGGCCGAACTCCGGCCACCTGCAGCGCGGTAGTCGCCCCCCAGGAATGGCCGATCACCACCACATCGGAAGCGCCCAGGGCATCGATCGTGGCCGACACGTCGAGGGGTCGGAAGCGCAGCTCATCAGGGCTGGGCGGGGGCACCATGCCCGTGAGCATGGCCTGCTGCTGACTGCTGTCGCTGCCGGGGTGACGCGGCAGAACCACCCGGTAGCCATGGCTGGCCAGGTGGCGAGCCCAACCCTCGAAGCTTTCCGGGCTATCCCAGAGGCCATGGGAAATCAACACCAACTGCCCGCGACCCTCCCGCTCGGGTTCCAGCACCACCACATCCAGCTGCCCGCCGCGATGGCTCGCTGG
This sequence comes from Bradyrhizobium ivorense, assembly GCA_943368005.1. GTDB lineage: Bacteria > Cyanobacteriota > Cyanobacteriia > PCC-6307 > Cyanobiaceae > NIES-981. The sequence goes on along the minus strand of CALRKN020000001.1, from coordinate 113,697 downwards.
CACCCGCATCTCGCTGCGGCGCACCGGCAGGGGGCCAGGCCGCTGAGCCGCCGACGCGATGGATACGGCAGGGGCCTGGGCCAGCAGGGCCTCGGCCTGACGGCGCTGGGCCACCATGCGCTGCAAGGCGCCGACCGCATGGGGTAGGTCCACGGTGACCGAATCCCCCGGCAGAGCCCGCAGGAAGGAGAGCAAGGTGAGTTCACCGGCGGCACTCGCCCGCTCCAGAGCCAGGGTGAGATCGCTGCCACTGAGATCGTTGGGCAGGCCGTTCACACGCCCCAGGGCGGTGGCGGCCAGCAGGGCCTGCTCCAGCAGGGGCGTGCCCACCATCTGGTCCAGCACAGCCTGGGTCTGCACCGGCAGCGGCGTCTGGAACACCTGCTTCAACTGGCGGCCGAGGGCACCCCCACTGGCACGGTTCAGTTCGGCCAGGTCACTGTCCCCCTGCCAGAGGGTGTCGGGATCTTCCAGTTCCCGCAGGCTCACCGTGAAGGTCACGTTCAGCAGCGGAAGCTGCAGATCAACCCGGTCGATGGCTCGGGCCGGCAGGGCGGCCAGCAGCAGGGGGAGGGCAGCAAGGCCGGAACACAGGCGACGCAACATGGTGGGCGTGGGCCGGATTGGCTCAGAATGGCGCATCTACAGGCTTTCGGCACAAACGGAGCGCCGGGACAGGCCCCCTGGAGAGGGATGCGCCGTTCGCCCCTCCTGTCAACTCACGGTGTACCCCCGGCCCTCCATGCAGGCGGTGACGGCGCGGTTGAACACCTGGCGTCGGTACTGGAGCAACTGCTGCTGCTCCGCCTGGCGAATCTGCTGCTGCTGGTTCCAGTCGTCGGAAACCTGCTGCTGCGCGCGGCGTTGATCCCCAAGCCGGGCAGTGCCGAGGATGGCGCCGCCGGCGGCCCCCGCCAGGGCACCGCGGCCGGTGTTGCCGGCGATGGCACCGCCCGCGGTGCCCACCAGCGCACCGCGGGCGGTGCTGCGGGGAATGCCGGGGCCCTGAACGGAAACCGTGGGCGGTGGAGCCATCTGCGCCCCACTGTCCTGAACGGGGGCGGTGGGGTCAAAGCCGGTCTGATCGGTCGCCCACAGTCGGCAATCCAGGCTGTCACGACGCTGCTGCTCGGCGCTCTGGCCCCCAGCCGGATAGATGAACAGGTCCTGGGCCCGGGCCCCAAGCCCCGGTCCCGGGCCAACGCCCAGACCAGTGCCAAGGAAAACGGCCGCCAGGACCTTGCCCGCACGGTTCACGGCGGCACCCTGTGCTGTTGTGGACATCCGGGCCAGACGGTTCATGGAGTGCCTGGAGATTAGGTGGCTGGTACCGGCGGGTTCAGCAGTTGCCGAACAGGGCCAGCTCCAGCGCTTGGAAACATCGATAGGCGTCGTCGCCATCCAGCCCGCTCACGGCGATGGCCACGGTCTGGCGCGAGGGGTTGCAATTCACGGTGAGCGAGATCGGCAGATCGCGATGATCCACGTGATAGGTGGCGTTGCGACCGCCATCGCCGTAGCTGGTATCCGGATCGCGGCAGAAGCCCTGTTCCCGGCTGAGTTCGGTGATGCCGATGAGCGAACTCACCAGATCGGCCTGGGTATGGATGGCCGCGGTGAACACGAAGGGGGCGGGCTCCGGCTCGCTCACCGGCTCCAGCACCAGGCTGCTGGCCAGCGCCCGCACCAGGGTTCCCAGTCCCGAGGACGAATCGCTGCCCGGTCGAGCGGAGCGCACCCGCCCTGCTGGCGCGGAAGGCGTCGAGCCTGGTTCCTGTGAAGCCAAAGGCATGGAAACCATGGAAACCCTGATCGCCGCAATCAAACGAAACGAGAGTAGGCCAGAGAACCTACATCTGGTGTGTCAATGGCAACACCAGCACCACCAGTGGTGTGCTGCTCAGGCCGCCACGGCAAGGGGAGGATGCTGGGCCAGCACCTGGGCCAGGTAGCGGCCGGTGTGGCTGTCGGGGTGCAGGGCCACCTCTTCGGGGGTACCGCAGGCCACGATCTGTCCCCCCTTGTCTCCCCCCTCCGGGCCCAGATCCACAATCCAGTCGGCCGAGCGAATCACGTCCAGGTTGTGCTCGATCACCAGGATCGAGTTGCCCTTGTCCACCAGCCGCTGCATCACATCCATCAACTTGTGCACGTCGTAGAAGCTCAGGCCGGTGGTGGGCTCGTCGATCAGATACAGCGTCTTGCCGGTGGCGCGGCGGGAGAGCTCGGTGGCCAGCTTCACCCGTTGCGCCTCACCACCAGAAAGAGTGGGGGCAGGCTGGCCGAGCTTCACGTAGCCCAGGCCCACATCCACCAGGGTGCGCAGGCGATCGGCCGCCTGGGGGATGGCGGAGAACACCTCGGCGGCCTGCTCCACCGTCATCTCCAGCACATCGGCGATGGTGTGGCCCCTGTACTTCACCTGCAGCGTTTCACGGTTGTAGCGGGCTCCCTTGCACACATCGCACTGCACATACACATCGGGCAGGAAATTCATCTCGATCACATTCACCCCCTGGCCACTGCAGGCCTCACAGCGGCCACCCTTGACGTTGAAGCTGAACTGCCCCACCTGGTAGCCGCGGGCCTTGGCCTCCACCGTGGCAGCAAATACCTGGCGAATCGGATCAAAGGCGCCGGTGTAGGTGGCCGGATTGGAACGGGGAGTGCGGCCGATCGGGCTCTGGTCAATCACGATCACCTTGTCGATCGCCTTGATGCCGCGCAGCTCGCCCAGGCCGGTGGGGAAGGGAACCTTCATCCCCAGCTGGTGCTCCAGCGCCGGATGCAGCAGCTCATTCACCAGCGTGCTCTTGCCGCTGCCGCTCACCCCGGTCACGCACACCAGCCGGCCCAGCGGGATCTCCACGTTGAACCCGCTGAGGTTGTTGCGCTGACAGTTGAGCAATGACAGCCTGCGCGAGCCGCTGGTGCGGCGCTCGGCCGGTGTGGGAATGGTGCGGCGGCCACTCAGATAGGCGCCCGTGAGGGACTCTTCAGCCCCGAGCAGGTCGTCGAGATTGCCTTCGGCCACGATGTGGCCGCCGTGCACGCCAGCCCCCGGCCCGATATCCACGATATGGTCGGCGGCACGGATCGTGTCCTCGTCGTGCTCCACCACGATCAGGGTGTTACCCAGATCGCGCAGCTTGATCAGGGTGTTCAGTAGCCGGTCGTTGTCGCGCTGGTGCAGGCCGATGCTGGGCTCGTCGAGCACATAGAGCACTCCAGTGAGGCCGGCACCGATCTGGGTGGCCAGGCGGATCCGCTGGGCCTCGCCGCCACTGAGGGTCATCGCCGGCCGGTCGAGACTGAGGTAATCAAGGCCCACGTCGAGCAGAAACTTCAGCCGCATGCGGATCTCCCGCAGCACCAGCTCGCCGATCTGGATCTGGCGCGCGTTCAGCAGCGGCTCGGCACCCTCGCTGTCCCCCACCCCCATCAGCTGCTCGATCCGCCGCAGGCTCTCACCCACGCTGGTGCTGGTGAGCTCATGGATGCGGAAGGGTCCCACCCGCACCGCCAGGGCCTCGGGCTTGAGCCGCAGCCCCTGGCAGCTGGCACAGGGCACCAGCTCCAGAAACTTCTCCAGCTTCTGGCGCACCGATTCGCCACTGGCATCCCGGAGTTGCCGCTCCAGGATCGGCAGGATCCCCTCGAAGGGCCGCACGTAGGTCTGGGCCTTGCGATACCTGCTGTCGGCCTGGATGGAAATCGGCTCCTTCGACCCGTTGAGCAGCACGTCCTGCTGCTCGGCGGTGAGCTGGTTCCAGGGGGTCTTGATCTCGAAGCCGAACGCCTCACCCACCGAGTAGAGCAGGGAGAAGTAATAGGAGTTGTCCTTTTCCGCCCAGGGCGCCACCGCCGCATACACGGGCAGGGAGGGGTCGGGAATCACCCGGGATTCGGTGAACTTGCGCAGGTGGCCGATGCCGTGGCAAGCGGGACAGGCGCCATAGGGACTGTTGAACGAGAACAGCCGCGGTGAGAGCTCCTCCATCACCGCGCCGTGCACCGGGCAGGCGAAGTTCTCCGAATAGAGGCGCTCCTGGTCGACGCCCTCGGGCAGCTCCTCGCCGGCCTTGGGCACCACCTCCACCAGCGCCAGACCATCGCCCCGCTTGAGCGCCGTGCGCAGGGAGTCGGTGAGCCGTTCCTGAATGCCCTCACGCGCCACCAACCGATCCACCACCACCTCGATGTTGTGGCTGTGGTTCTTGTCGAGCTCGATGTTGTCGGCCAGCTCGCGCACTTCGCCGTTGATCCGCACCCGGGCGAAACCCTCGGCCACCAGGCCCCCCAGCAGCTTCACGTGGGTGCCCTTCTTGCCGCGCACCACCGGCGCCAGCAGCTGGTAGCGCGTGCCCTCCGGCAGCTGGAGGATCTGGTCCACCATCTCGTCAATCGACTGGGGCCGGATCGAGCGATCGCACTCCGGGCAGTGGGGCTCCCCGGCGCGACCGAACAGCAGGCGCAGGTAGTCCTGGATCTCCGTCACCGTGCCGACGGTGGAGCGGGGGTTGTGGCTGGTGGATTTCTGGTCGATCGAGATGGCCGGCGAGAGCCCCTCGATCGCATCCACATCGGGCTTGTCCACCTGGCCGAGGAACTGGCGCGCATAGGCCGAGAGGCTCTCCACGTAGCGGCGCTGGCCCTCAGCGAAGATCGTGTCGAACGCCAGCGAGCTCTTGCCGCTGCCGCTCACCCCGGTGAACACCACCAGCCGGTTGCGCGGGATGGTGAGATCGATGTTCTTGAGGTTGTGCTGGCGGGCACCCCGCACCCGGATCACGTCCTCCAGGGAGCCGCCACTGAGCAGTCGGCTGCCATCCAACCGGGCAGCTTTCTCGTGGAGGGTGAGGGCCGGTGGGCTCTGGCGGGCTGAATCCGCTGCAGCCTTCTCTGGTGGAGCCTGCTCTGCTGCAGCCTTCTCTGGCGTGGCCTTGCTGCTCTGGGCGCGGGGCATCCGGCCGGGTCAGGAACAGCGGATTCTATGGGCGCTGCCCAACCCTCAGCCGTGCTGCTCCAGAAGACTGGCGGCGTAGCTGCGGGCCTCGCGGTGGTCGCCGCCGGCCAGCTCGGCCAGCTCGGCCTGGCGGGCCTGGGTGTCCCGCAGGTGGGACACTCGCGTGTGGGTGGTGCCGTCCACCACCTCCTTGCTCACCAGGATGTGGTGATCGGCGGCGGCGGCCACCAGGGGCTGGTGGGTCACGCAGAACACCTGGCGGCGGGAAGCCAGTTGGCGCAGCAGGGCCGCCATGGCGCCACTCACCCGGCCGCTCACGCCGGTATCGATCTCGTCGAACAGCAGGGTGACGTGGGCATCGGCGGCGGCCAGACAGGTTTTCAGGGCCAGCAGGAAGCGACTCATCTCGCCACCGGAGGCCACCTCCACCAGGGGAGCCAGGGGCTGGCCCGGGTTGGCCGAAAACAGAAACTGCACCGCATCCGCCCCCTCCTCTCCGGCAGGGGCGGGCTCGATCGCCACCGCAAAGCGCACGTTGGCCAGGCCCATGGGCCGCAGGGCCTCCATCAGCTGCTGCTCCAGCTGACGCGCCGCGGCCTGACGGGCGACGCTGAGGGCCGCATTGACCTGGTCGCGCTGGCGGCGCCCTGAGGCCTCCGCTGCCTCCAGGGCCTGCAGGGACAGGGCAGCGCCCCCGGGGGCCAACTGCTCCCGGAGCTGATCGCGCCAGCTGATCAGCTCCGCCAGGTCCTTGCCATGGCGGCGCTCGAGGGCCTTGAGCTGGGCGATCCGTTCCTGCAGGGTCGCCAGGCTCTCGGGGTCGCTCTCGAGGGCGGAGCCGTAGCGGTCGAGGTCCCGTGACAGATTTTGAAGCTGGGCCAGGCCGTCGCTGCAGCGATCAGCCAGCTCCCCCAGCGAGGGATCCAGCTGCCGCAGTTGGGCCAGCTCCGCCTCGCACACCGACAGGTGATCCAGAACCGAGGGTGCCTGCTCGGCCCCCTCCACCAGCCGACCCAGCAGCGCCATCACCCCCTCCTGCAGGCGCACGCCATGGGCCAGCCTGTTCTCCTCCCTCTGCAGCTGCTCACGCTCAGCGGGATGCTCCAGCGCGGCGGCCTCCAGATCACCCAGCACCAGCTCCTGGCGTTCGCGCTCCTGCTGCAGCTGCTGCCAGTCAGCCCGGGCCGCCTCCAGGGCGGCGGCAGCCTGCTTCCAGCCGCGCTGGGCTGCGGCCACTGCGGGAAGCTGCCGCTGAATCGGCTCGCCCGCGAACCGGTCCAACCAGCGCCGCTGCTGGCCCGGGCGAGCCAACTGCTGGGTCTGCCCCTGCACGGTGAGGTCGAGCAGCAGGGGCCGCAGTTCCTGGATCTGGCCACGGTTCACGGCCACGCCACTGAGACGGTGACGACTGGAGAGCCTGCCCTCACTGAGCCGCCACTCGCGGCTGAGCAGAATCTCGGCCTCCCCGGCCTCGAGCTGGTGCTGCTCCAGCCAGGCCTGCAGGGGAGGCGTGAGGCTGAAGCTGGCCTCGATCAAGCCCCGCTCGCTGCCCTGGCGCAGCAGGCGGGACCCCGAGCCCCCCAGCAGCGCATCGAGCGCATCGAGCAGAATCGATTTGCCCGCTCCGGTTTCCCCGGTGAGCACGGTGAAGCCCCCGCTGAACGCGAGCTCCAACTGCTCAATCAGGGCAATGTTCTCCAGGCGCAGTCCGGTGAGCACGGCCGCTGAGGTATGGAACAGGTGTTCGCGCTGACCGTAGCGGCCCTTTCTTTCCTTTAGAAGGGGGGTGAAGCTGAAGGGTCAACGGACCCGCTGGCACTCGACCACGGCATGGACCTGAGCACGGGCAACAACACGGAAACCAACACGAAACCCAACACCGAAACCGACACGCAGATCACCAGCGAAGGCAAGCCGGAAACCGGGGCTGCACCCGGCGTGCCAACGGTGGAGGCCGCGGCCCGGGCAAGTACCAGCGACTTCATTGAGGCCGCCGGCCTGCTGGAGTACGACCCGGCCGCCATCACGCGCATCTATGCCGGCCATCCCCAGCGGCTGCTGAAGCGTGTGTGGCAGACCCTGGTGCCGATCGGCCTCTATCTGCTCGGGGTGGGTGTGGACTGGCTGACCCAACGGCTCCGCAATCCCGAACACGCCCGGCTCCGGGCCAGGCAGGCCGCCGATCTGGTGGCTTCCCTGGGCCCGGCCTTCATCAAGGCAGGCCAGGCCCTCTCCACCCGGCCGGACATCGTGCCTCCCCTGCTGCTGGAGGAGCTGGCCCAGCTGCAGGACCAGCTGCCCGGTTTCGATTCAGCCCTGGCGATGGCCTGCATCGAAGAAGACCTGGGCCAGCCGATCCACGCCATCTACGAGCAGCTCGACCGGGAACCGATCTCGGCGGCCTCCCTCGGCCAGGTGCATAAGGGCGTGTTGAAGGGGGGCCAGAAGGTGGCCGTGAAGGTGCAGCGACCGGGATTGCGGGAGCAGATCACGCTCGATCTGTACATCGTGCGCAACATCGCCGCCTGGCTCAACCGCAACGTGGGCCTGATCCGCTCCGACCTGGTGGCCCTGATCGATGAACTGGGCAAGCGGGTGTTCGAGGAGATGGATTACTTCAACGAAGCCACCAACGCCGAGACCTTCGCCCGGCTGCACGCCCCCAACCCCCGCATCGCCGTGCCCCGCATCTACCGGGAGGCCACCAGCCGGCGGGTGCTCACGATGGAGTGGATCGATGGGGTGAAGCTCACCAATCTCGACGCGGTGCGCGCCCTCGGCATCGATCCCGACGAACTGGTGCAGGTGGGGGTGAACTGCAGCCTGCAGCAGCTGCTGGAGCATGGCTTCTTCCACGCCGATCCCCACCCCGGCAACCTGCTGGCCCTGGCCGATGGACGCCTGGCCTACCTGGATTTCGGCATGATGAGCGAAGTGAGCCGGGAGAGCCGCACCGGCCTGATCCAGGCGGTGGTTCACCTGGTGAACCGCAACTTCGGCAAGCTCTCCAAAGACTTCGTGAGCCTGGGGTTTCTGGCGGAGGACGTGAACCTCGAGCCGATCGTGCCGGCCTTCGAGGGGGTCTTCGGCCAGGCGCTGGAGATGGGTGTGAGCCGGATGGATTTCAAAGCCGTCACCGACGACCTGAGCGGCGTGATGTACCGCTTCCCCTTCCAGGTACCCCCCTACTACGCCCTGATCATCCGCTCGCTGGTCACGCTGGAGGGAATCGCCCTGAGCGTGGATCCCGACTTCAAGATCCTCGGCGCCGCCTACCCCTACTTTGCCCGGCGGCTGATGGAAGACCCCGACCCCAGCCTGCGCAACAGCCTCCGGGAGATGCTGTTCGATGGCGAGGTGTTCCGCTGGCAGCGGCTCGACAACCTGATCGCCAGTGCCGCCCAGGGCAGCCAGCTCGACCTGGAGGGTCTGCTGGATCAGGTGCTCGACTTCCTGTTCTCCGCCAACGGCGGGCTGCTGCGCCAGCAGCTGGTGGAGGCCCTGGTGCAACGGCTCGACGGCCTGGCCTGGCAGACCACCCTGCGGCTGGGCAAGCGCCTGCCGGAGCGGTTGCAACCCCCCGGCCTGCGCAATCGCCGCCTGGAAATCGGCGGCGATCCCCTGCTGGAACTGGAACCGATCCGTGAGCTGATCACGATCCTGCGCTCGCTGCCCGGTTTCGAGCCCCAGCTGCTGCTGCGGCGGCTGCCACGGCTGCTGGGGGAACCGGAACTGCGGCGCATGGGCGTCGACCTGGCCCGCGGCCTGGCCGAGCGGGGGGTGGTGCGGCTGCTGCGGGATGTGCTCGTGAATCCGAGCCTCACCGTGGCGGGCAGACCCAGTCAGGCAGTGGCGTCAGCCTGATTTGCCACCTAGGGTTTGGGCCATGACTCGACGCTTCCGCCTGCGGCGCCTGCGCCTTTCGCTCGCCGCCCTCGGCCTTGGACTGAACCTGGGCTTCCTCTTCAGCCCCCCGGCCAGCCAGGCGGCGGAAAGCCTGGTTTTCGTGAGCGGAGCCTTTCGCCGCTCCATTCAGGTGGCCGACCTGGAATGGCTGGCCAAGACGGGCGAACCCCGAGGCCTGATGGTGGATCTGCTGCGCTTCAGCAACCAGGACCCCGCAGTGGTGGCGTCCCTGCTGAACCAGTCGATCCCCGTGCCGGTGACCCTGATGAGCAGGCTGCTCAACACCCGCATCGGCGAGGCCCTGCTCAGCCGCCTGGCCCAGGTGATCTTTCCCCTTAAGGCGGCCGACGTGGGTCTGCCCGCCCTGCGGTCGGCGCTGGTGATGGGAACGGTGAAGGGCGACGGCTCGCTCTCGGCGATCAACTTCCTACGGGCCTATCCCACCCGGGAACTGCAGGTGGACATTCCCTCCCTGATGGCCCTGATCGAGAAGGCCAGCTCGGTGACCGAACTGGTGCGCTTCTTCTCGGAGTCTCCCCTCGACGGACTGCGCAACAGCGACGGCGATCCGAAGCCCCAAGCCGAGCCGTAGATTCGGCTCAGCCACGGTCAGCATTCCCTTGCCTCTGCTCCAAACCCTGCGACGCCTGGGCTTGGGGCCTGGCACCGCCAAACCCACCATGCAGGACTGGCCGGGGCTGATCGAGGCCTACCGGGCCTGGTTGCCGGTGACCGACCAGACGCCGGTGATCACCCTGAGGGAAGGGGCGACACCGCTGATTCCCGCCCCCTCGATCGCCGAACGCATCGGTCGGGGCGTGAAGGTGTATCTGAAATACGACGGCCTCAACCCCACCGGCTCCTTCAAGGATCGGGGCATGACCATGGCCATCTCCAAGGCCCGGGAAGCCGGTTCGGAAGCGGTGATCTGCGCAAGCACCGGCAACACGTCTGCCGCCGCGGCCGCCTATGCCCGGCGAGGCGGCATGCGTGCCTTCGTGCTGATTCCCGATGGCTATGTGGCCCAGGGCAAGCTGGCCCAGGCCCTGCTCTACGGCGCCGAGGTGATCGCCATCCAGGGCAACTTCGACCGGGCCCTGGCGATCGTGCGCGAGGTGGCCGATCAATACCCTGTCACGCTGGTGAATTCGGTGAACCCCTACCGGCTGCAGGGTCAGAAGACGGCGGCCTTCGAGGTGGTGGATGCCCTGGGCGAGGCCCCCGACTGGCTCTGCATCCCGGTGGGCAACGCCGGCAACATCAGTGCCTATTGGATGGGATTCAACGAATACCGGGACGCCGGCCACTGCCGCCGTCTACCGCGGATGATGGGGTTCCAGGCCGCCGGATCCGCCCCCCTGGTGCTGGGGGAGACGGTGGAGCAACCCGACACGATCGCCACCGCCATCCGCATCGGCAACCCGGTGAATCGCGACAAGGCCCTGCGGGTGCGCCAGGAGAGCGGCGGGGCATTCCATGCCGTGACCGACGCCGAGATCATCGAGGCCTACAAGCTGCTGGGCAGCCAGGAAGGGGTGTTCTGTGAACCGGCCAGTGCCGCCTCCGTGGCCGGCCTGCTGCAGTGCGCCGCCACGGTGCCGGCCGACGCCACCGTGGTGTGTGTGCTCACGGGCAACGGTCTCAAGGACCCCACCACCGCGATCGAGCACAACGACGCCCGCTTCCACACCGGCCTGGAGGCGGACACGGCCAAGGTGGCCCAGGTAATGGGCTTCTGAGCCAGCCGCGCCATCGACCTCCCTCCCCGCCATCCGGCGGTTTTTTTTGTGCCCGAAACGCCAGCCGGTGCCCGAACCGTCTGCTGAAAGCCACGGGAAAAGAGGCACAACAAGGGGGAGAGCCGACCGGGAAAGGACCGGCTCGGGAGCCGTGCTTTTTCCCCAGGCAGGGGAAGCGGGGGAAAGGACCGCGCCCTCCCCATTCGGGATTCTGGTTTCCCCAGGGCCGAATCCGGCTCCGGCCAGCATGGAACAGGGATCCGGAGGGTTCTTCCCAGTTTCCCCAGGCCCTACGGCTACTAATTTCTCTTTTTTTATTGTCAATCCTTTGATCCGTAGAGACGCCGCGGGGCCGGAGAACCCCCGTTGCGCAATCCCCCGCTCTGTGGAAGCGTGGACAGCAGTTCGGGCCTCTCCAGGCCTGCAGCACCCCCCATGAAGCTGGTCTGCTCCCAGTCGGAACTCAATGCCAGCCTTCAGCTGGTGAGCCGGGCGGTGGCGTCTCGCCCCACCCATCCGGTGCTGGCCAATGTGCTGCTCACGGCTGACGCCGGCACCGGACGCCTCAGCCTCACCGGCTTTGATCTCAGCCTCGGCATCCAGACCAGCATTCCGGCCGACGTGGAGGCCAGCGGCGCCATCACCCTGCCCGCCCGCCTGCTGGGGGAGATCGTGGCGCGCCTGCCCGCCGATTCGCCGATCACGTTGCAGTGCTCCGAGTCGGCAGAGCAGGTGGAGCTCACCAGCCTTTCCGGTTCCTACCAGATGCGGGGCATGCCGGCCGAGGACTTTCCCGATCTGCCGCTGGTGCAGAGCGGGCAGCCGATTCGCCTGGCGGCCGATGCGCTGGTGAAGGGCCTGCGGGCCACCCTGTTTGCCAGCAGTGGCGACGAAGCCAAGCAGCTGCTCACCGGCGTGCACCTGAGCCTGGCGGAAGAGAGTCTGGAATGTGCCGCCACCGATGGTCACCGCCTGGCGGTGCTGCGCCTCCAGGAGGGTGGCCAGGCCGGTTCCGGTGAATCTGCCGCTGGTGAACCCTTCGCGGTCACGGTGCCGGCCCGCTCCCTGCGGGAGCTGGAGCGCCTGATTTCCGGTCGGCAGTCGCAGGAGCCGCTCAGCCTCTTCTGTGATCGGGGCCAGGTGGTGTTTCTCTGGGCCGACCAGGTGCTCACCAGCCGCAGTCTCGATGGCACCTACCCCAACTACGGCCAGCTGATTCCCGAGAGCTTTACCCACAGCATCTGCGTGGATCGGCGGGCGCTGGTGTCTGCCCTGGAGCGGGTGGCGGTGCTGGCCGATCAGCACAACAACGTGGTGAAGCTCAGCACGGAGGCCGGCAGCACCCAGCTGCAGGTGCAGGCGGATGCCCAGGACGTGGGTCGGGGTTCCGAGGCCCTGGCGGCCGACATCCAGGGGGAGCCGATTCAGATCGCCTTCAACGTGCGCTACCTGCTCGACGGCCTCAAGGCCATGGCCTCCGACCAGGTGACGCTGCACTGCAATGCCCCCACCACGCCTGCGGTGCTACGGCCGCTGGATGAAGCCGACTTCACCTATCTGGTGATGCCGGTGCAGATCCGCGCCTGATCGCCTTGGCGCTTCCCGAGCAACTGCTGCTCAGTGACCTGCTCCGGCGCCGGGTGCGCTGTGAGCAGGGCCTGGAACACGGCCTGGGGCTGGTGGTGTGGATGCATCCTCCGGTGCATCGCGTGCTGGGCTGGGTGAGCCGTCCCTCGATGTTCGGCAGCCGCCGACTGGTGTGGCGCCTGAACCAGCTGCGGGGCGTGCTGGAGTTGGAGGCGCTCGTTCAGGGGGATCCCGCCGAAACCGACCAGGACACGGTGGAACGGTTGCCCACCCTGATCGACGCCGCCCTGCTGGATCGCCAGCAGCAGCCCCTCGCCAACGTGGTGGATGCCGCCATCGAGCCGGCCACCGGGCGGATCCTCCACTACCTGGTGAGCCGCAGCGACCCGCGGCTGCCCGGGAGCAGCCGCTGGCGCCTCACCCCCGAGCGAATTGTCGATCAGCAGCCCGGCCGGGTGTTCACGGCGCTGGCCGGACTCGACGATCTGCCCCTGGCTCGGGCCAGTGTGCGGCAGGAGTTGTTGCGCCGTTCCCGCCACTGGCGGGACCAGGTGCAGCAGGCGGGGGAACGGTTCGAAACGCGGCTGGAGGGCTGGCTGGAGGAGCCCCCCTGGGATGCGCCGCCGCCGCGCACGGTCGACTGGGAGCCCGACCCGCCCGCCGATCCGCCCCCGCGGGATCGGGACCGCTGGACCGGGTCCGAACCCTGGGATGAGGACTCCTGGGCCGAGCCGGAGCCCACCGACCACCGCCGCCAGGATCCCTGGGGCTGAGCCGCTCAGCCACACTGGAGGGACCTGAAAGCCCGGCCGTGGTTGCAGTTCCCCACACCACCAGTCAGCCCAGCGCTCCTGGCTATGACGTGGCAGCGGCCCTGAAGAAGGAGAACCTCAGCCAGGCCGACTACGACGAGATCTGCCGCCGCCTCGGCCGCGCCCCCAACCGGGCCGAGCTGGGCATGTTCGGGGTGATGTGGTCGGAGCACTGCTGCTACCGCAACTCGCGGCCCCTGCTGGCGGGCTTCCCCACTACCGGCCCGCGCATCCTGGTGGGTCCGGGCGAGAACGCCGGCGTGGTGGATCTGGGCGAGGGCCAGCGCCTGGCCTTCAAGATCGAGAGCCACAACCACCCTTCCGCGGTGGAGCCGTTCCAGGGGGCGGCCACGGGGGTGGGCGGCATCCTGCGCGACATCTTCACCATGGGCGCCCGGCCGATCGCCCTGCTCAATGCCCTGCGCTTCGGGCCGCTCGAGGACGAACGCAACGTGGGTTTGATGGAGGGCGTGGTGGCCGGCATCGCCCACTACGGCAACTGCGTGGGGGTACCCACCGTGGGCGGCGAGGTGGCCTTCGACCCCAGCTACTCCGGCAACCCGCTGGTGAACGCGATGGCCCTGGGGCTGATGGAAACCGAGGAGATCGTGTGCTCCGGTGCCGAGGGGGTGGGCTATCCGGTGGTGTACGTGGGCAGCACCACCGGCCGCGATGGCATGGGCGGCGCCAGCTTCGCCTCGGCCGAGCTCACCGAGGCCTCCCTTGATGACCGCCCCGCCGTGCAGGTGGGCGATCCCTTCCTGGAGAAGGGCCTGATCGAGGCCTGCCTGGAGGCCTTCCAGAGCGGCGATGTGGTGGCCGCCCAGGACATGGGCGCCGCCGGCCTCACCTGCAGCTGCTCCGAAATGGCGGCCAAAGGGGGCCTGGGCATCGAGCTGGATCTCGACAAGGTGCCCGCCCGGGAGGCGGGCATGACCGCCTACGAGTTTCTGCTCAGCGAATCCCAGGAGCGGATGCTGTTCGTGGTGAAGCCCGGCCGTGAAGAGCAGCTGATGGCGCGCTTCAGCCGCTGGGGCCTGCAGGCGGCCGTGGTGGGCCGGGTGCTGGAGGGCAACATCGTGCGGGTGCTCCAGCACGGCCAGGTGGCGGCCGAGGTGCCCGCCAACGCCCTGGCGGACGACACCCCGATCAACCACCACGAGCTGATCAGTGAGCCGCCGGCCGCCATCCAGGCCCACTGGCGCTGGAGCGAGGACCAGTTGCCTGCTGCGGGTGCAGCGGGCATCACCCCCGTGGCCGGGGCCCGCGCCGGCCAGCCCACCAGCTGGAGCCAGGCCCTGCTGGAGCTGCTCGACGACCCCACCATTGCCTCCAAGCGCTGGGTGTACCGCCAGTACGACCACCAGGTGCAGGCCAACACGGTGGTGCCGCCCGGCGGCGCCGACGCGGCCGTGGTGCGGCTGCGGCCCCAGCAGGGCGAGGGCTCCCTGCGGGCCTCCAACCGCGGCGTGGCGGCGGTGGTGGACTGCCCCAACCGCTGGGTGGCCCTGGATCCCGAGCGCGGCGGCATGGCGGCGGTGGCCGAGGCCGCCCGCAACCTCAGCTGCGTGGGTGCCGAGCCCCTGGCGATCACCGACAACCTCAACTTCCCCTCCCCGGAAACCCCCACCGGCTATTGGCAGCTGGCGATGGCCTGCCGCGGCCTCTCGGCCGCCTGCTCCGCCCTGGACACGCCGGTCACCGGCGGCAACGTGTCGCTCTACAACGAGACCCGCCTGCCCGACGGCACCATGCAGCCGATCCACCCGACGCCGGTGGTGGGCATGGTGGGCCTGGTGCACGATCTCGCCCAGGTGCGCGGCCAGGCCTGGCGTGCAGCCGGCGATGCCATCTGGCTGCTGGGGGTGCCCCTGGAAACGGGGGACACTCCCGCCGATTCCCGCCTGGGCCTGGCCGGCAGCAGCTACCTGGAGCGGCTGCATGGCGCCGTCACGGGTCGCCCGCCCCAGATTGATCTGGCGCTGGAGCGCGCGGTGCAGGGCTTCCTGCGCCAGGCGATCGCCAGCGGCCTGGTGGCCTCCGCCCACGACCTCAGCGATGGGGGCCTGGCGGTGGCGTCGGCCGAGTGCTGCCTCGCCACGCCTGCCGCCGTGCCCCTCGGTGCGGAGCTGGAGCTGCCGGTCGGCACGGTTCGTCCGGATCGGCTGCTGTTCGCCGAGGGTGGCGCCCGCATCCTGGTGAGCGTGCCGGCCGAGCAGGCCGCCGCCTGGCAGCAGGCCCTCGAGGCGGCCGCAGTGGCGGGCCAGCCCCTGGGGGTGGTGAGCGACCAGCCCAGCCTGCGGATCCGGCAGGGTGCAGCCATCCTGCTGGAGGGATCGGTGGCCCAGCTGCGGGAACGCTTCGAGCAGGCCCTGCCCCGCCGCCTGGGCGTGGATCTGCCGCCGACCGTTTGATCGGGGCCTGATGCACAATGATGAAGCAACTGAAAAATTGAACGGGCCTGTGCTGAACGAGCAGCTGCTGCCGGAGCACCGGCCCGACAAGCCCGAAGAGGCCTGTGGGGTGTTCGCCGTGATGGCCGCCGAGCAGCCGGTGGCCAACCTGGCCTATTTCGGCCTCTACGCCCTGCAGCACCGTGGTCAGGAGTCGGCCGGCATCGCCGTGTTCGACAGCGATGACCAGGTGCGGCTGCATAAGGACATGGGCCTGGTGAGCCAGGTGTTCGACCAGGACGTGCTGGAGCGGTTGCCGGGCTACCTGGCGATCGGCCACAACCGCTATTCCACCACCGGCAGCAGCAGGGTGTGCAACGCCCAGCCGGTGCTGCTCAACACCAGCCGTGGGCCCTTTGCCCTGGCCCACAACGGCAATCTGGTGAACGCGGCTGCGCTGCGCCACGACCTGGCCCACATCGCCAGTGAGCTCACCTCCACCACCGATTCCGAGCTGATCGCCTTCGCCGTGCAGGAGGCGGTGAATGCGGGTCTTCCCTGGGATGGGGCGATCCGCCAGGCGGCGGGCCGCTGTTCCGGTGCCTTCAGCCTGGTGATCGGTACCCCAGAGGGCCTGTTTGCCCTGCGGGACGGGCATGGCATCCGCCCCCTGGTGTTCGGCCACCTGGGCGAGGCCCACCAGGCCCAGTGGGTGGTGAGCAGCGAAACCTGTGGCCTCGACATCGTTGGGGCCAGCTTCGATGACGACGTGCAGCCGGGCGAGATCATTCACTTCCGCCAGGGGGATGCCACTCCCCAGCGCAGCCGTTGGATTGAGGAGCCGGCCAAGCTCTGCGTGTTCGAGATGATCTATTTCGCGCGGCCCGACAGCCGTTTCTTCGGCGAGTCTCTGTACAGCTACCGGGTGCGGATTGGCGAAGTGCTGGCGCGGGAGACGCCCGTGGAGGCCGACATTGTGATCGGTGTGCCGGACTCCGGCATCCCTGCGGCGATCGGCTACTCCCAGGTGAGTGGCATTCCCTTCGGCGATGGTCTGATCAAGAACCGCTACGTGGGTCGCACCTTCATCCAGCCCACCCAGGCCATGCGGGAGGCGGGCATCCGGGTAAAGCTCAACCCCCTTCCCGACGTGCTCGCGGGCAAGCGGGTGGTGGTGATTGACGATTCGATCGTGCGGGGCACCACCAGTCGCAAGCTGGTGCAGGCCCTGCGGGATGCGGGCGCCACTGCGGTGCACATGCGGATCAGTTCACCGCCGGTCACCCATCCCTGCTTCTACGGCATCGACACCGACACCCAGGACCAGCTGATCGCGGCCCGGCTCACCCTGGAGGAGATCACCGCCCATCTGGGGGTCGACTCGCTGGCCTATTTGAGCAAGGAGGGCATGGTCGAGGCAGCCCAGGCCCAGTCCGAGCACTTCTGCACGGCCTGTTTCGATGGTGCCTATCCGATCGAGATGGACGACAGCCTGCGCAACAGCAAGTTGATGCTTGAGCCGGCTGGGCTGGCGGCCCAGCTCAGCACCCGCTGAATTCCAGGTCCGGGCCCGGTTCCGGTTCAGCCGGGCCGGCCGGCCGCCTGGTGCAGCGGCACCAGGCCCTCCACCTGCTGGCCATCCGCCAGGTCGAGCTGGATTCCCGTGCCGCTGCAGCCCTGCAGCTCCAGGTTGGTGGGTTGCAGGCGCAGGCTTCGGTTGGGGCCGAGGGTGACCGCCACCAGGTCGCCCGCGGCGGAGCTGAGGGCCACCAGAGCATCCTGGCGCTGTTGGAAGCGCAGGCCGATCTGGCCCATGTCACCGCGCTGGCAGGCACGGATCTCGGCCACGGCCAACCGCTTGATCTGACCACAGCGGCTGGCCAGCAGCACCGCCTCGCTCTCCGTCACACCGCAGGCTCCCACCACGGTTTCGCCCGGCAGCAGCCGCAGCAGCATCGTGCCCTGGGCGGTCCGGCCCATCGGCGGCAGGTTGTCGCCGTTCACCACCAGCCGCAGCAGCCGGCCCGCGCTGCTGGCGGCCACCAGGTTGTCTCCCTCCCGGCAGATCACCGCCTGCCGCAGGGTCACGCCGTCCTTGAGCTTGAGCACGGTGGCCGCCCGGCCGGACAACTCCTGCACCTCCTCCAGCGGCAGCCGCTTGAAGCGCCCATCGCTGCTCAGCAGGCCCAGGCTGAGGCTGCCGTTGTCCGGGTGGGTCGGCAGGGGCAACACCTGCACCACGGTTCCGCCCTCGAGACTGTCGGGCAGGAACTTCTCCAGGGTGCCGGGCTGCTGGCCGGCGAACTCCCAGCGCAACAGCGCCACCCGGCCATCGGCCGTGAAGGCCAGCACCTGGGGTTGGGACTGCACGGGCAGGATCAGCTGGGCTGGAGCCGGATGGTCCCCCAGTTCGATCGATTGATCCAGGTGCAGGCGCCCCAGCATCTGGGCGCTGACGATCTTCACGTTGCCATCGGCCTGGATCAGCAGGCGGCTGTCCGGGGCCAGGGCCGCCAGGGCCTGCTGGCGCTGCAGCTCGGCATTGGGCCGCTGGGCGGCCGTGCGCTGGGCCACGAGTTCATCGCCCCCCTCCACCAGGCGGGTGCGGCGAGGCGAGGCGTGCCGCTTCTTCAGGTTCTTGAGTTCGCTCACCATGGCGTCCAGCAGGACGCTGCGTTCGGCGAGCAGGTGGCGGAGGCGCGTGCTCTCGCCCCGCAGATCCTCGGCCTCCTTGTGCAGACCCTCCTGCTCCAGCCCGGTGAGCCGCCGCAGGGGCATGGCCAGCACGGCCTCAGCCTGGCGTTCGCTGAGATCCAGGTGCACCTGCAGGCTGGCCCGGGCGCTGGCGGCATCGCGGGCCTCCTGGATCATCGTGATCACCCTTCTTAGGTCGGCCAGGGCTTTCAGCAGACCTTCCACCACCTCCAGCCGGTCTTCGCAGCGCTTGAGGGCATGGCTGGTGCGCCGGATCAGGGTGTGTTCCCGGTATTCCAGGAACTCCTGGAGGAGCTGGCGCAGGCTGAGCTGGCGCGGCTGCCCGTTCACCAGGGCCAGCAGGATGGCGCCGAAGTTGCTCTGCAGGGCGGTGCGGCGCTGCAGGTCGCCCAGCACCGTGGGGGGATCGGCATCCCGCCGCAATTCCACCACCACCCGCATGCCGTCGCGGTCGCTTTCGTCGCGGATGTCGGCGATCCCGCCGATCTTGCCGTCGTTCACCAGTTCGGCCAGCTTTTCGATCCAGCCGGCCTTGCTGAGTTGGTAGGGAAGCTCGGTGATCACCACGGCACCGCGGCGGTGCCGGCCCTTGCCCGGTTGCACCTCCTCGATGTGGGCCACTCCCCGCATCGGGATGCTGCCGCGACCCACCAGGTAGGTGTCCCGCACCCCGCTGCCCACCAGCACTTCGCCACCGGTGGGAAAGTCCGGACCCGGCACCAGCTCCAGCAGCTTTTCGTCGGAGAGGTCGGGCTTGCGGATCAGGGCGATCAGGGCATCGACGATCTCGCCGAGGTTGTGGGGCGGGATGCTGGTGGCCATGCCCACCGCAATGCCGCTGCAGCCGTTGAGCAGCAGGAACGGCAGCTGGGCGGGCAGCACCGTGGGCTCCTGCTGGGAGCCGTCGAAGTTCGGCGCGAAATCCACCGTGTCGTCACCGATCTCCTCCAGCAACGCCGTGTTGGCGATCGGCGCCAGCCGGGTTTCGGTGTAGCGCATTGCCGCCGGTGGGTCGTCGTCCACCGAGCCGAAGTTGCCGTGCCCATCGAGCAGGGGGTGGCGGCTGGCGAAGGTCTGCACCAGCCGCACCAGGGCGTCATACACCGCCTGGTCGCCGTGGGGGTGGTACTTGCCGAGCACGTCGCCCACCACGCGGGCGCACTTGCGATAGGGCCGATCCGGGGTGAGTCCCAGCTCGTGCATGGCGAAGAGAATCCGCCGCTGCACCGGTTTGAGCCCATCGCGCACATCCGGCAGCGCCCGGCCCACGATCACGCTCATGGCGTATTCGAGGTAAGACCGCTGCATCTCCTGATGCAGGGCGATCGGCTGAACCCGCAGGTCGTCGGGCTGTGCTCCTGGTCGCTCCTCGGCCATCCGGTGCTGGGATCTGGGGGAGCAATCTGGCGCTCAGCCTACCGATGCCCCTCCTGGGGCTTCCTCACCTACTGCTCTTCGCCGTTGTCATCCGGGTTGGCATTGGCCATTGCCCTGTCCACGTCAGCTTTCAGCTCCACCTGTTGCAGCAGCAGCTGGGTGGTCTGCCGCAGCCTGGGTCCCCACAGCTGCTCCTTCTGGTAGGTGTCCAGCACGTAGTCCGGCTCGCTGTCGAGGGCCTGGCTGGCCCGTTGCAGGGCCTCCTGGCGTCCGGTGATTCCGCGCTGGAACAGGGCTGCGGCCAGGGCGAGGTTCGGCTCCGCCGCGTCCGGCTTGATGGCCAGCACTCGCCGCCAGCGCTCGATCGCCCGGTCCACCTCCCCCTGCTCGTAGAGCACCAGGGCCTGGTTGTTGATGGCTTCCCAGAAGTCCTTGCGCAGTCGTGTGGCCCGTTCAAACGCCGCCAGTGCCGGGCGGGGCTGGTTGAGCAGGATGTGGGCGTTGCCGAGGTCGAAGTAGGCGGTGGGGTTGCGGGGGTCCCGCTTGAGCCCGGCGTTGAGCAGTTCGATCGCCTCGTTCGGCCGGTTGTCACGGAGGGCCAGGGAGGCCTCCGCGAACCAGATGCCGGCGTTGTCGGGGTCGAGCTGCTTGGCCCGGGCCAGGGACACCCCTGCCTCCTTGAGCTGTCTGCTGCGCAGCTGGGCCTCTGCCAGGAGCAGCCAGCCGCGGGGATCGGCCGGCAGGAGTTGCACCGTCAGCGCGGCCAGGCGTGCCGCATCCTGGGCCTGGCCCAGCTGCAGCAGCCGGGCAGCCGCCTGGGCGATGCCCAGGCCCGCTCCTTCCAGCTCCTGCCGCTGCGGCACGTAGGCATAGGGCACCAGGGCATGGGCCGGTGCCATGGCCGTGAGGCTCGTGCCGAGGGCCAGCAGCGGTAGGGCACGCAGCCAGCGCGGTGCCATGGCAATCCGATAAGTCGCCCCAGCCTAGGGATCGTGCTCAACCCGGCTTGTCCCGCTGGGCCGCGCGGATGTTGCGCCGCCACATCCAGGGCTTGATCCGCCGCAGGGCCGAGGCCTGCAGCCTTCGGTCCCACTCGGCATCGCCCCAATCCAGGGCCTCCTCCGCCCGCAGATCCAGCCACCAGGGCCGGGGCTGCACCGCCGGATCGCTGCTGCCGGCCAGGGGCGGGGCGTTCCAGGGGCAGGCCTCCTGGCAGATGTCACAGCCGGCTACCCACTTCTGCAGCCTGGTTGCGATCGCCTCCGGCAGCTGCGGATCCCGGTTTTCGATGGTGTGGAAGGCAATGCAGCGGTTGCTGTCCACCACAAACGGTTCCCGGATGGCTTCCGTGGGACAGGCGGGCAGGCAGCGGCTGCAGCTGCCACAGAGCGGTTCGGCCGGGCGATCGGCCGGCAGGTCAAGCGTGGTGAGCAGGTGCCCCAGCAGCAGCCAGGATCCCCACTCGCGGTTGATCAGGTTGCCGTGCTTGCCGATCCAGCCCAGGCCGGCCTCCTCTGCCCACGCCTTGTCCAGCAGCGGCGCACTGTCCACGCAGGCCCGCCACTGCACGCCGTCCACGCGGCCCTCCAGCCAGCGGCCCAGCTGGCGCAGACGCTGGTCGATCACGCGGTGGTAGTCCCGCCCCCAGCCGTAGCGGGCCACCCGCAGGCTGCCGGCCACGGGCTGTTCCACCACGTGGTAGCTGAGTCCCACCGCCAACAGGCTGCGCACCCCCGGCAGCAGCTGCTGCACCGCCTGCCGCCGGGGATCGGCCATCCAGCCCATCTCGGCCTGATACCCCGCCGCCAGCCAGCGCTCCAGGGCGGCATGGCGCAGGGCGAGTCGGGAGCTGCCGGGTACGGCGGCGATGCCCACAGGATCGAATCCCAGCCGGCGGGCTTCCTGTTTCAGCTCCTCCGCCAGTTGCCTGGCCCCGTTGGCCATCACCCGTACAGTTGCGCCCAATCCGTAGTTTGTTGCCCTCCCCTGTGACCTTGACCTCATCCGGCCGCATTCCCCATCTCCTGCGCTGGCTCGGCCTCACCCTCGTGGTGTTGATGGGGCTCCAGCTCCTGCCCCTGTTGATCAGCTGGAACTGGGAACTGGAGCCGTTCCGCCTCCTGTTCCTCGACCGTCTGGTGGGCGAGGCGCCGGCGGTTCTGCTGGGACTGTTGCTGATGCTCACGGCCCAGCGGCTGGAAGGGCCCCAAGGCCGCACGCCGCTGCGCTGGGTTGCCGGCCTGCTGGCTGCGCTGCTGGCGGTCGCCATGTTGGTGGCGGTGCCGTTCTCGGTTGATGCCGAGCGGGTTCTGGTGGAGCAGTCGCAGCAGCAGGATGCGGCCATCTCCCAACAGGCCTCCCAGCTCGAGCTGCAGCGCCAGCAGGTGGACAGCCCGGACTTTGTGAATCAGTTGATTGCCGAGGCGGAAAAGGAAGGTCGGATTCCGGCCGGCGCCCCGGCTGAGGAGAAGCAGAAGCGGGCCCGGCAGTTCATTGACACCCAGATCCGTCCGCAGTTGAAGCAGGCTGAAAATCAGTTGGCCCAGGCCCTGCTGGGCCGGGACCTCGCCGTGCAGCAGCGCCGCTTCGGGGGTACCGCCCGGGCTGTGGTGCTGGCGGTGGCCTTTGCCTTGGTGGCCCTGGTGGCCCTGGTGTGAGATCCACGCCGTGCATGCGCCTGGCTAAGTTGAACCTGGTAGCTGACGGCCGGATTTCCGGGTTTTGCCTTGGTTCAATCCAGTCCCAGATCTGACCAACCCCTGGGGGAGCGACTGCAGCAGGACCTCAAGAACGACCTGATTGCAGGTCTGCTGGTGGTCATCCCCCTGGCCACGACCATCTGGCTTGCCACCACGGTGAGCCGCTTCGTGCTGGCCTTCCTCACCTCGATCCCCAAGCAGTTCAACCCCTTCAACACGCTCAACCCGCTGTTGCAGGAGCTGATCAACCTGGGGGTGGGTCTGCTGGTGCCCCTGCTCGGGATCCTGTTGATCGGGCTGATGGCCCGCAACATCGTGGGGCGTTGGTTGCTGGCGTTCGGCGAAGGCACCCTGCTGCGCATCCCCCTGGCGGGCTCCGTCTACAAGACGCTCAAACAGCTGCTGGAAACGTTCCTGCAGGGCAACTCGAGTCGTTTCCGCCGCGTGGTGCTGGTGGAATATCCCAGTAAGGGCCTGTATGCGCTGGGTTTTGTGACCGGCGTGCTGGGAACGGCTCTGCAGGCCGGCTTCAGCGAGCCGATGCTCAGCGTGTTCATTCCCACCGCCCCCAACCCCACCACCGGCTGGTACACCGTTGTGCCTGAGGGTGCCGTGAAGGACCTTGACCTGTCGGTGGAGGATGCCTTCCGCACGATCATCTCCGCTGGGATTGTCAGTCCCGATGAGCGGGAAACACCATCCAACCGCAGCTTTTCGAGCCTGCTGGCCCAGCTGCGTGCCCCCCAGATGTCCTGAATGCAGAGTCGAACCCTCTCCCGTGAACTGGCCCTGCTGATGTTGGGTCAGATCAGCGACCGCGGCGATGGCGCCAGCCAGGCGGCGGCCACAGCTGGGCTGTCCCTGGAGGCCCTGCTGCAGCAGGCGCTCGCCAGCCTGAGCCACCATGTGCGGGAGGCCCTCGACCGCTCGGCCGCCGATCTGCAGACCGCCCAGCAGCAGCTGCTGGACAGCGAATTGCAGGACCAGGGCATTGGCCAGCTGCCCCGGGTGCGCCAGCATCTGCAGGCCGGGCTCACTGCCGCCGAGCAGGCCCTCAACCGCCTGTCCGCGAGCCTGGAGCTGCCCCGGCTGTTATTGCTCGCCGACCAGGAGGAAGTGCGCCGTGGAGCCCTGGAGCGGGCCGGCGCCGTGCTCAGCGATCGGCCCTCCATCGACCGGCGCCTGGACGGGGTGATGGAGGGCTGGAGGTTGGGTCGGTTGCCGCGCATTGATCGTGACATTCTGCGGCTGGCTGCCGTGGATCTCAGCCGCTTCGGCACCCCCGCGGCCGTGGCCTGCAACGAGGCCGTGGAACTGGCCAACCGCTACAGCGACGAACAGGGACGTCGCATGATCAACGGGGTGTTGCGGCGCCTCACCACCGCCGAGGGGTCGCGGGCCTGATGGTGTTCGACTGGTTCAAGCGCAACCTCCAGCCCCAGCCGGCCGCGGCGGAGAGCGACGGACAGTCCGAGGCGGGGACGACGGCTCCCGTTTCGCCCAGTCCGGCCGAGCCTCTACCGGAGCCGGAGTTGGCCCCGGTTCCGGAGCAAGCGGCTGGGCCAGCGCCCGAGCCGGACCCTTATCCCAAAGCTGAACCGGAGCCCGATCCCGAGCCGGCCAGCGATCCCGAGGATGCCCTGGCCTGGGCGCGCCAGGCCTATGCCCGGCTGAAGGCCGAGCAGCAGGCCCAGCAGGCCGCTCCGGCAGCCGCCCCTGAGGCTCCAGCTCCTGAGGCCCCGGCCCAGCAGGCCCCGGCCCCTGCTCCGGAGGTCCCGGTTCCCTCCACCCAGGAGATCCCCCCGGCGGCTCCGGCCGCGCCCCCCTCCCTGCTGGAGCAGGCGGCGGCCGCGCGGGCCGAACGCCAGCAGGCCCTCATCGCGCCCACTCCCGAGCCCCCGCCCAGGAGTGCCCCACCGGCCGGTGCCCAGCCAGCGGCCGGTGCCGATCAACCGGCCCTGGGGGCCTTCGACGACAGCTTCACCTGGTCGGCCGAGGTGCTGGCCGCCCAGGGCCGGCGCCCGGATCAGATCTCCCTGGAGGAAATCGACTGGCTGGGCCGGCTGCGCCAGGGACTGGAGAAGACCCGGCGCGGTTTCGTCACCCAGCTGCTCGACAACCTCGGTGACGACCCGCTCACGCCGGAGGTACTCGATGACCTCGAATCCTCCCTGCTGCGCGCCGACGTGGGGGTGTCGGCCACTGATCAGGTGCTGGATGCCCTGCGCCAGCGCCTCAACCAGGAGGTGGTGGATCCGAAGGAGGGGGTCCGTTTCCTCAAGGAGCAGCTGCGCGGCATCCTCGATGCTCCGATCGATCGCAGTGGCGTGCCCCTGCTCGCT
The DNA here is from genome assembly GCA_943368005.1 of Bradyrhizobium ivorense. Lineage (GTDB taxonomy): Bacteria > Cyanobacteriota > Cyanobacteriia > PCC-6307 > Cyanobiaceae > NIES-981. The sequence continues at coordinate 89,161 of CALRKN020000001.1, read as the reverse complement.
CCCCAGAAGGGACGCCTGAATGTGTGGCTGCTGGTGGGCGTGAACGGCGTGGGCAAGACCACCACTCTGGGCAAGCTGGCCAACCTGGCCGTGCGCAGCGGCTACAGCTGCCTGATCGCCGCTGCCGACACCTTCCGGGCCGCTGCGGTGCAGCAGGTGCAGGTGTGGGGGGAGCGCAGCGGCGTGCCGGTGATCGCCAACCCCAGCGCCAACGCCGATCCGGCGGCCGTGGTGTACGACGCCATCGGCGCCGCCCAGGCCCAGGGCACCGAGCTGGTGCTGGTGGACACGGCCGGAAGGCTGCAGACCAAGCACAACCTGATGGAGGAACTGGCCAAGGTGCGCCGCATCGTGGACAAGCTCGCTCCCGAGGCGGCGGTGGAATCGCTGCTCGTGCTCGATGCCAGCCAGGGCCAGAACGGCCTCCGGCAGGCCATGGCCTTCGCCAGTGCCGCCGGGCTCACCGGTGTGGTGGTCACCAAGCTCGATGGCAGTGCCCGCGGCGGAGTGGCCCTGGCGGTGGCGTCGGAGGCCGCGCTGCCGATCCGCTTCATCGGTGCGGGCGAGGGTATCCGCGACCTGCGCCCCTTCAACAGCTTCGAATTCGTGGAAGCGCTGTTGGCCGGCTGACATCCGGCCGGCAACTGCAGGCCTGCTGGCTATCTTGCGGACTCCTTGCGGCAGCTCCTTGAGCCAGACGCCGCCAGTCGTGCCCCAGCCCACCCTCACGGCCGCCGCCTCGATGCGGCAGCTGCTCGACAGCCTCAGCCGCGAGCAACGGCGCAACCAGGAGTTGCTGGCCTCGCTCGGCTTTGTGCTGCGCAGTTTCACCAACCTCAGCCGACTGCTGGAGCTGGTGCCGATGGTGGCTGCCCGGCTGGTGGGGGCGGAATCGGCTCTGTTGGTGGTGTTTCGTGCCGATGGCCGGCTCTGGCGGGAGCAGCTCCAGGCCACACCGCCCGATCACGCGGCGGAACTGCTGCGCCAGCTGGCGGCCGTGCCCGACAGTGCCCTGGTCACCCCGGGTCTGGCCGGCAGCGAGGCGGAGCTGGCGCGGGCCTCCCTGCTCGACCAGCGGGTGCGGAGCGTGGTGGGCGCCTGCGACCTGTTCGCCACGTCCGTGGTGGCCCGGGGGCAGGTGCGGGGCCGGCTCTATGTGTTCGGAGGCCACTCCGGCTTCAGCTGGAGCGAGGTGCACCGGCGCCATGTGCAGCTGGTGGCCGATCTGGCGGGTGTCGGCCTGGAAACCGCCACTTTGCAGGAGGCTCGGCGCCGCCATGAGCGGGTGGATCGCCAGCTCAGCATCGGCGCCGAGATCCAGGCGCAGCTGGTGCCTGACCACTGCCCGGTGATTGAGGGGGTCGACCTGGCCGCCCGTTGCCGCCCCGCCTTTCAGGTGGGGGGCGACTACTACGACTTCATCCCCACCCGCCCGCGCCAGGTCGGCCGCCGCCGCGAGCGCGGGCGCTGGGCTCTTGTGGTGGGGGACGTGATGGGCAAGGGGGTGCCGGCCGGGCTGCTGATGACCTTGATGCGCGGCATGTTGCGGGCCGAGGCCCTCAGCGGCCATGCCCCCGATCGGATTCTCCACGACCTCAACCAGCTGGCCGAAGAAGACCTGGCCCACTCCCACCGCTTCGTGACGCTGTTCTATTCCGAATTTGATCCGCTCAGCCGCCAGCTGCGGTTTGCCAACGCCGCCCACAATCCCCCCCTGCTGTGGCGGCGCCAGCGCAACCGGGTGGAGCGGCTGGATGCCCCCGGCCTGTTGATCGGGCTGCAGAGCGACGCCGACTACCGCACGGAATCCACGGTGCTGGAGCCCGGTGACGTGGTGCTGTACTACACCGATGGCGTGACCGAGGCCAGTGGCTTCAGCGGCGACCGCTACGACGAAGAGCGCCTGATGGCCAGCCTGAGGGAGGTCTGCCGGGCCGGCCTCGATGCCCAGGGAATTCTGGATCAGCTGTTTGCCCGGCTCGACCGCTTCGTCGGGGCTGAACGGCACCTGGAGGACGACGCCTCGATGGTGGTGTTCAAGCTGCGGGAGGACGTGATGCTCCCGTCTTTGCATGGGGGGGTTGGATCCAGGGAGACCGCCGGAAGCTGAGTGGCAAGCTGATCCCCAGCTCTCCTGCGCCCGTCCGGCCATGGCCGTCGATTCCTCCACATCCACCTGGAGCCAGCGTTTCGAGCAGGGACTGCATCCGGCCATCGAGCGCTTCAACGCCTCGATCGGATTCGACATCGCCCTGCTGCAGGAAGATCTCGACGGTTCGGTGGCCCATGCCCGCATGCTGGGCCTCTGCGGGGTGATCAGCGAGGTGGAGGCCGCCCGCCTGATCGAGGGCCTGGAGCAGGTGCGGGCCGAAGCCGCCGCCGGTACGTTCAAGCCCGGGTTGGAGGCCGAAGACGTGCACTTCGCGGTGGAGCGCCGCCTGATCGAGCTGCTGGGTGCCCTGGGCAAGAAGCTGCACACCGGCCGTTCCCGCAATGACCAGGTGGGCACCGATCTGCGTCTCTGGCTGCGGCGGCAGATCGATGCCATCGATGCCGATCTGCTGCGCCTGCAGCGGGCCCTGCTCCACCAGGCGGAGCGCCATGCCGACACCCTGATTCCCGGCTACACCCACCTGCAGCGGGCCCAGCCCCTCTGCCTGGCGCACCATCTGCTGGCCTACATCGAGATGCTCGAGCGCGACCGCCAGCGTCTCGCCGATGGGCGCAAGCGGGTGAACATCTGTCCCCTGGGGGCGGCGGCCCTGGCCGGCACGCCGGTACCAATCGACCGCCGCGCCACCGCCGCGGAGCTGGGCTTCGAGGCGATCTACGCCAACAGCCTCGATGCGGTGAGCGACCGGGATTTCACGGTGGAGTTCATGGCAGCGGCCAGCCTGGTGCTGGCCCACCTCAGCCGTCTCAGCGAGGAGGTGATTCTCTGGGCCAGTGAGGAATTCCGCTTTGTGACCCTCACCGACCGCTGTGCCACCGGCAGCAGCCTGATGCCCCAGAAGAAGAATCCCGACGTTCCCGAACTGGTGCGGGGCAAGAGCGGCCGGGTGTTCGGCCACCTGATGGGCCTGCTCACGATGATCAAGGGCCTGCCGCTTGCCTACAACAAGGATTTCCAGGAGGACAAGGAGGCTCTGTTCGACGGCGTGCGCACCCTGCGCGATTGCCTGGAGGCCACGGCCATCCTGTTCGAGGAGGGGCTGGAGTTCCGGCCCGAGCGCCTCGAGGCCGCGGTGGCTTCCGACTTCTCCAACGCCACCGACGTGGCCGACTATCTGGTGGCCAGGGGAGTGCCGTTCCGCGAGGCCTACCAGCTGGTGGGCGGCCTGGTGAAGACCTGCCTGGCGGAGGGGGTACTGCTGCGGGATCTGCCCCTGGAGCGCTGGCAGCAGCTCCACCCCGCCTTCGAAGCGGATATCCACGCAGCGATCGATCCCCGCCAGGTGGTGGCGGCCCGCCGCAGTGAAGGCGGCACCGGCTTTGACGGGGTTCAGGCCCAACTCCGGCTTCAGCGCAGCCGCCTCAGCAGTTGCTGAAACCGGACTTAGGCTTGGGCGGTTCCAGGGCCTGTGCCTGATCCGCCCGCATCCGCTTCGTGAGCATCTTTGTTGGCAATCTTCCCTTCCGTGCTGAGCAGGAAGATGTGGCTGAACTGTTTTCGCCCTTCGGCGACATTGTGAACTGCGCCCTTCCCCTGGAGCGGGATACGGGGCGCAAGCGGGGTTTCGCCTTCGTGGAGATGGCGGATTCCGAGATGGAGGATCGGGCGATCGAAGCCCTTCAGGGCGCTGAACTGATGGGCCGTCCCCTCCGCATCAACAAGGCCGAGCCCCGCGGCAGCGCTCCCCGCCGCGGTGGCGGCGGCTACGGCGGTGGCGGTGGTTATGGGGGTGGCGGCGGTGGTGGTTATGGAGGCGGTGGCGGTGGCCATGGCAGCGGTGCCGGCGCCGGTGGCGGAGACCGGGGTTCCGGTTCCCGTGGCTGGGAGGACCGCAGCTATGGCGGCCCAGCCGCCGCCGATTCCTCGTTTGAGGCAGGGCGCACCCGCCGCCGCCGCAGCGGCAGTGGTGGCGAATCCGGTTCCTACGGCGGGGCTGAGGACTGACCCTGCTCCAGCAGGGCGGCAGCCTGTTCCAGCACGGCCACACCAGCCTGGCGTGGCCCGGCGGAGAGGGTGAGCTGCTGGCGCCAGTGCCGGGCACCGGGCACTCCCTCCACCACCTTCACCAGGTGGCGGGCGATCGGCCAGAGCCTGTCACCGCGTTCCAGCCAGCGGTCTGCGTAGGGCACCAGGCCCCGCACCACCCGGGCAGCCAGGGCCAGATGGGCGTCGCCCTCCGCGGCATCGGGCGGGGCATCGGGGTCGCCATGGATGGCCCGGTCCACGGCCGCCCAGCGCAGGGGGTGCTCGTAGACGGCCCGGCCCACCATCACTCCATCCACCCGCTTCAGTTGGCTGCGGCAGTCGTCGAGGGTCTGCAGACCGCCATTCAGCTCGATCCTGAGCTGGGGGCGGTCGGCCTTGAGACGGTGTACCAGGTCGTGGCGCAGGGGCGGGATGGTGCGGTTCTGCTTGGGGTCCAGCCCCTCCAGCCAGGCCTTGCGGGCATGCACGGCGAAGCGCTGGCAGCCGGCGCTGGCAAGCGTGTCCACAAAGGCCAGCAGTTCTTCATAGGAGTCGCGGTCGTCGATGCCGATGCGGTGCTTCACCGTGACGGGCAGGTTGCTGGCCGTGGCCATGGCCGCCACGCAGCGGGCCACCTGCTCCGGGTCGGCCATCAGGCAGGCCCCGAAGCGGCCCTTCCGCACCTTCTCGCTGGGGCAGCCCACGTTGAGGTTGATCTCGTCGTAGCCCCAGTCGGCCCCCAGGCGGGCGGCCTCGGCGAGCAGGGCCGGGTCATCGCCCCCCACCTGCAGGGCCAGGGGCCGCTCACAGGGGTCGAAGCCGATCAGCCGCTCCAGCCGCCCGCCCGGCCTGTGGGCCCCGGATTCCCGGCGGGCGTGGTGCAACGCCTGGGCCACCACCATCTCGGTGTAGAGGAGGCTGTGGCGGGTGATCTGGCGCATCAGCACCCGGAAGTGCCGATCGGTGTAGTCCAGCATCGGCGCCACACTGAAGCGATAGCCGGCGGGCTCCGCCTGGCTGTTGCCCACTTGTTCCCCCACCTGTTGCTCCATGGCCCCATCCTGCCCATCAGTCCTGCCTGAGCGGCTGCCGCTGCTGGTGGCTGGTGGAGGGCCGGCCGGTTTCATGGCGGCGATCACCGCCGCCGAGGCGGGGGTGGCCGGCGTGCACCTGCTGGAGGCCACCCCCGAGCCCCTGTACAAGGTGCGCATCAGCGGTGGCGGCCGCTGCAACGTGACCCATGCCTGCTGGGATCCGCGCGAGCTGGTGGGCCATTACCCCCGGGGCGGCCGGGCCCTGCGGGGCCCCTTTTCCCGCTTTGCCGCAGGCGATGCGGTGGCCTGGTTCGCCGACCGCGGGCTGGACCTGGTGGAGGAGGCCGATGGCCGTCTGTTTCCGCGCGCTAACCGTTCCAGCGCCGTGATCGAGTGCCTGCGCCGGGCTGCCCAGTCGGCCGGGGTGCGGTTGCACACGGGGATGCAGCTGCAGGCGGCCGATCGAGCTGCCGCCCACGATGGTTTTGTGCTGCGGGTGCGCGGTGCGGCCGCCGGTCCCCAGCCGGGCACCCTCACGGCTGAACGGCTGGTGCTGGCCACCGGCAGCCATCCCAGTGGTCGCCGCCTCGCCGCCGGTCTGGGTCACACCCTCGTGCCGCCGGTGCCGTCCCTGTTCACCCTGGCCCTGGCTGCCGATCCCCTGCTGGTCCTGGCCGGGGTGAGCATGGACAACGTGGGGCTGGCCCTGGAGCTGCCGGGGGGTGGCTGCCTGCGCCAGCAGGGGCCGGTGCTGATCACCCACTGGGGCTTGAGTGGCCCGGCCACCCTGCGGCTCACCGCCTTTGCGGCCCGCCACCTGCAGGCCTGCGGCTACCGGGCCAGCCTGCGAATCGATTGGAGTGGTGGCCGCCCTGCCACCGAACTGGAACGGATTTTCCAGCAGGGCCGCAGCCAGCAGGCGAGGCGGCTGCTGGCCAATTGGCGACCCTGGCCTGAACTCAGCCGCCGGCTGTGGCAGCACCTGCTGGAGCGGGCCGGGGTGGAACCCAGCCGTCGTTGGGCTGACCTGGCCAAGACCCAGCAGCAGCGGCTGATCGCCGATCTGCGCGGCTCCGAGCACCCGGTGACCGGCCGTGGCCCGTTTGGAGAAGAATTCGTCACCGCCGGTGGGGTGTGCCTGGGGGAGGTGGACCTGGCCCGCATGGAGAGCCGCCGCCAGCCGGGGCTGTATCTGGTGGGGGAGTTGCTTGATGTGGACGGGGTCACCGGCGGCTTCAACTTCCAGCACTGCTGGAGTTCCGGCTGGCTGGCCGGTCGGGCTCTTGGGGCCGATACCGGCCAGATGGGCTCAGCGGATGTTTTCGAAGACGGAGAACATCGGCAGGTACATGGCGATCAGAATTGAGGCCACAATCCCCCCCACGAGCACGATCATGGCGGGTTCGAGCATCGCAGTCATTGCTTTCACCGAAGTTTCCACCTCGTCTTCGTAGAAGTCAGCAACCTTGGAAAGCATGGCATCCATTTCCCCCGTTTCTTCTCCGATGGAAAGCATGCTGATGGCCAGTTCGGGAAACACATTCAGCCGACCCAGCGCCAGGCTGAAGGGAATCCCCTGGAGCACTTCCTCCCGGCTGTTGCTGATGGCATCGGCCATCACCGCATTGCCAGTGATTTCCTTCACGATCTCAAGGGATAACAGGATGGGCACGCCTGCACGGTTGAGCGAACTGAAGGTGCGGCAGAATTGAGCTGTGGTGGTTTTCTGGATCAAATCCCCGAAGAGGGGCAGCTTCAGCGTGAGGCCATCAACTTTGTGCCGGCCAATGGGGGTTTTGTAGAAGCGAATAAACAGATAGGCGGCCAGGGCCAGGGTGGCCACCAGCAGCAGGGAGATGGGGGAGCGCAACACGGAACTCAGGTCCACCATCATCTGGGTGAACCAGGGCAGTTCGGCTCCAAGACTATCGAAAATGCCGGCAAAGGTGGGAATGATAAAGATGGTCATGCCCAGGAAAACGGCAATGGCAATCACCAAAACAGCCACCGGATAACCCATGGCTCCTTTGATCTGATTCTGCAACTTTGCGTTGTCCTCCAGCAGTTTGGCCAGGCGACTGAGTGATTCATCGAGCACACCACCGGTTTCCCCGGCTTCCACCATGGCAATCGTGAGACGGTCGAAGACCCGAGGCCAGCGCCGCAGTGCGGTGCCAAGGCTCATACCCTGGTTTACTTCCAGGCTCACAGCTTCCAGGGCCCGCTTGAACAGGGGCAGCTTCTGCTGGCTTGCCATCAGGTCGATGCTGCGCACGATCGGCACACCGGCATTCACCAGGGCAGCCATCTTGTTGGCGAAAACAGCTTTCTGCTTCACCCCTGGTTTGGCTTCCAGAAGTTTGCGAAACCTGGCCGCCGCTCCGCTGTCTGGGCCTGCGCTGCCAGCTTTGCCACCGGCGCCCGATCGGCTCGATTTGCTTTTGACCTCAATCACGCGGATGCCGCGTTGGCGCAGCTTGCGCTTGGCCTGGATGGGATCCTCTGCTTCAACCTTGATGCTGGCTGGGCGACCCCTGCTGTTGGTGTAGCTGGCAATGAATGTGGGCATGGATTCGGATGATCCCTCAGCTCAACTGGCTCACCAGACGCTTTAACTCTTCGGCTTTTCCACTTTTGGAAAGGGCCTCTTCCAGGGTGATCTGCTTGGTCATGACCAGCTCGGAAAGGGCTTTTTCCAGGGTCTGCATCGCCATCTGACCCCCGGTCTGGATCTGGGAGTAAAGCTGGGCCGTTTTCCCCTCGCGGATCAGGTTGGCGATGGCGGGGGTGTTGATCATGATTTCCTGTGCCATCACGCGGCCGAATTGTCCCGGGGCCGGATTGTGGCGTTTGCAGAGGGTCTGGGCAAACACCGCTACCAGTCCGGTGCTCAGTTGCACCCTGATCTGGGTCTGTTGGCTGGCGGGAAACACGTCCACCATCCGGTCCACGGTCTGGGCTGCGGAGCTGGTGTGCAGAGTGCCGAACACCAGGTGGCCGGTTTCAGCGGCTGTGATGGCCAGCTGAATGGTTTCCAGGTCACGCATTTCGCCCACCAGAATCACATCTGGATCTTCCCGAAGTGCAGCCCGCAGGGCATTGGCAAAACTGCGGGTGTCATCATTGAGCTGGCGCTGGTGCACCACACTCTTCACTGATCGATAGGTGAATTCGATCGGATCTTCGATGGTGAGAATATGTTCAGATCTTGTTTTGTTGATGTGATCAAGAATGGCCGCGAGCGTAGTCGTCTTGCCTGAACCGGTTGGTCCGGTCACAAGTACGAGGCCTTTGGGGGAACGACTCACTTCCTCCACAATGGGGGGCAGGCCCAGGGTCTGCATGTCGGGAATGGAATTCCCCAGCGCCCGCAGGCAGGCCGCGTAGGTGCCCCGCTGCCGATACACATTCACCCGGAAGCGGGCCACACCCTTCAGTCCGAAGGAGCAGTCCAGTTCCCAGGTTTGCTCTAGCTGCTTGCGCTGGGAATTATTCAGCATCGAAAATATTAGTTTGTTGCAGCTTTCCTCGCTGAGCCGCTCTTCGTTGATCGGTCGCAACTGACCGTCGAAACGGCCATAGGGGGGCAGCCCCGCGCTCAGATGCAGGTCGCTGCCACCGTCGGCAACGAGCTGACTCATCAGATCCTCAATCATCACAGCCATCGGTCTTCAGAGCGATTACTCAGTGGCAGGCTGGGATCAGCGACTGGTGAGGCAGTAGGGGCATTCCAGCCAGTCTTCCCGCAGACCCGCTCCGCAGTTGGAGCAGGTGAGAGTGCTCAGGGAGCGGGAGCGGCGTTCACTTTCGAGGCTGGAATCAGTGAGCAGCATCCGCTCCACCTCGGCCAGGGTGGTGTGGCCTTCGCGCACAAGTTGGAGGCCGTAGCCCAGCAGGGTTTTCATATCATTCTCCAGGGCCATCCGGCGAATCACGTCGGTAGTCTGGCGCTTGGCAACTGCCACTGCGATTGGATCGGTCATGCGCAGGATTTCATAGACACCAACCCGGCCTTTGTAGCCAGTTCCATTACAGGCAGGACAGCAATCTTCCACTGCGTTGCCGGTGACCTTGGCGCGATAGAAGGTAACGTTAGCTTCCTGGCTGACCACCAGCCCGAAGCGACTCAATTCCTCCTGGCTGGGGCGATAGCTGATTTGGCAGTTGATGCAGACCCGTCGCACCAGGCGTTGCGAAATGATGCCCAGCAGGGAGGCACTCACCATGAAGGGCTCCACACCCATTTCATCGAGGCGGGCAATGGCGCTGGCGGCGTCATTGCAGTGGAGGGTGGTCATCACCAGGTGGCCCGTGAGGGCTGCCTCGATGGCGGTTTTGGCCGTTTCCAGATCGCGGGTTTCCCCCACCAGCAGCACGTCCGGGTCCTGGCGCATGAAGGCCCGCAGGGCTGTGGCGAAATCCAGGCCCTTTTCCCGGTTCACCTGGGTCTGGGTGATGCCGTTGAGGGTGTATTCGATCGGATCTTCCACCGTGGAGATGTTAATGCCCGGATCGTTTCGTTCCGCCAGGAGGGCGTAGAGCGTGGTGGATTTGCCCGATCCGGTGGGCCCGGTCACCAGCAACATCCCATAGGGTTTCGAGCCCAGATCCCGCAGGGTCTGGCGGGCATGGGGGTCGGTGATCAGCGTGTCCAGGCCCAGTTGGGTCGCACCGCTGTCCAGCAGACGCATCACCACCTTCTCCCCGTTGCGGCTCGGCAGGGTGCTCACCCGGAAGTCCATCTTGCGGCCGCGGAACATGCGCCGGATCCGGCCGTCCTGGGGCAGCCGCCGTTCTGCGATGTCCAGATCGGCCATGATCTTTAACCTGGAGGTCACCGCCGGCGTGAGACTCCTGGGCAGATCCTCAAAGTTTTTCTGCAGCACGCCATCGATCCGGAAGCGGATTTCCAGCGCCTGCTCCTGGGGTTCGATGTGGATGTCACTGGCACCACTGGTGAGCGCTTCGATCAGGATCCGATCCACCAGGCTCACGATCGGTGAGGCGTTGGCACTGGTGCTGGCCTCCGCGGCGCTGATCTCCAGGTCTTCGAGGTCACTGACCTCCTGGAGCTCGCCGCCGGTGTTCGGCAGGCTCAGGTCCTTGGTGAGGGAGCGCGGCTGGTTGGAACGGGGGGCCGGGGCTGGGGCCGGGGCGGTGGCGGGGGCTGCGACCGCGGGCTCGGCCACTGGCTGACTGGGGACCCGTTCCAGGGCTGTCTGAATGTCTTCGGCCAGGGCCAGCTGGAAGCGGGGTCGCAGGTTGTGGCCCGCCAGCTCCACGCTGAGCCGTTGCTTCTGCTCTTCGTTCCACTGGTGGGGGATGGCGAGCCAGAGTTCCCCTCCCTGCGGTGGGGCCGTGGGGCAGGCCCCCAGCTGCCGCCAGCGGTGCATGGGCAGGACCAGTTCACCCAGAAGCTCCGGTTTCAGCTGGCTGGAGCTGAGCACCGGTTCCCCCAGCAGCAACTCCAGCTCCAGCCGCTGTTGCTCGGGGCTGTTGGGCAGGGGAACCGGTCGGGAGGGGCTGCGGGTCATGGCCACGTCGAGTTGGTCCGTTCCGCCCGCGGGCCACGATCGGGGCCGCAGGAGGTGCGGGCTTCCGCCGCTTGTGGGCGGTGCGCTTGTAGATCCAACATGTCTAAAGCCAAAGTGTCGAGCTGTCAGCCATGAGTGGAGAACCTGCGGTGGGCCCCGAAGCCGGAATCGGAGCGGATCTGCAGGCACCGCAGCCCGCCTCCGAGCCCGCCGATGACCGCCAGACCGGTGACCAGCCGGCCTGCGCTGAGGTGGAACCCCAGCAGCCTTTTCCCGAGTCCGGGGAAGGGGCCGACCCTGGTCGGGCGGCCGAGCTCGAAGCGGAGCTGGCGGCCCTGCGGGCCGAGCACGAGAACCTGAATGGTCAGTACATGCGGCTGGCGGCCGACTTCGACAACTTCCGCAAGCGCCAGAGCCGCGACAGCGACGATCTGCGCCTGCAGATCACCTGCACCACCCTCAGCGAGATCCTGCCGGTGGTGGACAACTTCGAGCGGGCCCGCCAGCAGCTCAACCCCCAGCACGAGGAGGCCCAGAGCCTGCATCGCAGCTACCAGGGGCTTTACAAGCAGCTGGTGGATGTGTTCAAGCAGCTGGGGGTGGCCCCGATGCGGGTCGAGGGCGAACCGTTCGATCCCAACCTGCACGAGGCGGTGCTGCGCGAGGAGAGCCACGACCACCCCGAGGATGTGGTCGTGGCGGAGCTGCAACGGGGCTACCAGTTGAACGGCCGCGTTCTGCGCCATGCCCTGGTCAAGGTGTCGATGGGTCCCGGTCCCGGCCCGGACGGCGGTGACGCCGAGGCTTCCGACCCGTCCACGCCAGCCTCTCCCGAGGCCTGATCCATGGCCGACTACTACGACCTGCTGGGTGTGAGCCGGGATGTCGACGCGGACACCCTCAAGCGGGCCTATCGCCGGCTGGCGCGCCAGTACCACCCGGACATCAACAAGGACCCCGGTGCCGAGGACAAGTTCAAGGAGATCGGCCGTGCCTATGAAGTGCTGAGCGATCCCCAAACCCGGGCCCGCTACGACCAGTTCGGCGAGGCCGGGCTCGGCGGGGGCGGTGGCATGCCCGACATGGGCGACATGGGTGGCTTCGCCGATCTGTTCGAGACCTTCTTTTCCGGTTTCGGTGGCGGCGGGGGTGGTCCGGCTGGCCCACGCCGCCGCGGACCGCGCCAGGGTGACGACCTGCGGCTCGATCTGACGATCAGCTTCCAGGAGGCCGTGTTCGGCGTGGAGAAGGACGTTCAGATCCGCCATCTGGAAACCTGCTCCACCTGTCAGGGCTCCGGCGCCAAGGCCGGCAGCGGTCCCACCACCTGCGGCACCTGTGGCGGCTCCGGGCAGGTGCGGCGGGCCACCCGCACGCCCTTCGGCAGCTTCACCCAGCTGGCGGTGTGCCCCGCCTGTGAGGGCTCGGGCCAGGTGATCGCCGACCCCTGCAGCGCCTGCGGCGGCCAGGGGCTGCAGCAGGTGCGCAAGAAGCTGCGGATCAACATTCCCGCCGGGGTTGACACCGGCACCCGGCTACGGGTGGCCCAGGAAGGCAACGCCGGTGTGCGGGGCGGCCCGGCCGGCGATCTCTATGTCTTCCTGGCGGTTCAGCCCCATCCCCAGCTGCGCCGGGATGGCATCAACATCCACTCGGAGGTGACGCTCAATTACCTCCAGGCCATCCTGGGCGACACCATCGAGGTGGAGACCGTCGATGGCCACGAGCAGCTGGAGATTCCCAGTGGCACCCAGCCCGGAGCCGTGCTCACCCTGCAGGGCAAGGGGGTGCCCCGGCTGGGCAACCCGGTGGCCCGCGGCAACCACCTGTTCACCGTGAAGGTGCAGTTGCCCACCCGGCTCAACGACCAGGAGCGGCAGCTGCTGGAGCAACTTGCCGGTCACCACAGCACCAAGGACCACAAGCATCCGCACAAGAGTGGGTTGTTCGGCGGCCTGTTCGGCCACCGCGACTGAGCCACCACCGCCGTGTCCGACCCCCAGCAGCTCCCGATCACCAGCCGGCTCGACCTGCGGGGCATGCCCTGTCCCGTGAACTTCATCCGGGCCCGCCTCACCCTCGAGGGCCTGGCTCCGGGCCAGTGGCTGGAACTTGATCTTGACCCGGGAGAGCCCGAGCAGGCCGTGCAGGATGGCCTGCAGGAGGCCGGTCACCGGGTGCAGCGCGGCGACCATCCCCAGGCTCCGGCTGCCGTGCGGCTGCTGGTGCAACGCCATGCCGGCTGACCACCACCGGCGTTCAGGGCTGGTGGTGGCGCTGCAGGCCAACTACTGCTGGGTTGAACTGGACAGCCCCGGCCCGCAGGGGGAAGTCCGCCTGCTCTGCACCCGGCGCACCCGGCTGGCCAAGAGCGGGCAGTCGATCTGTGTGGGTGACCGCGTGGGCCTGGAGGGCATCGACTGGCCCTCGGCCCGCGCCGCGATCCACGCCGTGGCTCCCCGCGGCAGCCTGCTCAGCCGGCCCGCCGTGGCCAACGTGTCGCTGGTGCTGGTGGTGGTGGCCGTTGCCGAGCCGGCCCTGGATCCAGCCCAACTCACCCGTTTTCTGATCACTGCGGAGGCCACCGGCCAGCCCGTGCTGCTGGTGTTCGCCAAGGCGGACCTGCTGCCGGAAGAGGTGGTGCGGCAGTGGTGCGAGCGCGCGGCTGCCTGGGGCTATGAGGCCTTCGCCGTCTCCAGTCGCGATGGCCGGGGGCTGGAAGCCCTGCGGCGGCGGCTGAGCCGACCCGGCCTGGCGGTGGTGTGCGGGCCGTCCGGCGTGGGCAAGAGCAGCCTGCTGAATGGCCTGCGTCCCGACCTGGAGCTGCAGGTGGGGGCCGTGTCGGGGCGACTGCAGCGCGGCCGGCACACCACCCGCCACGTGGAACTGTTTGCCCTGGCGCCCGGGGCCCTCGTGGCCGATACGCCCGGCTTCAACCGGCCGGAACTGCCGACGGATCCCCAGGTCCTGCCGGGGCTGTTTCCCGAGGTGCGCCGGCGTCTGGCCCTTGGCAGCTGCCATTTCCGCGACTGCCTGCACCAGGGGGAGCCCGGCTGCGCGGTGGGGAGCGACTGGGAGCGCCACTCCTGGTACAGCCTCTGCCTTCAGGCCATTCAGGATCAGCAGCGGCGCCAGCCCCTGGACACCAGGGGCGTGCGGCAGCGGGGCGATCGGCTGGAACCCCGGCTCGATCCGCAGCTGCGCCAGGGTTCCAGGCGCCAGCAGCGCCAGCAGCTGGGGCGGGAGGGCGGGGACGACGAGGCCGTCGCCGGGCTCAGCCCCCCAGACCCGGCAGGTTGAGGTTGAGCCCACCGGTGAGCTCTTCCATGCGGCCCTTCATCGTGCCGGTGGAGGCCTCGTAGGCGGCCTTCAGGGCTTCGAGCACGGCCGCTTCACAGGCGGCGGCCCCGTCGTCCACCAACGCCGGATCGAGACGCACCTTGAGGGGTTGCTGGTTGCCGGACAGCCACACGCTGGCCCGTCCGTCCTCGCTGCGACCTTCCAACTCCATGCTGTCCAGCTCTTCCTGCAGCTTCTGGGCGTTCTGCTGCAGTTCCTGGGCCTTCTTGAAGGCTTCGGTGAGCTGACCGAAATTGGGAAGTCCGAAGCCAGCCATGCCGGGGATGATCTCTGGCGGCAGGCTAAGCGCTCGCCGGTGGGCTTCAGAAGCCCAGGCGCTTCACCTCGGGGTGCAGGGCGATGCCCCGCTGCTCGGCCACTTCGCGCTGCACCGCCCTGATCAGGGTGTCGATGTCGCCGGCGGTGGCTTCGCCGCGGTTCACGATGAAATTGGCGTGCATCGGCGAGACCTCGGCGCCCCCGACGCGCATGCCCTTGAGCCCCAGCTCCTCGATCAGCCGTCCGGCCTTGTGCGGCTCGGGATTGCGAAACACGCTGCCGCAACTCGGTTGCTGGTAGGGCTGGGTGCTGGTGCGGCTGTGCAGGTTGGCACTGGTGCGGGCCGTGACTGCGGCGGGGTCGTGGCCCGCCTCCAGCTGGAAGCGCACCGACAGCACCACCAGCGGCTCCTGCTGCAGACGGCTGTGTCGGTAGGCGAAATCGAGTTCGGCGGCCGTGAGTGCGAAGGGCTCCTGGGGTCTGCGGGGATCCACCACCTGCACGGAGTGGAGCCGCTCGGCTGTGCAGCCCCCCTGGGCGCCCGCATTCATCACGGCGGCGCCGCCGGCGGTGCCCGGGATCCCCACGGCCCACTCCAGGCCCGCCAGGCCGGCCCGGGCGGCCTTGCGGGCCAGGGTGGGGATCGGTTCCCCTGCCGCCGCTTCCACCCAGCCCTGGGCGGGATCCAGCTGGCTGCCCTGCAGGCGCCGCAGGCAGAGGCTGAGACCCTCCAGGCCGCCATCGGCGATCAGCAGGTTGGACCCTGCGCCGATGCATTGCAGGGCCATCGCCTCCTGCCGCACCCAGGCGAGCAGCGCCAGCAGCTCGTCGCTGTCGCCGGGCTCCGCGAACCACTCCGCCGGCCCGCCCACCTTCCAGGTGGTGAAATCCCGCAGGGCGACGGCCTGACGCAGGCCGGGAGGGTGCTGTGGGGGCATGGCCAATTCCGCCTCAGGCCACCAGTTCCCGGCTGCTGCGGGGCAGTTGGGCCAGGCGCTCCCAGAGGCCGTTCACGTCCCCGGCGCCCATGGCCAGCACCAGGTCTCCCGCCAGGCTGTGGTCGGCCACCTGGGCGGCGAGTTCCTCCAGGCTGCCGGTCACCAGCACCTGTAGATCGGGGGCCAGCGCCTGGATCGCCCTGCCCAGGGCCTGGCTGCTGATCCCTTCGATGGGCTGCTCTCCCGCGGTGTAGAGGGGGGCGATCACCACGGCATCGGCCAGGCAGAGGGCTTCGGCAAAGCCATCGAGAAACTGGGCGGTGCGGCTGTAGCGGTGGGGCTGGAAGACGGCCAGGATGCGATCGGGGAGGCTGGGCAACGGGCTGCGGCCGCTCTCCAGCATCAGCCGTGCCATCCGCAGCGTGGCCGCCACTTCGCTGGGGTGATGGGCATAGTCATCCACCACCAGGCGCCCGTGCCAGTCGCCGCGGAAGTCAAAGCGCCGGCCTGGGGGTTTCAGGCTGGCCACGGCGTCCTGCAGGGCGGCGAAGGGCACCCCCTCCAGGCGGCAGGCCGCCAGGGCGGCGGCGGCGTTGCTGAGGTTGTGGCGCCCGGGCAGGGGCAGCTCCAGCCGGCCCACCGGGATGCCCCCCTCATAGAAATCCACGGTGCTGCCGTCACCGCGCTCCTCACTGGCGATGGCCGCGAAGTCCACGCCCTGGGGCGACTCCACCGACCACCAGTGGGAGGCCTCGAAATGCTCCCGCAGGATCGGGCAGTCGCGGTTGGCCAGCAGCCGGGTGGAGCCGTGGGCGAACCGTTTGAGGGTGGTGATCAGGGCGTCGAGATCGCTGTAGTGGTCGGTGTGGTCGAGTTCCAGATTGGTGATCAGGCCCAGCCGGGGCCGGAACTTCACCAGGGAACCGTCGCTCTCGTCGGCTTCCGCCACCAGCAGGTCGCCCTGGCCGTGGTGACCGTTGCTGCCGAAGGCCGGCACCACCCCACCGATCACGGCGGTGGGGTCCCGCCCCGTGGCCGCCAGCAGGGTGGCGATCAGGGAGCTGGTGGTGGTTTTGCCGTGGCTGCCCGCCACGGCGATCGAGGCCTGGCTGTTGATCAGGGCGGCCAGCACGTCGGAGCGGTGACAGACCGGCAACCCGAGGCGACGGGCCTCGAGCAGCTCCGGATTGCTGGCGGGGACGGCCGAGCTGATCACCACCTGGGGGGTGTGGGAGGTGCCGCTGCGGATGGCGGCCACGGTGGCGGCGTTCTGCTCACGAAACACGCGCACCCCCTGCTGGCGGAGCTGGTCCACCACCTTGCTGTCGCGGGGATCGGAGCCACTCACCGCGTAACCCCGCTGGGCCAGGATCCCGGCCAGCGCCGACATGCCGATGCCTCCCACGCCGATGAAGTGAAGGGGTTGGTGGCGATCGAGCGTGGGGATCAAGGTCAACTCCGGTCCGAAGGAGGTTACGGGCCAGCGCGGGGTTGGCCGGACTGCTGTCTGTGGGGAAATTAGACCCGATGGAGCGGTTTGTTCCCCCAACCTGCAATGAACCGCAGACGCGCTTGCCGCTGGCTGCGCCACGAGCCTTACCTGCCAGGCTCGCCCCAGGGCTGGTCAGGGTGCCAGCAGGCTATTTCTGTATGATCGGCGCCCAAATCTCCCTTGCCGACGGGCCCTACCCGTCTTGATGCCATGACGCTGAAGGTTGCCATCAATGGCTTTGGTCGCATTGGCCGCAACTTCATGCGCTGCTGGCTCAGCCGGGGGGCCGATACCGGCATCGAGATCGTTGGTCTGAACGGGTCCGGTGACACCTCCACCAACGCCCACCTGCTCAAGTACGACTCGATGCTGGGCCCGCTGCGCGGGGTTGATGTCACCTTTACCGACAACAGCATCAGCGTCAACGGTAAGGAAATCAAGGTTTTCTACGATCGCAACCCAGCCAATCTTCCCTGGAAAGAGTGGGGAGTCGATCTGGTGATCGAGTCCACCGGTGTTTTCAATGACGACGTGGGTGCCAGCAAGCACTTCGAAGCCGGCGCCAAAAAGGTGATTCTCACGGCCCCTGGGAAGGGCGAGAAAGTTGGCACCTTCGTGGTGGGTGTGAATGCTGACCAGTACCGCCACGAAGACTGGGACATCCTCAGCAATGCCAGTTGCACCACCAACTGCATGGCACCGATCGTCAAGACGCTGGACCAGGAATTCGGCATCGTGAAGGGCACGATGACCACCACCCACAGCTATACCGGTGATCAGCGGATTCTGGATGCCGCCCACCGCGATCTGCGCCGGGCCCGCGCCGCAGCGGTGAACATCGTGCCCACCAGCACCGGTGCTGCCAAGGCCGTGGCCCTGGTGTATCCGCCGATGAAGGGCAAGCTCAATGGCATCGCCCTGCGGGTGCCCACGCCGAACGTGTCGGTGGTGGACCTGGTGCTGGAACTGAGCCGCGACACCACCAAAGAGGAGGTGAATGGAGTGCTCCAGGCAGCTGCTGAGGGTTCGATGAAGGGGATCATCAAGTATTGCGATCTGCCCCTGGTCTCCTCCGACCACGCCGGCACCGATGAGAGCACCATCGTGGATTCCGAACTCACCCTGGTGATGGGCGGAAACATGCTGAAGGTGATCTGCTGGTACGACAACGAGTGGGGCTACAGCCAGCGCGTGGTGGATCTGGCCGAGATCGTGGCCAAGAACTGGAAGTGAACGCCGCGGCCTGATCCCTTCACGGTGGCTGGGATTCGCCTGGCCACCCGGATCAACTCTTTCGACCAACTGCCCTGATCAACCGCCCGGATCAACCGCACCAGTGGGCAGTTTTTGTTGGTCTGGGTCAGCCGAAATGCTGGAAGCCCTCCAGGGCGGTTGGGAAGGTTTGTTCCCCCCCGAGCCAGCCCAGGGGTGCCTCGCCCCCAGACCCCTGTTCCAGCCTGCCGATCACCCCGCTGCCCGGCAGCAGTGCCACCAGCGCCTCGGCCCAGCCGGGATCGAGGGCCAGCACCAGCTCAAAGTCCTCGCCGCCACTGAGGCACCACTGCTGCGCCTGCTTCAGGCCTGCCATCTCCGGGTCGAGGGGCAACCGGGATGGGTCGAGCAGGGCCCTGCAGCCGCTGGTTCGGGCGATGCTGGCAGCCGCCGCGGCGAGCCCGTCGCTGCTGTCGGTGCCGCCCACCCGCCAGCGGTTGGTGGCTGGCCGGCTCTGCAGCAGCAGTTCCACGGCATCAAAGCGGGGACTCGGTCGCCGGTGGCGAGCTAGGGCGCGGCTCACCAGCGCCTGCGGCAGCTGCTGCCCATCCACCTCCCCCCCGGCCTGCAGCAGGGCCAGCCCCAGGGCGCTGAGTCCATGGGCTCCGCTGCTCACCAGTAGATCGCCCGGCCTCCCGTCCTGGCGCCGGATCGGCCAGGGCTCGCCGCTGCTGCTGCCGGACAGGTTGCCCAGGGCCGTGATCGCCAGGATGCGCTCCCGTCCCCTGCTGCAGTCGCCCCCCAGCACCACCCCGCCATGGCTCTCGACGCAGGCCCGCAAGCCGGTGTACACCGCCTCCACCCATGACCAGGGTGTGGTTCCCGGCGCCACCAGGCCCACGGTGATGCCCCGGGCCTCGATGCAGCCCATTGCCGCCAGGTCCGAGAGGTTGGCGGCGGCAGCCCGCCAGCCCACATCGATGCCGGAGGTGGTGGCATCGCTGAAGTGAACGCCCTCTACGAGCACATCGGTGTTCACCACCAGCTGTTCACGGGAGTCGCCCGCCAGATTCAGCAGGGCGGCATCATCGGCGAACTGGCCTGGCGGCGCGAACGCCCCAAGCCGGCGGATCAGCTCCCACTCGCCCAGGTCTGCCAGGGTTTCCCCCATGGCGTCGCTCAGGCGTGGGGTTGGAGGTTGTCGGCGCCTTCGATCACCCGGGCCGAGACGATGGCGTCATCGACGCCCAGTTCCTCCAGCACGTCGAAGCCATCCACCACATAGCCGAAGGCGGCATAGCGGCCATCCACCAGGTTGAGGCCCGCCGGCGTCAGCTCCGCCTCGTAGAGAAAGAAGAAGAACTGCGACGATCCATCATCGAGCCGTTCATCGGAATGGGCCCAGCCCAGGGTGCCGAAGGTGGCAAAGGGCAGGATCGCCTCGGCCTTGAACCGGCCCAGGTCTTCGAACGTCTGGTTGTATTCCGGCAAGGCATCGCCGGGAATGCGGATCTCCAGTGGCACGGTGCGCTCCTGGCCCGTTTTCGGATCCACGTAGCCCTGGGCCGGGCCTTCCGGATCCCCGGTCTGCAGCACGTAGAAATCTTCCGCCCGGGTGAAGGGCAGGCCGTCGTAGAAGCCCTTCTGCACCAGGTCCACGAAGGCTCCCGCCGTGAGCGGGGCATTGAAGCCATCCACTACGGCGGTGAGGTCGCCTCGGGTGGTGCTGATCGTCACGACGGCGCGACCCAGCAGCCGGGGCAGGGCGTCGTATTCGCTTGGGATGGCATAGGGGAAGTCGCCCACGAGCAGTGCCTCCGCCTCACCGATGCTGCTGAGCGCCTGGCGGCGGGCGTCGAGGAAGGGGTCCCGCTCCCGATTGTCAGCGGCCAACGCCAGCTCCTGGAGCTCGGTTTGCAGCTGATCGAGCAATACCCCCGCCGGGGCTTGGTCGTCCGCCGCGAACTGGCTGAGAATCTCGGTGCGACGATTGGCCAGCTGGGATTGGCTGCGTCGCACGCTGTTGGCCAGCGACGACCAGCGCTTGGCACGCAGGTCATCGCTGGTGGCTTCGAGCCTGTGCTGCAGGTCCTGCAGCTGGGGCGCGTCCACCGGCAGGGCATTGCGCAGAATCGCCGCCGGATCCTTCACGGCGTTGCCCTGGGGCAGGGCGGCCAGGGCCGGGGCCGCCAGGCTCAGGCTGAGCAGGATGCAGAGCGCCACCAGGGCGTAGGCCATGCGGCGCACGGGGCCGCCGGAGGGGCTGGTAGCTGCGCGGAAGCCCGGTTGTGCCATTGCAAACACACCTCTCTGGCCGGACTTTGGCACGGCTGGCCGCCCCTGGCTGCCCCCGGGGCGCTGCTCCTGCGCCGCAGCCCCATGGGGGGGATCGGTAGCCAGCTCTACAATCCGCCGGATCCGACACGCCGGAATGATCTCCAGCAACGACTTTCGTACCGGTACCTCGATCGAGCTCGATGGCCAGGTCTGGCGCGTCGTTGAATTCCTGCACGTGAAGCCGGGTAAAGGGTCCGCCTTCGTGCGCACCAAGCTCAAGGCCGTGCAGAGCGGCAACGTGGTGGAGAAGACCTTCCGCGCCGGCGAGATGCTGCCCCAGGCCGTGCTCGAGAAGAGCACCCTGCAGCACACCTACATGGAGGGCGACGACTACGTGTTCATGGACATGGCCACCTATGAGGAGACCCGGCTCACCGCCAAGCAGATCGGCGACAGCCGCAAATATCTCAAGGAGGGTATGGAAGTGAGCGTGGTGGCCTGGAATGGCAAGCCCCTGGAGGTGGAGTTGCCCAACTCAGTGGTGCTGGAGATCACCCAGACCGATCCCGGCGTGAAGGGCGACACCGCCACCGGCGGCACCAAGCCCGCGATCGTGGAAACCGGCGCCCAGGTGATGGTGCCCCTGTTCCTCTCGATCGGCGAGAAGATCAAGATCGATACCCGCACCGACAGCTATCTGGGTCGGGAGAACTGATCGCCATGCAGCTCGACCACGACCAGCTCCAGCAGCTTCTTGCCCTGCTGGGAGATAGCGACATCCAGGAATTCAAGCTCGAGGGGGATGATTTCCGCCTGGAGGTGCGCCGCAATCTGCCGGCCGCCCTCCCCGCCGGCCTGGTGGCCGCGCCGCTTCCCGTCGCTGTTCCCCAGCCCGTGGTCCCGGCGGTGGCGCCGCCCTTGGCCGAGGTGCCCTCTGCGCCTCCTCCGGCGGCGGCGGCCAGCCGCAGTGATCTGGTGGAGATCACGGCACCGATGGTGGCCACCTTCTACCGCTCACCCGCTCCGGGGGAGCCGGTTTTCGTGGAGCCCGGCAGCCGCATCAGCGTGGGACAGACCGTGTGCATCCTCGAGGCGATGAAGCTGATGAACGAGCTGGAGTCTGAGGTGAGCGGGGAAGTGATCGAGATCCTGGTGGAGAACGGCACCCCCGTGGAGTTCGGCCAGGTGCTGATGCGGGTGCGTCCCGCCTGATCGGGCCCCGGCCCCGCTGACCTGACCCCTAGCCCAGCTCCCAGGCGGTTTCGATGGCAGCGGCCATGCTCTCGTCCCGGGCGATTCCCTGGCCGGCGATGCCGAATCCGGTTCCGTGGTCCGGTGACGTGCGCAGGAAGGGCAGCCCCAGGGTGGTGTTCACGGCAGCGTCGAAGGCCAGGAGCTTCACCGGGATCAGCCCTTGGTCGTGGTAAAGCGCCAGATAGCCATCCGGACCGTGGGGGCCGCCATGCCAGGCACTGGCGGCGTCCAGCCAGCAGGTGTCCGCAGGCCTGGGGCCCTCCAGCTCCACCTGCGGGTGGAGCTGCCTCCAGGTGTGCAGAGCCGGCTCCAGCCACTCCAGTTCCTCCCGACCCAGGCTGCCGGCCTCTCCGGCATGGGGGTTGAGACCGGCCACCACCAGGCGGGGTGAGGGGTTGAAGCGCTGGCAGAACGCCAGCAACTGGTTGAGTTTGCCCAGCACCAGGGCTGGGCTCAGGCGCCGGGGCACCTCCGCCAGGGGGATGTGGGTGGTGGCCAGCAGGGTGTTCAGGCGCCAGTGCCCACCCGGGGCCCGGGCGGTGAACAGCATCGTCGCCTCGCGCACGCCCGCCAGCTCGGCCAGCCGTTCCGTCTGGCCCGGATAGCCATGGCCGGCCTGGTGCCAGCTGGCCTTGGCGATCGGCGCCGTGACCAGGGCCCGGCACTCCCCGCGCTGCACCAGGTCGGTCGCGGCGGTGAGCCAGTGGAAGCTGGCAGCTCCTGCCACCGCCCCGCCCTGGCCTGGCCGCACCGCTTCCGCCAGGGGAAGGTCGACCATGTCCAGCTCGGCGGGGTCCCGCAGGGCTGCCCCGCTGCGGGAGCGCAGGTGGGTGTAGTGCTGCTCCAGCCAGCGGCGACAGCCCACCAGCACGGGTTGCAGGTCGCGGGGCCAGGGGCGGGCCAGGGCCTTGAGCACCACCTCGGCGCCGATCCCGGCGGGATCCCCGAGGCTGATGGCCAGCCGCGGGTTGATCGTGTTGGATGGGCCCTGGCTGCCTGTGGTGTGTCCCATGCTGCGCTGGTTGGTGCTGGTGGGGATGGTGCTGGGCCTGGGGACAGGCCTGCGCCGGGGCTGGATTGAGGTGCGCTGGGGCCGGTTTCTGGAGGATGTCGGGGTCCCCTTCGTGGCCGATCCTGGCCCGCCCGAGTGCCCGCCCGCTCAGGCCCCTTCCTCTTCGGCGAGCGAGGCCCGGAACCCTTCGCGATAGCTGGGGTAGAGCAGGCGGTACCCCAGCTGGCGGCAGAGGAGGTGATTGCTGGTGCGGCGGTTTTCACACCAGAAGCTGCGGGCCATGGGGCTGAGGCTGGCCTCGATGTCCCGGTAGCGCTCCACAGCCGGCAGGCGCAGGTTGAGCAGATGGGCGGCGAAGCCCAGGGATTCGGTGGAGGGGCAGGGACAGTCATCGCAGATGTTCACCACCGCGGGGCGCTGCGGCTGGGGCAGGTCGAGGCAGTGAAACAGGCTGCCCACGATGTCGTCGACATGCACCCGCGAGAACACCTGGCCGGGCTTGTGCACCAGCCGGCTGCTGCCCTGGCGCAGGCTCTCGAAGGGGCAGCGGTGGGGGCCGTAGATGGCCGGCAGGCGGAACACCTGCACGGGCAGTCCCGTGGCCTGCCAGGCCTGTTCGGCTGCCAGCCGCCGCTGGCTGCGGCCGGGTTGCGGCTGGGGCGGGGTGGTCTCATCCACCCAGGCGCCGTCGCTGTTGCCGTACACGCCGGTGGTGGAGAGGTAGCCAAGCCACTGCAGCGGCTGGCGGCTCAGCATGGTCGCCAGCAGCGGCAGCAGGGGGTCGGCCTGCCGGCCATCGGGCGCCGCGGTGACCAGCACGTGGCTGATCCCCTCCAGCTCAGCCACGGGGCCGGCGTTGCCGGTGGCACTGTCCAGCGGCAACCACGCCAGCCCCGGTTCCGCCGCCCGCGGCTGGCGGCTGGTGAGCAGAACCTCGAAGCCCCGCTGGGCGGCGCTGCGGCCGAAGCGCTGGCCCGTGTACCCCCCGCCCAGCACCAGCAGGCGCCCGGGCGGGTTGACAGCCAGCCCATCCATGAGTACACCTGTATCACCCACGGTTGCTTGTCATGGTTGGCTTGATGCTTGCAGGTCCTGGCCTGCGTCAGGGGGTGCGCCGCTATTCCGCCCACCCCCGCGTGCTGTCCACCCGTCTTCCTTCCGCCGCCCTTCCTTCCGCTTCCCTCGCTGCTGTCAGCAGCCCCGGCCCTGACCGGATCCGTCGCCAGCATCAGGGGTTGGCGCCCGTGGGCGCGGTGTGCCTGCTGCTGGCGGTGGCGCTGTGGATGGCTCCCGAGGCGCCGCAGGATCAGGCGGCCATCTGCCAGCGCCACAACGGGGTGGCGGCCTGCCGCGTGTGGTGAGGCATCGCCTCTTCGGCCCCTAGGCCGGTGAGTGCGCTGGCCGGGTTCACGAGGGCCAGCAGCTTCAGGGCCAGCCGTAGATCGCCCTCTGTCCAGGCCCGGATCGCCATGGCCCGGCGCGGGTCATAAAAGCTCTGTTGGCGGTACCAGAAAAAGGCGTCACAGTCGCTCTTGTGGCCGTTGCAGGCCAGACAGGCCGGCACACAGTTTTCGGTCACGCTCGGTCCGCCCTGGCACTTGGGCTGCACGTGGTCGATGGATTCGGAGCGCTGGCCGCAGTAAATGCAACTGTGGTTTGTGAGCTGATGCAACGACTGGCGCCAGCGGCGCAACCTGAACTTGGGGCAGAGATCTTCCAGAAAAACCCCGTCGGAGGTTCGTCCATCCCTGGCCTGCATGCGCCTTGTTCGGCTGGCGCCAGTGTGGCGGCATTGCCACTGGTGACAATGTGTCGGCGACTGCTGTTTCGTCGATGCGTTGCCTGTTGCGGCTTGGCCCCACCGGCCGCATCGAGGTGATTAGTCCCTATGACGCGGTGACCCAGGCCCAGTTGCGGGCGGTGCGGCCCCGGGGCCAGTGGAATGGCGCTGGTCGCCACTGGGACTTTCCCCTGGAGGCGGCCCCGGCGCTGCTGGAGGCCCTGGCCGGCCGTTTCCCGCTGGATCCCGAGCTGGAGCAGTGGCTGGCCTGGCTGCGCCAGCCCCTGCCACCGCTGCCGCCCCACCGCCAGCTGGTGGATGCGGCCCAGTTGCCGGCGCCCCTCGAGGATGGCCGGCGGCTGTTTGCCCACCAGCGGGCGGCAGCGCGCTGGCTGCTGGCCCGCCGGGGCGCGGTGCTGGCGGATGAGATGGGGCTTGGCAAGACGCTCGCCGCCCTGGCGGCAGCCCGGGCCATGGCGCGGTTGGCGGATTGCCGCATCGTGGTGGTGGCCCCCTCCGGTCTCCACGATCACTGGCGCACGGAAGCCCTGGCCCTGGGGCTGCGCCTGGAGCTGCACAGCTGGGCCCGGCTGCCGGCGGCCCTGCCCCTCGCCGGCACGGTGCTGATCGCCGATGAAGCCCACTTCGCCCAGAACCTGCACACCCGCCGCTCCCAGGGGCTGCTGCGCCTGGCTCGCCATCCCCGGCTGCGGGCGATCTGGCTGCTCACGGGTACGCCGATGAAGAACGGCCGACCGGTGCAGCTGTTTCCCTTGCTGGCTGCCATTGGCCATCCGCTGGTGCAAGATCAGCGCCGCTACGAGGAACTGTTCTGCCAGGGCCACTGGCGCGAACAGGGCGGGCGGCGGCTGTGGCAGGCCAGCGGTGCCAGCAATCTTGCCGAGTTGCAGCGGTTGATCCGGCCCCTGGTGCTGCATCGCCGCAAGCGGGATTGCCTCGATCTGCCGCCCAAGCGGCGCCTGGTGCACCCGGTGGTGCTCGATGCCAGCCAGGGCAGGGGGTTTGAGCACCATCTCGAGCGCAAGGTGCTCGACTACCGCCGCCGGGCGGCCCGGGGGGAGGTGCGTCGCGATGCGGAGGTGCTGGCCGTGTTCACGGCCCTGCGCCAGATCAGTTCCAGCTACAAGCTGCCAGCTGCCGAGCACCTGGTGCGGCCGCTGCTCGCCGAGGGCCAGGCCGTGGTGGTGTTCACGGCCTTCCTGGCCAGCGCGCAGCTGCTGCTGGAACGCCTTGGCGGTGGCTCCCTGCTCACGGGAGCTGTGCCGGTGGCTGAGCGTCAGCGGCTGGTGGATCGCTTTCAGGCCGGGGCCTCCGATCTGCTGGTGGCGACCTACGGCACCGGTGGGCTGGGGTTCACCCTGCACCGTGCCCGGCATGTGGTGCTGCTGGAGCGGCCCTGGACCCCAGGGGATGCGGAGCAGGCCGAGGACCGCTGCCACCGGATCGGCATGGTCGACAGTCTCACCAGCCATTGGCTCCAGCTCGGTGTGGCCGATCAGCTGGTGGATTCCCTGATTGCCAGTAAGGCGGATCGGATCGCCCTTGCCCTCCACCGGGGCGAGCAGCTGGTGCGCCGACGCTCCCTGCCGGCCATGGTGCGCGAGCTGCTGCAGCGTTGGTGAGATCAGGGAGCGCCGGCTGGGCCCTGCTTGCCGATGTCCCTGCAGAGGGATTCGCGCACCTTCAGGTCGATGCGCAACTGGTCGTCGAGCTGGGCGGCTGGGATGGCGCGGGCCAGGGTCACGGCCCTGCGCAGATCGGCACAGGCGGCCCTGTCGTCGCCGGCCAGGCTGTGCAGCAGGTAGCGGTCGTTCAGGGGGGCCGGGTCCTTGGGGAATGCTGCCACCACCGCATGGCAGCTGCGCAGCCGTTGTTGCAGGTTCTCCAAGCTCAGCTCCCGCAGGCAGTCGTCGCGGCGCAGGCCCTGCTCCGGCAGGGGAGCTTCCGCGCAGCCCCAGAGGAGCAGGGCCACCCCCAGCAGGCCTGGCCAGCAGCGCTTGGCTGACATTCCGCCCGCCCAGACCAACCCCCTGCCCGCCTCAGTTGCCCAAGCGCTCATCGCGGGTCATGCCTCCGCCGCCGGGCTTGCTGGTTGCGCTGGTTGCTTCAGGCTGGGGGAACAGGTCCCCCAGGTAGCGACCGCAATCGGAGAACTCGGTGGGATTGCCCACCACAGCTTCGGTGATCAGCACGGCAGCGTGTTCAGTTGAGGTCGGGAACACCCGATCGCCCTGGCGCTTGATCACGGCGTAGGCGGCATCCCAGCTCACCTGGTGGCTGTTGCCATTGTTTCGCATGAAGCAATAGATCTGCGCTCCCTTGGTGCCGGTTTCCGCGTTTCGGTTCTGGGCCTGGGCCTGGGCCGGGGCCAGCAACCAGACCACCAGGGTCAGGGGGAACAGCCAGGCTGTTTGCCGGCCCTGGCGTGGGGCCGGTCTGGCGGCAAGGCGTCGGTGGAACGGCGGAGGGAGGCGCATGGCCATGGCTTCAGGGGTTGGAAGCAGAGCCCAACCTATCGATCGTGCCGGGCAGCGTCGAGGGGGGACGGGTGGGTGGATATGGGTGCTGATCGAGCTAGCCAGGGGGATCCACCGGGGTCGCCACCAGCCGCACCACCAGCGGCAGCACGATCAGCACGGTGATCAGACGGATGGCATGGAGGGCGGCCACCGCTGCGCCAACGCCGAACTCGGCTCCCACCAGGCTCATGCCACTGATGCCCCCGGGGGCGGCACCCAGCAGGGCCACCACCGGATCGATGCCCAGCAGTCGGGTGCAGAGCAGGGCGATCCCCAACCCGGCCAGCACCAGAGTCAGCGTGATCACCAGAGCTGGTCGCCACAGCTGGCGCAGTTCCTGCAGCGCGGATGACGTGAGGCTGGTGCCGATCACGGTGCCGATGGCGATTTCCAGCACGGTCCGTGTGCCCGGCGGCCAACTGGCTGGTTCCAGCCGGCCACTCAGGCTCACCACAGCGGCTGCGAGCAGGGCTCCCGCCAGCGGTGCCGCCGGAACGCCGGTGCGCAGGGCCAGCAGACCTCCACCGATCCCCGCCAGGATCATGATCGGCAAGGTCCAGGGATTGGTCATGGCGCCATTCTTGCCGGAAACGGGCTCTCTGGAACCGGGATCAGGGGCCGCCTGAGCCCACCTTGGCCGTGAACGATTTGTGTGCTGTGATCGGCATCATCGCCCGACAGTCATGGCACCCGAATCCGTTTCTTTCCGGATTACCCGCAACACCGAGGATCTTGCCCAGACCACCCATGCGCTGTCCCAGCGTGTTGTGAAGCTGGAGCAGAGGCTGCAGTCGCTGGAGTTGCAACTGGCCCAGTGGTCTGAGCAGGCCTACAACCGGGAACCGGAACAACTTGACAGCCTGGAGAACGTGGAGCGGCTTCTGCATGACTGTCGCTGTCTGCTGGGCTTCGAGGAGGGTGCGTCTGCCGCCGATTCCGATTCCGATCCCCTTCCCTTGGGCAACGAGCAGCCGATGGCCGCCTGAATCGCCGACTCTGGTCAGCGGTGGCAGAATGGAAAGAAAGTCAGCTATGGCTTTCCCCAGTTCCGCCACCGGTGCCTCCTCCCACGGCTCGGTTCCGTTCCCCAGTCCGGGCAATCGTCGACCCGTTCCCCTCCATGCGGCGCCTGCCGTGACCGGAAGGGCCTCCCTGCGGAGCAGCGAGAGTGATCACCAGCTGGAAAAGCTTGAATTTGCCCTGGCCGTGGCCATCGGCCGCGGGGATGCGGGACGGATTCAAGCCCTGCGCGACCAGATTGCCGCCCTCGGGGGCAACAGCGAAGAACCCGGCACCTGAGCCCTG
This sequence comes from Bradyrhizobium ivorense, assembly GCA_943368005.1. GTDB lineage: Bacteria > Cyanobacteriota > Cyanobacteriia > PCC-6307 > Cyanobiaceae > NIES-981. The sequence continues at coordinate 61,027 of CALRKN020000001.1, read as the reverse complement.
TCCTCGGCGGAGGCCCCCTGGCTGGTCAGAACCAGCCAGGGCGGCAGGAACCCGTTGAAAGCCCCTTGAACGGGAGGGGTTGCCTGGGTTTGGGGTGATAACCGTACAGATTCACCAGATCCATCGTTTCCACTTCCCCGAAATTCGCCTAGTTGAGGCAGCAATTGGCTACGGTGTGGAAGATCGCTTTGCAGTCGCAAAGTCACCACAATGTGGTTCAACTCCTGCGGTCCACCCCCGAGGCTTACCTCCCGCAGTGATGGTGTGCCTGAGGCCGACTCCTGGAGATCTGCCAGCTGCCTCAACCACGCATCAGATCCGATTGTGCTGAGACCCAGGCCTGCCTATGGGGCCAACGCTGATCCTGATTGACCTCGAAAACCGGCTTCCTACCCCTGAACCATGACTATCACGTTGCCCGCCAAGCCCAGGATCACCACCGTGGTGGCTGCGGTCGACCCGCGCCCCCGGTTGCAGGCTGAACTGGCGCTCCTGCAGCAGCAGGCCCAGAGTGCCGCAGAAGCCGGCGACCTCGATCAGGCAGGCAAGGTCATCCTGGCCGCCCTTGATTGTGAACGCCGCCTGGGGGCCTTCGGGCCGCAGGTGCTGCAACTGATCAAACCGCGCACTTGATCATCATCGCCGTTGGGACCTGGCGGCATCTCGACTAGTGGACGTGCTGGCTGAAGAAGGCCAGGCGCCAGCGGCGCCCCTTCTGGGCCCAGGGCCAGTGGTCTGCTTCGAGTTCCCAGATATGGGCCAGCAAAGCCTTGAACGTGATCTTGTATCCGAGGCTCGAGGCAAGTCTGAGAATTTCCTCGGGATTTAGGCAGGCCTGGAGGCTATTCGTAGCCTCCACGTCGCTGACCAAGTGCTGGGTAAATGACCGCAGTTCCCGTAGTTCTTCGGGGCTTACAGATGCTTGATCCACCGTAGGACGATAACCGTGACTCTCTGAGACTCACTATATGGATCGACCGGGGTTCCTGGGTTTGCGGCCTCATCCAGCGTGTGAATTGCCCAGGAATCCAGGCAAGAGCCTGCGTATAAAGACGTATTTTCGGTCGGGAATCGCTGGTTCGATCTGCATCGCGGTGGGCTTGGTGGGAGCCCCCGCCTCCCCGTCCCGGCGATCTGGTCGCCCAGGCATGTTTCTGATGCAAACTGTCGCGGGAGAAAATCTCTGCCCTGGAGAAAGCCTCTGCGCTGGAGAAAGCCTCTGCAGTGGAGAAACTCCTGTAGCTGAGGCTACCTGTTTAAGTGGCCAAAATAGCGGGCCTATTTAGGAGCTTTTGCCATGGGAGCAGCAGGTGAATCTGCCGAGCAGAATTGAAAGCGGGTGACCGGATTCGAACCGGCGACGTTCAGCTTGGGAAGCTGACATTCTACCACTGAATTACACCCGCAAGGTGTAAGAAACAACGTAGCAGAGCCCGGGGCTGGAGGGGCAGGGTGCGGAGTGCCACTTTGCCCCGGGCTTGTCGATGCTCAGCCCTGGGCCAGGGCGGCGGCGCAGGCTGCGACGCCGGCACCCGGCGTGCCCTTGTGCAGGCCCAGGTCCACCAGGGTGGCCTCGATGGCGGCCACAGCGGTGAGCACGTCACGGTCGCACACGAAGCCCAGGTGACCGATGCGGAACACGTGACCCTTGAGGTGGTCCTGGCCGCCGGCCAGCAGGATGTCGAACTTCTCCTTCACGGCCTTGCGCATCGCCTCGGCATCGATGCCTTCGGGGGCCACGGCGGTGATCGCCGGGCTCCCATGGCCCTCTGCGGCATAGAGAGGAAGTCCGATTGCCTTCATGCCGGCCTGGGCGGCGGCACGGTGGCGGCTGTGGCGGGCGAAGATCGCCTCCAGACCCTCGGCCTGCATCATCTCCAGGGCCGCCTGGAGGGCGAAGTAAAGGTTGATGGCCGGGGTGAAGGGGTTGCTGTCGGCCTTGGCCGATTTCCTGTACTTGCCCAGATCCAGATAGAACTTGGGCAGGTCGGAGCGGCCGTAGGCCTCCCAGGCCCGCTCGCTCATGGCCACGAAGGCCAGGCCCGGCGGCATCATGTAGCCCTTTTGGGAGCCGGAGCCGATCACGTCGAGGCCCCAGGCATCCATCGGCACGTTGCAGGCGCCCAGGCTGGTGACGCAGTCGGCGATGGTGAGGGCGGTGCCATGGGCCTTCACGTGCCTGGCGATCGTCTCCAGGTCGTTGATCACGCCCGTGGAGGTTTCCGAGTGGGTGAGGATCACCGCCTTGATCGCCTTGGCCGTGTCGGCCTCCAGGGCGGCGCGGAAGGCTTCCGGATCGAGGGGCTGGCCCCACTCAGCCTTGATCACCTGCACGTCCAGGCCATAGGCCTGGGCCACCTTCACCCAGCGCTCGCCGAACTTGCCGTTGTCGCCGCAGAGCACCGTGTCGCCCTTGCTCAGCACGTTGATGATCCCGGCCTCCAGGGCCGCGGTGCCGCTGCCGGTGATCACCAGCACATCATTCTTGGTTTGGTGCAGCCACTGGAGCTGCTCGGTGGTGCTCTTGACGATCTTCTGAAAATCGGCGCTGCGGTGGCCGATCGGGTGGCGGCCCATGGCCTGCAGGACGGTTTCCGGCACCGGCGTGGGGCCGGGGATCATCAGGGTGAGTTTGTCCTGCATGGTGGAGGCGCGGGTGGATGGGGGCGAGGGGCCACCATAAAAAACAGGGCAACCAGGGGCTGCCTCCGCCGGTTTTCCGCCCGGATGGAGCCGTTCGCTCCGCCATCGCCCCCTCGCCCTGAGATCCGGATGGCCCGGTTGCCGCTACTCCCTGGGTCCGGATCCGTCCTGGTGTGCTCCCCAGCGCTCTGCCTCTGCCCGCTCCCTGCTTCCCCTTCGCCTGCGCGCCCGAGGATCTCCTGAGGCGCAGGCAGCGGTTCGGTTCCAGGTGGGGCGCCGCCGTTGCGCCGTCGTGCTCGTCGCGCTGCTGAGTGGCCGCTATCTGCTGTGGCGCGCCACCAGCACCCTCAACCTCGTGAGCGCCGAGGCCACCGCCCTGAGCCTGCTGTTGCTGGCCGCCGAGGTGACCCTGGTGGGCCACGGAGTGCTGCAGCTGGGGCTGGCCTGATTCCGGCAGCCGCCGATCGCCGAGGAGGCGCACCAGGCCGTCCAGCGGCTGGAGTGCTCCCTGCGGGGTTGTCTGGCCCTGGAGTACCCCCGGGTCGCCGTGTGGCTGCTCGACGATGCAGCCCGGCCGGAACTGGCCGACCTGTGCCTGCGCCTGGGCTGCCGCTATCTCAGCCGAACGGATGGTCGCCATGCCAAGGCAGGCAATCTCAATCACGCCCTGCCCCACCTGCACGTGGATCTCCTGCTGGTGTTCGATGCCGATGTGCTGCCCCAGCGGCATTTCCTGACCCGCACCGTGGGGCTGTTCGACGATCCGCGGGTGGCCCTGGTGCAGACCCCCCAGAGCTACATGAATCCCGACCCGGTGAGCCGCAACCTGGGTCTCGAGCGCTGGCTGATGCCAGACGAGGAGGTGTTCTATCGGTGGATTGAACCCACCCGCCAGGGAGTGGGTGCCGTGGTGTGTGCCCGCACCTCCTTCCTGGTGCGGCGGTCTGCCCTCGTGCAGGTTGGCGGCTTTGAAACCGGCACCCCCTCCGAGGACCTGGCTACGGGGATCCGCGTCAGCGCGGCGGGCCACCGCATCCTGTATCTCAACGAGAAACTCAGCGCCGGCCTGGCCCCGCCCAGCCTGGCGGCGATGGCGCGTCAGCGCAGCCGCTGGGCAAGCGGCACGCTCCAGACGTTGCGAACCACGGCGAATCCTCTGGTCATCCTGGGCCTCAACCCCCCTGCAGCGGCTGGCCTTTCTCGAGGGCATCCTCCACTGGTTCAACGTGATCCCCCAGCTGGTGCTGGTGCTGATGCCGCTCAGCTTCGGGCTGCTGGGGGTTCCGCCCCTGGTGCTTCCCGACCAGGGCGCGCTCAGCGTGGCCCTGCCGCTGCTGCTCGCCCAGGTGCTGCTGGTGCGCTGGTTCAGCCATGGCGCCCGCTCGGCGCTGATGCCCGAGCTCTATGGCTGGATCTTTGTGGTGCCGGTGTTGCTGGCCGTGCTGGACACGGTGCTGGGCCGTCCGCGGCCCTTTCAGGTCACGCCCAAGGAAACCCCCTTGGGCCGGCCGGCGCCGGCGCCCTGGCTGGTGTGGAGCTGCCTGGCCATCGGCAGCCTGCTGGCAGCCGTGCGGGCCTGTTGGGATCGGTACCCCTCCGATGCCGTGGTCTGGTTCCGGCCTGTGCACGCCCAGGGGGTGCTCGAGCAGGGGCCGCGGCGCTGGGCCGTGCGGCTCACGGCCATCAGCGAACGGGGTGTGGAGCTGAGCTGGTCGGCCGCAGATCCGGGTGGAGAGCTGCCGCAGCGGCACAGGCCGCTGCTGATCCACGCCGACTGCCTGGGAACCGACGCCCTGGCCCTGCGGCTGGAGCAGGTGCGGAGTTCCGGGGGCCGGGTGCAGCTCGGCGCCCTCTGGCTTTGGCGGTCCGAGGCGGAAGCCTTCCGGCTCCAGGGGCAGCTCTACCAACAGCCCGGCGCCTGGCCTGTGCGTCAGGCGCCGCCAGACCGGCTGGCCGTGCTGGCCCTGCTGAAGCGCCTGGTGTGGCCTGCGGGCCCGGAGGGTTGGTGTGCCCGCAGTGCCCTGCCCATCTGTTTCCCGCGCACGGCAGCCACCCTCACCCTGCCGGTGTCGGAGTGAGGCGGACCGCCAGGGATCGCCGCCTTCAGCAGCAGGCGCCGCTCGTCGCGGAGGCTGCTGCTGGGGTGGCAGCCGTGGCCGCCGCAGCGCCAAAGGGGATCGCGGTGCCGCAGCCCTCGAACAGGCCGTAGTGGCGGCTGAAATCGCCGATGAAGTTGAAGTGCGGGGCCAGGCGGCTGCGTTCGAGCATGCGGAAGGTGTTGCCGCACACCGGAAACACCTTGCCGGCCTCGATCCAGTGGTGCTTGTCGAAGGGCAGGGCGTGGGGGTGCTCGGCGATCGTGCCGCGGTAGATCACCGCCTGGCCGTGGTCTTCGCAGGCGTCCTCCAGCTCGGGGATGTGAAACAGCCGGTAGGTGGCGGAGAAGAAGCGGATCGCGCCGGTGCGGGCGGTCAGTTCGGCATCGGTGACCTCCAGGGGCCGGTCGCTCACCAGGCGGGGATCGGCGAAGCCGGCCTGGCGGGCCAGGCGCAGGAAGTCGTTCCAGTAGAGGGCGCCGCTGAGGCATTCGCCGTAGAGCACCGGATCGTGACGCAGCGCCTCGGGCACGCGCCGGTCGGCGTACACGTCGGCGAAGAAGAACTCGCCGCCGCTCTTGAGCAGGCGCCGCACCCCGTTCAGCACGGCCAGCTTGTCGGCCGAGAGGTTCACCACGCAGTTGGAGATCACCAGATCAAAGCTGCCGGGCTCCAGGGGCAGCTGATCGAGCTGCTCGATGCGGCCCTCCAGGAACGTCACATTGGCGAAGCCGAACTGGTCGGCGTGGTGCTGCTGGTGCCGACGGGCCACCGCCAGCTGCTCGGGCGTCATGTCCACCCCAACCACCGCGCCGCTGGCGCCCACCAACTGGGCCAGCAGATACACATCACGGCCGCTGCCGCAGCCCAGATCCAGCACCCGCAGGCCCTCCAGCAGCGGCGGCACCACCAGGCCGCAGCCGTAGTAGCGCGACAGCACCTCGGGATGGATGCGGGCCAGCAGCGGACGAAGGGCCTGGGGCACGCTGCTGGCGTCGCAACAGGCGTCGGTGCGCAGGTCGGCGCTGCTGCTGAGGGTGGCGCCGTAATACTCCTGCACGCCGCGGCTCACGTCGGGGGTGCTGAGCTCCGTCGGGCTGGTGGCGGTGGGGCTGCAGCAGCTGGTGTCGCTGGCAGGGGTGTCGGTGCTGCTGGCCATGGGTGTTGGAGGAACGTGGTGGGCAAGAGCCTCGCGGGCGCTGATGCTGGCGCAGGGGGCTCAGCCGCGCCGTCGCCAGGCGTGCTGACCGGAAGGAGGCGTATCAGGCGAGGGCATGGCAGGGGCGCTTCCCTCCTGCTACCGGCGAACGCGTGGGGTGGATTGGCCGGCAGGGGACGGGTGTCATTCCAGACGGGTTGTTGATCGATTGCTACTTGCTGGCTGAAGAGCAGACGCTCTGGGCGGATGCCCCGCCGCAATCAGCGATCGGTTTCGATCAGGGCCTCGACCCTGCCTGCCTTGACAGCCGCCTTGAGGCTGGCGTGGTCGCGCTCTATCTGGTCGGCGTAGGCGATGGCGAAGGTTTCGATCGCCTGATCGGCTGCATCCCCCTGGCCCAGGTAGCCGCTGATCGTGGCAGCGTCCCCACCGCGGGCATGGGCGCGGGCCAGCGACCAGCCGCAGTAGTCGGCGTAATGCTGGAGCCGCAGGGGGGAGATGTCCTCGATCGGATACGACATTTTCATGTCACGCAGCTGGCGCACGAAGAAGTCGTTGCCGGTCCGGCTGCGAAACCAGCCGAGAAACAGATCACTGCCGGACTGCATCAGCCGCTGGCCCATCACGACGCGCTGGCCGTGGTTGGGCAGGGTGCTGGGCTGGGTGTAGGGCTCCAGCACGGAAGGGCTGGCCTGCTTGATCTGCAGGATCAGGGGATGGCCATCCTCGGAGAGGTAGAGGGCCACCAGGCAGCGGGTGCCGACGCTGCCGATTCCCACCACCTTGAGGGCCACATCCTCAAGGGTGTAGCGGCCCAGCAACACCCGCCGCTCATCGGACAGGGACTGTCGGTAGTCCTCCAGGTCTTCGCTGATCCGCTGCTCCAGTTCGCCGTGGCAGACATGGGTGAGCACGGGAGGTTGGTCGGTGAGTCGGCAATGGCCATCCGCCAGGGTGGTGATTTTCGGAAACAGGTGATCGGCAATCCGGCGGCGCGCCTTGGCAGCCATCGACTGACGGGATCTCCTGATGGCCTTGGTCGGTGCGGCCTCGATCAGATCGTCGGCATCAAAACGGGCATACCAGACGTCAAGAGGGCTGGCATGGATGTACTCCCGCAGATGCTGCCGATAGGAACGGACGCTGCGCCGAGCCGCCTTGCGGCAATCGGCTTCGGAATGGTTGTTGTCGCGGCCCGCCAGCACGAAGCTGCTGGCTAGACGCTTCACATCCCACTCCCAGGGGGCCGGGTGGGCCTCATCAAAGTCGTTGAGATCAAAGATCAGATTCCGTTCCGCTGTGGCGAAGAGCCCGAAGTTCAACAGGTGACAATCCCCGCAGGCCCACGTCTGGATTCCGGAGCGCGGCAGCAGGCTCAGGTCATGGGCCATCAGCGCCGAGGACCCTCGCATGAAGGTGAAGGGCGAGCGGAGCATCCGGCCGATGCGAATCGGTACCAGCTCCGGCATCCGGCCGGCATTGGAGGCCTCCAGAAGGGCAATCGGATCCCGGCTCCCCAGCAGGGGGGACCATTCCGCCTGGGCCGAGCGGGGAACCGCCGAGCGCAGCGCCTTTCCCCTGGCCAGGCGCTCAGTGGCGGTGTTGGTGCCACCCCGGGAAGGACGCAAAGCGGCAATCTGGAAGAGGTGGCGCCCATCGTCCCATGGGTGCCCCCGTTGTTGCCGCTGAAACCGCGCTGCGGATGGTCCGCCCACGGGTACAAATCCAGCGGGCCTCTTGGCGGGTACCGCAAAGACTGAGTTCTGGGAGGGCTGGTTTCCTGCAACGTCCTGTGCGAATCGTGATCCTGGCCAAGGCCCCACAGCCCGGCGCGGTGAAAACCAGGCTGGCGCCGGCCCTGGGGCCGGACGGCGCCGCCCGGCTGGCGGAACGGCTGCTGCGCCGCACGATTGGCACGGCCTGCGCCAGCGGCCTGGGCGAGGTGGAGGTGTGTGCGAGTCCCGCCTCGGGCGACCCGGCCTGGCGGCGGCTGCACTGGCCGCCGGAGCTGGTCTGGAGCGAACAGACCGGCGGTGACCTGGGCGGGCGCATGGCGGCGGTGGCCCAGCGGGTGCTGGCGTCGGGAGCGAATCTGCTGCTGGTGGGGATGGACTGTCCCGAACTGGAAGCCCACCACCTGCAGACGGCCGCGGCCCAGCTGTCAGGCGCCGATGCCGCGCTGATCCCCAGCCTGGATGGGGGCTATGTGTTGCTGGGTCTGCGCCGTTTTCACCCCGCCCTGTTCCAGGCGGTTCCCTGGAGCACGGACGCGGTCTGCGCCATCACCCGCGAGCGGCTGCGCACACTGGGATGGTCGTGGAGCGAGCAGGGCCCCCTGGCCGATCTCGACGAACCTGCAGATCTGGATCGGCTGCCGCAGCCAATCCGTGCGCAACTTGCGATCGACCATGAACCTGGATCACCCGCAACAAGGGGCCGCACAGGCCCTGCTGGACAGCATCCAGGTGGTGATCCCGGTGCGTGACGAGGAACTCACGCTCGCCCCTGTGATCGGCCAGCTGCAGGGCCAGGGAGTGCGTCGCATCCGGGTGGTGGATAACGGCAGCCGCGACCAGAGCGCTGCCATCGCCCGGCAGCTGGGGGCGGAGGTGCTCAGCGAACCGACTCCCGGCTATGGGCGGGCCTGCTGGCGGGGCTGCAGCAACCTCGATCCGGCCGTGCGCTGGCTGCTGTTCTGTGATGGCGACGGCGGCGATCCGCTCGAGGAGCTGCCCCGCTTCCTGGATCTGCTCAACGACCACGACCTGCTGCTGGGCGACCGCACCGCCACCGCCGCCGGACGGGCGGCGCTGACGCCCCTGCAGCGCTGGGGCAACCGGCTGGCCACGACGCTGATTGCCCTGGGCTGGGGATTCCGCTACCGGGATCTGGGCCCCCTGCGGCTGGTGCGGCGCTCGGCCTTCGAGGCCATGGCGATGCGCGACCGCGGCTATGGCTGGACCCTGGAGATGCAGGTGCGGGCGATCGAGCTGGGTCTGCGGGTGCGGGAGATCCCCGTTTCCCATCGGCCGCGCCTGGCCGGCCACTCCAAGATCTCCGGGCGCTGGGGCGCCAGTGTGCGGGCCGGCAGCGTGATCCTCACCACCCTCGGACGCAGCTGGCTGCGGCGCTGGCTCTGATGGATTCCCCCTCCGCCCGGCTGCGCCTGCTCGCCAGCGCCCTGCTGCTGATCGGCGGGGCCCTGGGGATGGCCCCCCACGGCGACCTGTTCGACCCTGCCCAGCTGCTGCCGTTCTGGATGGCGGCGGCGGTGATGGGGGCGGGATTCGCCCTCTCCTGGACCCTGCCCGCCATCCCCCGTGCCCTGTTCTGGGCCGTGGCGGTGCTGGCGCGGTTGGCGCTGCTGCCGATGGAGCCCGGCGATGACATCTGGCGCTACCTCTGGGAGGGAGGCATCCAGCTACAGGGTTTCAGCCCCTATCACCTGCCCCCCGATGCCCCGGCCCTGGAGGCCCTGCGCACGCCCTGGTGGGGGCAGATCAACCATCCGGGCACCACGGCGATCTACCCGCCCCTGGCCCAGCTGCTGTTCCGGCTGCACGCTGCCCTGGCCCAGCAGGTGCTGCTGTTCAAGGCGTCGTTTCTGGTGGCCGACCTGGCCATCTGCGGCCTGCTCGCGGCCCGCTTCGGCGCGACCCGCGCGGCCCTCTATGGCTGGAATCCCCTGGTGATCTACAGCGTCAGTGGTGGCGGCCACTACGACAGCTGGTTCCTGCTGCCGCTGGTGGCCGGCTGGCTGCTGGCTGAGCGTGAACCCCCGCCCCGGGGCCCCCGAGCCCAGGCCTGGATCGACCTGCTGCTGGGCCTGAGCGTGGCCCTGAAGTGGATCACCCTGCCGCTGCTGCTCCATCGGGTCTGGAGCCGCTGGCGGCAGTTTCGGCGCCCCGGCCCCGTGGTCGCCACCGTGATGCTGGGGCTGGCGCCGCTGCTGCTGGGGGCCCTGGCCTTCTGCCGAGGCCCGGTCTGCCCGCTGCTGCCCACCGGCTCCTCGTTCATGCGCTACGGCCGCAGCGCCGAGTGGCTGCCCCACTGGATCGGCCTGCTCTGGCCCTGGACCCGGCAGATCAATGCCTTGCACGGCCTGCTGCTGCTGCTGGTGCTGGTGGTGCTGCTGGCCACCACCGTGCGGCTGGGGGTGTTTGCCTGGCGCTACCTGCTGGCGGTGCTGCTGCTCTCGCCGGTGGTGCACGGCTGGTATTTCCTCTGGCTGATGCCCTTCGCCGTGCCCAGCCAGAACTGGGGGGCGCGGCTGGTGAGCCTCTCGGCCTTCGTGTACTTCGTGCTGCCCTCGCGGCTGCCCGACTGGCAGCTCAGCACCCCGGAACGGCTGTTGCTGTGGCTGCCCCTGCTGCTGGGGCTGCTGCTCAGTGGCCTGCTGCAGCGCCGGGCGCGAACCGATCCGGCGGTTCAGCGGTAAACCCCGCATCCCACACCGTCCCTCACGCCATGCGCTCTGCCCACCACCGCGCCCCGCTGCTCCTGCTCTGCGGCGTGCTGCTGCTCGGCGCCGCGGGCTGCAACCGCGGGCCGGAGGCCTTGCTGGCCCCCATCACCAGCGGCACCACGGCGGCGGCCCAGGCCCCCCAGCCACCGGTGGATCCAGCCGATTTCAACGCCGTGCTGGAGCGGGTGGTGGATGGGCGCGGCCTGGTGGCCTACGAAGCCCTGCAGCGCGAGCCGGCCCAGCTCGATCGCTACCTCCAAGCCCTGGCCGATCTTTCCCCGGTGCGCTTCGCCTCCTGGTCTGAGGCCGAGCAGATCGCCCTGCTGATCAACGCGTACAACGCCCTCACCCTGCGCTCGATCATCGATCACGATCCGATCCGGCCGAGCATCAGGGCCATTCCCGGCGTGTGGAAACTGCGCCGTCACCCGCTGCTGGGCCAGCGCCTCACCCTCGATGAGATCGAGCACCGGATCCTGCGGCGCGAGTACAACGAACCCCGCATCCACGCGGCCCTGGTGTGTGCCGCCATCAGTTGCCCGCCGCTGCGGCGCGAGGCCTTCACGGGCCCGGAGCTGGAGCGGCAGCTGGAGGATCAGACCAACCGCTGGCTGGCCAGCCCCGTGGGTCTGCGGATCGACCGGGCCGCCGGGGAGGTGGCCATCTCCCAGATCTTCCAGTGGTTCGCCGAGGACTGGCCCCGCGCCGATCCCACTGCCGCCCCCGTGCCGGGTCATGAAAAGGACAGCGCCGTGCTGCACTTCATCGCCCGCCACCGCCCCGCCGCGGAGCGGCAGCTGTTGCTGGGGGGCGCCTACCGGCTCACTTATCTCCCTTACAACTGGGACCTCAACCGGCAGACCCGCTGAGCGCTCCGCCGCAGCTCGAGCCGGCCCCGGCGGTGCAGCCGAAGCAGTGATCGGCCACGGCGATCGCTTCGCCGCTGGGGTCGTGCTCCAGCAGCTCCCGCAGATGGCGCCGGGCGCCGGGCACCGGCAGACCTGGCATCTCCAGACCCGGCACCGCCAGACCGAGCATCTGGTTGAAGTCGCAGTCGTAGAGGTAGCCCTGCCAGTCCACGCTGAGGGTGGAGCGGCACATCACCTGCTCCAGGTTCGCTGGGTTGTGGCTGGCGCGCAGCAGGTCGAGGTAGCTCTCCAGCTGCCCCTGCTGCCGCAGCACGGCGGCGAAGCGCTGGATCGGCATGTTGGTGATCGTGTACAGCCGGTTGAAGCGGATGCCGAAGTGGGCAGCCAGCTCGCGCCTGTAGTCGGCCTCCAGCGCCGCCTGGGGCGGCGGCAGGCTCGGGCCCTGGGGGTTGTACACCAGATCCAGCTCCAGGCCTGAGCCCTCGGCGCCGTAGCCGAGGGCGTTGAGCTGGCGCAGGCCGGCGATGCTGCGGGCGAACACGCCGTCGCCGCGCTGCTGATCCACATTGGCGGCGCTGTAGCAGGGCAGGGAGGCCACCACCGTGACCCCCTGCTCCGCCAGGAACCGGGCCAGGTCCTCCTGGCCGGGTTCGCTCAGGATGGTGAGGTTGCAGCGGTCGATCACGGCCGCCCCCAGCTGCCGGGCCCCACGCACCAGGGCGCGGAAGCCGGGATGCAGTTCGGGGGCGCCACCGGTGAGATCGAGGGTGGTGAGGCTCCGGGCCCGCAGCACCGCCGGCACCAGGGCGATGGTGGCCGCATCCATCATCTCGGTGCGGCTGGGGCCGGCGCTCACGTGGCAGTGGCTGCAGCTCTGGTTGCAGCGGTAGCCCAAGTTCACCTGCAGGGTGCCGGGCCGGCCGCGGCGCAGGGGCGGGAAGGCCACGGCAGCAGCGCTGGCCTTCCCGGTGGGGGTGGGAGTGGCGGTAGCGGTGGCGGGCTCAGACACTGGTGAGCATCCGGGGGCCATCGGGGGTGCTGCCATCGCTGGGGAGGGGTTCAAGGGTGATGCTGAGGGCCTGGGCCCCGCTGGTGGGCTGGGTGGGGATCGCCATCGTCACGCTGCCGTCGGCAGCGGGCACGAAGCGCACACAGCCCTTCGTTGTGCCGTTCACGTTCGCCCACAGGCGGTACACGTGGGCAGGGGGGGCCGGGGGCAGGCCGCGCACCAGCAACAGATTGGGACCCCGGCCCGGGTTCACCACCACTTCCCCGGAGATCTCGGCATGGCCTGCGGTGCTCCGCAGGGCCAGGGTACGGCTGGCCTGCCGATCGCGCTCCTGTCCGGCTGGAGCCGGGGGGCGCTGCCGCAGGCTGGCCATCTCACCGCGCAGCTGCACCACCTGGAAGCCCAGCGCCACGAGGGCGCCGGCCATGGCGGCCAGGCCGAGCTGGGCGGCTCGCAGCGGCCAGCGCCGGGCCTGTTCCCCGGCCCGCGGCTCGGGGCGGTTCTGTTCGGCCTGCAGCAGCCGCCGGCGCAGCCGGGCGGGCGGGGTGGCGGCATCGGGCAGGGCCATGGGCAGCAGCTCCAGGGTGAGCCGCAGCTCATCGAGCTGGCGCTGCAGCTGGGGGTCGCCGGCGAGGGCCTCGCGCAACTGCTGCCGCTCGGCTTCATCCAGGTCGCCGAGCACGTGGCCGGCCAGCAGTTCATCGAGCTGGGGATGGGGGCCGTAGGGATGGGCCCGGTTGGGATCAGCGGCGGCCATGGCGATCGGCGGCGGAGGGGGGCAGGGTGAGGGCGTCGAGGGCGCTGGCGCTGAAGTCCAGCAGGTGGCCGCGCAGGGCCAGCAGGCCCTGGCGGGAGCGGGTTTTCACCGTGCCCAGCGGGATCTGCAGGTGCTCGGCGATCGCCGATTGGCTCATCCCCTCGTAGTAGGCCAGCTCCAGCACCCGCCGCTGGTTGGGGTGAATGCGGCCCAGGGCGCTGCGCATGCGTTCGGCCAGGTCCCCCAGCTCGGCCCAGTCGTGGGCACTGCGGGCGTGGCCGCCCAGCAGCTGGGTGGACCAGCGCTGCAGCAGCTGCCAGCGATTGCGCTGCTGGCTGAGGCGGTTGATCGCCATCGAACGGGTGAGCAGCAGCAGGTAGGCGAGCACCGGCCCGCGGCAGGCGTCGTAGCGCTCCTGGCGCCAGTAGCGCAGGAACACGTCCTGCACCAGGTCCTCGGCCGCGGCGCTGTCGCGGCAGAGCCGCAGGGCCAGCCGATACACGGCCGGGCTGTAGGCGTCATAGAGGCCGGCCAGATCGCTGGGCGGTGGTGCTGGGTCCGGATCGGCGCTGGCCATGGTTGGGGGAACCTTGACGGAGTTACCGGCAAAGGAGCTGATCGGATTGCGGCCGCCGGGGGATGGGTGGTGGTTCGGGCGCAGCTCCCGGGATCCGGAGCCCTAGGGTTTGGACCCAGCATTCGCCTGCAGGCGGCACACCCCACCAATGGCCCGATCGAACACCACCGGTTCGTTCTCGGCCAGGTCGTTGGCGGAGTTTCTGCACGGCGGGCCCATCTCCCTCGATGAGGTGGAACGGGTACGGGACACGCTCGTTTTCGATGGCCCGGGGCTGGGGCCGAAGTTCTTCAAGTTCATCGTTCTGTTGGTGCTGGCGGCCTGCATCGCCACTTACGGGCTGCTGGGCGACTCGGTGGCCGTGGTGATCGGGGCGATGATCGTGGCGCCGCTGATGCTGCCGATCATGGGGCTGGCGTTCAGCGTCAGCGTGGGCGACCAGCGCGCGATCGGCAACACGCTGGTCGTCAGCCTCGTGGGCATCGTCACGGCAGTGGCGGTGGGATTCCTGCTCACCCTGCCGATTGCCCAGGTCACCAAGCCGGAGGCGATCCAGCAGATCATGATTCGCACGGCGCCCCATCTGCTCGACCTGATGGCGGCGCTGATGACGGGCCTGGCCGGAGCCTTCGCCCTGGCCCGCAAGGATGTGTCCGACACCCTGCCCGGCGTGGCGATCGCGGTGTCCCTGGTGCCGCCCCTGGCCAATGCCGGCATCCTGTTCGCGGCCGGCGAACCGGGCCTCGCCTCCGGCAGCCTGCTGCTCTTCGGTACGAACTACGTCGCCATCCTTCTCACCGGCGCCCTGGTGTTCGCGGTGATGGGCTTCCGCAAGGTCGCCCTGTCGCCGTTCGATCCGCGGGCCAGGCGGCGGGCCGTGCTGGTTGCCGTCATCGCCCTGCTGATCATTGCCATCCCCCTCACGATCACCAGCCATCGCCTGATCATCTCCAACAAGATCGCCGCCCGTACCGATGCCCTCGCCCAGGACTGGCTGGAGGGCTCCGGTTACCAGCTGATGTCGGTCGATGCGGAAACGGCGGATGGATCGGTGAACCTGCTGCTGGTGGGAGAGGGCGACCTTCCCGCCCTGCAGCCGTTGCAGGAGCGTGCCCGGGGCGTCCTGTTCGGCCGCACGCTGCGGCTCAAGGTGCTGGAGTCCCGCACGCTTGACCTGGGGGCGAAAGCGGTGTCCTTCCCGTAGTTCTCCCGCTGTTTGAGCCCCTGGCCCCGTTGCCGGTTGCCGGGCTGGGCGGGTTTCCGGGTCCTCGAGGCACTGTTGCCGGAACCATGCGTTCTTCCCTGCTGTCCACGCTCCTCCTGCTCCTGGTTGGGGCCCTGATCGCCCGGCTCACCGCCAGCCGACTGGCCCGCTGGGCGGTGCCGTCGATCGTGCTGGAGCTGCTGGTGGGTTTCGTGATCGGCAACACGGTGCTGCCCTTCAGCCGCATCGAGCCCCTGTCCGGCATCACCGAGCTGGGGGTGCTGACGCTGTTCTTCCAGGTGGGCATGGAGGTGCGCGGAGGGCTGCTCGGCTCGCGCCCCGTGGCGGTGATTCGCACGGTGTTGCTTTCCGCGCTTACGCCGTTGCTGGCCTGGTGGCCGCTGCAGCAGGGGTTCGGTCTCTCCGTGCCGACGACCCTGTTGTGTCTCGCGGTGCTGAGCGCCACCGGCACGGGCGTGACCCTGCGGGCGCTGGCCCAGGCCGGTGCCCTGCAGACCCCCTCGGCACGCCTGCTGGTGGGTGTGTCGGTGCTGGACGACCTGCCCGCGATCGCCCTGCTGACCCTGTCCACCTTCCTGGGGCAACCGCAGACAGCTGGCGCTTCCGCCGGCAGCGATCCTGCTTCCCTGCCCATCACCACGGTGCTGGTGCTGGCCCTGGGCCTGCTGAGCTTTCCGCTCAGCCGCTGGTGGCTGCGCCAGCAAGGCCCCTGGCGTGCCGGTCCACTGGGGGTGCTCCTGTTGCTCACGGGGTCGAGCTGGCTGGGGGAGATCGCCGGCCTCACCAGCCTGCTGGGGGCCCTGTGGGGCGGGGTGCTGCTCCAGCGCCTGGCCCCCCAGGGCGAAGGCAGTCGCGAAGGCAGTGGCGACGGCGGTGTAGTAGGCGGCGAAGGCGCTGGCGGGGACGAGCCGCTGCGCAGCCAGCTGGCGCTGCTCTCGGATGTGTTCCTGCCCCTCTATTTCATCAGCGTGGGCATGCGCATCGACGCCGCCACCCTGTTGCAGCCCTCGGCCTGGTGGATGGCGCTGGTGCTGATGGTCCTGGCGATCGCCTGCAAGCTGGTGTGCGGCCTGGGCATCAGCCCCCGCGACCGGGCGGCCGGCATCGATCGCCGGCTGGTGGTTTTCGGTCTGATCCCCCGGGGCCTGCCGGGCCTGGTGTTCGCCACCACGGGCCAGGCCGCGGGGTTGATCTCAGCCCAGCAGTTCTCGGCCCTGGTGCTCACCGTAAGCGGAACCACCGTGCTCGGCCTGCTGCTGCTGGGGCGGCGCCTGCGCGCACGCCCCGGATGAACCTGGGAGCCACCCCGGGCCGAGGATGCAGAATTCACGGACCGTTCCTGTCTCCCCGTGCCCGTTTTCCTGGTCAGCACCCTCCAGATCGTGGTGGGCATCGTCCTCCTCTTCGGGGGTGGAGAACTCTTCGTGGCGGGTTCGGTGGCCCTCTCGCTGCTGCTCGGCATTCCCCAGATCGTGATCGGCCTCACGGTGGTGTCCATGGGCACCAGTGCTCCCGAGCTGTTCGTGAGCCTGATCTCCACCATCCAGGGGAATCTGGGGGTGGCAGGTGCCGACAACCTGGCGGTGAGCAACATCGTGGGCAGCAACATCTTCAACGTGCTGGTGGTGCTGGGCCTCAGTGCCGTGATCGTGCCGCTGCGGGTGAAGAGCCGGCTGGTGAAGCGCGATGTGCCGCTGCTGCTGGGGGTGTCGATGGCGGTGTGGGGCATGGCCTCCGGCGGCCGGGTCACCTGGCAGGCGGGCGTGGCCCTGCTGGTGGCCACGGTGATGAACATCATCTGGGAGATGCGCACGGCGGGTGAGAACCCCGATGAGGCCAATGACATCGACGACGCGGAGCGCAGCTCGCCCCTGGTGGCTGGGGTGAAGCTGGCGGCCGGCCTGGTGCTGCTGGTGGCGGGCTCCCAGCTGCTGGTGCAGGGCGCCACGGCGGCGGCTTTGGCCCTGGGGGTGAGCACCACGGTGATCGGCCTCACGATTGTGGCCGCCGGCACCTCGATGCCCGAGCTGGTCACCTCCCTGGTGGCGGCCTACCGGGGCAAGGCCGACCTGGCCATCGGCAACGTGGTTGGCAGCAACCTGCTCAACCAGCTGGTGATCCTGGGCCTCTGTGCCACCGTGTCCGGCACCCGCGGCCTGGGGGTGGATCCGGTGATGATCCAGCGGGATCTGCCGATCATGGTGCTCACCACCCTCGCCTGCCTGCCGATCTTCTGGACCCAGGGGGTGATCACCCGGCTGGAGGGGGGGATCCTGGTGCTGCTCTACGGCGTCTATCTGGTGGAGCAGCTGTTGCTGTACATCTCCCCGGACTCTTCCGATGAGTTCCGTCTGGTGGTGCTGGTGGTGCTGGCACCCGCGTTGCTGGTGTTCCTGATTTGGCAGGTGCTGGCCTGGCGGCAACAGCGCCGCGCTGTCTGATCGCTCTGGCTGTCCAAATGGTTTGCCAGCTTGGCTGATGCAGGGGTTGCGCGGGTCCCTTCGCTTGCCAGTCCCAGAGTCACAACACCCCACCGGTTCACTGCACCATCCAGGCCATGGCACGAAGGGATCGGTCCATAGAGCACCAGCCGGATACGGGCCGGGAATCTTCCCCGGCTCATCGACTGCTGATGGTGAGCGCTCAGGGTGTGGCCAGCGGCACCCCGCTGATGGTGGGCAGCAGGCTTCTGCAGGGCTGGCTCACGGCCAGTGGGGTGCCCTTGGCGTTGATCGGCCTGATTCCATTGGCCGAGCTGCCATACACGCTCAAGTTGTTCTGGTCGCCACTCGTTGACCGCTGGCCGATCCCCTGGCCAGACCGCCGCAGAGGTTGGATGTTGGTGATGCAGGTTGTGCTGGTGGTGGTGATCGCGGCAATGGCGCTGCTGAAACCCGGCCGCAACCCAGCCAGTCTCACGGCCATCGGGCTCTGGGCGCTTCTGTTGGCTGTATGCAGCGCAACGCAAGACATTGTGATCGATGCCTACCGAACCGATCTGTTGCCAGAAGCGGAGCGCGGTCCGGGGGCGGCTGCCGCGAGCCTGGGTTACCGGGCGGCGATGCTCACCATCGGTGCTGGCGGGTTCCTGATCGCCGATCGCTTCGGTTGGCCGGCAGCTTTTCTCTCTGCGGCCGGGGTGATGGCCCTGGTGATCCCCTTCACCTTGGCAGGCCCCAGGATCAAACCACTGCTGCATGAAGTAACCAGCTTGCGTCAGGCGGTGGTGGGTCCGGCGCTCGAGTTCATGCATCGGGCTGGGCCGAATCGAACCTGGCAACTCCTGTTGTTGGTGCTGCTCTACCGATGGCCAGATGGCCTGCTTTCGGCAATGGCCATTCCATTTCTGAAGCTGCAAGGCTTCAGTGAATCCGATATTGGGCTTGTGCAAGGAGGTTGGGCGATCGGCGCCACGATGATTGGCACCGTGTTGGGCGGTTTACTCTTCTCATGGCTGGGTATGAACCGCTCTCTCTGGCTGTTTGCGGTTGTGGGTGCCCTCGGCAATCTGAGCTACTGGTCTCTCTCCACGTTTGGTGGGGGGTTTGTTGGGTTGATTGCCGCCGTGAGTGCGGAGAACATTAGTGGCGGCATGGTGGGCGCCGTGTTTGTGGCGTTGTTGATGAGCCTGTGCAATCCCCGCTACTCGGCAACGCAATACGCATTGTTTTCGGGGGTCTATGCCTTGAGTCGCTCAGTGCTTGCTGCTCCCGCCGGAGTGATGGCTGAACGGTTGGGTTGGTCCAGTTTCTTTCTGCTCACCGTGATGTCAGCGATTCCAGCTTTCTTGCTCCTGGCTCGCTTGGCACCATGGAATGAGCTGTCGACCAGAGGATCCTTTGATCCCCGTTTGGATGAAGCTTAGGCATCCATGTCAACAGAAGGCTGCTAGCTGTTTTGTGGTTGTCTTCCGCGTGGAATGTGTTCCGCGAGCAGGATCGCAAAGTGAGCTGCGAGGCTTGAATTGGTAGCAAAGATTACCTCTCGTTGATTTGTTGTTCCTATGGGTAATGGGCTCGAAGAGTAGAGCAGTTGGGAGATCCATGCCTGATTCCAGGGCCGAAAAGCTTTTGGCTGCCCTGTTGATTGCGTTGGCCGCCATAGAGTCTCTGTTTCTCGTCTATTCGCCTGAACAGGGTTCCCAGTTGCAGCCTCCCTCCCCTGCTGCGTACGAGCAGGGTAATCAGTAGTTTCCACTCATAAGCGTCGGGTCGTCATCAAGAAGGCCTTGAAAGCACGGCTGTTGGTTGTTGGGGTCTCCCAGGCCCATGAGATGGTGTTTATATAGTTTTTAGTGTAGTGTTTGGTTCTAGCTGGCGGCGATTCAAGCAGCAGCCTCAGAAACTCCGCCTCGGTGTTTTGTTGGTGCCCAGGCTTGATCTGGGCAGGTGCCTCCCCTATCCTTGTATTTCGTACTTTCTGTAGCGCTGCTTGGCACTGGACATCCTGGTCATCATGGTGTTGGTGCTTGCCAACGGTCTTTTCTCGGGCGCTGAGATTGCAATCATCTCCTCCCGCCGTCATCGGCTTGATCAGCTGAGCAAACAGGGGCGGCGTTCAGCCCGGCTTGTGCAGCGGCTTGCGGCTTCGCCGAACCAGTTCCTCTCCACAGTGCAGATCGGCATCACCCTCATCGGCATCCTCAGCGGTGCTGTTGGCGGGGCCACCGTTGCCCGCAGGCTCAATGAGTTGTTGGAGCGAATTCCGCTGCTGGGACCCTACAGCGAGGGCTTGAGCTTCGCCTTGGTAGTGGCACTGATTACCTACCTTTCGGTGGTGATCGGCGAACTGGTGCCCAAGCGCCTGGCCCTGGCCAACCCAGAGCAGCTGGCCTGCGCCATGGCTCCTGCCATGCACTGGCTCTCCAGGGCGAGTGGCCCGTTGGTGCATCTGCTGAGCTCTTCCACGGAAGCTCTCCTGAAGCTCCTGGGCGTGTCGGGCAGCGACCAGCTTGATATCACCGAAGACGAAATCAAGGCCATGATTCGTCAGGGCACGGACTCTGGGGTGTTTGAAGAGGTGGAGCATGACATGGTGCAGCGGGTTTTCCGTCTCGGAGATCGCACGATCAAGACCCTGATGACACCCCGCACTGAGATTATCTGGCTAGACGCGGAAGAAACGTTGGACCAAAATCTGCAGGAAGTATTGGAGAGCACTCACTCATGTTTTCCTGTAGGCAAAGGTAGCCTCGATCAATGTATTGGTGTGGTGCGAGTACGAAACCTCTTTTCCGCCAAGATCAGTGGCGAGCCCATCGATCTCCAGGAGCTGATCCAGCCTCCTCTGTTTCTGGCGGAGAGCACGCGAGCCCTATCTGTCTTGGAGCAATTTAAGCGCACAGGTATCCACATTGGTTTGATCACCGACGAATTCGGTGGCGTGGAGGGTCTTGTGACTCTCAATGATCTGATGGAAGGGATCGTAGGTGACTTGCCCTCTGTTGATGATCAGGAGGGCCCCTTAATCGTGTCCCGAGGGGATGGTTCTTGGCTTGTCGATGGCGGGCTTGATCTGGACGCTTTGATCGAAGTGATTGGACGGGATATTTTTGATAGTGATCGGGAGGGCCGGTATCACACCTTGGCCGGTTTTGTTCTGCATGTTCTCGAGCGCATACCCCGCGAATCTGATCGATTCGAGTGGCAGGGTTTCTGTTTCGAAGTTGTTGATATGGATGGGAAGCGTGTTGATAAGCTCTTGGTAACTCCTCTGCCTGGGCACTTGCTTGGTGCTCCGACGCCTGACCAGGATCGGTAGTAGGGACTATCCGTTTGTTTCGTGGGATTTCAGGCGCCTCACAATGCCACTGGCCAGGTAGGTGTTCGCAGTGAGCGGCTATCCGGTTGGCTGCGGCAAGTTGGCTCGGGTTGATTTGCCTCTCTCTTTGCCTGTGGGCTCCCCCGGTTGCTTGCCATGGGTGGATTGAATGTTGAATCTTTATTGCAAGTGATTCTCCTTCGGCGGCTTCGCTCGTTCATTCTCTTGCCTTGATGAGTCTGCGTGGTTATTTGGTATAGAGGCCAGCAGGAATTCACGCCGCTTGTCACGTGGCCATCGCTCTTGCTTCTTCTCCAAGCCGCCCTATAGTCTCGGCCAAGTGCGCGCGTTTTCCATGGTCGCCTCCCTCAGGCCGGCCCTGTCGGTTGTTCCCCTGCTGCTGGGTCTGACATTGGCGGCATGTGCCCCGGGAGATGGGGGGATACAAAGCCAGAAGATTTCTGCAATTCAGGGCCGTGGCAAGATTATTTGCGGCGTTGAGGGCAAGCTGCCGGGCTTCAGCTTCGTGAATCCCGACGGCTCCTACACCGGCCTGGATGTGGATATCTGCAAGGCCGTGGCGGCGGCGTTGCTCGGTGATCCGGCCAAGGTTGAATACCGCGATCTCAACTCCAGTGAGCGCTTCGCGGCCCTGGCCAGCGGAGAGGTGGATCTGCTCTCCCGCAACACCACCTACACCCTCAGCCGGGATGCGACCGGCGGCAATGGCCTCAGCTTCGCTCCGCCCGTCTTCTACGACGGTCAGGGTGTGATGGTTCCTGTGGCCAGCGGGGTGAAGAGCCTCGCCGATCTGGCGGGCAAGCCGATCTGTGTGGAGACCGGCACCACCACCGAGCTGAACCTCGCCGACCGGATGCGAGAGATCAAGGCGCCCTACACGCCGCTCAAGTTCCAGACCAGCGACCAGACCTACGCCGCCTACCTGCAGGGCCGCTGCACGGCCGTGACCAGCGACCGTTCCCAGCTGGCGGCCAAGCGCACGAGCTTCCCCGACCCCGCCGCCCATGCCCTGCTGCCCGACGTGCTCAGCAAGGAGCCCCTGGCGCCGGCCACTACCAACGCAGATCCGGCTTGGGCCGATGCGGTGCGCTGGATCGTGTTCGCCCTGATGCAGGCGGAGGAGTCGGGCATCACCCAATCCACCATCGACGCCAAGGTCGCCCAGGCCAAGGCCGACACCAACCAGGCCGACCTGCGCCGTTTCCTGGGGGTGGAAGGTGACTTCGGCAAGCACCTGGGCCTGGCGCCCGACTTCGTGGTGCGCGCGGTGAAGGCCGTGGGCAACTACGGCGAGATCTTCGAGCGCAATGTGGGCACGGAGTCGAAGCTCAAGCTGGAGCGCGGTTTGAACCGGCAGTGGAAGGAAGGTGGCCTGATCTATTCGCCGCCGTTCCGTTGATGCCCTCGGTGGTCACCCCCTGGTGGCGCAACCGCCGCCTGATCCCCTGGCTGGTGCAGGGCGCGGTGGGCCTGTTGCTGCTCGTGCTGATCGCCTTCCTGCTGGGCAATCTGGTGCGCAATCTCACCGCCGCCGGGCTGCTGCTCAGCTGGGGCTGGCTCGACAACCCGGCGGGCTTCGACGTGTCGGAGACCCTGCTCCCCTTCGACGCCGGGCTGCCCTACTGGCGCGCTCTCCTGGCCGGGCTCGTGAACACCCTGCGCGTGGTGCTGGCGGGCCTGGTGGGGGCGACGGTGCTCGGCACCCTGGTGGGGGTGGCATCCTTCAGCGGCAACGGGCTGCTGCGCAAGCTGGCCAGGGTCTACGTGGAACTGATCCGCAACATCCCCCTGCTGCTGCAACTGCTGTTCTGGTACTTCGTGGTGTTCCTGGCCCTGCCCGGCGGGGCTGAGGCGATCCAGCTGCCGGGGGTGGTGCTGGCCAAGTCGGGGCTGTACCTCATCCGTCCTGAGCTGGTGAACGGCGTGTGGCAGGCGCCGCTGCGCCTCACGGTGGAATTCAGCGCCCTGCTCACCGGTCTGGTGGTGTACACCGCCGCCTTCATCGCCGAGGTGGTGCGCGGCGGGGTGGCCTCGGTGCCGAGCGGCCAGTGGGAGGCAGCCCGCTCCCTGGGGTTCACGCCGGCCATGACGCTGCGCCGGATCGTGCTGCCCCAGGCCCTGCGGGTGATTGTGCCGGCCCTCAACAGCCAGTACATCTCCCTGGCCAAGAACTCCTCCCTGGCGGTGGCCTGCGGGTTCACCGATCTCTATTCGGTGGCCGAGACCACCCTCAACCAGACCGGCCGGGCGGTGGAGGTGGTGCTGATCCTGCTGGGCTCCTACCTGTTGCTCGATCTGCTGATCTCCGCCCTGATGAACGGCCTCAACGGCCTGGTGCAGCTCAAGGAGCGCTGATGGATCTAGCTTTGATCAAGACCAAGATCCGCCGCCTGCGCCGGGAGCTGTTCGCCACGCCGCTGGACGGGCTGGTGTCCATCGTGCTGATCGCCCTGCTGCTGGCGGCGGCCACCGCCTTTGTGCGCTGGGCCTGCCTGCAGGCCGAGTGGGCGGTGATCCAGGCCAACAGCACCCTGTTCGCCGTGGGGCGCTACCCCTTGGAGCAGCAGTGGCGCCTCTGGCTGCTCACTGCCCTGCTGGCGGCCGCCACCGGTCTCAGCTGGGGCCTGCTGCGGGGTCTGCCCCACCGCGGCCGGCAGGGCCGCCCCTGGCCCCGCAACGACCGACTGGCCGCGGTGGTTCTGGCGGGGCTGGCGTTGGCCGTTCCCCTGGCCCTTGGCCTGCAGACCGGCATCCAGCTGCGCTGGTGGCTGATCACGGCGCTGCTGCTTGGTCTCCGCTGGGCTACCGGTCGCTGGGGGCGCCAGCTCCCGCCGGCTCTGCGCCACTGCATTCCGCTGCTCTGGCCGGTGCTCTACCTGCTGGGGATGGTGCTGATCAGCGGCGGTCTGGGGCTGATCCAGGTGGTGCCCTCGGAGTGGGGCGGCCTGCTGCTCACCCTGCTGCAGGCCAGCTTTGCGATCCTGCTCTGCTTCCCCCTCGGCATCCTGCTGGCCCTGGGCCGCCGCAGCGAGCTCCCCCTGCTGCGCTGGGGTTCGGTGCTCTACATCGAATTCATCCGCGGGGCGCCGCTGATCACGCTGCTGTTCCTCGGCCAGAACCTGCTCGGCTTCCTGTTGCCCGGGGGCATGGCCCCGGACCGGGTGTGGCGGGCCGCCTGGGTGCTCACCCTGTTCGCCGCCGCCTACGTGGCCGAGGCGGTGCGCGCCGGTCTGGCGGCCGTGCCCGCCGGCCAGCTGGAGGCGGCCCGCTCGCTCGGCCTGACCTTCCCCCAGGCCCTGATTCACGTGGTGTTGCCCCAGGCCCTGCGGGTGGCCCTGCCGGCCACCGTGGGCCAGTTCATCAGCCTGTTGCAGGACACCACCCTGCTCTCGCTGATCGGCCTGCTCGAACTGCTCGGCACCGCCCGAGCCGTGATGGCCAACCCGGCCTTCCTGGGCCGCAATGCCGAGGTGTATCTGGTGCTGGCGGTGCTGTTCTGGTGCTGCTGCGCCGCCCTGGGCCTGGGCAGCCGCGCCCTGGAGACCCGCCTCAACCCCAACGCCACCACCGCTACCACCGCCACCGCCCCCCCCATCACGGCATGACGACGTCTTCCCCCTCCAGCGCGATGATCGAGGCCCGCGGGGTCGAGAAGTGGTACCCCAACGGCTTTCACGCCCTGCGTGGCGTGGATCTCCTCGTGCACCGGGGGGAGGTGGTGGTGATCATGGGTCCCTCGGGATCGGGCAAGAGCACCTTCATCCGCACCTTCAACGCCCTGGAGGACTTCCAGAAGGGCTCGATCGTGGTGGACGGCATCGCCCTTTCCGACGATGTGCGCCAGATCGAGGCGATCCGCCGCGAGGTGGGGATGGTGTTCCAGCAGTTCAACCTCTTCCCCCACCTCACGGTGCTGGAGAACCTCACCCTGGCGCCCGTGCTGGTGCGCAGACGCACCAGGGCCGAGGTGGAGCGCCAGGCGCTGGAGCTGCTGGAGCGGGTGGGCATCCACGAGCAGGCGCGCAAGTACCCCGGCCAGCTCTCCGGCGGTCAGCAGCAGCGGGTGGCGATCGCCCGTTCGCTCTGCATGGAGCCACGCGTGATGCTCTTCGACGAGCCCACCAGCGCCCTGGATCCGGAGATGGTGCAGGAGGTGCTGGAGGTGATGCAGGAGCTGGCCCGCGAGGGCATGACCATGGTGGTGGTGACCCACGAGCTGCGCTTTGCCCGCAAGGTGGCCAGCCGGGTGGTGCTGATGGCCGATGGCGAGGTGGTGGAGGAGGCCCCCCCGGAGCAGTTCTTCACCAGCCCGAGGCACGAGCGCAGCCGCCAGTTCCTGAGCCAGATCGGCTGAAGTCCCGGGCAGGGCTCCAACGGGTGCCAGAGCTGGATCAGGCAGCCAGGGCGCCGAGGCTGTGCAGCCCCTCCAGGCCCTGCCAGCCCAGGTAGATGCCCAGCACCAGGGCGAACACCCCCACCAGCCACTCGGCCCGATGCACCAGCCAGTCGTTCAGGGTGGTGAGCGGTGCCCGCAGCCGTTCGCCGCTGGCCACCCAGAGCAGCGGCGGCAGTAGCAGGAGCGAGGTGGTCACCGCCACGAACACGGCCCCCACCTCCAGATCGCCGCGCAGGCCGGTGTGGTTGGTGAGCAGCATGCCACCTTCTTTCATATAGAACACCAGGTTTTCCGGGCTCACCAGGGCACAGCCGGCCCCAAGAGCGAGCAAGGGCGCACCGCCCAGTTCCGGCAGCTTGCCCATCAGCTGCATGGCCCAGTTCTCCTCTCCCAGGGCCACCGCCGGCGTGAGCTGGAACAGGCCCAGGCCGAGGAGGGCGCCGGCCCCGATCAGATCCATGAGGATCTGGCCACGGCTGCCCAGATGCACCGCCCAGCTGAGGCGGCCGCCCATGGTCACCACCAGCCCGAGGGCACCGCCATTGGCCAGTACCCAGCCGGCCAGGAAGGTGCAGCAGCGGCGCAGGGGACGGGCGCCCAGCAGCAGCAGGGACACCAGGGCGATGGTGATCGGGCTGAAAGCGATCCCCAGACCGAAGGCAAGGGTCTGGGTGAGCCAGTGGAAAGGGAGCATCAGGGGCTCGGGCCGGCAGCGGGAGTGGGGGGGGTGGGGCAGCAGGCCGTCCGGGAGCCGGCCGGGGGCTCAGGACCTCCGCCATTCCCGTTTCCGCTCACCCCGTCGCCGATTCTGCAGATCGCCGGGGCCGGCTGTGGCCATGGGGCCAAGCACCCTCCTGGGGAGGGTTGCGCACCAGGCCCACGAGGGGGTGCTCCTGCCTCCTCGCCTGCCGGCGATCCCACCACTGGGGTTCTGCTGGTGCGGCTTCCTCCGGGGTGAGGCCCCAGCCGCGGTGAACTCGGCTGGTCCTGGCTGAATGGGCCGCCTGGAACCCGTATCCCCCACCTTGATTCTGTGGCCATCGACCAGTGCCATTGCAGCTCCGCAGCGCCTTCCGGTTGTTGCCTGTTTCGGCTGCCTTGGGGCTTCAGCCCGGTGCCCAGGCTGCTGCAGGCCTGCCGATCTGCCTGGCGGGTGAGTCCGGTGTGCTGTGGAGTTCAGAAAGCTGACAGGATCGTGCGGTGCTGGCGCCTTTCCAGCGCCGCTGCCCCTCCCGCGCGGGCCTGATTCCCTCCATGCTCCAGTTCATCGAACAGTTGCCGCAGTTGATCCTGGCTGCGGTCGAGACCACGCCCCTGCTGGGCTACGCCGCCATCGCCCTGGTGATGCTGCTGGAGAACGTGGTGCCGCCGATCCCCTCCGAGGTGGTGATGCCCCTGGCGGGGTTCCTGATCCAGCAGGGGAAGCTGGAGTTGGTGCCCACCGTGCTCGCCGGCCTGCTGGGCACGGTCCTGGGGGCCTGGTTCTGGTATGGCGTGGGCCGGATGGTCAATGAGCGCCGCCTCGAGGCCTGGTTGCAGCGCCACGGCCGCTGGTTCGGCCTGAGGCCGGAGGATCTGGCCCGCAGCCGCCGCTGGTTCAACCGCCATGGTGTGGCGGTGGTGTTCTGGGGCCGGATCATTCCGGGTGTGCGCACCCTTGTGTCGCTGCCGGCCGGCATCGAGCTGATGCCCCAGCCGCTGTTCCTGATCTGGACCACCGCCGGCAGCCTGATCTGGATCGTGCTGCTCACGGTGGCGGGTCAGGCGCTGGGGGCGGGCTACGGCCAGGTGGCCGAGCTGCTCAAACCCTTCACCAGGATCCTGGTTGTCGTGATCGGGGTCGTGCTGCTGGGCGGTCTGTGCTGGATCGGTCTGCGCGTCCTGCGCCGGCGCAGGTGATCCCGCCGGGCTCCTGAGTCGGCAGGGAACCGGCAGCAGCGCACCCGCTTCCGCCACCCTCGCCACCGCGACGCCCCTCCAGTTCCGGGCAGAGTCAGCCCCAGGCGTGCGCCACACCCACCATGGCTGAACGGGCAGATGCGGTTGGGTTCATCCTGCCCGTGTGGTGTGCGGCGGCTGCCCGGGCTGCCCTCCAAGCCCTGCTGGGTCAGCCCCGGCCCGCGCTGCTGCAGCCCCTGCAGCTGGGGGAGGGTGCCGAGCCCCAGCTTGTGCCCATCGAGGCCGTGGCTCCCCTGCCCGACGGCAGCGCCCTGGCCATGGCCCGCTGCGACCCGGGGGCGGAGACGCTGGATCTCACCCGCGGACTGCTGGTGTGGGCCCAGGTGCGCTGGCTGGAAGGTCCCGGTGCCTGGTTGGACCTGCGGGCCGGGGCGGGCGTGGGGGTGGTGCAGAGCACGGGGGAGGCCTGTCTGTCGGGCTACGCCAGGGAGTTGCTGGCTTGGAACCTGCGTCCCCTGCTGCCAGCGGGCCGCAGGCTGGCCCTGGAGCTCACCATCCCGGAGGGACGCCGCCTGGCGGAGCGCACCAGCAACGCCGCCTTCGGAGTGGTGGAGGGCCTGGCCCTGATCGGCACCCAGGCCACGGTGCAGCGCAGCGCCGCGCCGGAGCAGCTGGAGGCCGCCCTGGCCGAACTGCGGCGGCGGGCGGCGGCGCCCCAGTTCGGCGCTGAACTGGTGCTGGTGATCGGCGAGAACGGCCTGGATCTGGCGCCGCGCCTGGGCCTGCCGCCCGAGCTGTTGCTCAAGGCGGGCAACTGGCTGGGTCCGCTGCTGGTGGCGGCGGCCGAGGCGGGGGTGCGGCGCCTGCTGCTGTTCGGCGTGCAGGGCAAGTTGATCAAGCTGGCGGGCGGCATCTTCCACACCCACCACCACCTGGCCGACGGCCGCGCCGAGGTGCTCACGGCCCTGGCCGCCCTGGAGGGGCTGGCTGGTGCTGAGTTGGCCGCCCTGCATGGCGCGCCCACGGTGGAGCAGGCCCTGGTCCAGCTCCGGCACCGGGACCCGGCCCTGGCCGAGCGGCTGCAGGGCCGGATCGCCGCCG
Source organism: Bradyrhizobium ivorense (assembly GCA_943368005.1). GTDB lineage: Bacteria > Cyanobacteriota > Cyanobacteriia > PCC-6307 > Cyanobiaceae > NIES-981. The sequence goes on along the minus strand of CALRKN020000001.1, from coordinate 33,050 downwards.
CCATCGAGCAGCGCAGCGCCGCCTACCTGGCCCGTTACGGCCAGCAGCGGATGGCGGTGGGGGCGGTGCTGTTCGACCGCAGCCGCCGGCTCTGCGCCCGGGGCCCCCAGGGAGCCCTGCTGTGGGCCGCCCTGGCAGGTACGGAGTTCTCTGCCGCCTCGGGTTCCCCAGGGGGCGCGACCTAGGCTGGCTCGAATGCCCCTGGGTGGGCCGCCCGGCCTGCTCCGTGCCCCTGCCCGATGCCCGTGCCCGATGCCCGTGATTGACGCCGCCTCGCAGTCGTCCCGCCACCCGGCGATCGTGATCCTCGACTTCGGCTCCCAATACTCGGAGCTGATCGCCCGGCGCGTGCGCGAAACCGAGGTGTTTTCCCTGGTGATGGCCTACACCACCACGGCCGAGGAACTGCGGGCCGTGGCACCGAAGGGCATCATCCTCAGCGGCGGCCCCAGTTCGGTGTATGAGCCCGACGCGCCGGTGTGTGATCTGGGCATCTGGGAGCTCGGCATTCCCGTGCTGGGAGTGTGTTACGGCATGCAGCTGATGGTGCAGCAGCTGGGTGGCGCCGTGGTGGCGGCCGGCAAGGCCGAATACGGCAAGGCGCCGCTGCAGGTGGACGACCCGGTGGATCTGCTCACCAACGTGGAATCGGGCTCCACGATGTGGATGAGCCACGGAGATTCGGTGGAGCGGCTGCCGGATGGGTTCGAGCGCCTGGCCCACACGCACAACACCCCCGAAGCGGCGGTGGCCGATCACCAGCGCCGCCTCTATGGCGTGCAGTTTCACCCGGAGGTGGTGCATTCCACCTGCGGCATGGCCCTGATCCGCAATTTCGTATATCACATCTGCGGCTGCGAGGCCGACTGGACTACGGCCGCCTTCATTGAAGAGGCGGTGGCCGATGTGCGCGCCCAGGTGGGTGACCGGCGGGTGCTGCTGGCCCTCTCCGGGGGCGTGGACTCCTCCACCCTCGCCTTTCTGCTGCACAAGGCGATCGGCGATCAGCTCACCTGCATGTTCATCGACCAGGGCTTCATGCGCAAAGGCGAGCCCGAGTTTCTGGTGGAGTTCTTCGACAAGCGCTTCCACATCAACGTGGAGTACATCAATGCCCGCGAACGGTTCATCAACAAACTCGCCGGGGTTACGGATCCGGAGGAGAAGCGCAAGCTGATCGGCACCGAGTTCATCCGTGTGTTCGAGGAGGAGAGCAAGCGCCTCGGCCCCTTCGACTATCTGGCCCAGGGCACCCTCTACCCCGACGTGATCGAGAGTGCCGGCACCAACATCGATCCGAAAACGGGGGAGCGGGTGGCGGTGAAGATCAAGAGCCACCACAACGTGGGTGGCCTGCCGAAAGACCTGCAGTTCAAGCTGGTGGAACCCCTGCGCAAGCTGTTCAAGGACGAGGTGCGCAAGGTGGGCCGCTCCCTGGGTCTGCCCGAGGAGATCGTGGGGCGCCACCCCTTCCCGGGGCCGGGCCTGGCGATTCGCATCCTAGGTGAGGTCACCAGTGAGAAGCTCAACATCCTGCGCGATGCCGACCTGATCGTGCGCGAGGAGATCCGGGATGCCGGCCTCTACCACGAGATCTGGCAGGCCTTCGCCGTGCTGCTGCCGGTGCGCAGCGTGGGCGTGATGGGTGACAAGCGCACCTACGCCTTTCCGGTCGTGCTGCGCTGCGTGTCGTCGGAGGACGGCATGACCGCCGACTGGTCGCGCCTGCCCTACGACCTGCTGGAGACCATCTCCAACCGCATCGTGAACGAGGTGAAGGGGGTGAACCGGGTGGTGCTCGACATCACCAGCAAGCCCCCCGGCACGATCGAGTGGGAGTGAACGCACCGGCCCCCACCCCGTGGCGTGGGCCGGGAGTCTCCGTTACCCTCGGGGCCCCGGATTCACCGCGCCGTGACTGCCGCCCCAGCGACATCCAGCGACCCTGATCTGCAGCGCCGGCTCCAGCAGGACAGCATCCAGCTGGGCGGCAAGACCATCTACCTCAATCCCTTCCTCTACTGGCGTCGTTTCGACGCCAACACCGACCGCTGGCTGCGGGAGCCGGGCCAGCTGCCGGAGGAGCAGATCGAGGCCAACCGCGGCCGCTTCTATCCCGAGGTGGCCTGGGACCTGCTCAGCGATGAGGAGCGCGTCGCCAAGGACGGGGCGGTGGAGATGTTCCTCAAGAGCCTGGAGCTGATCAGCACCTTCAACCCCGACCTCAGCGCCGGCCATCTGCTGGAGGTGGAGCGCAAGATGGCCGTGACCAAGAAGCAGGCCTTCGAGCGCTGGGCGTCCCGCTCCCTGCGGCGCCGGGAGCAGGATGAGATCCGGCAGCGGCGCCGTTTCGACCGGCAGCGTCGCCTGCTGGCACTGCGCGAGTGGTGTGGCCTGGAGGTCACCCGTCAGGCCCTGGTGCCCATGGCCACCCTGCTGGTGCTGGCGGTGGCCGCGGGCTGGTGGTGGGGGAGCCAGCAGGCCTGCCGCGCTCCCCTCAGCGGCGGCTCTCCTCTGGAACGGCCGATCACCGTCCCCTGACGCCGGCCTGTCTCTCTGCCGGCAGACTGGAGGCCCCCGCCCCTCGCCCATGGCGCCCGATCCCTTCGATGCCCTGCGGCTCTCGCTGATGCAGGACGTTCTGCCGGTGGGGCTGGCGGCGCTGGAACGGGTGCGCCGGGGCGGACCCCAGGAACTGATCGCCGCCTTCGAAGCCACCGACTCCAACCCCCTGGATCGTCTGCGCCAGGAGGGTGAGCCCGCTGCCTCCCAGGTGCGCCAGCAACTCGATCAGGTGAGCCCTGGTCTCGGCAATCCGGTGATGAAGGTGGAGGTGCTGGATGTGGCCGCGGAGCCCGCGGCAACGCCTGCCACCCCCGCCCCCGATCCCGCGGAGCTCCAGGGTCGCCTGCAGGCCATCGAGCAGCGGTTGCGGTTGCTGGAGCAGCGGCTGCTGCCTGCGGCGGAGCAAGCCTGACCATGCATCTGGCCCCTGGCGCCCGGCACACCGGCATGGGCCGGCAGCCTGCCTGGCTGCTGCTCGTGGTGCTGGTGTTCAGCGGTGCCATGGTGACCCGCCTCGCCTGGTTGCAGCTGTACCAGGGCGCTGCCAACCGGGAGAGGGCGGATGAGAACCGCATCCGGCTGGTGCCGCGCAACCCGATCCGTGGTCGCCTGCTGGATCGCCAGGGCCGGGTGCTGGCCACCAGTCGCCTCACCTACAACCTCTACATCCAGCCCCGCCAGGTGAGCGACCAGGCCTGGCCAGCCCTGCGCGATCGTCTGGCTGCGCTGCTGGGGATCCCGGCCAGCCAGCTGGATCAGCAGCGCCGCGCCGCTGGCGACAGTGCGGGCTTCCGCATCCAGTTGGCGGAGGGTCTCAAGCCCGAGCAGGTGCTGCGCTTCCGGGAGCAGGCCAATGCCCTGACGGGGGCGGAGGTGGACGTGGACGTGCTGCGCCATTACCCCCACGGTCGCCTGGGGGCCCACGTGCTGGGGTACACCAGCGGCATCACGGAGGAGGAGTACGCGCGGCTGCGCGAGAGCGGCTATCGCATTCGCGACCGGGTCGGTCGCAGTGGCGTGGAGAAGGCCTTTGAAACCCATCTGCGCGGGGAGTGGGGGGGCCAGCAGGTGGAGGTGAACGCGGCTGGGGAGGTGCAGCGCATCCTGGGCGAGAAGCCGGCCAGTGCCGGCAAGGATCTCCGGCTCACCCTGGATCTGCCCCTGCAGCAGGCCGCGGAGCGCGCCCTCGATGGGGTGCGCAAGGGGGCCATCGTGGCCATGGATCCGCAGACGGGAGCGATCCGGGCCCTGGCCAGCCGCCCCACCTTCGACCCCAATCTCTTTTCGCCAGCTCCCACCATCAGCCAGTGGGCCGCCCTGAACGCTCCGGGTGCACCCCTGCTGAACCGCGCCCTGCAGGGCTTTCCACCGGCCAGCACGTTCAAGATCGTCACCAGCATCGCGGCCCTGGAATCGGGCAAGTACGCCCCCGATTCCAAGGAGCTCACCACCGCCAGCTTCTGCTCCGCCGGCCTCTGTTATCGCGACCACGTGAGCATGGGGTCCATCGGCTTTCCGCTGGCCCTGGCGCTGAGCAGCAACAGCTTCTTCTACCGCGCTGGCTTGAAGATGGGGCCCGATCCCCTGTTCAAGGCGGCCCGGCAGCTCGGGTTCGGCAGCCCCACCGGCGTGGAGCTGGCGGAGGAGGAGAGCGCCGGCCTGCTGGGGGATCAGGCCTGGAAGAAGAAGGTGCTGGGGGAGGGGTGGACGGCGGTGGACACGATCACCGCCTCGATCGGGCAGGGGGCGGTGCTGGTGACCCCGCTGCAGATGGCACGGATGTACGCGGCGGTGGCCAATGGCGGTTGGCTGGTGACCCCCCATCTGGTGGAACAGAAGCCGAAACGGGAGTGGATCGGCTTCCGGCCCCAGACCCTGGCCACGGTGCGGGAGGGGCTGCGACGGGCGGTGCAGGAGGGCACGGCCAAGGCCCTCAATCAGCCGGGTTTGCCCCCGGCCGCGGGCAAGACCGGGACGGCCGAGGATCCGCCCCGGCCCGTGCATGCCTGGTTCGGCGGCTATGCCCCCGCCGATCAGGCCGAGCTTGTGGTGATTGCCCTGGGCGAGAACTCCGGCGGATTCGGCGGCACCGTGGCGGCCCCGATGGCCAAGGAGCTGATGGCCACCTGGTTCCGACTGGAGCCCTGATGGGGCCCCGGGATGGTCAAGCCGCTAGGGCGGGGCGATCCTGCCCGAGCAGCTGTGTGTAATAGCGACGCAGCTGGGCGGTCGCCCCTGCCCAGCCCCAGTGTTCGGCTTCGGCCCGTGCCGCTTGGCGCAGGGCCTGGCGCTGCTGGGGATCCCCCAGCAGCCGTTGCACGGCGGCCGTGAGGCTGGCGGCTCCGCCGTCCTTGCCATCGGGTTCGTAGAGGCAACCGTTCACCCCATCGGTCACGATGTCGGGGATGCCGCCGCGGTTGGCGCCCACCACCGGGCAACCGGCGGCCATGGCCTCCAGCAGCACCAGGCCGAGGGTTTCGGTGCTGGAGGGGAACACAAAGGCGTCGCCGCTGGCGTAGGCGCTGGCCAACTCCTCGCCGGCCAGGTAGCCCACGAAGGTCACCGGTAGCCCCCTGAAGTGGGACTCCAGCTGCTGGCGATGGGGGCCGTCGCCCACGAGGGCCAGGCGGGCATCGGGGATGGCCTCCAGCACCGGCCGGATCCGCTCGATCTGTTTTTCAGCGGAGAGGCGGCCGATGTAAAGCAGCAGCTTGCCGGTATCGCTTCGGCCCCCCAGCAGCTTGCTGCGGGTGGAGTCCTGGCGCAGTTCGGGGCGGAACAGCTCGGTGTCCACGCCGCGCTGCCACAGGTCGGTGTGCTGAATGCCCTTATCGCTCAGTTCCTGCACCATGGCGGTGGAGGTGCAGAGATTGAGGCGGGCCTGGTTGTGGGCGGCCTTGAGCAGTTCCCACAGCAGGGGCTCCAGCATGCCCATGCCGTAGTGCTCCAGGTATTTGGGCAGGTGGGTGTGGTAGCTGGCCACCAGCGGATAGCCCTTGGTGCGGGCCAGCCAAATGCCGCCCAGGCCCAGCACGGCCGGGTTCACGACGTGCACCAGGTCGGGCCGAAAGTGCTCCAGGGCCTCCGCCACTGCGGGCCGGGGCAGGGCCAGTTTCAGTTCGGGGTAGAGGGGCAGGGGCATGGCCGGCACGCCCACCACCCGCGCTCCCATATACGTGTCCGGCGCCCCTTCGGGACAGAACACCACCACCTCGTCGCCCCCCGCCACCAGGTGCTGCACGGTCTTGGTGAGCCGAGTTACGATCCCGTCCACCTTGGGCAGAAAGGTCTCGGTGAAGAAGGCGATCTTCAAGGGGAAGGGCTGCTGAGGAGCAGGGTTCAGACGGCCTGAATGGCCTGGGCCTGCTTGCTGGTCCAGGCCGACACGCAGGGGATGCGGCTGCGGTCACAGCGGTCGGCCCAGCGGCGGGCCACGTCCACCACTTCAGCCAGCAGGCCGTCATCGAGGGTGGTGGGTTTGAGGCCCAGCTCGATGAAGCAGCGGTTGTCCACGATCAGGTCGTTCTCGATCGCCTCCTTGCGCGGATTGGGCAGATAGTTGATCTCCGCTCCGGTGAGCCGGGCCACCTTTTCGGCCAATTCGCCCACCTGGTGGCTCTCGGTCATCTGGTTGAAGATCTTCACCTTCTCGCCGCTGCTGGGTGCGTGCTCCAGGGCCAGCTGCACGCACTTCACCGAATCGCGGATGTGGATGAAGGCCCGGGTCTGGCCGCCGGTGCCATGCACGGTGAGCGGATAGCCGATCGCCGCCTGCATCAGGAAGCGGTTGAGCACCGTGCCGTAGTCACCGTCGTAGTCGAAGCGGTTGGTGAGGCGCGGATCCCTCTCGGTGAGAGCTGTATTCGTGCCCCACACGATCCCCTGGTGCAGGTCGGTGACGCGGACGCTGTCGTTCTTGTTGTAATAGAAAAAGAGCAGCTGATCCAGCGTCTTCGTCATGTGATAGACGCTGCCGGGATCGGTCGGGTGCAGGATCTTTTCGGTGAAACGACTGCCGTCGGGCTGGGGCACCTCAACGGTGAGATAGCCCTCGGGGATGGTGGCGCCGCGGTGGGAGCCGTAGCCATAGACCCCCATCGTGCCGAGGTGCACAATGTGTACATCCAGGCCGCTCTCCACGATGGCGGCCAGCAGGTTGTGGGTGCCGTTGACATTGTTATCAACGGTGTAGCGCTTGGTGGCGCTATTTTTCATGGAATAGGGGGCGGCGCGCTGCTCGGCGAAGTGCACAACCGCATCGGGGCGCTCGCTGCGCAGCAGTTCGAGCAGGCGGTCATACTCCCGGGCGATGTCGAGGTGCACAAAGCGCATCGGCTTGCCACCCACCTGCTCCCAGGCCCGCAGTCGATCACTGATGGTGGCGATCGGCGTGAGCGACTCCACGCCCAGATCAATGTCGATCTTGCGGCGGCTGAGGTTGTCAGCGATTACTACGTCGTGGCCGGCATCCGCCAGGTTCACGGCACAGGGCCATCCGCAGAAGCCGTCGCCGCCCAGAACGAAGATCTTCATTGCTGCAAACCCATTGCCATCACCCTGAATGCCAGATGGCCGCACTCAGGCTCGCAGGGTGCAAGCTACTACAGGCGTTAGGCCCGGCTGCTCCGCCCTTACTGGCTGATTCCGGCCGACACGGCGATCAACACGGCCACCAGTACGGAACCACCGATCAGCAGGGCTCTGCTGCCTTGACCGCCCCGCTCGCCCTCCTCCATCACCACCATCCGGGGCTCCCGGGCGAAGGCGTTCAGCTTGCCGCCATCTTCTTGGGTGACCTGCATGCGGGGTGGGAGTCAACTGGGGCACACCCTATGGATCCCGGCCACGGGCCACCAGGGCTGCCGACCCAGTCGGCACGGAACTTCATGGAGCCTGGCTGCCCACCCGGCCCCCCAGGGGGGAGCTGGCGCTGGCCTGGGGCCGCACCGGCAGGCGACCGGCCTGGAAGGCGGTGCGCCCTGCCCGGCAGGCCAGGGCCATGGCTCCAGCCATGGCCGCCGGATCGCCGGCCAGGGCGATGGCGCTGTTGATCAGCAGCGCGTCGGCACCCATCTCCATTGCCTGGGCGGCCTCGCTGGGCACGCCGATGCCGGCGTCCACCACCACGGGCACCGTGGCGTTTTCGATGATCAGGGCAATGTTGGCGGCGTTGCGAATGCCCTGGCCGGAGCCGATCGGGGAGCCCAGCGGCATCACCGTGGCGCAGCCGGCCTCCTCCAGCCGTTTGGCCAGCAGCGGATCGGCATTGATGTACGGCAGCACGGTGAAACCCTCCTTCACCAGCTGCTCGGCCGCCTCCAGGGTGCCGATCGGATCGGGCAACAGATGGCGGCTGTCGGGAATCACCTCCAGCTTGATGAAGGTGTTGTCCTCCTGGCCGGCCAGCTTGGCCAGCTCCCGCCCCAGGCGGGCCACCCGCACCGCCTCCTCGGCGGTGGCGCAGCCGGCCGTGTTGGGCAGCATCCAGATACGCTGCCAGTCGATCGCCTCCATCAGGCCCCCGTGGCCGGGGGCCTGGCTCTGCACCCGCCGCACGGCCACGGTCACGATCTCGCAGGCGCTGCTGCTCAGGCTGGCCTGCATGGCGGCCAGACTGGGGTACTTGCCGGTGCCCGTCATCAGCCTGCTGCTGAAGCTGCGGCCGCCGATCACCAGGGGATCGCTGCTCGTCATTCCGGCTAGGGCAGGGTCTGGGGTGGAGGGATCCACGGTCGGGTCCGGCATCAGGGAATGGACGGCTCTAGCCTCCCACCAGACCAACCCCGCCCTTCCTGCCTGCCGTGTTCCGCATTGCTGTTCGAACGCTGCTGTTCAGCGGCGTGCCCCTCGCCGCCATGGCGGCCCATGCCGCCACCCCGCTGGGCAGTGATGCCTTCATTCCCTTCAACCCACCGCCCCTCGGCACGCTCAGTAGCGACGGCGTGGTGGGGCCGGAGGCCGCTGTGGAGACCTTCGACCCGGTGGCCCGTGCCCAGCTGCTCGCCCAGCAGGTGACCCGCACCTGGAGCGGCACCTATCAATCGTTTGACACCGGTCAGGTGCTGCCGGTGCAACTGCAATTCACTTCCCTGGTGGCGATGGGCCAGCTCGTGGATCTGCGGGGCGACATCACCATCGGTGGGGTGACTGCCCCGGTGCAGGGCAATCTCAATGCCGAATCCGACCAGCTCGACCTGCTGATCCTGTGCGATTGCAAGGATGTGAGCGGTCTGGAGATCGGTGGTTCCTTCTCCGGCCTGCAGGGCTTTCAGCTCTCCGGATGGCAGGCGCCTCGGCTCTCCAACCAGGGCGGCCGTCTGGCCCTGATGCCCGTGGCAGGCCCCGCTCCAGCCAAGTCGGCGCCGCAATCTTCCCGGACCGGTACGGTGCGGGGCCTCTGGTGATCAGTTTGTAGGTGATCAACCTTGTAAGTGAGCAACCAGTGATCAGCCCGGATTTTCCTTCGGGGCCGGGCTGACCTGGAGGGTGCGCTCCAGGCGCTTCAGGCGCTTGCGGGCCGTGCTGTTGGATCCATCCAGGGCCAGCACGTCGCGATAGGCCTGCTGGGCTTCATCCAGCTTGTTCTGCTTCTCCAGGGCGAAGGCGAGATTATTCAGGGCCACCGGATACTCAGCCTTGGCAGCCAGGGCAGCCCGGTAGTGACGCACGGCTGCCTTGTAGTTGTTCTGGGCTGCCAGACCGAAACCGAGGGCGTTCTGGATCAGGGCCTGCGCTTCGCTGGGGTCCTTGTTGGCTTCAGCCAGTTTCAAGGCCCGCTTCAGGTTGTCCACGGCCTGGCCGTACAACCGCTTGCGCAGCTGCACCGAGGCCAGTTCATAGAGGCTGGCGGCATCGGCAGGGGTGGCATCGCCCGGCTTGTCCAGCCGGGCGAGAGCCAGTTCATCACGCCTGACGCGCCAGATCTGGCGGCCCACCACCACGGCGACCACGAACAGAATCGCGACCAGCCCGAACAGGTAGGCCTGGGGCAGGAGATTGTCCAACGGGACCTAGCGGGTGGGTTTGAAGGGGGACTCAGGAGCGGGCGGTGACCACCACGCTCGTGAAGCTGCCGGGATCCACCACCGCCAGCTGGGCCAGCATCTTGCGGTTGAGGCGCACGTCGGCCTTCTTCAGACCTCCCATCAGGCGGCTGTAGCTCATGCCGTTGAGGCGGGCTGCCGCGTTGATGCGGGCGATCCAGAGACGGCGGAAATCACGCTTGCGGCGGCGCCGGTCGCGGTACGCATTGCAGAGGGCCTTCATCACCCGCTGGTTGGCGGTGCGGAAGAGGGAGCCATTGCCGCCGCGGAAGCCGCGGGCCAGACGCAGGATCTTGTTACGGCGTTTGCGGGCAACGTTGCCCCTCTTGACGCGGGCCATGGCAGGGAATCAGGTGTGTTCGGTTGCGGGTCGGTTCGGCGCGGGGCCGTGCTCAGGCGTAGGGGAGCATGGCGCTCACGTTGTCGGCATCACGCTCGTCAACGACGGCCATGGTGCCCAGGTAGCGCTTGCGCTTGGGGCTCTTGTGATCGAGCAGGTGGCTGCGGAAAGCCCGGCGGCGCATGAATTTGCCGCTGCCAGTGGCCTTGAACCGCTTGGCGGCTGCTTTGCGGGTCTTGAGCTTCGGCATGTCTTCCGGCGCGGGCACAAACGAACAGAGTACGACGTCACCATTCCCCCCACCAACGGCTCCTCCAGGATTGGGGCAGCCGTGCCCGCCGCCCTTGCCCCTCCCCCCTGCCATGACCTCTACCCATCGGGCTTCCCGTCGGTCGTTGTCCTCGGGTCTCGCCGGGTTGGCCCTGGCCCTGCCGGTGCTCCTGGCCGGCGGCTGCCAGGCCGCCACGCCGCCCCTGTTGCCCGGCCTGGCCCCACCGGATCCGCTGCACTGGCCGGTGAGCGCGGCCCCGCCAGTCGATCCCAACCAGCCGGTGCTCTGGGTGGCGCTGGCGGCTCGCCTGCGGCCGGCCGCACCGGTGGTGCTGGCGGCGGCCGGGGGGATGGTCACGCTGGTCACCGCCGACGGCGCGCGCTACCAGGCGCCACGGCTGGAGCTGCACTGGCGTCAGCAGCCGGTGGATCCCCCGCTGCGCCTGCGCCGCCAGGTGCTCGGTCCGTTCGCGAGCTACGAGAGTGCTGAAGAGGTGGCCTCCCGCTGGCGGCAGGCCGGGGTGAAGGCGGTGATCGCCTACCCCAGGGACTGGGAGGTGTGGGCACCGCTGGGGGCCCCGGTGCCGGCCGGGCTGGGACCGGTGCGGCGGCTGGAGCAGGACCTCAGCGAGCGCCCCGTGCTCGAACTGCGACGGGCTAGCGGTGCGGTGGTGCTGGCGGGCCCTGTCCGGCTGGAGGCGCCCCAGGGGCTGCGCTGGCAGGGAGGGGTGTTCGCCGGCCCCTTCACACTCCAGCCCGATGCCTACGGCAGCTGGAGCCTGGTGGAGCAGGTGCCTCTCGAGCGCTACCTCAGTGGCGTGGTGCCCCATGAGATCGGCGCCGGCTCGCCCCCTGTGGCGCTGGCGGCCCAGGCCGTGCTGGCCCGCACCTGGGCACTGCGCAACATCCGCCGCTTTGCCGTGGATGGCTACCACCTCTGTGCGGACACCCAGTGCCAGGTGTATGCCGATCCCCGCCATGCCGGTGCTGCGGTGCGCGAGGCCATCGCCAGCACCCGCTACCAGGTGCTCACCTGGGAGGGGGCGCCGATCCATGGGGTGTACCACGCCACCAATGGAGGTGTGGCCGCCGGCTTCGAAGAGGTGTGGAGCGGCACCGCCGTTCCCTATCTGAAGCCCCGGGTTGACGGCACCCCAGCCGTCCAGGCCCGCTTCCCGCTGCCCCTGCCCGGCGGCCAGCTGCCGGTGTTGCTGGCCAGTGAGGCGTTCTATGGAGCAGCCCACCCCCGTTTCCGCTGGAGCCGCAGCCTCGATGCTGCCCAGATCCGGGCGGCGCTGCAGCGGGTGGCGCCCCAGCTGGGCACGCCCCGCCAGGTGAGTGTGGTGGAGCGGGGACCCAGTGGCCGGGTGCTGGCCCTGGAGATCCGGGATGGGAGCTCCGCGCCGGTGGTGCTGCGCCGGGACGCGATCCGCCGCAATCTCACCCAGTTGCCCAGCACGCTGTTTGTGGTGAAGGCCCAGGGGCCGGGCCGCTGGAGCTTCGTGGGGGGGGGCTTCGGCCACGGCGCCGGCCTCTCCCAGGCGGGCGCCATCGATCTGGCCCAGCGGGGCTGGACCCTGCGGGCGATCCTCGACCATTACTACCCGGGCACCCAGTTGCAGCCGCTCTCGGCCCTGGGCGGCAGCGCCCTCGGGGATGCCCCTTAGAGTCCATGGGCTTCCTGGATAGTCATGGCCGGGATTGGCAGTGCCACCGAACACCTCCCGACCAGTTCCCCGCCGCCCAGCGCCACGCAGCGCCGGCGCGGCAAGTCGGCCCTGTTTCTGGCGGCCTGTGGCGTGGCGGGTCTGGGGCCCCACTGGCTGGAACCCGGGCTGAGGCTGGCTCCGGCCAGCGCTCTGGCCCTGTTGCTGGGGGGCTACAGCATCCGCACCGTGCTGGTGCCGGCCCTGAGCCGCTCACGGGCAGCGGTGGCCGCCCTCGGCCCAGGGCCTGGGGCCGAGGGCTACCCGGCTGGCGAGACGCCATCCCCGGTGGATGTGGTGGTGGCAGCCCGCGACGAGCAGGCCGTGATCGGTCGGCTGGTGCAGGGCATTGCCCGCTTGCGCTATCCCGCTGAGGCCTTGCGGTTGTGGGTGATCGACGACGGCAGCAGCGATCGCACCCCCCAGGTGCTGGCTGAGCTGCAGGCCGAGCACCCCTTCCTGCGGGTGCTGCGGCGCGAGCCCGATGCGGGCGGGGGGAAGTCGGGCGCCCTGAACCTGGCCCTCCAGCACGCGGACGCCCCCTGGCTGCTGGTGCTGGACGCCGACGCCGACATTCAGCCCGACACCCTCGAGCGGCTGGTGCCCCTGGCGGAGCAGGGTGGCTGGGCGGCGTTGCAGCTGCGCAAGGCGGTGGCCAATCCCGACGCCAACTGGCTCACCCGTGCCCAGGCCATGGAGATGGCCCTCGATGCCGTGGTGCAGGAGGGTCGGCTGATCCACGGGGGTGTGGTGGAGCTCCGTGGCAACGGTCAGCTGCTGCGCCGCAGCGCCCTCGAGCAGGTGGGTGGCTTCAACGAGGACACGGTCACCGATGACCTCGACCTCAGTTTTCGACTGTTGCTGCACCGGCAACCCCTGGCCGTGACCTGGGATCCACCGGTGGGCGAGGAGGCCGTGCTGGGCTGGCGAGCGCTGTGGCGCCAACGGCAGCGCTGGGCCGAAGGGGGCCTGCAGCGCTTCTTCGACTACGCCCCGGGCCTGCTCTCCGACCGGCTCACCCCAGGCTGCAGGCTCGATCTCGCCTGCTTCTTCCTGCTGCAGTACGTGCTGCCGGTGGTGGCTGTTGCCGATCTGCTGGGGGCGCTGCTCACCCACAGCCTGCCTACGATCTGGCCCCTCTCCTTTGTGGCCTTCGGGCTCTCGGGGATCTCCATCTTCCAGGGCTGTCGGCGCGGCGGTGAGGGACCGCCGCTGCCCAGGATGCACCCCGCCAATCTGGCGCTGGGCATCCTCTACCTCGGCCACTGGTTCTTGGTGATCCCCTACACCACGGTGCGGATGGCGCTCCTGCCCAAGCGGCTGGTGTGGGCCAAGACCCTGCATCTCGGCGAGGAGCCGGATCCGGCGACGGCCTGAACCCCTGGGGCTCTCCGGGGATCAGGCGGCATCGGCGCCGGTGATCTGCTCGATGGAGCCTTCGATCTCGATCACCTCGCCGTTGAAGAACTCAGCCAGCAGGCGGGTTTTCTCATCCAGGTGGGAAGGCGGTGGGGGAGCTGGAATGGCGCCTGCTCCGGCTGGTGGCCCCGAGCCGGTGGACGGGGCGGCTGGACTGGGCGCCGCCGGCACGGGGGCCGCAGCCGGGGTTGGGGGAGGAGTGGTCTGGCCTGGCGCCTGCGGGGGACGGGCCCGGACCACCGGCGGCAGGGGCGGCGGCGGCGGATGGGGCACAGGTGGCGGTTCCCCGGCGGCCTCCAGCACCAACTGACGGCCTCCACCGAGGGCCCGGCTGATGGCCTGCTCAACCAGGGACTGGCGGGTCTGCACCATCGCCATCCAGGGGCCAGCCACTTGCACCACGGCCCGCTGGTCGTCCAGCCGCACCAGCCGGGCCTGCTGGGACAGCAGCATCCGGGTGGAGGGCAGCTCCAGGCTGGCCAGGATCCGGGCCCAAAGCTCGGACAGGTCGGTGGGTTCCGGTGCAGCGGGCGCTGCCGCGGCACTGGGCACGGGCAGGGGGGCGGCAACCGTGGCAGGGGCAGGGGCGGAAGCCGGCGCCGGCGTCGCTGCCTGCGTTGGTGAGGGGGCCACGGCCCCGGGGGGGCTTGCCGCCACGGCGGGGCTGGTGGCCGCGGCTTCGTGCAGCAGCCCCAGCAGCAGCACCTCCAGCCACAGCCGGGGGTTCACGCTGTGGCCCAGCTGCTGCTCACTGCCCCGCAGCTGGGCCTGCCAGTGCAACAGGCGGGCCTTGCCGATGCTGCGGGCCAGGGCGGGCAGCTGGCCGCGCAACTGGGGCGACACGCTGGTGAGCTCCAGCCGATCGGGCGCGACCCCGGCCAGCACCAGGTCGCGCAGCAGGCTGGCCAGTCCCTGCAGCAGCGCGGCCGGTTCCCTGCCCCGCTCCAGCAGTCCCCGGCAGGTTTCCAGCAGGCCCAGGGCCTCCGCGCCGGCCAGGGCCCTGGCCAGTTCCAGCAGCTCCTGTTCGGGCACCGCCCCCAGCAGTTCCCACACCGCCAGCGCCTCCACCGGCGGCGGCAGCAGGCTGAGCTGGTCGAGCAGGCTCTCGGCATCCCGCAGGCCGCCCTGGGCCCGCTGGGCCACCACATGCAGCGCCTCGGCCGTGATGCCGATCCCCTCCTGCTCGGCGATCCAGGCCAGGTGCCGCTCCAGCGCCTCCAGCGGGATGCGGCGGAAATCGAAGCGCTGGCAACGGCTGAGGATCGTGGGCAGCACCCGCTGCGGATCGGTGGTGGCCAGCACGAACACCACCCGCGGCGGCGGCTCCTCCAGGGTCTTGAGCAGGGCGTTGAAGGCGGCGGTGGAGAGCATGTGGCACTCGTCCACCACATACACCTTCCAGCGGGCCTGCACGGGGGCGAAGCGGGAGCGCTCGATCAGCTCGCGGATGTTGTCCACGCCGGTGTTGGAGGCGGCGTCGATCTCGATCACGTCGAGGGCGTTGCCGGCGGCGATGGAGGTGCAGAGCTCGCACACTCCGCAGGGATCCGGTGTGGGCCCCTCGCTGCCGATGCAGTTGAGCGAGCGGGCCAGGATGCGGGCGCTGGAGGTCTTGCCCGTGCCCCGGGGCCCGCTGAACAGGTAGGCCGGCGCAATCCGACCGGTGCGCAGGGCATGGCCGAGGGTGGCGGCAATCGCCTCCTGGCCCACCAGCTGGTCGAAGCGCTGGGGCCGGTATTTGTGGTGGAGGGGCTGGTAGGCCGAGGTCATGGGAGCCGCGGCGCGGACGACTGCCTGGGGGAGGCGTAGACGGTTGAGGCTACCGGGCTTTCAGGACGAATCCGAAGGGGTGTTCTGCCCCTTGTCGGTCTCCGCGGCGGCCCCGAGCAGGCCCTGCAGCCGCTGGTCGAGGGCGGCTTCCAGGTCTTCCACCTCGGCCAGTTGGTCGGCCAGCTTCTGGCTGGCCCGGCGCAGGGCCTCGAACTGTCCTTCCCCCCAGCGGGCTTCGGCCCGGGCCAGCTCCTCGTCCAGCTTCGCCTGGAGTGTCTGCCGCAGGCCTTCGAGCTGCTCCAGGCTGCGGCGCACCAGGGCCACGCCCTGGTCCAGCTGGTCCTGGTCGATCCGCAGTGCGTCGAGGCGGATGCCCTGGCGCAGGAGCAGCCGGGCACCACTGAGGGCCGCTGCCGGCAACCACTGCCCGAAGGCCAGTGCGCCCAGGCTGCCGGTGTGCAGCCAGTCCTCCACCTGACTGCTGCGGTGCCGCCCGGTCTTGCACCAGTGGGCGAAATGCTCGCAGTTGTTGAACAGCAGGTTGTAGTTCTGCTCGCCCAGCCGGCCCATGGCCCGCCGCAGGGTCACCCCCGCAGGGGAGCAACCTCCCTCCGGGTAGGCCACCACGCTGGGGGTCTGGTCCCGGCTGAAGTCAGCCAGTGCACTGCGCAGGATGGCGCGCCCTTCCAGGTAGTGGGCCACGGTGCCGTCGCCCAGGTCGATGCCGTGGTGGTTGAACAGACCGTGCTGGCGGGGAACCTGCAGGTGGTCGGCGGCGGCCAAGGGGGATGGAAAGCGTGGGGCGGGGCCCCTCAGGCAGTGGCCTGCTGGGCTTCATCCATGCTGCCGCCCAGCTGCACCACCTGACCGCGGGTGCGTTGCTCCACCAGGGCACGGGTGATCGTGAAGCTCTTCACATCGCGGCGCGAGGGCAGGTCGTACATCACGTCCAGCATCAGCTCCTCCACGATGCCGCGCAGGGCCCGGGCGCCGGTCTTGCGGCGGTGGGCCTCGTTGGCGATGGCCTCGATGGCGTCGGGCTCGAACTCGAGGGCCACATCATCCATGCTGAGCAGCGTCTGGAACTGCTTCACCAGCGCATCGCGCGGTTCGGTGAGAATGGCCTGGAGCGCATGGCTGTCGAGCGGTTCGAGCACCGCGCTCACCGGCAGACGACCGATGAACTCGGGGATCAGGCCGTACTTCACCAGATCGTCGGGTTGCAGGTGGCGCAACACTTCGGCGGCCTGGCGCTCCTTGTTGCTGCGGGCCCGGCCATTGCCATCGGGGTGGATGAAGCCGATGGCGTTGCGGCCCATGCGCTTCTGCACCACGTCCTCCAGGCCCACGAACGCGCCGCCGCAGATGAACAGGATCTGGCTCGTGTCGATCTGGATGCAGTCCTGGTAGGGGTGCTTCCGTCCCCCCTGGGGTGGCACATTGGCGACGGTGCCCTCCAGCATTTTCAGCAGGGCCTGCTGCACCCCTTCGCCGGACACGTCGCGGGTGATCGAGGGGTTTTCGCTCTTGCGGGCGATCTTGTCGATCTCGTCGATGTAGATGATGCCGCGCTGGGCCTGCTCCACATCCATGTCGGCCTTCTGCAGCAACCGCAGCAGGATGTTCTCCACGTCCTCACCCACGTAGCCCGCCTCGGTGAGGGTGGTGGCGTCCGCCACGGCGAAGGGCACCTCCAGCATCTCCGCCAGGGTCTGGGCCAGCAGGGTCTTGCCGCAGCCGGTGGGGCCGATCAGGAGGATGTTGCTCTTGTGCAGCCGGGTGGCCGTCTCCGCCGCTTCGCCCTTGCCGTCCCCCTGCCAGGCCAGCCGTTTGTAGTGGTTGTACACCGCCACGGACAGGGACTTCTTGGCTTCGTCCTGGCCCACTACCTGGCGATCCAGGAAGGCCTTGATCGCCTGGGGTTTGGGTACTTCAGCCAGGATGGGGGCGGGTTTGCCCGTTTTCCTGGTCGGGGCCTTGCCGCGACTGGGCTCGGGGGCATGGCGCGCGCCATGGCTGTGACCATCCGCCAGTTCCTCGTCGAGGATCTCGTTGCAGAGGTCGATGCACTCGTCGCAGATGTAAACCCCTGGCCCTGCAATCAGCTTGCGCACCTGGTCCTGCGACTTACCGCAGAACGAACATTTCAGGTGGGCATCGAACTTGGCCATCAGCGGAGTGGGCCGGAGCAGGGATCCGGTTCAGGTGAGCAGGGGACGACCCCCATGGGGGCCTGTGGAAAGCATTGCCCCGAACGGGGGGATCGTCATCCGACCTTAAGAATCAAATCTAGGGAACGTCACGGGGCCAGCTGCTGGGGGCGGTGGGGGGATCCCAGCCGGAGAGCTGTCGGATCAGGGAATCTCCGGGTGGCTGCTGTCCGTCACCACCCGGTCGATCAGGCCGTATTCAACCGCCTCTGCCGGGGAAAGGAAGTGGTCCCGGTCGGTATCTTCGGCGATCTTGGCCAGGGGCTGGCCGGTGTGTTCGGCCAGGAGCCCGTTCAGGGTGTCCTTGAGATAGAGGATTTCCCTGGCCTGGATTTCGATGTCCACCGCCTGGCCCTGGGCCCCGCCGAGGGGCTGGTGGATCATGATGCGGGCATTGGGCAGGGCCAGACGCTTGCCCTTGGTGCCTCCCGAGAGCAGAAAGGCACCCATGGAGGCCGCCAGGCCGTAACAGATGGTCACTACATCGGGTGCCACCTGCTGCATGGTGTCGTAGATGGCCAGGCCGGCCGTGACCGAGCCGCCCGGGGAGTTGATATAGATCTGGATGTCCTTTTCGGGATCTTCCGCTTCCAGAAACAGCAGCTGGGCCACCAGGGCATCGGCCACGGCGTCATCGATGCCGGTGCCCAGGAAGATGATCCGCTCGCGCAACAGGCGCGAATAGATGTCGAAGGCCCGTTCACCCTTACCGGACTGCTCCACCACCGTGGGCAGGATTCCGGGCGCGGCCTGGGGAAACCCGACCGCCGTGGCCTGGGGACGGCTGCCCAGCCAACGGCTCTGCGCCGGATGGGAGCGCAGGGCCGTTGGTTCGGACATCAGCGGAAAGGCGTTGAACACGCGTGGCTGCGGTGTTGAGGCCCCAATCTATGGGGATCGGGCTCAGGCCTGGTTGGCGGTCGCCCCTTCGGCTTCGGTCTCAGCGGCGCCGTCGGCTTCGCTGGCAGGGGCTTTCTCGCTCACCGTGCTGTTGGCCTCCAGCCAGTCGAGGAGCTTTTCCTGCAGCAGATCGTCGCCCACCACCTGGCGCAGGCGCTGGGGGTCGATGTTGCCCTGCTGGCTGATGTTCCGGCTCACTTCCTTCACCTTGGCCTCCAGCTCGCCCTCGGCCACCTCGATCGCCTCGGCCTTGGCCAGGGCCTGAAGGGCCAGGCTGCGGCGCAGGCGCTGTTCCGCCTCCGGCCGCGAGGTGTCCATCAGCGAGCGCACCAGCTCCGGGGTGAACAGCTTCTTCACGTCCATGCCCTGCTGGGCGATCTGGCCGGCGGTCTGTTCGATCAGGTTGCGGATCTCCTGCTGGATCAGGGTTTCGGGCAGCTCCACCTCCAGCTCCTCCACCAGGGCGTTGAGCAGGGCGTCGTGGCGCGCGGCCTTGGCGCGGCGCTCGGTGTCCTCCTTCAGGCGCACCTCCAGCTCCTCGCGCAGTTCCGCCAGGGTCTGCTTGTCGCTGGCCTGCTGGGCGAAGGCGTCATCGAGGGCGGGCAGCTCGCGGGTCTTCAGCTCCTTGAGGGTGATCTCGAAGCGCGCCTTGCGGCCGGCGGCATCCTCCTGGGGATAGCTCTCGGGGAACTGGCAGTCCACCGTGCGGGTGTCGCCCACGGCCATGCCGATCACCCCCTGCACGAAGCCGGGGATCATGCGCTCCTCTTCGAGTTCCACCTCCAGGGCGTCGCTGCTGCCGCCGCTGATGGCCTCCTCGGTGTCGGCGTACACACCACTGAAACTGAGCACGGCCATGTCGCCGGCGGCAGCGGCCCGGTCCTCGACGGGCACCAGGGTGGCCAGCTGCTTGCGCGACTGCTCGAGCAGCTCATCCACCCGGGCCGGGTCGTGGCTCAGGGCCTCGGCTTCGGCCTGGAGGCCCTTGGTCTTCCTGAGGCTGGGGCTGGGCTCAACGTCGAGTTCAACGGTGATGGTGAGGTCATCGCCGGGCTGGAAGCGCTCCAGCACCGCCTCAAAGCCCTCGCTGAGCTCAGGCCTGCCCAGCGCCGCCACCTGCTCGATCTCCAGCGCATCGCGACAGGCGGAGTCCACCAGGTCTTCCAGGGCGGTGGCGCGGATGCGCAGGGGCCCGATCTGTTGCAGCAGCACCGGCCGGGGCACCCGGCCCTTGCGGAAGCCGGGCAGCTTGATCGTGCGGCCGAGTTTCTCCAGCGCCGCCTCATAGCAGGCCTGGCTGCGGCTGCCCGGGATGGCCACCTCAAGGGCGACGCGGCTGCCGGGTTTGGGGCTGGCCTTGACCTGGAGCGGTGTGGAGGGGGCGGCTGGACTCATGGGAAGACTCTGCAGCCCATGATCCTAAGAAAGCGCTTGTTCGGCCCAGGTTCGGCGGTATTGTGCTCAGAACTACGGATCGTCGCCACAGGGATCACCCCCCAGTGCGAGCTCCAGGTCGTTCAGCAGTCAGTTCTTTCCCCTCGTTTCCCGCTCCCTTCCCAGCACACCTCCGAATCGAGCTGAAGCCCTGGAGCTGATCCGGCGCCCTGCCCAGCCACCCACTACGCCCGCCCCTCTGACGCAGCGTTCCATTACGCCCCATCAGCGCAGCGGCAGCAGGCCCTCCAGCACCCGGCGTGCCACGGACTTGATCCACGGACTTCATCGATTTCCATCCACCTGATCTTCCCCTTCTGAACATCCCGCTGCTTCCTGCGGCCCGTTCCTTCGCTTCTGGTTCACCCACGTCGCTGGCCCAGCCAGGTTCCCCCAGCTGACAGCCAGTCCGACCGCTGTCATCACCTACCCATTTCCCAGTCTTGATCGCCGTCCAGAACACCACTACCCCTGACGCCATTGCGGCCGCGGCCGCCCTGCCTCGCCGTCCGCTGCGGGTGGCCGTTCTCGGCGCCACGGGAGCCGTGGGCCAGGAACTGCTGGCGCTGCTGGAAGAGCGCCGCTTCCCGGTGGCTGAGCTGATCCCCCTGGCCTCGCCCCGTTCCGCCGGCCAGACCCTCACCTGGGGGGAGAGCCAGATTCCGGTGCAGGCCGTTGACGACGCGGTGTTCGCCGGGGTGGATCTGGTGCTGGCCTCGGCTGGCGGTTCGGTCTCCAGGCAGTGGGCTCCGGTGGCCGCGGCGGCTGGCGCCGTGGTGATCGACAACTCCAGCGCCTTCCGCATGGATCCGGCGGTGCCGCTGGTGGTCCCCGAGGTGAACCCCCTGGCGGTCTTCAGCCATCAGGGGATCATCGCCAACCCCAACTGCACCACGATCCTGCTCACCCTGGCCCTGGCGCCGCTGCAGGCCCGTCGATCGATCCGGCGGGTGGTGGTGAGCACCTACCAGAGCGCCAGCGGCGCCGGTGCCCGGGCGATGGAGGAGCTGCGCCAGCTCAGCCGCACGGTGCTCGACGGCGGCGAGCCGGTGAGTGAGGTGCTGCCCCATTCGCTGGCCTTCAATCTCTTCCTGCACAACTCACCGCTGCAGCCCAGCGGCTACTGCGAGGAGGAGCTGAAGATGCTCCATGAAACGCGCAAGATCATGGGCCTGCCCGAGCTGCTGCTCTCGGCCACCTGCGTGCGCGTGCCGGTGCTGCGGGCCCACTCCGAGGCGGTGAACATCGAGTTCACGGAACCCTTCCCGGTGGCGGAGGCCCGGGAGCTGCTGCAGGCGGCGCCAGGGGTGGAGCTGCTGGAGAACTTTGAGGCCAACCGCTTTCCGATGCCCACCGACGTGACCGGCCGCGACCCCGTGGCGGTGGGGCGGATTCGCCAGGACCTCAGCGATCCCAACGCCCTGGAACTGTGGCTCTGTGGTGACCAGATCCGCAAGGGCGCTGCCCTGAACGCGATTCAGATCGCCGAGCTCCTGCTCCAGGACCCGGCGGCTTCTGGAGGTGCCGCTTGAGCAGCAGCATGCCCCAGCCCTGGAGCGAGGCGCCCTTCGGCCGCGTGGTCACCGCCATGGTGACCCCCTTCAAGGCCGATGGCAGCGTGAACCTGGAGCTGGCGGCCCAGCTGGCCGACCATCTGGTGGCGAACGGTTCCGATGGGCTGGTGATCTGCGGCACCACCGGCGAATCGCCCACCCTGAGCTGGAAGGAGCAGCATCGCCTGTTCGCGGCCGTGCGGGAGTCCGTGCAGGGTCGGGCCCGGCTGGTGGCCGGCAGCGGCAGCAACTGCACGGCCGAGGCGGTGGAGGCCACCTGCGAGGCGGCCGGCCTGGGCGCTGATGGCGCCCTCGTGGTGGTTCCCTATTACAACAAGCCTCCCCAGGAGGGCCTGGAGGCCCACTTCCGGGCCATCGCCCAGGCGGCTCCGGAGCTGCCGTTGATGCTCTACAACATTCCCGCACGCACCGGCACCAGCCTGGCGCCGGACACCGTGGCCCGGCTGCTCGACTTGCCCAATGTGGTGAGTTTCAAGGCGGCCAGCGGCACCACCGAGGAAGTCACGGCCCTGCGCGGCCTGTGCGGTGACCGGCTGGCCATCTACTCCGGCGACGACGCCCTCACCCTGCCGATGCTGGCCGTCGGTGCCGTGGGTGTGGTGAGCGTGGCGAGCCACGTCGCCGGCCCCCAGATCAGCGCCATGATCGACGCCTTCTTCGGCGGCCGCCAGGCCGAAGCCCTTGCCTTGCATGAGCTGCTGGTGCCGCTCTGCAGGGCCCTGTTCTGCACCACCAATCCGATCCCGGTGAAAGCCGCGCTGGAACTCAGCGGCTGGCCGGTCGGTGCCCCCCGTCTTCCCCTTCTCTCCGCTAGCGACGCTGTGAAACAACGCCTCTCCGAAACCCTCGCCGCCCTGCGTCCTACCTGACGCCAAGGCTGATTCGCTGACCGGGTTCACCCCGGGATTCCCCCAGCGCCCCGTCGCTTCCGCGGACGGTTGATCCAGTTCAGATCTAGTTTTCCTCCTCTTTTTTTTGGCGTTTACATGTCACATTCGACCCCTGGTCAAAACGGCACCAAGCAGCCTGCCCTGCGGGTGATCCCCCTCGGCGGCCTCCACGAAATCGGCAAGAACACCTGCGTGTTCGAGTACGGCGATGACATCATGATGGTGGATGCCGGATTGGCATTCCCCAGCGATGGCATGCACGGCGTGAACGTGGTGATGCCAGACACCAGCTATCTGAAAGAAAATCAGAAGCGCATTCGTGGCATGATCGTGACCCACGGTCACGAAGATCACATCGGTGGAATTGCCCACCACCTCAAGAACTTCACTATTCCAGTGATCCACGGGCCACGGCTGGCCCTCTCCCTTCTCACCGGCAAGATGGAGGAGGCCGGGGTGATGGATCGCACCGTGCTGCAGACCATCGCACCCCGTGACGTGGTGAAGGTGGGTCAGCACTTCTCCGTGGAGTTCATCCGCAACACCCACTCGATGGCGGACAGCTTCTCGCTGGCCATCACCACGCCTGTGGGCACGGTAATCTTCACCGGAGACTTCAAATTCGACCATACCCCGGTGGATGGCGAGCACTTCGACATGGCCCGCCTGGCCCATTACGGCGAGCAGGGAGTTCTGTGTCTGTTCAGTGATTCCACCAACGCTGAAGTTCCGGGCTTCACCCCCAGCGAGCGGGCGGTGTTTCCCAACCTCGATCGCCACATCTCCCAGGCCGAAGGCCGGGTGATCATCACCACCTTTGCCAGCTCGATTCACCGGGTGGCGATGATTCTCGAGTTGGCTCTCAAGAACGGCCGCAAGGTGGGCCTGCTGGGCCGCTCCATGCTGAACGTGATCGCCAAGTCACGGGAGCTGGGCTACATGCGTGCCCCCGATGAACTGTTTGTGCCGATCAAGCAGATCCGCGACCTGCCCGACCGTGAAACCCTGCTGCTGATGACCGGCAGCCAGGGGGAGCCGTTGGCAGCTCTGAGCCGTATCTCCCGGGGTGATCACCCCCAGGTGCAGGTGAAGTCCACCGACACCATCATCTTTTCCGCCAGCCCGATCCCGGGCAACACGATCTCGGTGGTGAACACCGTGGATCGCTTGATGATGCTCGGCGCCAAGGTGATCTACGGCAAGGGTGAAGGCATCCACGTGTCCGGCCACGGCTGCCAGGAAGACCAGAAGCTGATGCTGGCCCTCACCAAGCCGAAGTTCTTCGTGCCCGTGCACGGTGAACACCGCATGCTCCAGTGCCACAGCAAAACCGCCCAGTCGATGGGTGTGCCTGCCGACAACATCCTGATCATCGATAACGGGGATGTGGTGGAGCTCACCTCCGATTCGATTCACAAGGGCGATCCTGTGAAGGCCGGTATCGAGCTGCTCGATGCCTCCCGCAACGGCATCGTCGACTCCCGCGTTCTCAAAGAGCGCCAGCAGCTGGCGGAGGACGGGGTGATCACGTTGCTGGCGGTGATCAGCACCGATGGGGTGATGGCCGCTCCGCCGCGCGCGAATCTGCGCGGCGTGGTCACCACCGCCGACGCGCGCAAGCTCAGCGTCTGGGCCGAACGGGAAATCACCTGGGTGCTGGAGAACCGCTGGAAGCAGCTCTGCCGCCACACCGGAGGCCAGGCCCCCGAGGTGGACTGGGTGGGCGTGCAGCGCGAGGTGGAACTGGGTCTGCAGCGCCGGCTGCGCCGGGAGCTGCAGGTGGAGCCCCTGATCATCTGTCTGGTGCAGCCCGCACCCGCCGGCACGCCGGCCTACAAGGGTCGGGCCGATGCCGAGCTCGACAGCCGGCCGGCCCCCCGCGGCCGGGGTGGTCGCCCCCCCGGCGACCGTCAACCGCGGCCGGAGCGCCAGGAGCGCCAGGAGCGGGCACCGCTGCCCCAGCGCCAGCTGGCGACCGTGGTGGCCGCCAGCCCCGCCCCGGTGGCTGCCGCCGCTGCCCCCAGCTCTGCCCCTGCAGCAGCGCCCGAGCCGGAGTTTGCCGGCAGGACCCGCCGCCGCCGCTCGGCCGCCGTGGGCTGATCAGCCCACCCTGATCCGCAGCAGACCCTGGGAGAGGTCGTTGAGGGCTTCGGCACTCAGCTCTTCCGGGTCAGGCATCGGTAGCCGTTGCTGGCTGGAGATCGGTTGCTGGCTGGGCTGCAGTTCCTGGAGCTGCACCTCCTCCTGCTGGCGGGGATCGGCCTGGGCCACGGCGATCTGCTCCGGTTCCTCAACGATTTCCGGCACCAGGATTATTTTGGTTACCGCCGCACTGGCCTCGTTCTCGGCCGCCCGCGCCGGGCTGAAGGTTGGCTCCGGCAGCAGCTCCGCCGGGTCGGTTTCGGGCGGGAGGGCAGCCGGAAGGCCCAGGTCGCTGTGCAAGGGGGCCGCGTCGTTCACGGCAGCTGGCCTGGCGCCCCCTTCCGGGAGCCCGCCCCCGCCGAGCTCACCGGCCGGGACCTGGGCCGGTTCGGCGCTGGTCAGCCAGGGGGCGGCTGCCTGGGGCCGGTTCACGCTGGCCTGCTGCACCAGCCGGTCGCACTGGGCGAGGCCCTGCTGGGCGATGTCCCGCAGGGTCTGTTCCTCGCAGTGCTCCAGCACGCTGTCGTAGTAATGCTGGGCACCGGCGGCGTCGGCCATGCCGTAGAGCCTGGTGTGACCTAACAGCAACACCAGCCGCAGCTGCAGGGGGTCGGCGGGGTTGGGCCCGAGCTCGGCCAGCAGTCCCTGGCTGAGGCTCTCCACCTCGGGCCAGCGCCGTTCGCTGTAGGCGAGCTCAATGGCGCTGTAGCGCTGTTGCTGGATTTCTGGCGAAAGGCTCATGGGGAGGGCCTAGAGCTCACGACTGAGCCACAGTGTGGTGGCCCGCCAGCGCAACCGCCAGCCGCTGCCCAGATCGGCGCTGCCGGCACTGCCTGGCCTGGCCAGGGCGTCGAGCACCGGCTCCAGCATCCGGGCCGCGCAGCGGGGCCTGCCGAGGCGTTCGAGCCAGGTCTGGATCAGCTGCCCCTGGTTGGCCCGTGCCAGGGCACAGAGGCCCTGGCGATGCAGGGCCGGAGCGAGGCCTCCCGCCGGCGCTTGCCGTTCCAGGCCCGCCAACCCCAGCTCCAGTAGCTCCTGGTGGGCCAGCTCCGCCTCCGCCAGCTGTTCCGCCACCCGGGCCATGCGGCGGCATGCACCGGGGTGGAGGCTGTCCAGCACGGGGATCACCTCCAGGCGCAGCCTGTTGCGGCTGAAGCCTGGATCCTGGTTGCTGGGATCCAGCCAGAGCGGCAGCTGCTGCTCCCGGCACACCCGGCCGGTGTCGTCGCGGCTGAAGTCGAGCAGGGGGCGCACCAGCTCGATGCCGGGGGCCAGGGTGCGGCGGCGTCCCAGGCTGGCCAGGCCGCGGCGGTGGCTGCCCCGGGCGAGGTTGAGCAGCAGGGTCTCGGCCCGGTCGCTGGCCGTGTGCCCGGTCACCACCCGGGCGATCGTGAGTTGGCGGGCCCGCAGCTCCAGGCGGCCGTAGCGCCAGCGGCGCGCCGCCTCCTCGCTGGGCCGCTCGCCTTCGTCTCGCTCCCAGCTGTCGAGCAGCAGGGGCAGGCCCCGGGCTTCGGCCCAGGCCTGCAGCTCCCGGGCCTGGGCGGTGGATTCCCTGCGCCAGCGGTGGTCGCCGTGCCACAGCTGCAGCTGCCAGCCGTGGCGCGGCTGCAGGGCAAGGAGCAGCGCCACCAGGGCCATCGAATCCTGGCCTCCGGAAACGGCCAACAGCAGCGAGTCCCCCGCCGGCAGCAGCTGGGGGTGGCGCCGCAGCAGGCGATGCAGGCGGTGGTGGTCGCCGGTCCAGGCCGTAGCGAACCTCGGGTGGGAGAATCACCCCACTGTGCTTTCCACCGGTATGTCGCGCTTCGATCGCCTGCCCGCCCCGCTGCGCTCGGCCCTGATGCAGCGCCGTCTGCTCAAGGTGATCGCCGGCCTCACCAACTTCGACGCCGGCAGCGTGGAGCGCATCAGCCGGGCGGCCGGCCTGGGCGGCGCCGACCTGCTGGACATCGCCTGCGATCCCAAGCTGGTGCGGTGTGCCGCCGAGGCCAGCGGCCTGCCGATCTGCGTGAGCGCGGTGGATCCCGAGCTCTTCCCGGCCGCCGTGGCCGCCGGCGCGGCGATGGTGGAGATCGGCAACTACGACGCCTTCTATCCCCTGGGCCGCATCTTCGATGCGGCGGAAGTGCTGGAACTCACCCGCCGCACCCGGGAGCTGCTGCCCGAGGTGGTGCTGAGCGTCACCGTGCCCCACGTGCTGCCCCTCGATCAGCAGGAGCAGCTGGCGGTGGATCTGGTGGCCGCCGGCGCCGACCTCATCCAGACCGAGGGCGGCACCAGCGCCCGGCCCTTCAGCGCCGGCAGCCTGGGCCTGATCGAAAAGGCAGCCCCCACCCTGGCGGCTGCCCACAGCATCAGCCGGGCCCTGGCCGCGGCCGAGCTGGAAACCCCCGTGCTCTGCGCCTCCGGCCTCTCCGCCGTCACCGTGCCGATGGCCATTGCCGCCGGTGCCAGTGGCGTGGGCGTGGGTTCGGCGGTGAACCGGCTCAGCGACGACCTGGCGATGGTGGCCGTGGTGCGGGGGCTGCGGGAGGCCCTCGGCATGGCTCAGCACGCAACCGTTGCCGATTGACGTCAACTTGATCCCCGGGTTCCCCACTCGGTGGTTGTAGCCCTCTGAACCCATGACTACCTTGCGGGGAGTGTTTCCCGTTCGGCTGGTCATGGGTTCTCTGGTGTGGCTGTTGCAGTGGCCGGTTAGGGCCATCGTGCTGTTGATCGTGGCCTGGTTGCCGCTCGGCGTGGAGGTGAGCAGCTTCCCGGTGGCCCTGCTCTCCGCCGTGGTGATCGGCCTGTTGGGCACGCTGCTGATCTGGCCCCTGAAAGTGGTGCTGGGTCCCGTCTGGGCCATCACCAGCCTGGGGGGGCTGATCAGCCCGGTGAGCCTGCTGTTCAACTGGGTGATCACCGTGATCCTGTTCGGTCTGGCGGCCTGGCTGATCCGGGGCTTTCGCCTCAAGAACGGCGTGGTGAGCGCCATTCTTGGTGGGGTCGTCTACGCCGTTCTCTCCACCGTGCTGCTGCGCATCCTGGGCCTGGATGTGGACTTCACCCGTGTGTCGGCCCTGATGAGCGCTCCCCCTGTGGCCTGAGGCTGGGGCCTGAGACTGGGGCCTGAGACTGGGGCCTGAGATCCGCACCATCGGTCACCGCGACATGCCGGCCATCTGGCCGACAATGGCCCGATGGCCACCCCCTTCCAGCTCCATGCCCCCTATGTGCCCAAGGGCGACCAGCCCGAGGCGATCAAGGGCCTGGTGGCGGCGGTGGATGGCGGCGAGCGCTACCAAACCCTGCTGGGGGCCACCGGCACCGGCAAGACCTTCACGATCGCCAATGTGATCGCCCAGACCGGCAGGCCCACCCTGGTGCTGGCCCACAACAAGACCCTGGCGGCCCAGCTGTGCAACGAGCTGCGGGAGTTCTTCCCGAACAACGCCGTTGAGTATTTCATCAGCTACTACGACTACTACCAGCCGGAGGCGTATGTGCCCGTCTCCGACACCTACATCGCCAAGACGGCGTCGATCAACGAGGAGATCGACATGCTGCGCCACTCGGCGACGCGTTCGCTGTTCGAACGGCGCGATGTGATCGTGGTGGCCTCGATCAGCTGCATCTACGGCCTGGGAATTCCGTCGGAATACCTGAAGGCGGCGGTGAAGTTCCAGGTGGGCGACACGCTCAACCTGCGGGGCTCCCTGCGCGAGCTGGTGAACAACCAGTATTCCCGCAACGATGTGGAGATCTCCCGCGGCCGCTTCCGCGTGCGCGGCGACGTGCTGGAGATCGGGCCGGCCTACGAGGACCGGCTGGTGCGGATCGAGCTGTTCGGCGACGAGGTGGAGGCGATCCGCTACGTGGACCCCACCACCGGCGAGATCCTGCAGAGCCTCGACAGCATCAACATCTACCCGGCCAAGCACTTCGTGACGCCGAAGGAGCGGCTGGCTGGCGCGATCCAGGCGATCCGGGCCGAGCTGCGCGAGCGGCTCGACCTGCTCAACGGCCAGGGGCGGCTGCTGGAGGCCCAGCGGCTGGAGCAGCGCACCACCTACGACCTGGAGATGCTGGAGCAGGTGGGCTACTGCAACGGCGTGGAGAACTACGCCCGCCACCTGGCCGGCCGCGAAGCGGGCACGCCGCCCGAGTGCCTGATCGATTACTTTCCCGACGACTGGCTGCTGGTGGTGGACGAGAGCCACGTGACCTGCAGCCAGCTGCAGGCGATGTACAACGGCGACCAGAGCCGCAAGCAGGTGCTGATCGAGCACGGCTTCCGCCTGCCCAGCGCCGCCGACAACCGGCCGCTCAAGGGGGATGAGTTCTGGGAGAAGGCGCGGCAGACGATCTTCGTGAGCGCCACGCCCGGCAACTGGGAACTGGCCCAGAGCAAGGGCCAGGTGGTGGAGCAGGTGATCCGGCCCACCGGCGTGCTCGATCCGATCGTGGAGGTGCGACCCACCGACGGCCAGGTGGACGACCTGCTGGGCGAGATCCGCGTGCGGGCCGACAAGCAGGAGCGGGTGCTGGTGACCACGCTCACCAAGCGCATGGCCGAAGACCTCACCGACTACCTGGCTGAGAACGGCGTGCGGGTGCGCTATCTGCACTCGGAGATCCACTCGATCGAGCGGATCGAGATCATCCAGGATCTGCGCAATGGTGAATACGACGTGCTGGTGGGCGTGAACCTGCTGCGCGAGGGGCTGGACCTGCCGGAAGTGTCACTGGTGGCGATCCTCGATGCCGACAAGGAGGGTTTCCTGCGGGCCGAGCGCTCCCTGATCCAGACCATCGGCCGGGCCGCCCGCCACATCGAAGGTGTGGCCCTGCTCTATGGCGACAACCTCACCGACTCGATGGCCAAGGCGATTTCGGAAACCGAGCGCCGCCGCGCCATCCAGCACACCTACAACCAGAAGCACAGCATCACCCCCACCCCAGCGGGCAAGCGGGCGGGCAATTCGATCCTGGCCTTCCTGGAGGTGTCGCGCCGGCTCAACGACGAACAGCTGGAGCAGGCCACCGAACAGGCCGAGCACAACGAAGTGCCGCTCGACGCCCTGCCCGAGCTGATCCAGCAGCTGGAAGACAGGATGAAAAGCGCCGCCAAAAACCTGGAGTTCGAGGAGGCCGCCAACCTGCGCGACCGCATCAAGGGCCTGCGCCAGAAGCTGGTGGGCAAGGCCTGAGCGTTAGCGAATCCGCAGCATTTCATCGGCACCACGCTGGAACTCGTAGTTCACCCGTTCCATCGACACCTGCTTGCCCGCAGCCCGCAGCATCGCCAGCGTTCCTTCGAGATGGGGAGAAACGGCCCCACCGAAGGTGAGCAGGGGAAACACCCTCACTTCCTGGGCAACGCGGCAGAGCTCAAGCAGCGAGGCATGGTGGAAGGCTTCGTCGAGCGCTTGGCTGTAGAGGAACAGGAGATGGGAGCAGAGGGCCAGGTTGAACTGGCCGGTGGGGAAGGGCAGAGAGGGCAACTCCCCGATCACGTATCGACCCTCCGCCAGGCCGGCTGGATAGTCGGCCAGGAAGGCGTGCATGGCAGCCATGCGCACCCGGCCCAGTTCTTCAACCGATGGGATGGTCTCCCACACGAACTCACTTTGATTCATTCTGGTTTGCTCGATCACTTGCCCATAGGTTGCGCCAATGCGGGCTTCGATCTCGGCTTTGCTGAAGGCGTAGAGGGGATCACAGGAAACCACCGCACTCCCCCTCCTGCTGGCTTCAGCATTGAAGCTTGCGGGTCCGTCGCCACAGCCCAGGATCCGGCCCGCCAGGTCGGCACCTGAGAGCAGAAACATGGCCGTGTATTCCTCATAGGAGCGACCCCAGGGAACAACTTGATCCAGCGTGAACATCTTTGTGTTGGTGGCGTTGTTAAGTTGCCGTGGTTGGTTTCGTAGCTGAAAACCGGAGGCGCACATAATCGGCTTTCCAGTCACCCTTGGCGTCGCAGAGCACGGGGCGCAGGGCCTCAACAACCTCGGCAATAAAGGCCTGCTGGTCAGCCGCGGGCAAGTGAGACGTGTAGGGATGGGCAAACGTCTCCAGCCAGCTGCCCACATCACCCGGCAATGCTGTTGGCCGAGGGATGAGTTCGATGCTTCTTACTTCGAAGCCGCGAGCTTCAAGAAGCTTCCTGTACTCTTCGGGTTGAGGGAAATACCAGGGACTGGGAGCCTTCACGCCGCGAGCGGAAAGCGCCGATTCGAGGCCAGTAACAATCGTGGCCACATTGCCGTAGCCGCCGAATTCACCCACAAAGCGCCCGCCTGATTTCAGGGCACGCCATACGCCGGTGATCACCTGCTCTGGCTCTTTCATCCAATGCAGCGCTGCATTCGAGAAAACCGCATCAAATTCATTCTCGAACATCAGAGATTGCCCATGTGCCACATGGGCATCGAGCCCGAGGGCCTTGGCCGCATGGATCATCTCTGCACTTGAATCAACGCCAACCACCGTGCAGCCAAGCTCCACCAGCTTGCGAGTTAACGCGCCATCCCCGCAGCCAAGATCGAGAATTCGCTCACCCGGTTGCGGTGAAAGCAACGCAACCACAGGCATGCCGAGATCGGAGACAAACCGGGCATTCTGCCTGTATTGCTCCGGGTTCCAGTGCTGGGGGTGTGATGACGTCATAGAGAAACCTAACGACCCGAATCAGAAGCGGGCCGTGGCCCTAAGTAAAGATCAGAAATCATCTGTACCATCCGCTGTTTCGTGATGTTGGGCAGTACTTCTTAGACGAGCTGCCTGGCAACTGGCTGCCTGCGCTATGGCTTCGCCGAGGCCCTGAAATGACACTGCCTGTGGGCAGAGCCTCTGAAGCGTGCCTAAAGAAATTCTCTTTTGGCTACTGCTCTCTTGGTCGAGAACGGGCGTGCCGAGCACGTAGAACTCCCACTGATTCACGTTAAGAGGATAGATCGATGCCTGGTCGATGTGGGCATGCAGGGCGAAGACGTAGACGTCCGCAGGTCTCGCTGCTTCTGTGGCAGAAGTGTTCGTGGAGGCTTCCCAGCTGAGCTTGGGAGCAATGTCGAAGCCAATGCTCGAGAGCTTCTTTTGTTCCCAGGACTGAACGAAACCCGAAGCCTTGACCTCAACCTTGATCCCGGATTCGGTTTTTATATCATAGGCATCCCACTCCGTTCGAATACCGCTATCGACGCCCAGCGCATGGGCTACCAGAAACTCAGCAAGGATCCCGCGCTGCGCGTTACTGATGAGATTCGAGCCAGACCATTCCCAGAACTGCTGCAAGGAGACACCGAGCGGTGAGCCATTCGCGTGGAGCGGCTCTGCCCCGCTCTCGCGCTCAGTTTCGATTCACCCGAGGTTCATCTGTAAACGGCTCCAATTTGCCTAACGGAGTCCCTGAGTGGTGGCCATGGACTTTAGAGCGCTTACAGGGAATCGGTAGAGGCCTGTCTACTCATGAGGCATGTTACCCGCTCCTCTATGGCGTGACACTTCTCTGGAGTGCTTCCTGAGCGAGCATGTTGAGACTCTTTCCCTGCACCTCCGCAGTGATCGCCAGTTTCTCGTGCAGTTCAGGCGGAATCCGAAGATTGAACTTGCCCGAATACTGTCTACGCGGCTCGATTCCTTGCTCCTTGCAGACCTCAAGAAAAACCTCCAGTGATTTCTTGAACTCACGACGAAGCTCATCCGGGCTTGATCCATAGAAGTCTGCTCCTCCAGAAATCCCAAGAATCTCCCCTCGAAACAGATCCGTTTCCTCGTCGTACTCAATTTTGGCGTGGTAGCCGTCCACATTCATCAGATTCATGGTGCCACTCCGTGTTGTTCGAACCATTTGCGGATTGAAGCAACAGCACCCTTGTCTGTGTCGGGCGATGGGTGGGGTCTGTGAAAGACCCTGACTTCGCCAAACAGAACGACCGCGACTCGGCTGCCCGCCCTCTCGCTTACTTCCCCACCAAGCTCCTGAAACAGGGCTTCGATGTCCCTCCACGGCAAGCTGCCGCTTACAGGTCGGGAGAAGATCAGCTCAAGGGTGCGCTGGTGCTTCCGCTTCATCACAGCATAGTACCGCCTACTGGTACCAGGCTCGGCTTCCGTTTAGCGGTGTAAGCCGCAGACTCTCCCCATTGAGCTGGGCGATCCTGTAAGCGGTCGATATTCCATTCGCGCTGATCTGAAGGATCAATTTGTTGGCACTAATTGTCCAGCTGCATGGCTTGAAATGATGGGCATCGTCGGGAGACAAAAAGTGGAATTCACAACTTCCGTTCGAAGCGAACTTGTAGGCCATCCTGAATCGGCTCGGCGGAAAGCTTATCGACGCAGCGGGGCGGAAGATCTGAACCGTTCCGCTCGGTTGTTCCTCTTCACTGGAGTGAACCCAGTGCTGGAACAAGTAATTGATATCAATTTGGCGACGTGTCCCAGTTGACTTCGTACCAGTCGCCTGTGCCGTGTCCGGTGCGGCGAATAGTGCTTGTGTGGACAGACATGACCAGAGACTCAGGATCGCGAATGAGCGCAACAAGGCTCTGTTCATAATGTGAGGGCCTAACGCTGCCCCTGAGTGGCAGGCATGAGATGTGGGATGGCGTAGCTAAGAGCTTGTGGCGGCCTGTCCACTCGAGGGGCTTGTTGGACTAAGCCGCTGCGCGGCAGATTCAAAGCCAGCATAGTCAGAGCCATGCAAGATGGCCAGAAACTGATGAGTTGATTGGCG
The DNA here is from genome assembly GCA_943368005.1 of Bradyrhizobium ivorense. GTDB lineage: Bacteria > Cyanobacteriota > Cyanobacteriia > PCC-6307 > Cyanobiaceae > NIES-981. The sequence goes on along the minus strand of CALRKN020000001.1, from coordinate 62 downwards.
GGCAGCCTGGGCTGTAGCAGCAGACTCGTTCGCCAGTCGATTGCGGAGTTCCACAGTGAAGG